>NZ_JAMLDX010000001.1 GCF_024211275.1 Sphingomonas tagetis
GGCACTTCCTGCGCCACCACGAACTCGCCGACCTTGTTGTCGAGCGTCGTGATCTGCGGCGTCGAGAGCAGGTTCGACTTGGACGAGGTGCCGAGCGCCTGGACCAGGATCGAGAAGTCGTTGCCGATGCCGATATTGGCGGTGAGCCCCGGCCCGAGCGCCGCCGCCATCGGCACGCCGAGCGCGTCGAGGATCGCGCCCAGGGACGGCCCCGCGGTGCCGAACGAGGTCGCCGCGCCTTCGACCTGAGTCAGCGCCGCGCCACTGGTGCCGAGCTGGATGGCGAGCTGTTCGGCCTCTTCGCCGGTGATCTCCGCGATCGCGGCTTCGATCAGCACCTGTGGGCGGCGCACGTCGAGGTCGGCGATCAGCGCCTCGATCGCGGCGACCGCGCTCGGCGTGCCGCGCACCACGACCGCGTTGATGTCGGGCGAGGGCTGGACTGTCACGTCGGGGGTGGAGAATCCCTGCGGCGTCCCTTGCTGGGCGCCGCCCAGTTGTGCCGATTGCTGTTGCGAAGCCGCAGCCGCCGCTGCGGCGGTCTGCGCCGGATTGCTGCCGCCCTGCGCGATCAGCCCGCCGAGCATACCGGTCGGGCTGCGCGGGTTACGCTGTCCCGACAGGCTGCGCGCCACGGGATTGTTGGTCGTCGCCTCCTGTCCGAGCACGCCGCGCAGCACCTCGGTCACCGCCTCGGCATCGGCATAGTTCAGCCGGAACACGCGCGTCATCGGCGCGGCGCCGCCCGGCGCATCTAGCGAGGCGATCATGCGCCGCGCATCGGCCACCGCGCCCGGCGTGCCGCGCACGATGATCGTGTTGCTGCGCGCGTCGCCGGCGACCTTCGCGCCGCCCGCCGCATCGCCCAGCACCGCCTGAAGCGCCTGCGCGACTTCGGCGGCATTGCCGTTGCGCAGCGTGACCGTGGCGAAGGTCAGCCCGCCGCCACCGCCGTCGAGCGAGCGCAGCAGGCCCTCGATCCGGCGGACATTGTCGGCATAATCGGTGACGACCACGGCATTGGGCTGGGCCAGCGGCTCGACGCTGCCGAAGCTCGCCACCAGCGGCCGCGCGATGCGCGCGGCTTCGGCGGAGGGCACGTTGGCGAGGCGGATCATCCGCGTGACCAGTTCCTGCCCCGACGCGCTGCGCGACGAGACGCCGCCGTCGCGCACCGCGCTGCCCTGCGGCACGATCCGCCACGCCCGGCCCGAGCGCACCGCCGCAAAGCCATTGGCGCGCAGCACCGACTGGAACAGCTCCCACACCCCGTCGGGCGAGAGCGGCTGGGCGGAAGTGACGGTCACCGTGCCCTTGACCGCCGGATCGAGGATCAGCGTGCGGCCGGTCAGGCGCGAGATCTGGTCGGCGACATCGGCGATCTCGACCCCGCGCATGTTGACGACGATGTCCGCCGCCTCGCTTTGTTGGGCGAGCACGGGTTGCGCGGTCATCGCGACCATCGCCAGAGCAAGAACGGAACTGCGGATCTTGGGCACGGGATCGATACCTAGCGGGTCGGGACGGTCAGCGTCACGGGCTTTCCGTCGCGGGTGATCTGGACTTGGGCGGAGCCGCTCGCCTGGGCGGCGGCAAGCGCGGTGGCGGCGCTGGCCTGGCTGGTGACCGGCGTGCCGTTGATCGAGGTGATGACGTCGCCCGGCCGCAGCCCCGGCGGCGCGTTGGCGCCGACCTGGAGGCCGCCGCCCGGCGCGGGCGCGAGGCTGGCGAAGGCCGACGTGGCGGCTGGCGGCGGCGGCGCGGGCGGCGAGCCGGGCTGGAGCGGTGCGGAAGGCGGCGCCTTGGTGAGCGCCGCGGCCTGCTGTTCGGCGGTCAGCGTCGGATCGGGAAAGGCGAGGAACTCGATCCGCCCGTTGACCCGCAGCAGCACGCGGTCGCGCAGGATGCCCTCGATCACCCCGCCACCCGGCGCCTCGCCGATGCGGAACGGTTTGGAGGGTTCGCTACCGACCTCGATATAGGCGACCGAGAGCGATGCGGGCGAGGCGGCGAACACGCCCTTGAGCCGCAGCGGCAGCGCGGTCGCCTGCGATGCGTCGGTCGCCGCGCCCTTGCCGAATGGCGCGAAGGCGAGGGCAGGGGTGATGTCCGCCACCTGCGCCACCGGACGCGCGCCCGACGGCACCGTGACCGCACCGGTGCCGGCATGGCCCGCGATCCGCCAGGTCAAGCCGGCGAGCGCGACCGCGACCGAAATCACCACCGCGGCGGTCGCGATGTCGAGCGCGGTGCGTGACTGGCGCGGCGACAGATCGAGGATACGGATCATGTCCCGCTGCCCTCCACGAAGCCGTCGAGCGATGCAAGCGGAGTCCGTTCCGCGCCCTTGGCGAACACCTGAATGCGGACCTTGTCGATCGCGGCGTCCTGCGTCCGCGTGCGGGCGACGGCTACCCGCCATGGCTGGCCGAGCAATTCGGTGTCGGGTGCGTTGGCGGCGGGGTCGGCGAGCTGGATTTCGGCGAGCCGGTTCTCCGCCACCCACATCGCGGCGGCGCGGCGTTCCATTGCGCGAGTCGAATCGATGTGCGTCTCGACCGCACGGATCAGGCCCACGGTGGCGATGGCGAGCACCGCCAGCGCGACCAGCGCCTCGATGAGGGAAAAGCCAGAGTCTTTGCTGGTGGTCCCGGCCTTGCCGGGACGCGGCACCTGCCCGCTCCCCCACCCGGCCACCCATAGGATACTGGCGTTGGGTGGCCGGGTGGGGGAGCGGGCAGGTGCCGCCACGGAGCGCAGCGACATCAAAGCGCCGCGGCCTTGCTCGCCGTCGCGGTGATGCCGTCGTAACGCACCACCCAGCGTTGCGCGCCATTTTCGATCGTGGCGTTGAGCGGCTTGCCGCCGCCATCGACCCCGAGCATCACCGGCGGCGCGGCGTCGATCGTCACGACGATCCCACCCGGCAGCTCATGCGGCGCCAGCGCATCGCCCAGCGGCACCAGCGCGCCGTCACGCCCGACCGCAGCGAAGCCGTAGCTGTGCTTTTCAGTGGTGAAGGCAATGATCCGGTCGCCCAGCATCGCATCGTCCGCCGCCGCCTGAAGCCGCAGCGCCAGCCGCCGCGCTTCGGTCTCGACCGATGGCGCACGCGTCGCGGTGCCGATGCCCAGCGCCACGCCGCCCGCCGCGACACCGATGATGACGAGCACGATCAGCATCTCGATGAGCGTCATGCCGCGCTCGGACTCAGCGATGGTGGTCCCCCGCAAGTCGCTCAGCCGCCCTTGGCGTCGAGATCGGCGTCGAGTCCTTCGCCGCCCGGTTGCCCGTCCTTGCCCAGCGACTTGAGCTCGAACGCGGCGCCGGTCGCCGAATAGACGTAAGGATTGCCCCACGCATCGACCGGATTCTCGGAGACATAGCCGCCATCGGGCCATGCGGCAGGCAGCGGCGGCGTCGCCGGCTTTTCGGCCAGCGCCTTCAGCCCCTGTTCGGTCGTCGGATATTGCCCATTGTCGAGCCGGTACATTTTCAATGCGCTCGACAGGCTGGCGAGGTTGGTTTTGGTGGTGGTGACGCGCGCCTGATCGGGGCGGCCGATCACGTTCATCGTGACCAGCCCCGCGACGATCGCGATGATCACCAGCACCACGATCATCTCGAGCAGGGTGAGGCCCGCTTCGCTCGCCGGCACCGCGCGGCGCTTGCCCTTCAGCGGCGTGAATGCCACGGTGTCATCGAATTGTTTCAAAACTATGCGCATCGCGGCCACATGCGTCCTTCTCGTGAAAGCAATGTTACACTCCGAGCCTCTGGAACCATGACCGGCCAAGCCATATCCGACACTGCGGAACCCGGTGCCGGCGGCGTATGGACGCTGTCGGGCGGGCGGCCGATCATAGCCGAGCCCGGCGGTCCTGCAACCATGCTGGTCCCGAGCGAATCGGTGCTGTTGCTGGCGGTCGACCTGCCGCTGGCAAGCCGCGCCAAACGGATCGCCGCGCTGCCCTTCGCGATCGAGGACCGTATCGCCGATCCGCTCGACGCGGTGCATATTGCTTTGGGCGCGGAACTCGCGCCGCAACGCTATCTCGTTGCCGTCGTGCGCCATGCGCTGATGCGGCAATGGGTCGAGGCGGCGGATGCGGCGGGCCTCGGTCATGCCGCGCTGGTGCCCGACGCGCTGGCATTGCCATTGCCCGAGGCGGGCGAGTGGAGCGCCGAGGCGGCGGGCGGGCGCGTGCTGGTGCGAACCGGTGACGGTACGGGCTTTGCCGTGGCATCCGCGCTGGCAGGCCCGGCATGGGAAGCCGCGGGCCAGCCGCGCATCTGGAATGTCGGCGCGACGCCGATCGGCGAACTGCCGCAGGAACCACGCACGCCAGATGATGCGCTGGCCGAGCGCCTGTTCGTCCCGCCGGTCGATCTTCGGCAGGGCGCCTATGCCCGGCGCACGGCGATCGGCAACCACTGGCTGCGCCGGCTCGGCTGGATCGCCGCGGCGGGCATCGCCGCGCACACGGTGATCGCCGCCGCCGATACGGTGATGCTGCGCGTGATCGCCGAGCGCCGCGCCGAGGATACGCGCGCGGTGGTGGCGCAGGCCGCGCCCGGCACCAATGTTTCGGGCGACCTGCGCGCCAGTGTCGCCGATCTGCTCCCCCCGCCGGGACCCGCAGGCAGCGCGTTCGTCCCGCTGATCACGCGGACCTCGCGCGCGCTCGCCCCGCTGTCGAGCGCGGTCACCGCGCGGACGATGCGGTTCGAGGGCAATGCGCTGACGCTCGAACTCGATCCCGGCGACCCCGGCCTGGCCGAGCGCGTGCGCGGTGCGCTGCGCGCCGGCGGCGTGCCAGCGGAGGTGACGGCGGCGCCCGACGGCGCGATTCGCGTGACGGTGCGCGCATGACCGTGATCCGCATCATCCGCATGCCCGCGCTCGAGGCCGCTTTGCTCAAGTCCGAGCTGTGGTGGGCCGGGCTGACGATCCGCGAGCGCTGGCTGGTCGGCACGCTCGGCGGGCTGCTCGCCGCGCTGATCCTCATCTTCGGCATCATCAAGCCGCTTCAGACCGCGCGCGCCGAGGCGCTGGCCGACATTCGCACTTATGAGACGCTGACCGCCCGCGTCCGCGCGGCGGGCGTGCTGGTCGCGCCGGGCGCTCGCCCGCAGCTCCGCGCCGAACCGCCCGCACAGGCCGCCGAAGCGGCTGCGCGCGAGGCGGGCCTGACCGCGACGGTGGCGCCCGGCGGGGCAGGGCTGACCGCGCAGGTCGCCGAAGCGCCCTATGAAGCGGTCGTCGGCTGGATCGCCAACGTCGAGCGCACCACGCCGCTCCGCGCCCGCCGCGTCGAACTGCTCAAGGGCGGCGCGCCGGGCCGCGTCAACGCCACGGTGGAGTTCGGCCAGTGAGCGAGGCGCTGATTCTCACCGACGCTCAGCCGGCGGCCTTGCCCTATAGCTATGCGCGCCGCGCCGGCGTCGTGCTGCGCCCCGGCGCCGCCGGCCTCGAATGCATCCACCGCGCCGCCGCGCCGCTCGACGCGCTGCTCGAAGTCCAGCGCATCGCGCCGGGCGTGCGCTTCGTCAGCGCCGACGATGCCGTGTTCGATCAGGCGCTCGCCGCGACCTATTCGGGCAGCGGCGCCGCGGCGGCCGAGTTCGATCTCGGCGAGATGGACCTCGCCGCGCTCGCCGACAGCGCCGCGGCGGTCGACGACCTGCTCGACGCGCGCGACGATTCGCCGGTCATCCGCCTGATCAACGCGCTGCTGCTCGAAGCGGTCAAGGAAGGCGCGTCGGACGTCCATGTCGAGACGCAGGAGAAGCGCGTCGTCGTCCGCTTCCGCATCGACGGCGTGCTGCGCGACAAGCTCGAACCGCGCCGCGAACTCGCGCCGTTGCTGGTCAGCCGTATCAAGGTGATGGCGAAGCTCGACATCGCCGAGAAGCGCGTGCCGCAGGACGGCCGCGTCACATTGCGCATCGGCGGGCACGATGTCGATGCGCGCGTCTCGACGCTGCCGACCCAGCATGGCGAGCGCGTGGTCATGCGCCTGCTCGAAAAGGGTTCGCTCAAGCTCGACCTCGAGCAACTCGGCATGAGCGAGCGCGACCGCAATGTCTTCGCGCGTCTGCTCGAACGCCCGCACGGCATGCTGCTCGTCACCGGACCGACCGGCTCGGGCAAGACCACCAGCCTTTATGCCGCGCTCCAGCGGCTAAACGACCGCAAACGCAACATCATGACGGTCGAAGATCCGATCGAATATGAACTTGCCGGGATCGGCCAGACCCAGGTCAATTCGCGCACCGGCATGACTTTCGCGCGCGGCCTGCGCGCGATCCTGCGGCAGGACCCCGACGTGATCATGGTCGGCGAGATCCGCGATCAGGAGACCGCCGAGGTCGCGGTGCGATCGGCGATGACCGGGCATTTCGTGCTCTCGACGCTGCACACCAACAGCGCGGTCGGATCGGTGACGCGCCTGATCGACATGGGGGTCGAGCGCTATCTGCTCGCGCCGATGCTGGTCGGTCTGGCGGCACAGCGGCTGGTGCGGCGGTTGTGCAAGCATTGCCGGCGCGAGGATGTGGCGAGCGAAGGCGATTCGCTGATGCTTGGCGGCGCGGTCAAAGCCGGCGAGACGCTGTGGCGCGCCGCCGGCTGCGACGAATGCGGCGGCGACGGCTATCGCGGGCGCGCGGGCGTGTATGAAGTCGTCGCGATCGACGACCGCTTCCAGGCGATGATCCATGACGGCGCATCCGAAGCCGAGATCGAGGCGCACGCGCGCAGGGACAATCCCAGCCTGCTCGACGATGGCATCGCCAAGCTGCGCGCCGGTATCACCACCGTCGAGGAAGTCGCGCGGGTGACGAGGGAAGAGGCCTAGTGACCACCTACGCCTATCGCGCCGCCGACCGGGCCGGCGCGCAGCGGAAGGGCAGGGTTGAAGCGACGAGTCCCGCCGCCGCCCGCGCGATGCTGCGCGAGCAGGGCCTGCTTCCGCTCAGCGTCGATGCCGCCGGCGAGCGCAAGTCGATCGGCAGCATCCAGCTCCCCAAGCTCGGCCGCGCGGGTATGTCGTCGCGCGAACTCGCCACCGCCACACGCCAGATCGCCACACTTGTCGGCTCCGACATCCCGGTCGAGGAAGCGCTGCGCCTCGCCGCCAGCCAGTCCGAGGCGCAGCGCGTCTCCTCGATCCTGCTCGACGTGCGCGCCGCGATCCTCGACGGGCGCAGCTTCGCCAGCGCGCTCGGCCAGCATCCCAGGACCTTCCCTGAATTCTACCGCGCCTCGGTCGCGGCGGGCGAAGCCTCGGGCAAGCTCACCGAGGTGCTCAATCACCTCGCGCACTTCGTCGAGCATCGTCAGGCGAACGCGCAGAAGCTGCAACTGGCTTTGCTCTATCCCGGCCTGCTCGCGACGGTGTCGCTCGGCGTGATCGTGCTGCTGCTGGTCTATGTCATTCCCGACATCGTGAAGGTGTTCGTGTCGCGCGGCACCGACCTGCCGCTGCTCACGCGCATGCTGATCGCGGTGTCGAGCTTCCTGCAGGATTGGGGCCTCTACATCCTGCTCGCCGCGTTGGTCGGCTTCCTCATCTTCAACCGCTGGGCTGCGAACCCTGCCAACCGCCTCAAGGTCGATCGCGGCTTCACCGAACGCTGGCCGTTCCGCCGCTTCAGCCGCCAGCATAATGCCGCGCGCTTCGCCGGCAGCCTCGCCACGCTCGTCTCCAGCGCTGTGCCGCTGGTCGAAGCGCTCCACGCCGCCGCCGCGGTGACGCCCAACCGCTGGGTCCGCGACCGCGCGCTCCATGTTGCCGCGCGGGTGCGCGAAGGCATCAGCCTGCGCGGCGCGATGAGCGAGGCGGGCGTGTTCCCGCTGATGCTCACCGCGATCGTCGCCTCGGGCGAAGCGAGCGGCCAGCTCGGTCCCGCGCTGAGCCGCGCCGCCGACGAACTCGACCGCGAACTCGATGCGATCACCACCGCTCTGGTCGCGCTGGTCGAGCCGCTGGTGCTGCTGCTGATGGGTGGCCTCGTGCTGATGATGGTGCTGGCGATCCTGCTGCCGATCATCAATCTCAATGATCTTGTGACGCTCTAGAGCTGTCCCGCGATCGCCACGCCCGCGGGCAGGCCGATGAACGGCAGCAAGCGCGCGCCGTCGGCGGTCAGCCGCAGCGATAGCGCGCCATCGTCGCTCAATGTCGCATCGACCAGCGTCTGCCGCCGCTGTGCGGCCGGGGTGATGCGGATGCGCGTCTCCGTGCCGATCTTCTCTGCCGTCAGCAGCAAGGCGGGCACCGGCACCGCCGCGCCGCCGCTTTTGGGCGTGCACACCCCCGGATCGGTGGTCAGCTTGCCATCGATCATCTGGCCCGACCCGCCGATCGCGATGCGCTCGAACTCGGTCTGCATGACGAGGTCGCAGGTGAAGGGGAGGTTGGGCTGCAGCGCGTCGAGCAACGAGGCATGCGCGCTCCCGCTGACCTGATCGAGCACGGTCCGCCCGAATCGCACCAGCCCGCGTCCGCCCATGTCGGTATCCGGCCCGGTCGCCTTCCAGTCGGCGGCGAAGGCGAGGCTGGTGAGCGAGCGCAGCGGCGCCCAGTTCCACTCGACCTTGCTCCCGCCGGCAATCCCGACCTTGCCATTCCACACCGTTCCCGCGATGCCGGTGCGCCACGGGCGGTTGCTGAACGCCACGCCCGCCGGCATCGTCGCGACCATCGCCAGCGCATAAGCCGCTATGCCCAGCAGCACGAAGACGGTAAGACGCCGCCGTGCCGACCACGACGCCCGTATTTCCTCGCCGGACGCTGCTGCGATCAGGCCTTCTGTTGCCGCTGGCATGTGGTGGCATTCCCTCCGTATTGGCGGCCGACAAGCCCAAACGCGACAAACGGCCGGTGGCGCTCTTGCTGCCCCTGAGCGGCTCGCGCGCCGCGCTGGGCCTTAGCATGCGGCAGGCGGCGTTGCTCGCGGATTCTGGCCCGGAAATCACCGCTTACGACACCGGCGGTACTGCCGCGGGTGCCGCGCTGGCGGCGCAGAATGCGCTGAAAGCGAAGGCGGCGATGATCCTCGGACCGGTGACCGCCGAGGAAGCCAGCGCGGTTACGGCGCAGGCCGCTGGCCGCGTGCCGGTGATCGCGTTCAGCAACAACGCCGTGGTGCGTGCGCCCGGCACCTTCATCTTCGGCATCACCCCCAGTCAGGTGACCAGCGCGATCCTGCGCTACGCCCGCTCGCGCGGCGTGCGCAACGTCGTGGTGATCGACGACACCAGTCCGTGGAGCGCCGCCGCGGCGCTGGCGGCGGGCCGCATTCAGGGCGAGATCGGCATCGACGTGCGCGTGGTCACGGTCACCCCCGGCCAGCCGCTCCCGTCAGCAGGCGACGCGCCCGACGCGGTGCTGTTGCCCGGCAGTGGTGAGGCGGTGCTCGCCGCCGCGCGCAATCTCAAGGCGACCGGCATCCAGCTGCTCGGCACGGTGCAGGCGCTCGACCATCGCCCGGCTGCGCTCGAAGCGCTCGACGACGCGTGGATCGCCAGCCCCGATCCGGCGGCGTTCGGCAAGTTTGCCGGCGAGTTTCGTGCGCGTCACGGCGGCGATCCCGGTGCGCTGGCCGCGCTCGCCTATGACGCCGGCGCGATCGTCAAGGTGCTGCGCGAGAAGGGCGCGCTGGGGCTGGCGGGCTTGCTCGCCGAAACCAGCTACACCTGCATCACCGGCAACGCGCGCTTCCGCACCGATGGTAGCGTCGCGCGTGAACTCGCGATCCTCGTCGCCAGCCCCGAGGGCTACAAGCCGGTGGCGGTGAGCCAGGGGGCATGAATCCGCCCGAGGGTGAGCAGGGGTTTACGCTCCTCGAACTCATCATCTCGCTGGGACTGTTCGCCCTGATCGCGGTCGCCGGCCTCGGCCTGCTCGATAGCGTCCTCAATGTGCAGGGCCGCACCGAGGCGCGCTTGAGCCGTCTCGCCGATCTGCAGCGCGCGATGTTCGTTATCCAGAGCGACCTCGATCAGGTCACGCGCGGCGAGATTTCGGGCGGCGGCAACACCGTCGCGTTCACGCGCGTCGCTGGCGGGGTCGGCGGGCCGGCGGTGGCGGTCAGCTATGGCGAGGCGGGCGGCACGCTCGTCCGCTCGGCGCCGCAGCCGCAACTGCTGCTGCAGGGCGTTACCGGCACACGCTGGCGGTTTCGCGACGGCGACGCCTGGATCGACCGCTGGCCGCCCGACGACGAACGCAAGGGCGAGTGGCCGCGCGCGGTCTCGGTCGAACTGCAAGTCGCGGGGCAGGGGCCGCAAGGCACACTCCGCCGCATCGTCGTGCTGCCGGTGCAGCCCAGGGAAACGCCATGAAGCCGCGCGACGACGAGCAGGGCATGATCCTGGTCAATGTCCTGATGTTCGTCGCCATCGCCAGCGGCCTGGTGCTGCTGATGATCAGCCGCGAAGAGCTGGCGCTCGACCGGTCGCTGCGCGGGCGCGAGGCGGCGCGGGCGGCGGCGATCGTGCGTGGCGGCGAGCTGGCGGCGATCACCGCGCTTCGCCGCGACGCGATCGAGGCGCCCGATGTCGATCACGCTGCCGAGCCCTGGGCCGGGATTGGTGCAAAGGGCGCGGCGATCGACGGCGGCAGCTTCGACCTCGCGGTCAGCGACGCCGAGGGTCGCTTCAACGTCAATTCGCTGCGCAGCGGCGCGGTCGATCCGGTGGTGCTGTTCCAGAAGCTCGCCGCCATCGCCGGTCTCACCGAACAGCAGACGACCGACGCCATCGCCTATGTCCGCGCGATGGGACCGGTCAGCGACACGCGCCCGATCCGCTTGCTCCCCGGCGCCGATCGAAATGCCGTCGCGCGGCTCGAACGCATGGTCACCGCGCTCCCCGGCACCACCGCGGTCAACCTCAATGCCGCCGATCAGGAGTTGCTGACGCTGCTGTTCGATGATCGGGTGATCGCCGAGCGGCTGGTTGCGCTGCGCAAACGCAACGGCCAGATCACCCTGCGCGATCTGTCCGATCAGAAGGTCACGCAACCGCCCGGCACCTCGTTCCGCTCCAACACCTTCTGGGTCCGCGTGCGCGCGACGATTGGCGGCACGGTGCAGGATGGCGCGACGCTGATCCAGCGCCGCCGTATCGACGAGCGCACGGTCGAGGTCGTTCCCGTGGCGCGCTGGCGCAATGCCGCTGTTCCGCCCGAGGCACCCGCGATACAGTAACACGCGATACCTTCGAGGAGATTCGCATGTTCGACCGCTTGTTCCTCCGCCACCCGCGCGAGGTGGGGGAGAGCTATGGCGAGCATTTCGCAACCGCCGCGGGCTTTGGCGCGTACATGGTCGTCGGCGGCCTCGCCTGCATCGTCCATGCGGTCGTGCCGTCGCTGTTCGTGCGCACCGCCAGCGACACGGTCAAATCGCTCTACGGCCGGATGAAAGCGCGCCAGCCTGCCTTCGCCGAACGTCCGCCCGCCTTCACCGAACCGGAGTGGCAGCTCGAATACGAGATTTGATCGCATGGCAGGCATCGAGCATGTCGCGATCGTCGGCGCGGGCTTT
Source organism: Sphingomonas tagetis (assembly GCF_024211275.1). Taxonomy (GTDB): domain Bacteria; phylum Pseudomonadota; class Alphaproteobacteria; order Sphingomonadales; family Sphingomonadaceae; genus Sphingomonas; species Sphingomonas tagetis. The sequence continues at coordinate 11,557 of NZ_JAMLDX010000001.1, forward strand.
TCGGGCACGCTCCAGGCTATCAACCTGCTGCGCCACGACGGCCCGCGCGCGACGCTGATCGAACGTGGCGGTCGCGCCGGCGAGGGGCTTGCTTATGGCGCAGCGCACCCGAGCCATGTGCTCAACGTCCGCGCCGGCAATATGAGCGCCTTTCCCGACGATCCGGGTCATTTCGCGCGCTGGCTCGAAGGACGCGGCGTGACCAATGCCGCGTCGTCCTTCGCCTCGCGCGTTACATATGGCGAATATCTGCGCGAGATGCTCGACGCCGCCATTGCGTCGAGCGGCGGGCGGCTGACGGTGAGCTATGGCGAGGTCGTCGATGCGGTCGAGCAGGGCGAGGGCGTCGCGCTCGCCTTTGCCGATGGCGGGGTGCTGGAGGCGGACGCTGCCGTGCTTGCGGTCGGCAACTTGCCACCGCACGACCCGCCGGGCCTCAATCCCGATGCGCTGCCCGGCGATCTCTACAAGGGCGACCCCTGGGCGTCGGACGTCGCCGACGGCTTGAACGCCGACGATACGGTGCTGGTGGTCGGAACCGGGCTGACGATGGTCGATGTCGCGCTGATGCTCGAGGCCAGAGGATTTGCCGGGCGGATCATCGCGCTGTCGCGGCGCGGCCTGCTGCCCCGCCGGCATGAGCCGGCGGCGGACTGGGCGAGGATCGAGGAACGTCCGGCGACAACCGCTTCGGCGCTGGTCCGCAAGGTGCGCGTCCGCGCCCAGACGATCGGCTGGCGCAACGCGGTCGACGAACTGCGTCCCTTCACTCAACCGATGTGGGCCAATGCCAGCGAGGCGGAGCGTGCGCGCTTTTTGCGCCACCTGCGGCCGTGGTGGGACGTCCACCGCCACCGCCTCGCGCCCGAGGTCGCCGACCGGCTGGCGGCGATGCAGTCGCGCGGGCAACTCGACGTGATCGCCGGCAAGACGCTGGCGTTCGTTCCAGGCGAGCGCGGCGTTGACGTAAGCTGGCGTCCGCGCGGCGAGCGCTCGGCACAGGCGATGACCGTGCGGCGAATCGTCAACTGCACCGGCCCGCTCGGCGACCTTGCCCGCACCACCGATCCGCTGCTCGCCGCGCTGCGCGGCCGCGGCGCGATCCGCCCAGACGCCGCGCATCTCGGCATCGACGTCAACGGCGTCGGTCAGGTGATCGGTTCAGCAGGGCAGCCAAGCGACCGGCTCTACGCCATCGGCCCGATGACGCGCGGCGCGTTCTGGGAGATCGTCGCGGTCCCCGACATCCGCCGCCAGACCTGGGACGTGGCGCGGCGGCTGTCCAACGCGCAATGGGTCGGCGGCGAGGGGCTCTAGCGGGACAAACCCGAACGGATGTTGCTACCGGTCCTTGAGCAACGCCCCGACCGAGGCGTCGAAATGCCCGGTCATCGCATCCAATGCCGCCTGCGGATCGCGCGCGCTGATCGCGTCGGCGAGCGCACGATGGTTGACGATGATCGAGTGGCGCTGTTCCTCGGTCGTCCGCGTCTTCCACGCCTCGGGCACGGCGACCTGCATCAGCGGCTCGAACGAGCGGACGATCGCGACGAACAGCGGGTTGCCGCTCGCCTCCGCGATCAGCGTGTGCAGCGCGATGTCGTGGTCGGTCGGCGAGTGGTCGTCGACCTCGTCGGCCATCCTGTCGACCAGCGCGTGGATCGCGGCGGCCTGCGCATCGGTGCGGTTTTCCGCGGCGAGCGCGATCGTGCGCAATTCGATCGTGCGGCGCACGTCCCACACATCCGCGACGCTGATCTGCGCGGTCGAAACACCGTGATCGAGCGAGGCGGCGAACACCGACCCGTCGATCGCGGCGACGCGCGGCTTGCGGCCGTTGCCGACGTCGATCATGCGCAACGCCGCGAGCGCACCGAACGCCTCGCGCATCACTGCACGGCTGACGCCCAATTCGCCTGCGAAATGGCCTTCGCCGGGCAACGTGTCGCCGACCCGCAGCCGCGAATCGCGGATATGCGCGGTGACTGCGTCCATCGCCTGCTGGACGAGCGAGGGGCCCCCGCCGTTTATCACTCCGTTAACGCTCATGCTGCGCGACGAATCGCCCGGAAATCGCTCGGTGACAAGCCGAATCGGCGGCCGAACGCACGCGTGAAACTCGCATTGTTGAGGTAGCCGCTGGCATAGCCGATGCTCGACACCGGCAGGTCGGTGGTCAGCAACTTGGCCTGCGCCTCGGCCAGCCGCCGCTCGGCCAGCGCCTCGCTGATCGTGCAGCCATAAAGGTCGCGAAAACCGCGCGTCAGCTTGGCGCGGTTGATGCCGCAGGCGCGCGCGATCCAGTCGAGCGTCAGCTTTTCGCTCCACTGCCGGTCGACCATGCCGCGCGCCGCGACGATGGCGCGCGTATCGCGCTCGCTCAGCACGCCGTCACCGGCAAACGGCACCAGCGAACCGGCGTTGAGCGCCTCGACGGTCTCGCACAGCAATTCCAGGCTCTTGGCAAAGCGGTAGGTGATCAGCGCATCGCCGCTCCGCCCGGCATCGGCGACACGCATCAGGATCGCGGCCAGCTCGTGCGAAACGTGGAAGGTGTCGCCGTCCATGCCCTCGGCGGTCCAGCCATAGAGCCGTTCGACCGCGCGGCGCGCCACCACCAGCAGCGACGTGTCGTCGGCGCCAGCCATCTCCAGCAGCATCGGCACCGCGGGGCGGGCGAACACGCGCAGCGTCGCGCCCTCGGCGCCCAGCGCATAGGCGAACAATACCGGATCGGGCGGCAGCACATCGGCGCTCACGGCGACCGGGCCGATCAGCACGGTCATCTCGGGCGAGCCGATAATGATGGCAGGGTTCTGCATGACCTCTCCTCCTCTTTCGAAGGAGCATGACCTTTCAGATAGCTTGAGTCAATAGCTATCAGATAGGTTCGGCGATGGCGGACTCCGGTGCGGTGCGCATCGCCTGCCAGAACGCGGCGACCGACGCCCCGCTGACGACCACCCCGACCATCGCCAGCGCCTCCGCCAGATGCCGCTCGCCGCCCATCCAGTCGCTCACCGCCGCGACCAATGTCGGCGCGATGCCGAAGCCGATCAGCCCGGCAACCGCGATGAACGCACCGATGCAGAGGCCACGAAGCTCGTTGGGCAGCAGCACTGTCAGCGCGACCGAAACGACGAGGCCCGTCACCGTCCCACCCAACATCAGCGCGCCCAGCGCGACGGCGAAGCCGGTCACATCGGGAATGATCGGGAACAAAGCCGCCGGAACGCCTGCCACCGCCGCGATCACTGCGCCGATCAGGATGCCGCCGCGACGCCCGCTCTTCTGTCCCCAATCGGCCGCGATCCCGCCCAGCACCGCGCCGGCGAGGCCGGTGAGCAGGATCAGTGCGCCCATCCACCCCGCGAACTCGCTCGGCGTCAGGCCATGGTTGCGGGTCAGCACCGGCGCCGCCCACACCATCGCGGCGTTATCCGCCATCACCACGCTGACCTGCCCGGCGAACAGCGGGATCAGGAAGCGGCGGCGCGACCACAGTTCGGCGGTGACGACGCGGAAGGGTGGTCTGGCCTGCGCCGAAGCAATCTCGTGCCGCGGCGGCTCGCGCAACAGCAGCAGCGGAAGCGACAGCGCGAGGCTCAGCAACGCCAGCACCGCATGCGTGCTGCGCCACGGGCTCAGCCCGAACACGGTCGTGCCGTGGCCGATGAACCAGCCGATCAGCCAGCCGCTCACCGCGAACCCGCCGGCGATCCCGATCGTCTTGCCCAGCGATGTCATCAGCGCCGCCCGCCCGCGATGCTCGGGAACGACCAGATCCGCGCCGAGCGACAAAGCGGCGGTGAGCGACCCGGTCGCGCCGATCGCGGTCAGCATCCGCGCCATGAACAGGATGTTGGCATCGGGCGCGGCGGCGGTCAGCGCCGTTCCCGCGGTCCACACCAGCGCCAGCAGGATCATCAGCCGCACGCGGTTGGCGCGGTCGACGAGGATGCCGATCGGCACCGACAGCAGCACCATCGGGATCGCCGCCGACACGCCCTGCACCAGGCTCAGCGCATAGTCGCTCAGCCCCAGCTCGGCCTTGGCGGCCTCCTGCACCGTGCCGAACGATCCCATCGCGGTAAAGCCCACCGCCATCGCCAGCGACAAGGCGAGCAGGGCAGGCACCGAGTGGGAGAAGGCTGGCACTTGTGATAGCCCCTCCCCTTCAGGGGAGAGGTTGGGGTGGGGGCTATCCACGCGCATCACGGTCTCGATGAGACGGCTACGCCCCACCCCCAACCCCTCCCCTGAAGGGGAGGGGCTTGATGATGCCCTTTCGGCTTCATCACAGCTGGAAGATCTTGCCGGGGTTGAACAGATTCTCCGGATCGAGCGCGCGCTTGATCGCGCGCATCAGATCGACCGCGTCGCCCAGTTCCTCGACCAGCCAGTCCTGCTTGCCGATGCCGATGCCATGCTCGCCGGTGCAGGTGCCGTCCATCGCCAACGCGCGCTCGACCAGCCGCGCGTTGATCGCCTCGACCTCGACCATTTCCTCGGGCGCGTTGGGGTCGATCGAGAAGACGACGTGGAAATTGCCGTCGCCGACATGCCCCAGGATCGTCGCCGGGATCGCCGACTTGGCGAGGTCGGCATGCGTCTCCTCGATACATTCGGCCAGCCGGCTGATCGGCACGCACACGTCGGTCGCCCAGCCGATCGCGCCGCTGCGCAGATTGACCGCGGCATAATAGGCCTCGTGCCGCGCCTTCCACAGCTTCGAGCGTTCTTCGGGCAGATTAGACCAGGCGAACTCCCCGCTGCCATTTTCCGCCGACAGCATCTTCACCATCTCGACCTGCTCGCCGACCTGCAGCGGGCTGCCGTGGAACTCGAAGAACAGGGTGGTCAGCTCGGGATAGTCGAGCTTCGACCATTTGTTGCACGCGCGCATCTGCATCGCGTCGAGGATTTCGACGCGGGCCAGCGGAATGCCGAGCTGGATCGACTGGACGACGGTATCGACCGCGCCCTTGAGGCTGTCGAAGCCGCACACCGCCGCGCTGATCTGCTCGGGGATCGGATGCAGCCGCAGCGTCACTTCGACCACGATGCCGAGCGTGCCTTCGGATCCGACGAACAGCCGGGTGAGGTCATAGCCCGCCGCCGACTTGCGCGCGCGGCGGCTGGTGCGGATCACGCGGCCATCGGGCGTCACCACCTTCAGCCCCAGCACCGCCTCGCGCATCGTGCCATAGCGCACCGCGTTGGTGCCGCTCGCACGAGTCGAGGTCATGCCGCCGATCGTGGCATTGGCGCCGGGATCGATCGGGAAGAACAGCCCCTGATCGCGAAGATGTTCATTGAGCTGCTCGCGCCGCACGCCGGGCTCGACCACGCAGTCGAAATCCTCGCTGTTCACCGCGAGGATGCGGTTCATTTCGCTGAGATCGAGGCTGACCCCGCCATGGATCGGCGTGGCATTGCCCTCGATCGAGGTACCCGCGCCGTATGGCGTCACCGGCACCTTCGCTTCGCGGCACAGGTTCACCGCGTCGATCACATCCTCGACCGAGCGCGCGAACACCACCGCGTCGGGCAGCATCGTCTCGAAATGCGTCTCGCTCGCGCCATGTTGGGCGCGGATCGCCTCGCCGGTCTGGAGTTGCGCGCCGAACCGGTCCTCGAGCCGGGCGCGGAAGCCCGGCTCGAGGTTGGACGGTTTGAAGGCTGCGGGATCGGAGTGCATGTCGCGTCCCCCCTGCGTCCGGATCAGAACCGGATCGCGGCTTCGGCGCCGATCACGCGCGGCTGGATGACCGCCGCCGAATATAGCGCGCCTGCCGTGTTGGACGGCGTGCCGCTCAGCGGGCCGGCGACCACGATCGCGCGCTTGTCGGTCAGGTTCTTGACGAAGGCCGAGACCGACCAGCTGCCGCTTTCGATCCCGGCGCGCAGGTCGAACGTCGCGTAGCTCTCGAGCTTCTTGGGGAAGCGGTTGGTGTAATCGCTCTTGCGATCGCCGACGTAATTGGCGGTCGCGCCCAGGTTCAGCTTCGCCGATCCGCCCAGTTCTGCCGTGTAGTTGGCGCTCAGCGAGCCCGTCCAGCGCGGCACATAGGGCAGGCGGTCGCCGTTGAGGCCGCCCGCGGCCGGCGCGTTCGCGGTCAGCTTGGCGTCGGTATAGGCGATGTTGCCGGTCAGGTTGAACCCGCTGGCGGGCGCGGCGCGCAGCGTCAGCTCGGCGCCCTGGCTGCGTGCGCTGCCGCCGTTGACCAGATAGTTGAACCCGCCGCCGCTGGTCTGGATCTGGACGTTGTTCCAGTCGGTGTAGAACAGCGCGCCCTCGGCCGAGAAGATGCGGTCCGGCGTCGACGCCTTGATGCCGACCTCATATTGAGTCAGCTTGTCGGGCTGGAAGGTCAGCGGGATGTTGCCGGTCGGCGGCGCGGGGTTCGGGCCGCCGGGACGATAGCCGGTCGCTGCGCGGCCATAGATCATCAGATTGTCGGAGACGCGGAAGCGCGGGGACACCATCCACGTGGTGATCGTCGCTTCTTCCTTGCCCTTGGCGGCGAGCGTCGCGGTGGTGGCGCCGGCGACGATCGCGCCGGTCGAGAGCGAAATCAGCAGGCCGCGATAATCCTGCACATAATTCTGGTTGTCATGCGCCACGCGGATGCCGCCAAGCACGTCGAAGCGGTCGCCCAGATGGATGCGCGCATTGCCGAAGAACGAATATTCCTCATAGGTCGAGTCGATCGACGCCACCGCGAACGGCGGCAGCGTGGTGATCGGAGCGCCGGTGGCGGTCGAGAAATAGTCGATATTGGGGATGCGGTTGGTGCTCGATTCGTGAGTCCAGTAGACGCCGCCCTGCAGGTCGAGGAACCCGCCCAGATCGGTGGCGCTGGCGCGAACTTCCTGCGACCACCGCTCGGTGTGCTTGATCGTGTTGACGCGCATGCCGAGGTTCGGCGGCACGGCGATCCCGGCGAAGACGGCGAGCACCGGCGCGTTGCCGGTGAGAATGGCGGCGAAACTGCGTGTCGCGTCGCCGATCTCGCGGAAATAGATGCGCTGATAGGTGGTCGACGAAACCAGATCGATCTTGCCCAGATCGGCGTTGAACGTGGCATTGTAGAGCCGCAGCCGGACATAGCCGCGCTCCGGCACGAAGCGGTTGTTGGTCAGGTCGCCGTTGATCGGGCGCAGCGTGACGGCATCGACATCGACGCCGTTCGCCGCGTCGCTCGTGGTGTCCTGGGCGATCGCCGAAATCTGCATCCGCACATCGGGGCCGAGTTGACCGGTCAGCGCGACGCGGCCGCCGCGGACATAGGCGGTGTTGGCATCCTTCTCACCGATCCGCGGATTGACGTTGTCGACATAGCCCGGATCGCGGCGATAGAATCCGGCGACGCGCAGTGCGAGGCCGCCGGGCGACAGCGGAATGTTGACCATGCCGCGCGCCGAATAGCCGACCTCGCCCTTGGCGACCGCGGTGATGCCGGCTGACATGCGTCCCTGGAATTCATCGAGGCTCGGCGTGGCGGTGGTGAATTTGAGCAGACCGCCCACGGCGCCCGCGCCATAGAGCGTGCCCTGCGGCCCCTTGAGCACTTCGATCTGGCCGAGATCGGCCGGGTCGAGATCGGGCGTGATCGCGTTGCCGCCGGTATAGGCGTTGACCGATCCGACCGGCGCTTCATCGACATAATAGCCGGTGGTCGAACCAGGCTGCGCGGCGCCGGTGGTGATGCCGCGCAATGTGACCTGCGCGTTGCCGGTGCGGCCGCTGGTCAGCGACAGGCCGGGGATGCGCGAGGCATAGTCGGAGAAGCGGACGACGCCTTCCTTCGACAGGTCGGTCGCCTGAACCACCGACACCGATGCCGGAACGTCCTGCAGGCGCTCGCTGCGCTTGGTCGCTGTGACGATGATCTCATTCTCGCCAACGACTGCTTCGGTCGTGGCGGGGGCGTCCTGCGCCTGCGCGACATGCGGCAGGCTCAGCGCCAGCGCGGTGGTCAGGGTCAGGCGGTGGATCGTGCGCATCATATCGTCTCCCATGCCGGCCGGGACTCATGCCCGCTCGGTTCGATCTTTCACCTATCCGATAGCTTGACCTATCTGAAAGGTCCAGCGGCTATGCCGATCCGCACGCGCGCTTCGCCGGATCGCTCACCAGCAGGTATAGCCGCCATCGGCGAGGACGATGCTGCCGGTCATCAGGCTCGCCGCGTCGGAGGCGAGGAACAGCACGACCGCGGCGACTTCCTCGGGTTCGCCCAGCCGGCCTTGCGGCGTGCCGTCGATCCAGCGGCGATACATCTCGCCTTGCTTGTCGGCAAAGGCGTTGAGCGGCGTCGCGATATAGGTCGGCGCCACCGCATTCACCCGCACGCCGCGGTCGGCCCATTCGGCGGCGAGACTTTTCGTTAGCTGGTGCACCGCGGCCTTAGAGGCATTGTAATAGCTTTGCGGCTGCGGGCGGTTGACGATGAAGCCCGACATCGACCCGACATTGACGATGCTGCCCGAGCCCTGCGCCAGCATATGCCGCCCGAACGCGCGCGCGCACCAGAAGCTGCCGTTGAGGTTCACGTCGAGCACGTTGAGCCAATGCTCGTCGGCGACATCTTCGGCGGGCGTCTCGCTGCGCGCGATGCCGGCATTGTTGACGAGAATGTCGATTCGCCCGGCGCTCGCCGCCAGCGCATCGGCAGCGCCGGTGACAGCGGCGGAATCTGTCACATCGAGCGGTATGCCCGCCACCTCATAGCCCTTCTCGCCCAGCGCCCGCCGCGCCGCCTCGATCGCGCGTGCATCGCGGTCGCCGATCGTCACCCGCGCCCCAGCCTCGGCCAGCGCCTCGGCGACGCAATAGCCGATGCCCTGAGCCCCGCCGGTGATGAAGGCGGCCCGGCCGTCGAGCCGGAAACGGTCGAGATACATGATGAAGCTCCGAAATTCAGGGAAGAAAGCGCGCCGCCGGCATCACCGGCTCGCTGACCGTGTGCCCGGCCTCGAGCTGATAGACCTGCCGCGTCGTACCGAATTCGGGCCAGGGCAGCGCGCCGCTGCTGGCATAATCGACCCACAGCCGGTGGACATGGTCGGCCAGCGCCTGTGGCGGCGCCTCGCCGGTCAGCCCGCGCGCACCGCTCGTCAAAGCCAGCGTGTCGAACACGAACGGCAGCTCCATGCCGTGCGCCGCGCCCAATTGCCCGCCGCATGCCGGCGAGCGCCAGTCCAGCTCATACAGATGCGTCCGCCCGCGATGCGCCGCGGCGAATTGCCGCGCGGGCCAGCGGAACACGAAGTCGCTCAGCGCATCGGTCATCGCATGCCCGGCCTTCACGCCCGGCTTGCCCAGCCCATAAGCCGCCAGCGCCTCGCGCGCCCGCGGCATCGACCGCCCGACCAGCAATTTGACCAGCCAGCCGGGGATCTTCTCGCGCACCCCGGTCGGCACATGATAGAGGTTCATCTCCTGCGCATTGGTGCCGATCAGCACCTCCACATCCCCACCGACCCCGCCGGCCAGCGCGGCGAGCGGATGTTGCGGCAGTACATCGTCGCCATAGACCGGGATGAAGCGGCTGATCCCATAGACCGGCTCGAACCCGTTTTCGTCGCGCAAATCGATCTTCCACGGCAGCGCGAGCTTCTCGATCGCGTCCACCCCGCGCATCGGCTCGACCGAGCGAAACCCGTCTGCGTCGGGCGTGACCCGCAACAGCTTGGCCAGCTTGCGCACCAGCCGCTGCGCGACCGGAATCTCGCGCACCATCGACCCGTGCCCGCTCTGAATGATCGCGCGGCGAAACAGCCCCTGCGCCGGCGGCGAGGCGACGAGGTTCGCGGTCGCCATCGCCCCCGCAGATTCGCCGAACACCGTGACGTTGTCCGGATCGCCCCCGAACGCCGCGATATTGGCCTGCACCCATTTCAGCGCCGCGATCATGTCGCGCAGGCCGAGATTGGTCGGCACGCCCGGGATCGGCAGAAATCCCTCTATCCCCAGCCGATAGTTGATCGACACCATCACCACGCCGTCGCGGGCAAAGGACGTGCCGTCCTGCACCGGCACGTCCTTGCTGCCGAGCACGAAGCCGCCGCCATGGATGAACACCATCACCGGGCGGCCCACCGCATCCTGCGGCGCCCATATGTTCAACGTCAGATGATCATCACCGCGCGTGCCGCCGTCACCGACCAGCGGCACGATGTCGAGCGCGGGCAGGGTGGGGGTGCGCTGCGGCGCGCTCGGCCCCGGAACGGTCGCATCGCGCACGCCCGGCCACGGCTGCACCGGCTGCGGCACGGCAAAGCGGTTCGTTCCCACCGGCGGCGCGGCATAGGGAATGCCCAGAAAGCGGCGGACACCACCGGAAACGGCGCCGCGAATCTCGCCATCAGGCAGGCAAAGGGTCGTATCGGTCATCGCGTCGCCCTAACGCGCCAGCCGCCTTCGCGTCTCCCGCGCTCGCTATGCCGGATTGCAGTCCCGCCGTGCCGCGCGGTTCACAGCTCGCGCAACGCCCGCGACGGCCGCACCGACATCAGCGGGATCGACCCCGCCAGCCCGATCCCCAGCGTGATCAGCGCCCCGCCGCCCAATGTCGCCAGCACCACGAACCAGTCCGGCGCCCAGCCGAACTCGAACACCTGCACGATCACATACCAGGCCGCGCCCATGCCGAGCAGCAGCGACACCGATGCCAGCACCGCGGCCAGCAATCCATATTCCAGCGCCTGAGTCCCGAGCACCTGCACCCGCGTCGCGCCCAGCGTCTTGAGGATCACGCTGTCATAGCTGCGCGCCTGTCGCGACGCCACGATCGCGCCGATCAGCACCGCGATCCCGGCGAGGATCGCGATCGAGGCCGCCGCGACGATCGCGCTCGACATCTGCTCGAGGATGCCGCCGATCTGCCCGATCACCTCGCTCACCGCGATCACCGACGCGCCCGGGAACGCCGCGAGCAGCGCCCGCGTCACCGCGCCATCCTTGCTCGGCGGCATCGTCACCGTCGCGGTCAGGCTGTGCGGCGCGCTTTTGAGCGTATTGGGCGAGAAGACGAGGACATAGTTGAACCCCATCGTGTCCCAATTGACTTTGCGCAGCGACGCGATCTTCGCCTCGATCTCGCGCCCCAGCACGCTGACGGTCATGCTGTCGCCGACACCGATATTCAGGATTCGCGCCGCCTCGGCATCGAGCGACAGCAAGGGTGGGCCATCATAGCCGGCCGGCCACCATTTTCCGGCCACCAGCTCGCTGCCCTGCGGCACGGCCGCGCTATAAGTCACCCCACGCTCGCCGCGCAGGAACCACGCGCCCTCGGGCCGCTCCTTCATGTCGGCGACTCGCTTGCCGTCATAGGCGACGATCGTCCCGCGCAGCGCCGGTACGATATTGAGCTGCGCGCCCTTCGCCTCGCGCGTCATCAGCGCCTTGAACCGCGCCTCCTCGGTCGATGGCACATCGAGCACGAACAGGTTGGGCGCCTTTTTGGGCACGGTCCGCTCGATCTCGGCATTCAGGCTCGTCTGGATTCCCGCCAGCGTCACGAACAGCGTCAACGCCAGCCCCAGCGCGACCACCAGCGCCGACGTCTGCGCGCCCGGCCGATAGAGGTTCGCCAGCGCCAGCCGCAGTAATGGCCGCTTCGGCCGCGGCACCCGCCGCGCGATCCGGCTCACCCCCCAGCCGAGCGCGAGCAGCAGCAACAGCACCGCCACCACCGCGCCCAGCACCGCCGCCGAGAACACCGGCTCGCGCGCGGTCAGCAGCGCCACTGCGACCAAAGCCGCGCCCGCCGCGGCGACGATCCGCGTGCTGCGCCAGTCCACGCGCCGCCGCGGATCGACCAGCGCGCGAAAGATCGCCGCCGCCGGCTGAGTCCGCGCCCGCGCCAGCGGCGGCAGGGTGAAGATCAGCGCGATCAGCAGGCCATAGGCCGCGCTCGTCGCCAGCGGCAGCGGATGCACCGCGAACCCCGGCTGCACCGGCAGAATATCCCCTGCCAGCGCGACAAGTCCCGGCGGCAGCAATGCGCCCACGACCAGCCCCACGACGATCGCCACCGCCGCCACCGCCGCGACCTGCAACAGATAAATTCGCTCGATATCGCCGGAAGTCGCGCCCAGCACCTTGAGCGTGGCGATCCCGCCGCGCTTCTGTGCGAGATAGGACGACACCCCGTTGCTCACCCCGATCCCGGCGATCACCAGCGCCGCCAGCCCGATCAGCGACAGAAACTGCCCCATCCGCTCGAAGAAACGGTTCGCGCCCGGCGCGGCGCGCTCATGATCCTTCAGGTCCCAGCCGTCGCTGCGATGCCGCTTCTCCAGATCGTCGCGCACCGTCCTGGCGTCGGCCCCGGCGGGCAGCCGCACGCGGTATTTGCTCTCGAACAGGCTGCCCGGCTGGATCAGCCCGGTGCGCCGCATGCCGTCCATCGAGACGATCGCTACGGGCCCGAGCGTAAAGCCTTCGCTCACCCGGTCGGGCTCGTCGGCGATCACGCCCGCGATGGTGAAGTCCGCCGTGCCATAGCGCAGCCGGTCCCCGGCCTTGACCAGCAGCCGCTCGGCCAGCGCATTGCCGATCAGGATGCGGTCCGCGGGCAGGGGGGCATAATTTCCGCCCTGCAACGCCAGCGTGCCGTACAGCGGATAGGCGCCATCGACGCCCTTCAATTCGGTCAGCACCGCTGCCGGTCCATCCGCCTTGCCATCGGTCCGCTGCGCCATCGCGCGCATGCGGATCGTCTCGCTCACCGTCCCCAGCCGCCGCAGCTCGGTTTTTTCCGCGGCGCTCGCCTCGCGTTGAGTCATGCCGACCTCGACATCGCCGCCGAGCAGCACGCGCCCGCGTGCCGCCAGCTCGCTCGTGATCGACGAGGTCAGGCTGCCGATCGCCGCCAGCGTGCCGACGCCGAGGAACAGGCACACGAACAGCAATCGCAGTCCGCGAAACCCGGCATGCAGGTCACGCCGCGCGATCCGCCAGCTTGGCGCCCAACCCAGCGTCACGCGCTACGCTCGCTCACGATCCGTCCGTCCGACATCTCGACCACGCGCTGGCAGCGCTCGGCCAGTGCCGGATCATGCGTGATGATCAGCAAGGTCGCGCCCGCCGCGCGGTGCCGCTCGAACAGCAAATCGGTGACCGAACCCCCGGTCGCCGCATCGAGATTCCCGGTCGGCTCGTCGGCGAACAAGATGTCGGGCCGCGGGGCCACCGCGCGCGCAATCGCCACGCGCTGCTGTTCGCCACCCGACAGCTGCGCCGGATAATGGTGCAGCCGGTGCCCCAGCCCCACCGCGACCAGCTCCGCCTCGGCCCGCGCAAAGGCATCCTCGGCGCCCGCCAGCTCGAGCGGCACCGCGACATTCTCCAGCGCGGTTATTGTCGGCAGCAGGTGGAACGCCTGCAACACGATCCCCACGCGCCCGCGCCGCGCCCTGGCCAGCTCGTCTTCGCTGAGCTTGCCATAATCCACGCCGCCGACCCGCACGCTGCCGCCGCTCGCCTGCTCCAGCCCCGACAGCACCGCCATCAGCGACGACTTGCCCGACCCCGACGCGCCCAGGATCGCGATGCTCTCGCCCTTGGCGATATCGAGGTCGATGCCCTTCAAAATCTCGACCGGCGCGTCGCGCGTGCCGAGCGACAGGGTGACATCGCGGGCGCGGATCGCGATATGGTCCGCTTGGGCGGGTGCATGCATGAAGGAAGGAAGCTCCTTGAGGACGTTCTGGACATATGGAGTGGCTTTGGCGCTTGTCCACCTCGCGGCGGCATGTTCGCCCGCCACGCCCGATCCGCAGCCCTCCGCGACGCCCACTGCCACCGCCGCAACGCCCGCCGCCGACGGCAAATCGGTCGTCGTGTTCGGCGACAGCCTGTTCGCCGGCTATAACCTCCCGCAGGACAAGGGCTTCGCCCCGGCGCTCCAGCGCGCGCTCGCGGCGCAGGGCGTCAAGGCCGCCGTCTTCAATGCCGGCGTCTCGGGCGACACCAGCGCCGCCGGGCTCCAGCGGCTCGCCTTCACCCTCGACGGCCAGCCGCGCAAGCCCGACCTCGTCATCGTCGGTCTCGGCGCCAACGACATGCTGCGCGGCCTGAACCCGGCCGACACCCGCCGGAATCTCGACTCGATCCTCGCCGAGCTCAAGAAGCGCGAGATCCCCGCGATGCTCACCGGCATGGTCGCCTCGCCCAACATGGGCGCCGACTACGCCCGGCAATTCAACGCCATCTATCCCGATCTCGCGAGGCAATATGACGTCCCGCTCTATCCCTTCTTCCTCGATGGCGTGATCACCGACCGTGCGCTGCTGCTGCCCGACGGCATCCATCCCAATGAGAAGGGCGTCGAGAGAATCACCGCCGCGGTCGTCCGCGTGGTCGCCGCGCGCCTCGCAAAGTGACGGGTGCGGAGACGAAACGTTCCCGCGTCGCGCCAGAGCGGAACTTCGGCCGATAGAAATTGTTGCGCCGCATGGGCCTCGCCTGAGATATTGTTGCGCGACTACGCCCGGTCGCTTTCGTTCAGTGAAGGAATATACGCATGGCGCTGACCCTCGCTCACGATCCTCGCCTGTTTTCGATCGTCACCATTGCCGAAGCCGGTATGCGCCCGCCGGCATGGGAATCGCGGCTGCGCTGGCCGGAGACGGGCGATGCGCACATCGCGCTCGAGATGAATCGCCCGCGCCGCCAGAGCGTGTGGGCGACTCAGCTCGACGATGCCGTGATGCAGGCCGACCGCGCGGTGCTGTTCGTGGCCGAAGGCGTGGGCTGCTTCGCCGCGTCATGGTGGGCGCGGCTGTCGCCGTCGCATTATGTTTCGAAGGTCGCCGGGGCGCTGCTGCTCGACCCGGTCCAGCCGCCGCACGAGGCCGACAAGCGCCAGATGTTCGCCTCGCCCGCGGTCGCGCTGCCGTTCCCCTCGCTGGTGCTGACCGGCGATGATCGCGACGCGCTGCACGATCCCGCGCTCGATGCGCATATCGACGCCTGGGGTAGCCGCCTGCTTGCCGGCGGGCGTCAGCGCAGCATCGATCAGGCGGGCGACCCGCGCGCCTGGCACAGCGCCCAGCGCCTCGTCCGCCGCATCAGCCGCGCGGTCATCGCCAATGACATCCGCCGCGCCCGCGCGCTGCGCGGTGAGGGCGGCTGACCCGCGCACTGCCGCAAAAGTGATCGCGGTCCCCGCAACTTCGGGGTCTGCCCACGCGCCGTCCGGATAGCATCGTAGCGGCACGGAGAGGGGCAGAACCGATGATCGATCGCCGGACATTGCTGGGCGGAGCGCTGCCCGTCGCACTCACCCTCGCCGGATGCGCGCCGCGCGCCGCGCGAACCCGGCCGCCGGGTGACCTCTTCTTCATCGGCTCGAACGGCACGACGCTGCACGCAGCCCGGCTCGACGCAAGGGCGGGTGAACTGCGCATGATCGGCCCCGTCGCCACGCTCAGCAAACCGACCTGGGCCCTTCTGCACCCGCGCTTGTCGATGCTGTACGTCGCCGATCAGGGCGCGGCCGGGCAGGTGGTGGCGTTCCGCATCGATCTCGCGAGCGGCGGCCTGACCAGAGCGGGCGCGGCACCTGCAGGAGGCGGGACGACGCATCTCGCGATCGATCCGCGCGGACGCGCCCTGCTCGCGGCCAATTATGCCGAAGGGTCGGTGGCGAGCATCGCAATCGGCCCGGACGGATTTCCCGGCGCGCGGATTTCAACCATCGCCGCCAGCGGCTCCGGCCCGCATCGCCGTCAGGCGAGTCCGCACGCGCACGGCGTCATGCTCGACCCCTCGGGCCGCTTCGCGCTGGTCGCCGATCTCGGTACCGACCGGCTGTTCGTCTATCGCTTCGATCCGCGCACCGGGGCGCTGGCCGATGACGACGTCGCCCGCCACCTCATCCTGCCGTCCGGCAGCGGCCCGCGGCACTTCGCTTTCCACCCCAATGGCCGCATCATCTACCTGCTCGGTGAACTCACCGCCGACATTTTCGCAATTCGCTGGGATGCGCGCGTAGGCAGGGCGACGTTGTTCCAGACGCTCCCCGCCAACGCGCCGGGCTTCACTGGCGCCAGCACCGTGTCCGAAGTCATGATCAGCCGCGACGGACGCTTCGCCTATGTCGCCAACCGCGGCGATTCGACGATCGTGGTCCACGCGATCGACCCGCGCGACTTCACGCTCCGGCCGATCCAGCGCATTGCGTCGGGCGGCAATTATCCCTGGGACTTCCGCATCCACGCCGGCGGCCGCTGGATGATCGTCGCCAACGAACGCAGCGACCTGCTCACACTGCTCGCAATCGACCCACGCAACGGCATGCTCACCGCCACCGGCAAGTCGCTGGCGGTGCCCAAGCCGGCGAACATCACCTTCGCCAACGCGGGCTGACCCGCGCCGCGCGCACGCGGCACCAGGCCGCGCGCACACTCTTCGATCCGCAAACTCGATAATTGATAAACTTTCGATTTTCTTCGAATGAACCGATGAATGCGGAGCGAGGATTGTTCATGGCGAAATCAATCGGCGCCGAGTGCCGGTCACACAACGCGCGCGTCCGAATTCCGCATCTGTTGTCCGCGATTCTCGCGCTTTTGGCATTCAACCCGGCAGCTGGCACGGCCGCCGCAACAGGCGATGTGCAGCGGCCGCGTGTCGTTGTGCTGACCGATATCGAGAACGAGCCGGACGACGCGCAGTCGCTTGTCCGGTTTCTCACTTACGCCAATCAGTGGGACGTCGACGGACTCATCGCAACGACATCCGTTCATCTGCCCGACCGTGTCGCGCCGGACCGAATCCGCCGCATCGTGCAAGCTTATGGCAAGGTCCGCGGCAATCTCCTCAAGCATGAGGCTGGCTTCCCCAGCGAGGCCCAACTGCTCTCGGTTGTCCGTGCGGGCCGCCCGCTCTTTGGCCTGAAGGCGGTGGGCGAGGGTCAGGATTCGCCCGGCTCGCAACTGCTGATCGACACGGTCGACAAGACCGATCCGCGGCCGGTTTGGGTCCTGGTGTGGGGCGGGCCCAACGTGCTGGCGCAGGCGCTGTGGCGAGTGGAGCGCGACCGCTCGCCCGCGGAGCTGGCCCGGTTCGTCGCGAAGCTTCGAGTCTATACGATCTCCGACCAGGACGACAGCGGCCCCTGGATCCGCAGCAAGTTTCCGGGCCTGTTCTACATTGCCAGTCCCGGCGTGCATGCCGGCGCCGCCTATCATGCCTCGACCTGGAGCGGCATCAGCGGCGACCGGTTCCACGGCCGGTTCGTCGGCGCCGACTTCGCCATCGTCGACAATCCCTGGCTCGACCGGAACGTGCGCGCCAAGGGACCGCTGGGCGCCGAATATCCGCATACCGAGTTCATCATGGAGGGCGACACGCCGTCCTTCCTGTATCTGATCGGGAACGGCCTCGGCAGCCCCGAGCATCCCGATTGGGGCAGCTGGGGCGGCCGTTATGAACACTATCAGCCGCGCACCCGAAAATGGTTCCTTCAGTCCGAGACGCGCGCTTTCTGGGCCGATGCGGAAGACGAGGTGCTCGGTGCCGACGGCCAGTGGCACACCAGCAACAAGGCAACCATCTGGCGCTGGCGGCAAGCGTATCAGAATGACTTCGCCGCGCGCATGGACTGGACGATCAAGCCGTACAAGCAGGCCAATCATCCCCCGGTCGTGCGCCTTGGCCACGCCGACCGGTTGACGGCGAGGCGCGGCGAGACCATCCGGCTGAGCGCCGCGGGATCGTCGGACCCCGATGGCGACCGGCTCGACTATCGCTGGTTCCATTATCCTGAGCCGGGCACCTTCACCGTCTCGTCAGGCAAGGTCGGCGTGCCGATCGAAATCGCGACCGGCGCGGCCGGCACGGCGGACGTGACGATCCCGACGGCGCGAGTGCTGCGCAACGGCACGCTGCACCTGATCCTGGCCGTCAGCGACAGCGGCAGTCCGAGCCTGACTCGCTATCGCCGGGTGATCGTCGACGTGACCGGCTAGAAGGGGGAGCGCGCCCTAGCGCCAGAAATGCGTGATAGCCCGGAACGAAGCGATTGCGGCTCCAAAGCCGTGAATGCCATTCCGCCTGTTTGGATTTCTTGGTCGGGGCGACAGGATTCGAACCTGCGACCCCCACACCCCCAGTGTGATGCGCTACCAGGCTGCGCTACGCCCCGACCGAGGGAGCGGCCTCTAGGCCCGCGGCGAGCCCGATGCAAGGGGGTAGGGGCGACCCGTTGCCGATCCGCCGCGACGTCGGGTTTGTTGCCTTTCGGCAACGGGCCGGCAATGGTTGCACGCCCGGGACACGCATGGTAGCGCCCGCGCCTTGAACCCGGGGGCATGCGCCCCCACCATTTCAGGCCACATCACAGGCCCGGGGAACCATGATCATCTCACCAGCATATGCACAGGCCGCAGGCGGCGCAGCTCAGGCAAGCCCGATGGGCGGCATCATGGGCATCCTTCCGCTCGTCCTGATCTTCGTCGCTTTCTACTTCCTTATGATTCGCCCGCAGCAAAAGCGGATGAAGACGCTTCAGGCGTCGATCGCGTCGATCAAGAAGAACGACACCGTCGTCACCGCCGGCGGGCTGGTCGGCAAGGTGGTGTCGGTCGACGACGTCTATGCGCAGGTCGAGATCGCGCCGACCGTGAAGGTCAAGGTGGTCAAGGCGACCATCGTCGAGGTCCAGCCGCTCGGCGGCAAGCCGGCGAACGACTAAGCAATGTTGGACTTTCCGAAGTGGAAGGTGTGGGCGGTCTGGGCATCGATCGCGGTCTGCCTGTTGCTCGCCATTCCCAGCTTCGTGCCCGAAAGCGCGCGCGCGAAATGGCCCGGCTGGATCCCTCAGCCCGTCGTCAACCTCGGCCTCGATCTGGCCGGCGGCAGCTCGATCCTGCTCGAAGCGGACACCGCTGACCTCGCCAAGACGCGGCTGTCGGCGAAGCGCGACGAGATCGAGACCGAGTTCCGCCGTCAGGACCCGCGGATCGACATCGGCGACATCTCGATGCGCGACGGTGTGATCAGCTTCATGGTCCGCGACGTGACCAAGGTCGACGCTGCGCGCGAGCGGTTGCTCCAACTCACCGGCAGCGGCGCCGGCATGACCGGCCAGCGCGAATGGACGATCGAGGTACGCGACGGCACGCGCTTCGTCGTCACCCAGACCAAGGCCGGGCTCGAGCAAGCGGTCAAGCAGGCGATGGCCGACGCGCGCGAGGTGGTCGATCGCCGCATCAACGCGCTCGGTACGCTCGAGCCGACGATCGTGCTGCAGGGCGCCAACCGCATTCTCGTCGAGGTACCGGGGCTCAAGGATCCGGAAGCCTTGAAGGCGCTGCTCGGCAAGACCGCGCGGCTCGAATTCAAGCTGGTCGACATCAACGCCAACCCGGCCGATCTGGCCAAGGGCAATGCGCCGATCGGCAGCGAGATTCTGCCTTATCCCAACGCGCCGGGCGGCATCCCCTATGTGGCTTACCCCACGCAGCAGGGGCACCAGCCGCAGATCGCGCTCAAGCGTCAGACGATCGTCAGCGGCGATCAGCTGATCAACGCCAATCAGGAATATGACCAGCAGCAGCAGGTCGTGGTCGGCTTCACTTTCGACGGGCAGGGCGGCCGCCGCTTCGCCCAGGCGACGCAGCAGAATGTCGGCAAGCCGTTCGCGATCATCGTCGACGGCTCGGTGATCTCCGCGCCCAACATCAACGAGCCGATCCTCGGCGGCCGCGGCCAGATTTCGGGCGGCTTCACGGTCGAGAGCGCCAACGAGCTCGCCATCGCGCTGCGTTCGGGCAAGCTGCCGGTCGCGTTGAAGGTGGTCGAGGAACGGACCGTCTCGGCCGAGCTCGGCGAGGAATCGATCCAGAAGGGCATCATCGCCGGGATCGTCGGCACGCTCGCGCTGATCCTGTTCATGCTGCTCACCTATGTCCGCTTCGGCGTCTATACGACCGCGGCGCTGGTGGTGAACGCGATCATGATCTTCGGCATCATGGCGTTCTTCGGCGCGACGCTGACGCTGCCCGGCATCGCCGGCTTCGTGCTGACGATCGGCGCGGCGGTCGATGCCAACGTGCTGATCAACGAACGCATCCGCGAGGAGCAGCGCATCCGCAACCGCGCCGCCGTCTCGTCGGTCGAGTTCGGCTACAAGGAAGCCAGCCGCGCGATCTTCGACGCGAACATCACCAACGTCATCTCGGCGGCGATCATGTTCGTGTTCGGCTCGGGTCCGATCCGCGGCTTCGCGGTCGTGCTCGCGATCGGCATCGTCACCTCGGTCTTCACCGGCGTCACCTTCACCCGTCTGCTCGTCGCGGACTGGTTGAAGCGCAACCGGCCGAAGTCGATCAATATTTAAGGGCCGGAAATGCGTCCGCTCAAGCTCGTCCCCGACAACACCAACATCCCGTTCCTGAAATGGCGGAACGTGGCGATGGGGCTGTCGCTGCTGCTCATCATCGGCTCGATCGCGCTGTGCGTGGTCAAGGGGTTCAACCTCGGCATCGATTTCATCGGCGGCCAGCAGACCCGCGTCACCTTCACCCGGCAGATCGACGTGCCGCAGCTCGGCGAGCGCATTCAGGCGCTCGGCGTGGGCGAGG
This sequence comes from Sphingomonas tagetis, assembly GCF_024211275.1. GTDB lineage: Bacteria > Pseudomonadota > Alphaproteobacteria > Sphingomonadales > Sphingomonadaceae > Sphingomonas > Sphingomonas tagetis. The sequence continues at coordinate 32,164 of NZ_JAMLDX010000001.1, forward strand.
CGACGATCCAGCAGATCGGCCAGACCAGCGAATATTCGATCCGCACCCCGCTGCCCGAGGGCGGCGAGGAAGCGGCGAACAAAGCGGCCAGCGCGATCCGCGCGGCGGTGCTCAAGGACTATCCCGGCGCGCAGGTCGGCGGCGCGCAGAGCGTGTCGGGCAAGGTCTCCGAAGAGCTGTTCCGCAACGGCGCGATCAGCCTGACGCTCGCGATGATCGCGATCGCGCTCTACATCTGGTTCCGCTTCGAATGGCAGTTCGGCGTCGGCGCGCTGTTCGCGCTGTTCCACGACGTCGCGCTGACGCTCGGCTTCTTCGCGCTGACCCAGCTCGAATTCGACCTCAACATCGTCGCGGCGGTGCTGACGATCATCGGCTATTCGCTCAACGACACCATCGTCGTCTATGACCGCATCCGCGAGAATATGCGCAAATACCGCAAGATGGGGATGGAGGAGCTGCTCAACCTGTCGATCAACGAGACGCTGTCGCGCACCGTCGTCACCTCGCTCTCGATCGGCATCGTGCTGACCATCCTGCTGGCGCTCGGCCCCGACGTGATCTTCGGCTTCACCGCGGCGATGCTGCTCGGCATCGTCATCGGCACCTTCTCGTCGGTCTATGTCTCCGCCGCGATCCTGCTGTGGCTGCGCCTCAAGCCCGACAGCTTCCTGCCCAGGGAAGTCGCCGGGCCGAAGGGCGTCGAAGGCGCCGAGCGGGTGTCGTTCAAGGACATGCCCTGATGCGGATGGACCGGTCCCGCGTCGAGGGACCGGTGGTGTCGGGGTTCAGCGGCCGCGGCTTCCGCGTGGACGAGAATGTCTATGAAGGCCTGTTGTTGACACCCAGCCGCGCTGAGGGCTGGTCGCCGCCGCCGCTCGACACGCTGACCCCGGCCGACTTCGCGCCCTTGCTCGCGCTGGATCCACCGCCCGAATTCCTCCTGCTCGGCACCGGCCAGACACTGCGCCGCCCGCCGCCCGCGCTCGAGGCCGCGCTGCCGTTCGGGATCGAAGTCATGGACAGCCGCGCCGCCGCGCGCGCCTGGGGCGTGTTGCGTGCCGAGCTGCGCTGGATCGCCGCCGCGCTCTATCCGCTCGACTAGCGCGCGTTTGCCAGCGTCCAGGCGACGCGCACTTGTCCCAAGAACACCGGCGCATAGCTGCGCAGCTCCGCGCTCGCCGCCCGGTCATATTCGCGATAGCGCGACTGCGCGCCCAGCGCCCCCGCCGCTGCCGCGCGCAACTGCGTCCGCGCCTCGGCCCCGCGCCCCGGCAGCCGCGCCAGCACCGCGCCCAGGCTCCACGCGCCGACGATGCGGTCGCGGTCTTCGGGCAACAGGAACTTCGCCTTGATCGTCAGCGCGCGCCGGTAGAGCGCTTCCGCGCGGCTGCGTTCGCCGGCGGCAAGGTGGTTCGCGGCCAGCCCGTTGAGCAGGTTCGCCGTATCCGGATGCTCGGCTCCGAACCGCCGCTCGGCCAGCGCCAGCGCCTCGTTCAGCAAGGTCCGGCCCTGCGCCAGCAGCCGCTTGCGGTCGGCATCGGCGACCGGCATGTCGTCCGCCACCGGCAGCATAACGCCGCGCGTCGTCCCCGCGGGCCGGCGAAAGGCGAGGGGAATATCGGCGGACACCGCCATGCGATAGAAATTGAGCCCGCGATTGTTGAGCAGCACCGCCAGCGCATCCTCGGCCAGCGGCGCCGTCGCCCGCGCGATCGTGATCGCATCACGGTAGAGCAGGTCCGCGTCGAACGGCTGCCCGCGCGCCGCGCGCACCTGCGCCAGATTGTTGAGCGACCAGGCGATCTCGATATCGCCCGCCGGCGACACCGCGCGCTGGATCGTCAGGCTGCGCCTCGCGATCTGCTCGGCCTCGCCCAGCTCGCCGCGCGCCAGCAGCAGCGCCGACAGCTGCCGCAGGCTGCGCGCCGTCGCCGCATGCTGTTCGCCATGCCGCTTGAGCCGGGCATCAAGCGCCAGCCGGTAGAAGGGCTCGGCATCGGCGAGGCGGATCTGCATCGCCAGATTGTCCGCGAGCTTCTCCGCGATGTCCGCCAGCGCCGCCGCCTTTCCCTTCCGCGCGCGTTCGAACGCCGCGCGCCGCAGCGGCTCGGCGTCGCGGTAACGCCCGGCCTGTTCCAGCTCGTCCGCCCGCTCGACCGGTGCCGCAGCAATCGCCACGGTTACCGGATATGCCCCCATATCCATACCCGATCTTCCAATACATTTGCCCCGCTGCCATTGTCGGTTACGAACGCCACCGAATACAAGAGGAGAGTGCATCATGCTGACCGCCGCCATCGCACTGGCCGCCGCGCAAGCCGCTGCTGCCGACTATGGCAATGGCGCCAACTGGCTATGCCGCCCCGGCCGGCAGGACGCCTGCACTGTCCCGCTCGACGCCACGGTCATCGCGCCCGACGGCACGCGCACGGTCGAGCGGTTCGTCCCGGCGACAGACCCGACATTCGATTGCTTCTACGTCTATCCCACCGTGTCGACCGACGACGCGCTCAACAGCGACCTCGTCATCGACGAAGCCGAACGCCGCGTCGCGCAAATCCAGGCCGCACGCTTCCGCAGCGTCTGCCGCGTCTATGCGCCGATGTACCGGCAGGTGACGCTCAAGGCCTTGCGCGCGGCGATGACCGGCCAGCCCGTCACCGCCGACCTCGCGCTGGCCTATAACGACGTGAAGGCTGCGTTCGGCGACTATATTAAGCGCGACAACAAGGGTCGTGGCGTCGTGCTGATCGGGCACAGCCAGGGCGCGCGCATGGTCATGATGCTGCTGGCGGGCGAATTCGACGGCAAGCCAGCCGCAATGAAGCAGCTCATCTCCGCCATGCCGATCGGCGGCAATGTCGAGCTGACCGCCGGCCAGCGCACCGGCGCGCTCAAATCGATCCCCACCTGCGCCAACGCCACCGACACTGGCTGTCTGGTCGGCTATGTCAGCTTCCGCGCGACCGTGCCCCCGCCCGCCGCCAGCCGCTTCGCCCGCGCCGCGCAGCCGGGCATGCGCGTCGCCTGCGTCAACCCCGCCGCGCCCGGCGGCGGCGAAATGCCGCTCGACGCCTATTTGCCGACGACCACGTTGCTCGGCACGACGCAGGCGATCCAGTGGAGCAAGGACAGCACGCCGGTGACGACGCCCTTCGTCAAGCTCCCCGGCATGATCTCGGGCGAATGCGTCGAGCGCGACGGCGCGAACTATCTCTCGATCACGCTCAATCCCGACCCCGCCGATCCGCGCACCGACGACATCGCCGGCGACGTGATGATCGGGTCGCGCCGCCTCGACGATTGGGGGCTGCATCTGGTCGACATGAATCTGGCGATGGGCGATCTGGTCAAGCTCGCCGACCTCCAGGCATCGGCCTGGGCGATCAACCGCGTGCCGTGACCAGCCCGCGCAGGTGATCGTACAATGCCGCGGTGTTCGCCTCCCAGGTGAACCCGGCGGCCATCGCGCGCACCGTCTCACGCGGCGGCGGCGCGGCGAGCAGTTCCCCGATCGCGGATGCGAACGCGCCCGCATTGCGCGCCGCCACGCGTCCCGCCTCGGGCGCGGTCACCACTTCGCGCGCGCCCCCGGCATCGGAGATCACCAGCGGCGTCCCGCTCGCCAGCGCCTCGACCCAGGCATTGGCCAGCCCCTCGGAGGACGACGCCAGCGCCATCACGTCCGCCGCCGCCAGCAACGGCGGCAGTTCGCCATGCGCCACGCTGCCCAGCAATTTCACCCGGTCGCCCACGCCCAGCCGCGCGATCTGCGCCGCCAGCCGGGGCCGCTCCGGCCCTTCGCCTGCGATGCGCAACTGCACGCCGGGCAGGGTGGCCATCGCGTCGATGACGATGTCGTGCCCCTTGCGCGGGATCAGCGCGCCGACCGATGCCACCAGCGGTCCTTCGACCCCCAGCGCCGCTTTCGCCGCGGCCTGATCGCTCGGTGCGAAGCGCGTCAGGTCCACCCCGGTATGATGCACGCGAATCCGTGCCGCCGGCATGCCCAGCGCGACCATGTCCGCCTTCATCGCCTGCGACACGCACAGCAATCCGTCGGCGGCTTGCCCGGCGGCAATCACCTGCGGCGCGGTTGCCGGTGCGCTGCCCCAATGATGGATATCCGCCCCGCGCGCCTTGACCGAGACCGGCACGCCGAAGCGCCGCCCCAGTGCCACTGCCGCAGGTCCGTCGGGGAAGAAGAAACTCGCATCGATCACGTCGAAGGCGAAGTCGCGTCGGATGCGCGTGAGGAGCGGCGCCAGCCGCCGAGTCAGCCGGTCCGCATGGAACCGCCCGCCAGTGCCCGGCACGTTCAGAAAATGCGGCCGCCAGGTCTCGACGCCCTTCCAGTGCTCATGCGCCGGCAATCCCGCCAGCGCGCGATACCGCGCCGCACGGCTCAGCGGCCAGGGCGGCAGCCCCAGCGGCGCGACCAGCTTCAATTCGACGTCGGGATGTGCGGCGAGCCCCAGCGTCTGCCGTTCGACGAACACGCCGAAATTGGGCCGCGATGCATCGGGAAAAAGCGACGAAAGGGTGAGCACGCGGAGCATCGCTCCACGCGCTACACCCTTGGCGTTAAAAGCGCACTACGCCCGCCAATTAGCGGCAGCGCACCTCGCCCTGATCGACTGACGCGCCGATCGCGGCGCCGCCCGCGGCACCCAATATCGTGCCGAGCGTCTTCGATCCGCCCGGTGCGATGATGCTGCCCAGCACGCCGCCGGCGATCCCGCCGACGATCAGGCCCGCGGTGCCATCGCCACGGCGGCAATAATAGCGGCCGTCGCGGCCGACATAGACGCGGTCGTCACGCCCCAGCCGGCGTTCCTCATAGCTGCCGTCGCGATAGTAACGCGGCGCATCCCAATAGTCGTCGCTGGCATAGCCCGGCCGGTCATAGCCATAGCCGGTACAAGCGCCGGTCAGCGCCAGTGCCGCGGTACTCGCGGCGATCATAAACTTCCTCATCGGGCATCTCCTACGGTGCCCCTCGCTCAACTCAAACGATACGGGGCGCGGAAGTTTCCCCCCGCGCCCCGCTCTTGTTCGTCGCTATCGATTTAGCGGCAGCGGCGACGGCTGCTGCTGCGTTCGATCTCACGGCCAGCCACCGCGCCGGCAGCGGCGCCAAGCAGCGTGCCGACCGTGCGGTCGCCGCCGGTATCGATCGCGCGGCCCACCAGCGCACCGCCGACTGCACCGACGACCAGACCGGTCGTCCCGTCGCTGCGGCGGCAATAGCGGCGGCCGTCACGGCCGCGCCACTCGCGATAGCGATAGCGCTTGCCTGACTGCGCCTGGGCTTCGGTCCCGAAGCTGGGTCCGCCAAGGCTGGGCAGCATCGCCGTTGCAGGAACGGCCAGCGAAGCGGCGCCGAGCGCCATCATCAAGTTACGCATCACGAAAACTCCATTCTCTACCATGAACCCTGCGGCAAGAACGAAGCTCGCTAAGACCGGTTTCATGAACGTAACATTTCGTGCAGTTCATCCGCCATGCAGGAAGACGCTCGCGCAATCATCGACCGCCTGAACCTCGCGCCGCATCCCGAGGGCGGCTGGTATCGCGAGAGCTGGCGCGCCGCGGCGGGGGAGGGCGCTCGCTCGCGCGGCACCGCGATCCACTTTCTGCTCGAACAGGGGCAGAGCTCGCACTGGCACCGCGTCGATGCCGACGAATTGTGGCTGTGGCATGCCGGCGCACCGCTCGACCTGCTGATCGCCGACGAGAGCGACGCCGACCCCGTGACGATCGCGCTTGGCGGCGATGTGCTGGCTGGCTACACGCCCCAGGCATTGGTGCCCGCGACTCGCTGGCAGGCCGCGCGGGCGCGGCGCGGCTGGACCCTGGTCAGCTGCCTCGTCGTCCCCGGCTTCGACTTTGCCGGGTTCGAACTGGCCCCGCCGGACTGGCACCCGGGGCGCTGATCCGTCCACGTTATCCACGTTATCCACAGGCTGGCGCAAGTCGATTGCGGCTTTGCGCGACTCGGATTCAGTGACAGCATCATGACTGTAAGCGGATGACGAGACACCGAGAAATCGGAGTTAAATCAAAAGTTTACAACGGTTCGAAACGCGCAGGTGCCTTCGGGAAACCACACGGATCGGAACGGGGACGCCACCCCGGGAAACGGCCCGTTTCGCTCGCGAGAGCGAGTGGGGCGGATACGAAACGGAACCGGTGTCCAAACGTCTCTTCCACGCTTCGGCGCGGAACAGGCGGGCCGTCAGGGCAGCAGCGCGCTTCGGCGCGAGGCAAAGCCGGACGACCGAAACGCGACGGCAAAGCCTTCGGGCGGAAACGGCGCGAGTTGCTCGGGAAGATCGGCGCTTCGGCGCAGGTGGGATCGGGCGACGAACACGGTGCGGAGATCTTCGGATCGAGGTGTCGTGGATTGCCGGGACGGCTCGCGCTTCGGCGCAGGCCAGGTCGGGCAGTCGAACGCAAAGCGTGTGGCGACATGCGCGGCGCGAGGTGATCGGAAGTGAGCAGACCTTCGGGAAAGTTCGGTTGCGATGACCACCCAGCGAAGCCGGAACCGCAAGGAACTTGGCGGAGCAAAGGACATCGTGGCGGACGGGGCTTCTTCGGAAGCCCGCCCGCCCGGTGACCGGGGAAGCGGACGGTTCGCCGTTTGCCGACCAGGATGTTCAGGTCCGCCACCCTTGCCGGATGCGGGCCGGACATGCCGCCGACAGCAGGCGCGCGCAGCCCCTTGGGGCAGCGCAGCCGGAAACGAGGCGACACGGGGCTGGCGGAAACGCCGGCCCCTTTTCCTGTGCGCGCTGGCGGAAACGCCGGCCCCTTTTCCTTTGCGCACTCGCGGAAACGCATCCTCTTTTCCACCGCGCTATATTCTGTCAAGCATAGCGCCGATGCACCTCGACACGCTCCACCTGACGCTCGCCGCCTGCATGTTCCTCGGCGCGATGCTCTATTCGACCGTCGGCCATGCCGGCGCCTCGGCCTATATCGCGCTGATGGCGCTGTTCGGCGTGCCCGCCGCGACGATGCGGCCGACCGCTTTGGTGCTCAACCTGATCGTCGCCAGCCTCGGCACCTTCCGCTATGCCCGCGCCGGCCTGTTCCGCTGGCGCACGCTGTGGCCGTTCCTGATCGGTGCGCTGCCCTTCGCCTTCCTCGGCGGCGCGATCAAGCTGCCGGGCGAGGTCTATCGCCCGATCATGGGCGCGGTGCTGCTCTTCTCCGCCGCACGGATGCTGTGGCCGCGCGAGCTCAAGGCGCAGACCGACTGGCGCGATCCGCCGATCCCGGCCGGCATCGCGTGGGGCGCCGCAATCGGCCTGCTCGCCGGCCTCACCGGCACTGGCGGCGGCATCTTCCTCTCGCCCTTGCTGCTGTTCATGGCGTGGTCCGCGCCCAAGCCCGCCTCGGGCGTCACCGCGCTGTTCATCCTCGCCAATTCCGCCTCGGGCCTAGCCGGCAATTTCGCTTCGGTCGGCCACCTCCCGCCCGAGCTGCCGATCTACGCCGTCGCCGTGCTGCTCGGCGGCCTCGTCGGCACCACGCTCGGCATCAGGCTGCCGACGACCTGGATCCTGCGCGCACTCGGCCTCGTGCTGCTGGTCGCCAGCGCCAAGCTGTTCGGGGTGTATTGAGGAGAGCGGGGAGGGGCCTCAGCCCCCCACCGCCTTTTTCAGCTTGTCGAAGAACCCGAACGACACCGGGCATTCGTCGCCGGTCTCGAGTCCACGAAACTCCTCGAGCAGCTCGCGCTGCTTGGCCGACAGCTTGGTCGGGATCTCGACCTCGATCCGCACCACCAGATCGCCGAAGCCGCGGCCCTGCAGCACCGGCATGCCGCCGCCGCGCTGGCGCACCTCGCGGCCGCTCTGCGTGCCGGGATTGACGCGGACCGTGTGCAGCTCGCCATCGAGCCCCGGAATCTCGATCTCGCCGCCCAGCGCCGCCGTCGTGAAGCTGATCGGCGCGCGCGCGTACAGCGTCGTGCCCTCGCGCTCGAAGATCGCGTGCTTGCGGATGTGCAGGAAGATGTAGAGGTCGCCCGGCGGTGCCCCGCGCGCACCGGCCTCGCCCTGTCCGGTCAGCCGGATACGCGTGCCTTCGTCGACGCCCGGCGGCACGTTGACCGCCAGCGTCACCGTCTTGTCGACCCGGCCCTCGCCGCGGCAGTTCTTGCACGGATCGCTGATCGTCTGCCCGGCGCCGTTGCAGCTCGGGCAGGGCCGCTCGACCATGAAGAAGCCCTGTTGCGCGCGCACCTTGCCGTGCCCGCGACAGGTGCCGCAGGTCTTGGCCATCGTCCCCGGCGAAGCGCCGGTGCCGCCGCACGGCTCGCACGGGCCGGACACGTCGATGGTGATGTCGGTCTGCTTGCCGTGAAAGGCGTCTTCCAGCCCGATTTCCATGTCATAGCGCAGGTCCGCGCCGCGCTGCTGGCGCTGGCCGCCGCGCCCGCCGCCCATGAACTCGCCGAACATCGATTCGAAGATGTCGGAAAAGGCGTCGAAGCCCGGCCCCTGACCGCCGCCGCCACCGCCGCCATTCTGGAACGCGGCATGGCCGAACCGGTCATAGGCCGCGCGCTTCTGCGGGTCCTTCAGGCAGTCATAGGCCTGGTTGATCGCCTTGAACTTGGCCTCGTGATCCTTGCACCCGCCATTCTTGTCGGGGTGATATTTGATCGCGAGCTTGCGAAACGCGGATTTGATCGTCGCGTCGTCGGCATTGCGCTCGATTTCGAGCAATTCGTAAAAGTCGACTTCGGTGGTCATTCACTCGGCCCCCGCCCTGTGCCCGCCGCCATCCCATGCTCTAAGATGGCGGCGGGTGAGCATGCGCTTACGCCTTGTTGTCATCCACCTCGGAGAATTCGGCATCGACGACATCGTCGCCATCCGCCTTCTCCGCGCCCGCCTCAGCCGCAGGCGAAGCCTCCGACTGCTGCTGCTTCTCGTAGATCGCCTGACCGAGCTTCATCGCGACCTGTGCGAGTGCCTGCGACTTCTCGTTCATCGCATCGGCGTCGCCGCCTTCGACCGCGGCCTTGGCCTCGTCGATCGCGGTCTGGATCTCGCCCTTCAGCGCTTCGTCGACCTTGTCGCCATTCTCGGCGAGCTGGCGCTCCGTCGTGTGGATCAGCGATTCCGCGTTGTTCTTGGCCTCGGCGCCCGCACGGCGCTTCTTGTCCTCCTCGGCAAAGGTCTCGGCGTCGCGCACCATCTGATCGATGTCGGCGTCGCTGAGGCCACCCGAAGCCTGGATGCGGATCTGCTGCTCCTTGCCGGTGCCCTTGTCCTTGGCGCTGACGTTGACGATGCCGTTGGCGTCGATGTCGAACGTCACCTCGATCTGCGGCACGCCGCGCGGGGCGGAGGGGATGCCGACGAGATCGAACTGGCCGAGGATCTTGTTGTCCGCCGCCATTTCGCGTTCGCCCTGAAAGACGCGGATCGTCACCGCCTGCTGATTGTCGTCAGCGGTGGAATAGACCTGCGACTTCTTGGTCGGGATCGTGGTGTTGCGGTCGATCATGCGCGTGAACACGCCGCCGAGCGTCTCGATGCCCAGCGACAGCGGGGTCACGTCGAGCAGCAGCACGTCCTTGACGTCGCCCTGCAGCACGCCGGCCTGAATTGCCGCGCCGATCGCCACCACCTCATCGGGGTTGACGCCGGTGTGCGGCTCCTTGCCGAAGAACTCCTTCACGACCTGACGCACCTTGGGCATGCGGGTCATGCCGCCGACCAGCACCACTTCGTCGATCTGCGCCGGCTTGACGCCGGCATCGGCCATCGCCTTGCGGCACGGCTCGAGCGTGCGCGAAATCAGGTCGTCGACCAGCCGCTCCAGATCGGCGCGGCTCAGCGTCTTGACGAGGTGCTTCGGCCCGTTCTGGTCCGCGGTGATGAAGGGCAGGTTGACCTCGGTCGTCTGCGCCGAGGACAGCTCGATCTTCGCCTTCTCGGCGGCTTCCTTGAGCCGCTGGAGCGCGAGCTTGTCCTTGGTCAGGTCGATGCCTTCGGCCTTCTTGAACTCGTCGGCAAAGAACTGAACGAGCTTGGAGTCGAAGTCCTCGCCGCCGAGGAAGGTGTCGCCATTGGTCGCCTTCACCTCGAACACGCCGTCACCGATCTCGAGGATCGAGATGTCGAACGTGCCGCCGCCAAGGTCATAGACCGCGATCGTCTTGCCGTCGGTCTTTTCCAGACCATAGGCCAGCGCCGCCGCGGTCGGCTCGTTGATGATGCGCAGCACTTCGAGGCCCGCGATCTTGCCCGCGTCCTTGGTCGCCTGGCGCTGCGCGTCGTTGAAGTAAGCCGGCACGGTGATGACGGCCTGCGACACGGTCTCGCCGAGATAGCTCTCGGCGGTTTCCTTCATCTTCTGCAGGATGAAGGCCGAAATCTGCGACGGCGAATAATCCTCGCCACCGGCCTTGACCCACGCATCGCCGTTCGGACCCTTCGAGATGGTATAGGGAACCAGCTCGGTGTCCTTCTTGGTGATGGGATCGTCATAGCGGCGGCCGATCAGGCGCTTCACCGCGAAAATCGTGTTGTCGCCGTTGGTCACCGCCTGACGCTTGGCCGGCTGGCCGACCAGCCGCTCGCCATCCTTGGCGAAGGCGACGATCGAAGGCGTGGTGCGCGCGCCTTCCGCATTCTCGATCACCTTGGGCTTGCCCGCTTCCATGACAGCGACGCAGCTGTTGGTCGTGCCGAGATCGATTCCAATAACCTTACCCATGAGTCCTCTTGTGGCCCCCGTGTGTTAAACCGTTTAAAACCAATGCATTACCACGCCCCGAAAGCAGCAACGCGGCCTGTGCTAGGCGGGATATAGGTGGGCGTTGCCTTGCCGCAAGATCATGGCGCACTTAGGAAATCCGCAAAGTTCCCGAATCGGGAGGGGAGTGACCGAATGCGCAGGGTTTTCGCCGCGATGCTGATCGCCGCCACGATGACGGCATGCCAGCAGGCCGAACCGGTGGCGAGCGACGCCTGGGTGCGGCTGCCCGCCGTCACCGGCCGCCCCGGTGCGGCCTATCTGAAGATCCGCGGCGGCGCGGAGGCGACAACCTTGCTCTCGGTCTCGACCCCGGCAGCGATCCGCACCGAAATCCACGAGATGAAGCAGGAGGGGGGGATGATGACGATGGCCCCGCTCAAGGACGTGGCGATCCCGTCGCGCGCGGACGTCGAACTCAAGCCGGGCGGCAAGCACGTCATGCTCTACGACATCGCCCCGACCCTGCGCGCCGGCGCCACCATCCCGCTCAAGCTGTCCTTCGCCGACGGCAAGACCATCGAGGTCACCGCGCAGGTCAAGGCCGCCGGCGCGGACTAGCCCTTCATTCCTCTCCCGGAGGAGGAGGGGGACCAGCGAAGCTGGTGGAGGGGTAGTCTCCACGGGCGAGATGTTTGGTTGTGCGGCGACCTACCCCTCCACCACCGCTTCGCGGCGATCCCCCTCCCCCTCCGGGGGAGGAATGGTTTAGCCAGTCGCTGCTTCCCGTTCGTGTCGAGCGCAGTCGAGACACCGCGCAAACTGCCCGCACCATATCCCGACGACGCTCGACACGACCGGCGATGTGATGTTCAATCGCGTTCGACGACAGGGGGCAAATACATGGCACAGGTGATCGACCGTTTTCGTTCCTCGACCTGGGGCTGGCTGCGCGGCACGCTCGCCGGCTGGGCCACGCTGCTGCTGTGCCTGGTCGGTGTCGGTCTGATCATCATCCTGATCAAATGGATCGCCAATCTCGCCACCACCTATGTAGTGACCGAGGACCGGCTGATCCTGCACAAGGGCATTTTCGTGAAGTCGATCGACGAGATCGAGCTGTACCGCGTCAAGGACGTGCGGATCGATTTCAGCCTGATCAACCAATGGGCCGATATCGGCCACATCACCATCACCTCGTCGGACGAAACCACCAAGGATGCGCCGCTGGTAATCCGCGACGTCGATCAGGCCCGCACCCGCCGCGAAAAGCTGCGCGAGCTCGTCAACACCGCCCGCCGCCTGCGCGGGGTGCGCGAGATCGACATGGTTCACGAGGATATCTGAGCCTCGCGCCAGCCTACCAAAAATGATTAATTTTATCTAAAACCAATAATTTACCGGCGAATGCTAACAAGCGCGAATGAAGTCGTTCGCCGTCATGATCTGCATTCTCGTCGCCGGGGACCTTGCGTTGTTCTCCGGCGCGTACACGCAGCAGGCGTGGCATTCGACGCGCGGCCAGCTCAAATCGATTCAGGTCCTGGCCGACGACGCCACCGGGTCGCTGGTCCGCAGCTAGCGGGCGCGCCTATTCCCGCTCGCAGTCCATCACCTCGGCCCAGCCGCTCTTGCTCTCATAGCTGAGGCGGAATCCTTCCGCGGTCGGTTCCACGCCCTTGAACTTGGCGCCGACGCTTTCGAGAACGCTGGTGTCGGGCTGCCCGCCGCTCACGCGAACCGTGCCCATGTTGACCAGCATCGATCCGCTGATCTTGTGGCACGAATAGCTGCCGTCGGTGACTGCGCCGCCCGCGCTGGCGGTTTCCGGCGCAGGTGCCGCTTCGCCGGCGGTGCTCGGCGCGGGTCCCGCATCGTCACCCGCCGCGGCCGTCGGCGCCGCCGCAGCGCTGTCATTGGCCGCAGCCGTCTCCGGTTCCGAAGAACATGCGCCCGTCAACAGCATCGCCCCACCTGCGACGATCGCCGCCCATCCGCTCGAAATCTTCATCGCCATCCGCCCCTTTTGCGTTGTCGTCCGGCGATGTTGATCGCTGCGAGCGCCCCGATCAACTGACGATTTTACAAGGTGCTAGAGCGTGACGCTGCGCCATTCGCCGGGCGCCAAACCTTCCAGCGTCCAGTCACCCACCTGCCAGCGCACCAGCCGCAGCGTGGGATAGCCCGTCGCCGCGGTCATCCGCCGCACCTGCCGGTTGCGCCCCTCGCGGATCGTCAGCGAAATCCAGCAATCGGGCACGCTCTTGCGGAACCGCACCGGCGGGTCGCGCGGCCACAGGGCAGGGGACTCGATCCGCTCGGCCTGCGCGGGAAGCGTCATCCCGTCCTTCAGCCGCACCCCGCGCCGCAATTCCTCCAGCGCCGCCTCGTCGGGTTCGCCCTCGACCTGCGCCCAATAGGTCTTGGCGACCTTGTGCCGCGGCTCGGCGATCCGTGCCTGCAACCGGCCGTCATCGGTCAGCAGCAGCAATCCCTCGCTGTCGCGGTCGAGCCGCCCCGCCGGATAGACGCCGGGCACGTCGATATAGTGCGCCAGCGTCGGATGCCCGCTGCCCTCGTCGGTGAATTGCGACAGCACCCCATAGGGTTTGTTGAACAGGATCAGGCGGGACATCGCCCGTCTCTAGACATGTCGCGCCGCTGCATCCACCTAGCATCGATGACCGAACGCCCGCTCACATCCGGCGAGATCGCGCTCGCGCGCAGCGTGTTCGGCGACGCGATCGACTACAGCCGTGCGCGAGTCGCCAACCGCAAATGGGCGTTCTTCCAGCCGCGCTACGTCACCATGGCGCCGCTCGGCTGCATCCATTTTCACCCGAAGGGCGGCAATTACCGTGACGATTTCGCGCATGCCCCGCTCGACCTGCAAGGGCTGTTCATCCACGAACTGGTGCATGTCTGGCAGCATCAGCAGGGCATCTTCCTGCCGCTGCGCCGCCACCCGTTCTGCCGCTATGGCTACAGCCTCAAACCGGGCTGGCGGCTCGCGCGCTACGGCCTCGAGCAACAGGCCGAGATCGTCCGCCACGTCTTCCTGCTCAGCCGCGGCGCGCACCTTCCGGGCGCGCCACCGCTCGAGCAATATCGCGGCATCCTGCCCTTCACTCCGACCGGCGAGCGTATCGCCTGACCCGGGCGGGCAGGGCGATCAGTCGCGCTTCCCACGCCGCTCGCCGCCACCACCGCCGCCACCCTGCGCCTGACGCTCGGCACGCTGCTGCTGGCGCGCGGCCATCTCGGCCTGCCGCGCCTGTTGCTGCGCCGCCGCCTGCTGCTGGCGCGAGGCCGCCTCGGCCTGACGCTGCGCCATTTGCTGCTGACGCGCCGCAGCCTGTTGCTCGCGCGCCGCCCGCTGCTGCTCACGCGCCGCGTTCATCTGCTGTTGCTGTTGCTGCCGCGCGGCCATTTGCTGCTGCCGTTCGGCCGCCTGTTGCTGGCGTGCGGCCTGTTGCTGTTGCCGCTCGGCGCGCTGCTGCTCGCGAGCCGCCGCCATCTGTTGCTGGCGTCCTGCCGCCTGCTGCCGCTCGGCAGCCTGTTGCTGGCGTGCCGCCTGTTGCTGCTGCCGCGCCGCACGCTGCTGTTCGCGCGCTGCCTGCATCTGCGCGCGCTGCTCGGCGCCGGCTCGCGCCTGACGCTGTTCGCCCTGCTGGCGCCGTGCCGCCTGCATCGCCTCGCGCTGCGCGCCGCGTTGCTGGCGTTCGGCCTGTTGCCGTACTTCGCCCTGAAGCTGCTGGCGTTCCGCCATGCGCTGCTGACGCTGCGCCTGCATTTCGGCGCGCTGCGCCTGCCGCACGGCCTGCTGCTGCTGCTGCTCGCGCGCCTGAGGCGGCCCGCGGCGCGCCTCGCGCTCGGCTTGCCGCTGCTCGCGGATCTGCACGCGCTCGGCGCCACCCTGCGGCACGTCGCGCACCTGCATCATCTCGCGCCGGCGCTGCTGCGAGGCGGAGACATCCGCCCGCGCGCGTTCGAACACCGGCTGCTCGCGCTCGGTCTGGCGCTGCGCCACGCGCGCCGCCTGACGTTGCGCACGATCCGCCTGACGCTGTGCTCGCCCGTACAGGTCCGGCGCACTCCCGCGCAGCCCCTCCTGCTGCCAGCTCGCGAAGCGCTGCGCCGCCGCGCGCCGCGCCTGACGCTCCTCGCGCACCTGCGCCCGCGCCACCTGCGCGCCGTCACGCTGGCGCCACTCGCGCCACGCCGGCTGAGTCTCGCGCGCCGCCGCCCATTGCCGTTGAGCCTGCACGATCGCCGGACGGCGCTCCGCCCAGACCGGCGCCGCCACGCCGCGCCGCTCCCGCGCCGCCGCGCGCCTCAAATCCGCCGCCCGCGCATAATAGCGCGAGCCATAATCCACCCGCTGCGACGCCATAGCCCAGGGCAGCAGCGCGCCGCCCGCATCATACACCGCGACGATCCGGTCGCCCGAATAGCCATAGCTGTTCCACGGATCGCGCACGAGGTACGGATAGTCCGCACCCGGCTCGTAATAATAATAGCGGTAATAATCGTCGTCGATCGGCTCGGCATAGGTCACATAGCCGCCCGCCGCCTCCCAGCCCCACGGCTCGACATCGTCATAGTCGAAGCCATAGTCGGGCGGCGCGTCGCCGATCACGTCGAACACCGTGTCGGCGCGGTCGATCCAAGCATAGCCATCGTCGCCCGGATCGGCATAGGACAGCTGGCGCGCAGCTGGCAGCCGCGCCGCGGCCGGCGCATATTCGAGCGGCTGGGTCTCTGCCGTCATCGGCAGCGCCTCGGGCAGCGGCGGCAGCGACGCGTTGCCGAACGCGCTCGCCTGAATCGGGTCGGGCTGGCGCACGTCGCACGCGGTCAGTCCCATCAGCGCGGCCAGCGCGCCGCCCGCGATCAGCCGGGCGCGAATGTCGCGAAGTCGAGCGGGTTTCGTCATCATTAACCTCCATCGCCCCCGGATTTGCGACAGAAGTGCCACGGCGAGCCTGAACTCGCCGTGGCCACTTCGTTCATCGGGGGTTTTGGCGGCGGCGAGACGCTATTGCGGCGACTCCACGACCTGATCCTGCATCACCGGCTCGCGCGGCGGCGGGGGAGGTGGCGGAGGCGCCACATAGACCGGCGGAGGCGGAGGGGGCGGCGGCGCCACATAGACCGGCGGCGGCGCGACATAGCTCGGCGCCATCCGCGGCTCCGGCCGCGCCTGAACCGGCGGTGCGGCGGCCGGCGGCGCCTGAGGCGGCGCGGCGCGCTCGGGCTGAGCCTGCCACCCGCGCCTGCCACCGGCATCGTCATCAGACCGCTGCGGACGGCTCACCGGCGGCGTCGGTGCAGGCGCGGGCGTTGGCTGAACCGCAACCGGCGGTGCGGCGAACTCACGCCGCGGCCGCTCGCGGCCCGCGCTATCGCCGTCGCGACGCCCGCTCCAGCCGCCCTGGCGCTCACCGCCCGGACGCCGCTGCGGCTCGGCCTGCGGCTGCGGATCGGGCGGCACCTGCCCGGCAAAGGGCGGCACACGGCCCGGACGTCCCATGCCCGGCGCACCGGTGTCGGGACGCTCGGCCCGGCCCACGCCCGGCGCAGCCGGCGCCAGCGGCACCGCGCCGCCCGGTCCGAACGGCCGCGACGCCCCCGGCTGCCCGCTCATCGCGGGCGGCATCCCCGGCCGCCAGCCCTGCCGCGGCGGCCGCAAGCCCTTGGCCGGGCGCGACATCCCGCCGCCGCCGAATTGCGGCGCCGGCCCGCGAAAGCCCTCCTGCCGCCAGCGGTGGAAGCGCGCACCCGCCGCCCAGCGCGACTGCCGCTCGAGCCCAAGCCCCGGGCGCCGCGTCAGCGAGTCGGGCCGCATGCGCCATTTGCGCCAGCCGGGATGACGGCTGCGGCCCGCTTCCCAGCGCAGCCGCAGCTGGATCACGCTCGCGACCTGCCACGCCCACCAGCCGGCATCGGCCGAATCCCACCGGTCCTCGTACCGCGCGGCATCGCGGATCGCCCGCCCGCGCGAATAGAGCCGCTCCGCCAGCGCCCAGTAACGGTCGGCCTCCTCCGGCGAGAGCACGCGCCCGTCGCGGTCATAGGCCACCGCCACCCGCCCGTCGCGATAGCCGAACGAGAGTTCGCCGTCATAGACCAGGAACGGCGCGCTCATCCCCGGGTCGAAATAATAATAGCGCACCCCGCTGCCGCCGCGTTCGCCGCCGTCGCGCGCCGTCTCGGCATAGACTTCATGCCCCGTCCGCGTCCGCCAGCCCCACGCGTCGCCCCCGGCATAGCTGAAGGTGAAGTCCGGCGGCGCATCCCCGATCGCGTCGAGCAGCGCATCGGCATCGTCGATGAAGCGATAGTCGGCATCGGGCGTCTGCCACGCCGGCGGCGGCGGCGGCGCGGGCGCCACCCGCACCACCGTCGCCTGCGCCAGCGCCGCCGGCGCGCTCGCCAGACCCAGCGCCAACGCGCTGCCCACCATCAATCCCGAACGAACCCGCAAAGAAAACAACGCCATCGCGCCTCTCCATTCCATGCGGCGAGATGTGCGCCCGAGTCGATGAATGGGGGATTTAGCGGATGGAGGAGCGCGGGCGGCATCGCTTATGCCATTCCGATTCAGCGAAAAGCCGTCAGTTGAGCGCTCGGGCCATTGATCGCGGCGCCCATTGCCCGCAATGTCCGTGATCGATGGCCGGGGACATCCCTTCACAATCCGATCGCGAAAGACTGACCGCTGCCTTATCACGGGTCGCGGCGGGTGAGCGCGCGGCGTTGCGCGAAGTCCATGATCTGACCGCCGCGAAACTATTCGGCGTCTGCCTCCGTATCTCCCACGACAGGGAAGCCGCCGAGGACATCTTGCAGGACGTGTATCTCAAGGTCTGGAACCGCGCTGGACGCTTCGATGCGGCGCGTGCCAGCCCGATCACCTGGCTCTGCGCGATCGCCCGCAACACGGCGATCGACTGGCGCCGCGCCAATGGCGGTCCGACGCTGGTGAGCGACGACCATGCCGCCGAAATCGCCGATGACCGCGCCACAGCACCCGAACGGATCGAGGCGATGCAGGAGCGCGCGCGCATCTTCCATTGCCTCGACTCGCTCGAGCTCAGGCAAGGCGGCGCGATCCGCTCGGCCTTTTTCGACGGCCTGACCTATGTCCAGCTCGCCGAACGGATGAAGGTGCCGCTCGGCACGATGAAGAGCTGGGTCCGGCGCGGATTGCTCCAACTGCGGGAGTGCCTCGGCGATGGCTGAACCACTGACACGCGAACAGGACATGCTCGCCGCCGAACTGGCGCTGGGGCTGCTGGAGGGCGAGGAACGCACCGGCGCGCTGCGGCTGGTGCTGGCCGACCCGGCCTTTGCGGCGGCGGTGGACGCATGGCGCGCGCGGCTCGATCCCTTGTGCGATGATTTCGCCGAAGCCACGCCGCCCGATCTGTGGCCCGCGATCGAGGCCCGGCTCGCGGCGCAGGGCAATGGCGACACGGTCCGCCAGCTGCGTTTCTGGCGCTGGAGCGCGATCGGTTCGGGCGCGGTCGCGGCCTCGCTCGCAGCCGCCATGCTGCTGCTACCCGGCCCCGATCCCGTGACCGTCGTGCGCGAGGTGGTCCGCGCGCCCGATCAGGTCGCGGTTGCGCAACTCGGCGGAGAGGCGGGTGCGCTGCTCGCCGCCAATTACGATCCGGGCGAAGGCACGCTCCGCATCCGCGCGATCGACATGCCGCAAAGCGAACTCGCGCCCGAATTGTGGGTGATCCCCGCCGACGGCGTGCCGCGCTCGCTGGGGCTGGTCGGCGCAAGCGGCACGACGCGGGTTGCCGTGCCGGCACGGCTCCGCGCGCTCATCATCGACGGCGCGACATTGGCAATCACGATGGAGCCGGTCGCAGGGGCGCCGCATGCCGCGCCGAGCAGCGCGCCGGTCGCCGCAGGAAAAATCTCCAAAATCTGAACCTCGCCTGCATCCGCAGCGCGATCCGCTCCGTAGCTCCTGCGAGCGCCTCCTCCGGAGGTGCCAATCGAGAGGAGCTATCATGAAGCCCATATTGTCCCATATCGCTTTCGGCATCGCCGGGATGGCGCTGGCCGCGACCGGTGCGGTCGCCGCGCAGAAGAATCCGATGGTCGGCGGCGCGGCGATGTATTCGACCAAAAACATCGTCGAGAACGCGGTCAATTCGAAGGATCACACCACGCTCGTCGCCGCCGTCAAGGCCGCCGGCCTGGTCGACACGCTGGCGAGCCCGGGGCCGTTCACCGTGTTCGCACCGACCAACGCCGCGTTCGGCAAGCTGCCTGCCGGCACCGTCGATACGCTGGTGAAGCCTGAGAACAAGGCGATGCTCACCGGCATCCTGACCTACCACGTCGTCCCCGGCCGCATCACCGCGCAGGACATCGCCGCCAAGGCGATGAAGAATGGCGGCAAGGCGATGTACAAGACCGCTGCGGGCGGCACGCTGACCTTCTCGAAAAAGGGCAAGGGCTGGCAGGTGTGGGACGCCAAGGGCGGCCACGCCAACATCACCATCGCCAATGTCATGCAGTCGAACGGCGTGATCCACGTGATCGACACCGTGCTGATGCCGTGACCCCCGGAGGCGGCCCGCGCGTACCGTCGCGTGGGGCCGCCTCAACCTCAAGGGGGGGCGTCAATTCAATCAGGGAGAAATGATATGCGCATGTTTCTTGCCACCGGCCTCGCAGCGCTGACCATCGCCGCCGCACCCGCTTTCGCTCAGGACGGCGCGGGCGAATTTGACGGGCCTTATGTCGGCGCGTCGGTCGGCTATGGCTTCCAGAGCGACGACAGCGGCGAAGGCGTGCTGTTCGACCGCGGCTTCAACGGTTCGCTCGACACGATCACCACCGCGGCGGGCGCGAACGCGTTCTCGCCGGGCTTCTGCGGCGGTGCCGCGACCTCGTCGGCCAACACCGCCTGCACGAAGGACAAGGACGGTGTCGAATATCATTTCCGCGCCGGCTGGGATGCGCAATCGGGCAATTGGGTGATCGGCGTCGTCGGCGAGATCGGCAAGAGCGACGTCCGCGACAGCGTCAGCGCGTTCAGCACCACGCCCGCTTCCTACACCTTCACCCGCGAGATCGAATGGGACGCCAGCCTGCGCGCCCGCGCCGGCTATGTCGCGGGCGACCGCACGCTGATCTACGCCACCTTCGGTCCGTCCTATGCGCGGATCGAGAACGGGTTCAGCACCAGCAACACCGCCAACGCCTTCGCCAATAACGGCAAGAGCGACAGCTGGGGCGTCAGCGGGGGCGGGGGCGTCGAGCACAAGATCGGCCGCAATTTCTCGGTCGGGCTCGAATATCTCTACACCCGCTTCAGCGACGACGATTTCCGCGTCCGTGTGACTCAGGGCACCGCGCCTGCGACCAACCCCTTCATTCTCAACGGCGCGGCCGGCACCGAGATGCGGCGCAGCGATCCGCGTTTCGACTGGCATGCGGTGCGCGTGACGGCGGCATTCCGCTTCTGACGGCCGCCGGGCCGTCCTTCCCGGTACCCGGCGCCTGCGCCGGCGAGGCGTCTCCCACGCCTCGCCGGCGTCTTGCTGTCGAGGCGCTTGCCCGCGCAGCCCCCCTCGCAACCCGCGGCGACCGCCCCTATCTCTGCCTCTGGAATCCTTCAAAGAACAAAGCTAGAACTCACCCCCATGCTGACTCATATCCAGAAGCGTAGGTGCTCCGTATGCTGACCCACATAAGCGTCCGCGGCGCGCGCGAGCACAATCTCAAGGGCGTGGACATCGACATCCCGCGCGACACGCTCACGGTCATCACCGGTCTGTCGGGCTCGGGC
This sequence comes from Sphingomonas tagetis, assembly GCF_024211275.1. Taxonomy (GTDB): domain Bacteria; phylum Pseudomonadota; class Alphaproteobacteria; order Sphingomonadales; family Sphingomonadaceae; genus Sphingomonas; species Sphingomonas tagetis. The sequence continues at coordinate 52,706 of NZ_JAMLDX010000001.1, forward strand.
AAATCGAGCCTCGCCTTCGACACCATCTATGCCGAGGGTCAGCGCCGCTACGTCGAATCGCTCAGCGCCTATGCGCGCCAGTTTCTCGAGATGATGCAGAAGCCCGATGTCGATCACATCGAGGGCCTCAGCCCCGCCATCTCGATCGAGCAGAAGACCACCAGCCGCAACCCGCGCTCGACGGTCGCGACCGTCACCGAGATCTATGATTACATGCGCCTGCTCTGGGCGCGCGTCGGCATCCCCTATTCGCCCGCGACCGGCCTCCCGATCGCCGCGCAGACCGTCAGCCAGATGGTCGACCGCGTGCTCGCGTTGCCCGAGGGCACCCGCCTGCTGCTCCTCGCCCCGGTCGTCCGCGGCCGCAAGGGCGAGTATCGCAAGGAGCTGCTCGAATGGCAGAAGGCCGGCTTCCAGCGCGTCCGCATCGACGGCGAGACCTACCTGATCGAGGAAGCCCCGGCGCTCGACAAGAAGTACAAGCACGACATCGAGGTGGTCGTCGACCGCCTCGTCGTGCGTGACGACATCGCCACGCGCCTCGCCGAGAGCTTCGAGACCGCGCTCAAGCTTGCCGAGGGGCTGGCCTATGTCGATCTGGTGGACACCACCGTCGAAGCGCTCTCATCCAACCGCGTCGCCGAAGCCCCCCAGACCTTCAAGGCCGAAACCGGCGGCCAGATGAAGGGCGCCGGCATCCCCGACAACCGCATCGTCTTCTCCGAAAAATTCGCCTGCCCGGTCAGCGGCTTCACCATCGCCGAGATCGAGCCGCGCCTCTTCTCCTTCAACGCCCCGCAGGGCGCGTGTCCGGCCTGCGACGGCCTCGGCGAAAAGCAGATCTTCGACGAGGACCTCGTCGTCCCCAACCACGACCTCAGCATCAAGAAGGGCGCGGTCGTCCCCTGGGCCAAGTCCAACCCGCCGTCGCCCTATTACATGCAGGTCCTCGGCAGCCTCGCCCGCGAGTTCGGCTTCTCGCTCGACACCCCGTGGAAGGACCTGCCCGGCGAGGTCCAGCTGATCATCCTCCACGGCACCGGCGGCAAGCCGGTCACGCTCACCTTCGTCGACGGCCGCAAGAGCTACGACGTCAAGAAGCCGTTCGAGGGCGTCATCGGCAACCTCAACCGCCGCATGCTCCAGACCGAGAGCGCGTGGATGCGCGAGGAGCTCTCCAAATACCAGGCCGCCCACGCCTGCGAGACCTGCGACGGCGCCCGCCTCAAGCCCGAGGCGCTGGCGGTGAAGGTCGCCGGCCGCGACATCTCCAGCGTCACCCGCCTCAGCGTCACCGACGCTTTGCCCTTCTTCACCAACCTGCCCGCCGACCTCACCCCGCAGAGCCGGGAAATCGCCCGCGCCATCCTCAAGGAGATCGACGAGCGGCTCGGCTTCCTCAACAATGTCGGCCTCGATTACCTCAACCTCAACCGCACCAGCGGCACGCTCAGCGGCGGCGAGTCCCAGCGCATCCGCCTCGCGTCACAGATCGGCTCCGGCCTCTCCGGCGTGCTCTACGTCCTCGACGAGCCGTCGATCGGCCTCCACCAGCGCGACAACGACATGCTGCTCGCCACGCTGCGCCGCCTGCGCGACCTCGGCAACACCGTGCTGGTGGTCGAGCATGACGAGGACGCGATCCGCACCGCCGATTACGTCATCGACATGGGGCCGGGCGCCGGCGTCCATGGCGGCGAGATCGTCGCCCATGGCAGCTTCGACCAGGTCCTCGCCTGCGAGGACAGCATCACCGCCGATTACCTCTCCGGCCGCCGCGAAGTCCCGCTCCCCGCGAAGCGCCGCAAGGGCACCGGCAAGAAGCTCACCGTCCACAACGCCACCGCCAACAACCTCACCGGCGTCACCGCCAGCATCCCGCTCGGCACCTTCACCTGCATCACCGGCGTCTCCGGCTCGGGCAAGTCGAGCTTCACCATCGACACGCTCTACGCCGCCGCCGCGCGCGCGCTCAACGGCGCCCGCATCCTCTCGGGCAAGCACGACCGCATCACCGGGCTCGAGCATCTCGACAAGGTGATCGACATCGACCAGTCGCCGATCGGCCGCACCCCGCGCTCCAACCCGGCCACCTATACCGGCGCCTTCACCAACATCCGCGACTGGTTCGCCGGCCTGCCCGAGGCGCAGGCGCGCGGCTACAAGCCCGGCCGCTTCAGCTTCAACGTCAAGGGCGGCCGCTGCGAGGCGTGCACCGGCGACGGCCTGCTCAAGATCGAGATGCACTTCCTCCCCGACGTCTATGTCACCTGCGACGTCTGCCACGGCCAGCGCTACAACCGCGAAACGCTCGAGGTGAAGTTCAAGGGGATGAGCATCGCCGACATCCTCGACATGACGGTCGAGGACGCGGTCGAATTCTTCAAGGCCGTTCCCCCGATCCGCGACAAGATGGCGATGCTCGCCGAAGTCGGCCTCGGCTACGTCAAGGTCGGGCAACAGGCGACGACCCTCTCCGGCGGCGAGGCGCAGCGCGTCAAGCTCGCCAAGGAACTCGCCCGCCGCGCCACCGGCAACACGCTCTACATCCTCGACGAGCCCACCACCGGCCTCCATTTCGAGGATGTCCGCAAACTGCTCGAAGTGCTCCACGCGCTGGTCGAGCAGGGCAACACCGTGGTGGTGATCGAGCACAATCTCGACGTCATCAAGACCGCCGACTGGATACTGGACCTCGGTCCAGAAGGCGGCGTCAAGGGTGGCGAGGTGGTCGCCGAAGGCACGCCCGAAGCGGTCGCCAAGTCGCCGCGCAGCTATACGGGGAAGTATCTTGCTCCGCTGCTGGAGCGGGGCAGGGTGGGGGAGAGTGTGGCGGCGGAGTGAGTCTTAGGACGGGCTGCCGACATCGCGCTCCAAATCTTGCACTTCATGAGAGATTATCCGTCCGAATTCGGACGAGATACGATCAATGTCCCAAGTGACTAGTTCCTCAGTCCGACGTCCGGTCATGGTAGATATTACTTCGATCATCTGAGTTTGATCGAATGCGTCATAGTTAGGAATGTAACTTGTATTGTTTATGTTGAAACGTATCTCATGATAGCTTTTTACAAACGACTTGATCGCGATTCGTTGAGCATGAGGAAAATCAATACGGGATAATTGATTGGCGAGAAAAACATCAAGATATTTTAGCTGAGATATGCATTCCGTGTAAGAGAAGAACATCATCCAGCCTCGCCGGCGGCCGTCTACAATACAGCCTGTAATCTTTAAATTAACGCGAAATATCGTTCTCCTAATATCTTTCCTGTACCTAAAATCGGTGAGAACACTCTGTAGGTTAGTAAACATCCGCTTGTAAGATGAGTCTCGGATTGAGACCTGATCGACGCCGACTCGATATCCTAAAAAGTCGATCCCACCCGAAACGGGAGAAATTTCGGTTTTTCCAGCGACTCCTTTAGGATGAACTTTCAAGCCTCGCGCGGATAGCTTCCGCGATACGCTCTTCAGCAATTCGTCTGCGACTTTGGCAGGGCAAATGAATAGGATGTCGTCGACATATCGAAAATAAGGGTGTTGGGGCGTAGATTGCTGCTCGTCGAATCGTTGCATGTAAAGCGCCGCCAACGCTCCAGAAATGCTTAACCCTTGGGGTATGCCGCGAGATTGCAGTTCGTTCTCGGCTCCCGTGGGGTTTTCCAATGCGTCCATACAAAGGCGCTGAACAGACGGTGTTACCCCTACACGGCGGAGCTCACGCTGCATTAGCTTGTGAGAAACACTGGGGAAGAAGTCTCGGACGTCGAGCCTCAGGAAGACATTGTCCGACTGATCGCCATCACGAATCTTTTCTACGATAGCTTTGATCAGCGCATGGGGTGTCTTACCTCGCGTTCCCGGAACATGCTCGTGCAGTAATTGGCAGGTGGCGCGGAGGGTGAGGCGATCTCGCACGGTGGGGATCGATATCTGGCGCGGAAGCCGCTTGGCTCCCCTGGGTATAAGGCGCTCTTTAAAGTGAGTGAAGCTGTACGTCTCCGCAGCCACCTTCCGTTGAATTAGGCGCGTTTCTTCTATCAAGCGGGTTTCGAACGCTCCTATCCGCACACCGTCCTTGCCTGTTGCATGAGACTTGGCAATCTTCGACCGGAACAGGTCGCGGAGGTAATGCTCATTGTAATATTGATCCTGTTCTCTAAGCACCTGTATGTGCTCAAGCAGGTCGATTAGGTTGAGCAATATTTATCCCGCACGTGAAATGGTGGAAATCACAATCGCAACAGGAATGATGAGCAGAATTCCGAAGAATATTATCCGACCAATAGTCCGTATGATATGCAATCCGATTGTCCTTTTGCTTACAACATTGGAGCCATTCGGATCGTATATGGTTTTGTTTGCGAACCACGAATCGAAAAATACTTTATCATAATCGCACTGCGAATGATTTTCGTATGCCGGCAGCATCTCATTGTACCGCTTTACAACGACGTCCTGTAGTTCAGGGGAGTCGTACAAATCGCGGAGCTTCAGGTAGCACTCACGGAAGCCGACCGCTCTGAGTTCGAACCGCTGGCCGTATAGAAATATTGAGGCCGCTAAGATCGCCGTTGATAGAAAGGTGGTTACGATGCCGCCTGAACCGCCCCGGGTTTGCCGGAGGCTCCAACTCCTGAGAAGGTGGAGCCTGTATGAGCAAGACAACGAACAAGTTTGCGCCGGAAGTGCGCGAGCGAGCGGTGCGGATGGTGGCCGATCACGAGCGCGATTATCCGTCGCGCTGGGCGGCGGTGGTGTCGATCGCAGAGAAGATCGGTTGCGTTCCGCAGACGCTGCATGAGTGGGTGAAGAAGGCGGAGGTCGACAGCGGCAAGCGCGCCGGTGTCCCAACCGAGGTTGCCGACAAGATGAAGGCGCTGGAGCGCGAGGTGCGTGAGTTGCGCCAGGCCAACGAGATCCTGCGCAAGGCGTCCGCATATTTTGCGCAGGCGGAGCTCGACCGCCCGTTCCGGCGATGATCGCGTTCATCGACGATCACCGCGATGCCTATGGGGTCGAGCCGATCTGCCGCGTCCTGCCGATCGCCCCATCCACCTATCACGAGCGCGTCGCGCAGCGACAGGATCCGACACGCCTGTCGGCGCGAGCACGGCAGGATGCGGCCCTCAAGCCGGAGGTCGCGCGCGTGTTCGCCGAGAACTTCGCGGTCTACGGTGTGCGCAAGGTCTGGCGGCAGATGATGCGGGAAGGCTTTCCGATCGCGCGCTGTACGGTCGCTCGGCTGATGCGTGAGATGGGCTTGGCAGGGGTGATCCGGGGCAAGCCGGTGCGCACGACCATCAGCGACAAGGCGGCACCGTGCCCGCTCGATCGGGTCAACCGCAGGTTCTACGCCCCAGCGCCGAACATGCTGTGGGTGTCGGACTTCACCTACGTCGCGACCTGGGCGGGGTTCGTCTACGTCGCCTTCGTCATCGATACCTATGCCAGGCGGATCGTTGGCTGGCGAGCCAGCCGGACGGCGCATGCCAGCTTCGTCCTCGATGCGCTGGAACAGGCGCTTCACGATCGTCGGCCGACCCACCGGGGCGGCCTCATCCATCATAGCGACCGCGGGTCGCAATACGTGTCCATCAAGTACACCGAGCGCCTCGCCGAAGCCGGGATCGAGCCCTCGGTTGGCAGCGTGGGCGACAGCTATGACAATGCTTTGGCCGAGACGATCAACGGCCTTTACAAAGCCGAGGTGATCCACCGGCGCGGACCGTGGCGCAGCTTCGAAGCAGTCGAGTACGCCACGCTGGAATGGATCGACTGGTTCAACCATCGCCGACTGCTGGAGCCCATCGGCAACATCCCGCCTGCCGAAGCCGAAGATCAATATTATGCTGCCGCAAACAACATCGATATGGCAGCGTGACTCACAACCCGATGCCTCCGGCAGACCCGGTGCGGTTCAGCCGTCCTTCACAGCGTAGTCGTTCGACAGGTCGGCCAAGGAGACAGCCGTGATCCAAACCGAATACCAAACTACAATAATCTGTGACCAGAGCGCGGTTCGCTTCATGCGATTCTCGGCGGCAATCCGAGCTTTGTATGTTAAATATATCCGTTCTAGCGGACCGCGAGGCGTGTGTGGGGTGGTGGGCGCAGACATTGGATCACTGTTTCTTCAGAAGAGGAAAGCACGAGCTAGGACGAGCCTGGCAGTAAGGACAACGGCGCCAAGGCGCCGCTAGTGGTCTAAACCACTCCGCCCACCGTCTTTAGCCTAGCTGCTCATGTTGCCTTGAGCAATGCGATCACGGGATAGTTTCCGTCTAAATAAAGCCATTTCGGAACCTCTCGCCAATCAACTGTTTCCGCCGCACACCCCAGTCGGCTCCCCAATCGAACCAAATAGGCACAAACAACTTTCCTACAGCCCCCATTCCGGCATACCTAACCGGTCCTCTGTTCCCGAAAGGACCACGCCGATGAACGCCGTCACCCCCGCCGCCTACGACCCCAGCACCTTCGACCACGCCGCCTTCCACGAACTCTTGCCCGGCGTCCCCGACGAACAACGCTATGACGGCTGGGTCCCCGAAAAGCAGAAGCGCTTCCTCATCGCCCTCGCGCGCGGGCTCAGCGTCACCAAGGCGTGCGCCATCGTCCGCCTCAGCCGCCAGTCCGCTTATGCGCTGCGTGATTCCGCGCGCGGCGCCGCCTTCGCGCTCGGCTGGAACGCCGCCCAGCTTCGCGCCCGCGACGTGCTCGCCGACGAGCTGATGGACCGCGCGCTCAACGGCGTGCGCGAAACCGTCACCGACGATGACGGCCGCGTCACCACCCGCCACCGTCAGGACAACAATCTCGCCTGGCGCATGCTCTCCCGGCTCGACCGCCGCGCCGACGCCGCCTGCACCGAAACCGGCGCCGCCGCCGCGCGCCTCGCCGCCGCCGATTTCGAACAGTTGCTCGACCTGATCGGCCGCGACGCCGCGCCGGCCCGCGCCGGGCTGTTCCTCGCCGCGCGCATCGACCGCGCCGGGATGGAGGCCACGCCGGACGATCTCGCCCCGATCCGCGCGCTCGCCCGCGCCGACCGCTGGCTGCGCACGCGGGTCGACGAGGCGCAGCCGCTCGACACCGCCGACCTCGACCCCGCCGATCGCGCGCGCTGGACCGGCGAGCAATGGGCGCGCGCCGAGGCCGCCGGGCTGGTCCAGCTCGCCCCGCCCGAGCCCGCCGCGCCTGACACCCCGCCGGACTGTCAACTTCGTCAACCGGGGCAGGGGGCGGATGCCATGCCCGATCCCGACAATCCCGACGACGAGCCGGTGTGGTGGGACAGTGGCGAGGAACGCTGGCTCACCCGCTTCCCGCCGCCCGACCATTATTTCGGCCATGAGGAGGGCGAATATGGCGACGCAGGCTATTGGCGCACGCTCGACGCGGACGAGGTCGTCGCGGTCGAAGCGCCCGGCCGCGCCCAGACGGAAGCGAGCCTCCCCGCCGTCAACGCCGCGCGCGAAGCCTGGTTCGCCGCCCGCCTCGCCGAAGCCGAAGCGCTGCGCGCCGCCGCTCCGTCAGCCCTTCAGACTTCGCTTCCTGCGAGCGAGGGGCAGGGGGCGGGTGCGCGCGCCAGCACGCGCCGGCGGACCACGCATTGACCCCGGCAAAGCAACGCCCCGACGGCTGCCCCTTGTAATTTCGCCCCACAGGTCCATATTCGTTGCGCTACAGTCGCAAATCGTCGGTCTACGGAGCTTTGCGGCCCCTTCTTCCTTCATCTGCTTCCGCGGCACAGGTGCGTCCACGCTGGACTCGCCTTTGACATGAAGGAAAAAATTATGAGCATCACCGGCACCGTCAAATTCTTCAATGCCGACAAGGGCTATGGCTTCATCGCGCCTGACAATGGCGGCGGCGACGCCTTCGTCCACATCTCGGCGGTCGAGCGTGCGGGCATGATCACGCTGAACCAGGATCAGCGCGTCAGCTATGAGCTGGAGCAGGACAAGCGCGGCAAGATGGCCGCGGTGAACCTCCAGGCTGCTGACTGATCAGCGGACTTCGGGCGGCGCGCTGCGGTGCGCCGCCCGCTTACTGACCCCGTATTATCGACCAAGGGGAGCCTCGATGGCCCAGCCACTCAGCTATCGTGCCAATGCCGCCAAATGCCGCGAAGATGCGGATTCGGCGACGCTCGACAATGTCCGCGACCGCAATTTGCGCGCCGAGGCCGCATGGCTTGCCATGGCCGAGCGCCAGGAGCGCGTCGACAGCGCCCGCGCCGTCCGCGAGGCGGGCGTCAAACTGCAACAGGAAACTACGTGAACTCGACGATTAACAAGATCATCCGACCCGTTACCGCGGCCCAGCGCGTTGCTCGCGCGCCGCTCTCCCTCTTCAGCCGCGTGCCGGCTCGCGACGGCAACGCCGCCCGCATCGCCCGCGCCGCGGTGCTCGAAGTCCTCGGCTAGGGCCGCGACTTCACCGCCAGCACGACCGGCCCCGACACCGCGTCGGTCACCCCGCGCCCGTCACCCAGATCCTCCAGCGTGTCGCGAAAGCGGTCCAGCGTCGCGATCATGTCGGGCCGGGCATCGGCCAGCGCCTGCGCATCCTCCCACTCGGCGATGATGCAATAGCCGCCATCGCCCGTCTCGATGATGTTGGCGCTGCGCAGGCCGGGCCAGTCGACCGGCCGGTGGGCATCCAGAAATTCCTGCTCCCGCCCCGGCTTCACCCGGAACCGCACGGCATTGAACGCGGTCATCGCATCTCTCCCTGTCTGGCCGCGGCATCATGCCACGCCGCACCCGGCCAGCACAAACCGCTTTCCTACAGCCCCCGATCCAGCCTAGCCTTTTGGCGGACTGGATCAGGCATAGGGTTCGACGATGCCGCTGATGAAGAACAGCGCGATCAGCGTGGCGAGCATCGCGATGTTCCACGCCCGCGACTTGACCTTCAGCAATGCCATCAACAGCACGAGGATCGCGATCCCGCTGACCATATAGATCACCGTCCACGCCCCGTTGAACGCTTCCGCCGCCGCGGCCTTGGCGGCGGAGGGCGGGCTGACCGTGTCGAGCACGGCGATGCCGATCCAGCTCATCACGTTGGCCGTCAGCAGCCCGCCGATGACCATGCGGTTCTGCTTGTCGTACCAGTCGTTGAAGTCGGGCCATTCCTCGGGCTGGTCGGGAAAGATCAGCGAGGCGGCGAGATAATAGATGCCGACCATCGCCAGCACGCCGAGGAGGGTCGGATAATTGGCCCCGATCTGCGCCTGCGCATCCCATGCCAGCACCCAGAAGCTGGTGAGGTCGAGGATGACCAGGATGCCGAGCAGCGGGGTCAGCCAGCCGATTTTGACCGGCTTGGCGTTGCGCTTGAGCTTGAGTGCCCGGGCGAACCCGCCCAGCACCTCGGCAATGGCGAGCCCGAGCAGCAGGCCATAGACCGCGAAGACGAGTTCGAACGACGACATTGGCCCCCCTTTGGGGCCTCAGGCGGCCCGCAGCAGCGTCAGCTTGGCCTTGCCGTGGACTCGCTCCGCATCGACGGTAAAGCCCGCGACTTCAACGGCTTCCGCCTTGCCGGTCTCGATGCTGACCCAGGTTGCCGGCGAAGTCCAGCCGAGCCGGGCGAGCTTGTCGAGCGCCACGCTGCCCGCCCCGGTGCCATAGGGCGGGTCCATGAGGATGAGGTCGAGCGGTTTCGCCGCTGGCCCCAAGGCAAGGACGGAGGAAGCACGGATATCGGCCCGAACGCCCAGTTTCTCGGCATTGGCCCGCAGCGCATCGAGCGCCGCCCGGTCCTGCTCGACGAACAGGCACGACGCCGCCCCCCGGCTGAGCGCCTCGAAGCCGAGCGCGCCGGACCCGGCGAACAGGTCGGCAACGGCAAGCCCCTCGAAGCTGCCCACCCGGCTGGTCAGCATCGAGAACAGCGCCTCTCTGGTGCGGTCGGCGGTAGGGCGGGTGGCGTCGCCCTTCGGCGCCACGAGCACGCGACCGCGCCACTGCCCGGCGATGATCCTCATTTACGCGGACTCCGTGGGCCTTTGGGTGGTCCTTTGGCGAGCGGCCGCCGGTCGCCGGAACGGTAACGCCGCTTGGGCCGGTCGATCAGTTCGCCGGCATCGTCGTCCCTGGCCGGGGCTGGTCGGGGCTTGCGGTTCGCGCCCCAGCCCTTCGGCCCCGCCTTCGGTTTCGCCTCGGGCCGGTGCGGCTTGGCTTCCGGCTTCGCTGCAACGGCCTTCGCTGGTGGCCTGCCTGATGTGCGTTCGGGCCGCGCCGGGCGGGCGGTGCCGGTCGTCTTGGCCGCAACCTTGCGCCGATCGGCCCGATTGGACGGGGTAGTTTCTTCGACGGGCGCCGCCTCGGTCACCGCAACCCGCTCCGCCTTCGGTTTGCCCGACAACTGCAGGTTCGACGCCGCCTTGCCGCCGCCCGGCCCGGCCAGCGCCTTGCGGAACAGGATCAGGTCGTGCTGCCGCACCTCGTCCGCCGCCGCGACCGGCATGTCGTCGAGCCGGAACGGGCCGTAGCGCGTGCGGATCAGCCGGCTGACCTTCAGCCCCAGATGCTCCAGCACGCGCCGCACCTCGCGGTTCTTGCCCTCGGTCAGCGTCAGCTCGATCCATACATTGGCGCCGGTCCGCCGCTCGAGATTGGCGTCGATCGGGCCGTATCGAACGCCGTCGATCTCGGTGCCGAGCATGAGGTCCTCAAGCTGTTCCTGGCTGACCTGGCCATAGGCACGGGCGCGGTAGCTGCGCTCGACCCCGGTGGCGGGCAGCTCGAGCTGGCGCTTGAGCTCGCCGTCGGTAGTCATCAACAACAGGCCCTCGGTATTCAGATCGAGCCGTCCGACCGGCACCAGCCGGGGCAAGCCGGGCGGCAGTCGCGAATAGATGGTCGGCCGTCCGCGCGGGTCGCGTTCGGTGGTCAGCACGCCGGTCGGCTTGTGGAAGCGGAACAGCCGTGCGGGGGCGGCCGCGGCGACCGCTTCGCCATCGACCGTCACGCCGTTGAGCGAAGTCAGCGTGATCGCGGGGGTCGTCAGGACCTGACCGTCGAGCGCCACGCGGCCCTCAGCGATCATCCGTTCGACTTCGCGGCGCGACGCGATTCCGGCGCGCGCGAGCAGCTTCGCGATGCGGTGTTGTTGCCTGGACGGTTCGTTGGGTGATGACGCGGACATTTGCGGCGCGATACAGGGGCAGACGGCATGACGCAAAAAATCTTGCGCGACGGGAGCCGCAAGCCGTTCCATTGCGTTGTCGAAGCGTAACATGGCGGGTGCGAATGGTGTTCGGGAGGAAAAAAAGGCGGATCACGCGGCTCCTCATTGTCGAGGACGAGCCCTTGGTCGCGTTCGACGCCGAGCATTTCCTGACCGAAGAAGGTTTCGTCGTGGTCGCCACCACGGATTCGGTGGGCGAGGCGATCGGTCATATCATCGCGCCGGACAAGGTCGATCTGGTACTCGTCGATCTGGGCCTCGCCGACGGCAACGGCGCCGATGTCGCGCATGCCGCACGGGCCGAGGGTATCCCCGCGCTGCTGGTCACCGGCAAGCCGCCGCACGAGATCGAGGCGATCGCGCTCGGTTGCCTGTCCAAACCCTATCCGCAGCGCGACCTGCTCGCGGCGATTGCCGCGGTCGAGGCGCTGCTCGACGGAAAAACGCCGCGCCGGCTTCCGCCGAGCCTCAAGCTGTTCCAGTCCGCCGCCTGAGGGCTTTGCATCGGCGTTTTTGCCGCTAGGGTCGGCCCCTTCGAGGGAGGGCTGGATGAGCGACGCGGCGGTAACGGAAGGCGGCGTGGAAGCGCGCAAGCGCAGCTTCGGCGAGGTCATGCTGCCTTATGTCCGGCCGCGCCCGCTCGCTGCGCTGCTGCTCGGCATTTCGAGCGGCTTTCCGCTCGCGCTGCTGCTCGGGACGATGACCTTCTGGCTGGCCAAGGTCGGCATCGACAAGAAGACGATTGGCTTCGCGGTCGGCCTGACGACGCCGTACACGCTCAAATTCCTGTGGGCGCCGCTGATCGACCGCATTCGCCTGCCGGTCCTCGCGGCGCTGTTCGGACAGCGCCGGGCGTGGCTGTTCCTGATCATGGCTTTGCTGTTCGGCGCGGTGTGGATGCTGGGTGCGAGCGATCCGCGCGACGGGCATATGGGGCCGTTCGCCGTCTGGGCGATCGTGGTGGCCTTCCTCGGCGCGACGCAGGACATTGTCATCGACGCGTATCGCATCGAGATCCTGCCGGAGGAGGAACTGTCGCACGGCACCGCCAACAATCAGTTCGGCTACCGGCTCGGTGCATTCGCGGCGGGCGTGGGCACCATTGCGCTGGCGTCGTCCGAAGGCTTCAATCTGGGCTGGGCGGCCGCTTATGGGCTGACTGGCTTCTGCATCATTCCCGGGATCATCGCGGCCTTCTGGGCCGGCCCCGGGCTGCATGAGGCGGTCGTTCGGGACAAGTCCGCGCAGAGCTTTGGCGGGTGGCTGCAGGAGACGCTGGTCGGTCCGTTCAGCGAATTTTTCAGCCGCAAGGGCGCGGTGCTGATTCTGCTGTTCGTGCTGATCTACAAGCTTGGCGACGCGATGGGGCAGGTGATGCTCAATCCGATGATCGTCGAGCTCGGCTTTTCCGACACCGAGTTCGTGGCGATCAACAAGCTGGTCGGTTTCTGGGGCCTGATCGTCGGCACCGCGCTGGCCGCGCCGCTGATGGCGTGGCTGGGTCTGGGGCGGTCGCTGTTCGTGTCGGGCGTGCTGATGATGGTCAGCAACCTGACCTTCGCGATGCTGGCGAGCCGCGGCCATGACGTGACCTGGCTGACGATCGCGGTGACGACCGAGCAGGTGACCAGCGGCATGGGGCTGACGGTGTTCGTGACCTACCTCTCGGGCCTGTCCAATCTGGCCTATACGGCGACTCAGTTCGCATTGCTTTCGTCGCTGGCGGCGGTGGGGCGGACCTGGCTGTCGAGCCCGGCGGGGATCGCGGCCGAGGCGCTGGGCTGGACCGGCTTCTGGCTGCTGACCACACTGGTCGCATTGCCGGGGATGATCCTGCTGTGGATTTTGTGGCGCAAGGGGTTCGTGGTGGAGAGCGTTCGCAAGGCGCGATCAGGCGCCGTCTGACACGCAGGTTGACAAAGTTGACAGTTCCACAGGGGTGTCAGCGGTTGTCGGTAAATCCCGTCTCGTCTGAATTTTTGCGTGATCACAAGGTGTTACAGGCGATTTCCTCACGGGATCGCTGATCGGGCGGTTGACACTGTCAAAGAGCGGGCAGGGGCGACAGGAGCAGATCAAATCCTACATTGCAATCGACGGTCAGGTGTCGAGCGGCAGGCCCAGATCGGCGAAGCTGCCCGCCAGCGCCGCGGCGGTGGCGAGAATGCCGTCCACCTGACGCGCGCCGAGCAGGTCGGCGAGCAGGACGCGGGCGCGGCCGGGGTCCGACATGCTGGCGGCGAGCAGGTCGAGCAGCGCGCTTTCATTGGGCGTCATCCTGGGGCAACACCAGGGTGCGATCTGGATCGGGCCGGAGGCCGCGACCGACATCTCGGCCATCAGCGTGCGCAGCAACAGCAGCGGGCGGCGGAAGCCCTTGCCGAAGGCAGTGACGAAGGCGTGGGCGGTCGCCGCATCGCTCAGCCCGCCGGCGCCGATCTGGCGGATGCCGAACAGCAGCAGTCTTGCCCCGGGCGCTTCGGGTTGAAAGCGGGGCAGGGCTTGGCCGAGCGTGGCGATGGCGGTCATGCGGCGGACTCCGGATTCGATTCGTCCTGCTATCCTGACATTCTGTTATTGATAGTCAATCGCAATAAGGGTCAATCCGGCAGTTCGCCGTTCGCCGCCAGCACTTCGCCGGCGAGATAGAGCGAGCCGAGGATCAGAACGACTGGGGCGGTCCTATTCGGATGCGCGTCGACTTGACGGAGCGCGTCTTCGATATGGCTGGCTGTTGCCGTTCGCGCGATCCCCGATGACTGAGCTGTAACCGCCAAGTCCGCCGGATCGTGGTGCGCGTGGCCCGGTACTGGAACGGCGGTGAGCGAAGCGGCGAGGGGCGCAAAGGGCGCCAGCAGGCCGTGGGCGTCCTTGTTCGACAACATGCCCAGAATCAGATGCACCGGCCGCCCATGCGCCGCTTCGGCCAGTGCCGCGCTGACCGATCGCGCGGCGGCTTCGTTATGCCCGCCGTCGAGCCACAATTCGCAGCCAGCGGGCAGCAATGCCATCAGCGGTCCCGGCGAGAGCCGCTGCATGCGCGCGGGCCAGCGTGCGGTGGTCGCCGCGTTGTTCAAAGCGCTCGACGGAATATCGAGGCGGCGCTGATGACGCAGTGCGGCGATGGCGAGCGCCAGATTGGCGGGCTGGTGCGGTCCGGCCAGTTTCGGCAGCGGCGTTTCCAGCTCGCCATCGGCATCGCGGTAACGCAGCCGGTCGTCGGCGACCGCGAAGTCCCATGCGGTTCCGCGGGCGTGGACGGGCGCGCCGGCCGCAGCGGCGACTTCGGCGATCCGTGCCGCTACCGGTGCGTCATAGGCCATCGTGACGAGCGGCACGCCGGGCTTGGCGATCCCGGCTTTCTCCGCAGCGATGGCTTCGGCGGTGTCGCCGAGGAACGACTGATGATCGATGCCGAGCTGGGCGATGGCGCAGACGGCAGGGGCGGGAACGACGTTGGTCGCGTCGAGCCGGCCGCCGAGTCCGACTTCGATGACGCAGGCATCGGCGGGCGTGCGGTGAAAGGCGAGGAAGGCGGCGGCGGTGGTGACCTCGAAGAAGCTGGCCCCGATATCGCCGCCGGCGTCGAGCACTTCCTCGAGCAACTCGGCCAGCGCCGTGTCGCCGATCAGGTCGCCCGCGAGGCGGATGCGCTCGTTGAAGCGAACGAGGTGGGGGCTGGAATAGACGTGCGCGGTCAGTCCCGATGCCTCGATCGCGGCGCGCAGGAAGGCGCAAGTCGAGCCCTTGCCGTTGGTGCCGGCGACGTGGAGCACGGGGGGCAGGGCGAGATGCGGGTCGCCGATGCGCGCGAGCAGGCGGGTGATGCGGTCGAGGCCCAGCACGTCTGCGCCGGGGCCGAGCGCCCAGAGGCGGTCGAGCTGGCGCTGGACGTTGGGATCGGTGGAGGTGGCGTGATCGGGCATGGTCAGACAGCGGCTGGTGCGTCGATGGGGTTAAGGCGCCTTGCCGCCTTGATCGTCATCCCGGCCTTGTGCCGGGATCCACGGTGCTTCGAGTGATGCGGTCGAGTTGATAGCGAAGCATTCGTGGCGCGGTGGATCCCGGCACAAGGCCGGGATGACCATTGAGAGAAGTGGGATAGGGTGGCAGGTCGCGGCGCAACTTGACCGGGCGAGAAGCCGCGGTGGAGCTTGCCTGCGAATTCGGATAGCTCGCGTTCGGACCTTGCCATGACTGCCCCACCCCAACCCCTCCCCTGAAGGGGAGGGGCTTTTAACAGAATCAGGCCGCTTCCTTCTCGCCCACGAGCAGGCCGATCAGCTGGCCGAGCTTTTCGCGCAGCGCCTTGCGGTGGACGACCATGTCGATCAGGCCGTGTTCGAGATAATATTCGCTGGTCTGGAAATCGTCGGGCAGCTTTTCGCGGATCGTGCTCTCGATCACGCGGCGGCCGGTGAAGGCGAGCGTGGCCTTGGGCTCCGCGATCTGGACGTCGCCGAGCATGGCATAGGCGGCCATGACGCCACCCGAGGTCGGGTCGGTCAGCACGACGATATAGGGCAGGCCGGCATCGTGCAGCATCGAGATCGCGACGGTGCTGCGCGGCATCTGCATCAGGCTGAGAATGCCCTCCTGCATGCGCGCGCCGCCCGAGGCGGTAAAGACGATATAGGGGGCGCGGGCGCCGATCGCGGCCTCGACCCCGGCGATGAACGCTTCGCCGACCGCCTGGCCCATCGATCCGCCCATGAAGGCGAAGTCCTGCACGCCGATCACCGCCTTGTGGCCGAAGATGCGGCCGCTGGCGTTGAGGAAGGCGTCCTGCTCGCCGGTCTGGCTGCGTGCGGCCTTGACGCGATCGGTATATTTCTTGGAGTCTCGGAATTTGAGCGGATCTTCCGCCACGCGCGGATTGGCGAGGACGGTGTAGCTGCCGGGATCGAACAGCTGCTCGAACCGCGCGCGGCCGCCGATGCGCTCGTGATGGTCGCAGATCGGGCAGACGGACTGGTTTTCCTCCAGCTCCTTGCTGAAGACCATCTGCCCGCAACCCTTGCACTTGTGCCAGAGGTTGTCGGGCGTCTCCGCTTTGTTCGGGACGACGCGTGAGAGGACGTTGCGGACGCGGGTGAGCCAGCTCATGCGGCGTGTTCCTTTGGCGCGGCGAGGGCCGCGGAGAGGGATTCGATATAGGCGCGGACGGCGGCGGGCGCATCTTCGCCGTGCTGCGCGATCTGGTCGATGATCGCCGAGCCGACGACCACGCCATCGGCGACGCGGCCGATCGCGGCGGCTTGTTCGGGCGTGCGGACGCCGAAGCCGACCGCGACAGGCAGGTCGGTCGCGGCCTTGAGCCGGGCCACGGCGGATTCGATGCTGTCCTGCGCGGCTTGCTGGAGGCCGGTGATGCCGGCGACCGAGACATAATAGAGGAAGCCGCTGGCGCCTTCGAGCACGGCGGGCAACCGCGCGGCGTCGGTGGTGGGGGTGGCGAGGCGGATGACGGCGATGCCGTGCTCGCCGAAGGGAACGAGTTCCTGTGCTTCCTCGGGCGGTATGTCGACAATGATCGCGCCGTCGACACCGGCGTCCGCTGCGCTTTTCGCGAAGGCGGCGGGGGTGGGGCGGGTCATGGTGTTGGCGTAACCCATCAGCACCAGCGGGGTTTCCGGGTGGCGGTGGCGGAAGGCGGCGGCGATGGCGAGGACGTCGCTCGTGCGCGTGCCGCTGGCGAGGCTGCGCAGGTTGGCCGCCTGAATCGCCGGGCCGTCGGCCATCGGATCGGTGAACGGCATGCCGAGCTCGATCACGTCGGCGCCACCCTCGACCAGCGCGTCGAGGATCGCGGCGGTGTCGCCGTCACCGGCCGTGACGAAGGTCACGAGCGCCGCGCGGGATTGCGCACGGGCATTGGTGAAGGCGGTGGCGAGGCGGGTCATATCTCCGCCCCCATCGCCTGTGCGACGGTGTAGATATCCTTGTCGCCACGGCCCGAGACGTTGACGAGGATGATCTGATCCGCGTTCATTTCCCGTGCCTTGGTCTCCAACGCTGCCAGCGCATGTGAGCTTTCGAGCGCGGGGATGATGCCTTCGAGCTTGCAGCAGAGCTGGAAGGCGTCGAGCGCTTGCTGGTCGGTGATCGGCACATATTCGACGCGGCCGCTTTCGTGCAGCCAGCTATGTTCGGGGCCGATGCCGGGATAGTCGAGGCCAGCGGAAATCGAGTGTGCCTCGGTGATCTGGCCGTCCTCGTCCTGCAGCAGATAGGTCTTGTTGCCGTGCAGGATTCCCGGCGCGCCGCCGGTGAGGCTGGCGGCATGCTCGCCGCTGTCGATGCCGCGGCCAGCCGCCTCGACGCCGATCATCGCGACGTCGGGATCGTCGAGAAAGGGGTGGAACAGGCCGATCGCGTTGCTGCCGCCGCCGACCGCGGCGAGCAGCAGGTCGGGCAGGCGGCCTTCGGCCTCGAGCATCTGCGCGCGGCTTTCGGTGCCGATCACCGACTGGAAGTCGCGCACCAGCTCGGGATAGGGGTGCGGGCCGGCGGCGGTGCCGATGATGTAGAAGGTGTCGTGGACGGTCGCGACCCAGTCACGCAGCGCCTCGTTCATCGCGTCCTTGAGGCTTTGCGACCCGCTGGTGACCGGGCGGACCTCGGCGCCGAGCAGCTTCATGCGGAAGACGTTGGGCTGCTGCCGTTCGATATCCTTGGCGCCCATGAAGATCGTGCAAGGCAGGCCGAAGCGCGCGGCGACGGTGGCGGTGGCCACGCCGTGCTGGCCGGCGCCGGTCTCGGCGATGATCCGAGTCTTGCCCATGCGGATCGCGAGCAGGATCTGGCCGATGCAGTTGTTGATCTTGTGCGCGCCGGTGTGGTTGAGTTCCTCGCGCTTGAAATAGATCTTCGCGCCCCTGCCCGCGGCAGCGCCTTCACGATAATGCTGCGTCAGGCGCTCGGCGAAGTAGAGTGGGCTCGGGCGGCCGACATAATGCTTCATCAGCCCGTCGAACTGCGTCTTGAACGCCGGATCGACCTTGGCGGCGCGATACTCGCGCTCGAGGTCGAGGATCAGCGGCATCAGCGTCTCGGCGACGTAGCGGCCGCCGAACTGTCCGAAATGCCCGTGTTCGTCGGGCAGGTTACGCAAGGAGTTGGGTGCGTTCATCGTGAGGCGCGTTTAGGCGTGTCGGCGGCGCAGGCCAAGCCTTCGTTACAGCGCGGCGACCGTCTTGAGGAACGCGGCGATCTTCACCGTATCCTTGATGCCGGGCGCGGATTCGATGCCGGACGAGACATCGACCAGTTTTGCGCCGGAAACCTGCACCGCCTCGGCGACATTCTCCGCGTCGAGCCCGCCCGACAGCGCCCACGGCAACGGATGTGCGAAGCCCTGGAGCAGCGTCCAGTCGAAGCGGAGCCCCATGCCGCCGGGGAGCTTGGCGTCCTCGGGCACCTTGGCGTCGTAGAGCACGCGCTGCACCGCGCCGCGCAGGGCGTTGACGCCGTCGAGGTCGGCGCGGGTCTTGACCGCGACCGCGCCCCATACCGGCAACCGCGTCTGCCGGCCGATTTCCGCCGCGCGCTCGGGCGTGACGCGGTGGAGCTGGATCGCGTCGAGCCGGGTGGCGCGGATCGCCTGATCGAGCAGCGAGTCGGCGGGATCGACGAACACGCCGACTTTACCGACTTGGCGCGGGACGCGTCCGGCGAGCGCGCCGGCCTGTTCGAACGTCACATGGCGCGGAGAGGGCGGGAAGAAGACGAAGCCGACATGGCTGGCGCCGCCAGCGATCGCCGCGTCGAGCGTTTCGGCGGTCGAAAGGCCGCAGATCTTGGCGGTGACGGTCACGCGTTGCTCTCCTGCGGACCAGCGCGCGGGGCGGGCGGTCACCGGTCCGCAGCGCTAGCCGTCCGGCCCCCGCAGGGCAAGCCGGTCAAATGGGCAGATGTTTGACGAGCACGGTCATCGACAGCGGCGGATCGAGCGGCACGGGGAAGGCGCGCGTCTCGCCCGATGGCGCATAGCCGTGCCGCTGATACCAGGCGATGAGTTCAACGCGGCGGTCGATCACGGTCATCTCGATGCGGTCGGCGCCAAAGGCATCGCGCGCCGCGATTTCAGCGGCTTGCAGCAGTTGCTTGCCAATTCCGGCTGTCTGCAGCCGGGGATCGACGCAGAGCAGGCCGAGATAGGCGAGGCGGTCGCCGCGATAAGCGATGTTGACGCAGCCGAGTACCTTGTCGCCATCGAGTGCGATGAGCAGGCGGCTGTGGCCGTCGAGTAGGCCGGTGAGCGTTTCGATATCGGTGCGGTCGCCGGAGACGAGATCCGCCTCGTGCGTCCAGCCCTGGCGCGCCGAGTCGCCGCGATAGGCGCGTTCGACGACGGGGTGCAGACGAGGGAGATCTTCCAGCGTGGCCGGCCGAATCGCGGTCATGCGGTTACAGCGTCGCTTCGATCTCGCGCGCGGCCATGTCCGGGTCGGTCGCCTGCGTGATCGGACGCCCCACGACGAGGATCGAGGCGCCGGCGTCGAGCGCGGCGCGCGGGGTCACCACGCGCTTCTGGTCGCCGGCATGACCATTGGCCGGGCGCACGCCGGGGACGACGAAGAAGCCGTCCTTCCACGCATTGTGCGCGGCCTTCACTTCTTCGCCCGAACAGACGATGCCGTCGACGCCGGCCGAGCGGGCGAGTTCGGCGAGTCGAACGACCTGCTCGTGCGGGTCGGGCGAGAGGCCGATCGAGCGCAGATCGCTTGCGTCGAGGCTGGTGAGCATGGTGACGGCGACGACCTTGGTGCCAGTCGGCGCGGCGGCTTTGGCGTCCTCCAGCATCGCGCGGCCGCCCGCGGCGTGGACGGTGAGGACCGCCGGGTTGAGCGGGCGCAGCGCCTGGATCGCCTTGCCGACGGTGTTGGGAATGTCGTGGAATTTGAGGTCGAGGAAGATCGGCAGGCCGATATCGGCCATCTCGTGCACGCCGGCGCGGCCATTGGCCATGAAGAATTCGAGGCCGAGCTTGATCCCGCCGACATGATGGCGGACGCGCTTGGCGATGGCCTTGGCGCGTTCGAGATCGGGCGTGTCGAGCGCGACGTAGATCGGGCTCATGACAGCACCAGCGGCGGCGCAGCGGGGGCGTCGGCTGGCTGAGCCGGTGGCGGCGTGGCGTGGACGGCGCGCATGTCCTCGAGCGTGCGTTCGAGCATGGTGATGCGCTGCCGATAGCGCCAGCGGACCGTGTGATAGAGCAGCAGCATCGGGATCAGGCCGAACAGGAAGGCGACGAGGATCAGGAAGGGCAGGTTCACGTCAGCGACCAGCCCGCTCCACAGTTGAATCTCGACCGGATGCCAGTTGGTGACCGCAAACGCCGCGATCACGCCAAGGATCAAAAACCAGAATAATGCCTTGAGAAATTGCATCCGCCGCTGACACCTGTTCCAACCGTTCACCGGCAGCTTAGGCCGGGTCGCCGCCAGATGCCAGCCTCAGCCGATCTCCGCACGGAGCTGGTCGAACAGGTTGGGAATCGCGGCGAGACGCGGCTGTTCCTGGTCGAGAATGGCGAGGAAGATGGCGCGCTTGATCGTGGCGACCCGGCCCGGGCCGAGGCTGGCGCCCGTGGGCAAGGTCGAGAGGATGATGTCAATGAGCCGCTCGGCGCCGTGCAGGCGGCCCCACAGATAGTCGTTCTCGCGATAGGCGCGGCTGAAGAAGGCGCCGAAATTGTTGAACTGGATACCCTTGAGCGTCGCCTGTGCGCCGCCCGCACGAATCGAGGTCGCGTCGTCCGGCGAGATGCGGTCGACGCGGATCGGGTCGAACTCGTTGAGCCCTTCGCCCTGCAGCAGCGGCAGCGTCGCAATGTCGAAGAAGGGGAAGCCGAGATAGGCGAGCAGCATCGGCCGGCGCATCTCCTTCGACAACTGGCTGAGTCCGATCGAGAGCCGCTCGTCGGTCTCGCGGTCGAGCGTGCGCAGGTCCATCCGTGCCGCGAGGCTGTCGAGCAATGCACCCACATTCAGGTCGGCGGCGCGGGCCGCTTCGCGCAGGCCCATGAACGGGTCGGTGCGCTGGCATTCGAGATAGCCGGCGAGCGATTCGTAGATGGCGTCGCGCATCGGAGCGAGTTCGGCATTCTTGTTCGCCTGGTCGAGTTCGGTCAGGCGGCGCGCGAGCAGGCGCAAGCGGCGAATACGGAAGCCGAGATCGTGCGCGCGCAGCAGGTCGAGCGTCGCGGGGCTGGCCGAGGCGGCGTGGCTGGTCGCAAAATCGTCGGCGTGGCGGCGCTGGATTTCCGCCCATACCGCGCCGCGCAGCCGCCGCCAGCGTTCCGGGCCGGGCAGGTCGCCGATCTGGTGGAGATGCGTGGCGATTCGATCGGCGACGCCCTCGACCTTGAGCATGCCATAGGCCGCGTGGCCATAGCCGGCCTTGGCCGCGGCGGCGACCTGAGCGCGGCTGCGCCAGGCGTGGAGGCGCTTGGGCGTCGGGTAATCGAGGAAGAGCGTGTAGCCGAACAGCGATTCGACCTGGCCCTCGACCTCGGCTCGGATGCGTTCGACGATCGCGAGCATGCGCTCGATGCGGCGTGAGCGGCCGCCGATCGCCTCGAGATTGTCGCGGATCGGCTGCTGGCGAGGGAGTTCGGACAGCGCGCCGATGATCGTCTGGAAAAAGCCGGGATTGTCCGGCGCCTCCCCGTAGAAGCCGATGCGCTGGCCGGGGGTCGGGTCGATGAACACGAAACGGCGGTCGATCTGGCGGCGCGCGGGGCGTTCCTTGAGCGCGTCGATCGCCGGGCGGAACGGCGCGTTGGCGAGCACCGAGCCGTCGATCAATGCAGCCTTGTCGGCGACATTGGCGGCGTGCTGGCGCGGTAGGGCATGCCGGAGGAACGCCTCGCGACCCGGCCAGCTCACCCGGCGATCGGCCAGCACGGCGTCGAGTTCGGCGACGGTCGCGGGCGGAAAGGCGCCGGGAAAGCTGGAGGTGGCGCGCGCAGCGAAGGCGAGTTCGGCCGGCGCGGCGAATTCCGCCTCGGCGTCGCCATGATCGCTGAACGAGAAGACCAGGCGATGCTCGGTCTCGACCACTTCGGGCGGCGAGTTGAGCTTGAGCCGCTCGGGATGGCCGCGAAAGTCGGTAACGGTGACGAACAGGTCGAGCGGCTGGCCGTCGGGCAGCAGACGCGGGCCACACGGCGCGGCGGCCATCGCGTCGAACGCGTCTAGCATCATGTTGAGCAGTTCCTTGCCGCCAAAGGGCGGTTCGAACCAGCGTGAGCGGACGAATTTCTCGAGCTTGGCGCGCACTTCGGCGCGGGTGCCGGGTTCGACCGTCGCATCGATCGCGCCGCCTTCGCGCGCGAACATCCAGGCGAGCGGTACCGCCCAGATCTTGGCCAGCTTGTGCGACGGCCCCTGCGCCGGGTTGAGCAGCGCCTCCACGTCAGCGGTTTCGAGCCACAGATCGGTCAGCGGGTCGAGCGACTGGCCGGTCGAGATGGCCTGCGCCAGGAACACGCCGTTGATCCCGCCAGCACTCGCGCCGGCGACGATATCGACCAGCGTGCGCAGGCGGATGCCGGTCGCCTCGCCGATCTCGTCGAGCAGTGCGTGATAGACCGCTTCGCTGCCGTCGGGGGATTCGGCGCCGTCGCGATGTGCGCGGCTGGCGCGGGCGAGGTGCCAGATCTCCTTCGTGATGCCGTGCATGTAGACGGCCAGGCTGATGCCGCCATAGCAGACCAGAGCGAGGCGGAGTTCCTTGTCGGCCATCAGTGATTCATCAGCCCTTTCCGACCCGCGCCCAGATCGGAAGGTGGTCCGACGCGGTGCGCGATGCGGCGCTGTCGTGCACGCCGCATTCGGCGACAGCGAGTCCCGGCGACACCATGATCCGGTCGAGCCGCGCGACCGGGCGGCGCGCGTGAAAGGAGCGGCCAGTGGCGGCGAAGGTGAAGTCGCGGCCGAAATCGCGCAGGCATCCCGATTGCGCGCTCCAGTCGTTGAGGTCGCCCATCATCACCGTCGGCAGCTGTTTCGAGCTGGAGGCGAGATGAGCGAGGATCGCATGCGCCTGACGCCGCCGCCACAGGCCGGAAAGGTCTAGATGCATGCCGACGACGCGCACGGCATGGCCGTTGACGCGCAGGTCGGCCATCACCGCACCGCGCGGCTCGAGCGCGGGGAGGTGGATGATCTCCTGATCGAGGACCTGCGCGTCCTTTCGCACCAGGATCGCATTGCCGTGCCAGCCCATGCTGCCGGTGCGCACCCCGAATTGCACGGCCTTCCACGGGCTATGTTCAGCGAGCAGATGGGGGGTGATGACGCCAAGACGCTGTCCGAAGCGGCGGTCACACTCCTGCAGCGCGATCACATCGGCATCGATCTCGCGCAACACTTCGAGCGTGCGCTCGGGCCGCCGCCGCCGGTCGGTGCCGATCGACTTGCGCATATTGTAGCTGGCGACCTTCAGCATCGCGCCAATCTGTGAGACCTGACGGGCAAGAGCAAGCGTTCAGGCAGGGATCCGCGGCGTTTGTTGCGATGTCTGGCCGCGCGCCTCATCGGCGGCAGCGATCAGGCTGTGCGCGGTCGCCTCGGCCGCGTCGGGCGTGAGGGCGATCGCGACCCCGTCGGGACCGTCGAGCATGACGGTGCCTTCTTCTGCGCTGGCGATGCCCGCTTGCTGGTGGGGCTCGCGTCCATGACGGTCCATTGACGCGTCTCCCTGGCTTGCTGAGAAAAGTCTCAGCCATCAACGTCGCGCGCGGGGAATATATCCAAGGTTGGTGGTGATTTACCGGGTGATGCTGAAATCAGCGCCCGCCCGCTTCGAGCAGGCGGCGCGGTGCGACGAGTTCCCAGCTGATCGCGATTCGATCGGCGACGCGGTCCCAGTCGGTATCGGGGCGATCGAGATGGATGCCGACCCAGCCGGACGGGCCGATATAGGGCGGGCGGTAATAGAGATCGGGCTCCATTTCGATGAGCATGCCCTGTTCTTCCAGCCCGCTCGTCTTGACCAGCGCGGCGGTGATCCCGTCGCCATGATGGTCGTGGGTGAAATAGGCGAACATCTTGCCCTTAGTGATGAAGAAAGCGGGCGTGCCGTGCGATAGCTTCTCGTCGGCCTCGGGCAAGGCGAGGGCGATCGCGCGGAGCTTTTCCAGCGCGTCCGCCGCCTGCGGGGTCATTTGCTCAGCCATTCCGCGACAATGCGGGGATAGAGTTTGTGTTCCTCGGTCAGCACGCGGTCGGCAAGGCTGTCGGCGGTGTCGCCGGGCAGGATCGCGACCTGCGCCTGTCCCAGCACCTCGCCGCCGTCGAGTTCCTCGGTCACGACATGGACCGAGCAGCCGGCGTGGGTGTCGCCCGCCTCGATCGCGCGCGCATGGGTGTCGAGGCCTTTATATTTGGGCAGCAGCGATGGGTGGATGTTGACGATGCGGCTGCGCCAGCGCGCAACGAACGCGTTGGTGAGCAGGCGCATGTAGCCCGCGAGCGCGATCGCTTCGACGCCGGCGTCGCGCAATGCTGCGTCGATCCGGGCTTCGTAATCGGCCTTGGCCATGCCTTTGGGCGAGAGCGCGAAGGTGGCAATGCCCTGGTCCTGTGCCCAGGCGAGGCCGGGCGCGTCGGGCTTGTCGCTGGCAACGAGCGCGACTTCGTAGGGGCTGCCGTCGGCGCGTGCCGCTCCGGCCAGCGCCATCATGTTCGAGCCGCGGCCGGAGATCAGGATGCCGAGCTTGCGTTTAGCCATGGTGCGTCGCGGACCAGTCCGCGCGGGCGCTCCACGTCTCGGTGCTGCCCGATACCGTGCAGCCGCGCTCGCCCGCGACGATCGCGCCGATGCGGTGGACGGTTTCGCCTGCCGCTTCCAGCGCTTGCGCGACCGCGTCGGCCTTGTCGGCGGCGACCACCGCGACCATGCCGACGCCGCAGTTGAAGGTGCGGGCCATTTCCTCGGGTTCGATATTGCCCTGCGCCTGCAGGAAGGCCATCAGCCGCGGCTGGAGCCAGGCGTCGGCGTCGACTTGCGCATGGCAGCCAGCCGGCAGCACGCGGGGGATGTTTTCGAGCAGGCCGCCGCCGGTGATGTGCGCGAGGCCGTTGATCGCGCCGTCGCGCAGCAGCGGGAGCAGGCTCTTCACATAGATGCGGGTCGGCGCCATCAGCGCGTCGAGCAGGATCACCTCCTGATCGAACACGGCAGGGCGGTTGAGCTTCCAGCCCTTGTCCGCGGCGAGGCGGCGGACGAGCGAAAAGCCGTTGCTGTGCACACCGGTCGAGCCGAGGCCGAGCAGCACGTCGCCGGGCTTGATCGCGGTGCCGTCGAGCAGCCGGTCGCGCTCGACCGCGCCGACGCAGAAGCCGGCGAGGTCGTAATCGCCATCGGCGTACATGCCGGGCATTTCCGCGGTCTCGCCGCCGATCAGCGCGCAGCCGGCCTGGCGGCAGCCGTCGGCGATCGAGGCGATCACGCGCTCGGCGACGCCGGAGACGAGCTTGCCGCTGGCGTAATAGTCGAGGAAGAACAGCGGCTCGGCACCCTGCACGATCAGATCGTTGGCGCACATCGCGACCAGATCGACGCCGACGCCGTCATGCGCGTCATGCTCGATCGCGAGCTTGAGCTTGGTGCCGACGCCGTCATTCGCGGCGACGAGCAGCGGATCGGCGAAGCCCGCAGCCTTCAGGTCGAACAGCCCGCCAAAGCCGCCCAGGTCGGCGTCGGCGCCGGGACGGCGGGTCGAGCGGGCGAGGGGGGCGATGGCCTTTACCAGCGCATTGCCGGCATCGATGGACACGCCCGCCTGGGCGTAGGTGTAGGGCGTGGGCTCGGTCATGGATGCGCGCCTAGCGATATCGCGCTTGGATTTCCACGCCTGCTTCGCCAAAAGGGCGCCGAATGTTCGCGCGCTTCTCCCCTTGGTCCACTGCCACCGCTGCCGTTGCGCTGCTGGCCACCGCTGGTTTCGCGGTTGCGCAGGCCGCGAAGGACGCGCCCAAGAACGGTCCCAAGGCGGAGTCGGGGCGCGAGGCGGGCGACAGTTCGGGCAGCTTCGAGGTCGGCGGCGTCGATGTCGACGTGCGCGGCAAGGATGCCGAATCGGCGCGGCTCGGCGGCTGGCGGCTGGCGCAGCGCAAGGCGTGGCCGATGCTGGCGCAGCGGCTGACCGGCGAATCGTCGACGCTGTCGGATTCGGCGCTTGACGCGATGGTCACCGGGATCATCGTCGAGCGCGAGCAGATCGGCCCGAACCGCTATGTCGCGCGGCTGGGTGTGCTGTTCGACCGCGGCAAGGCGGCTTCGATCCTGGGCGTGGCCGGGCAGATGATGCGCTCGCCGCCGATGCTGCTGGTGCCGGTGCAGGTGTCGGGCGGGGCGCATCGCGTGTTCGAGGGCAGCAACGCCTTTGCCGAGGGCTGGGGACGATTCCGCACCGGCAACAGCGCGATCGACTATGTGCGGCCGGCCGGTACCGGGCCTGACCGGCTGCTGATGAACGCCGGGCAGATCGCACGGCCCGGGCGCGGCTGGTGGCGCGCGATCATCGATCAATATGGCGCGGCCGACGTGCTGGCGCCCACCGTCGAGCTGCGGCGCAGCTATCCCGGCGGGCCGATCGTCGGCGTGTTCACCGCGCGTCATGGCCCCGACAATCGCCAGATCGCGCAGTTCGTGCTGCGCGTGAACGACGGCAATGCGCTGGGCGCGCTGATCGACGCGGGGATCCAGCGGATCGACAAGGTGTATCAGGACGCGCTGCGCGCCGGCATCCTCAAGACCGACAGCCTGCTCGCGACCGAGCCGCCCAAGCCGGAAGTGCCGGTCGAGGAGGAAGGCACCGAGGAAGTGCTGGACACGACGGATACACCGCAGGTCACGACCGGTGCGGCCTTCACGATCCAGTTCGAGACGCCGAGCGTCGCCGCCGTGAACAATGGCGAGAGCGCGTTGCGCGCAGTGCCGGGCGTGAGCTCAGCGACCACCACCAGTCTCGCGCTGGGCGGCGTTTCGCTGATGCGCGTGACCTATGACGGCAGCCAGGCTGCGTTGCGCGCGGCGCTCGAAGCGCGCGGCTGGCAGGTGCAGGAGGGCGCGGGCGTGCTGCGCATCCGCCGCGGCGGCGGGTCGCCCGCGCCCGCACCGGCGCCTGCCGAAGCCGGGAACAGCAGCGACGGATGAGCCAGCTTTCCCTGCCGCTCGACCGGCCAGCCGGCGCGCGTGAGGACAAGTTCCTGATCGGCGAAGGCAATTCGCGCGCCGTCCACATCCTCGAACATACGGCGACCTGGCCGGTGATGGCGGCGATCATCACCGGGCCGCGCAAGTCGGGCCGTAGCCTGCTGGCGCGCACCATGGTCGCGCGCAGCGGCGGGACGATGATCGACGAAGCCGACCGGCAGAGCGAGACGATGCTGTTCCACGCGTGGAATCAGGCGCAGGCAGAGCGGCGTCCGCTGTTTCTGGTGGCGGACGACGCGCCGCCCTTGTGGGAGGTCAGGCTGCCCGACCTGCGCTCACGGCTGGGGGCGAGTCCGGTGGCGCGGATCGAGGAGCCGGACGATGCGCTCGCCACCGAGATTCTGCGGCAGTTTCTCGACCGTCACGAAATTGTCGTGACTCCCGATGTAGTGACGTGGGTGATGCGCCGGATCGAGCGGAGTTACCTCTCCATCCTGCGCACTGGCGAAGCGCTGGAGGAAGATGCCAGCCGCCGCCGCAACCGGCGCTTGTCGATCCCGGCGGCGCGGGCCACATTGACCGCGTCCGGCCTGCTCAGGGAATCCGGGGCGGACCGCTGAACCGAGGACTCATGTCAAGCCGCGCGCAAGTACAGGCCGACCCCGCCCAACCCGATGCGGAGCGGGGTGCGCGCTATTTCAACCGGGAATTGTCCTGGCTCGCCTTCAACCGGCGGGTGATGGAGGAGGCGTGCAACACCGCGCATCCGCTGCTCGAACGGCTGCGCTTCCTGTCGATCTCGGGCTCGAACCTCGACGAGTTCTTCATGGTGCGCGTCGCGGGCCTCAAGGGCCAGCAGATGCAGGAGGTGGAAGCACATTCCGCCGACGGGCTGACGCCCGTGCAGCAGCTCGCCGCAATCGTCGCCGAGGCCGGCGAGCTGGTGGATACGCAGCAGGCGGTGTGGAACGATATTCGCGCTGAACTCGACGGGCGGGGCATGGAGGTGCTCGACGCGGACGAGATCACCGGGCCGGTGGCCGAATGGATCGAGGCGCATTTCCGCACGCAGATCTTTCCGATCCTGACGCCGCAGGCGCTCGATCCGGCGCATCCCTTCCCGTTCATCCCCAACAAGGGGCTGAGCGTGATCTTCGACCTCGTGCGCAAGAGCGACGGCGAGCCGATCCGCGAACTGGTGCTGCTGCCGCCGGCAAGCCCGCGCTTCGTGCGGATGCCGGGCGACAACGCCTGTTACGTGACGGTCGAGACTTTGCTCAAGCGGTTCTCGGCGATCCTGTTTCCCGGTTACGAGGTGAAGGGCGCGGCGACGTTCCGCGTGCTGCGCGACAGCGATATCGAGCTGGAGGAAGAGGCCGAGGATCTGGTGCTGTACTTCCGCAGCGCGATCAAGCGCCGCCGCCGGGGGCGCGTGATCCGGCTGGAGATGGAAGACGGCATCGATCCCGAGCTGGAGGCGGTGCTGAAGGAAGAGTTGGGCGGCAGCGAGGCGTTGCTGACCGAGACCGGCGGGTTCCTCGGCATCGGCGATCTGGCGCTGATCGTCGACGAGGACCGCCCCGACCTGAAATTCCCGCCTTATTCGCCACGCTTTCCCGAGCGCGTGCGCGAATTCGGCGGCGACTGTTTCGCGGCGATCAAGGCCAAGGACATCATCGTCCATCACCCCTACGAAACGTTCGACGTGGTGCTGGCCTTCCTCAAGCAGGCCGCCTCCGATCCCGACGTCATCGCGATCAAGCAGACGCTGTATCGCGCGGGCAAGCAATCGGCGGTGATCCAGGCGCTGATCGCGGCGGCCGAGGCGGGCAAGTCGGTGACGGCGGTGGTCGAGCTCAAGGCACGGTTCGACGAGGAGCAGAATTTGCTGTGGGCGTCGGCGCTGGAGCGCGCGGGCGTGCAGGTGATCTATGGTTTCACCACCTGGAAGACGCACGCCAAGGTGTCGATGGTGGTGCGGCGCGAGGGCGACGAGTTCCGCACCTACTGCCATTTCGGCACCGGCAACTATCACCCGGTGACGGCGCGCATCTATACCGATTTGAGCTTCTTCACCGCCGATCCGGCGATGGGACGCGATGCGGCGAAGATCTTCAATTACGTCACCGGCTATGTCGAGCCGGAGGATCTCGAGCGGCTGACGGTGTCACCGCGGCATTTGCGCGACCGGCTGATGGAACTCGTCGATGCCGAGATCGCCAATGCGCTGGCGGACAGGCCGGCGGCGATCTGGGGCAAGATGAACAGCCTGGTCGATCCGGCGATGATCGAGAAGTTGTACGAGGCCAGCAATGCCGGGGTCGAGATCGACCTGATCGTGCGCGGCATCTGCTGCCTGCGGCCGGGGATCGAGGGCATGTCGGAGAATATCTCGGTCAAGTCGGTGGTCGGGCGGTTTCTGGAGCACAGCCGCATCTGGGCGTTCGGCAACGGCAAGGCGCTGCCCAATGACGGGGCGCAGCTGTTCATCTCGTCGGCGGACTGGATGCCGCGCAACTTCGACCGCCGAGTCGAGTTCATGCTTCCGATCCTGAACCATACGGTGCATGATCAGGTGCTCGACCAGGTGATGGTCGCCAATCTGATCGATGACGAACAAAGCTGGGAGCTGGAAAGCGATGGCCGCTATGTGCGCGAAATTCCCGGCGCCAAGCCGTTCAACCTGCACCGTTATTTCATGACCAATCCGTCGCTGTCGGGCCGCGGTGCGGCGCTGGAAACCAGCCGTGCGGTGCCCAAGCTGTCGCTGCGCCGCTGGCGCGCCGAGCGAAACGGGTGAGCGTGACTCAGTTGCTGTTCCGCAAGCCGCGCGCGCCGGCGCCGGCTGCGGCAAGCCGCGCGGCGATCATCGACATCGGGTCGAACTCGATTCGCCTCGTCGTCTATGACGGCACCGCGCGGTTGCCGGCGACCTTGTTCAACGAGAAGGTGATGGCGGGACTGGGCCGCTCGCTGGCCGAGACCGGTAGCATCGACGAGGCGTCGCTGACGATGGCGACCACGGCGCTGGCGCGCTTTGCGAGCCTGGCGCGCGAGATGGAGGTCGACACGATCCGCACGGTGGCGACCGCCGCGGTGCGCGAGGCGGCGAATGGCGAGCAATTGATCGCGATCGCGCGCGCGCTCGGGCTGGACGTCGAATTGCTGTCGGGCGAGTCCGAAGCGCTGGCGGCGGGCTATGGCGTGCTGTCGGGGATACCCGAGGCGGACGGGATCGTCGGCGATCTGGGCGGCGGCTCGCTGGAGCTGGTCCGGGTGGTCGCCGGGACGGTGACCGACCGCGTGTCCTTCCCGCTCGGCGTGCTGCGGCTCGGCGCGATCCGCGGCAAGGGCAAGGGTACGCTCGACAAGACCGTCGCGGCGCTGCTCGCGGAAGCGGGCTGGGCGAAACGCGGGGAAGGGTTGCCCTTCTATCTGGTCGGCGGATCGTGGCGCGCGCTGGCGCGGCTCGACATGCATTTGACCGGCTACCCGCTGCCGGTGATCCACGAATATCGCATGGCAGCGCAGACCGTGACACGGCTCCAGCGCACGATCGCGCAGCTCGGCAAGGGCAAGATGCGGGCCGTGCCCAACCTGTCCTCCGGCCGCGTCGCGACGATGGAGGACGCGGCTGCGCTGCTCGGCGTGCTGATCAAGCATCTCGGCAGCCGGGAAACGGTGGTGTCGGCCTTCGGGCTTCGCGAAGGGCTGTTGTTCGGCCAGCTGAGCGTCGAGAAGCGGCGCGAGGACCCGCTGATCGCGGCGGCGCGCGACGAGGCGGAGCGGTTCGGGCGGTTTCCTGAACATGGCGACCTGCTCGACGAATGGATCAGGCCGCTGTTCGCGGATGAGCCTGCCGAGCTGGCGCGGCTGCGTCATGCGGCGTGCCTGCTGGCGGATGTGGGCTGGCGCGCCAACCCGGAATTCCGGGCCGAGCGCGGCCTCGAGATCGCGTTGCACGGCAATTGGGTGGGGATCGACGCGCGGGGGCGGGCGCTGCTGGCGCAGGCGCTGTTCACCTCGCTCGGCGGCGGACTCGAATCGCCGCCGCCGATCGGCCAGCTCGCGCAGATCGACGATATCGAGCGCGCCAAGCTTTGGGGGCTGGCGATGCGGCTCGGCCAGCGGCTGAGCGGCGGGATCGCGGGGCCGCTGCGGCGGTCGTCAATGGTCGCCGATGACGAGCGGCTGGTTCTGCATTTCGATGCAGAACATGCGGCGCTCTATGGCGAGGCGGTGGAGCGGCGGCATCGCGCGCTGGCCGGGGCGCTGGGGCTGACGGCGGCAGTGGACGTCTAGGCGATCAGCCGCAGCGGGCGGCCTTGATCGTGTTGACGTTGTCGAGTTCCAGATTCAGCCGGTCCGAGCGGAAGTCCATCGTGACCGCGTCGCCGGGCTTGATCACGCGGACGGTGCGTGCGCCCGAACGTTCCCTGGCGCGAGCCACCAGATCGGGCGTCGCCTCGCGGCCGATCAGCGGCTGGACGCGGTCGGCGTTGCACTGCACGCCGAGCCGGTCTTCGGTTTCCGGCGACATCGTACAGGCGATCAGCGGCAGGGGCAGCAGGGCGGCGGCAAGGCGGATCATTGCGGCGGTTCCTCGGTTCGCGTCATCTTGAGCTTACCATTGCGCACGGTGAACCCGAGCTGACCCTCGACCAGCGCGAGCGCGTCGCGGCCGAATTGCTCGAAGCGCCAGCCTTCGAGGATCGACAGCCCCTCGCGCTGGCCGGCGGCGAGCGCTTCGAGGTCGTCGGAGCGCGCGAGCAGGCGGGAGGCGACGTTGATGTCGCGCGCGCGAATCTTGAGGAGCAGCTTGAGCAGGTCGGCGACCAGCGCGCCTTCCTTGCCGAGCGGGAGCTTGCGGTCGTCGCGCGCGGGCATTTCCGTTGCGGACATCGCGGTCGCGCCTTCGATCGCGCTCATCAGCCGCCCGCCGATATCGTTGCCGCCCCATGCCGCGGAGAGGCCGCGCACGCGCGTCAGGTCGGCCTGCTTGCGCGGTGGGTTGGCGGCGAGATCGGCGATCGTCTCGTCCTTGACGATGCGGCCGCGCGGCAGGTTCTTGCCCTGCGCTTCGAGCTCGCGCCAGCGGGCGAGCGCCTTGAGGCGGCCCAGCACATCGGCCTTGCGGCTGGAGATACGGATGCGTTGCCACGCCTCGTCGGGATCGTTGCGGTAGTTTTCGGGATCGGCGATCCGCTCCATTTCCTCGTCGAGCCAGTCGCCGCGCCCGGTCTTGCGCAGCTTTTCCAGCATCTTGGGGAAGATTTCGGAGAGATAGGTGACGTCGCAGATCGCATAATCGATCTGGCGCTTGTCGAGCGGGCGGCGGCTCCAGTCGGTGAAACGCGCGCCCTTGTCGACGGTGATGCCGAGATAGGTTTCGACAAGGTTGGAATAGCCGATCTGCTCGCCCTGGCCGAGCGCCATCGCCGCGACCTGCGTGTCGAACAGCGGGTGCGGGGTCTTGCCGGTGAGGTTGTAGACGATCTCGAGATCCTGCCCGCCGGCGTGGAAGACCTTGAGCACGTCCTCGTTGTTGACGAGCAGGTCGAGCAGCGGGGTCATGTCGATGCCGGGCGCCATCGGGTCGATCGCCGCCGCCTCGTTGGTGTCGGCGATCTGGATGAGGCAGAGCTCGGGCCAGAAGGTGTTCTCGCGCATGAACTCGGTATCGACCGTGATGAACGGCTGCTGCGCGAGGCGGGTGCAGAGATTGGCGAGACTGGCGGAGTCTTCGATCAGACCGTGAATGTGCATCGCTGGCCCATAGACCCGAGTGCGCGGGTTGACAAAGGGGCGAGTGGAGGGGAAGCGCGCCACTTTCCATACAAAGATGTTGAAAGTCGCCATGCACGCCTATCGTTCGCACCATTGCGGCCAGCTCGCCGCCGCTCAGGTCGGTGAGACCGTCCGCCTTTCGGGCTGGATTCACCGCAAACGCGATCATGGCGGCGTGTTGTTCGTCGATCTGCGCGACCATTATGGCGTGACGCAGATCGTCGCTGACAGCGATTCGCCGGCGCTGCCGGTGCTGGAGGGGCTGCGCGTCGAGTCGGTGGTGACGATCGACGGGCTGGTGAAGGCGCGGTCGGAAACGACGGTGAACCCGAACCTTGCGACCGGCGAGATCGAGGTGTTCGCCAAGGGCGTCACGGTGCAGAGCCACGCGCAGGAACTGCCGATGCCGGTGTTCGGCGACGCCGAATATCCCGAGGATATCCGCCTGCGCTACCGCTTCCTCGACCTGCGGCGCGAGGCGCTTCATGCCAACATCATGCTGCGGTCGAACGTGATCGCGTCGCTGCGCAAGCGGATGATCGGGCAGGGCTTTACCGAGTTCCAGACGCCGATCCTGACGGCCTCGTCGCCCGAGGGCGCGCGCGATTATCTGGTGCCGAGCCGCGTGCATCCGGGCAAGTTCTACGCGCTCCCGCAGGCGCCGCAGATGTTCAAGCAGCTGCTGATGGTCGCCGGTTTCGACCGTTATTTCCAGATCGCGCCGTGCTTCCGCGACGAGGATGCGCGCGCGGACCGCTCGCCGGGCGAGTTCTACCAGCTCGATTTCGAGATGAGCTATGTCACGCAGGACGATGTGTTCGCGGCGATCGAGCCGGTGCTGCATGGCGTGTTCGAGGAGTATGCGGACTGGCAGGGCAAGGGGCGCACCGTCTCGCCGCTGCCGTTCAAGCGCATCCCGTACCGCGAATCGATGCTGAAATATGGCAACGACAAGCCCGATCTGCGCAACCCGATCGTGATCGGGGACGTCAGCGAATTCTTCAAGGGCTCGGGCTTTGGGCGTTTCGCTTCGATCGTCGAGGGCGGCGATGTGGTGCGCGCGATCCCGGCGCCGGGGACGCATGAGAAGAGCCGCAAATTCTTTGACGATATGAACAGCTGGGCGCAGAGCGAAGGCTTCCCGGGCCTTGGCTATGCGACGCAGAAGGACGGCGTGTTCGGCGGGCCGATCGCCAACAACCATGGCCAGGAGGGCATGAAGGCGATCGCCGATTCGCTCGGGCTTGGGCCGAATGACGGCATCTTCTTCGCCGCCGGCAAGGAAGCGCAGGCGGCCAAGCTGGCTGGGCTGGCGCGGACTCGGGCGGGCGAGCAGCTGGAGCTGATCGACAAGTCGCGCTTCGAATTCTGCTGGATCGTCGACTTCCCGATGTTCGAATATGACGAGGACGCGAAGAAGATCGATTTCAGCCACAACCCGTTCAGCATGCCGCAGGGCGAGCTGGAAGCGCTGGAGACCAAGGACCCGCTCGACATCCTCGCCTGGCAGTATGACATCGTCTGCAACGGCATCGAGCTGTCGTCGGGCGCGATCCGGAACCACCGGCCCGAGATCATGTACAAGGCGTTCGAGATCGCTGGTTACACGCAGGAGCAGGTCGACACCAACTTCAGTGGGATGATGAACGCGTTCAAGTTCGGCGCGCCGCCGCACGGCGGATCGGCGCCGGGCGTCGACCGCATCGTGATGCTGCTGGCCGACCAGCCGAACATCCGCGAAGTGATCGTCTTCCCGATGAACCAGAAGGCGGAGGACCTTATGATGCAGGCGCCGTCGTTCGTCAGCGACAAGCAGTTGAAGGAACTGAACATCCGGCTTGCGCCGGGTGTTGCACCGGCCTGAAGCGACGGGTCCCGTCGGCGGTCCGGCTATTGGACCCGGACGAGCGGCGGGGATCGTGCTAGATCGTTGCCAATGCTCGAATCCACACGCACCCGCGCCGAGGCCACGATCGGGCTTGCGGACCTGTTCACCATCGGCATCGGGCCGTCGTCATCGCATACGGTGGGGCCGATGCGTGCCGGGTTCGCCTTTGCAGAGGCGGCGCTCGATCGTGGCACGCCGCTGTCGGTGTCGTGTGAGCTGTTCGGCTCGCTCGCGCTGACGGGGAAGGGACATGCGACCGATAGCGCGGTGATGCTGGGGCTTGCCGGGCATCAGCCCGAGCGAGTCGATCCCGACGCGGTCAGCGCGATCATCGCGACGATCCGGGCAGAAGGGCAGCTCAAGCTCGGCGGGCATATGGCGGTGCCGTTCGTCGAGGGCACGCACCTGATTTTCCACAGTGACCGGTTCCTGCCAGCGCACCCCAATGGCATGCGCTTCGTCGCGCATTATGCCGAGGGTGAGCCGTATGAGACCTTCTGGTATTCGATCGGCGGCGGCGCGGTGGTCGAGGGCGGGTGCGAGGCGCCGCAGACCAATGTGAAGCTGCCATTCGCCTTTTCGTCGGGTGCGGAGCTGCTCGCGGTGGGCGAGGTACAGGGGGCGAGCATCGCCGATATCGTGCGCGCGAACGAAGCCGCCTGGCGCGACGATGCCGAGACCGATGCGTTCATCGATTCGCTACGCGCGGCGATGTCGGCGTGCATCGAGCGCGGGATGCGTGGGGAGGGAGAATTGCCGGGCGGGCTCAAGGTCAAGCGCCGTGCGCGCGACCTGCACGCGCGGCTGATCGCGCGCGGGCCACGCAGCGATCCGTCCCTGGTGTTCGACTGGGTGAGCTTGTGGGCGCTGGCGGTGAATGAGGAGAATGCTGCGGGCGGCCGCGTCGTCACCGCGCCGACCAATGGCGCGGCGGGGGTGATCCCCGCGGTGCTGCGCTATTACGAGACCTTCTGCGCGTCCCCGACGCCGGCCGGGGCGCGGACCTTCCTGCTGACGGCGGCGGCGATCGGGTTTCTGTACAAGAAGCGGGCGTCGATCTCGGCGGCTGAGATGGGGTGTCAGGGCGAGGTCGGCGTCGCTTGCTCTATGGCGGCGGCGGGGCTGGCGGCGGCGCTGGGCGCGACCAACGCGCAGATCGAAAATGCCGCCGAGATCGGGATGGAGCATAATCTGGGGCTGACCTGCGATCCGATCGGCGGCCTCGTGCAGATCCCGTGCATCGAGCGCAATACGATGGGCGCGATCAAGGCGATCAACGCCGCGTATCTCGCCATGCACGGCGATGGCAGCCATGTCGTGAGCCTCGACGCGGTGATTGAGACGATGCGCCAGACCGGCGAGGACATGCGGTCGAAATACAAGGAAACTGCGCAGGGCGGGCTCGCGGTCAACGTCGTGGCGTGCTGAGCTAGATCGGCACCGCGACCGGGTAGAGATAGGCCGGGTCGAACTCGCCAGCTTCTTCCAGCCGCGCGAGGTCGTGGATCACGACGCGGCCGGTACGGAAAGTGACGATGCCGTCCTCGCGCAGGCGGCGCAGCGAGCGGTTCACATGCACTGGCGTCAAGCCGAGGCATTCCGACAGGTCGATCT
Source organism: Sphingomonas tagetis (assembly GCF_024211275.1). Taxonomy (GTDB): domain Bacteria; phylum Pseudomonadota; class Alphaproteobacteria; order Sphingomonadales; family Sphingomonadaceae; genus Sphingomonas; species Sphingomonas tagetis. Next base: position 89,376 of record NZ_JAMLDX010000001.1, read on the forward strand.
GGCTGATCGGCAGGTCATAGCCGTTCTTGGTGGCGAGGCCGACGACTTCGAGCCGGAAACGGAATTCGGCGAGCAGGTGCGCGCAGCGGCCCAGGGCGGTGCGGCGGCCGAGCGACAGCTCCCATTCGCGATGAATCGCGGCGTCGAGATTGGTCGAGAACCAGTAGACCCGCGTCAGATGCGGATAGCGTTCGGTGATCACGTTGAGATTGGCGTGCGGCACGAACGCGATCCGCGTCGGGGTCAGCGTCATGATGCTGTGGTCGAGCTTCTTGAGCGTGAAGCTGTGCAAATCGGGGAAATCGCCGGGGACATGGACCTGGGTGATCTGGCGCTGGCCGTCGCTCAAATCCTTGTAGCGGCAGATGAGCCCCTTCAGCAGCAACATGCTGTGGCTCATCTCCTCGCCCGCTTCGACCAGCGTCCCGCGCGCAGGAAAGTCGCGAATCTCGCCGATCGCGGCGCGGATCGCCGCTTCCTCCGCATCGCTGATGGAATGGCGAGCGCGCAGGCGCCTGAGGTGCGCTTCGATCATGATTTCTCCGGGTCGTGCCCGGCCCTAGCACGCCGTCACGCGTTTTCGGCGCGCTAAATCAAACAGCGTGCGCGTTCAGCCGGGATAGCCGATCGCGAGCACCTCATAATCCTTTTCCCCCGCGGGCAGCGTCACCTTGCGCACGTCGCCGACCGCGGCGCCGCGCAGCGCGCGGGCGAGCGGGGCATTCCAGCCGATGCGGCCGGTGCCGGCATCGGTTTCATCGTCACCGGCGAGGGTCAGGGTGCGGTGGTTGTCGTCCTCATCGGCGATGGTGACGGTGGCGCCGAACCAGATGCGACTGCGGTCGGTCTGCACGGCGGGATCGACGACCTTGGCGGCCTTCATCCGCTTCGCCAGCCAGCCGAGGCGGCGGTCGATCTCGCGCAGGCGCTTGCGGCCGTAGATGTAATCGCCATTCTCGGAGCGGTCGCCATTGCCGGCAGCCCAGGCGATGGTCTCGACCAGCTTGGGACGCTCGCCGGCGAAGAGGGCGTCATATTCGGCCTTGAGCGCAGAATAGCCGGCGGGCGTGATGTAGTTGGGGCGATCGTTCATGCGAGGTGACGGCCCATAGCGATGCGCGGTTCCTCGGCATAGCCCATGTGCGCCCAGAAGCGGGCGGCCTCGTCATTGTTGCTGCGGACCTGGAGATTGGCCTTGGTGCAGCCGAGCGCGGCGAGGCGCTTTTCGGCGGCGCGGACCAGTTTCTCGCCGATGCCGCAGCGGCGCGCATTGGGGTGGACGGCGAGCTTGTAGAGCCAGCCACGATGCCCGTCATAGCCGGCGAGGATCGTGCCGAGGACATGGCCGCCCTCGACCGCGACGAGGAACAGGTCGCGCTGGACGGCGAGCTTTTGCGGGACGGCGACGGCGGCGTGACTGTGTGGCGGGTCCTCGGGAAAGACGGCTCGCCATAGCGCATCGACCTCGGCGAACTGGTCTTCGGTGTAGGGAATGACCTCGATCAACCGGGACGGCTCTTGCCGAGATACCAGCTGATCCGCGCATCGCCGCGCGAGCGGGCGCGCTGGGGGTGGAGGAGATCGTAGACCACGGCGTTTTCGAGCACGCGCTGGACGTAGTTCTTGGTCTCGAAGATCGGGATCGCCTCGACCCATTCGATCATGCCGATGCTGCCGGCGCGCGGGTCGCCATTGGCGCGCAGCCACTTGTTCACATTGCCCGGCCCGGCATTGTAGGCGGCGACGGCGAGCGGGTAGCTGCCGCCATAATAGCTCAGCATGCGCTGGAAGTAGCTCGAACCTAGGCGGATGTTATAGCCGGTGTCGCTGGTGAGCGCGCCGAGATCATAGCCGAGGCCGAGCTTGCCCGCGGTCTCGCGCGCGGTGCCGGGCATCAGCTGCATGAGGCCGCGCGCGCCGACGCGGCTGACCGCGGCACGGTCGAACTGGCTTTCCTGCCGGGCAATGGCGTGGATGATCGTGAAATAGCTCTCCTCGCCCGGCGGCACCGCGACCGAGGGGTAGCCGGCGACAGTATAGTCGGTGAGGCCGTTCAACAGCGCGCTGCGCCCGACCATCACGCCGAGATCGGGACGGCCGATGCTGCGTGAGAGCTCGGTCGCGAGGATGTGGTCCTCGGCGCTGGTGGCGTCGGCGGCGATCTGGCGCAGGAACAGGCCCTGGTCCTGATACTGACCGGTCTGGCCAAGATATTGCGCGGCGCGAACGACCTCGCGGTTGAAGAAGGCGGCGCGTGCGGCGGGGGCGGCGGCCGCTGGATTGAAGGCGGGCGGGGCCTTCAGCGCGAGGCCGGTGCGCTCGGCGGCGAGCTGGCCATAATAGAGGTCGGAGAAGGCGGCGGCGCGCTGGTAGTAGGTTTGCGCGGTCGAGGCTTGCCCGGCAGCCTCGGCGGCGCGGCCGGCCCAATAGAGGCCCTTGGACTGAGTGGTCGGCGTGCGGCTTCCGCGTGAATAGCGGTCGAACATCGCCATCGCGTCGGCCGGGCGGCGGAGTTTTTGCAGCGCGAGCGTGCCGGCGAGCCACACGAGGCTGGTATAATCGTCGCGGATGCCGAGGCTCATGTCGGAGACTTCGGCGCCGGGGGGCAGCGCATCGTCGACCCTGGACGCGATGTCATAGGCGAGGCTGTACTGGCCGTCGGCTTCCGCCGCGCGGGCATTGGTCAGCAGCACTTCGTACCATTTCTCGACATTGCCGGGCAGGCTGGCGAGCGCGCGGGGGCGGGCGAGCAACGAGCGGGCGGAGCCGCTCGCGCCGTTGTTGCGGTACCAGCTCGCGCGGTCGGCGATGAAGCCGGGGTCGCGGCTGCCGAGCGCTTCGGCGGCGGCGGCCTTGACCGACGCGTCTGGCCAGTTGCTGCGCAGCGCGAGGCGGGCGTCGAAGACCGCACGGTTCTGCGGCGAGGTGAAGCCGAGCTGACGCGCCGCGGCGGCGCGGGCGTCCTGCCACAGCAAAGCATCCATGCGGGCGTCGTGATCCGCCGGACCGATCGCGCCGGGGAAGCTGCTCATCAGCGCGGTTTCGTCGGCGGGACGCAGCGAGCCGCTGCGCCAGGCACGGCGGGCCTGCTCGTCGGCCTCGGCACGGCGGCCCGAGACCGCGAGCGCCTCGGCGAAGCGGACGCGCCCGGCGGCGGTGAGCGGCGGGAAACGGTCGAAATAGCGGGTGACGAGCGACGGGGCTTCGACACCCGAGCCCAGCGTCGTCTCGGCAGCGGCGCGACGGCCGGTCTCGCCCGGCCAGCCGGGGTGGGCGAGCATGAAATTGGCGTAGTCGGTGAACGGGTAACGGTCCGACTGCTGGAGCCGTTTCCAGTCGCCGATCACATATTGGAGCGAGGCCGATTGCGCCACGGGCGGGGGCGAAGTGCGATAGCCGCCAAATCCGTCCTGCACGACCTGGGAGGAGACCGCGACACCTGATACGCCGGCGAGCAGAAGCCCGCTCTTCAACACTGAGGCAAGCATGCTGGACATGATACGCAAGCCGGGCCTATTGGCCACCCCGAATTTCTGACGAATAGGGCGTTTTGGCGATTATGTTCTCTGGCTCGATTCCCGCCCTGATCACGCCGTTCCGCGACGGCCTGTTCGATGAGGCCGCCTATCGCGATTTCGTCGAGTGGCAGATTGCCGAGGGTTCCTCGGCGCTGGTGCCGGTCGGCACCACCGGCGAAGCCGCGACGTTGACCAAGGACGAGCATTTCGAGGTGGTGCGGGTATGTGCCGAGCAGGCGCGCGGGCGCGTGCCAGTGATCGCGGGCACCGGGTCGAACGACACGCAAGTCGCGATCGGCAACGTCAAGGCCGCGAAGGAGGCCGGCGCCGACGCGGTGCTGATGGTGCCGCCTTACTATAACCGTCCGAGCCAGGAGGGCATCTTCCGTCATTTCGAGGCGGTGGCGCGCGAATGCGAGCTGCCGATCATGCTCTACAATGTGCCGGGGCGGACGGTGACCGACATCCAGCCCGAGACGGTGATCCGCATCGTGCAGGCGTTCCCCGACACATTCGTCGCGATCAAGGACGCGACCGGCGACCTGTGCCGCGTGTCGCGACATCGCGCGGGGCTGCGGGCGGGCTTTGCGCAACTGTCGGGCAATGACGATACCGCACTGGCGTTCAACGCGACCGGCGGGGTGGGGTGCATTTCGGTGACGGCCAATGTCGCCCCGAGGCTGTGCGCGCAGTTCCAGAAGGCGTGGGCGGAAGGTGACACCGTGCTCGCGCTGGCGCTGCACGACCGGCTGTTCCCGCTGCACAATGCGATGTTCGCGGATGCTTCGCCGGGGCCGGTCAAGTACGCGGTGAGCAAGTTGCGGCCCGACATTTCGGGCGAGACGCGGCTGCCGATGACGCCGGCGAACGAGGCAGCGCGGGCGGCGGTCGATGCGGCGATGGCGGCGGCGGGGATTATCTGAAGCCGTCCGCTTCCCTTTAGCGGCGCGCGGCCCTACATCGCGCGTCCCATGGCCCGTCCGCGTCCCACCGAATTCGACAAGAAGAAGATCGTCGCCGAGAACCGCAAGGCTCGCTTCGAATACTTCATCGAGGACGTGTACGAGGCCGGCATCGCGCTACAGGGCACCGAGGTGAAGGCGCTGCGTTTCGGCGAAGGGTCGATCGCCGAGAGCTATGCCGAGATCCGCGGCGAGCAGGCGTGGCTGGTCAACGCCAACATTCCCGAATTTTCCCACGGCAACCGGTTCAACCATGAACCCAAGCGGCCCCGTAAATTGCTCCTTCATCTACGGCAGATAGAAAAGCTGCACGGCGCGGTAGCACGCGAGGGGATGACCCTGGTGCCGCTGTCGATCTATTTCAACTCGCGCGGCCGCGCGAAGGTGGAACTGGCGTTGGCGAAGGGCAAGAAGACTCACGACAAGCGTGAGACGATCAAGGAACGAGACTGGAAGCGTGAACAGGGAAGGCTCCTCCGCGACCGTGGCTGACCGGACGTTCTGGGACCGCGTGCGGGCCTGGGCGGACCGCAACATGCCGACTCGCGAGAGCCTGGAGGCCAATCGCTGGCTGCGCCCGGTCGCGCATCGCGTGCTGGCGCCGGAGCTGTGGCGCTTCACCCGCCGCTCGGTGCCGCGCGGCGTGGCGCTGGGGATGGTCACGGGGATCATGATCCCGGTCGCCCAGATCTTCTTCTCGGCGCTGTTCGCGCTGCCGTTCCGGGCGAATATCCCCACCGCCTCGCTGACCACCTTCCTGACCAATCCGGTGACGACGCCGCCGCTCTGGGCATTCGCCTATTGGGTGGGGCGCAAGATCCTGCATTTCGACGCCACGGTGCCGGGGCAGCCGATCACCACGCACGTCGCCAATGACAGCTGGCTCAACTGGCTATGGTCCGAGGCGGGGCCGGCGCTGATCACGGGCCTCGTGACGATCACCATCGTCGCGTCGGTGCTGGGCTATATTGCCAGCGCCGTCGGCTGGCGGCTGTGGATCGCGCGCAAGTGGAAGAAGCGGGCGCATTCACGTGAGGTAAAGCCGTAACAGGCGATACATTCTCCGCTTGATCGACCGTATGATCGGCGCAATACAGCTGCCCATTCTGAAATCCCCCGCTCGTCGAGGTTCCTGACATGCGTCTTTTCGTTGCTTCCGTTCTGCTGGCCGGCACCGCTATTGCCGGCACCGCGACCGCCCTTTCCGCGCGCGAAGCCCCTGCGGCGGTGCCTGCCGAAACCGGCTCCAAGCCGCAACTCGGCGCGTTCGGGTTCGACGAGAAGGGCATGGACAAGACCGTTGCGCCGGGCGACGACTTTTACGGCTTTGCCAACGGCGTATGGGCGAAGAGCACGCCGATCCCCGCCGATAAATCGAACTATGGCATGTTCACCGCGCTCGACGATCTGTCGAAGGAGCGGGTGAAGGGCATTCTCGACGCGGTGAAGGATGACGGGTCGAGCATGGTCGGCCGCGCCTATGCGAGCTATCTCGACACCGCCGCGGTCGAATATCGCGGGCTCGCGCCGATCCAGCCGTGGCTGGGCAAGGTCAAGGCGATGAGCGACCGCCGGGATTACGCCGAACTGGTCGTCGAGGCGACCAAGATGGGGATCGCCGGGCCGTTCGGCGGGTATGTCGGGCAAGACGACAAGCTGCCCGAGAATTACATCTTCACGATGTCGCAGGGCGGCACCGGACTGCCTGATCGCGACATGTATCTGGTCGACAATGACAAGATGAAGTCGATCCGTACCGCCTATGTCGCGCATCTGGCCAAGATGCTCGAGCTGGCGGGCGAGGACAATGCCTCGGCGCGCGCTGCAGCGGTGATGGAGATGGAAACCGAAATCGCCAAGGTCCAGTGGACGCGCGAGGATTCATCCGACGCGGCCAAGACCTATAACAAGTTCACGCTGGGACAGGTCGACCAATTCTCAAGCTCGACGCTCGACCTGACCAAGATCCTCGTGGCGCTGAGCCCCCGGATCAAGGAAGTGCTGATCAACCAGCCGACTGCGTTCAAGGGCATTGCCGGCATCCTCGACAAGGCGCCGGTCGAGGTGCTGAAGGACCAGATGCTGTTGCGCAGCCTGGACGGGCTGTCCAACTATCTGCCCGACGCGATCTCGAACGAGAATTTCGCCTTTTACGGCACCGTGCTGCAGGGCACGCCGCAGCGTGAGGCGCGCTGGAAGCGGGCGGTCAGCTTCACCGAGGGCGCGCTGGGCGATGCCGTCGGCAAGGAATATGCCGCGAAATATTTCCCGCCCGAATACAAGGCGGAGATGAACAAGCTGGTCGCCAACGTACTCGACGCGATGGGCCGGCGGATCGACGGACTCGACTGGATGCAGCCGCAGACCAAGGCGCGCGCCAAGGCCAAGCTCAAGAACTTCACCGTCAAGGTCGGCTATCCTGACAAGTGGCGTGACTATGCCGGGCTGGAGGTCAAGACCGACGACCTGTTTGGCAACGCGGTGCGGTCGAACCAGTTCGACTATGCCTATATGCTCGACAAGCTCGGCAGCCCGGTGCGCAAATGGGAATGGGGCATGCTGCCGCAGACCGTGAACGCCTATGCCAATTTCGGCATGATGGAAGTGGTGTTTCCGGCCGCGATCCTGCAGCCGCCCTTCTTCGACCCCAAGGCCGATCCGGCGGTGAATTATGGCGGCATCGGCGCTGTCATTGGCCATGAGATCAGTCACCATTTCGACGATCAGGGCGCGAAATATGACGAGAAGGGCGCGCTGCGTGACTGGTGGACTCCGGCCGACGTCAAGGCGTTCGAGACGGCCAGCAAGGCGCTGGTCGCGCAATATGACGCCTATGAGGCGCTGCCGGGCGAGCATGTGAAGGGCGAGTTCACGCTGGGCGAGAATATCGGCGACCTTGCAGGGCTGACGATCGCCTATGACGCTTACAAGCATTCGCTGGGCGGGAAGAAGGCGCCGGTGGTGGGCGGCTACACCGCGGATCAGCGCTTCTATCTCGGCTGGGCGCAGATCTGGCGGCGCAATTACCGCGAGGCGAATCTGCGCGCGCGGCTGCTGACCGATCCGCATTCGCCCTCGACCCAGCGCGCCTGGGTCGTGCGCAACCTCGACCCCTGGTACGCCGCGTTCCAGCCCAAGGCCGGGCAGAAGCTGTATCTGGAGCCCGCGAAGCGCGTGCGGATCTGGTAACGGACAGCTTGGAACAACGCTTGGTCGTCATTCCCGCAAGGGCGGGATGACGATCGAGGGGAATATCGCCTCGCCGCGAGCGAATGCTTGACGCTGCTCCCGCTGGCCGGGAAAGAACGTCATGGCTTCACATGCGGCATCCGAAACCGAGCGCCTTCCAGCGGCCGTCCCGATGATCGTCGCGGCGGCCGTGGCGGTGGCCGCTGCGGCGATCGTGCTGACCGTTATTGGCTCGCCTGTGCTTGCGGCGGGGTTCGGCGCGGCGGCGCTGGTGGTCATCGGCGCCGTCTGGCTGTTCGCGCGGCTGGCGCCTGGCTCTGCGACCGACGAACCGGCGATCGACTGGTCGGTAGCGCATGCGCTCGCCTCGATGAGCAGCGACGGGCTGGCGGTGACTGATCGAGCGGGGCGGCTGGTGTGCGCGAATGAGCGCTTCGGCACGCTGTTTCCAGGTTATCCGGCGCCGCCCAATCTGGTGGTGGGCGACTGGGCGGCAGCACAGCTCGGCACCGCGGGCCGCGCGGCGTGGCGCGACGGCAGCGCGTCGAGCGGCGCGTTCGATGCCGCCGGGACCAAGCTGACGGCGCATATCCAGCGCGTCAGCGATGCGATGCTGGTGTGGCGCTTCGTCGGGCATGACGTCACCGATCTCGCCAAGCAGGCACAGGCGCTGGTGGCGGGGTTGTCCGGCGATCGGCTCGGCATGGCGGGGATCATGATCGCGCTGCTCGGCGCCGATGGCCGCGTGCGCGCCGCGAACCGCGTGCTGCGGGTGCGCGCGATGGGTGATGAGCGCGCGATGATCGAGGGGCGCGACTTCACCCGCTTCCTGACTACCGACAATTTCGGGATCGTGCGGTTCGAGCGCGAAGGCACGAGCGGCACGCCGCTGCGCGTGCTGGAGATTCCCTTCCTCGACGGCGAGAATGCGCCGATGCTGGTCGCGCTGCTCGACGAGGAACTGGCGATGCCGCACCCGGCGATCGGCGACAGCGCGACCGCGCATGTCCGCTCGCTGATCTCGCTGCTGCCGGCGGGGATCGCGCTGGTCGGCGGCGATGGGCGGTTCGTGCACATGAACGATGCGTTCGTCCGCGCCTCGCATGTCAACCCGGCCAACCCGCCGCTCTATCCCGGCGATCTGGTCGTGCGCGAGGACAAGGGGGCGCTGGCCGACGCGATCCGCCGTTTCGCGGCGGGTGCGGCGCATTCGATGGACATGACGGTGCGCTTTGCCGAAGTGCCGGACGAAGCGGTGTCGGTGTCGATCGCCGCCGCGCGTGGCCTTGGCGAGGCGGCGGTGATGCTGTCGCTGCGCGACGCGGGTGAAGAGGGGCGGCTCAAGCGTCAGGTCGCGCAGGCGACCAAGATGCAGGCGGTCGGCCAGCTCGCAGGCGGCGTCGCGCACGACTTCAACAACATCCTGACCGCGGTGATCGGGCATTGCGACCTGATGCTGATGCGCCATGCGCCGGGCGACAGCGACTATGACGACATCCAGCAGATCCTGCTCAATTCGAACCGTGCGGCGGCGCTGACGCGGCAGTTGCTGGCCTTTTCGCGCCAGCAGACGCTGCGGCCGCAGGTGCTGCAGCTGCCCGATGTGATCTCCGAAGTTTCCAACCTACTCAAGCGGCTGTTGGGTGAGACGGTCGAGCTGGTGGTCAATCACGGCCGCAATCTGGGACCGGTGCGCGCCGATCCGGGGCAGCTCGAGCAGGTGGCGGTCAATCTCGCGGTCAACGCGCGCGATGCGATCCTGGCGAAGAATCCCAATGGCGGCGGCACGCTGACGATCGAGACGCTGAACGTTCCGGCGCACGAGGTTCGCGCGATGGACGACGATGTGCTGCCGGTCGGAGACTATACCGCGCTGCGCATCAGCGACACCGGGTCGGGGATTCCGGCCGAGGTGCTGGCGCACATCTGGGAGCCGTTCTTCACCACCAAGGAAGTGGGCAAGGGCACCGGGCTCGGCCTGTCGACCGTCTATGGCATCATCAAGCAGTCGGGCGGCTATATCTTCGCCGAGAGTCCCAAGGGGCGCGGCGCGGTGTTCACCATCTATCTGCCTGTCCACACCGCGACCGAGGCGCCGGCCAAGGCAGTGCCGGTCAAGGCCGTGCAAGGCGATCTGTGGGGCAGCGGCACCGTGCTGCTGGTCGAGGACGAGGCGATGGTGCGTGCGGTCGCCGAGCGGGCGCTGGCGCGGCAGGGTTATACCGTGCTGACCGCGGAGAATGGCGAGGCGGCGCTCGAACTGCTTGAGAAGACCGGCCGGCCCGACCTGCTGATCTCCGACGTGGTGATGCCGAGCATGGACGGACCGACGATGGTGCGGCACGTCCGAAAGCGTTATCCTGACCTGCCGATCCTGTTCATGTCGGGCTATGCTGAGGAGCAGCTGCGCAAGTCGATCGATCTCGACAACGTCGCGTTCCTGCCGAAACCCTTTTCCGTCCAGCAACTTGCCGAGGCAGCGCGGGCCGTTTTGGCAGCGAAATAAGTGCTTGGCCGGGAACGGTTTCTCCGGCACATAACGGCCCCATGACCGTGCCGCAGCGTATCCTGATCGTCGAGGACGAACCGTTGATCTCGATGATGATCGAGGACTTTCTGGATTTGCTGGGCAAGGAAGTTGCCGGCACCGCGGACAGCGTGGCGAGCGCGCTGCCGATCGTGGAGGCGGGCGGTGTCGATGCCGCGATCCTCGACGTGAACCTTACTGGCGGCGAGAAGAGCTGGCCGATCGCCGACGCGTTGGCGGAGGCAGGGATTCCGTTCATCGTCGCGACTGGCGGCAGCGGCGACACCATCGTCGATGCGCATCAGGGCCGCCCCGTGCTGGCCAAGCCGTTCACGATGGACGCGGTCGAGCAGGCGCTGGCGGCGCTCTAGGCGATCCGCTGCGGCACTTCGGCCGCATCCGCCGCGATCGAGGCGGCAGGGGCGACCGCTTCCCACGGAAAGACGAACCAGTCCTTGGTGACCGTGCGGTCGATCTCGCGCGCACGATATTCGACCCGCTGGCTCGACACGATGTTGTCGAGCAAGGTGGCGAAGCGGATGCCGGCCATGTCCGCGCCTGCTGCGGCGAGCTTGGCGCGCAGCTTGGCGATGGTCGCGCCGCTGTCGTTGATGTCGTCGAGAAACAGCAGTCTCTCGCCCGCGCGGGTGCGGGCGGCGAGGCGTTCGAGCGGGGCGTCGGCGAAGTCGTGGACCTGGCTGCTGTGATCGACCGAGAGCATCGACATGCCGGTCGCATGGCTGAGATAGACCGCGGGCGCGAGGCCGCCGCGGCCGATGCCGATGATGAAGTCGGGCTTCCACTGGCGGTCGGCGTGAAGCGCGGCAGCGATGGCAAGGACGTCGGCGACGAACTGCTCGTGCGGGATCGGCGTGAAGACGGGCATCAATGGGCCGCCACATAGGCGTCGAGCCGGGCGAGATGCGCTGCCTTGGCGTCGTCATCGAGGAACGAGCCGGTGAAGCCGTTGCGGGCGAGGGTGGCGAGCTGGGCCTTGCCGAGGCCGCGCGCGGCCGCCACCGCGCGGTAATTGTCCGCGACATAGCCGCCGAAATAGGCCGGGTCGTCGGAGTTGATCGTGGCGCGCAGGCCTTCGGCGAGCATGCGGTCGATCGGGTGCGCGTCCATGTCCGGCACCACGCACAGCTTGAGATTGGAGAGCGGGCAGACGGTGAGCGTCATGCCTTCCTCGACGAGCCGGCGGACCAACGCGGGGTCTTCGAGGCTGCGGTTGCCATGGTCGAGGCGGTCGATGTTGAGCAGGTCGAGCGCCTGCCAGACATAGTCGGGGGGCCCTTCCTCGCCGGCATGCGCCACGCGTTTGAGGCCCATGTCGCCGGCGGCGGCGAAGACGCGAGCGAATTTTTCGGGCGGATGGCCGACTTCGGAGCTGTCCAGGCCGATGCCGGCGATGCGGTCGAGCCACGGTTCCGCCGCCTTGAGCGTGGCGAAGGCGGCGGCTTCGTCGAGATGACGGAGGAAGCAGAGGATCAGCTTCGAGGTGACGCCGTGCCTGTGTTCGGCGTCGCGCATCGCCGCGAGCAGGCCGTCCGCAGCGACCTGGAACGGGATGCCGCGATCGGTGTGCGTCTGAGGATCGAAGAAGATTTCTGCATGCACCACGCCGTCCGCCGAGGCGCGGGCGAAATAGGCGTCGGCAAGGTCGTAAAAATCCTGTTCGACGCGCAGCACGTCGGCACCGGCGTAATAGATGTCGAGAAAGTCCTGCAAATTGGAGAAATTGTAGGCCGCTCGCACCGCTTCGACGCTTTCGAACGGGATGGCGACCTTGTTGCGCTTGGCCAGCGCGAACATCAGCTCGGGTTCGAGGCTCCCCTCGATGTGCAGATGCAGCTCGGCCTTGGGCAAGCCAGTGATGAAAGCCGACAGCTCGTTCATCGCTTCGCCTTCGCCGCGTCGGCGGCGCGCAGGATGCGCAGCACGTTGCCCGACCAGAACTTGGCGAGGTCTTTCTCCGAATAACCCGCCGCGACCAGTCGCTCGGTCACCTTGGGCAGCGCGGTGATGTCCTCGAACCCGCGCACCCCGCCGCCACCGTCCCAGTCGGCGCCCATGCAGACATGGTCCGGTCCGGCGACCTTGAGCAGATGCAACAGGTTGCGCATGAAATTCTCGAAATCGGTGTCCTGCACCGGCGCGGTTTTGTCGAGCGCACGGACCTCGGCGGTGATCCTTGCCTGCTCGGCCGCGGAGAGGGTCGGGAATTTCTCGACCAGCGCGTCGAGCCGGTTGCGTTCGTCGGTGTAGACCATCTTGGTCAGGAACACGCTGTTCATGCACACCGCGCCGCCCTTCGCGGCGAGCTTGCGGATGCGGGCGTCGTCGATGTTGCGGTTGTGATCCCACATCGCCTTCGGCCCGGAATGCGAGAGGATGATCGGCGTTTTCGACATCGCCAGCATCTGGTCGAATGCGGCGTCGGACGAGTGGCTGCCGTCGATGACCATGCCGAGCCGGTTCATCTCCACCACCCATTTGCGGCCCAGCGGCGAGAGGCCCTTCCACGTCGCCGCGCCGGTCGCGCTGTCGGCGAGCTGGTTGTCCTTGGAGTGCACCGGCCCCGCCATGCGCACGCCGCGGTCATAGAAGGTGCGGAGCAGCGACAGGTCGTCGCCCAGCGGGTAGCTGTTCTCGATGCTGATGAAGGCGAAGCGCAGGCCAGCCTTGTCGGCGCGAATTGCCTGGTCGGCGGTGGTGACGAGTTCGATCCGGCTGGGATAAGTAGCCATCGTCCGGTGGATTTCATCGAGCCGCTTGAATGCGAACGCTTTGGCGTCGGCAAAGCCCTGTGGGGTGACCGGCCCCTGGCGGGTATAAACGACGAACATGCCGCCATCGAGCGCGCCGGTCTCCATCCGGCCGAGATCGACCTGCGCCAGATCGGTGCGCCAGTCGTGGCGGTCGCCGAACTTCCAGTGCGGGTTGGCGAACCATACCGGCGTGTCGAGATGCGTGTCGAGCGTCAGCAGGCGGTGGTGGAGCGGGCGGGGCGGTTGCGGTTCGGTTGGCTTGGCCTGGGGTGCGGTGCAACTGGCAAGGGCCAGCAGTGCGAGGACCGGGAAACGCTTCATGGCAGGCGGCGGACGCTGACGATCTTGACCTTTGGGTCGAGCATCGAGCCTTTCATCACGCCTTCGCCCTTGGTCGGCGACGTCGTGGAATCGAGGATCTTCCACACCACCTCCATCCCCTCGATCACCTTGCCGAACGCGGCATAGCCCAGATTGTCGCCGGGCTTGGTCGGGTCGGCGTCGAGCGAGGGCTGGTCGCCGACGCTGATGGTGAACTCGCTGCGTCCGGTGCCGGGGGCGAGGCGGGCGGTGGAGATGGCGCCGTTGACGTGTTTCACGCCGGTCTTGGTAGTGGGCTCATGGGCGATCGGCGGGAGGACGCGCTTGGGATCGCTGTCGGCGCCGAACTGGATGAAGCCGAATTTGTCCTGCACCCTGACCGAGCGGTAGAAGAAGGCGCCGTCGAGCCGCTTCTGGTCGGCGTAGCGCAGGAAGTTGCGGGCGGTGATCGGGGCGCGTTCGGTCTCCAGTTCCAGGACGATGCGGCCGAGTGAGGTTTCGATGGCGACCTTGGCGGTGGCCGGCTTGGCGACCGGGGGCGGTGCGGGTGCTGGCGCGGTCTGGGCGAGTGCGGCCAAAGGCGCGAGCAGGGCGGCGGCGAGCAGGGTGCGGCGGATGGTCATGGGGGCAGCTTCGCGCAAGCCGGCACTGGCCGCAACCGGCTTTCGTCCACAACAGAATCGCTTTTGTGGTGTCTTTCCAGACCACAACCCATGTTGCCTTTGTCGGCCTCGCCCCACTAGATGCGGGGCCGCCAACAGGGATTTGAAATGACCGCGACCCACTCCACCCGCATGCTGATCCTCGGTTCCGGGCCGGCCGGCCTGTCCGCCGCCATCTATGGCGCGCGCGCCGGCCTGTCGCCGATCGTGGTGCAGGGCATCCAGCCCGGCGGGCAGCTGATGACCACCACCGATGTCGAGAACTATCCCGGTTTCCGCGAGGTGATCCAGGGGCCGTGGCTGATGGAGGAGATGCAGGCGCAAGCCGAGCATGTCGGGGCGCAGATGATGTACGACACGATCGTCGAGGTCGACCTCTCCAGCCGGCCGTTCCGCATGGTCGGCGATGGCGGGACGGTGTATCTCGGCGATACGCTGGTGATCGCGACCGGGGCCCAGGCCAAGTGGCTGGGGCTCGACAGCGAGGAGGCGATGAAGGGCAAGGGCGCTTCAGCATGCGCCACCTGCGACGGCTTCTTCTACCGCGGCAAGAAGGTCGCGGTGATCGGCGGCGGGAATACCGCGGTCGAGGAAGCGCTGTACATGACCAACCATAGTCATGACGTGACGCTGATCCATCGCCGCGACAGCCTGCGCGCCGAGAAGATCCTGCAGGACCGGCTGTTCGCCAATCCCAAGATCACCACGCTGTGGAACAAGGAAGTGGTCGAGTTCGTCGGCGGCGGCGATCCCGAGGGGCTGGTAGCATTGCGGCTGAAGGACACGGTCACTGGCGAACTCTCCGAGATCGAGGTCGAGGGCGGGTTCGTGGCGATCGGGCATCATCCGGCGACCGAGCTGTTCCGCGGGCATCTGAAGCTGGATTCGGACTCCTATATCGAGGTCGAGACGGGGACGACGCGGACCAGCGTGCCGGGCGTGTTCGCGTGCGGCGACGTGATGGACAAGGTGTACCGTCAGGCGATCACCGCGGCGGGCACGGGCTGCATGGCGGCGCTCGATGCCGAGCGCTTCTTGGCCGAAGCCGATTTCGAGGCGGTGGCCGAGGCGGCGGAGTAGCTCATCGCTTCTTCTTCGCGAGGTTGTGGGCGACGGCGGCTTCGACCAGCGTTTTGAAGGCTTGCGGGTCGACGTCCTCGCCCTCTTTCAGGTCGATCGCGCGGCGGGTGCCGCCTTCGAGGCTGGCGTTGAAGATGTTGGCCGGATCGGGCAGCGCGGCGCCGTTGGCGAAGGTGAGTTTGACGTAGCCCTTATAGACCTCGCCGGTGCACAGGATGCCGGCATGCTCCCACACCGGCACGCCGTGCGGGTTGGTCGGCTTCACCCATTTGACGGTTTCCTCGACCTGCGGGTCGGCTTCGTGGATCAGGCGGCGCAGACGGGCGAGGGTGGCGCCGCGCCAGTCACCGAGGGCCGCGAGGCGGGCGTCGATGCGTTCGGAGGGGGTGGGGTCGGTCATAGGCGTTCTCCCGGCAGTCTGGCCGCCTGTTCGATCCACGACGCGAGCTGGGCCGTGGGGAAATCGTCGGTTTCGTGGATGTGGAAATAGCGGGTGTCGCCGCTCTTCGACGCGACCGGCGGGACGGGCAAGAGCGACTGGCCGCGGAAGAAGGTGATCTTCACATAGCGGTCGAAGCAGTGGAAGACGAGGAACCAGCTCTTTTCCGCGACGCCGTAAAAGGGCGAGTTCCATTTGACCGCCTTGCGCACGCCGGGGACGGTCAGCTCGATGAGCGCGTCGAGCTGGCGGCCGACCGCGTGTTTCCAGCCGGGCATGGCGTCGATGTAGGCCTGCACCGGGGCGTCGCCGTCGCCCTTGGCGATCTGCGGGTTGCCGCCGGAGAGGAGGACGGGCTTGTCGGGGTCGGTCATGCGGGGATGCTGCCGGGCAGGTTGACGAAGTTGACAGTTTTGCAGGGTTGTCGGGCCGAAGCGACTGCGAGGCGACGGGTTTGCGACCGCGACGCGACGGGAACGCGACAGTGGCGCGACAGTGCGGCGACAGTGACGCGACACTTGGGCGACGGGGTTTGCGGGGGGAGGGCGCGGGCTGGCATCGGGTGGTTCCGGCTGTGGCTGGCGGCGGGAGGCTAGGCCGGATCGGAGGGTGTAGGAAAGTTGTTTTGCGGGCGTGGCTTGTGTCCAATTCCTTGTCCCGGAGGGAGAGGTGGCATCGCGGAGCGATGACGGAGGGGTAGCCTCCGCTCGCGGGCCGGTCGCTTGTGGCGACCTACCCCTCCACCGCGCAGGCGCGGTCCCCCTCCCCCTCCGGGGGAGGACTTAGCTGGGTCTGGGGTGGTCGATCTCACGCAGCAGCCAGGCGCGGGCGTGGGCTTCGTCCTTGCGTTCATAGACTTCGTAATGGACGCCGGGGATCAGCGCGCCCTCGATCCGGCTGAGCGTGCGGACCCATTGCGCGTCGGCGACGATCGCGACGCGATCGATCGCGCGGATCAGGCGGATGAGGAGCGGCCAGTGGCTGAGCTCCGCCCCGACCGCGCCGAGCGAAACCGAGGGCGAGCCGCGGACATCGGCGAGGATGTCGAGGTGCGGCGCGGCGTCGAGGACCGCGGCCATGCGCTCAAGCGCGGGCGCGATGTCGGCGGCGGTGAAATGGCCCTCGGCGGTGATAGCGATAGCGCGCGGGGTGTGGGTTGGGTGAAGGTGAGCGGCACTGTTGATCTCAATATCCACAGCTTTCGTTTTCAATATTTCCCTGCGGCTTGTCGAGCGGAGCTGCTTCTCACATTCTCCGCATCGGGTGGAGGCCACAATGACGACCCGGTACGATCGGCGAAAAGCCAAGCGAGAATTGAACTGGAAACTGTCAAATCAGACGGTTCAAAAAATCCTTCGGGCGGAGTTGGAAGCAGGTCGCGGAACGGAGATATATCGGCTTGAACGGACTGATAATGGTGAGCCGAGGTATTTTAATATATCTGCGATGCGGCCTTGGGTCGAAGCCAACATTGAGGTCGGTGCATTTCCGCTAGACTATGAGCGTGCGGCCCGATTGATCCAGACGGGTGCCGTGGACATGGATCATCTTGAGAACCACACCATTCAAACGGAGCTCAAGCCAATAATCGTTTGCCGAGAAGGCGGCGGCCCGGCACAAGATCAGATTGTTGATGGAGCGCATCGCTTCGTAGCACTTCATATGGGTGCAGCCGCATTCGGTCTTGGCGGAGGCATTCCAGGCTACCTGGTGTATCCAGCAGATTGGAAACAGTTCTTGGTTCCACCGAAGATCGCCGAGCGTATTTTCAAGTTCTAGATCGCGGTCCGCATTGTGCTATTTATTGGTTCTTCGATTGAATCCACCGGTCTGCGAACGAGGATGATCGCATTGGACTCTACCCGCCGCCTTTCAGTCGAACTGCCCGAGGATATCGCCGATGCCGTAGAGGCGCGTGTGAGCACAGGCGAGTATGCAAGCGTTAGCGCGGTGATCGAGGACGGGTTGCGCGCGTTGGCGGAGCGGGACGACGAATTGTTGCGCGATCCGGCGGTCGAGAAATGGCTGCGGGAAGAAGTCGTGCCGGAGGCGCAGCGGGTGCGTGAGGGGAAGGCGCGGCTCTATTCGCCGGAGGAAGTTCAAACGCGGCTCGACGCGCTCCACGCAAGGACATTGCGCGGCGAATGAGGCGCTATCGAGTCGGGTATTCCGACGCTGCTCAGGCGCAATTGCTCGATCTTTATCGGTACGTGGCGAGTGAGGCCGATCCGCATGTCGCCTATCGCTTTGCCCAGCGGATCAAGGCGCAGTGCGAGAAACTCGGTACCTTCCCGTTGCGGGGGACGCCCCGCGATGACCTGATGCCAGGGTTGCGGACGCTGTCGTTCGAGCGGCGGGTGGTGATCGGGTATATTGTGGACGATGATGCGGTGTGGATCGTCGGCGTGTCTTATGGCGGGCGGGATCTGGCGGGGGCGTTTGAGGGCGGGCTGTGAGCCGCTTCCTGTCGCGTTGAAGAAGAAGCTGGACCCCGGCTCAAGGCCGGGGTGACGGGTTGGGGTCAGGCGGGGATGCTGACGAAGCTATCCATCACCCGCTTCCTACCCGCCGCTTCGAACTCGATCTCCAGCTTGTTGCCTTCGATCTCGACGATTTCGCCATAGCCGAACTTCTGGTGGAAGACGCGCAGCCCAAGCGACAGGTCGTCGCGGCCCTTGTTGCCCAGACTGACGGCGCTGGCGCGGCTTTCGACGATGCGTTTGGGGGCGGTGGTGAAGCTGGAGCTGGGCGCGGCGGCGCGTTGCCAGCCGGGGCCTCGGCCGGTGCCTCTGCCCACGTTCGCAAAGGGGTCGGCGTGTTCGCTCCAGTTGGCTCGCCATAGCGACGCGCCGCCGGTCATGGTGGATTCCTCGTCGATATGCGGCTTGGGCAGCTCGCCGACGAAGCGGCTGGGGATGCTGCTGGTCCACTGGCCGTAGATGCGGCGGTTGGCGGCGTGGAGGATGGTGGCTAGGCGGCGGGCGCGGGTGATCGCGACATAGGCGAGGCGGCGTTCCTCCTCGAGGCTGGCGAGGCCGCCTTCGTCGAGGGCGCGTTGCGAGGGGAACAGGCCTTCCTCCCAGCCGGCGAGGAAGACGGTGTCGAATTCGAGGCCCTTGGCGGCGTGGATGGTCATGATGGTGACCTTGGGCTCGTCGGCGCTGGCGTCATTGTCCATGACGAGGCTGACGTGTTCGAGGAACGCGCCGAGCGATTCATATTCCTCCATCGCGCGGACGAGCTCGTTCAGGTTTTCGAGGCGGCCGGCGGCTTCGGCGGTGCGGTCGGCCTGCCACATGGCGGTGTAGCCGCTTTCGTCGAGCAGCTGGCGCGCGAGCTCGGCATGGGGGAGCTGGCTCGCCATGTCACGCCAGCGGGCGATGTCGCCGACGAAGCTGCCGAGCGCGCGGCGGGCTTGCGGGGTCAGCTCGTCGGTGTCGAGGATGCGGGCTGAGGCGGTGAGGAGCGGGAGGCCCTCGGCGCGGGCGAGCTGGTGGATGCGGGCGATCGCCTTGTCGCCGAGGCCGCGTTTGGGGACGTTGACGATGCGTTCGAAGGCGAGGTCGTCGGCGGGCTGGTGGACGAGGCGGAGATAGGCGAGCGCGTCGCGGATCTCGGCACGCTCGTAGAAGCGGAAGCCGCCGACGATGCGATAGGGCAGGCCGATGGCGATGAAGCGGTCTTCGAACTCGCGCGTCTGGTGCTGGGCGCGGACGAGGATGGCGAAGGCTTCGAGGCTCTTGCCTTCGCGGAGCCGGGCGGATTCGATGTCCTCGCCGACGCGGCGGGCCTCCTCCGGGCCGTCCCATACGCCGATGACGCGGACCTTTTCGCCGCTGTCGGCCTCGGTCCACAGCTCCTTGCCGAGGCGGCCGGAGTTGTTGGCGATGACGCCGCTGGCGGCGGCGAGGATGTGGGGGGTGGAGCGGTAATTCTGTTCCAGGCGGATGACCTTGGCGCCGGGGAAGTCCTTTTCGAACTTGAGGATGTTTTCGACCTGCGCGCCGCGCCAGCTGTAGATCGACTGGTCGTCGTCGCCGACGCAGCAGATGTTCTTGCGCTCCTGCGCGAGCAGCCGGAGCCAGAGATACTGGACGCTGTTGGTGTCCTGATATTCGTCGACCATGATGTAGCGGAAGCGCTGCTGATACTGTTCGAGCACGTCGCGGTGCGTGCGCAATATGGTGAGCATGTGGAGCAGCAGGTCGCCGAAGTCGCAGGCGTTGAGCGCGCGCAGGCGGTCCTGATATTGCTGGTAGAGCGACTGGCCCTTGCCGTTGGCGAATTGCTCGGAGTCGCCGGCGTCGAGCATCTGCGGCGTGAGGCCCTTGTTCTTCCATTGGTCGATCAGGCCGCCGAGCTGGCGGGCGGGCCAGCGTTTCTCGTCGAGATCGTTGGCCACGATGAGCTGCTTGAGCAGGCGGAGCTGGTCGTCGGTGTCGAGGATGGTGAAGTTGGACTGGAGCCCGACGAGTTCGGCGTGGCGGCGTAGCATCTTGGCGCCGATCGCGTGGAACGTGCCGAGCCAGGGCATGCCCTCGACCGCGTCGCCGACGAGATTGCGGACGCGCTCTTTCATCTCGCGCGCGGCCTTGTTGGTGAAGGTGACGCTGAGAATTTCCGACGGGTAGGCGCGGCGGGTCCATAGCAGGTGCGCGAGGCGGGCGGTGAGCGCGGCGGTCTTGCCGGTGCCGGCGCCGGCGAGGACGAGGACCGGGCCGTCGGTGGTGAGCACGGCCTCGCGCTGCGGTTCGTTGAGGCCGCGGATGTACGGGGGGTCGTCGGGGCTAGGCGCAGGCAGAGTCATGGCGAACAGTTAGGGAACGCGGGCGGCGCGGGCAAGTTTCGCGTTCGGGTATGGTTTTGGGGCGAACGGGCGGAACGGCGGGTAACGGGGTGGACGGGCGCGGTTGGGGTGGTCAGGGGCGCGGGCCATGAAGAAACTCATCGCTATTGCCGCCTTGTTGTTCGCATCGCCCGTGCTGGCGCAGGGGCCGGAGTCGCTGGATCAGCTGGAGCCGGGCGGGGGCGAGGTGCAGCTGGAATGGCTGGGCGATTTCGGCGGCGAGGGCGAGCAGGGGCTGGAGCTGCTGTTCGGGGTTTCGGACATGCTCGTGATCGGGGCGGAGGCGGAGTTCGAGGGGCCGCGCGAAGGGCTGGTGTTCGAGGAAGCTTCGGCGGTGGTGATGTGGCGCTTTGCCGATCCCGGGGATGTGCCGGTGGGCCTCGGGCTGATGGGCGAGGTGGCAGTGGACCGCGGCGGGCGCGTGTCGGGGCTGGAAGCGCGCGGGATCGTCGAGGTGCAGCGCGGCGGCTGGTGGCTGCAGGGCAATGCGATGCTGCGGCATATGCGCGAGGATGGCGAGCGGGGGACAGGGCTGGCCTATTCGGCTTCGGTGCAGCGCGATGTCGGCGGACTGTTCGTGGGGATCGAGGCTTCGGGGCAGGCGGTGCGGCTGGGTGGTGAGTTCGGGCTTGGTCACTATGCCGGGCCGAGCGTGACGTTCGAGCATGAGTTTGGCGACGAGCGCGAGGTCGAGATCGGGCTGGCGTGGCTGGAGCGGCTGAAGGGCGACGGCGCGCCGTCGGGGCCGCGGGTGTTCGTGCAGTTCACCTTCTGAGGGCGTTGACGCGGGCCGGGTGAGCGCCGACATGCGGCGTCATGATCGACAAGCTCAAGGGCCGCTTCACCCCGCGCCGGATCGCGCTGATCGTCGCGCTGGCAGTGATCGTCGCGTGGGCCGGCTGGCGCACCGGCGCGTTCGAGGGACAGCCGCAGAAAAAGCCGTGCGAGGCCGGGCGCAAGGAGATCAAGGACAATATGGGCAAAGTGATTCAGGTGATCCGCACCACCTGCGGCACCGCGAAGGATTGACCTCACCGCTGACGTAGCGGAAAGCCGTCCGATAATTTCGGAGGGGGCATGATGGACGCGGATCGGGCACGGCAGCGGCGCGCGCTGTGGGCGAGCTTTGTCGGCACGGGAATCGAATTCTACGATTTCTACATCTACGCCACCGCCGCGAGCCTGGTGTTCGGGCAGATCTTCTTTCCCAAGGGCGACCCCGGCGTGCAGCAGATGGCGGCGTTCGCGACGCTGGCGGTGGCGTTCTTCGCGCGGCCGGTGGGGGCGGCGGTGTTCGGCCATTATGGCGACCGCATCGGGCGCAAGGCGACGTTGGTCGCGTCGCTGCTGACGATGGGGCTTTCGACGACGTTGGTGGCGTTCCTGCCGACCTATGAGATGGCGGGCTGGATCGCGCCGCTGGCGCTGTGCGTGCTGCGCTTCGGGCAGGGCTTTGGCTTGGGCGGCGAATGGGGCGGGGCGGCGTTGCTGGCGGTGGAGAATGCGCCGCCGGGCTGGCGCGCGCGGTTCGGCGCGGCGCCGCAAATGGGTGCGCCGGCGGGGTTCATCGCCGCCAATGGGCTGTTCCTGCTGCTCGGGCTGATGATGACGCCGGCGGAGTTTGCCGACTGGGGCTGGCGGATTCCGTTCCTGCTTTCGGCGGGGCTGGTCGCGGTGGGGCTGTGGGTGCGGCTCAAGCTCACCGAGACGCCCGAGTTCAAGGCGAGCCTGGCCGAAGCGCCGCCGCCCAAGGTGCCGCTGGGCGAGGTCGTCTCCAAGCATGGCAGCGCGCTGCTCGGGGGGACGATCGGCGCGGTGTGCTGTTTCGCGGTCTATTATATCGCGACGGCATTCCTGCTCGGCTGGGGGACCAAGACGCTGGGTTATTCGATGCGCGACTTTCTGGGGTGCCAGCTGGCCGCGATCCTGTTCATGGCGGGCGGCATCTATTTTGCGGCGTGGCTTGCCGATGCGAAGTTCGATCCGCGCCGCGTGCTGGCGGGCGGGTGCGTGCTGGTCGCGCTGAGCGGGTTCACGATCGCGCCGCTGATGGGCGCGGGGTTGCCGGGCGTGTTCGTGTTCCTGTCGCTGCTGCTGTTCGCGATGGGCTTCGTCTATGGTCCGCTCGGCGCATGGCTGCCCGGGCTGTTCCCGCCGCGCGTGCGCTACACCGGCGCGTCGATGACGTTCAACATCGCCGGCGTGATCGGCGGCGGGCTGACGCCGCTGATCGCGCAGGCGCTGGCGCTGCGGGGCGGGCTGGCACCGGTCGGCTGGTATCTGAGCGCGGCCGGGCTGCTCAGTTTGATCGCGCTGGTCGCACTTCGCCGCCAAGCGGCTGAAACTGCGGATTGACTTGCCTTAACGGATCGTTCTTCGCATTTTTCCTCAAGAAGCTGGAATCGAGGCAAGGGTGCGAGCGGCCAATTCCCCGGACTGGGACGATGTCTTCATGGCGGCGGCGCTCGAGCCGCACCGGTGGATGGAGTCGCTCGACCTGATGGCGAGCCGCACCGGCGCGTCGCACGGCCAGCTGATCGGGATCGGCGGCGCGCGCGACGTGCCGTTCAACCTGATCACCAATTCGGATGGCTGGCCGATGGACGAGCTGGTCGAGGCCGGTGGCTATGGCGCGGACGTCAATTTTCGTGTTGCCGCCAACGCCAGTTCGCTGATGCGCGGCCATTATGATCCGGTGCTGCACGAGGATCATTATGACTCGGTCACGCCGGGGCTGGCGTCGCGCAGCTATGTCGACTTTTGCGACGCGATCGACATCCCGCATGGCTGCCAGACCAATCTGGTGCTCGACGGGGTGGGGCTGATCGGGCTGGCGACGCTGCGCAAACGGCGCGAGGGGCGCACCACGCCAGCGCAGCGGCGGACTTTCGCACGGGCGGCGGCGGCGGCGCGGCGCGCGGTGCGGCTGCAGGAACGGCTCGAAGGGCAGCAGGCGATGCTGCTGGCCGGGGCGTTCGACGCGCTCGCGCTGACCGCGTTCATCATCGACGCGCGCGGGCAGTTGCTCGCGCACACGGCAGCGGCGGACGAGCGGTTGCGTGCCGGCGACGTCTACCTGCGCGACGGCGTGCCCCATGCGCCGGGTATGCCCTGGCCGCTGAGCCGCGCGATCGCGGCGCTGACCGCGGACGACGGGACGGCGCATGTGCAGCTGCGCATCGACCTGCCGGCGGGGCGGGCGCCGCTGTTTCTCGAAGGGTTCCGGCTGCCGCCGCGGCCCTGGTCGCTCGGGCGGCTGCCGCACGCCATCCTGGTCGCCCGGCAGCCGCGCCGCGACCGTGCCGGCGTGATGGCGTTCCTCGCAGCGATCTATGGCCTGACCAGCGCGGAGGCGGACATTGCGATCCGCCTGTTCGAAGGCAAGCCGCGCGGCGAGATCGCCGCCGAGCGCGGCGTGACCGTGGAGACGCTGCGCGGGCAGATCAAGTCGCTCTATGCCAAGACCGGCGCGGACGGCGAGGCGGCGCTGGTGCGCGTGCTGGCGGTAATTCTCGCTTAAAGGGCTCGGTTGGACGCATATCCCCCGCTTGGGGGATGCGGCGATGCAGCATAAAAGGCATCATGCTGAGGTCCGGCCGTTGCACGCCGTCGGACGGCTACGCCGGGAGTTTTCGGGCTCCCGTGGGGCGCAGGGTGGCAGCGTAACGCCGTCCTGCGCCCTTTACGGCTAGCGGTCAGGGGTAAAGCTGGCGGGCGTGCAGGACGCGCAGAATGCGCACCCGATCTTCGTTGACGTGATAGACGATTATGTAATTGGGATGCACGATCGCTTCGCGTGTGCCGGGTTGGCGGCCAGAACGATAAGCGAATGGAAGCGACGCAGCGCGTTCGGCACCCTCGACGATCAATTGCTCAAGCCGTTCTGCCGCGGCTCGATTGCGCTCCGATACGAAGATGAAGAGGTCCCGCAGGTCGCGTCGGGCTTCGGAAGCCCATGTGAGCTTACGCACCGCCGTGTTTTTCGATGATAGCGCGGATTTCGGCCTTCATCTGTTCGTGAGAAATATCGGGTTCTGTGGAGTTGAGTGCGGCCTCGACCTGCGCGCGAAACCATTTGTCATAGGCTTGCGCGTCTTCCTCGGTCTCGAACTCCGAGTAGATTGGATCGAGCTTTCCCATTCGGGCAATATACCCGCTGCCGGGGTGGACGACAAGTTGGGCGAATGTGGTCGGGGAGAGAGGATTCGAACCTCCGGCCCCTGCCTCCCGAAGGCAGTGCTCTACCAGGCTGAGCTACTCCCCGACGGAGTGCCAAGTCCTTTGAAATGCCCCGGGTTGGGCGGACCGGCTTTCGCTTGGAGCGGGGCCTATAGCCAGCCGTATCGCGGCGCGCAAGCACTCAACGCCAGGGATTTTTCAGCTGCTGCGCGCGGCGAGCATGGCGTCGATGCTGGTGAATTTCTCGCGCGGGGCGCCGTCGCGGGCGGCGGCGATCTCGGCGGCTTCGATCTTCTGCCAGTCGCGGAAGGTGACGACATCGGCACCGCGCGATTCGAGCAGCGCGTCGAGGCCGGCGCGGCCGCGCTTGCGGCTGTTGGGTTCGGTGTCCTCGGCGATCTTCTCGACGATCGCGAAGCCGTCGGGGCGGTTGGTGCCGATCGTGCCCGTGGGGCCGCGCCGCGCCCAGCCGACCGCATAGAGGCCAGGCAACACGCGGCCTTCGGCATTGGCGAAGCGGCCGGCGCGGTCGTCATAGGGCACGCCCTCGATCGGCGGCGTGCGATAGCCGATGCACGACACGACCAGGCTGGCGGGGACGGCATAAGTCTCGCCGGTGCCGACCGCGGCGCCGCGCTCGTCCAGCCGAGTGCGCTCGACGATCACGCGCTCGACCTTGCCGTCGCCTTCGATGCGGACGGGCATGGCGTAGAAGTCGAACACGATGTGCACCGGCTTTTCGACATGCGCGGCGGCGAAGTGGCGCAAATGGGTGACCGACTTGCGGTGGCCGGGTTCGAGCATCGCGTCGTCGAGTTCGGGCGGGAGGTCGGCGGGGTCGATCACCGGGGCGGCGCGCTGGAGTTCGCCGAGCTCGCCAAGTTCCTTGGGCGTCATGTTGATCTGGTGCGGGCCGCGGCGGCCGAGCAGGGTGATCGTCTCGACCTTCGCGCCGTCGAGTGCGGTGAGCGCGTGGCCGACAATGTCGCTGCCGGCGAACTCGGCCTGGGTCTTCGCAAGCACGCGCGCGACGTCGAGTGCGACATTGCCGTTGCCGATCACGACCGCGCCGGGGCCGTGCAGCGACGGGTTCAGATCGGCGAAGTCGGGATGGCCGTTGTACCAGCCGACAAAGGCGGCGCTGCCGGTGACGCCGGGCAGGTCGGCGCCGGGGATGTCGAGCGGGCGGTCGCGCGGCGCGCCAGTGGCGAGGACAACGGCGTCGTAGAGCTGGAGCAATTCGGGGATCGACACCTGCTCGCCGATGGTGATGTTGCCGACGAAGCGGACATTCTCGCTCAGCGCGGTGGTTTCGTAGCGGCGCGAGACCCCCTTGATCGACTGGTGATCGGGCGCGACGCCGGTGCGGATCAGGCCGAACGGGACCGGCAGGCGATCGATGATGTCGACGCGGACCTGATCGCCGAACTGCTTTTGTGCAGCCTCGGCGGTATAATAGCCGGCCGGTCCCGATCCGATCACCGCGATATGACGCATGCAGACCCTCCCGCTATTTTCAGAGGAGCGTAGCGGCTTGGCGGGGGAGGGCAAGTGCGGCATGGCGTGGAGCGTGAACCCGGTCGAGATCCTCGCGGCGCTGCTGGTGCTGATCAACATCGCGCTCGTGGCGAAGCGCAGCGTGTGGAACTATCCGTTCGGGATCGTGGCGGTGGCGCTCTACGCCTTCCTGTTTTTCGGGGCGAAGCTGTACAGCGACATGCTGCTTCAGGGATTTTTCCTGGTGCTCAACCTGTATGGCTGGGTCAACTGGCGGCGCTCGCAGGTCGATGCTGGCGAAGTGGTGGTGCTGACGCTTGGCTGGCCGGCACGAGCGGCGTGGCTGGCGGGATGCGGGGTGGCGATCTGGGGGTGGGGCGCGTTGATGCACCGATTCACGGACGCGTCGCTGCCGTGGTGGGACGCGGGGGTGGCGATCACCAGCGTGGCGGCGCAGCTGCTGCTCTCGCGGCGCATCCTCGAGAATTGGGTGCTGTGGATCGCGGTTGATGTGGTCGCGGTGCCGTTGTTCGCGGTGCGCGGGCTGTGGTTTACCGCGGGCGTCTATGTGGTGCTGCTGGGGCTATCGTTGTGGGGGCTGATCGACTGGCATCGCGCGTCGGCGCGGCATAGGGCGGTGGCATGACGTTTCGCACGATCTGCCTCCACGGCCCCGAGAGCACGGGCAAGTCGGCGATCGCGCCGCGGCTGGCGGCGTATCTGGGCGGCGAGGTGGTCGAGGAATATGGCCGCGAATATGCCGAGGCGCGCGGGACGGACTTCACGATGGGCGATCTGCTGGAGATCGCCAAGACGCATGATGCCGGGGTGCGGACCATGCTGGCGGCGGGGATCGAACCGCTGATCCTCGACACCGACCCGCTGATGACGGCGGTGTGGGCGGACATGCTGTTCGGGCAGCGCGATCCGTGGTTCGATGCGTGGCAGGGCATGGCGGACCTGTATCTACTGTTCGATATCGATTTGCCGTGGGTGGCGGACGGGACGCGGCTGTTCGGATCGCCGGACGCGCGACGGCGGTTCTTCGATCTGTCGCGGGCCGAGCTGGAGCGGCGCGGGGTGCGCTGGGCGCTGGTGCGCGGCGAGGGCGAGGCGCGGTGGGCGAGCGTGTTGCGGGCGGTCGAGGGCGTTTAAGGGATTTTCGTCACCGCCAGCCCGTCGCCATTCTTGCCGACGGTGATGCGGCGGAGCACTTTGCCCGCTTCGGCATCGATCTCGGCGACCTGATTGCGGGCGGTTTCGGCGGCGTAGAGGCGCTTGCCGTCCGCCGACCAGATCAGCGTGACCTGACCGGCCTCGGCACTGCCCGAGACGGGGAAGTTGCGCAGCACGCGGTGCGTCGCGGCGTCGATCAGCGTGACGCTGCCCTTGCCGATATTGCTGGTGGCGACGGTCTTGCCGTCGGGGCTGGCGATGACGCGGATCGCGTTGCCGTCTACGGTCAGCTCGGCGAGCTTTTCATGGGTGGCGGCGTCGAGCACGGTGAGGCGGGGCGCGTCGAGGTCGCCGACGAAGACCTTGCCGCCGGCGACCGCGATCCCCTCCGGCTTGCCGCCCACGGCGATGTCGGCGAGTTTGGCGTTCTTGATGAGGTCGAGCGCGGTGACCGTGCCCGAGCCGATATTGGCGACGAACGCCTTTTCCTCGCCGAGCAGTGCGACCATGTGCGAACCCTGCTGGCCGGTCGCGATCGAGGTGAGCTTGCCGTCCGGCTCGACGATCGCGACCGACTGGCTGGCTTCGGTGGTGGCGATCAGGCGCTCGCTTTTGGGCATCCAGAGCAGGCCGTGCGGGCGCTTGTTGGGGTCGAGCGCGATCGTCGCGATCTTGCCGAGCGGGTCGAGGTCGATGACGTCGATCGTCGTGCCGCCATAGGAAACCACCGCCGCCTGCGTGCCGTCGCCCATCACCGCGATCTCGTGCGGCTGGTTGCCGGTCGGGATCTTCGCCAGCTCCTTGCCAGTGGCGAGATCGTAGATGCCGAGCGTGTCCTCGCCCTTGTTACCGACCAGCAGCAGGTCGCGCGCCGTGGCGGGCGGGGTGCAGGCGGACAAGGCGATTGCGGCGAGGATCAGGCGGCGCATGGGTGTCTCCCGGTTGCGATGCCGGGAGGCTAGCGCGGTGGCGGCGAAAGAAAAGGGCCGGAGCGTCGCCGCCCCGGCCCATTTTTCATCGTGACGCCTTGATCAGCGGCGCGTGGCGGGCGGGGCCGCCGCGGCGGCATCGTCCGGCAGGCCGCCGAGCTGGTCGACCAGCTTGATGTACGCGTCGAGATAGGCGAGCACGATCACCTGGCCGATCTCGGTGTTCTGATAGCCGCCGCCGCCGGCCGCGGCGAAACCGCCCCACCAGCCGGCGCCGCCGCCCGCGCCGAAGCCGACATCGGTCTTGCGCGCATAGCCTTCGGTCAGCGCCTTTTCCTCGGTGGTGCGGGCATCGACCATCGAGAGGGTGACGCTGGCTTCCTTCTTGCTGATCTTCAGCCCGCCGGCGATCGCGCCGACGCCGCCGAGGATGCCGCCGCGGCGGCCGAGAATGCCGCCGATCGCGCCGCCCACGGCGCTGCCGCCCGAGTCACGGTTGCCCGAGACGATGTCGGGCTGGAGGAAATAGTCGGCGGTGCGGACCTGGCCCTTGCCGATGTTCTGGCCGCGCTGCATTTCGCCTTGCTCCTGCATCGCGCGCTCCATCGCGCGGCTCTGCATCGCGCGGCCGCGGTTGACGATGGTGAAGCAGCCCGATTGCTGGACGAACACCTTGAGCACCGCTTCCGGGCTGCCGAGGTTGAATTCGCGCCACCACTGATTGTCGGGCTCGACGATCGCAACGGTGCCGAGGTTGCGGGTGCAGCGCGGAATCTCGCGCTGGCCGCGCTCCTGGTCGCGGCGACCCGACGAGGCGCCCTTGGTGGTGCCGTCGCGATAGGTGCGGCCCGACGAGCTGGTCGCGGTCTGCGCCGAAGCGGCGATCGGGCCGGCCGCCATCGAGGCAAGCGCGGTGGCGGCGATGAGATTCCGAACGATACGCATGAAGTGATCCTCCCTTGTCGGGGCGGGATGTACGCCCCGTGGCATTGCCGGCGAATTTGCCGGAACAGGCCAACGCGAACAACTGATACGCTCTGACAGTGTGAAGGCTTGCGCCCTCCCCAGTGGCGTTAATACCAGAGGGGCAGGGCGGGCGTCATGCGAAAAACGCGGTTCAAGGCTCGATTTTGACGTGCTTCGCCTTGCCGCCGCGCACGGTCCACAGATCGCCGAAATCCTCATGCTTCAAATCCGCCGGGCGCTGGCCGCCGAGTTGCTGGACGAGGTCGGGCACGGTGTTGCTGTGGCCGACGATCAGCACCGGCTTTCCCGCCGCTCTGGCGCGGGCGACGATGGCGGGGGTGTCACGTGGGTCATAGGGTTCGGGCACGATGCCGCGGATAGCCGCCAGCGGGGCGGCGGTCTGGCGGGTGCGCTTGAAATCGCTGACATAGATCGCCGCGAGCTTCTTGCCGCGAAACCATTTGGCGAGCTTGTCCGCGCGCGCCGTGCCGGCGGGCAGAAGGTCGGGGTCGCGCTCGCCAGCGGGCGTGTCGTAATGGCGCGTGACATAGACCGGCGCAGCCTGCGGCGGCGCGAAGCCCGCGCAGAGCAGGGCGGCGAGGGCGGCAATCAGCAGGCGCATCAGGCGGCGACCGTCTGTTCCTTGGGCGGGCGCACGCGCGTTTCGCGAACCACCGCGTCATGGCCGCCGCGCGTCTCGTTGAACAGGCCGAGGCTTTCGAGCTCATCGGGATTGGGCGGGCTGATCGACACGTCCATGTAATCCCAGCGGTCTTGCGCCGCGAGCACCTTCTTGAGCACGCGCTTCTCCTGCCAGAAGCCGAAGGCGTAGCGGGCGATCTTGACCACGCTGCCGACCCAGTAGCGCGGGTAGAAGACCAGCGGGTTCTCGATCTTCATGCCCGGGCGGCGCGAGCGGCGGCGCTTCCGGCGGACGACGCCGCCTTCGAGCGTATGCACTTTCTCGTGACTGTAGAGCATGCGGAACTCGTTCATATATTGGAGCGCGCGGCGCGGACTGCCGTTCTTGCGGCGGGCGTGGCGCTTGGCCACCGTCTCCATATGATCCCAGGTGAAATAGGCGTCCCACGCCGCCTGATACGCATCCTCCCATTCCTCGTTCGACATTCTGGGGTGAGTCGAGACGCGGTGGTGCAGGTCGTATTTGTTGAGGTCGGGGTCCATCCACTCGCCCTTTTTGAGCTTGACGAGATGGTCCTCCGAACCCGGCAGCGGGGTGAGGATGAAGAATTCGAGGATATCGACCGGCAGCTCTTTCTTGATGATTTCGATATCGTGGAGGATCGACTCCTTGGTGTCGCCGGGGAAACCGAGGATATAGCCGGCGAGCAGGAAGCAGCCGCGCTCGTGCCACATCTGCATCATGTGGCGATATTCGGTGATCTTGTTCTGGCGCTTGTTGGCGGCGATCAGATTGTCGGGGTTGATGTTCTCGAGCCCGAGGAACACGCGCCACGCACCGGCTTTGGCCGCCTTGTCGATGAAGCCGGGGATGCGATGGCACATGGTGTCGACCTGAATCGTCAGGTGGACCGCCATCCCTTCCTCTTCCTTGAGGCGGATCAGCGTGTCGAAGAACGCTTCCCAGTCCTTGTTGCGCGCGAGATTGTCGTCGGTGACGAAATAGGCCTTGATCCCCTGCGCGTAATTCTCGCGGATCATCAGCTCGAGGTCTTCGGGCGAGCGGAAGCGGCTCTTGCGGCCTTGGACGTTGATGATCGTGCAGAAGCTGCACTGGAACGGGCAGCCGCGGCCTAGGTCGAAGCTCGACCAGGGGGCTGAGGTCTTGATCGATTCGGCGGGCAACCAGGGCGTGGGGGCGCCGGCGATGCTCGGCAAGTCGTTGATATAGTTATAGACCGGCTTGAGATCGTCGTTCCAGGCATCGCGGAAGACCTGGTCGAGCCGGCCTTCCTCGGCCTCGCCCGCGAAGATCGAGCAGCCGATGTCGAGCGCTTCCTGGATTTCCGGGGGGATATCCTTGAGCATCGACAGGCAGCCCGAGACGTGGAAGCCGCCGATCACGACTTGCAGTCCCTCGTCGCGGAACTCGCGCGCGAGGTCGAGCGCGTGGGGATATTGGTTCGACTGCACGCCGACCAGCCCGATCAGCGTCTTTGCGCCGCGGCGGCGGGCGTCGCGGGCGATCTTTGCTGGATCGATATGGGTGTTGCACTCGTCGATCGGAGTCAGGTTGATCCTGACATCCGGACCGAGCACCTGCCGTCGCGTCGCGTCGCGGCCGAGGCCGTTGAGCGCGGCGAGCGAATTCGAGGGCAGGACAGTGCGAAACCACACGATCGGGTAGCCGTCATCGTCATAGTGCGTCGGCTTGATCATGATGAAGTCGAAGTCGGTGGGCGTCGTCATGTCATGTCCCCCTGATGTCGTTACCGTAACGTCATTCCGCGGCTTCCGCAAAGGCTGGTTGCAGTGGCTATGTCTTTGTCAGATCGAGGAAAGTCAGCGCGTTACGAGTGGCCGCGCCGCTGATCGTGTTGTCGAACACCACCCAGCGTTCGCCGACCGCCGCGCGTACCTTGCCGAGCCACGCCGCCAGCGCGGCGTCGTCATAGGGGGAGCGGTAGATTTGCGGCGACCCGTGCAGGCGAAAATAGGTGAGGCCGGTCCAGCCGCCCGGCTCCCCAGCGACCGGCGCCGGTGCGGGATCGGCAGCGGCGCGGGCGATGCGGTGCGCGGTAAGCAGCGCCTCGGCCTGCGGCTCGAACCAGCTCGCGTGGCGCGGTTCGAGCACGACCGGGCCGCCGGCAGTGGCGGCGAGCCGGGTGAAGAAGCGGTCCGCGAGCGCCGCGTCGAACGCGAAGCTTCGCGGAAGCTGAACGAGGATCGGCCCGCGCTTTTCGCCGAGTCCGCCGGCTTCCTCGGCGAAGCGCGTCAGCAGCGCGTCGCAATCGGCCAGCCGCGCTTCGTGCGTGATCGCCTTTGGCAGCTTGACGGCGAAGCGAAAGTCCGCCGGCACGCTCGCCGCCCAGCGTTCATAGGTGGCGCGTTTGTGCGGGCCGTAGAAGCTCGAATTGATCTCGGTGGCGTTGAGACGGCCGGCATAGCGTTCGAGATTGCTCGCGCCCGCCGGGAAACGGTCGCGCACGTCGCGCGGGAGCGCCCAGGCGGCGGTGCCGATGTACAGCCTCATGCCGCACAAGCGCATCGTGGCGCGGGGGGTTCCTGCGCCGCCATCCCCCTGCTAAGCGCGCGCCATCATGGCCACCGACCTTTCCCGTATCCGCAATTTTTCGATCATCGCCCATATCGACCACGGCAAGTCCACGCTGGCCGACCGGCTGATCCAGCGCACCGGCGGGCTGACCGCGCGCGAGATGTCCGAGCAGGTGCTCGACAATATGGACATCGAGAAGGAGCGCGGCATCACGATCAAGGCGCAGACCGTGCGCCTCGACTGGAAGGGGCCGGACGGGCTGGATTACGTCCTCAACCTGATGGACACGCCGGGGCATGTCGACTTCGCCTATGAGGTGAGCCGGTCGCTGGCGGCGTGCGAGGGCGCGCTGCTGGTGGTGGATGCTGCGCAGGGCGTCGAGGCGCAGACGCTCGCCAACGTCTATCAGTCGATCGAGCACGACCATGAGATCGTGCCCGTCATCAACAAGATCGACCTGCCCAGCGCCGAGCCAGAAAAGGTGCGCCACGAGATCGAGGAAGTGATCGGCATCGACGCCTCGAACGCGGTGCTCGCCTCGGCCAAGGCGGGGATCGGGATCGAGGAGATCCTGAACGCGGTGGTCGAGCGGATTCCGGCGCCGAAGGGCGACGCCAGCGCGCCGCTCAAGGCGATGCTGGTGGATAGCTGGTACGACCCGTATCTCGGCGTCGTCATCCTTGTCCGCGTGATCGACGGGATGATCAGGAAGGGCCAGCAGATCAAGTTCATGGCCGCCGGGACGACGCATCTGGTCGACCGCGTCGGCGCGTTCCGGCCCAAGATCGAGCAGCTGCCCGACCTTGGCCCGGGCGAGATCGGCTTCATCACCGCGCAGATCAAGGAAGTGGCGCAGGCGCGCGTCGGCGACACGCTGACCGACGCCAAGCGGCCGGCGCTGGAGGCGTTGCCGGGCTTCAAGGAAGTGCAGTCGGTGGTGTTCTGCGGGCTGTTCCCGGTCGATGCCAATGACTTCGAGAAACTGCGCGAGAGCATTTCGAAGTTGCGATTGAACGATGCCAGCTTCTCGTTCGAGATGGAGACGTCGGCGGCATTGGGCTTCGGCTTCCGCTGCGGGTTCCTGGGCCTGCTGCATCTGGAGATCATTCAGGAGCGGCTGACGCGCGAGTACGATCTCGACCTGATCACCACCGCGCCGTCGGTGGTGTACCAGATCGAGCTGACGCATGGCGGCGGGCATATCGAGCTGCACAATCCCGCCGACATGCCCGAGCCGAACAAGATCGAGAGCATCGCCGAGCCGTGGATTCAGGCGGTGATCTATGTCCCCGACGAATATCTCGGCTCGATCCTGAAGCTGTGCCAGGACCGGCGCGGGAT
Organism: Sphingomonas tagetis; assembly: GCF_024211275.1. Lineage (GTDB taxonomy): Bacteria > Pseudomonadota > Alphaproteobacteria > Sphingomonadales > Sphingomonadaceae > Sphingomonas > Sphingomonas tagetis. The sequence goes on from NZ_JAMLDX010000001.1 coordinate 122,978, forward strand.
CCAGAAAAACCTGACCTATGTCGGCGGGCGAGCGCAGGTGACCTATGAGCTGCCGCTCAACGAGGTGGTGTTCGATTTTTACGATCGACTGAAGTCGTTGTCGAAGGGCTATGCCAGCTTCGATTACGAGCAGATCGGCTATCGCGAGGGCGATCTGGTGAAGATGGGCATCCTCGTCAACGAGGAGCCGGTCGATGCGCTGAGCATGATCGTCCACCGCGCCACCGCCGAGGTGCGCGGGCGCGGGATGGTCGAGCGGCTCAAGGAGCTGATCCCGCGCCATCTGTTCAAGATCCCGATCCAGGCGGCGATCGGCGGCAAGGTGATCGCGCGCGAGACGATCAGCGCGATGCGCAAGGACGTGACCGCGAAATGCTATGGCGGCGACGCGACGCGCAAACGCAAGCTGCTGGAGAAGCAGAAGAAGGGCAAGGCGAAGATGCGCGAATATGGCTCGGTCAGCATCCCGCAGGAGGCGTTCATCGCCGCGCTGCGGATGGGCGAGGAATAGCGCGTCAGAGTCTGACCGTGGTTTGGGACGGCGCACCGGGGCATTGAATGGCCATGCGGTGACGCATCATCCCCTCCTGACTTCGGGGCGCCCCGGCGAGAGCCGCGGCGCCCCTTTTTTCGTGCCAAGTCGGATGCAACGAAAGTTAACCCTTTTACGCCCCCTTAACCCTGCTCGCTTACGTCCTCTTCAAGGAATTTAGGGGGAACCGGCCTTGCGCATTCTGATCGTGGACGACGAACCGGGGATGCACCAATCCTATCGCCAGTGCTTCAAGAGCACCGGCGGGGAAAAGGCAGCCGCGCTCGACGCGATGGCGGCGGAGCTGTTCGGCGACGACGAACCCGTCGAGGCGCCCGCGGGCGAGCTGTCGTTCGAGGCGACGCATTGCATGCAGGGACTCGAGGGCGTCGAGGCGGTCGCGGCCTCGCTGGAGAGCGGCGAGCGCTATGCGGTGGCGTTCATCGACGTGCGCATGCCGCCGGGCATCGACGGGAAGGAGACCGCCAAGCGAATCCGCGCGCTCGATCCCGACATCAACCTCGTCATCGTCACCGGCTATTCCGACTTCTCGCCGCTGGAAATCAGCCGCGAGGCGGGGCCGGCGGACAAGATCTTCTACATCGCCAAGCCGTTCCAGGTCGAAGAGGTGGTGCAGACCGCGACGGCGCTGAGCAAGCGCTGGGAAGTCGACCACGCGCTGGCGGCGGCGATGGTGACGCTGGAGGCGCAGAAGGCCGAGCTCGCCGCGAACGAGAGCAAGGCGACGCATCTCGCCAATCACGACAGCCTGACCGACGCGCCCAACCGGCTCGCCTTCATGCGCGCGCTGACCGAGCATGTGCGTGGCCCCGACACGTTCGCCATGGCGATGATGGACCTCGACCGGTTCAAGCTGGTCAACGACACGTTCGGCCATGTCGCCGGCGACGAGTTGATCCGCATGGTGTGCGAAGTGGTGCAGGATTGCGTCACCGACGGCTTTGTCGCGCGGCTGGGCGGCGACGAGTTCGCGATGCTGATGAAGGTCGGCGGCGAGGGCGAGGCGGTCGAGACGGTCGAGAAGCTGCTGAAATGCTGCGCGACGACGTTCACGGTGTTCGGCCATTCGGTGCAGGGTTCGGCTTCGGCCGGCCTCGTCATCGTCGAGCCGGGCATGCAGCATGACCCGATCGACGTGATGCGCCGCGCTGACCTGGCGCTCAACGAAGCCAAGAAATCGGGCCGCGGCGTGGTGCGCGTGTTCGACGAGAGCATGGACGAATCGATCCGCTTCCGACGCCAGATCGAGGGCGGGCTGAGCCAGGCGATCGCCAATGGCGAGCTGCGGCTGGTCTATCAGCCGATCGTCGCGCGTGAGCAGATGGAAGTGGTGGCGTTCGAGGCTTTGCTGCGCTGGAACAGCCCGCAATATGGTCAGATCTCGCCCGGCCTGTTCATCCCGATCGCCGAGGAATCGAACCTGATCCACGAGCTGGGCGACTGGGTGCTCGACGAGGCGCTCAAGATGCTGGCGCAGTGGCCGGGGCAATATGTGTCGGTGAACTTCTCGCCGCGCCAGTTTCGTCGTCAGAATTTCGTCGGCCATGTCGTCGAGCGGGTGCAGCATGCCGGGATCGAGCCGGGCCGGCTGCAGATCGAGATCACCGAGACCGCGATCTTCGACAATGCCGAGCGCGCCGCCGACACGCTCTACCGGCTGCGCCAGATGGGCTTCCGCATCGCGCTCGACGATTTCGGGACGGGCTATTCGAGCCTCTACAATATCCGCAAATTCGCGCTGGATTGCCTGAAGATCGACCGCAGCTTCATCGACGGCATGGGCCGCGAGCGCGAGAGCGCGGCGATCGTCCATTCGATCATCCATCTCGGCCATGCGCTGGGGCTGGAAGTGGTGGCCGAAGGCGTCGAGACCGAAGCGCATCTGCAGGCGCTGCGCGTCGCCGGGTGCAGCCACTATCAGGGCTATTATCTCGCACGGCCGCTGGAGGCCGCGGTCGCGGTCGAGATCGCCAATGAGCGGTATATGGAGCCGGTGATCGAGCAGGCCACGGCGAGCAACGGCACGCACGGATAATGGCGAAAAGGCGCGCCGCATGGACGCGGCTGCGTGGCCGCATTCCCCGCTCGCTCGGCGCGAAGCTGGTCGCGATCCTGACCGGGATCGGGCTGCTCGGCGCGGGCGCGGTGACCTTGCTGCTCGCACTCGTCATCACACCCAATTTCGACCGGCTGGAGCAACAGGCGGTCGAGGGGCATATCGAACGCACGCGCGCGGCGCTGACCGAATATGCATCCAAGGTGCAGGCGTCGGTGCGCGACTATGGCGACTGGAACGAGAGCTACGACTATATGGGCGCGCCCAACCGCGCGTTCGAGGAGGATAGCTTCGCGACCTCGGCGATGGTCAATCTCGGCGTCAACGGCATGGCTTATGTGACGCCCGCCGGGAAGGTGGTGATCGCGCGCTGGCTCGATATCGGGACGGGCAGGGACCAGCCGGCGATGCGCGGGCGGATGCTCGACGCGATCGGGCGGATCGATTTCGGCAAGGCGCTGGCGAAGGACAATTCGGCGAGCTTCTATGTGCGGCTGGGCGACCAGATCGCGGCGTTCGGCGTGGCGCAGGTGCGGCGCACCGACGGCAGCGGGAGCCCGCGCGGGCATGTGGTGATGGCGCGCCTGATCAGCTCGCAGCAATTGTCCAATTTGCTGCAGCTTCAGGCGAAGCTCGACGTGCCGCATCCGGTGCCCGACGCGACGGTGATCCGCCATAACGGCACGATGGCGGTCGCGGTGCCGGTACGCGGGCCGGACGGCGTGCCCGTGGCGAGCGCGACCTATGATGTGCACCGCGACCTGTCGGCGCTCGGCCGTTCGATGCTGACGCTGGCGGTGGCGGGCACGACGCTGCTGTTGCTGGTGGTGATGGCGGTGCTGAGCTGGATGATCGTGCGGCTGGTGCTGCGCCCCTTGAACCGCGTCGAGCGGCATATGGGGCTGGTGCGTCAGTCGGGCAATCTGACGCCGTTCGTCGATACGCCGCGGCAGGACGAGATCGGGCGGATGGTCGGCAGCTTCAACGCGATGCTGAGCCAGCTCAAGGATCTGCGCGAGCAGGTCGAGGCGCAGTCGTTCAAGCTCGGCCAGTCGGAGAGCGCGGTGGCGGTGATGCACAATGTGCGCAACGCGCTGAACCCGATCAGCACCGTGCTGAGCCAGGGGCTGGCGCAGGCCCCGGCAGCGGACAAGGCGCTGCTCGACCGTGCGTTGGCGGAACTGGCCGACGAGGGCATTCCCGCGGCGCGGCGGCAGAAGCTTGCTGCGTTCGTTGCTGCAGCATTTGAGGGCGAAGCTCAGGCGCGCACGACCCGCAAGGGGCAGATGGAGATCGGCCGCGACGCGCTGCACAATGTCCTCGAGATCATCGGACGGCAGCAGGAGCAGGCGCACGAGCGGCCGCCGCTCGACACCTGCGACGTCACCGATGTCGTCGCGCGCAACGCGACGATCGCGCGCTATTCGGGCGCGAGTTCGATCGCCTTCCACTTCCCGTCCAAACCGCATTGGGTGCAGGCGAACCGTGTGCTGTTGAGTCAGGTGATCGGCAACCTGTTCGCCAACGCCGCCGAGGCGATCACCGCGACCGGGCGGGACGGGGGCAGCATCGCGGTGACCATCCACCAGAAGGACGGTCATGTCGAAGTGCTGATCCGCGACGATGGCGAGGGGTTCGATCCGGAAGCGGCGTCCCAGCTGTTCCAGCGCGGCTTTTCGACGCGCGCCAGCAAGACCGGCGGGCTGGGGCTGCACTGGTGCGCCAACTCGATGCTGTCGATGGGTGGCAGTCTGACGCTGAAGAGCGAGGGCAAGGGCTATGGCGCGCGGGCGGTGCTGACATTGCAGGCGTCGGACGCGATGCGCGCGGAAGCGGCGGCCTGAGGCGTCAGGCTTTGTCTCTGTTGGGTTCAGCCAGAGCCATCTAGATCGTCGCGATGCTGTTCCGCTTGTCGCTTGCTGCTGCACTGGCCGCTACCGCCTTGCCCGCCACTGCCTGTTCGGTCGTGCAGGGGTATCGCATTCCGAGCACGCTCGAACTGACCCAACGAGCCGATGCGATCGTGCTCGCGCGCGTCGAAGGCGGTGTGGCGGCAAGACCTTCAGCACGGGATGAACGACTGACGCTGGCGCTGATCCTGTCACTGAAAGGCCAGAGCCTGCCGCTCCGCATCACGATGCCGGGCTGGCTGGAAGCGGGACCTGCGAAGGCGACGCGGAGCGACCCGGCCGAGTTGGCGCAGGCCAATCCCGATGCGTTCAGTGGCGCGTGCAACCGTTACATCTTTGCCAAGGGCATGACGCTGCTGCTGTTCCTGACCAAGCGCGATGGCGAATGGCAGGCGATCAGCGCGCCGTTTGCGCGCACCGCAGAGGACGTGCCGTCGCTCGACGCGCGCTGGGTCAAGGCGGTGCGGGAATATGTCGCCATCGCCGCTTTGCCCGAGGCGGCGCGACGCGCGCGGCTGGTGGCGCGGCGCGATTTGCTGCGCAGCAAAGGCGATGCGGACTCGCGCGCGATTGCTGCGGACATGGACCGCGAACTGGCCGGACCACGCAAGCCGTTGCGCGAGCCGTTGCCGCCTATGCCCTAACGCCCCCAGCCCGCCTTGCGCGCCGGCGTCACCGCGTCCTTGCGCCGTAGATAGGGCGCGACGAGGTTGCGGGCGCGGAAGAACTCCTGGCGGTCGGCTTCGAGCGTGTCGAAATTACCGATCACGCGGCGGCAGGCGTCGCTGCGGCACTGGCAGATCATGTGCCAATTGGATTGCGCGAGCGTGGTCGAATAGTCCCAGCTGATCTCGTCGCCGCTGGCGATGTCGCGGATCGCGACCAGGATCACGCCGTCCTCGGTAAAGCGCAGCCCGGCATTGGGGTCGCAGCTGTGGTTGACGAGATCGTCGAGCTGGCCGGACGGCCCCATATAATGGTCGGGCGTCACCTGCACGAAGCGGTCGTCGCTGCCGCGCATCAGGCTGGGGATCTCGTTGGTGCGGAAGCGGCGGCCGGTGAAGCGCATCAGCTCCGCGCCCTCGGCGAAGCGCACCGTCGCATAGACCGCCTTGCCGAGATGGTTCTCGCCCACCGCGAACAGGTTGCGGCTGTGGCGGTAGCGGTCGAGGATCAGGAAGCCGCCGCGCTTCCAGCCAAGCGAGCGCAGCGGGTTGATCGTGGCGAGGCCGATCATGAACCAGATGCTGGCGTGGCAGGCCAGTTCGACGAAGATATAGGCGAGCTCGTCGGTGCCGGTGCCGCCGGCGCGCACCGCGACGAACAGCGTGGCGAGGTCGCCGATCGTCCACAGGCCCCAGGCGGGCGAGCGCTCGCGGCTGCGGTCCTGCCAGACGCTCGCCCAGGTCGGCCAGAAGCTGACCGGTACGGCGGCGACGACCAGCATGTGCGCCCAAAAGGCTTCGCGGAAGGCGACCCACAGGATCAGGGCGACGAGGCAGGCCGCCATGCAGAAGGCCTCGATCGTGGTCGGCGGCGCCCAGCTCGACCGGCGCCACAGCGCGAGCGTGACGGCGATGCAGCAGATTGCGGAGAGCAGGAACACCCAGCCCTGCGGCGCACCGGGATTGACCGCGTAATAGGTCAGCGCCTCGATCGAGGCCGACGCGCTCCAGATCAGCCAGGAGGCGCGATTGGGCTGGACGATCTGCCGGCGCAGGCCGAGCAGATAGACTCCATAGGCCGCGAAGCTGAAGCTCATCGCGATCAGGAACCAGATATCGGTCGTCACTCGGCCCCCCTTATGTGAAGAGCCGTTTACCTTGTTTATTTACCGTCGTCAAAGCACGACTCGTGGTGACTCCACGAGTCGCGGCGAATCAGCGGGGATGGCGAGCGACGAGTTCGAGCACCGAATCGGCGAGTTCGCGGCGGCAGATGAGCAGGTCGGGGATGCTGGTCGAGGCCTCGTTGTAATGCAGCGGGGCGCCGTCGATGCGGCTCGCGTGCAAACCGGCGGCGAGCGCGACCGCGACCGGTGCGCAGTTGTCCCATTGATGCTGGCCGCCCGAATGGAGGTAGATTTCCGCTTCGCCCAGCACGACCGCCATTGCCTTCGCCCCGGCCGAACCCATGCCGATCGGGGTTGCGGGCAAGGCTTGCGCGACCGCGGTGCAAAGCTGGCTGGGCCGGGTGCGGCTGACCAGCATGCGCGGCGGCGTGGCCGCGGGCGGCAGCGGTGGTAGCGCGTCGCTGACCAAGGTGATGCCGCGGCGGGGAAGGGCGACCGCACCGACCGCGGGCGCACCGTCGATCGCGAGCGCGATATGCACGGCCCAGTCGTCGCGGCCTTCCGCGAATTCGCGCGTTCCGTCGAGCGGGTCGACGATCCATACGCGGCGCGACGACAGCCGCGCGGGATCGTCCACCGATTCCTCGGACAGGATCGGGTCGTCGGGCCGTGCGCTGCGCAGCATGTCGAGGATCAGCCGGTTGGCCTCACGATCGCCACGCGCACCGTCCGCGCCCTCGTCCTGCACGCGCAGCAATAGCGCGCCCGCCGCATCGGCGATGTCGCGCGCGAGTTGCGCGTCGGTCATGCGTCGGCCCCGCTCATCGCCGTCAGAGTACCGGCGACCAGACGCCGAGGATATGCTCGATGATCAGTTCGGCAGCCTGTTCAGGCGTGATACGTGACGTGTCGATGCGGATTTCGGGGGTTTCCGGCGCCTCATAGGGGCTGGAGATGCCGGTGAAGTTCGCGATCTCGCCGGCGCGGGCCTTTTTGTAGAGGCCCTTCACGTCGCGGCGCTCTGCCTCCTCGAGCGGGGTGTCGATGAAGATCTCGAAGAACTCGCCATCGGGGATCATGCTGCGCACCATTTCGCGCTCGGCGCGGAACGGCGAGATGAAGGCGGTGAGCACGATCAGCCCGGCATCGGTCATCAGCTTGGCGAGCTCGCCGACGCGGCGGATGTTCTCCACGCGGTCGGCGTCGCTGAAGCCGAGGTCGCGGTTGAGCCCGTGACGGACATTATCGCCGTCGAGCAGGAAGCTGTGCTTGCCCATCGCGTGCAGCTTTTTCTCGACCAGATTGGCGATGGTCGACTTGCCCGAGCCGGACAGGCCGGTGAACCACAGCAGGCGCGGCTGCTGGCCCTTTTGCGCGGCATGGAGGTCGCGCGTGATCTCGACCGCCTGCCAATGCACATTCTGCGCCCGGCGCAGCGCGCGGCGGATCATGCCGGCGGCGACGGTGGCGTTGGTCAGCTTGTCGATGAGAATGAAGCCGCCAAGGTCGCGATTAACCTCGTAGGGCTCGAACACGATACCGCGGTCGGTGGCGATCTCGGCAACGCCGATGTCGTTGAGGTTGAGCGTCTTGGCCGAAAGCTTGGCCAGCGTGTTGACGTCGATTGCGTGCTCGGGCTCGCGGATCGAGACGCTGACCGTCTGCGTGCCGAGCTTGAGCCAATAGCTGCGGCCCGGGAGCAGCGGCGTCTGGTCCATCCACACGATCGTCGCGCTGAACTGGTCGGCGACCTCGGGCGGTTCGGCGGCGGCGACGATGACGTCGCCGCGCGAACAATCGACCTCGTCAGCAAGCGTGAGCGTGACCGACTGATCAGGGCCGGCCTGCGCAAGGTCGCCGTCGAAGGTGACGATGCGGCTGACCGTGCTGGTGCGGCCCGAAGGCAGGATGCGCACCTGATCGCCGGGCTTCACCGAGCCGCTGGCGATCGTGCCGGCAAAGCCGCGGAAGTCGAGATTGGGGCGGTTGACCCACTGCACCGGCAGGCGGAACGGGCGCGTGTCGCCAGCCACGCCGACCGGCACCGTTTCGAGATGCTCGATCAGCGCGGGGCCGGTGAACCACGGCGTATTGGCGCTGAGCGCGGTGATGTTGTCGCCCTTGAACCCCGAGATCGGGATGGCGGTGAAGTCGTCGATGCCGATGCTGGTGGCAAACTCGCGATAGTCGGCGACGATCCCGTCGAACACAGACTGGTCATAGCCCACCAGATCCATCTTGTTCACCGCCAGCACGATGTGGCGGATGCCGATCAGGTGCGCGAGATAGGAGTGGCGGCGCGTCTGGGTGAGCACGCCCTTGCGCGCGTCGATGAGGATGACGGCGAGGTCGGCGGTCGATGCGCCCGTCACCATGTTGCGGGTATACTGCTCGTGGCCCGGCGTGTCGGCGACGATGAACTTGCGCTTTTCGGTCGCGAAGAAGCGATAGGCGACGTCGATCGTGATACCCTGCTCGCGCTCGGCGGCGAGGCCGTCGACCAGCAACGCGAAGTCGATCTCCTGCCCCTGCGTGCCGACTTTCTTGCTGTCGGCCTCGAGCGCGGCGAGCTGATCCTCGAAGATCATCTTGCTGTCGTAGAGCAGGCGGCCGATCAGTGTAGACTTGCCGTCATCGACGCTGCCGCAGGTGATGAAACGCAGCAGCGACTTCGACTGATGCTGCGCCAGATACTCGGCGATATCGGTCGCGATCAGATCGTCGGGGCGGTAGGAGGAGGTCATCAGAAATAGCCCTCCTGCTTCTTCTTCTCCATCGACGCGGCCTGATCGTGGTCGATCGCGCGGCCCTGGCGTTCGCTGGTGGTGGTCAGCAGCATTTCCTGAATGACGTCGTCCAGCGTCGCGGCCTCGCTTTCGACCGCACCGGTGAGCGGATAGCAGCCGAGCGTGCGGAAACGGACCGAACGCGTGACCGGCGTCTCGCCGTTGAGTGGGAAACGCTCGTCATCGACCATGATCGTCAGGCCGTCGCGCACCACGGTCGGGCGCGGCGCGGCGAAATAGAGCGGCACGATCTCGATCCCCTCGGCGCGAATATATTGCCAGATGTCGAGCTCGGTCCAGTTGGAGAGCGGGAAGACGCGGATGCTCTCGCCCTTCGCCTTCTTGGCATTGTAGAGCCGCCACAGCTCGGGGCGCTGCGCTTTGGGGTCCCAGCGGTGGCTGGCCGAGCGGAAGCTGAACACGCGCTCCTTGGCGCGGCTCTTCTCCTCGTCGCGCCGCGCGCCGCCGAACGCCGCGTCGAAGCCATATTTGTCGAGCGCCTGCTTGAGCCCTTCGGTCTTCCACAGATCGGTATGCAGCCCGCCATGATCGAACGGATTGATCCCGCGCGCCTCGGCTTCCGGGTTCTTGTAAACAAGTAGCTCCATCCCCGCCTCGCGCGCGGCGCGGTCGCGCAGCGCGTACATGTCGCGGAATTTCCAGGTCGTATCGACATGGAGCAGCGGGAAGGGCGGCGGGGCGGGGAAGAACGCCTTCTTGGCGAGGTGAAGCATCACCGCGCTGTCCTTGCCGATCGAATAGAGCATCACCGGGCGCTCGGCCTCGGCCACGACCTCGCGCAGGATATGGATGCTCTCGGCTTCGAGCCGGGAAAGATGGGTAAGCGACTGCATGGGCGGCGATCTAGTGAGCGCGAAGCCCATGCGCGATCTAGATAAAGTTTAGGCCGCCCCAGCCGGCCATCATCCCCCTTGCGTTACCCCTTGCCGATGCCGACCAGTTCGAACCCGGCGCGCAGTGCTTCGCCGGCGGGGTAGATGTTGCGCAGGTCGACCAGCAGCGGGCGGTTGAGCAGGCCCTTCATGCGGGTGAGGTCGAGCGCGCGGAACTCGTCCCATTCGGTGACGATGACCAGTGCGTCGGCGCCGTCCGCGGCGGCATAGGGGCTGGCGGTGAACTCGACATCCTTGAGCATTTTCCGCGCCTGTTCGACGCCCTCGGGATCGTAAGCCTTCACGATCGCGCCGGCGTCCTGCAGCGTTTGGATCACCGCGATCGACGGCGCGTCGCGCATGTCGTCGGTGTTGGGCTTGAAGGTGAGGCCGAGGATCGCGACGGTCTTGCCGCGCACCTCGCCACCCATCGCCTTGATCACCTTGCGGCCCATCGCGCGCTTGCGGCTGTCATTGACCTGCACCGTCGCCTCGACGATGCGCAGCGGCGTCTCGGCGTCGTCGGCGGTCTTGAGCAGCGCGAGCGTGTCCTTGGGGAAGCACGAGCCGCCATAGCCGGGGCCGGCGTTGAGGAACTTGCGGCCGATGCGGTTGTCCATGCCGATGCCACGCGACACCTCCTGCACGTCGGCGCCGACCGCCTCGCACAGATCCGCAATCTCGTTGATGAAGGTGATCTTGACCGCGAGGAAGGCGTTGGCAGCGTATTTGATGAGCTCGGCGGTGCGGCGGCCGGTGAACATCACCGGGGCGGACTGGTTGAGCGAGAGCGGGCGGTAGATGCCGCGCATCACCTCGCTCGCGCCTTCGTCCTCGCTGCCGACGACAACGCGGTCGGGCCGCTTGAAGTCCTCGATCGCGGCGCCCTCGCGCAGGAATTCGGGGTTGGAGACGACCGTGATGCCCTTATCCGGCGCGATTCGCGCGACGATCCGCTCGACCTCGTCGCCGGTCCCGACCGGAACGGTCGACTTGGTCACGATCACCGCCGGGCCGTCGAGCGCCGCGACGATCTCCTCGGCGGCGGCGAAGACGTAGGAGAGATCGGCATGGCCGTCGCCGCGGCGGCTCGGCGTGCCGACCGCGATGAACACCGCGTCGGCGCCCTTGACGCCCGCCGCGAGATCGGTGGTGAAGGCGAGGCGGCCGGCCTTGACGTTCGAGGCGACCAGCTCGGCCAGCCCCGGCTCGTAGATCGGCATCACATTCTGGTGCAGCAATTCGATCTTGCGCGCGTCCTTGTCGACACACACCACGTCATGCCCGAAATCCGAAAAACACGCCCCCGACACCAGGCCCACATAGCCCGTACCGATCATCGCTATGCGCACGAACAAGTCCCTTTCGATCGCAGACTGGGCGCGGTTTAGCGGAATGGCGATCTACGGCAAGGGCGGCCGCGGCAGGCATAAAAAAACGCGCTATCCCAGCAGGATGCGCGTCGATCTCAGTGGGGAGAACAGCCCGGACGAGTGCTACGCGGAGCCTAAGCGCCGCGCCGACTGTCCGGGCTAAAGAAGGTTACCAGGGGCGAAGGCCTTCGCCGTAGGTCTCTTCCTGAAAGAAGACGAACATTAATATTCTCCCATTGCACGCGTCTCGCGCGCCAAAATGGGTTAACCTAAAATTAATGCTGAATCAACTGTTAACGTTCCATAGTGAACAAACTGCTGCTCGCAGCGAGGGTTTCGTCCTTAAGGGTTCCTTCAAGTCTGGCCGTTATCGCGGTGGAGATGTCCGAGCGTGCCGACCTCTCCGCTGCGCAGAATCCGCCTCCGCGGATGCCGATCACGGCTGCCGGTTTACCAATGGGTCTGGACGCGCCGGCAAGCTTTCCACGAGCGCGTGCAGGACTTGGGGCGCGGGGTGCGATGTCGCGTTCGACGGCCGCCAACGGCCTGTGGCGCGCGCTGGCGCTGTGCGAAGTCGCCAATTTCCAGTCGCTCCGCCGCCACCTCGGCCGGCCGCGTGCCGACACGCTGGTTCTCGACATCGCCGACCGCATTCTGGAAGCCGAGCCGACGCTGCGCGTGTCGGCGGCCGGGCGTGCGCTGGTCGAGATTGGCTTCGAAGCCGAATCCGCCGAACAGGCGACGGCAGTGATCGAAGGTCTTTGCCGCATCTTTTCGCGGTCGCTCGACATTGATGGCGAACGGCATGTCGTGCAGCTGCGCTGGGGCCTGGCGACGATGCCGGCGGGCGAGGATGACGATGTCCGCCTGACCGAAGCGGCGGAGCAGGCGCTCGAACAGGCACGTAGCGAGGCGCGCGTGGTGACGCTGGACCTGTCCAGTGCCGACGCGACGCTCGACCGGGTCAGCCTGATGCGCGAACTGCCGCGCGCGATCATCTCGGGACAGCTGTTCCTGCAATATCAGCCCAAGGTGAATGTGCGGCGCGAGGCGGTGACCGGAGCCGAGGCGCTGGTCCGCTGGCGCCATCCGGTGCGCGGCCTGATCCTTCCGGGCGATTTCATCGCCGCGGCGGAAGAATGCGGCGAAATCGCCGGTCTGACGATCTGGACGCTGCGCCAGGTGATCGCGGATCAGCAGGTAATGCGCGCGCACGGGCACGACATGCCGGTGTTCATCAATATCTCCGGCGTGCTGCTGGCCGATGACGCGTTCGTCAACGAAGCGTGCCGGATCGTTCAGGACTCGGGCGCCAAGATCGGGTTCGAGATCACCGAGACCGCAGTGATCCGCGATCCCGACAGCGCCATCGCGCATCTGCAACGCTTTTCCGACATCGGCATTCCGCTGGCGATCGACGATTATGGCGCTGGCCTGTCGTCGCTGGCCTATCTCAAGCAGCTGCCGGCGACCGAGCTGAAGATCGACAAAATGTTCGTGATGCAGCTGACGTCGAGCAACCGCGATCCGCTGATCGTGCGCTCGACCATCGATCTGGCACACGCGCTGGAGATGGAAGTCACCGCCGAGGGCGTCGAGACGCCCGCCGCGCTGGCGCTGCTGAGCGTGATGGGCTGCGACATGGTTCAGGGCTTCCTGATCAGCCGTCCGATCGCGCTCGACGCGTTCGTCCGCTTCCTCGACGAAGAGGGGCACAAGGCGGTGTCGGCGGTGCGGCCGAGCTTCATGCGGCCCGACGGATTCTGGCGCAAGAGCGGCTGATGCGTCGTTCGCTGACGATCCTGGCGCTCGCCGCCGCTTTTGCCATTGCCCTTCCTGCTGCCGCTCAGCAGCAAGCGGCCGACGCGCTGAACGAGCGTGCCAAGGCCGCGATGATGTCCGAGCCGCCGCAGGCGCTCGCACTGGCGACTCAGGCCGAGCAGCGTGCAGCGACGATCGGGGACGTGACCGCCCGCAACCGCACCGCGGCCACCGCGCTCTGGTTGCAAAGCGAAGCGCTGATCCGGTCGCGCGACGCCAAGGCGGCGGCGCCGCGGATCACCAGGGCGCTCCGGCTGATCGGCGGCGCGTCGGGGCCGAGCAAGCTGCGCGGCGACCTGTTGCTGGCGCGGGCTGGCGTGCAGCAATCGCAGGCGCGACCCGCCGAGGCGCTGGCGTCGCTTCAGGAAGCCTTCCGGATTTTCGGCGAGGTCAACGAAAAGCGCAGCCAGTCGATCGCGCTGCAGACGATGGCGATGCTGTACACCGACGCCATCGATCTCGCGAGCGCCGACAAATATCTCAAACAGGCGGCGGAGATTTATGAAGGCGATCCGCAGCTCCTGCTGTTCCTCTACAACAACCGTGGCAACGTGCTGCTGCAGATGGAGCGGGCGACCGAGGCCACGGCGCAATATCGCCGCGCGCTGAACGTTGCGCGAACGCTGGGCAGTGAGACGGTGCTGCCGCCGATCCTGGCCAATCTGGCACGCTCGCTGATGGTCGAGAACAAGCTCGACGAGGCGGACACGGTCATCAGCGAGGGGCTGGCGATCATCCGCCGCAGCGGCAAGGGCTCAGAAGCGCGGCTGCTCACGCTGGCCGCCGATTCGGCCTACCGTCATCGCGATCTTCCGCGCGCGCGGGCACTGATCGAGCGCAGCTTCGTCGGGGTCAATCTCGCCGAAACGCCGATCGCGTTCCGCGACGCGCATCTGACCGCGTACAACATCTACAAGGCGCTCGGTGACGACGCGCGGGCGCTCCCGCATCTCGAACGCGTGCGCAAGCTCGGTGACGACACGGCGAAGCTTGCCACCACGACCAGCACGGCGCTGATGGCGGCGCGGTTCGACTATGCCAATCAGGAACTGCGCATCGCGAACCTGAAGGCCGAAGAACTGCGCAAGGCGGCCGAGTTCCAGCGCACGATCTTCCTCGGACTGGGCGGCGCGACGCTGGTGATCATCGTGCTGCTGAGCATCGGCCTGTTCACGATCCGCCGCAGCCGAAACCAGGTGCGTGCGGCCAACACCGAACTCAACCAGACCAATGTGGCCCTCGAAAAGGCGTTGAAGGCCAAGACCGAATTCCTGGCGACGACCAGCCACGAGATCCGCACGCCATTGAACGGCATCCTCGGCATGACCCAGATCATGCTGCGTGACCCTGCGGTGCCGGCGGCGACGCGCGACCGGCTGGGGATCGTGCATGGCGCGGGCATGACGATGCGCGCGCTGGTCGACGACATTCTCGACGTCGCCAAGATGGAGACGGGCAATCTGACCGTCGAGCTTGCAGCGACCGACCTCCACGCCACGCTGCGCGACGTGACGCGGATGTGGGACGAGCAGGCGCGCGCCAAGAATGTCGGGTTCAAGCTCGATTTCGCCGACGCGCCGCGCTGGATCGAGACCGACAGCGGTCGGCTGCGCCAGATGCTGTTCAACCTGCTGTCGAACGCGGTCAAGTTCACCGAAGCCGGCGAGATTGGCGTGCGCGCGGTGGCCGAGGGCGAACGGCTGCGGCTGGCGGTGTCGGACAGCGGCATCGGCATTCCAGCCGATAAGCATGAGGAAATCTTCGAATCCTTCAAGCAGGCGGATTCGGGCACGACGCGCAAGTTCGGCGGCACCGGGCTTGGTCTGGCGATCGTGCGCAATCTCGCGCATGCGCTGGAAGGCGAGGTCGCCGTCGCCAGCGTGGAGGGTCAGGGGACCACCTTCACCGTCGATCTGCCGCTCAAGCTGGTCGAGGCGCCAGCCGGTAGCGATGCGGAAACGCAAGGCGGCGAGACGATCGTCGTGCTCGACAAGAACCCGATCGCGCGCGGCATGCTGCGCACCATGTTCACGCCGAAATTCGCTGCGGTCGAGTTCGCCGCTACCCCGGACGAGGCGATCGATCGCGTGCCCGACGACCAGCCTACACTTCTGCTCGCGGACGAGGCGACGCTGAAGTCCGCGGGCGAGGATGCGGTCGCGGTGCTTGCCGCACTGGTCGAGCGAGCCAAGCAGAAGGGTGCGCGCACGGCGGTGCTGTGGGCCAAGCCGGATGAGGAAATGATCGCCGCCCTGAACGGCACCGGCGTCGGCACGATCGTCGCGAAACCCGTTGCAGGCCCGGCACTTATCGAGGCGCTGATTGCCGGCGCGCAAGAAAATCATCGTCGCAGTGGAGACGGTAAGCTTGAATCGCAGGCGGCTTAGAGCGATAGCACACATATGACCTCACGGCCCCGCAATCTGGCGACGATCCGCCAATGAATATCCTGTTCATCGAGGATGATCCGATGAACCGGCGGGTCGTTCGCGACATGCTCGACGTCGCCGGGGCGAACATGGCGGAAGCCGAGCATGCCGAAGCGGGGCTCAAGCGGATCGACGAAGAGGATTTCGACGTCATCCTGGTCGATCTGCGCATGCCGGGCATGGACGGGATCGAAGCGATCGAGCGCATCCGTGCGCGCGGCGATCAGAAGGCCGAGCTGCCGGTGATCGTGGTAACCGCTGACACTGCCGTGGACCTGCGCGAACGCTGCATGACGGCGGGCGCCGACGAGGTGCTGTTCAAGCCGGTGGCGATGGACGATCTGTTCGACACGATCGGCCGCGTGCTGGCACAGCGCAGCGGCGACGGGATGCTGATCTAGCTTTTGCCGGATCGGCGGGCGGGCTGGCGCCGCCAACCAATCAATATGTCTGGATCGGCATGTTGATCCAGGGATGTTCCCTGAACCATTTGGTGATGATGTACTTGACGCCTTTCACCACCGGCGTGCCCTCGTGCAGCGTCGCCGGGTTGGGCGCGCCGTCGGGCTTCATGTTGTTCCAGGCGAGCAGCAGGCCGCGCTTGGGCGCGACGCGGACGCCGGCCTGGGGGAACCAGGTCGCGCCGCCTTCTTCGACATCGTTGAGGTAGATCATCGCCGTCCAGGTGCGCTGGCCGCCCGACGCCTTCATCGCCGCCCAATAATCCTGATTCTCGGCGAACCAGTCATAATGCGCGCGGAATTGCTGGCCGGGGGCATAGCGCTGCCCTTGCATCGTCTCGCCATGTTCGGGCGGCACGCCGATCAGATTGGCCATGCGCTCGTCGATCGGGCGCACTTCCGGCGACCAACGGTCGAGATCGCAGCTCTCACTGGTGCGGAAATAGGGGTCGTCGGACGCGGCGAGCAGGGTCGATGGTCGGCGGTTGGTGTCGATCAGCCGGATCAGCGTGTCGCAGTCGCGGTCGTCGAGGAAGCCGGGATAATAATAGACCTGCGCATTCTCGACCTTGGCCTTGCGGATCGCGGGATTGGCCTCGAGCCGGGTGGCGACCTGGGCCGAGACGCGCGCACGGGCAAGCGAGCCGCCGCCGATCGGGGGTTTCTTCGCGAAGATGCTCATCGCGCGGCAATTTGCCGAGGAGCCGCGGAAACGCAAGAGGCCCGGCCGTTGCCGGCCGGGCCTCCCGTGCGTGACTTCGGGCAATCGCTTACCAGAAGATGTCGTACTCGACGTCGATCACCTCACCGGTCTCGATATCGACCAGCAGCGCATCGTTGTAATAACGCACCCAGCGATACGGGCCATAGGCCGGCGGCAGGCGGTAGTAGAACGGATCGTTGATCCAGTAGCTCGGCGAGAACAGCATCGAGCCCAGGGTCAGGCCGATCGAGAAACGCCGGTAGCCGTAATTCCACCCCGACGGCGCATAGTAGCGCGGCAGGCGATAGACGTTGCGGTTGTACTGGCGATAGCTGCCCCAGTCGTAGCGGCGGTCCTGACGCCAGCCGCGGCTCCAGTCGCGCGTGTCGCCACGCCGATACTGCTGCTGACCGCTGTAGCGACGCTGCCCGTCATACTGGCGCTGTCCATCATAACGGCGCTGGCCGTCATACTGGCGCTGGCCATCGTAGCGGCGTTGTCCGTCATAGCGGCGCTGGCCATCGGCCTGACGCTGGCCCTGCCAGTCGCGGCGCTGGCCGTCGGCCTGACGCTGCTGGCTCCAGTCGCGGCGCGGCTGCTGCTGGATCTGCGGTGCAGCCTGCTGCTGCGGCGCCTGATATTGGCGCTGCTGACGATCGCCGCCGCTCCACTGGCGCTGCGGACGCTCGCCGCCGCTCCACTGGCGCTGACGGTCGCCGCCGCCACTCCACTGACGCTGCTGCGGCTGGGCCTGTACCTGCGGTTGAGCCTGCTGCTGTTGCGGCGCCTGAGCCTGACGCTGCTGGCGCTCGCCGCCACTCCACTGGCGCTGCGGACGCTCGCCGCCGCCCTGACGGGCTTCGCCGCCGCCGCGGCCGCGCCACTGACCGCGCTCCTGCGCGGACGCCGCCACCGGGGTCAAAATGGTCGCACCGATCAGCGCGGCCAGGATAAACTTCTTCATTTGTGTCCTCCGCTCCCGGCAGAGCGCCGGCATTCAGAATAACGCACTATTGGACCGAGTCGGCTGACGCGTCTCTGAATTGCACTGACAGCATTGCGAAAGGATTCACTATTCGGTGGCGGCCGCCGGCGCAGTGCTTTCGGCCTCGTCGCCGGCATCGTCCTCGCCGCGCGCCAGCCGCGCCGCGCGGCCGACCGCTTCGACCAGCCGGGGGTAGATGCCGCAGCGGCAGAGGTTGGTGATCGCCGCCTTGATGTCCTCGTCCGAAGGGTTGCGGTTCTTGCGCAGCAACGCGGCGGCGGTCATCACCATGCCGGGAATGCAATAGCCGCACTGGCCGACATTGGCGTCGAGAAAGGCGCGCTGGACCGGGTGATCGCGATTGTCCGACAGCCCCTCGATCGTGGTGACGAAGGTGCCCTCGATCGAGCCGATCGTCACCTGGCACGACCGCACCGCTGCGCCGTCGATATCGACCGTGCACGCGCCGCAATCGCCAGAGCCGCAGCCATATTTGGTGCCGGTGAGGTTGGAAGCGTCGCGCAGCGCCCAGAGCAGCGGGGTGCGCGCGTCGAGCTTGTATTCGACCGGCTGGTTGTTGACGGTGAACCGGGTCATGCTGCGGGTTTGGAGCGCAGCAAGGCGCTGCGGAGCGTGGTGCAGACGATCTCGTCGCGCTGGTTGAGCATCACATGCTTGAAGGTGACGATGCCCTGGCCGGGGCGCGACTTCGACGGACGCAGTTCGACCACTTCGGTCTCGGCGCGCAGCGTGTCGCCGATGAACACCGGCTTGGGCATTCGCACCTCGTCATAGCCGAGATTGGCGATCAGTGTGCCGAGCGTGGTGTCGCCGACTGAGATGCCGACCAGCAGCGCGAAGGTGAAGGTGCCGTTGACGAGGATACGGCCGAACTCGCTCGCGCCCGCCGCTTCGGCATCCAGGTGTAGCGGCTGCGGATTGTGCGTGAGCGTCGAGACGAGCAGATTGTCGGTCTCGGTCACCGTGCGGCGCAGGTCGTGGACGATGCGGTCGCCGATTTGCCATTCGTCATAAAACCGGCCCGCCATTCGTCGTCTCCCGCTTGGTTTGCGTTCAAATAGCCGATGAGCGGCGCGTGTCAGCCCCCGAACTGAGCGCGCAATGCGTCGAGCAGCGGTTCGGCATCGTCGCGCAGCCGTGCGGCATCCTCGCCCCAGACAAGCCCAAGCGTGCGCGTGAGGTCGAAACCGGTCAGCGCCGGACTGGCGACGCCGGCGTGGCGGTGAGAGGCGGGGACGACCGTCACGCCGAGCCCGGCGCGGACCATGTCGAGCGCGCGATCGTCATTGGTGGTGCGCAGCGCGAAGAAGGGGCGGATGCCGCGCTGCGTGAAATAGCGGCTGGTTTCGGACAATGCCTCGCAATGACGGCGCACGATCATCGTCTCGCCCGCCATCGCCTCGCCGGGCAGCGAGGGCTCGGCGGCGAGCGGATGCGCGCTGGGGAGGGCGAGCGCATAGCCTTCGGTGCGCAAGGGTTCGGCATCGGCATCGCGCACGATCGTCAGCGCAAGGTCGATGCGGCCGCGCGCGAGATATTGCGTGAGGCTCCGTTCATTGCCTTCAAGCAGTTCGACGCGGACGCCGGGCGCGGTCTGCGCCAGCGTCACGACCAGCGCGGACAGCTCGGCCGTGGCGATCGTCGAGAGCACGCCCAGCCGCAGCGTATCGACCGGGGCGAGTCCCGTGATCGACGCCTGCGCCAGATGAAATTCGCGTTCGATCCGCCGCGCATGCACGGCGAAGCGCGCGCCCGCCTCGGTCAGCTCGACGCGCTGGCTGTTGCGGCGGAGCAGCTTCGCGCCCGCCTCGCGCTCCAGCTTGGCGATGCCGGCGGAGAGCGTGGGCTGCGTCACATTCACCTGATTGGCCGCCGCGGTGAAGCTGCCGTTATCGATCACGGCGAGAAAATAGCGCAGCAAATAGCGGTCTATCATAGATCACATCTATACTGTTGCGCGCTGCCTTTCAATTTTTCTCGGGCACCACGACGCGATATGCTGCGTTCAACGAACTTGACGATCCAGGAGAGCGTATGAGCCTGCCCCAGATGGACTTCGCGCTCGGCGAAACCGCAGAGATGATCCGCGACACTACGCAGCGCTTTGCCAAGGAGCGGATCGAGCCGCTCGCCGCGAAGATCGATGCCGACGACTGGTTCCCGCGCGACGAGCTGTGGACCGCGATGGGCGAGCTCGGGCTGCACGGCATCACCGTCAGCGAGGAATTTGGCGGCCTCGGCCTCGGCTATCTCGAGCATGTCATCGCGTGCGAGGAAGTCAGCCGCGCCTCGGCGTCGATCGGCCTGAGCTATGGCGCGCACTCGAATTTGTGCGTCAACCAGATCAGCCGCTGGGCGTCGCCCGAGCAGAAGGCGAAATATCTGCCCAAACTGATCTCCGGCGAGCATGTCGGATCGCTGGCGATGTCCGAGGCCGGCGCTGGCAGCGACGTCGTCGGCATGAAATTGCGCGCCGAGCACAAGGGCGACCGCTACATCCTCAACGGCACGAAGTTCTGGATCACCAACGCGGCCTATGCCGACACGCTGGTCGTCTATGCCAAGACCGGTGAGGGCTCGCGCGGCATCACCACCTTCCTGATCGAGAAGGACATGCCCGGTTTCAGCATCGGGCAGAAGATCGACAAGATGGGGATGCGCGGCTCGCCGACCGCCGAGCTGGTGTTCGACGATTGCGAAGTGCCCGAAGAGAATGTCATGGGGCCGCTCAACGGCGGCGTCGGCGTGCTGATGTCGGGCCTCGACTATGAGCGCACTGTGCTCGCCGGCATTCAGCTCGGCATCATGCAGGCGTGCCTCGACGTGGTGCTGCCGTACCTTCGCGAGCGCAAGCAGTTCGGACAGGCGATCGGCTCGTTCCAGCTGATGCAGGCCAAGGTCGCCGACATGTATGTCGCGCTCAACTCGGCGCGGGCCTATGTCTATGCGGTGGCGCAGGCGTGCGATGCCGGGCGGACCACGCGCTTCGACGCGGCGGGCGCGATCCTGCTGGCGAGCGAGAATGCGTTCAAGGTCGCGGGCGAGGCGGTGCAGGCGCTGGGCGGCGCGGGCTATACCAAGGACTGGCCGGTCGAACGCTTCCTGCGCGACGCCAAGCTGCTCGACATCGGGGCGGGGACCAACGAGATCCGCCGAATGCTGATCGGTCGCGAGCTGATCGGCGCGGCGTGAGCTATTTGCCCACGAACAGGAAGGCCACGCCGGCCATGATGCAGCCGAACGCGGCGAAGTGGCGCCAGTGCAGCGCTTCGCCGAGCACGGTGACCATGAACACGCCGAACACGGTCAGCGCGATCGCCTCCTGCGCGATCTTGAGCTGGCCCGGTGTCCAGCCGGCGAGGAAGCCGACGCGGTTGGCCGGGACGGCGAAGCAATATTCGACCCCGGCGATCAGCCAGGAGATCAGGATCACGGTGAGCAGCGGCTTTTCGAGTCCGCCTTTGCCGAGGTGCCAATACCAGGCGATGGTCATGAAGATGTTGGATGCGACGAGCAGCAGGATGGTCAGCATGATGGCTCCCTTGGCGACGATGTGCGCGAGCGGGACGGGAGAGGCAAGATGAGCGGTCCGGTGCTCAAGTCCGCGCTGAACGCGGAGGACGCGGGGTTTCAGGCCAATGCTGCGCACAATCGCGCGCTGGTCGAGCGGCTCCACGCCGATGTCGCGCAGGCGGCGCTGGGCGGCAACGAGAAGAGCCGCGAGCGCCACACGTCGCGCGGCAAGCTGCTGCCGCGCGAGCGCGTCGAGCGGCTGCTCGATCCGGGCGCGCCGTTCCTCGAGATCGGCCAGCTCGTCGCGTGCGACATGTATGACGGCGAGGTCCCTGGCGCGGGTGTGATCGCAGGGATCGGCCGCGTATCGGGCCGCCAGGTGATGATCCTGTGCAACGACGCCACGGTGAAGGGCGGCACCTACTATCCGATGACCGTCAAGAAGCATCTGCGCGCGCAGGAGATTGCCGAGGCGAACCGGCTGCCGTGCATCTATCTGGTCGATAGCGGTGGCGCCAACCTGCCGCATCAGGCTGAGGTGTTCCCCGACAAGGAGCATTTCGGCCGCATCTTCTTCAATCAGGCGAACATGTCGGCCAAGGGCATCCCGCAGATCGCCTGCGTGATGGGCAGCTGCACCGCGGGCGGCGCCTATGTGCCCGCCATGTCCGACGAGACAGTTATCGTGCGCAATCAGGGCACGATCTTCCTTGCCGGCCCGCCGCTGGTGAAGGCCGCGACGGGCGAGGAGATCACTGCCGAGGATCTGGGCGGTGGCGACCTGCACGGGCGCAAGTCGGGCGTGGTCGATCATGTCGCGGAGAATGACGCGCACGCGCTGACGATCGTGCGCGACATCGTGTCGCACCTGCCGCGCGACCGGAAGCCCGACGTCCCGATCATCGACCCGATCGCGCCGAAGTTCGACGCCGAAGACCTTTACGGCATCGTCCCGACCGACGTGCGCGCGCCCTATGACGTGCATGAGGTGATCGCGCGGATCGTCGATGGTAGCGAATTTCACGAGTTCAAGGCGCTCTATGGTTCCACGCTGGTGTGCGGCTTCGCGCATATCTGGGGCATCCCGGTCGCGATCCTCGCGAACAACGGCGTGCTGTTCAGCGAGAGCGCGGTCAAGGGCGCGCACTTCATCGAGCTCGCCTGCCAGCGCCGCATCCCGCTGCTGTTCCTCCAGAACATCTCCGGCTTCATGGTCGGCGGCAAATACGAGGCTGAGGGCATCGCCAAGCATGGCGCCAAGCTGGTGACCGCGGTGGCCACGGCGAGTGTGCCGAAGATCACCGTGCTGATCGGCGGCAGCTTCGGCGCGGGCAATTACGGCATGTGCGGGCGGGCTTACAGCCCACGCTTCCTGTTTTCGTGGCCCAACTCGCGGATCAGCGTGATGGGCGGCGAGCAGGCCGCGTCGGTGCTGGCGACGGTCCATCGCGATGCCGACAAATGGTCGCCGGAGGATGCCGAGGCGTTCAAGGCGCCGATCCGTCAGAAGTACGAGGACGAAGGCAACCCCTGGCACGCCACGGCGCGGCTGTGGGACGATGGCATCATCGACCCGGCGCAGACCCGCGACGTGCTGGGACTGGCCTTCGCGGCGACGTTGAACGCGCCGATAGCAGAGACACCGCGCTTCGGCGTGTTCCGGATGTGATGGCCATGATCAACTCCCTCCTCATCGCCAATCGCGGCGAGATCGCCTGCCGGATCATCCGCACGGCGCGGCAGCTCGGCATCCGCACCGTTGCGGTCTATTCGGACGCCGACGCCAAGGCGATGCACGTCCGTGCCGCCGATCAGGCAGTGCATATCGGCGGCTCGCAGGCGCGCGAATCCTATCTGATCGGCGAGCGCATCATCGCCGCCGCGAAGGAGACCGGGGCCGAGGCGATTCACCCCGGCTATGGCTTCCTCTCCGAAAATGCCGAGTTCGCACAGGCGGTGATCGATGCGGGGCTGATCTGGGTCGGCCCCAACCCCGACAGCATCACCGCCATGGGCCTCAAGGACGCGGCCAAGGAGCGGATGATCGCCGCCAACGTCCCGGTCACGCCCGGCTATCTTGGTGAGGACCAGTCCCCAGAACGCCTCCAGGCCGAAGCCGATGCGATCGGCTATCCGGTGCTGATCAAGGCGGTCGCGGGCGGCGGCGGCAAGGGCATGCGGCGCGTCGATGCTGCGCAGCATTTTGCCGATGCGCTGCAATCGTGCCAGCGCGAAGCGGCTTCTTCGTTTGGCAACACGCAGGTGCTGATCGAGAAATACATCCTCTCGCCGCGCCATATCGAGGTTCAGATCTTCGGCGACCGGCATGGCAATGTCGTCCACCTGTTCGAGCGCGACTGTTCGATGCAGCGCCGCCATCAGAAGGTGATCGAGGAAGCGCCCGCGCCCGGCATGAGCGAGGCGGCACGCGCAGCAGTGTGCGACGCGGCGGTCAAGGCGGCGAAGGCGGTGAACTATGTCGGCGCAGGCACGGTCGAGTTCATCGCCGACGCCAGCGCGGGCCTGCACGGCGACCGCATCTGGTTCATGGAGATGAACACGCGGCTCCAGGTCGAGCATCCGGTGACCGAGGCGATTACCGGCGTGGATCTGGTCGAATGGCAGTTGCGCGTCGCGTCGGGCGAACCGATCCCGCTGCGCCAGGATCAGCTGTCGATCACTGGCCACGCGATCGAGGCGCGGTTGTATGCCGAGGACCCCGCGCGCGGCTTCCTGCCCTCGACCGGAAAGCTCGAAATACTCGATTTCCCGACCAATTCGCGCGTCGATACCGGCGTCGAGGCAGGGTCGGTGATCTCGCCCTATTACGACCCGATGATCGCCAAGCTGATCGTGCATGGCGAGACGCGCGACGATGCCATCGCACTGCTACGCGCGGATTTGAGCCATCTCACCGTGTGGCCAGTGCGCACCAACGCCGGCTTCCTGTTCCGGCTGCTCGACGACGCCGATTTCCGGCGCGCGCAGCTCGACACCGGGCTGATCGAGCGGCGCGGCGAGGCGCTGACGATCGATCCGCTGCCGGGTGCGGCCGATCTGACGCACGCGCTCTACTTCCTCGAACAGGACCCGCGCGCCGACACGCTGCTGATCACCACCGGGCTCGAAGGCTTCCGCCTCAATCGCACGCCCGCGACCGAGCGCGCGGTCAATGTCAGCGGCGAGCGGGTGACGTTCGAGATCGACCGCGGCCCGATCCAGTCACACTTCCAGCAATATCGCCGCGAGGGCGATGCGCTGCTCGTGCATGGCGGCGCGACCTTCCGAGTCACCCCCGACCGCACCGAGGGCGGCCCCGGTGGTGCGACCGGCGACGGCTCGATCCTCTCGCCGATGCCGGGCCGGATCGTCTCGGTCGAGGTGAGCGAAGGACAGGCGGTGACAGCCGGTCAGAAACTGCTGGTGCTCGAAGCGATGAAGATGGAGCAGGCGCTGACCGCGCCGTTCGACGGCGTTGTCGAAACGCTCAACGCCGTCGCCGGCGCGCAGGTGCAGGTCGATACGCTGCTGGTGAAGGTCAGCAAGGCGGACTAGCGGGCGCTCATTCCCGCCAGCTCTTGTCGGTCCGGTCGACCAGCCGCACCATCGCGGCGAAGTCGGCGGCGCCGGGGCCGCCGGGGACCTGTGCCATGTGCAGGTCGCGCTGATGCACCGCGACAACCTCGTCCGAGACGGTGAGCGGCGTGCCCATGCTGGCGGTGGCGACCTGGATCTCGCAGGCGCGCTGCAACGACCAATGCTTGATGAACGCCTCGGGCAGGGTGCGGCCCATGACGAGGATGCCGTGGTTGCGCAGCAGCATCACGCGCTTGCTGCCCAAATTCGCCAGCAGCCGCGCGCCCTCTTCGTCGCGCACGGTCACGCCCTCGAAATCATGATACGCGATCTGGCCAGCGAAGTTGCAGGCGTAGAAATTGGTGGGCCTTAGGCCGCCCTCGACGCTGCTGACCGCCATGCCCGCCGTGGTGTGCGTGTGCATGATGCAATGCGCGTCGGGCAGATGGCGGTGGAACAGCGCATGCTGGACGAAGCCGGCGCGGTTGACGGGGTAGGGGCTGTCGTCGAGCTTGTTGCCGTCGATGTCGATCTTGACGAGGTTCGACGCCTTCACCTCGCTGAAGTGCAGCCCGAACGGATTGATCAGGAACGCGCCTTCCTCGCCCGGGATCTTCAGCGTGATGTGGTTGTAGATCATCTCCGACCAGCCGAGCATGTCGAACACGCGATAGCAGGCGGCGAGTTGCTGGCGGGCCTCCCATTCGGCTTCGGTGATCTGCGGCTTGTCGAGACTCGCGGTGGCCATGACCCTCTCCGTTTTCGTGGTTGCGGTATGTATGCCATGAGCCGGGCGCGCGGAGCAACTTGCCTTGGCCGCGGCGGGCAGCTAGGGGCCACGTCAGTCATCTGGGGAGTAGCCAGCCGTCGCGAGACGGGCCTTCGCGTCAACATACTTGGTCGAGAGGCCATGGTGCGAAGGGGACGATACCGCGAGCCGGTGTTCGTCCGGGCGAGACCAATGGCGCCATGCTTTCCGCTCAGGCCGGGCGGGGGGGCATGGTGTCATTGCGTTCGAACCTGCCCGGCCCGGAGACGTTTCTTGGAAGCCCTGCTCACCTCCACCGCCGTTGTCGCGCTCGCCGAAATCGGTGACAAGACGCAGTTGCTCGCGATCCTGCTGGCGACGCGGTTCAAGCGGCCGCTGCCGATCATCCTCGGCATCCTTGTGGCGACGCTGGCCAATCATTTCCTGGCCGCGCTGGTCGGGCAGCAAGCGGCCACGATCCTCGAAGGGACGTGGTTCCGCTACGCGATTGCCGCGTCGTTCATCGCGATGGCGCTGTGGACGCTGGTTCCCGACAAGCTCGACGATCTGGAAGACAAGCCGGCGCGGTTCGGCGCGTTCGTCACGACGACCGTCGCGTTCTTTCTGGTCGAGATGGGCGACAAGACACAGGTCGCGACGGTGGCGCTGGGCGCGCGCTTTGCCGAGGTCGGCTGGGTGACGGCGGGAACGACGTTGGGCATGATGATCGCCAATGTTCCTGCCGTGCTGCTGGGCAACGAATTGGTGAAGCGCGTGCCGATGAAAGCCGTGCGCTTTGCCGCGGCGCTGTTGTTCCTTGCGATCGGGCTATGGGTCCTCGCGCAGACGATATTGCGTGGCTAAGCAACAGCGATGAGCAGCGAATCCCATTTTCTAGCGGTCGAGACCGGCGGCACCAAATTGCTCGCGCGGCTGGTGCGCGGCGATGCCGTGGTGGCGGAAGAACGGTGGCCGACCACCACGCCCGCGTCGGCGGAGGCGGCGCTGGTCGCTTTTGCCGGGGCCGTGCCGGTTGCCGGAATCGGCATCGCGGCGTTCGGGCCGATCGTGGTCGACCCGGCGGCGGCGAATTATGGCGAAGTGCTGGCGACACCCAAGCCGGGCTGGACCGGCGCGAACTTGCGCAAGCTGTTGAGCGAGCGGCTGGGCGCACCGGCGGCGGTCGATACCGATGTGAACCTCGCCGCGGTCGCCGAGCAGCGGCATGGTGCGGGGCAGGGCTGCGCGAGCGTCGCCTATGTCACGATCGGCACCGGGATCGGCGCCGGACTGGCGCGCGAGGGGCGGACATTGGTGGGGGCACTGCATCCGGAGATGGGGCATGTGCCGGTGCTCCGGCTGGCCGGTGACGAGACGCGCAGCGGCTGCCCGTTCCACGCGAGCTGCGCCGAAGGAATGGCTGCCGGACCGGGTGTGCAGGCGCGGCTACAGGGTCGCAAGCTCGAGGATTCGCCGGCCGATTTCGCCGCTGTTGCCGACTATGTCGGCCAGTTGTTCGCGACGATCGTGCTGGCATGGTCGCCGCACCGCATCGTCGCGGGCGGCGGCGTGCTCGGCGTGCGGGGGCTGCGCGAAGCCGCGGCGGTCCGGATGACGGCGGCGCTGGGCGGCTATGGCGTCGGCGCGGCGGCGCAAGCTGCTGGGTTTGTCGCCGCGCCCAAGCTCGAACATGCCGGGCTCGAGGGCGCATTGCTGCTCGCCCGGACTGCCGCCAAAGCGGTGTGAAATCGACCCGGATCGGCGAATTCTAACTTAATATTAAGTGCACTTTTCAAGGCGTTGGTAGCAGGAGTTCCCATAAAGGAGGCTCGGGGTGGGCTGGAACGGCTGCGGTGAGCACACGCGGTTCCAGTTTCTGGGTGCTCGCGGGGGATGCCCGTGCAGAGAAAGAAGAAGGACGTGGCCGGTCAGGCGAACGAGGATCGCCGTTCCGGTAATCGATTTACCACGGTGTTTCAGGTGGCGCGCGTCGAGACCGATGCGGGCAGCGAACATTTGTGCCTGATCCGCAATATCGGGCCGGGCGGCGTGATGCTGGAGACGCCGGTGCCGGTCGAAACGGGCACGCGGCTTCATATCGAACCCAAGGTCTGCGCGCCCCTGAAGGGCACGGTCTGCTGGGTGAAAGACAAGCATGCCGGCATCGCCTTCGACGATCCGATCGACGTCGAATCCTATCTCCGGACGGCGCGCCCGCTGCCCTCGGGGCAGGTGCCGCGTAGGCCACGAGTCTCGGCCGGATTTCAGGGACAGTTGCGGATCGGGCGGGACTGGTATCCGGTCCAGATCCTCGATCTGTCGCAAGGCGGCGCGAA
Organism: Sphingomonas tagetis; assembly: GCF_024211275.1. Lineage (GTDB taxonomy): Bacteria > Pseudomonadota > Alphaproteobacteria > Sphingomonadales > Sphingomonadaceae > Sphingomonas > Sphingomonas tagetis. The sequence goes on from NZ_JAMLDX010000001.1 coordinate 150,934, forward strand.
GGTGGAGGCCGAAATCATCATCGAGCAAGGCGTCGCGGTCGAGCTGTGCGTAGAGCGTTCGGTTTCGCTGCACGCCCATGTGCGATGGATGCGCAATGGCCAGGCCGGATTGATCTTCGTTCGCGCGCTGTCGATTGCCGATCTCGCCAAATGGACCGGGCCGGCGGCTTCGGGCGCCGCGGCGGCATGAAACGGGGATGCTGAGGCGGGAGCGCTTCAGCCCCGGATCACATGCGGCACGAAGCGCGCGCGGTTGCCGGTGATCAGCCCGTCCTCGCGAATGCCCATGCCCGCCGCAGCGCCATCGACGATCCAGCTGCCGATCACCGGATAGCCCTTGCCGAAATCGCGCATCGGATAGAGTTCCTGATACATGGTCAGGCCCTCGCGATAGTCGCCCGCCGAACGGGCGAGCGTCTCGCCGTGGCGGACGACCTCGATGTTGGCGCCTTCACGCGCGAGGAACGGCTTGGCGACATAGCTTTCGCCGATGCGGTCCTTGACGACCGACGCGGCGAGCAGGTTCGGGTGGCCGGGGAACATCGCCCATAGCACCTGCAGGATCGCCTTGTTGCTCCACAGCATCTTCCAGATCGGCTCGATCCAGGCGGTGTCGTCGAGATGGCGGACGATATCCTCGCCATAGCTTTCGCGGACGATCCATTCCCATGGATAGAGTTTGAAGATCGCGCTGATCAACTGGTTTTGGTGGTCGAGGATGCGGCCGTCCTCGTCGATCCCGATATCGTCGATCACCACGGCATGCGTCGTCAGCCCCGCTTGCTGCGCGAGATCGCGCATATAGGTGGTGGTGATTGTGTCCTCATGCGCCGCGTCGGCGACATGGGTGAACCAGACATGCTGGCCGGGCAGGCGCGAGCGGATCGCGGCCCATTGACCGATCAGCTTTTCGTGCAGGCTGTTGAACTGGTCGTCCTGCGGAAAGACGGCTTCCTTCCAGTCCCATTGCACCACCGCGCATTCGAGCATCGAGGTCGGCGTGTCGCAGTTGAACTCGAACAGCTTGGGGTCGCCGTCACCGTTGTAGCCGAAATCGAACCGGCCATAGTTCAGCGCGGGCGGCTCGTGCTTCCACGCGGTGCGGATGGCCCTGTGGCAATAGCTCGGGATGCCGAACTGTTCGAGGATCTCGGCGTCCTTGACGATATAGTCGCCGGCTTCGAGGAACAGCTCGTGGACGGTCTCGGTCGCGGTCTCGATTCGGTCGATCTCGTCCATCGTGAACGAATAACAGGCGCTCTCGTCCCAATAGGGGCCGTCGGCATCGCTGTGCCAGATCAGCCCCTGCGCCTCGACCGCTTCCTGCCAGTTTTCGCGCGGGGCGACATCGTGGCGCTGCATCAGCGGCGTCCGCTATAAAAGACTTGCCGCTCCATCAGGAGCGGCCGCCGCCAAAGCTCCGCCCGCTCGATCCGAGGCCGCCTCGCGACACTGCCGCCGAGCGCGCCATGCGGGTGTGCATCGGCGCGCTGGCATAGCTGGCGCCGGCGGCCGGGCGGTACGAGCCGTATTTCGCGTAACGCGCGTCGCGAATGGACTCGCCATAATAGGGGATCATCGAGCGGCGCCCGAGGTAGAACCAGTAATAGCCGCCATAGCCGCCGCCGCTGTAATAGCTGCGCTTGTCGCAGCGATCCTCATCGATGCGGTTGCCGTTCTGGTCGACGCAGATCGCGGTGTCGCCATCGGCATAGGTGTCGCCGTTCCAGTCGCTGCCCGGCGAGCAGCCGGGCAGGGATGCGAGCGCCGCGGCCATCGCGGTGGTCATGGTGAGTTGCTTGCGCATGTCGGTTTCCCTTCGCTCGGCTCAGGGGACCATGCACGCGGCCTGGAGCACGCCGATGCCCAGGCCCATGCCGCCGACGAAGATGCCGGATGCGACGCATTTTTCGGTGATGCGGTCGGAGATCGTCCTGAACACCAATCGTGCGATGACGAAGAACACCACCAGCTGGACGATCGCGGCGACCGCGCCCCACAACAACATGTCCGGAATGCTGACCGAATTGCCGATCACCACCGCGACAGGAATCGCGAAGCCGAGAAAGGTGCCGGTGAGCTGGGTTGCGGCGGCAGCGTTGCCCTCACGGATCAGCGCGAACTCGCGGTGCGGCGTGATCATCACGTAAAGGACGAGAAAACCGATCGCCAACCCGACCGCGCAGCCGAAATAGGCCAGGAAATGCGGCAGCGTCTCGAGGAAAATCTGAAACATGGAACCCCCTCCCGTTACGCGACGGCAGCCGCGACACGGGAAGGTGTATCAAGCGCTTAGCCGCGCGCAAGAGACATCACGCCGCCTTGCGCCGCTCCGCCATCTCGTCGTTGAGCATCTCGGCCAGCAGGAAGGCGAGCTCGAGGCTCTGGCCCGCGTTGAGCCGCGGGTCGCAATGCGTGTGGTAGCGGTCGGCAAGGTCGTGCTCGCCGATGTCGATCATGCCGCCAGTGCATTCGGTGACGTTCTGTCCGGTCATCTCGGCATGGATGCCGCCGGCATGCGTGCCCTCCGCGCGGTGGACGGCGAAGAAGCCGCGGACCTCGGCCAGGATGCGCTCGAACGGGCGCGTCTTGTAGCCATTGGCGGCCTTGACGACGTTGCCGTGCATCGGGTCGCAGCTCCACACCACGGGATGTCCCTCGCGCTTCACCGCGCGAACGAGCTTGGGCAGGCCGTCCTCGATCTTGTCATGGCCATAGCGGGTGATCAGCGTGATCCGCCCCGGCGTGCGGCCCGGGTTGAGCGTGTCGAGCAGCTTGAGCAGCGCGTCGGGCTCGAGCGTCGGGCCGCACTTCATGCCGATCGGGTTGCCGATGCCGCGCAGGAACTCGACATGCGCCGATCCCTCGAACCGCGTGCGGTCGCCGATCCACAGCATGTGCGCGCTGGTGTCGTACCAATCGCCGGTCAGGCTGTCCTGCCGCGTCAGCGCCTGCTCATAGGGGAGCAGCAGCGCCTCATGGCTGGTGTAGAAGTCGGTGCGCTTGAGCTGCGGCACGGTGTCGGGGTTGATCCCGCACGCCTCCATGAAGTCGAGCGCCTCGCCGATGCGGTCGGCGACATTGGCGAACTTGTCCGCCCACGGGCTGCGCCCCATGAAGTCGAGCGTCCATTTGTGGACCTGATGCAGGTTCGCATAGCCGCCCTGCGCGAACGAGCGCAGCAGGTTGAGCGTCGCCGCCGACTGGCTGTAGGCGCGCAGCAGCCGTTGCGGATCGGGGATGCGCGCTTCGGGGGTGAAGGCGATGTCGTTGACGATGTCGCCGCGGTAGCTGGGCAGCTCGACGCCATCGATCGTCTCGGTCCCGGCCGAGCGCGGCTTGGCGAACTGGCCGGCCATGCGCCCGACCTTCACCGTCGGCAGCTTCGAGGCGAAGGTCAGCACGACCGCCATCTGCAGCAGTACGCGGAAGGTGTCCCGGATGTTGTTGGCACTGTGCTCGGCGAAGCTTTCGGCGCAATCACCGCCCTGCAAAAGGAACGCCTCGCCACGCGCGACCTTGGCCAGTTCCTGCGTCAGCGCGCGGGCCTCGCCGGCGAAGACCAGCGGCGGGAAGCTGGCGAGCGTGTCGGTGGCGGCGTTCAGCGCAGCGGCATCGGGGTAATCGGGCATCTGGACCGCATTGGCCGACGTCCAGCTCGAAGGGGTCCAGTCCATGGCCTGCTCCAGATTGCGGACATGGACGTACCAGTCCTGATGATGCGCGATGCCGTTGGCGGCGATCTGGTTGAGAACGGCGGGTGAGGCGCGCTTGCCGTCCTCTTCCCAGCCCTGCACGGTCGAGCCGGGCGTGTCGAACCAAGCGCCGAAGGCGGCGCGGGAAAGCGAGCGTTCCTCACGGAAGCGGCGGATCTTTGAACCAGCGAGAGTCGTCATGATGCGGGCGCATTACCCCCGCGGGGTAAATAGATGCAAGTGCTAAATTCACCCCTACGGGGTAAATGGTCCTCGAACGGGCGAAGCCATGATCTCGCCATTCATCTTCCCTAAATGCGTGGGGCCGGAATGCCGGTGTGTGAAGGAGTATCGCATGACCCGCTTGTTGTTGCTTGCAGCGTTCGCCGTCGCCACGCCCGTACTGGCGCAGGAGGAGGAAGCGCAGAGCACACAGCCGCAACGGGTGCGCAGCGTGCTGCTCTATGGCGACCAGCAATGCCCCAAGGCGGAAAGCCCAGACGAGATCGTGGTGTGCGCCAATGCCGGGGACTCGCCCTATCGCATTCCCAAGAATCTGCGCGAGCGCACGCCCGGGCCAGAAGGCACGAGCTGGGTGCGCCGCGCCGAGCTGATCGACGAGGTCAACCGCGTCGGCATGCCGGGCAGCTGCTCGCCGGTCGGCAGCTATGGCGCGAGCGGCTGCACGCTGCAGGCGATCCAGCAATGGGCGGCGGAGCGGAAGGCGCAAAAGGCGCGCGAGTCCAATATCCCCTAAAGTCTATTCGATCCCGGCGTCGAGCGAGTCGAGTATCCGCGCGCCGGCCATGAACACCGCGACGGGGCAGGCCGCGAACAGCAGCCAGCCGCCGAAGCCGGGATATTGGTCGAGGTAATGGATGCCGCGATCGACCGAGCCGACGCCGAGCGCGTAGATCACCATGAACGCCTCGAACCGCGTCTTGATCGTGAAGAGGCGTTTGACCCGCGAGAACATGCGCATCTTAACGCAAGAGCCGGGCCAGTGGCGGAAAAGGCGGGGTCCGCGTTAACGGATATGGTTACCTGTCAATTAATTCGACAATGCCGAGCGCTTCGAGAAGGGCCGATCGCGCAGTCTCGATCCGGCGGATGAGGGCTGGGTCGCCGATTTCGTCCTGCGCGATGGTTTCGGGCCAATGCTGTTCGACGACGCCGACGACCAGGTCGAGCCGGGCCTCGTCCACCAGGAAGCGGCGGTCGACCGTGTCGGGATCGGCGACGACGCGCAGGCGCAAACAGGCCGGGCCGCCGCCATTGGCCATTGACTGGCGCACATCGACCACCTCGAGATGACGGATCGGGCCGTTGCCCGCGACATGCGCTTGCAGCCAGGTCCAGACCGACGGCGTGTCCCGCGCTTCGGTGGGCAGGATCAGCGCGGTCTCGCCCGAGGGTATCGTGACGAGCTGGGCGTTGAACAGGTAGGAAGCGATTGCATCGGCGAGGCTGACCAGCGCGGCGGGCACTTCGACGATCTCGACCTCGGGCATCAGGCGGCGAAGGTCGGTGTAGAAGCGATCCCTGTCGGCGAAGGCTTGTTCGTGCGCGAACAGCACGCGGCCATTGGCGACGGCGACGACATCGTTGTGGAATGCGCCGGCCGCGATTGCTGCTTCGGACTGCTGGACGAACAGCGTTCGCGCCGGGTCGAGGCCGTGGCGGCGGGCGACGGCTTCGCTGGCCTCACGATGCTGACGCGCAGGGAAGGGGCCGCCGGATAGGCCATAGACAAAGATCTCGACGCCCGGCGCGTCATGCGTGGTGGCGAGGCGCATGTGGTTGGCGGCGCCCTCATCGCCGAACGGGGCGGGGGCGGGGCTGTGGACGCGGAAAGCATCGTTCGCGAAGGCGAGGCGGAGCTGTGCCAGCGTGTCCGGCCATTCGTGGCTGCGGTGCGGCATCGTGACGAGGTTGGCGACCGAGAGGTGGCAGCGGCCGTCGGCGGTATCCGGGGCGGGGGAGACGGTCGCGGCGTTGGCCGCCCACATCGCAGAGGCGGAGAGCGCTTGTGCCTGAAGATGCGGCGCGGCGTTGGCATAGTCGGTGGCAAGGCTGTCGAGCCAGCGATGGTCGGGCCGGGGGTGCGGCAGCAGGATTCCCTGCGTCAGCCCGAGCGCGAGGTTGGCGCGCGTCTTGGCGATGCCCTGCAACGCGGCCGCGCGCGGCTGCGATACCGCGCCGCTGTTGCGCGTGGCGGCGAGGTTGCCGGGACTGAGGCCGGCATAATTGTGGCTCGGCCCGATCAGCCCGTCGAAATTGATCTCAACGAGGGGCATGGCGGATGTCCTGCCCGGCTTCGATGCCGAGTGCCGCCGCGGCCTTGCCGTCGATCGTGACGCCGCCGTCGGTGTGACCGATGCGGGCGTGGCAGGCGCGGAAATCGCCGAGCGTGCCGCACGCCGCGATGCTCGGCGCACCGCCCTCGGCGATGGCGGCGACGGTGTCGGTCACCGAGTCGCGCACGGTCACCACCTGATCGATCCGTGCGGTCATGGTCGGGCCGCCGTCGAAGATGTCGACATAATTCTCGAACGCGAACCCTTCATTCTCGAGCATCCGCATCGCCGCGCGGCCCGAGGGGTGGGGCAGCCCGATCACGCTGCGCACCGGCTCGCCGAGCATCGCAGTGTAGATGGGATGTTTGGGCATCAGGTCGGCGATGAACTGGTTGCCGTGGATCGCGTTGAACTCGTCGGCCTGCTGGAAGTTCATGCCGAAAAAGCGGCCCGCGACACCGTCCCAGAAGGGCGAACCGCCGGCCTCGTCGATCACCCCGCGCAGTTCGGCGATGATGCGGTCGGCGAAGCGCGCGCGGTGCATCGCGATGAACAGATAGCGGCTGCGCGCGAGCAGCATGCCCAGACCCCCGGCGCGCTCGCCCGGGTGGAGGAACAGCCCGCCGACCTCGGTCGCGCCCTCAAGGTCGTTGACGAGGCTGAGAATTTCGGCGCGAAAGGTGCGGTCGAGCGCTTCGCTATGCTTGGTCACGGTGCCGATGCGATAGCTGTAGAATGGCCAGCGCTGGCCGACCTGAGTGAAGATCTGGCAGGTGCCGCGGACTTCGCCGGTGTCGAGATTTTGAAGGACGAAGACGAACAACTCGTCCTTGAGCGCGTCATCGGTCCGCGCGAACGCCTCGACGCTGCGCGCGATCTTGGCTTTCAGCGACGGTTTCTCGGGCGGGAGATTGGTGAAGCCGCCGCCGGTGAGCTTGGCCATCTCATAGAGCGGCTGGAGATCGTCTTCACGCGCGGGACGGATGATGAAGGTCATAGGCGGCCCCGTTCGGCGATGCGCAGGATGGTGAGGGCGGAGAGCGCGGCGCGCTCGAGCAGGCTTGCGGGAATCAGATATTCGTCCGCGCTGTGGATCGCGCCGCCGCGCACGCCCATCGTATCGACCACGGGGACGCCGCACGCGGCGATGTTGTTGCCATCGCACACGCCGCCGGTGGCCTTCCAAGCGATGCCGATGTCGAGATCGGCGCCGGCTTGCTTGACGAGACCGAACAGGCGCTCGGCGGCGGGGTCGAGCGGCTTGGGCGGGCGGTTGAAGCCGCCATGGACATGGATGTGGACGTCATGGATCGCGCGGACCTCGGCGACCGCGGTTTCGAGCGCGGCGCGGGCACGGGCGATCGCTTGCGCCGAGGCGGGGCGGAAGTTGACGCGCAGGATGGCGAGATCAGGGACGACATTGTTCGGTCCGCCGCCTTCGATCCGCGCCGGGTTCACCGCCAGACCGTCACCCCTGGCGGCGGCGAGGCGCAGTGCGAGATCGGCAGCGGCGACGATCGCGTTGCGGCCGTCCTCGGGATTGCGCCCGGCATGCGCGCTGCGGCCATGAACGGTGATCGAGAAATTGCCGGTCCCGCCGCGTGCGCCCGCAAGCGTGCCGTCGGGCAAGGCGGGCTCATAGGTGAGCGCGGCGACCTTGCCCTGCGCAGCTTTCGCGATCAGCGGGGCGGAGGCGAGCGAACCGGTTTCCTCGTCGGAATTGAGAATCACCTCATAGCCGAAATCCGCCGCCGCCGGGCTGGCCTCGATCGCTTGCAGCGCTGCCAGCATCACCGCGATCCCGCCCTTCATGTCCGCCGCGCCGGGGCCATTGAGCGTGCCGTCGGGCAGCCAGGTTGCGGTCTGGAACGCGTGATCGGCGGCAAACACCGTGTCCATATGTCCGGTGAACAGCATCCGCACCGGCGCATCCGGACGGACGTCGAGGTGAAGGTGGCGGCCATGCGCGATGGGTTGGACCTGCCCGGCGCCGTCGACGGCCTCGACCGGGGCTGGATCGACCAGCGCGAGGTCGCCGGGCAGTACCGCAAAGGCGTCGGCGAGCAAGCCAGCCATCGTCGCAAGGCCCGCAAGGTTGCGTGTGCCGCTGTTGACCGCGACCCATTGCTCGACCTGCGCCAGCATCGGTGCCGCGCGGGCTGCTTCGATCGCGGCGGTCTCGGTTGCGGTCAGCCCCATGTAAGGGGTGTATCGGGTGACGCGCGGCGGGTGAACCCCCGGCGCGCAAAAGTATCGAATGTTACCGAATCAGAATGGACGGCAACCGTGCGGCAGGAGCAGCATGACGATCACGGCCAACGGGACGAGGACGAAAATGTAGCGGCTCCAGCGCGGCTCTGGTTGGTTCGGCGGATCGCCGCCGGTCCATGCCGAACTGTCGTGCCGCTTCGTCACGTCAAAAATCGATCAGCAGCGAGGCCCGGCTGGTCGTGTCGGTGGTCTTGCGGCCCACAGGCGGGGCGCTCTCGTAATTCACCGCATAGGACATCTGCGCCGAGAACGGACCGAACAGTCGCGCGCGCAGCGCGGTCTTGCCGGTGATCGTGCTGTTCGCCTCCTGCACATAGGCCGAGGCGTCCTGGCTGAAGGTGACGCCGCCGCCCAGCTTCCAGTCGAGATCGAGCTTGCCGCGGGCGGCCAGCTGGCTTTCGGTGGTGGCGTCGGTGAAGGCGGTGTGGCGGAAAGCCGGGCCGAGCTCGACATCGATCTTGAGCGCGGGGGTCTTCACCGCCGTATAGCCAGCCCCCGCCGACAGCGATGCGCGCGCATCGAAGCCGAGGAAGCGGTCGCTCTCGAACAACGCCGCACCATAGACATAGGCGCGGTCGTCGACCTTGAAATTGGGTTCGTAGGTGGCGAGGTAACGCTCGCGTACCGTGCGGCCGAGGCTCTCCTGATAATCGGCCTGCACCCGCAGCTTGTGGCGCCAGTCGAGGCCTTCGCGCTTGAGGTCCAGCACGCCGGTCAGCCCGATCTGCTCGGTATTGCCGGTGGTGTAATAGCCGCCCACTTCCGCGCGGCCCTTGACCAGATCGAGGAACCTCGCCTCGCGGATGCGGCGCTCGGCAGCCTCGCGCCGTTCCTTCTTCCACGCGCTCGCGGCCTTCTCGAACGCTTCGGCGCGCTGCTTGTCGGCGGCCTTGGCATATTTGACGATCGCGTTGACCGCGCCCTCGTCGCCCGCCTTCATCGCGGCGTCGAGCATGGCTTGCACTTCGAGCGAAGTTTCAACCGACGGGATCGGTGCGTCCACGCTCTGCGCCTGCACAGGCATGGCGGCGAGCAGCGGCACTGCGAGGAGCGAGATCGTCTTGCGCATAATCATCCTACTAATGACGCAATGCGGCAAAATCGAGAAGCTTGTGTCAGCTTTCGATGCCAAGCGGCTCCGAAAATATCTCGAGCAGCCGGGCATAAAGCTCGCGTTTGAACGGCACGATGACGTGCGGCAGCTCCGCCGGTTCGATCCAGCGCCAGGCCCGGAATTCAGGCTCGGCGGTGGCGATGTCGATCGCCTCGTCGCCGGCGGTCAGGCGGAACAGGAACCAACGCTGGCGCTGGCCTCGCCATTTGCCCTTCCACACCTTGCCGATCAGATCGTCGGGCAGGTCATATTCCAGCTCTTCCTCGGCCTGCGCAACCAGCTCGACATGCTCGCGCGCGACGCCGGTTTCTTCCCATAACTCGCGATAGGCGGCGTCGAGCGGGTCCTCGCCCGGATCGATCCCGCCCTGCGGCATCTGCCACGCCTCCAGCGTCGAATCGAGCCGCTGGCCGACGAACACCTCGCCGTGCGCGTTGAGCAGCATGACGCCAGCGCAGGGGCGGTAGGGAAGGTGGGCGTGCGGGCTCATGCCGCCGCCTGCATCATCACGCGGTTGCCCTCGGCCTCGACCAGCAGATCCTTGAACGCGGCGAGCATGCCAGCGACATCGCCCTGGCTCGACGGGATGCCCTTGCGCAGCGTGATGAAGCCGTGGACGTTGCCCTGCGCCTCGCGATAGATCACCGGCACGCCGGCGCCGATCAGCGCGGCAGCGTAAGCGCGACCCTGATCGCGGATCGGGTCGAGGCTCGCGGTGATCACCAGCGCCGGGGGCAGACCGGCGAGCGACGCCGCCCGCATCGGCGAGCAGCGCGGGTGGCTGCTGTCGGCGGCGTAGCAGTCGCGGAACCAGTCCATGCCCTTTTCGGTGAGGACATAGCCTTCGGAGAAGGTCTTCAACGAGGGATAGCCGGTGCCGATATCGGCCGCCGGGTAGATCAGCAGTTGCGCGATCACCGGCACCTTTGCGGGACTGTCGCGCAGGTCGAGCGCGGCGACGGCGGCGAGCTGGCCGCCCGCGCTGTCGCCCGCGAGCGCAAGCGAAGTGACGGCGCGGCCAAGCTCGGTGGGGCTGGACGCGACCCAGCGCGCGGCGGCTTCGCAATCGTCCGAAGCGGCCGGCCAGGCGTGTTCGGGCGCAAGGCGATAGTCGACCGAGATCACCGGCAGATCGAGCTGACGCGCCATCTCCGCAGCGACGCCGGCATGCGTGTCGATATCGCCGATGACGAAGCCGCCGCCGTGGAAGAAGACCACCGCCGGCCCCGGCTCACGATGGGCACGCGCGTCGAACAGGCGGGCGCGCAGCGCACCCGCCGGGCCGGGGATTTCAAGGTCGCGCATCTCAGCGAGGTCGCCGACGGGCAGATCGACCAGATCCTTCATCGCATTATACTGCGCGCGATAGACAGCCGGTTGCGGCGGCCATTCAGGCTGGGGCATCGCGGCGACCATGTCCAGAAATGCGCGGACGTCGGGGCGAACGAAGGGATTGGTCAAGGCATCGTCTCCAATCGGCTTGCGAGCGTTGTAGGCGAGCCGCCGCCGCGGCGTCCACAGCGCCCCTCAATCCTAGCTTCACTGCAACGAAAGAAGATTTTCGCTGTTCCGCGCGCAACGAAGCTGCTAGGCGCGCCGCCATGTTTCGAAAACAGGCCATTATCACCACCCGGACCGCGACCCGCTAATCAGCAGGCCGCGCGGCTCCGGGTATCCGCCGCGAAACATCTACAGGGGGCGCTCCGCCCGCTTACTTTTCACCGCAAAATCGCTAAGTCGCCGCCGGTCGTGTCCGCGCGGCCGTGCCACTGAAAGGGCCTGATCAATGGGTTACCGTGTCGTCGTCGCAGGTGCCACCGGCAATGTCGGTCGTGAAATGCTCAACATCCTGGCCGAGCGGGAATTCCCGATCGACGAGCTGGCAGTCGTCGCCTCGTCGCGTTCGACCGGCGACATCGTGGACTTTGGCGAGACCGGCAAGCAGTTCAAGGTCCAGAATATCGAGCATTTCGATCCGACCGGCTGGGACATGGCGCTGTTCGCGATCGGATCGGACGCGACCAAGGTGCACGCCCCGCGCTTTGCCGCCGCCGGCTGCGTCGTGATCGACAATTCGTCGCTCTATCGCATGGACCCGGACGTGCCGCTGATCGTGCCCGAGGTGAACCCGGATGCGATCGACGGCTACAAGGCCAAGAACATTATCGCCAACCCGAACTGCTCGACCGCGCAGATGGTGGTGGCATTGAAGCCGCTGCACGACGCCGCGACGGTCAAGCGCGTCGTCGTCGCGACCTATCAGTCGGTGTCGGGCGCGGGCAAGGCGGGGATGGACGAGCTGTTCGAACAGTCGCGCAACATCTTCGTCGGCGATTCGGCGGAAGCCAAGAAGTTCACCAAGCAGATCGCGTTCAACGTGATCCCGCACATCGACAGCTTCCTCGACGATGGTTCGACCAAGGAAGAGTGGAAGATGGTGGTCGAGACCAAGAAGATCCTCGATCCCAAGGTCAAGGTGATCGCGACCTGCGTGCGCGTGCCGGTGTTCGTGGGCCATAGCGAGGCGGTGCATGTCGAGCTGGAGAACGAGCTGTCGGCCGAGGACGCCCAGAAGATCCTGCGCGAGGCGCCAGGGATCATGCTGGTCGATAAGCGCGAGGATGGCGGATACGTCACCCCGGTCGAGTGCGTCGGCGATTATGCCACCTTCGTCAGCCGCGTGCGCGATGACTCGACGGTGGAGAATGGCCTCGCTTTCTGGTGCGTCAGCGACAACCTCCGCAAGGGCGCTGCGCTGAACGCGGTGCAGATCGCCGAGCTGCTCGGTCGCCGGCACCTCAAGAAGGCGTGACCTGAGCTAAAACCAAAAAGGCCGGCCGTGCGACGGGTGCACGGCCGGCCCGGTTGGAGCTGGGCTCGCAACGATGGGCGTGTTGCGGGCGGTCTCCTCCCTCCCTTCAGTCCTGTTCGGTGGCTTCCAGCTCGCGGATCGCGTCGTCGATGCCCTTGAGCGCGGCCGACTTCTGCGCGGCGCTGAGGCTGTCCTGCGCCTCGATCGACTTGCGCGCCATCTTGAGGCTGAGCATCGCATGGCGCTTGCCCATGTCGGCGCTGGCGATCGCGAAGACGCGATGCTTGCCGGCCCAGGCTTCGGCGGCCTCGGCACGAGCGGCACCGTCGGCGGCGCGCGCTTCGATCCGGTCGGTGCAGATGATGATCTTGCGCTTGTCGCCGTCCTTGCGCTCGATCTTGACGTCGTCGGCCTTGCCGCCGCCGCACCGGGCCGAGAGGATTTCGGGCATGTCGGCCATCGGCATGCCGGCGATGACCTTGCCGTCCTTCATCACCAGCCGCTTGTGGAAGATGCGCGGCATGTCGCCGGCGTCATCCTCGGTGATGGTGATCTTGCCGTCCTTGTCCTTGGTGACGATGCGGATCTTCTTGACGACCTTGGGCGCGTCCTTGGCTTCGGGCGCCTTGGGGGCGGCCGGCGCTACCGGTGCAGGGGCCGCAGCGGGTGCCTCGGGCGCCGCAGGGGCTTCCTGCAGATCGACGCCGATCGCCTCGCCGACATCGGCGCGCAGATTGGCCGCTGCCTGGGTGCCCGACGCGGTGAGCGCGAGGCCCGCCAGCGTCAGCGCCGCCGCGCCGGTCACCCCGGCGGTGACCCGGGTGCGCGATTTACGGTCGTGCTTCGAAAGCATTCTCAACCTCCCTTTGAGTTCGTTGATGGTGTGAAGATGGCAGGCCGCCGAGACCGCACCCCCGTGCGCGGACTTGACGATGGCGCGGCCATAAGCGTGGCGCAGCGCGGGCGCCCGCCCGGCGAGCACCAGCGCGTCGCAGGCCATTTCCTGATCGGCGCGGAAGGCGCGGAACGCGCGCCAGGCGACCGGATTGAACCAGTGCAGCGCGAGCACGACCAGGGCGATCCAGTTGGCGATCAGGTCGCCGCGCAGATGGTGGCCGAGTTCATGCGCGAGCGCGAGGTTGCGCTCGAGCGGGTCGTAGCGCTCGTTGAAGTCGCGCGGAAAGGCGACGTATTTCCGCCAGATGCCGAAGGCGAGCGGGCCGGTCGCGGCCTCGGTCTCGATCACATGCACGCGGCCCTCGGCCACGGTGCGCTCGACGCGGGCACGGCGCAGCAGATTGGCGCAGAAACGGCGATGCACGATCAGGTGATAGCCGAGGAAAGCGAGCGCGCCCGCAGCCCAGATGGCGAGCATGACCGGCAGCCAGTCGAACGGCGCGGCTTCCACCGCCGCACCCGTGCTGGCCGCGGCTTGCGGCACATAGAGCGGATCGACGAAATAATAGGTGATGACCTCGCTCGCTGCGGCGACCGGCGTTTCGGCGGTCGCGCGCCAGCTGTCGGGCAGCGGCGGCAGGGCGAGGCGGATGACGGGGAGCAGCCACAGCGCATAGGCGATACTGGGGCCGAAATACCGGCTGACCGGCTTTCGCAAGGCCAGCACCAGCAGCATGAGGACGGTGGTGGCGACGAACGTCTCCAAGATCCAGGCGATCATGACTTGATCTCCTTCAACAGAGCCTCGATTTCGGCGATGTCCTCGTCGGTGAGCGCGTCACGCTCGGCGAGATGCGCGACCAACGGCGTCAGCTTGCCGCCGAACAGCCGGTCGATCAGGCGCCGCGACTCACCCTCGACATAATCGCCGCGCTCGACCAGCGGGCGGTAGAGATAGCGGCGGCCATCCTCTTCCGCGGCGATCGTGTTCTTGGCGAGAAGCCGGCCGAGCAACGTCTTGACGGTGTTGGCGCTCCAGCCGCGCGCGGGGGCGACTCGCTCGGCGACATCCTGGGCGGTAAGGGGGGCTTCGTCCCACAGCACCTCCATCACGGCATGCTCGGCGTCGCTGATCCGTTCGCTCATCGGCCTCCCTTTCGATTACAGGCGTAATCGTTACGACCACATCTGTAATCGATCAGATGAACGCTTTCTGAACAAGCGGTTGGCGAAGGGGGCGACGAGGCCGGCGACTGTCGGAAGAACTTACACCTGCGTGGCAGGTTAATTTGCGCTAACCACGCAAATCCGCGGTTTTCTGCCGCTCACGGAAACTGGCACGGCGGTTGCGAAAGATAGGGCACACCCATCACTGGTGTGTAACGCTTCAGGGCGGGCAGCCATCGGTTGCCCGCCCGCCCGTTTTTCAGGCCCCAAAAACTAGGCGTAGATCACCGGCTGACCGTCGCGGCGGCGGCGGCGGCGGAAGAGCTTCGCGCCATCCTCTTCGAGTCGCACCTGTGCCCGTTCGAGCGCCTTGGGATAGATCTCCCCGAACAGCCGGTCGAAGGTGCGTGTCCAGCCATAGCGCTCGACCACCATCGCGCGGGCGCGGGCGCCGGTCAGCTGCGCGCCGTCTTGCCAGAGCTTGACGACGTTCGCCGCCATTGCCGCGGTATCGTCGACCGGGCCGAGCAGGCCAAGGCCTTCGGGCACGCGGTCGGGCATCGCACCGCTGGCGACGCCGACCACCGGCAGACCGCAGGACTGGGCCTCCAGCACCGAGATGCCGAACGTCTCGTCTGCCATCGCCGAGACGTAGATATCGGAAGAAGCGAGCGCGCGAGCGAGTTCGCGGCGGTCTTTCTCGAAGCCGGTGAACGCGATCGGCAGCCCGGAGGACTGTGCCGTCAGTTGCTCGCGCAGCTTGCCGTCGCCGACCATGACCATCGCCGCGCCCAAATCGGCGGGGAGCTTGCGGAACATCTCAACCAGCCGGTCGGCGCGCTTCTCATTGTCGATCCGCCCGGCATAGATCAGCAGCGGCCCGTCACCGGGCAGGCCGAGCGCGGCGCGATAGCCGGCGTCGCGTTTGGAAGGCGCGAACATCGTCGTGTCCACGCCGAGCGGGAGCACATCGGTGCGGGTGATCGTCTTTCGTGCAAGAATGCGCTGCGCGTCTTCGCTCAGCGTATAGACGCGGTCGAACTCACGATAAGTGACTTCGGCATAGCCATAGGCGAGCAGGCGCGCGAACCGCGCGAACACCTCGCCGCCCAATGCCTGCCCGACGCGATAGACGTGCGCGTTGGGGAAATCGGTGCGGTAGCCCGCGACCAGCGCGGTCTCGGGGAAGTCGCGGCGGAAATCGATCGCGGTCCATGGCAAGATCCACGGGCAGAGCGATTCGATGATGTCGGGACGAAACTCGTTCAGCACGTCGCGCACGGCATCGGTACGCAGAATGAACCGGTAATTGGGACTGCCGCGCACCGGTTCGGCGCCGATCTCGGCAAAGATGTGGCGGCCGTTGACGGTGATGCGATCCTCAGGCCCCGGCACGATCTGGAGCAGATGATGCCGCGTATGTGTCAGCACATAATCGCGCTTTTCGCGAAGATAAGTGCTGATGCCGCCACCGCCCGCGGGCGAATAGCTTTGCGTAAGATCACAAATCAGCAGGGACGAGTCGTCCCGTGCCGCCGCGCCGGGCGCGGCGGTTACTGGCTGAAGGAACATGGTACGCTAACCCTTTAACCACTCACCGCATTGTTACGCGGCAGTAACGCCCTTCTCTTCGAGAAGTTGCGCCAGCTCGCCCGACTCGTACATCTCCATCATGATGTCCGATCCGCCGACGAATTCGCCCTTCACATAGAGCTGGGGAATGGTCGGCCAGTCCGAAAAGGCCTTGATGCCCTGGCGCACGCCCTGGTCCTGCAGCACGTCGACGCTCTCGAACTCGACGCCGAGATGATTGAGGATCGACACCGCGCGGTTGGAGAAGCCGCACTGCGGGAACAGCGGCGTTCCCTTCATGAACAGCAGCACGTCGTTGCCATCCACCAGGCCCTGGATCCGGCTCTGGGTCTCGTCGGTCATCTCACTACTCCACTTGTTCTTTGGCAGCAGGTTCGCTTGCTGCCGGTACGGCGGTCGTCAATTGCAGCGCGTGCAGCACGCCGCCCATATTTCCGCCCAGCGCAGCATAGACCGCGCGCTGTTGCTGCAGCCGTGACAGGCCGCGAAAGCTCTCGCTCACCACGCGCGCCGCATAGTGATCGCCGTCACCGGCAAGGTCGGTGATCTCGACGCGGGCATCGGGAATGCCCGCCACGATCATCGCCTCGATCTCGCTGGCGGCCATCGGCATGCTACTTGGCTTCCATCAGCTGGCGGCGGGCCTCGACCATCTGGTCGTCGAGCGCCTGGCGCACCGTGGCTTCGTCGATCTCCACGCTGGCGGCGGTGAGATCGCCGACGATCTTGCGGATGACGTCCTCGTCACCGGCTTCCTCGAAATCGGCCTGGACCACCGCCTTGGCATAGGCGTCGGTTTCCTCGGGAGTCAGGCCCATCCTGGCCGCCGCCCACTGGCCGAGCAGCCGGTTACGCCGCGCGGTCACGCGGAACGCCATGTCCTCGTCCATCGCAAACTTGGTCTCGAAGGCACGTTCGCGATCATCGAAGGTCGTCATCACAGTCCCCTTGGCTGCACCGTTTCGCTTCGGAGATAGGTTCGCCGCGGCGGCATGGCAACGGGGAGACTGAAACTGTCCGCGCGGGCTTTGCGAGCCGCGCCGATGCGGTATAGCCACGGCCTCACGCGACGAGAGGATGCGGTACCGATGGATGAGTTCGGGATCGAGGGGTTCGACCTCGACGCCTTTGTCGCTGCGACACTGGCCGAGGATGTGCAGGGCGGCGACGTGACCTCTGCCGCGGTGATCCCGGCGGACGCCGCCTTTACCGGGGTGATGGACAGCCGCGACGCGATCGTCGCGGCCGGGCTGCCGATCGCGGCGGCGTTCTTTCGCGCGCTCGATCCGGCGGTTGAGATCGAGATCCTGGCCGAGGAGGGCGCGCGGGTCGCCGCGGGATCGGACCTGATGCGGCTGCGCGGCAATGCGCGCGCGCTCCTGACCGCGGAACGGTCGGCGCTCAACACCGTGCAACATCTGTCGGGGATCGCGACGATGACGCGAAGCTATGTCGACAAGATTGCTGGGACCGGCGCGACATTGCTCGATACGCGCAAGACCATTCCGGGCCTGCGCCGGCTGGAGAAATACGCCACGCGGATGGGCGGGGCGACCAACCACCGGATGGGGCTGTGGGACGCGGCGATGATCAAGGACAATCATGTCGCGGTCGCCGGATCGGTCGGAGAAGCCGTGCGCCGCGCCGTCGCGGCGGGGATCGAGCGGATCATCGTCGAGGTCGATCGGGTCCATCAGATCGAACCGGCGCTCGCGGCGGGCGCGACCCATCTGCTGCTCGACAATATGGACCCGCCGACGCTGCGCGGGGCGGTCACGCTGATCGGCGGACGCGTGCCGAGCGAGGCGTCGGGCGGTGTTCGGCTGGACACGATCCGCGCCATTGCGGAGACCGGCGTGACCTATGTCAGCGTCGGGCGGCTCACGCAGTCGGCGCCGGCGGCGGATATCGGGCTGGACTTCGCGCCGGTTTGACTCTTAGCTTGCCGTCAACAGGAGGGGATTGGCCATGCGACCGCAATCGATCATCAATTTCGAACGAGCCTATCTGGCGTCCGTGCTGGTCGGCCTGATCAATCTTGCCGTGAGCTGGAACACCAAGATCGCGACGATGGAAAATGATCCGCGCTTCAGCGGCAACCCGCAAATGGCGCAAATCGGCAGCGGGATGATGATCGGCATGGCCGCGTTGGGCGTGCTGATCTCGCTGCTGCTCTGGTATTTCGCGGCGCGGCGGGGCAGTGAGGTCGCCAAGTGGATCCTCGTGGTGTTCCTCGCTTTCTCGGCGGTCGGTGTCGCATCCTCGCTGGCGCAGTTCGCCGTGGTCGGTGCGGTCAGCACGGGCCTCGCGCTGCTCGCCTTCGCGCTCAACGCCTATGCGGTGTGGATGCTGTTCAAGCCGGACGCCAAGGCCTGGATGCGCGGCACGCCGGCGGGAACGACCGAACCGGTCGAATGAAGCGCGCGGCGGCGCTGGCCGCTGCGCTGACCATTGCACCGCCAGCTTCGGCCCAGGCGTTGCGGTGCGCCGTGCCGCGCGATGTGCCAGACGCAACCGGAACGGAGCAGGGTGTGCGGCGGATCGTTCCGGTCAGCGGCTACACGCTGGCGCTCAGCTGGAGCCCCGGCTTTTGCCGTCAATCGGGTCGGCGCTCGCGCTTTCAGTGCGGTGGCGGCAACCGCTTCGGCTTCGTGCTGCATGGCCTGTGGCCCGATGGCCGGGGCCGGCAATGGCCGCAATATTGCGCACCCGCCCCGCGTATTCCGCGTGCGGTCGTGCGACAGACCTTGTGCGCGATGCCATCGCCGCAATTGCAGTGGCACCAATATGCCAGGCACGGCAGTTGCTCGGGGCTCGATCCCGCCGCCTATTTCGCGCGGGCGAGGTCGCTCTATGCGCAGCTGCGCTATCCCGACATGGAGGCATTGTCGCGCGACCCGGGCCTGACGGCGGGCCGGTTCGCGGTGGCTTTCGCGCGGGCCAATCCGGGGGTGAACGCCGCGTCGATCCGCATCGAGGCCGGGCGCGACGGGTGGCTGGACGAGGTGCGGCTGTGCCTCGATACGGCCTTCCGCCCGCGCGCCTGTCCTTCCCACCTGCGCGGCATCGCGGCGAGCGCACGCCTCAAAATCTGGCGTAGACCCTAGCCTTCGATCGTTGCGGTCGACGGATGATGCTTGTCGAGATGCCGCCGGATCAGCTTCAGATTGCGGGTGTTGGAGCGGAAGAAGAAGTCGGCGGCGTCGCCCACGCCCGGAATCAGGCCGATCAGCCAGTCGAAACCGACATTGCCGGCCATTCGCGCCATCGCGCCCTTCGACATGCCGAGATTTCGCGCTTCCCACAGCATGTAAGCGCCCATGACGGCGGTGATGACGTCGCCGCCGACCGGGATCAGGCCGATCAACGCGTCGAGTCCGACGGTCTGGCGCGTGCCGGGAATGGTGAAGCTGCGCTCGAGCAGCTTTTCCATCGCCTCGACCCGGCGGCGGACCGACAGCGCGTCACGGCCGAGCGGTAGCTTGTCACCCTGCATGCGCGTCACTTCGGCCATTCCAACTCCTTATCAGGGCCGCTCCCGCCGCAAATGCGTCAGCGGATGCCAGGCGCGGCTGTTCTCCTGCCACGCCTGCAACCGCAACGCGACCAGCGACCAGCGCAGCGGCTGCGCGATCGGGATATAGGCACCGTCCTGCGTCATCGCCAGTTCGGCGGCCGCGATCCGCGAGGCTCGTTCGGGCAAGGTCGGGGCTTCGCGCGCCGCCTCGATCAGCGCCGTCAGCCCGTCGGGACACTGGCGGCAGGCGGTCACGAGATACCAGCGGCCGCTGTCATAGGGCGCGACTTCGTCGATCAGCCGCAGATCGGCATCCTCATCCGACCCGAGGCGCTGGGGTTGCAAGCCGATGTCGCGCAAGTCGCGCGCGACGCGGCTCCAGACCAGCGTGCCGCCGGGTCCGCCGGGCAGCGCGATGCGGATCGCGAGCGAGCCGTCGGGATTGGCCGCATGCCAGGCCGCGACACGGTTGCGTGCGAGGATGCGGCGGCCGTCGAGCGGCAATGATTGCCAGTCCGGAGCCGCTGGATTGGCGGACGAATCCAGCTTAGATGGCAACAGAGTCTCGACGATCGGCCAGTCGGGGCGGACCGATGCCGTCAGCGCGGCGCGGTCGATTGCCATCGCCAGCGCGCGGCGGTTGTCAGCGGTCGAGAGAAACCCCTCGCGCGAAACCAGCGCAAGACCGAACAGCCCCGTAGCCGGGTCGACATGGATATTGGCGGGCGCGATTTCGGTGTGCGCGAGCAACGGCCAGTCGCGGAAGGTGCCGCCGAGGACCAGATCGGACTCGCGCTCGGCGAAGCGGACGATTGCGCTCGCCGCGCGTTCGCCGCGCAGCAGCAGCGTATCGGTCGCCGCGGGTTCGGCTTCGGCAGCCTCGGCGCGAGCGGGATTGAATGCGGGACGCAAAGCGCGCCAGCCCGCCGGGCCGTCGGCGATCCGGAAAGGCCCGGTGCCCGAGGCATCGCCGACGCGAATGACCGCGAGTTCGGGCTGCGCGAACAGCTTGAGCAAGTCCGGACGCGGGCGCGACAGCCTGACTTCGATCACCTGCGGCGTCATCTCGACGATCTCGTCGATCACCGCGAGGAATGGCGCGAGCGTCGTGCGGCTGCGCGCGTCGATCGTGTGGCGCAGGCTGGCGACGACCTGTTTGGCGGTGACCGGTTCGCCGTCAGCCCATTCGGCCTCGTCCAGCCGGAAGATGTAGCTGCGGCCGCCATCGGTGACGATCCAGCGTTCGGCGAGACCCGGCTCGATCCCGCCCGCCGCGTCATAGCGGACCAGGCCTTGCGCGGTCGCAGCGGTATAGGTGCGGGCAGCCGCCGACATCGGCCCTCGGGCCGACTCGCGCAGCTCGGCGGCGCCTCCGATCACGCTGATCGTGACCGGCACGTCATCCGGCCGGCGCTCGCAACCAAGCGTCGCGAGTGCGATCAGAGCCGCGAGCAGCGGACGGTTACCAGGCATGGCGCCCGTCTTATGGGGCGGTGTCGAAGCTGCCAACCCTAAGTCGAGGCATCGCGGATGGTTTCCATCGCCACGAAGGTCGACGTGCTGGCGACATGGGGAAGGGCGGAGATGCGCTCGCCGAGCACTTCGCGGTAGCGGCGGATGTTGGCGGTGCGGACCTTCAGCAGATAGTCGAAGCTGCTCGCGATCATGTGGCACTCCTCGACCTCGGGGATCTTGAGCACGGCGCGGCGGAACGCTTCGAGCGCTTCCTCGCGCGTATCCGACAGTTTGACCTCGGCAAAAGCGACATGGTCGAGCCCGAGCCGCGCGGGATCGACGATCGCGCGGAAACCGCGGATCGTGCCGCTGGTGACGAGCCGCTTCACCCGCACCTGGCACGGCGTCTTGGACAGGCCGACGCGCTGCGCGAGGTCGGTGATCGAGATCCGGCCGTCCTGCCGCAGCACGTCGATGATCTTGCGGTCGAAAGGGTCGATTTCACTGTCGAATGGAATTTCCAAGAGCAATTTCTCCTTTGAATGACAAAAATTCAGACGAATTGATATCATTGATGCTAATCAAAAGTCGAATCGTCGATCGCGCTTTTGCTATGATGGGCCGTCCACAGCATCAGCAGGTTCGCCATGACGCCTTTCGCCGATTTCGCGCCTCCGGTTCGTCCCGCCACGCCGCTGCGCGCCGCGATCACTGCGGCCTATCGCCGGCCCGAGCCTGAATGTTTGCCGCCGCTGGTCGAGCAGGCGACGCTGTCCGAAGCGGCGCGCGAAGCCGCGCGCACGACCGCGGCTGCGTTGATCACCGCGCTGCGTGCCAAGCACAAGGGCACCGGGGTCGAGGGGCTGGTGCAGGAATATGCGCTGTCGAGCCAGGAGGGCGTCGCGCTGATGTGCCTCGCCGAAGCGCTGCTGCGCATCCCCGATGACGCGACGCGCGATGCGCTGATCCGCGACAAGATTTCGGACGGCGACTGGAAGTCGCATATCGGTGACGGCCGCTCGCTCTTCGTCAATGCCGCGACCTGGGGACTGGTCGTGACTGGCAAGCTGACCGGCAGCGTCAACGATGCAGGTCTCGCAGCGGCACTGACGCGGCTGATCGCGCGCGCCGGCGAGCCGGTGATTCGCCGTGGCGTCGACATGGCGATGCGGATGATGGGCGAACAGTTCGTCACCGGGGAGACGATCGCCGAGGCGTTGAAGCGCGCGCGGACGCTCGAGGCGCGCGGCTTCCAGTATAGCTATGACATGCTCGGCGAGGCGGCGACGACGATGGCCGACGCCGAGCGCTATTATCGCGACTACGAGAATGCCGTGAACGCGATCGGTCAGGCCTCGTCTGGTCGCGGCGTCTATGGCGGGCCGGGCATTTCGATCAAGCTGTCGGCGCTGCACCCACGCTATGCCCGGTCGCAGGCCGATCGGGTGATGGGCGAATTGCTGCCAAAGGTGAAAGCGCTGGCGCTGCTGGCCAAACGCTACGACATCGGCTTCAACATCGATGCCGAGGAAGCCGACCGGCTTGAACTGTCGCTCGACCTGCTCGAAGCCCTCGCGCTCGACCCGGCGCTGGCCGGGTGGAACGGCCTCGGCTTCGTGGTGCAAGCCTATGGCAAGCGCTGTCCGTTCGTGATCGACTGGATCGTCGATCTGGCGAAGCGCTCTGACCGGCGGATCATGGTGCGGCTGGTCAAGGGCGCCTATTGGGACGCCGAGATCAAGCGCGCGCAGGTCGATGGCTTGCCCGACTTCCCGGTCTATACCCGCAAGATCCACACCGACGTCGCGTACGTCGCCTGCGCACGCAAGCTGCTGGCCAACCGTGACCGCGTGTTCCCGCAATTCGCCACGCACAACGCGCAGTCGCTGGCGACGATCTACCAGCTGGCGGGACCGGACTTCGCGATCGGCGATTACGAATTCCAGTGCCTGCACGGCATGGGCGAGCCGCTCTATGACGAGGTGGTCGGCGCGGACAAGCTGAACCGCCCGTGCCGCATCTATGCCCCGGTCGGCACGCACGAGACGCTGCTCGCCTATCTCGTCCGGCGCCTGCTGGAGAACGGCGCGAACTCGTCCTTCGTCAACCGTATCGCCGATCCCGAGGTGTCGATCTCCGAGCTCGTTGCCGATCCGGTCGAGATCGTTCGCGCGATGGACGTGGTCGGCGCCAAGCATCCGATCATTGCGCTGCCCGCCGGACTCTATGGCGAGCGGCGTAATTCGGACGGGATCGACCTGTCGAACGAGACCGCGCTGACGTCGCTCGGCGATGCGTTGCGTGAGAGCGCGGCGGTGAACTGGACCGCGGCGCCGGCGGATAAGCAGGGCGTCGCGCGTCAAGTGCTCAACCCGGCCGATCATTGGGATATCGTCGGTACGGTGTTCGAGGCCACCCCCGAGACGGCGAGCGCAGCGGTGGAAGCGGCGCAGGCCGCGGCTTCAAGCTGGGCCGCGATATCGCCCACTGAGCGCGCCGCCTGCCTCGATCGCGCCGCCGACCTGATGCAGGACCGCATGCAGACCCTGATGGGCCTGATCATGCGCGAGGCAGGCAAGTCCGCGCCCAACGCGATCGCCGAGGTGCGCGAGGCGATCGATTTCCTGCGCTATTATGCGCAGCAGGCGCGCGCGACGTTGGGCGCGGCGCACAAGCCGCTCGGCCCGGTGGTGTGCATCAGCCCATGGAACTTCCCGCTGGCGATCTTCACCGGTCAGGTCGCCGCGGCGTTGGTCGCTGGCAACCCGGTGCTGGCCAAGCCCGCCGAGGAAACCCCGCTGATCGCCGCGCAGGGCGTCGCGATTCTGCACGAGGCGGGCATCCCTGCCGAGGCCGTGCAGCTGATTCCTGGCGACGGCGCAATCGGCGCGGCACTGGTGGCTGCGCCGGGCACACAGGCGGTGATGTTCACCGGCTCGACCGAGGTGGCGCGGATCATCCAGAAGGAACTGGCCAAACGGCTCACCGCGGACGGCGCGCCGATCCCGTTCGTCGCGGAGACTGGCGGACAGAATGCGATGATCGTCGATAGTTCGGCGCTGGCCGAGCAAGTCGTCGCCGACGTCATCGCCTCGGCCTTCGACAGCGCGGGACAACGCTGCTCGGCGCTGCGCATCCTCTGTTTGCAGGAGGACGTCGCCGACCGCATCCTCGCCATGCTCAAGGGCGCGCTGTACGAATTGTCGATCGGTCGCACCGACCGCCTCTCGACCGATATCGGTCCGGTGATCACCGCCGAGGCCAAGGACAATATCGACAAGCATATCGAGCGGATGCGCGGGCTGGGCCGCGCGGTCGAACAGATCGAATTGGCCGGCGAGACGGCGCACGGCACCTTCGTTCCGCCGACCATAGTCGAGCTCCAGAGCATCGCCGACCTCGAGCGCGAGGTTTTCGGCCCGGTGCTGCACGTCGTCCGCTACCGCCGCCGCGATCTCGACAAGTTGATCGATTCGATCAACGCCACCGGCTACGGTCTGACCTTCGGGCTGCACACGCGGCTCGACGAGACGATCGAGCATGTCAGCCAGCGGATCGAGGCGGGCAATCTCTACATCAACCGCAACATCATCGGCGCGGTGGTCGGCGTGCAGCCATTTGGCGGGCGCGGGCTGTCAGGGACCGGACCCAAGGCGGGCGGGCCACTCTATCTCGGTCGGCTGGTGCAGGCCGCGACGGTTCCCCCCGGGATCGCTTCGACCAGCGCCGATCCGGCGGTGCGCGATCTTGCGATCTGGCTCAACGGCACCGGCGATGCGGCGCGGCTGGCAGCGGAACGGTCGCTGCTGGGTGCCGAGGTCGAGCTGCCGGGTCCGGTCGGCGAGCGCAACATCTATAGCCTGCATCCGCGCGGGCGCGTGCTGCTGCTGCCGCAGACTCGCGAGGGGTTGATCGAACAGCTCGCGGCGGCGCTGGCAACGGGAAACCATGCGGTGATCGGCAACAGCGGATTGCGCAGCGAGCTGGCGGAATTGCCGCAACGCGTGGTTGGCCGGATCAGCTGGGCCGACGACTGGCGCAAGGCCGGACCGTATAGCGGGGCACTGATCGAAGGCGATGCCGACGCGCGCCGGGCCGCGCTCGCCGCCATCGCCGAACTTCCCGGCCCGATCGTGCTGCCGCAAACCGGCGAGCCCCGGCTCGACTGGCTAGTGGAAGAGGTCTCCACATCGGTCAACACCACGGCGGCTGGCGGCAATGCGAGCCTGATGGCAATGGCTTGACGCCACAGCTCCGACCTATTGCTGATCGGCGTTTTATATTTTGCCATTCCCCGCGCCGCTGCTAACCGCTCGCAAAAAGCGGGGAGTGTGCGGATGCGATATGATGTGCTGATCGTGGGCGCGGGGCATGGTGGCGCGCAGGCGGCGATCGCGCTGCGGCAGAACAAGTTCGAGGGCAGCATCGCGGTGATCGGCGACGAGCCGGAGCTGCCTTACGAACGCCCCCCGCTGTCGAAGGAATATTTCCAGGGCGAAAAGACGTTCGAGCGCATCATGATCCGCCCCGCTGCTTTCTGGGCCGAGCGCAATGTCGAGATGCTGCTGAGCCGCCGCGTCGTCTTGGTCGACCCCGAAGCGCACAGCGTCACCACCGCCGATGGCGCGACCATCGGCTATGGCCAGTTGATCTGGGCGACCGGCGGCAGCCCGCGCAAGATTCCCTGTGCCGGCAACGACCTAACCGGCGTCCACACGGTCCGCACCCGCGCCGATGCCGACCGCATGACCGCCGAGCTCGACGGGCTCGATCAGGCCGTAGTGATCGGCGGCGGCTATATCGGGCTCGAAGCGGCGGCGGTGCTCGCCAAGTTCGGCAAGAAAGTGGTGCTGCTCGAGGCGCTCGACCGCGTGCTCGCGCGCGTCGCGGGTGAGGATCTGTCGCGCTTCTATGAGGCCGAGCATCGCGCGCACGGGGTCGAGGTCCGGCTCGGTGCCGCGATCGACTCGATCGAAGGCGACGGCAAGGTCAGCGGCGTCCGCATGAAGGACGGCGAAGTCATTCCGGCGCAAATGGTGATCGTCGGCATTGGCATCATCCCGGCCGTGGAGCCGCTGATCGCGGCGGGCGCGGAGGGCGGCAACGGCGTCGCGGTCGATCACCAGTGCCGCACCTCGCTGCCCAATATCTTCGCGATCGGCGATTGCGCGCTGCACTCGAACGGCTTTGCCGACGACATGCCGATCCGGCTCGAATCGGTACAGAACGCCAATGATCAGGCGACGCTGGTGGCCAAGACGATCATGGGTCAGGAACTGGCCTATGATGCGGTGCCGTGGTTCTGGTCGAACCAGTACGACCTCAAGCTTCAGACCGTGGGCCTGTCGACCGGCCATGACGCGACGGTGCTGCGCGGCGATCCGGCGAACCGCAGCTTTTCGGTCATCTATCTCAAGGAAGGCCGGGTGATCGCGCTCGACTGCGTCAATGCGACCAGGGACTATGTTCAGGGCCGCAAGCTGGTGGTCGAGCGGCTGTCGCCCGACCCTGCGAAACTCGCCGACGCCGAGACGCCGCTCAAGGAACTCGCCGCCTGAAACATAGGACGCCCGGACGTTGATCCGGGCGCCCCTGGGGCAGCGCGCAAGGGGTCAGCGCACCGCCTTTGGTTTGGCTTTACGCGACCGAGCGATGCTCGATGGCTTCGGCCTCGCTGTTGCCGCCGATCGCGATCTTCTTGGGCTTCATCGCCTCGGGCACTTCGCGTACCAGCTCGATGACCAGCAGGCCATCGGTCAGGTCGGCGCTCTGCACCAGCACGAAATCGGCCAGTTCGAAGCGGCGCTCGAAGCCGCGATTGGCGATGCCGAGGTGCAGCATCTGCGCGGCATTGTTGTCCTGCGACTCGGTCTTCTTGCCGGCTACCAGCAGCAGATTCTGCTGCGCCGTGATCTCGATCTCGTCGGCCTTGAAGCCGGCGACGGCGATCGTGATGCGGTAGCGGTCGTCCGAGATCCGCTCGAGGTTGAAGGGGGGGTAGTTCTCGCTGCTGGACTGGCGTGCAGTCGTTTCGAGCATGTCGAACAGACGGTCGAAGCCGATCGTCGAGCGGCGGAAGGGGGTCAAGTCGATCTGACGCATGGAATGAATCCTCCAATGAGCAATTACAACGTCTTGGCTGCGCCCGGACCATCCGCGGCGCGATGCCAGCCCGGCCCCGAAGGCACCGTGCTTCGCTGATTTGGGAAGTGTGCGGCCGGTTTCAAGTCGGACGAAATGTGGCGAATGCACGATATAAAGCCCATCGATTGGATAGGAATAGAATAGCTTTGTGGCTAAACCCTAGCAACTTGGTGGAGTTTGCCTGGGACACCACAAGGGGACATTTCGTGAGCCTGAACTCGTTCGCATTCGCGCTGCTGGCCAGCACATCGACCGTTGCATTCGCGCAGGACGCGCCCGTCGTGACCGCCAAGGAATCGCCCGCGCAGCAGGTTCCGGGCGCGCAGGGTCGTGACGAAGAGGATGTGCAGCGCAGCTCCGCGGCGTCCGACATTATCGTGACCGCCCGCCGCCGTCAGGAGCAGGTGCAGGACGTGCCGATCCCGATCAGCGTGGTCGGCGTCAAGGAGCTCGACAGCACGGGCAGCTTCAACGTCTCGCGCCTCGCCCAGCTTCAGCCGACGCTGCAATTCTATTCGACCAATCCGCGAAACTCGTCGGTCAACGTCCGCGGCCTCGGCGCGCCGCTCGGCCTGACCAATGATGGCATCGATCAGGGCGTCGGCGTCTATATCGACCAGGTCTATTTCAGCCGCGTTGCGGTCGCCACGCTCGACTTCCTCGACGTGCAGCAGGTCGAGACGCTGCGCGGTCCGCAGGGAACGCTCTACGGCAAGAACACCGTAGCCGGCGCGATCAGCATCACGTCGAAGGCGCCAAGCTTCAACTTCGAGGGCCGCGCCGAAGTGTCGGCGGGCAGCCTCGCCTTTAAGCAGGCCAAGGCGTCGGTCAGTGGCCCGCTGGGAGAGACCGTCGCCGCGCGCTTCGGCGTCGCCACCACCAGCCGCCGCGGCACGGTGTATAACGTCCGCACCGGCAACTACGTCAACGAGCAGGACAATATCGGCTTCCGCGGCGCGATCCTGTGGCGCGCGAGCGATACGCTCGATCTGACGCTGAGCGCCGACTACAACCGCCAGGATCCGGAATGCTGCGCGCAGATCTACATCAAATACGGCCCGACCCAGCGCGCTGCGAACCGGCAATATCCGGCGCTGACCGCCGCGTTCCCGGCGACGACGCAGACTTCCGGGACTTATCGCGTGCCGAGCACCAATCCGTTCGACCGCTTGACCGACCTCGACGCCGACCTGAACGCCCGCAACACGCTGGGCGGTGTGTCGCTGCGCGGCGAGCTCGAAGTCGGTTCGGGCACGCTGACGTCGGTCACCGCCTGGCGCTTCTGGGACTGGCTGCCAGCCAACGACCGCGATTTCACCGGTCTGCGGGTCACCACGCTGTCGCAGAACCCGACGCGGCAGGACCAGTTCACACAGGAACTGCGCTATGCCGGTGAAGGCAATGGCTTCGACTATGTCGTCGGCGCCTTCGCCTTCTATCAGGACATCCACACCACCGGCACGCAGCGCCAGGGCCCGGACGCCAGCCGCTGGCTGATCAATCCGAGCAACGCGCTGTCGAACGATCCGACTGTGCTCGACGGACTGACGGCTGCGAACGACATTCGCCTCAAGAACTTCTCGGGCGCGCTGTTCGGCAAGCTCAACTGGGACGTGACCGATCAGATTACGCTCTCGCCAGGCGTCCGCGTCAATTATGACGACAAGGTCGGCAGTTATGTCTCGATCGTCCGCGACAGCGCGGGCAATCTCGTCCCGGCCACCGGCGGCACCGCGCGTCAGGTCGAGCAGCGCACGGCGCTGGGTCCGCAGTCGTTCCAGAACGAAGCCTATCGCGCGTGGAACGTGTCCTATGACTTCACCGCGTCGTACAAGCCGTCGCGCGACGTACTGGTCTATGCGACCTATGCCCATACCTTCAAATCGGGCGGCCTCAACCTCAACGGCGTGCCGGTCGTCAACGGCGTCGCGCAGACCCAGTTCGCGCAGGTCGATCCGGAGAAGGTCGATCACTTCGAGATCGGCGTGAAGTCGCAATTCTGGGACCGCAAGGCGACGCTCAACGTCACTGGTTTCTGGACCTCGATCAAGGACTATCAGGCGCTGGTCAATGATGGCCAGAACACCACGCTGCGCGGGTATCTGGCCAATGCCGACGAGGTGCGGGTACGCGGTATCGAGGCCGATTTCTCGGTCCGGCCGAGCGAGCGGATCAGCCTTTACGTCAACGGCGCCTATACCGATCACGAATATGTCCGCTTCACCAACGCGCCGTGCCCGCCCGAGCGGTCGGGCGGTTCGACGGTCGGCAATGGCCTGCCCGGCGTGCCCGGCCAGCCCAGCCCGGCGGTGTGCGACATCTCCGGCCAATGGTTGCCGGGCATTTCGAAGTGGGCGTTCTCGTTCGGCGGTGAGGTCAATCAGCCGGTCAATATCTTCGGCAAGGACGGCGAGATCTATTTCGGCGCGGATGGCAGCTACCGGTCGAAATTCTCGTCCAACGCCTCGCGCTCGATCTACACCGATATCGAGGGCTATGGGCTGGCGAACTACCGCCTGGGTTATCGCACCGACGACGGGCTGAACGTCTTCGCCTGGGTGCGCAACGCGACCGACTCGGAATATTTCGACGTGCTCGCGACCACGCCGGGCAACACCGGCCTGATCTCCGGCAATGTCGGCGATCCGCGCACTTACGGCGTGACGGTGGGCCTCAGCTTCTGAGGCCGGAACAAGGACGCATCTGCCCCCGCGATTGATCACAACCGGTAAAGCGCGGACGGCAGAAGCCAGGGGAGGGAGCGGCAACCAGGCTCCTGCTGCTCTCTCCCCGTTTTTTTTGGTGGTCAGCTAGAGATGATGCTTCGCATCGTCGGAGCCTATCGCTGCTCCGCCCGCTCCCCACCCGGCCACCTATCAAAGATACCCTGAAGTGGGTGGCCGTGTGGGGAGCGGCCCGGTGCCGCCTGCGCTACAAGGCGCCAAACACAAAGCAAAGGCCCGGGCCGTTTCCGACCCGGGCCCCTGCGTGACGATGCCTCGTCAGCCCCCTTGTGGCCACTTCGCCCGCACGCCTCGATAAGGCGGGGCAGAAGAGCCTCCCCGAACCACGGCCATTGCCTGCGCTTCGTTCGGTCTGACTAGGGAGCGTTAAGGCCCTTGTCACGATGCTAACGTTACGTCTCCGCGCTTTGCCACGGCCCTGTGTTGAATCGGCAACAGGGCGGATTGCGCCTGTCATCTTCACCCCCTAACACCGCCCCCATGCTGCTTTCCCGATACGAGCGCACCATCGCCCGTCGCTACCTTTTGCCCGGGCGGGGCGAGGCGTTCATCTTCCTCGTCGCGGCGATCAGTCTGGTCGCGGTGATGCTCGGCGTCGCCGCGCTGGTGATCGTGATGAGCGTGATGAACGGCTTCCGCGCCGAACTGTTCGACAAGATCACGGGGCTGAACGGCCATGCAGTGGTGCAGGGCTATGGCGGGCAATTGCGCGACTGGCGGCAGATCGTCGAGGAGGCGCGCAAGACGCCCGGTGTCACCAGCGCGACCCCGCTGATCGAACAGCCGCTAATGGCGAGCTTTCAGGGCCGGGTCGAGGGCGTGCTGGTGCGCGGAATGAATGTCGGCGACATTCGCGGCAACCCGACGATCAACAAGAACGTGCTGCTCGGCGAACTCAGGAATCTCACGGCCGGGTGCGAATGCATCGCGATCGGTTCGCGGCTCGCCAATGCGCTCGGCGCGTCGGTCGGCAGCAGCGTGTCGCTGCTCAGTCCGCAGGGCCTCACCAGCCCGTTCGGCACGGTGCCGCGGATCGTCGCCTATCGAGTCGCGGCGGTGTTCGAGGTCGGCGTCTATGACTACGACAAGGCGTTCGTCGTCATGCCGATGCAGGACGCGCAGACGCTGCTGCTGATGGGCGACTCGGTCGGCATGGTCGAGATCGACACGACCGATCCCGACAAGGTCGGCGAAATCCTCGCGCCGCTGACGCAGAAGGTCGCCAAGTCGGGCCAGGTGACCGACTGGCGCACGCTCAACGCCACCTTGTTCGAGGCACTGGCGGTCGACCGCATCGTCACTTTCACCGTGCTGTCGATCCTGATCCTCGTCGCGGTGTTCAACATTCTCTCGTCGCTGATCATGCTGGTGCGCGCCAAGACGCGCGATATCGCGATCCTGCGCACGATGGGCGCGACGCGGAGCGGGCTCATCAAGATCTTCGTGACCGTGGGCACCGTCATCGGCTCGCTCGGCATCCTGGCGGGGCTCATCCTCGGCTTCATCTTCCTCTATTTCCGGCAGGGCGTGCTGAGCTTCATCGGCTTCGTCACGGGGCAGAATATCTGGGACCCGTCGATGCGTTATCTGACCGAGCTGCCGGCCAAGACAGATCCCGTCGAGGTGGCGGGAATTGCGCTGATGGCGCTGTTCTTCAGCTTCCTCGCGACGCTCTACCCCGCGTTTAAGGCGGCGAGCACCGATCCGGTGCAGGTGCTGCGCTATGAATAGCTTTGATGGACGCGCCGTGAACGGCGCTGAGGCAGTTCTGCAGACAAGCGGCCTCAAGCGCGCCTTCGTGCAGGGCGAGACCACGATTCATGTCCTTCGAGGCGTCGATCTGACCGTGGGGCCGGGCGAGATCGTCGCACTCCTCGGGCCGTCCGGCTCGGGCAAATCGACCTTGCTTCAGGCGGTCGGCCTTCTGGAGGGCGGGTTCGAAGGCTCGATCCGCATCGCCGGCGTCGAAGTCGGCAAGCTCGAAAGCCATGAGCGCACCGTCACCCGGCGCGACAAGCTCGGCTTCGTCTATCAGTTCCACCACCTGCTGCCCGACTTCAACGCGGTCGAGAATGTCGAGCTTCCGCAGCTGATCCAGGACGCGACTCGTCCCGATGCCAAGGCACGCGCCGAATCGTTGCTGACCGCGCTCGGCCTCGGCCAGCGGCTGACCCACCGACCGAGCCAGCTGTCGGGCGGCGAGCAGCAGCGAGTGGCCGTCGCGCGTGCGCTCGCCAACCGTCCGGCACTGGTGCTGGCGGACGAACCGACCGGCAATCTCGACGAGAAGACCGCCGACATCGTGCTCGCCGAGTTGCTGCGGCTGGTGCGTGGCGAGGGTTCGGCGGCGCTGATCGCCACGCATAACGAGCGGCTCGCGGAGAGAATGGACCGCGTCGTCCGGCTCCATGACGGGGTGCTCGAATGAGCGCGTGGACCGACCCGCCCACGCTTGAAGGCGGCCATGTCACGCTGCGCCCGCTCGAACCCGAGGACCGCGACGCGCTGTTGTCGGCATCTGCGGACGGGCGGTTGTGGGAGCTGTTCTACACCGTCGCACCGGGTCCCGACACGATCGACTATTGGCTTCAGAACGCCTTTCGCGAGCGCAGTGAGGGCAGGGGCATGGCCTTTGCCGTGCTCGACGCCGGCGGCAGCGTGGTCGGCACGACCCGTTACCTGCGGATGAACCGCGCCAACCGCCGAGTCGAGATCGGCGGCACCTTCTACGCCGCACGAGCGCAGCGGACAGGCCTCAACACCGAAGCCAAGCTGCTGCTGCTCGGCTATGCGTTCGAGGTTCTGGACTGCGTCTGTGTCCAGTTCCGCACCGACTGGTTCAACAAGCCATCGCAACGCGCGATCGAGCGGCTCGGCGCAAAGCTCGATGGCGTGCTACGCGGCCAGCGGATCATGCCCGACGGACGCGTGCGCGATACTATGACCTATTCGGTGTTGGAGCAGGAATGGCCGGGTGTGAAGCTGAACCTCGAAACGATGCTGGCGAGGGGAAGCAGGAAGACATAGCCGTCTCCCGCCGTCGTAGCAGGCATTTTCCGACTTCCATTCGCATTTTCGGACAATTTGTGCCCGATCGCGACGATGGGCTGATCTCGATCAGCGTACGATATTCGCGCCGTACCAAATCAGGGGGCACAGGACGATGCCGTACCTTTCGGTCAACACCGCCCGCCGGTTGATCCCGCTTTCCTTGCTCATGGCCACATTCTTTTCCGGATCGGTCGATGCGCGTGAGGTAGCGCCCGTCAGGGTGGTCGCGGACCATCATCTGCACCTCAATTCACCCGCCATGACCGAATTTCTCGCAACGGAGTGCGAAGTGGCGCCAGGGAGAAAATGCCTGGATCGATCCAAAGCGCCATTGACCGCCGCCAATCTGATCGCGGCAATGGATCATGCCGGAATTAAACACGGCCTGCTGGTTTCGACCGCCTATTTTGCTGAGAGCATCTTCATCAAGCCGCCGTCTGCAAATGGACCGGCGGTGTTGCGCGCATCCAACGATTACACCGTTGCCGTGGCCCGCGCGTATCCAGCGCGGCTCAAGGCGCTCGTTGGAATCAATCCGCTCACAGCGACCGCGCTGCCCGAAATCGAACGCTGGCGAAGTGACCGCCATGTCGTGGGGATCAAGCTGCACCTCGCCAATTCCGGCTTCGATTTCCGCAAGCCAGGAGACGTGGCGAAGCTGGCCGAAGTGTTTCGCGCCGCCGCGCGAACCGCATGGTGATCCTGATCCACATGCGCACGTCAGTGCCCGATTTCGGCCGCGTCGATACAGAGATCTTCATTCGTGACGTGCTGCCGCATGCGGCGGGGAGTTATATCCAGGTTGCCCATGCCGCGGGGTGGGGCGGGATCACCGAACACACCATTGCCGCGCTGACAACGTTCGCGGACGCGTTCGATCGCGAGCCGCGCCTTGCGGGCAATATCTATTTCGATCTCGCTGCGGTGATCGGCGATTCCAACGAACCCACCCGAAGGAACGAACTCGCGGCACTGATCCAACGCATCGGATCGCAGCACTTCCTGAGCGCATCCGACTATCCGCTGGCGCCCGATCTGCTGGATCATTACACGCGGGTTTATCCGATGTTGCCGCTTTCGGCGCGCGAATGGCGCGTGGTGCGCGGCAACATCGCACCTTATGTGCGGCCCGGTTTTCGCCGATCCGTGCGTTGAAGCCTGCGGAGAAGCAGTCATGACGGTCGGATCGATCGCGAACATTCCGGTGACGGCAGCCGATGGCAGCGAAACCGATCTGTCGGTGTACGACGGCAAGGTGCTGCTGATCGTCAACGTCGCGTCGAAATGCGGGTTCACGCCGCAATATACCGGGCTGGAGGCGCTTCACCGCAACTACGCCGATCGCGGGTTCGAGGTGCTCGGCTTCCCGTGCAACCAGTTCGGCGCGCAGGAGCCCGGCGATGCGGCCGAGATCGCCAGCTTCTGCTCGCTGACCTATGACGTGACCTTCCCGGTCTTCGCCAAGGTCGACGTCAACGGCGACGCCGCCGCGCCGCTGTACCGCTATCTCAAAAAGGCCGCGCCGGGGCTGTTCGGGACCGAGGGGATCAAGTGGAACTTCACCAAGTTCCTGATCGACCGCGACGGCGAGGTGGTGGAGCGCTATGCGCCGCAGACCAAGCCTGAGGATATCGCGAAGGATATCGAGAAGCTGCTCTGACGGCGGAGCGTGCCGGATAAGCTGTGGACAACTCCGGCGACGGCTTTGACCGGCGGCGGCACCCCCATATAGTCGGAGCCATGCCCCATTCCGGCTTCGTCCCGCTCCGCGTCTTCTCCGCCTACACCATGCTCGAAGGCGCGATCGAGCCGAAGGCGATCGCTGCGCGCGCGCGCGAGCTGGGCTTTCCCGCCGCGGGGCTGTGCGACCGCAACGGACTCTACGCCGCGATGTCCTATTCGGATGCGGCCAAGAAGGCTGGCGTTCAGCCGGTCATCGGCGCCTTGCTGTGCGTCCAGCGCCCCGACATGCCCGATGGCGTCGAACCCCCGCTCGACTGGCTGGCGCTCTATGCGCAGGACGAGCGCGGCTACAACAATCTCTGCGATCTGGTTTCGCGCGCGCATCTCGAACGGCCGATCGAGAAGGATGCGCATGTCCGGTTCGAGGATCTGGAAGGCCGCACCGATGGCGTGATCGCGCTGACTGCCGGCAAGGAAGGCGCGCTCGCCCGTCTGTTTGCCGAGGAGCAGGACAGCGCCGCCTTCGCCTATGCCGACCGGCTCCAGGCGCTGTTCGGCGACCGGCTCTATATCGAGATCGTCCGCGGGCTCGATTCTGTCGAGGGCGCGGCCGAGCCGAAGCTGCTCGACCTGGCTTATGACCGCAACCTGCCGATCGTTGCGACCAACCCGGCCTGTTACGCCGAGCCGACCTTTCACGAGGCGCACGACACCATGTTGTGCATCGCTGGCTCGGCCTATGTCGCGAGCGACGACCGCGCGCGTTCCTCTCCAGACGCGTGGATGAAGCCCGCGACTGAGATGAAGCGGCTGTTCGACGATCTGCCCGAGGCGATCGCCAACACGCTCGTCGTCGCCCAGCGCTGCGCCTTTGCCGCGCCCAAGCGCAAGCCGATCCTGCCGAGCCTTGCCGGTGACCTCGAAGGCGAAGCGGCGCAGTTGCGCGACGACGCCCGCGCGGGCCTCGAAGCGCGCCTGGAATATGCCGGGATCACCGATCCCGACCAGCGTCAGGAATATTTCGATCGGCTCGCGTTCGAGACCGACATTATCATCCAGATGGGCTTCCCCGGCTATTTCCTGATCGTCGCGGACTTCATCAAGTGGGCCAAGGCGAATGGCATTCCGGTGGGGCCGGGGCGCGGTTCGGGCGCCGGCTCGGTCGTCGCCTGGGCGCTGACCATCACCGATCTCGATCCGCTGGCGCTGGGCCTGCTGTTCGAGCGATTCCTGAACCCCGAGCGCGTGTCGATGCCCGACTTCGACATCGACTTCTGCGAAACGCGGCGCGGCGAGGTGATCCGCTACGTCCAGGCGAAATACGGCCGCAACCAGGTGGCACAGATCATCACCTTCGGGACGATGAAGGCACGCGCGGTGCTCAAGGACACCGGCCGCGTGCTGCAGATGAGCTATGGTCAGGTCGACCGCCTTGCCAAGCTCGTCCCTAACCACCCCACCGACCCGTGGACGCTGCCTCGCTCGCTCAACGGCGTTAGCGAGTTCAAGGCCGAATATGATGGGGACGAGGGTGTCCGCCACCTGATCGATCTCGCGATGCGGCTGGAAGGACTCCCGCGCCACAGCTCGACTCACGCCGCCGGCGTGGTGATCGGCGACCGCCCGCTCGCGCAGCTGGTGCCGCTTTACCGCGATCCGCGCTCCGACATGCCGGTCACCCAGTTCGACATGAAATATGTCGAGGGCGCCGGCCTCGTGAAGTTCGACTTTCTCGGCCTCAAGACGCTGTCGGTGCTGCAAAAGGCGGTCGAGCTGCTCGCCGAGCGCAACATCGACATCGATCTCGGCGCGCTCGCCTGGGACGATCCGGCGGTGTACGAATTGCTCCAGCGCGGCGACACGGTCGGCGTGTTCCAGCTCGAATCGGAGGGCATGCGCCGCACGCTGACCGCGGTGCGCCCGACCAATTTCGGCGACATCATCGCGCTCGTCTCGCTCTACCGTCCCGGTCCGATGGACAACATCCCGATGTTCGGCCGGCGAAAGCAGGGGCAGGAGCCGATCGAGTACCCGCACCCGCTGCTCGAAGGGATCCTCAAGGAGACCTACGGCATCTTCGTCTATCAGGAGCAGGTGATGCAGGCGGCGCAGATCCTGGCCGGCTATTCGCTCGGCGGCGCCGACCTGCTGCGCCGCGCGATGGGCAAGAAGATCAAGGCCGAGATGGACGCGCAGCGCGCGCTGTTCGTCGAAGGCTGCGCCAAGGTGAACGGCATCGCCGAGGGAAAGGCCAACGAGCTGTTCGACTTGATCGACAAGTTCGCAGGCTACGGCTTCAACAAGTCGCACGCCGCCGCCTATGCGCTGCTCGCCTATCACACCGCCTGGTTCAAGGCGCACTACCCGCACGAATTCTACGCCGCCTCGATGTGCTTCGAACTCGGACAGACCGAAAAGCTGGCGGTGTTCGTCGAGGACATGAAGCGGCTCGGCGTGCCGTGCCTGCCGCCCGACATCAACGCGTCGCAAGCCGAGTTCTCGGTCGAGGCAGTCGAGGATGCGTTCGCGGTCCGCTATGCGCTCGCCGGCCTGAAGGGCGTCGGCGAGAAGGCGATGGAGCAGATCGTCGAGGAGCGCGACGCCAAGGGCCGCTTCCAGAGCCTCGACGATTTCGCCCGCCGCGTCGATCCGCGCCAGCTCAACAAGCGCCAGGTCGAGGCGCTGGCCGGCGCGGGCGCGTTCGACAGCGTCGCGCCCGACCGCCCCGGCGTGTTTGCCGCCGCCGAGACGATCCTCGCCGTCGCGCAGCGCACCCACGCCAACCGCACCAGCGGACAGGGCGGCCTGTTCGGCGAGGCCGAGCCGGTCGGCTCGGCGATCCAGCTGCCCAAGAGCGCGAGCTGGACACTGGGCCAACGAATCGAGGCCGAGAAGGATTCGTTCGGCTTCTTCTTCTCGGCGCACCCGCTCGACCGCTACCAGCATCTCGCGCGGCTGCATTCGGCACGCGCCATCGCCAGCCTCAATGAGATCCAGATCGCCGAGGGCGGCCGCGCCGGCGCGACCATCGCCGCGCTGATCGAGGATGCGCGCTGGCGAACCTCAGCGCGCGGCAAGCGCTATATGATGGCGACGCTGTCGGACGCGAGCGGCACGGTGCCGTGCACCTGCTTCGACGAGTTCACCGCCAAGGAGATGGAGGAGGCGTCGCGCGTCGGCGGCTGCGGCATCCTGACGATCGAACTCGACCGTCGCCCCGGCGAGGACACGCCCCGCGTCACCGTGCGCAAGGTCCAGCCGTTCGAGGGCATGGCGAAGGACGTCCGTCTGACGCTGCGGCTCGCGGTGGACGAGCCGGCGGCGCTGAAGCAGATCGCCGCCTTGCTCGCTGATGCGCGCGGCGGCCGCTGCGAAGTGATCGTCGATGCGCCGCTCCCGGGCGGCGGCGAAGCGGAACTGGTGCTTGGCCGCAATTTCCGTCTCGATGGCGAGCTGGCAACGCGGATCGAGAACCTGCCCGGCATCGCCCGCGCCGAACTCAAGCCGACCGAACAACCGCGGCTGGCCCTCGCCAGCTAGGACCCCTTGGACCTTGCATCGCGGGCCTCGAAACCGCAGGATGGTTTCCGGACACGGAATTCCGTGCGGTAATGGAGAGAGCGATGCTGGGCGCGATGCAGGACTTCGAGCTTCGGGTACCCCGGGTGGTCGAACATGCCGAGCGCGAGCATGGCAATCGCGAGATCGTCAGCCGCTGGGCCGATGGCAGCGAGACGCGCACGACCTGGGCCGGCGTTGCCCGCGATTCCCGCAAGCTGTCGCAGGCGCTGGAGCGGATGGGGCTGAGGCCGGGCGACCGCGTCGCCACGCTGGCGATGAACCATGCCCGCCACCTCGTCACCTGGTACGGTGCGATCGGCATGGGCGGCATCGTCCACACCATCAACCCACGGCTGTTCGACGACCAGCTCGCCTATATCGCCAACCATGCCGAAGACCGCGTGCTGATCTATGACAAGGCATTCCAGCCGATTGTCGATCGCCTCAAGCCGCAATTGTCCACGATCGAGCATTACATCGTCTATGATGGCGAAGGCGACGACAGCTTCGAGGCGGTGATCGGGCGCGAGGACGGCGATTACCGCTGGGTCGAGGGCGACGAGCGCGAGCCGTGCATGCTCTGCTACACCAGCGGCACCACCGGCAATCCCAAGGGCGTGCTCTACAGCCACCGCTCGTCGCTGATCCACGCGATGGCGGCGATCCAGCCCGCGGTGTTCGACATGTCGACTCAGGCGGTCGTGCTGCCGGTGGTCCCGATGTTCCATGCCGTGGGTTGGGGGCTGCCCTTCTCGTCGCCGATGGTGGGCGCCAAGCTCGTCTTCTCGGCGGTGAACGAGGGCAAGGTGCTTTGCGAGCTGATGAACCGCGAGAAGGTCACGCATTCGGCGGGCGTGCCGACGGTGTGGCTGGCGATGTTCCAGCACATTGATGAGACCGGCGATACGCCCAAGCACCTCAAGATCGTCACGATCGGCGGCTCGGCGGCGCCGCGTGCGATGATCGAGCGGATCATGAAGATGGGGGCACGGGTCAATCACGCCTGGGGCATGACCGAAACCTCGCCGATCGGCACGATGGGCGCGCCGAGCTGGAATTGGGACGAGCTGTCGTTCGAGCAGCAGGTGGACCAGACCGTCTATCAGGGGCGCGCGCCGTTCGGCGTGCAGCTGCGCGTGGTCGATGACGAGGGCGCCGCGCTGCCGCGCGATGGCGAGAGTTCGGGCCGGCTCCAGGTCAAGGGGCCGTGGGTGATCAAGCAATATTTCAAGGACCAAGGCGGTCCGTGCCTGACCGAGGACGGCTTTTTCGACACCGGCGACGTCGCGGTGCTGCATCCCGACGGCGTGATGCAGATCACCGACCGCGCGAAGGACGTGATCAAATCGGGCGGCGAGTGGATCAGCTCGGTCGATCTGGAAAATGCTGCGGTCGGTTGTGCCGGCGTGGCCGAGGCCGCCGCGATCGGGGTTGCCCATCCGCGCTGGGACGAACGCCCGCTGCTGGTGGTGGTGCGCAAGGCCGGGAGCGAGATTACGGCGGACGAAATCCGCGCGCATCTCGCGACGCAGGTCGCCAAATGGTGGCTGCCCGACGAGATCGTGTTCGTTGATGCACTCCCGCACACCGCGACCGGAAAGCTGCTCAAGACTGCGCTGCGCGAACAATTCAAGGACTTCAAGCTCGCGGCGGCTTGATTAACCCGCGGGGCCGGGCGAACATCGCGTGATGGATGATGCCGGTGACGTGATCGTGGGGAAGGGCGGCGTCACGCTGCCCGCGCAGCCTGAAGCGCTGAACATCTCGCCAGCCGAGACCGCGGTCGTCGTGATCGACATGCAGAACGCCTATGCCTCGCCCGGCGGTTATGTCGATCAGGCCGGGTTCGACATCTCCGGCGCAGCGCGCACGATCGGCCGGATCGCTCAGGTGCTGGAGACGGCGCGGAGCGCAGGCATCCAGATCGTCTATCTGCAAAATGGCTGGGACCCCGACTATGTCGAGGCGGGCGGGCCGGGCTCGCCCAACTGGCACAAATCGAACGCGCTCAAGATGATGCGGCGCAAGCCCGAGCTGGCCGGACAATTGCTCGCACGCGGGAGCTGGGATTACGAGCTGGTCGAGAAGCTGAAGCCCCAGCCCGGCGACATCACACTGCACAAGACGCGCTATTCCGCCTTCTTCAACTCGCAGCTCGACAGCGTGCTGCGTGCGCGCGGCATTCGCACCATCGTGTTCGTCGGCATCGCCACCAATGTCTGCGTCGAAAGCACGCTGCGCGACGGCTTCCACCTCGAATATTTCGGGGTGATGCTGGAGGATGCGACGCATCATCTCGGTCCGCCGCAGATGCAGGCGGCGAGCGTCTACAATGTCGAGAAGTTCTTCGGCTGGGTGAGCAATGTCGCGGACTTCTGCGGCACGTTCGGCCAGCTTCCCAGGGAGTGAGTTCCATGCCGTTCGAAGCGATCAATCCGCCGCAGTTTCCTACGCCGATCGCGCCTTATTCGGCGGGCGCAAAGGCGGGGAACGCCGTCTATGTCTCGGGCGTGCTGGCGCTGGGCGAAGGCGGGGTGGTGCTGCATCCCGGCGACGCGGCGGCACAGACGCGGCATGTGCTCGACGTGATCAAGACGACGCTGGAAGCGGCGGGCGCGAGCCTCGCGGACGTGGCGATGAACCACATTTTCCTCAAGGACTATGCCGATTACGCCGCGTTCAACGCGGTCTATGCCGAGTATTTTCCGGGCCAGAAGCCCGCGCGCTTCTGCGTGAAGGTCGAGCTGGTCAAGCCCGAAGCCCTGATCGAGATCGCATCGATCGCGCATATCGCCTGATGGCCGAGGCGGGGGGCCTCTATTACGAGCTTCACGGGCCGGAGGATGGGCCGCGGCTGATCCTGAGTTCCGGGCTGGGCGGTTCGGCGAGCTATTGGCAGCCGAATCTGGCGGGACTGGCCGAGCGGCATCGCGTGCTGCTCTACGACCATCGCGGCACCGGGCGGAGCGACCGCGCGCTACCTTCGACGGTCACCGTCGATCACTTTGCCGACGACATGCTGATGCTGATGGACCTGCTCGGCTCGGAGCGGGCGAGCATCGTCGGTCACGCGGCGGGCGGCGTCGCGGGCCTAGCGCTCGGACTGAAGGCGCCGGATCGGCTCGAAAAGCTCGTGGTCGTCAATGGCTGGGCAAGCGCCGACCCGCATTTCCTGCGCTGCTTCGAGGCGCGGCTCAACCTGCTGAGACATGCCGGGGTCGAGCCATTCCTGCGCGCGCAGCCGATCTTCCTTTATCCCGCGCCGTGGATCAGCAAGCACGGTGCCGAACTCGACGCCGAACTGCCGCTCCAGATCGCGAGCTTTCCCGGCCGCGAAACCATGGAAAAGCGCATCGCCGCACTCGCCGCCTTCGACGCGCGCGGCACGCTGGCGTCGCTCGGCGGGCGCACGCTCGTTCTCGTCGCGGATGACGACATGCTGGTGCCGTCGACGGCGGGCGAGTTGCTCGCCAACGAGCTCGGAGGCGTCGAACTCGCCGCGATCGACTGGGGCGGCCACGCAGTCAACGTCACCCGTCCGCAAGCTTTCAACCACATCGTTCTGAATTTTCTGGGGAGCTAAAGCCATGCAGGTCGGCGTCTTCGTGCCCATCAACAACAATGGCTGGCTGATCAGCGAGAACGCGCCGCAATACATGCCGTCGTTCGATCTCAACAAGCAGATCGCACAGAGCGCCGAGAAGCACGGCCTCGACTTCCTGCTTTCGATGATCAAGCTGCGCGGCTTCGGCGGCAAGACTCAGTTCTGGGAATACGGCCTCGAAAGCTTCACGCTGATGGCCGGCCTCGCCGCCGTCACCGAACGCATCAAGATCTACGCCACCTGCCCGACGCTGATCATCCCGCCCGCCTTCGCCGCGCGCATGTGCAACACGATCGACAGCATCAGCCATGGCCGCTTCGGGCTCAACCTGATCACCGGCTGGCAGCCGCCCGAATATACCCAGATGGGCGTGTGGCCGGGCGACGAGCATTTCCGCAACCGCTACAAGATGCTCGACGAATATGCTCACGTCCTGCGCGAGCTGTGGGCGACCGGGCGTAGCGACTTCAAGGGCGACTATTACACGATGGACGACTGCCTGGTCCGGCCCAAACCCGATGGCGACATGAAGATCATCTGTGCGGGGTCGTCCGACGAGGGCCTCGCCTTCTCGGCAAAATGGGCTGACTATGCCTTTTGCCTCGGCAAGGGCGTCAACACGCCCACCGCCTTCGCATCCAACAACACCCGCCTCGCCGCGGCGACCGCGAAGACTGGCCGCGACGTCTCGGTCTTCGTGCTCGTCATGATTATCGCCGCCGAGACCGACGCGGAAGCGATGGCCAAGTGGAAATCATACAATGACGGCGTCGATCTCGAAGCCATTGCCTGGCTGGCGGATCAGGGGGCGAAGGATACCGTCAACAAGGACACGAACGTCCGACAACTCGCCGCGCCCGAAGGGGCGGTGAACATCAACATGGGCACGCTGGTCGGCAGCTATGAAAGCATCGCGCGCATGCTCGACGAGATGGCCGAAGTGCCCAACACCGGCGGCGTGTTGCTGACCTTCGACGATTTTGTCGAGGGGGTGGAGGCGTTCGGCACGCGCATCCAGCCCCTCATGAAATCGCGGCGTTAGGCCGTCCGTAGCGGCAGGAAGCGCGGGTTGCGCAGCAGCGCGGCGGACAGCAGCGAAACCAGCAGCCCGACCGGGAACACCTCGACAAAGGTGATCGCGAACCGCGCGAACGAGTTGGTGTAGATGCGCTGCATCTCGGCCATTTGCGTGCGCAATTCGGCGATCTCGGCGGCACTGGCGCCCGCCGCCTGACGTTCCGCGACCATCTGCTCGCTCATCGACGCGATGAAGTCGCCGCCATTGACCGCGAGCACGGCTTCCCAGGCCAGGATGTAGCAAAGGCTTCCCACCAGCGCGATTGCCAGCCCCATGCCCAGCGCCGGCCAGAAGCGGATCACCCCGC
Source organism: Sphingomonas tagetis (assembly GCF_024211275.1). Classification (GTDB taxonomy): domain Bacteria; phylum Pseudomonadota; class Alphaproteobacteria; order Sphingomonadales; family Sphingomonadaceae; genus Sphingomonas; species Sphingomonas tagetis. The sequence goes on from NZ_JAMLDX010000001.1 coordinate 193,924, forward strand.
CCAGCTCGACATCGCGCCGCCGTTTGATCGCGACGAAGATCGTCGTGAACGCGATCAGCATGGTCAGATAGCCGATCGCCATGCCGACCGCGCCGGTCGGCGGATTGTCGGCCATCAGCGTGCCCATCATGAACAACGGTACGCCCACGACGACGCCTGCGATCAGCCCATGAGTCAGTATCATGCGAAACATGGCATTGCCCCCATCTGGATGTGACCGGTCCACCCCATCGCCGATCCATCCGTGCCGCAATCGCCCATATGGGTGATTTGCCGCAATTCATCCGAAATCAGGAGAGCAAACCCAGCTCACGCGCCCGCGCAATGGCGTCGGTCCGGCTGCGCGCGCCGAGCTTTTCGAACAGCCGCGCGGCGTGAGTCTTGATCGTGTTGGGCGAGACGCCGAGCCGGCGCGCGATCTCCTTGTTGGCATGGCCCGCCGCGATCTCGCGCAGCACCTCCATCTCGCGCGAACTGATGCCGAGTTCCGCCTGCGCCGCCGGATTGCCCGGCTCGCGCGCCGGCGCAGGTGCCCTAATCACACGCGCGCCGACCCACAGGCCGATCGCCAGAAACGCGCCGGCGACGATCAGCAGATAGAGTTCGAGCGAATGCGAACGCGCCAGCCAGCGATAGTCGAGCCATTGCAACAGTGCCGTACCGAGTGCGAGCAGCCCACCGTAGAGCGCGACCTGCCGCCACCAGCTCTTTCGTGACGCCATCTGCATTCCGGCAACATTGCGCGGGATACGCCTCGGCGCAACTCGCTAGAACAGTTCGCCTTGCGCGCCCGCCGGCGGACGAAACAGGTCGCGGCGCAGCGCGATATAGGGCGTATCCAGTCCGTAGCGCCGCGCCGCGATCTTGAACCGGGTGCGCAGCAACTCCGCCCACGGCCCTTGTCCGCGCATTCGCGTGTGGAAATCGGGATCGTTGTCGCGCCCGCCGCGGATCGACTGGATCGTCGCCATCACCTTGGCCGCGCGGTCCGGGAAATGCGCATCGAGCCAGGCGCGGAACAACGGCGCGACCTCGTGCGGCAGCCGCACCGGCAAGAAGAAGCAGCCCAGTGCGCCCGCTTCCGCCGCGCGTTCCATGATATGCTCCATCTCGTGATCGGTGACCTGCGGGATTACCGGCGACAGCGAGACATAGGCCGGAATCCCCGCCGCGCGCAGCTTCGCCACGGCTGCCAGCCGCCGTTCGGGATGCGGCGCGCGCGGCTCGACCGTCGCGGCGATCTTCGGGTCGAGCGAAGTGACCGAGATCATCACCGCCGACAGCCCCTTCGCCGCCATCGGCGCGAGCAGGTCGATGTCGCGCGTCACGCGGTCGGACTTTGTGGTGATGGTAATCGGGTGATCGCACTCCGCCAGCACCTCGATACAGCCGCGCGTGATTCGCCAATGCGCCTCGATCGGCTGATACGGATCGGTGTTGGTGCCGAACGCGATCGGCTGGCAGGCATAGCCGCGCTTCGCCAGTGCCTCGCGCAGCAGGGCAGGGGCATCGGGCTTGGCGAACAGCTTCGTCTCGAAATCGAGGCCGGGCGAAAGGTCGTGAAAGGCATGCGTCGGCCGCGCGAAACAATAGATGCAGCCATGCTCGCACCCGCGATACGGGTTCACCGATCGGTCGAAGGCGATGTCGGGGGATTGGTTGCGCGCGATGATCGTCTTCGGCTTCTCGATCGTCACCGTCGTGCGCAACGGCGGTAGTTCGCCGTCGATCGCCGTCTGGTCGTCGAGCCAGTCGCCGTCGGCCTCCCGCTGGGGAAGGTTGAAGCGCGTGCTGTCGCTGTTGAGCGTCGCACCGCGGACGGGGCGGACCTTTGCCATAAGTGCAACATAACCGTGGAGTAGGAACAATACAAGAACACACGGTTTCGACAAACGGCGAGCGGGTTGCGTAATTCGCACGCGCTGGCGGGTGACAAATCGGTTCGGCTGTCCCATTTTGCGCAACTATGACCCTGCGCCGCGCTCCGATCGTCATCTTCGCTGCGGCGGCAATCGTTACGATCGCAATGGGCGTCCGGCAATCGTTCGGCCTGTTTCTGCCCGACATGAGCATCGGCCTCGGCATCGGCCGGTCGAGCTTCGGGCTGGCGCTCGCGCTGCAAAATCTGCTGTTCGGCCTGGCTCAGCCGTTCGTCGGCGCGATCGCCGACAAGCACGGCGCGGGGCGAGTCGTGGCGGTCGGCACACTCATCTATATCCTCGGTCTGATCGGCGCATCGGCGGCGGGCGGCGCACTCGGGCTGCATCTGTCATTCGGTCTGCTGGTCGGCATGGCGCTGTCGGCCACGACCTTCGTAGTCGTGCTGGGCGCCGTCGGGCGCGCCGTTCCCCCGGAAAAGCGCAGCCTTGCCTTCGGCCTCGTCACCGCCGGCGGATCGCTTGGCCAGTTCCTGGTCGTGCCCGCCGGGCAATTGCTGATCGGTGAATTGGGCTGGCGCATGGCGCTGGTCGCCCTGGCGGGGCTCGTCGCGGTGATGCTCCTGCTCGCCCCGGGCGTGGCGGGCCGGCCTCAACCCGTGGCGGCAGGCACTGCGGATCAGACGCTCGGCCAGGCGCTGCGTGAAGCGTCGGGCGAGCGCAGTTTCTGGCTGCTCAACGCGGGGTTCTTCGTCTGCGGCTTCCATATCGCCTTCATCGCGACCCATTTCCCCGCCTATCTGACCGACAAGGGGCTGGGCCTCGCGATCGGCGCCAACGCGCTCGCGCTGGTCGGGCTGTTCAACATCTTCGGCTCGTGGTTCTTCGGCGTGATGGGCGACCGGTGGAGCAAGAAGGGGTTGCTCGCCGCGCTCTATGCGGCGCGCAGCGTGGTGATGATCGGATTTCTCGCGATGCCGCTGACGCCGGTGACCGCGCTGGCGTTCGCTGCGGCGATGGGGTTCCTGTGGCTCGGCACTGTACCGCTGACCAGCGGTCTCGTCGGCGGGATCTTCGGCATCCGCTATCTGTCGACGCTCTACGGCATCGTTTTCCTCAGCCATCAGGTCGGCAGCTTCTTCGGCGCGTGGAGCGCCGGCCTGATGTTCGACCTGACCGGCAGCTACAACAGCATCTGGGCAGCCTCGGTAGCGCTCGGCTTCTTCGCCGCGCTGGTCCATCTCCCGATCCGCGAGGCGCCCGTTGCCCGGTTGCAGGCGGCATGAAGGCGCTCGGCCTGCTCGCGCTGGGGCTGGTGCTCGCGGGCGGCTGGTGGCTGTGGCAGCGCGCCGGTGCGGACGTGCTGCTGAACGCCTTCATTCAGTGGTGCGGTTAGCGCTCGGTCAGGCGCGGCATGAGCTCGACGAAGTTGCAGGGCCGGAACCGGCTGTCGAGCTGGCTGGCGAGGATACCGTCCCAGCCGTCCTTGACCGCTCCGGTCGAGCCGGGCAGCGCGAAGATATAGGTCCCGCGCGTCACACAGCCACAAGCGCGCGACTGGATCGTCGAGGTGCCGATCTTGGCATAGCTCAGCCAGCGGAACAGCTCGCCGAAGCCGGGGATCATCTTGTCGGCGACGCGTTCGAGCGCCTCGGGCGTCACGTCGCGCCCGGTGACGCCGGTGCCGCCGGTGGTGATGATGCAATCGATCGCTGGATCGTCGATCCACGCATGGAGCTTGCCGACGATCAGGTCGGTGTCGTCGGTGATGATCGCGCGGTCGGCCAATTCGTGCCCGGCTCCGCTCAACCGCTCGACCAGCGTGTCGCCCGAACGGTCGTCATCAAGGGTCCGTGTGTCCGAGACCGTCAGCACCGCGATCCGCACCGGGCGGAACGCGACGCTTTCGTCAATTGGCACCGGGAATGCTCGCCACGCCCGAAACGGAGGCCTGCATCCGCACCGCCGCGCCGCCCGCCGTGCCCGGCACCTTGGGCCAAAGCCCCTGGCTCAGCGCCGAACGGCTGCTGCTGTCGCGGCCGTCCTTCTTCTCGTACATCCAGTAGTTGCGCAGCACCGTCATGACGTAACCGCGCGTCTCCCAATAGGGGATGCTCTCGATATAGAGCAGCGGGTCGCCATTGTCGCGGATCTGGACGTTCCAGTTGCTTACCGGCAGCGGCCCGGCATTGTACGCGGCGATCACCTTGGGCAGCAGGCCGCCGGTGAAGGACTGGTCGCGCAGCTGCTCGATATAGGCTTGGCCGACCTCGATATTGGTCGAGGGACGCGACAGGTCGGTGCGGGCGATGACGCGGCCTTGCTTGCGGCCGATATCGGTCGCCGCTGCAGGCATGATCTGCATCAGACCATAGGCGCCGGCCGGGCTCTGGATCGTGGGATTGAAGCGCGATTCCTGCAGCGTGTGCGCGAACACCAGCGCCTTGTCGACGCGCCAGCCGCCATCGGGGGTCCAGTCGGGCGTGGGATAGCGCGCCTCGCTGATCGGGCGGGCGCCGATCGGGCAATTGTGCGTGAGCCACAGCTGTGTGCCGGGCAGGCCGAGCCGGCCCGACAGGCGCGTGAGCGAGCCATGCTCGCTGGCGTCGCCGATCTTCGCCTGCTGCTTGATCACATCCGACGCGAGGCCTTCCTCGCCAACCTCGACCAGCGCCGCAGCGACACGGACATTGGGACGGCGGTCGAGCGCCTTCCAGTCCGCCGCGACGAACTTCTCGGCCTTGCTCGGCACTTCCTTGATGCCGAGCGCCTGACGCGCGAGCAGGCCATAGAAGGTTTCGCCATGCTGTGCGGCGGTGCGTAGCCGCTGGCCGACCAGATCGGGCCGTCCGCACGCCATGTCGGCGCGCGACGCCCAATAGAGGCCGGCGGAGCGCTTCTCGGTATCGCTGGCGCGCTGCGCGACCGCGGCGAAGGCGGTCTGTGCACCCGCGCAATCCTTCTGCCGCCAGGCGGCGAGGCCCTGCACCCAGTCGGCGAGCGGCGCGAATTCGCCGCTGCCGGCTTGCGCCAGCGCGGCGATGCGGCGCGCATCGGCATCGCGGCCGACGGTGTAATACATCCAGGCGACCTTCTGCCGCCATTCGGTCAGCGCCTCGGGCGTCAGCTCGAGTGCCTTGCCCTCGACCAGCAGCTCCGCACTCGCGGCATCGTCGGCCTTGATCAACGGCTGCATGCTGGCGGCGATCAGCGTCGCGGCGGCATCCGAGCGGATCGAGCGTGCGCGAGTACGCACCGGCGGCGCATCGTGCCAGATCAGCCGCTGCGCCACTGGCAGCACCGGCATCTCTGCCGCGCCGCGCAGTTTGGCGAGGCGGGCGAGCTGCTCGCCCTGCGGCAGTTCGGGCGCCTCGGCGAGCAGCGCCATGATCTGCGCAAGTTCGACCTTGGGCGAACCCTTGGCGAGATAGAGTTCGGCGCGCGCCACGGCATGGAGCGGCCCGGTCTTCATCGAATCGAGCGCGATCTGGACGTCGGTCCAGCGGCCTTCGCGAATCGCGGCGAAGGCCGCGCGATAGCCGGTGCGCTGCGCCGCATCGAGCTGCGCGGGGACGCCGTCGCCCGCCTCGCGCTGCGCCGAACGCTCGGTACCGCGGTCCTCGGCCTGCGCGGCAAGCGGCGCCACCAGGGTCATCGCGGCGAGAAGGAAACGGGTCTTCACTGGTTCTGCCCCCCGATAAGCAACTGCAGGTCCTTCCAGGCATCGGCCTTTGCCGCGGGCTTGGTGATCAGGAACCGCGGATGATAGGTCGCAATCGCCTCCGATTGTCCTCCCTGATAGTTAACGGGCTGCAAACGGCCACGCCCGGTTCCCGCATCCGCCCCGAGAATGGCACGGCTCACCGTCTGGCCGAGCAGCAGCACCCGCTTCGGCGCCGCCAGCGCGACGTGATGGCGGGCGAGTTCGGCGAGCTTTTCCTCGATCTCGCGCGGCACTTGCCCCGTCACCGGCCGGGCAATGCACAGCGAAACCAGGTAGACCGACCCGCGGTCATGGCCGATCGCCGCGAGCATCCGGTCGAACAGCCGCCCGGCATCGCCGGTCAACAGCGCGCCTGCGTCGCAATCCCCCGATTCGGGCATGTCGGTCACGATCATCAGCGGCGAGGCGGGGTTGCCCGTGACATGGACGACCGGCTCGCCCCACGCCGATTCGGGCGCGTCGCCGCCGAAGCGCCAGTCGATGAACGCTTCCAGCGTCGCGGGAAGCGGCACTTCCTCCTCGACCAGCGGCGCCTGCTTGGCCGGGCCGGCCTTTGCCGGTGTGGCGTTTTCGCGTGCAGTCCAGTCGCGCGGCGCCTCGTCGACGACGGTGTCGACCCCGGCTTCCTGCCACCATGACAGCGCGCTCGCCGCGGCTTCACGCCAGTCTGTCGCCCCCTCGATACCCATGGGGCACAAAGAGTCATGCCTTGACGCCGCCGTCAATCTTCTTTCATCGGGGCGGGGACAGGGCGCGCGCGGCGTGCGACGGCATGCAGGCCCGCGTCCCGAGGGGAGACGAAGAAGTGAGCGAACGCGAGTCGATGCCTTACGATGTCGTGATCGTCGGCGCAGGGCCTGCGGGCCTGTCCGCCGCGATTCGGCTGAAGCAGCTGGCTGCCGAAAAGGGCAGCGAGATCAGCGTCTGCATCCTCGAAAAAGGCTCCGAGGTCGGCGCGCACATCCTGTCGGGCGCGGTCATCGACCCCAAGGCGCTCGACGAACTGCTGCCCGACTGGCGTGATTCGGGCTGCCCGCTGGCGCAGGTGCCGGTGACCGACAACCAGCACTGGATGCTGACCAAGAAGGGCAAGATCGGCGTCCCGCACTTCATCACGCCGGGCTTCATGCACAACAAGGGCACTTACACCGGCAGCCTCGGCAGCCTGTGCCGCTGGCTCGCCGAGCAGGCCGAGGGCCTCGGCGTCGAGATCTTCCCAGGCTTCGCTGCCGCCGAAATCCTCTACAATGAAGATGGATCGGTAAAGGGCGTCGCCACTGGCGACATGGGCGTCGCCCGCGACGGCACGCACAAGCACGATTATCAGCCCGGCCTCGAGCTGCACGCGCGCTACACCTTTTTCGGTGAGGGCGTGCGCGGGCATCTCTCCAAGCAGATCCAGCGCCAGTTCGGCCTGTGCGAAGGCGTCGAGCCGCAAGTCTATGGTCTCGGTATCAAGGAGCTGTGGGACATCGACCCCGCGCTGCATCAGCCCGGCCGCGTCATCCACACGCAGGGCTGGCCGCTCAACGAGACCGAAGGATCGAACGGCGGCGGCTTCCTCTACCACCAGGCCAATGGTCAGGTCGCGCTCGGCTTCGTCACCTGGCTCAACTACACCAACCCCTATCTCTCGCCCTTCCAGGAAATGCAGCGCTGGAAGACGCACCCGGCGATCGCCGAGATACTCAAGGGCGGCAAGCGCATCAGTTACGGCGCGCGCGCGATCAGCGACGGCGGCCTCCAGTCGATCCCCAAGCTGACCTTCCCCGGCGGCGTGCTGATCGGCGACAGCGCCGGCTTCCTCAACGTGCCGCGCATCAAGGGCACGCACACCGCGATGAAGAGCGGCATGCTTGCCGCCGAAGCGGCGTTCGCGGCGGTTCAGGCCGATCGCACCAGCGACGAACTCACTGCCTATACCGAAGGCTTCGAAGCGAGCTGGATGCACAAGGAATTGAGCATCGTCCGCAACGTCGTGCCGCTGGTCAAGAAGTTCGGCGACCTGATCGGCTCGGGCCTCGCCAACGTCACCATGTTCCTCGAAAGCTGGGGCGTGAAGATGCCCTTCACGCTCGGCCATCATCCCGACAATGAAAGCCTGTGGCGCAAGGATCTGGTCAAGCCGATCGACTATCCCAAGCCCGACGGCGTGCTGACCTTCGACCGCCTGTCGTCGGTGTTCCTGTCGAACACCAATCACGAGGAGGACCAGCCGGTCCATCTCACGCTCAAGGACCCGGACATTCCGGTCGAGTACGACCTGCCGCTCTATGACGAGCCGGCGCAGCGTTACTGCCCGGCCGGCGTGTACGAGATCGTCGGCGAGGAGGCGGGCGATCCCAAGTTCGTGATCAACGCGCAGAATTGCGTCCACTGCAAGACCTGCGACATCAAGGACCCCACCCAGAACATCAACTGGGTGGTGCCCGAGGGCGGCGGAGGGCCGAACTATCCCAATATGTAAGCGCCTGTTCCTGCCGCTGGCGGTGATCGCCGTCTGCGCGCCTGCCGTCGCGCATGCCGACACCAGCGCCTATGTCCGCGCGCGCGCAGCGGCGGCGGACGGTGCGGTCGATGCGGCCGCTGCGGGCTATGCCGCGGCGATGGCGGCGGCGCCGGGGGACGAGGTCGTCGCGATCCGCGCCTATCGCAACGCGCTCGCTTCGGGCGATCTGGTGCTGGCGAGGCGCGCGGCGGCGGTGCTGACCCGGTCGGATGTCGCGCCCGCCGACGTGTCGATCCTCGACCTGGCCGATGCGATCCGTACCGGCAACCGCACCGCGGCGGACGACGCGCTGGGCCGGATCGGGGCCGGACCGCTCGATTTCCTTGCCCCCGTGGTCCGCGCCTGGCTCGCTTATGACCGCGGCGCCGATCCGTTCGCGATCCTCGACAATGTCAAGGAAAGCGGGCTGAGCCGCCGCTACATCGCCGAACATCGCGCGCTGTTGCTGATCGCCTCGAACCGCACCGATGAGGGGCTGGCCGCGCTGCGTGCCGCGATGATCGCCGAGGCCGGCAATCTCGACCTGCGCTGGAACGCGGCGACGCTGCTCGTGGCGAAGGGCGAACGCAAGGCCGCGCTGGCGCTGCTCGACGGCGACGATGCCGATCTCGCCGGCTTGCGCGCCAATCTGCGCCGCGGCGTCAAGCCCGGCCCGGCATTCGGCGCGAGCCGTGCATTCACCCGGCTTGCCGCCGATCTCGCCGACCAGCAGACCGAAGCGCTCTCGATCCTGCTGACGCGCGCCGCGCTGTCGCTCGATCCCGGCGACGACCGCGCGCGCCTGCTCCTCGCCGAGGCGCTGACTGGCGAGGAAGCCTATGGCAGCGCGCTGGCGACGCTCGATGCCGTGCGCAAGGACAGCGCCTTTTACACCGCCGCGCAGACCGAGCGGATCGATCTGATCAAGGCGCGCGGCGAAAGCGCGACCGCGCTCGGCATCGCTGCCGCTCTGGCCACACGTGGCGGCGCGAGCATCACAGACCGTCAGCGTTACGCCGATCTTCTGGTGGAAGCGGGCCGTGAGGCGGAGGCGGCCAGGGTCTATGCCGCCGTGCTAACCGAGGCCGGCAATGGCGCCAGCTGGATCTATCACCTGCAACTCGGCGGCGCGCTCGAACGCTCGGGGCAATGGGAAGCGGCGCTGCCGCAATTGCGCAAGGCGGTCGAACTCGGCCCCGAACAGCCGGTCGCGCTCAATTATCTCGGTTATGCGCTGGTCGATCGCGGGGAAAAGGTCGCCGAAGGACGGGCGCTGCTCGAACGCGCGAGCGCCCTGCGGCCCGACGACCCCGCGATCACCGACTCGCTCGGCTGGGCCTATTTCCGTGGCGGCGATTACGCGAAGGCGCTGCCGCTGCTGGAGCGCGCCGCGCAGGGTAATCCGTCGAGCCCGACGATCAACGAGCATCTCGGCGACGTCTATTGGAAGGCGGGCCGCCGTTTCGAGGCGCGCTATGCCTGGCGCGCCGCCGCGCTCTATGCCGAGGGCGAGCAGCAGTCGCGCCTCGCCGGCAAGCTATCCGAGGGGCTCAAGACCGACACGCCCGCAGCACGCAAGGGCACCGAGGTCGGGCGCTGGGTCGGTGCGCGCACCGATCAGCGGATGGCATCGCGCTGACTCTCACCGAGCCTGCCCCCGCCAAGCTCAATCTCGCGCTGCACGTCCGGCGGCGGCGCGGCGACGGTTATCACGAACTCGAAACGCTGTTCGCCTTCGTCGCGGATGGTGACTCGGTCGAGCTGGACGAGGCCGGCAAAGGCTTTGCCGTCAACGGCCCCTTCGCTGGCGCGCTGGCGGCTGAGGCCGACAATCTCGTCACGCGCGCGGCCGCGAGCTTCGGCGCCGCCTTTGGCACCGCGCCGGCTGGGCGCATCACGCTGACCAAGAACCTGCCGGTCGCGTCCGGCCTGGGCGGCGGGTCCGCCGACGCCGCCGCGACCTTGCGGCTGCTGGCGCGCCGCCACGGCACAGCAATCGATGACCCGCGGCTGTTCGAATGCGCCGATGCGCTCGGTTCGGACGTACCGGCCTGTCTCTACAGCCGTTCCGCCATCGGCAGCGGGCGCGGGGAGCAGCTGCAATGGATCGACGGTGCGCCGGGCACCCCGGGGCTGCTGGTCAATCCCGGCGTTGCAGTGTCCACCGGCGCCGTATTCGCCGCATGGGACGGGATCGACCGGGGCGGACTCGGTCAAGGCGGCCTGCTCGACCGTGCCCAAGCCGGGCGCAACGATCTCGAGCCGCCCGCGCGCGCTATCGCACCGGTGATCGGGGAAGCGCTGACCTTGCTGGGTGAACAGCCGGGTGTGATCCTCGCCCGAATGTCCGGCTCGGGCGCGACCTGCTTCGCGCTGTTCGACAGCCCCGCTGCGCGCACCGCTGCCGCTGGAGCGGTCGCCGCGGCGCAACCGCGCTGGTGGTGTCTCGAAACGGCACTGTCGTGACACCTGTACGTCCCAAAGCGAGGCAAGACGCGCTCCGCGGCCCCGCACGCCCCTTGCGAAACGCGCTTGGCCCTGTTCTTGCTGATGTCAGCAAGCGGATCATGCGCCGGGAGCGAGACGTCCGCGGATGGCCCCCGCTCCGGATTACCGGATGCGGGCGCCATCCCCCTCTTCGAGGCGGACGATGATCTGCTGGCAGCTCGCCGATCGCATCGCCGTCCTCACGCTCGACCGCGGCAGTGCGCGCAACGCCATTCCCATCGCAGGCTGGGAAGCGCTGGCGGCCGCAGCGTCGGAAATCGCGCGGTCGGACCCGAGCGCCGTCATCCTGACCTCCGCTTTGTCCGGCGCCTTCTCGGCCGGCGCCGACCTCGCCGAATTTCGCAGCCTGGTCGCTGACCCTGCGCTCCGTATCCGCTTTCGCGAAGCGATGGCCGCTGGGATCGAGGCCGTCGCCGCGCTGCCCATGCCGGTGATCGCCGCGATCGATGGCGGCTGCTTCGGCGCAGCGGTCGCGTTGACGCTCGCCTGCGATATCGTGGTGGCGGGAGACAATGCGGTTTTCGCGACGACGCCGGCCAAGCTCGGCCTGTCCTACCCGGCGACCGACGTCGCGCGCTTGAAGGCGCGGGTGGGTGAGAGCTCCGCGGCGCTGATGCTGTTCACCGGCGACCGGATCGATGCCGATGCGGCCTTTGCCAGCGGTCTCGCGCATGTCCGCGCCGCGCATGCTGTGCCGAGGGCGCATGAACTGGCCAACGCCATCGCCGCCAACGTTCCGGAAGCAGTCACCAAGCTCAAGCGCGTGCTGCGTGACCCCGCGGCGCCCGGGCATGACGCGGCGTTCGACGACGCGTTCGGCTCGGTGGCGTTCGGCGAGCGGCTGAACGCCTTTCTGAGCGGCAAACGATGACCGCGCCCCGCGTGATCGACGGCACCGCCGACATCCTCATTCTGTGCGATCATGCGTCGAACGCGGTGCCGCCCGACGTCGATCTCGGCATCGATCCAGCGCTGCTCGGCAAGCATATCGCGGTCGATATCGGCGCTGCCGCTGTCACCGAACGGCTCGCCGCCGGGCTGTCAGCCCCGGCCATCCTCGCCACCGTCTCGCGGCTCGTGATCGATCTCAACCGCGAATCAGACAGCCCCGGCCTGATCCCGCACGTCAGCGATGGCCACCACATATCGAACAACACCGCCGCCGACCGCGCCGAGCGCATCGCCCGCTTCCACGCGCCCTATCACGCCGCCATCGCAGCTGAGATTCGCGCGCGCCGCCCAAATCTGCTCGTTTCGGTGCACAGCTTCACGCCCCGGCTCGAACTGCATGACGGTAACGACCGTCCGTGGGAAATCGGCATCCTCTACAACCGCGACGCGCGCGCGTCGCGGTTGGGCATCGCGCATCTGACCGCCGCCGGCATCGTCACCGGCGACAATCAGCCCTATTCGGGCCGCGTGCTCAACGCGACGATGAATCGCCATGCCGAAGCGAATGGCATCCCCTATCTCGGCCTCGAAATCCGCAACGATCTGATCGCTGATGCGGCTGGCGCAACACGCTGGACGGAAAGTTGTTCACATTTAGTAACAAGCGTGCGCGACCACCTTGCGCAAGGGGGCTGGCGAGGCTCATAGGCGCTCGATGACCGATCGTTTCGACAAATCCCGCCTGCCGTCGCGCCATGTCTCCGTCGGCCCCGAGCGCGCGCCGCACCGCAGCTATTATTATGCGATGGGCCTCACCGAAGAGGACATTGCCAAGCCGTTCGTCGCGCTTGCCAGCGCCGGCAACGACAGCGCGCCGTGCAACACCACGCTCGACTATCAGGCCGATGCCGCGCGCAAGGGCGTGATCGACAATGGCGGCATGCCGCGCCGCTTCAACACGATCACGGTAACCGATGGCATCGCCATGGGTCATGACGGGATGAAGTCCTCGCTCGCCAGCCGCGAGGTCATCGCCGACTCGGTCGAGCTCAGCGTCCGCGGTCATTGCTACGACGCGCTGGTCGGCTTCGCCGGATGCGACAAGTCGCTGCCCGGCATGATGATGGCGATGCTGCGCCTCAATATCCCGTCGATCTTCGTCTATGGCGGCTCGATCCTGCCCGGCCGCTATGAAGGCCGTGACGTCACCGTGGTCGACGTGTTCGAGGTGGTCGGCAAGTTTGCCGCGGGCAATTGCCCGATCAGCGAAGTCCACGCGCTCGAAAAGGTCGCATGCCCCGGTCACGGCGCGTGCGGCGGGCAATATACCGCCAACACCATGGCCTGTGTCGGCGAGGCGATCGGGCTGTCGCTGCCCAACAGCAACATGGTCCCTGCGCCCTATACCAGCCGCGAACAGATCGCCGTCGCCGCCGGCTGGCAGGTGATGGAACTGCTCGAGAAGAACATTCGGCCGCGCGACATCTGCACGCGTGAAGCCTTCATCAACGCCGCGCGCATCGTCGCCGCGACCGGCGGCTCGACCAACGGCGCGCTGCACTTGCCGGCAATGGCGCATGAGGCAGGGATCGAGTTCGACCTGTTCGACGTCGCCGAGATCTTCAAGACGACGCCGTACATCGCCGACCTCAAGCCGGGTGGAAAGTACGTCGCCAAGGACATGTACGAGGCCGGCGGCGTCTACATGCTGATGAAGACGCTGCTCGCCAACGACTTGCTCGACGGCAATTGCCTTACCGTCACCGGCAAGACGCTGGGCGAGAATATCGATCAGGTGACGTGGAACCCGGACCAGAAGGTGATCTACGACGTCAAGTCGCCGATCACCCCGACCGGCGGCGTCGTCGGTCTGCGCGGCTCGCTCGCTCCCAACGGCGCGATCGTGAAGGTCGCCGGCATGCACCGCCTCCAGTTCGAAGGCCCCGCGCGCTGCTTCGACACCGAGGAAGACGCTTTCGCCGCGGTCGAATCGCGCGGCATTAACGATGGCGAAGTCGTCGTCATCCGCTATGTCGGCCCCAAGGGCGGCCCCGGCATGCCCGAGATGCTCTCGACCACCGCCGCGCTCTATGGCCTCGGCATGGGCGAGAAGGTGGCGCTGATCACCGACGGCCGCTTCTCCGGCGCGACGCGTGGCTTCTGCATCGGCCATGTCGGCCCCGAAGCGGCCGAGGGCGGCCCGATCGCGCTGGTCGAGGATGGCGACACCATCCGTATCGATGCCGAGGCTGGCACGATCGACCTCGACGTCGCGGACGACGTGCTGGCCGAGCGCCGCGCGAAATGGCAGCCGCGTACCAACAACTACCAGTCGGGTGCGTTGTGGCGCTTTGCGCAGAATGTCGGTCCGGCCTATCAGGGGGCGGTAACGCATCCCGGGGCCAAATCAGAGACGCATGTCTACGCGGATATCTAGCGCACTATTGCTCGCCGGCGTCGCGCTGGCGGGTTGCGAGCAGAAGGTTCAGACCAAGGCCGACGCCGCCGCGATCAAGCGCGGTGAGGAAGCCCGTGCCGCCGCCGAGGGGCGCGTGCCGTGTGCGCTCGGCGGATCCGGCGCGTTCGACATGGTCTGCACGATTGACCGCAGCCAGACGCAGGACGGCCTGATCCTGACGATCCGCCATCCCGATGGCGGCTTCCATCGCCTGCGCGTGGCCACCGACGGGCGCGGCGTGATCGCGGCCGATGGCGCGGTCGAAGCGAAGGTGTCGGTGATCGACAAGGATGCGATCGAGGTTTCGATCGAAGACGCCCGCTACCGCCTGCCGGCCACGGTTCGCGATACGGCGAAATGATCGTTCCCGGCGATCCGATTCTCACCGCGGCACAGATGCGCGCCGCGGAAGGCCGGCTGATCGCCGCGGGATCGAGCGTCGGTGAACTGATGGAGCGCGCCGGGGCCGGCATCGCCGAGTGGGTGCACCGGCTCGCCGCCGGTTCGGATGTGCTGATCCTGTGCGGCCCGGGGAATAATGGCGGCGACGGCTATGTCGCGGCGCGCTTGCTCGCCGGGCGCGGGATGGCGGTGCGAGTCGCCGCGCTGGCCGAGCCCCGCACCGACGCTGCGGCGCAGGCGCGCGCGCGGTGGAACGGTCCGGTCGAGCCGTTTTCCGATGCGATTGCCGCTGGTTCGGCTGTCTTCGTCGATGCGGTGTTCGGCACCGGTCTGTCGCGGCCGCTCGATCCCACGGTCGCGCGTAAAATCGAGGCGCTCGCCCCATCTGCAAGGCTCGCGATCGCAGTCGATGTGCCGAGCTTCCTGAACAGCGACACGGGAGAGAATCTTGGTTCCGACGCGGTCACACCGTTCGATGTGACACTTGCACTCGGCGCGCTCAAGCCGGCGCATGTCCTCCACCCCGGCGCTTCCCGATGCGGCGCGGTGCGCGTGGTCGATATCGGTCTGGACCGTGCCGATATACCAGCCAGCGTTGCTCGCACGAGCACGCCGTCGATCGCCAAACCGCAGCCCTCTACTCACAAATACAGCCGCGGGATGGTCGCGGTGGTCGGCGGGCCGATGCACGGCGCTTCGGAGCTGGCAGCGCTCTCAGCGTATCGCGCCGGCGCCGGCTATGTGCTCTTGCTCACCGGCGGCCTGCCGCACCCACCGCATGCGATCGTCCGGCAGCGGTGGAGTGCGGACGCGCTTGCCGACGAGCGGATCGGCGCCGTCGTCGTCGGACCGGGCCTCGGCCGTGACGACCGCGCACGCGAAAAGCTCGACGTAGCGCTGGCCACCGCGCACCCACTGGTAATCGACGGCGATGCACTGCATCTGCTCGATCCCGGCCGCTTGCACGCTCGGCAAGCGCCCACCGTGCTGACCCCGCATGCCGGCGAGTTCGCGGCGCTGTTCGGTGAAGAGGAAGGAAGCAAGATCGTGCGGGCGCAGGCCGCGGCGCGGCGCAGCAATGCCGTCCTGGTGTTCAAGGGCGCGGATACGGTGATCGCCAGCCCCGATGGCAGGGCCAACGTCCTGCCCGCCGCAACGCCGTGGCTGTCGGTGGCCGGCACCGGCGACGTGCTCGCTGGCGCGATCGGTGCGATGCTGGCGCAGGCAAATCACGCGCCGTTCGAAGCCGCTTCGGCCGGGACATGGCTTCATGCTACCGCCGCGAACATGCTGAACCGCTGCTTCCTCGCCGACGAACTCGCCGACGCGCTGCCCTATGCCCTGGAGCGCGCGCATGGATGACGAGATCGTCCGCATCGCCGCGCGCGGCGACGGCGTCACCGCCGACGGGCGGCACGCCGCGCTCGCCGCGCCGGGCGACCGGCTGCTCGCCGATGGCAGCGTCGCGCCGGGGCCGCGTCACCAGCCGCCGCCGTGCCGCCACTTCCCCGAATGCGGCGGCTGCCAGCTCCAGCATCTCGACGATTCGGCCTATGCCGCGTTCCTGACCACCCGCATCGCCGGCGTGCTCGCCCAGCATGGCGTCGAGACCGAAATCCGCGCGCCGATGCTCTCGCCCCCGCGCACCCGCCGCCGCGCCGCGCTGCATGCCGAGCGGCGCGGACGGCAGGTGCATCTCGGTTTCACCGAACAGTCGAGCCACCGGCTGATCGACCTCCAGCAATGCGAGATTCTCGATCCGCGGCTGTTCGCGCTGCTTCAGCCGTTGCGCGGGTTGCTCGCCGCGCATCTGCCCGCCAGCCGCCGCGTCAACGTCCATCTGACGCTGACCGATCAGGGTCCGGACGTGCTGATCGACGGCCTCGCCACCGACAATCTCGGCGCGGTCGAAGCAGTCACTGCCTTCGCCCGCCGTCACGGCCTTGCCCGACTCGCGATCGACGATGGTCTCGGTCCCGAACCGCGCTGGGAGCCCGAGCCGGTCACGGTCAGCTTCAACGGCGTGTCCGTGCCGTTCCCCCCGGCCAGCTTCCTCCAGGCGACACCCGAAGGCGAGGCAGCGCTGACCGGCGCGGTGCGCGAGGCGATCGGCGGCGCGAAGACGGTCGCAGATCTGTTCGCCGGACTCGGCACCTTCGCGCTGTCGGTCGACCCGGCGGTCAAAGTCTATGCCGGGGAGGGCGCCCGCGACGCGATCCTGTCGCTCAAGGCCGCCGCCGCGCGGGCGCGACGCCAGGTCTTCGCCGAGCATCGCGACCTCTTCCGCCGTCCGCTGGTGCCGCAGGAACTCGACCGGTTCGACGCGGTCGTCCTCGATCCACCGCGTGCCGGGGCGAAAGAGCAAATCGAGCACCTAGCCGCATCAAAGGTGCCGGTGATCGCCTATGTATCGTGTAATCCCAGCACCTTCTCGCGCGATGCTGAAACACTTTGCAAAGGCGGCTACCGGCTCGATTGGGTGCTGCCGGTGGGTCAATTCCGCTGGTCGACCCATGCCGAACTGGCCGCCAAATTTAGCCGTCAGGGATAATCCGCCCGCACGAAATACAGTCCGTCCGGCGGCGCGTTGAGGCCAAGCCGGGCGCGATCCTTCGCCGCCAGCGCCTCGGCCAGATCGTTTGCGCTCCACTGCCGACGCCCGACCATCGCCAGGCAGCCGACCATCGACCGCACCTGATGATGCAGGAAGGAGCGCGCCGATGCGTGGATCACGACCTCGTCGCCCTCGCGCATCACATCGAGCCGGTCGAGCGTCTTGACCGGACTGGCCGACTGGCAATGCGCCGAGCGGAAGGTGGTGAAGTCATGCAACCCCACCAGCAGCTGCGCCGCCTCATGCATCGCCCCGGCGTCAAGCTCCGCCGGCACACGCCACTTCAATCCCTTGTCGAAGGTCAGCGTCGCGCGGCGGTTGACGATGCGGTAAACATAATGCCGCGCCACGCACGAAAAGCGCGCATGCCAGTCGTCCGCTACCGCCTCGCACGCCAGCACTGCCACCGGCGCGGGCCGCAGCCGCGCGTTGAGCGCTTCCATCAGCCGGAACGCGCCGATGTCCTTCTCGATCTGCGTATGCGCGCGCATCGCCAGCGCGTGCACGCCCGCATCGGTGCGGCCCGCGGCATGGACCAGCGCATTCTCGCCGGTGATCGCATGCAGCGCGTCCTCGATCGCCTGCTGCACCGACGGCCCGTGATCCTGATGCTGCCAGCCCATGAACGGGCGGCCGTCATATTCGATGGTGAGCGCGAACCGCGTCAAAGTCGTGTGCCCGCCGGGATCGGAAAGCCGCGGAGCAGCTCGCCCGCCGCCATGACGCCACGTCCGGCACGCTGAACTTGCGCCGGCCGGATCGCACCTGCACCACAGGCAATGGTCAGCGCGTCGTCGATCACCTCGCCCGGCTCCCCGTCGCCGTCGGTCAATTCGGCGGCGAGAAGCCGGATGCGTTCACCGCCGATCTCGACAAACGCCCCGGGCGGATTGAACGCCAGCACTTGCCGCAGCACGGCTTGCGCGGGCTGCGCGAAGTCGAGCCGCGCTTCGGCCTTGTCGATCTTGCTGGCATAGGTGACGCCGTCATCGGGCTGCGCCACCGGCGGATAGCGCGCCGGATCAGCCAGCACCTCGATCATCAGCCGCGCGCCCATTGCTGCCAGCTCGTCAGTCAGCTCGCCCGCCGTCTTGCCGGTAACGCTCGTCCGCCCCTCCAGCCGCACCGGCCCGGTATCCAGCCCCGCCTCCATCTGCATGATCCCGACGCCGGTCTCCGCGTCGCCCGCCAGGATCGCCCGCTGGATCGGCGCCGCCCCGCGCCAGCGCGGCAGCAGCGAGGCATGGACGTTCATGCAGCCGAGCCGCGGCGCCTCCAGCACGCTCACCGGCAGGATCAGGCCGTAAGCTGCGACCACTGCCACATCCGCCTCCAGCGCGGCGAACGCCGCCACCGCGTCCGGATCGCGCTTGAACGACAGCGGCGTGCGCACCTCGATCCCCAGCGCCTCGGCCCGTGCATGGACGGGTGAGGGGGTCAGCGCTTTCCCGCGTCGCCCGCCCGCGCGCGGCGGCTGGCTGTACGCCGCCACGACATCATGCCCCGATGCCACCAAGGCATCGAGCGCAGGCACCGCGAATTCGGGCGTTCCCATGAAGATCACACGCATTTAGGGCCTGAACTCAGCTGGAACGAGGTCGAGACGGAGCCGAATGTGGCACCAGGCTAGGAGCAAGGAGGGAGCGATGGGCATCCATCGTGACCGACGCGCAACGACGCATGGCGCCACATTCGGCCCGCCGCTTCGCGGTCGTCCATGGAAGGCCGCCGATCTGCGTTGCTTGCTTGCGCGTAGCACCGCTACGCGACTGCGCTGCGCTCCTTGTCGGCGGCCTTCCATGGACGATCTCGATCCTCGTTCCAGCTGAGTTCAGACCCTAAGCCCCATCGCCGCTTGGCAGGGGCGGGCGCAAGCCCCTATGTCCCGCAAATGGCCTCGCCCGAGATCGAAACCCTGACCCAGGCCCTGTCGCGCCTTCCCGGCCTCGGCCCGCGCTCGGCCCGGCGCGCGGTGCTGCATCTGCTTAAGAAGCGCGAGACCGCGCTCGATCCGCTGCTCGCCGCGCTCACCGCGGTCAGCCAGCGGCTCGCGACCTGCTCGACCTGCGGCAATGTCGATACCGCCGATCCCTGCGCGATCTGCGCCGATCCCCGCCGTGACACGCGCCAGCTCTGCGTAGTCGAGGAAGTCGCCGACCTGTGGGCGCTCGAACGCTCACGACTGTTCCCCGGCCGTTTCCATGTGCTCGGCGGCAAGCTCTCCGCGCTCGACGGCGTGCGGCCCGAAGACCTCGCGATCGACGCGCTGGTCAGCCGCGTCGCGAGCGGCGGGATCGACGAGGTCGTCCTGGCGATGAACGCCACGCTCGAGGGGCAGACGACGGCGCACTATATCGCCGAGCGGATCGAGGCTTATCCCGTCCGCGTGACCCAGCTCGCTCACGGCCTGCCGGTCGGTGGCGAGCTCGATTATCTCGACGAGGGGACGCTCGCTCAGGCGCTTCGGGCACGCCGCCCGGTTGCCTGACCTTGAAGGCGCGGGGCAGGGCGGCTAAATTGCCGTCATGGCCATTCTCCAGATCCTCGAAGTCCCCGATCCCCGACTCAAGACTGTCTCCGCGCCGGTCGAACAGGTCGATGACGATCTGCGCGCGCTGATCGCCGATATGTTCGAGACGATGTACGACGCGCCCGGCATCGGCCTCGCCGCGATTCAGGTCGGCGTGCCCAAGCGCGTCATCGTGATGGACTTGCAGGAGGAGGAGGACGAGGAGGGCAAGCCGGTCAAGGCGCCGCGCGTCTTCATCAACCCCGAAATCCTCGATCCGTCCGACGACCAGAATACCTATACCGAGGGCTGCCTGTCGGTCCCCGATCAGTTCGCCGATGTCGATCGCCCCGCCACCTGCCGCGTCAAATGGCTCGACGAACAGGGCAAGGCGCATGACGAGGTTTTCACCGGCCTGCTCGCGACCTGCATCCAGCACGAGATGGATCACCTCCAGGGCATCGTCTTCCTCGACCACCTCTCGCGCCTCAAGCGCCAGATGATCATGAAGAAGCTCGAAAAAGCGCGCCGCATCGCCGCCTGATCGGGATTCTGGCGTCGCGTCGGTGTCGCCAACGTGTCGCGTCACCGTCGCATCACTGTCGCGTCGAAAGCATTTTCCTAATCGTTGCGTTCAGGCTATGTTCCTGTTTCGCAAGGGCTGGGGGTGCGTTCGGCGCCTGACACCCCCGTAGAACTGTCAACTTCGTCAACCGCGGGATTGAACGTGTCGATCGAAATCGCCCTGGCCTTGCTCTTCGCCGTTCTTGTGGGTGCTGCATTGGGCTGGTTCATCGCCAGCCGCCGCGTCGCCGAGATTCGGGCGGAGCGCGACAAACGTGAAGCCGACTTCAAGGCCGCGATCACCGATCTGGCAGCGGCTGAGGAACGCGCGAGGGAAATCCCCGAGCTGCGCGACCAGCTCGATTCGATTCGCGACGAACGCGACGTCGCCCGGCTCCAGCTGACCGAATTGCGCGCCAAGGCCGAAGGGTTCGAGGAGCGCCTCGCCGAGTTCAAGGGCGCCAAGGACGCGATGGCGGGCCAGTTCCGCGAAACCGCCAGCCAGATGCTCGCCGAAACGCAGGAAGCGTTCCTCAAACGCGCCGAGGACCGCTTCAAGCAATCCGAAACGACCGCCGGACAGAACCTCAAGGCGCTGCTCCAGCCGGTCAACGAACGCCTCCAGCGCTACGAGGAGGGGGTCGCCAAGGTCGAGGCCGAGCGCCGCGACGCGTTCGGCGACCTCAAGGGCCAAATCGAGCAGATGCGGATCGGTCAGGAGCGCGTGAGCAGCGAGGCTGCGAAGCTGGTCAACTCGCTGCGCAACGCCCCCAAGTCGCGGGGCCGCTGGGGCGAGCAGCAGCTCAAGAACGTGCTCGAGACCTGCGGCCTGTCCGAACACACCGACTTCAACTTGGAAGTAAACGTGGCGGGGGAGGATGGCGGGCGCCTGCGCCCCGACGCGATCGTCCATGTGCCCGGCGGCAAGGCGCTGGTGATCGACGCCAAGGTGTCGCTCAATGCCTATCAGGACGCGTTCGGCGCGGTCGACGAAACCGAACGTCTCGCCGGCCTCACGGCCCATGCGATCTCGATGAAGAACCACGTCAACGCGCTTGGTAACAAGGCCTATTGGAACCAGTTCGACGACGCCCCCGACTATGTCATCATGTTCGTCCCCGGCGAGCATTTCCTGTCCGCCGCGCTCGAACATGATCCGCAGCTGTGGGATTTCGCGTTCGAAAAGCGTGTGCTGCTCGCGACGCCGACCAACCTCATCGCCATCGCCCGCACCGTCGCGGCGGTATGGCGGCAGGAAAAACTCGCCAAGGAGGCGCGCCAGATCGGCGAGCTGGGCAAGGAACTGTACGACCGGCTCGCCAAAGCGCTCGGCGACCTGCGCCTCGTCGGCAGCGGTCTCAACAGCGCGGTCAAGAACTTCAACACCTTCGCCAGCAGCCTGGAAACCCGCGCGATGGTCTCGGCGCGCAAGCTCAAGGATCTCAACATCGAAACCGGCACACGCGAGATCGAGGCGATCCCGCCGGTCGAACTGCTCGCCAGCCACGCCGAGGCGCCGGAGCAGGAACGCCCGGCCGAGGCCGCGGAGTAATGGACTTCGACGATCAGTTGCGCCGCTACTTCGGCACAGCCGATCTTGCGGCGATCCCGCCCGCCGCGCTGGACGCCGGCGCGGAGCGGATGCGCGTCGATCTCGGACTCGAACAGGACCGCGCGCGCCGGTTCGCCTTGTGGGCCGTGCTGCACATGCTCGGCGCCGCACCCGATCTGGACGTCGCGTTCGAGAATGCGGCCGACCGCGAGGCGGCGCGCAACTTCATGGACCTGACCGCGCCGCCGCGCGAGGAATGACCATGAAGGAAGCTGGAGGCCCGAGCCGGAATCGAACCGGCGTGCAAGGATTTGCAGTCCTCTGCGTAACCACTCCGCCATCGGGCCGTCTGGAGCGAGTGCGGGCAGATGCGCGGGGCCGCGATTGATGTCAACCGCTGTTGCGAAAATTGCGCGTCGTGTCGCTTGGCGTGCGCCGCAGCACAGGATAGAAGCGCGACGAACGACTAACTGTGTTGCACGACTAATACGGTTGTGCGAGAAGGCGGAGTGACAATGACCGCAACTGCCCCGGCCCTCGATCTGCAAGCCGCCCGCCACTCGATGGTGGCGAGCCAGCTGCGCACCAGCGGCGTCAGCGACGCCCGCGTCGTCGCGGCGATGGCGCAGGTCGAACGCGAGAAATTCCTCCCCGAATCGCAGCGCGCCTTGGCCTATCGCGACCGCTCGCTGCCGCTCGGCAACGGGCGTGCGCAGAACCCGCCGCTGGCGACCGGCCTGCTGCTGACCGAAGCCGCGATCAAGCCGGGCGATGCCGTGCTCGTGATTGGCGTGGCCGGCGGCTACACCGCCGCGGTCGCGGCCCGGCTCGCAACCCGTGTCGTCGCGGTCGAGAGCGACGGCGAGCTGGCTTCCGCCGCCCGCACGGCGCTCGGCGACATGGCGGAAGTGGTCGAGGCCCCGCTCGCCGAGGGCGCGCCGGCAAATGCACCCTATGACGTCCTCGTGGTCGACGGCGCGGTCGAGCAGCTGCCCGATGCGCTGATCGAGCAGGTCAGGCCGGGCGGGCGAATCGTGACGGGCGTGGCCGACCGCGGCGTCACGCGCCTGGCGTCGGGTATCCGCACGGAGGCGGGCTATGGCCTGTCGCCATTCGTCGACAGCGAATGCGTCGTGCTGCCGGGCTTCGAGCGTCCGCGCGGTTTCCAGTTCTGAGAGAGATGCAGCCAATCATGCGACTGAGCCACTTCCTCGCCGGCGTCAGCGCCGCCGGCCTCGCGCTGCCTGCGATCGCGCAGGCCCAGGCGCCCGCCGCAGTGCAGGCGCCCGCGCCGACCGAGACGCTGCGCGAGGCGATGGTCAAGGCCTACAACACCAACCCCGACATCACCGGCGAGCGCGCCAATCTGCGTGCCACCGACGAGACGGTACCGATCGCCCGCGCCGCCGGGCTGCCCGGTGTCAATTCCAGCGCCAGCTACAACGAGAATCTCTATGACAGCGACGGGTCCGGCGTGGGTTCGCCCCGCACCGGCGCCGCGGGCGTCAGTCTGAGCGTTCCGGTCTTTTCGGGTGGGGCGGTGCGCAACTCCATCCGCGCCGCCGAAACTCGTGTCGAAGCCGGCCGTGCCGGGCTGCGCACAGCCGAGACGCAATTGTTCAGCGACGTCGTCGCGGCCTATCTCGACGTGCTTCGCGACGAATCAATCGTTCGCCTCAACCAGCAGAATGCCCGCGTGCTCGGCGTCAATTTGCAGGCGACGCGCGACCGGTTCGAGGTCGGCGACCTGACTCGCACCGACGTCGCCCAGTCCGAAGCGCGGCTCGCCATTTCGGAGAGCCAGCTGCGCGGCGCCGAGGCGCAGCTGATCAGCAGCCGCGAGAACTATATCCGCATCGTTGGCACGCCGCCCGGCGTGCTCGCGCCGCCGCCGCCGCTGCCCAACCTGCCGGTCAATCCCGACCAGGCGGTGCAGGTCGCGCTTGCGGAAAACCCGTCGCTCGATGCCGCGAGCAAGCTGCGTGATGCCTCGGCCTATGACGTCAATGTGGCGCGGGCCAGCCGCTTGCCGCAGGTCAGCGTCGGCGTCGGCGGGGATTATTACAACCGCTTCGGTGGCGTCGGGACCGCGGGCCGTCTCGCGGGCCTCGCCAATGACGGCTTCGCGACCTCGGCGGGCGTGAACTTGACGCTGCCGCTGTTCCAGGGCGGCCGTCCGGCGGCGCAGGTGCGTCAGGCGCAGGCGCGCCAGTCGGCGGCGATCGAACAGGTCACCGCGACCGAACGCGGCGTGATTGCGCAGACCCGCTCGGCCTTCGCGGTGTATCAGTCCGCATTGCGGGTGATCGAGAGCAGCAAGCTTGCGGTCAGCGCCAACCGGCTAAGCCTGGAGGGCGTGCGCGCCGAGAACAGCGTGGGCACGCGCACCATCCTCGACATCCTCAACGCCGAGCAGGAACTGCTCAATTCGCAGGTCCAACTCGTCCAGGCCGAGCGCGACGCCTATGTCGCCGGCTTTGCGGTGCTGGCCGCGATGGGCCGCGCCGAGGCGCAGGATCTGGGCCTCGACGGCGGGCCGCTCTACGACCCGCTGGCCAATTACAACCGCGTCCGCCGCAGCATTTCGGACTGGCGCGACAATCCCAAGCCGCAGGCCGAAGCGACTCGCACGACCGGCAGCCCGGCACAGACGCCGGCGGTTTCCGGGCCGGTCGATCCGGTAAATCCGCGCTAAAGGTTGACAGCGGCCCGGATAATCCGACAGGTGATGGCTTCGGAACATCCCTAACGCGGGAATGACGAATGGGGGACATCAGTAACGAACCGTCGATGGAGGACATTCTGTCCTCGATCAAACGGATCATCGCCGAGGAAGGCGAAAGCGCCGCGACGGGCCGCCCCCGCCGCGCTGCCCGGGCGGCTGCGCCCATGCCTCAGGATGACGAGATTCTCGAGTTGAGCGAGCCGGCTCCCTCCGAACCCCCTCAGCCCGCCGCAGCGCCCGCGCCGGTAGCCACCGCGCCCGCCGAACCGATTCTCTCGCCGGTCACCGCCGAAGCGACCCGCGGCCCGCTCGAGCAGTTGTCGCGGATGATCGTGAAGCCCGATGTGGCGGGCAGCGACACGCTGGAAGGCATGGTGCGCGACATGCTCCGCCCGATGCTGCGCGAATGGCTCGACGCCAATCTGCCGCGGATGGTCGAGGACATGGTCCAGCGCGAGATCACGCGGATCACCAGCCGCAGCTGATCTTGCCATCATGGCTCCTCCCGTTAAGGGCGAGGCATGAGCGAGCTTCCCAAGACCTTCGACCCCGCCGACATCGAATCGCGCTGGTATGCGCATTGGGAGGCGAACGGCCTGTTCCGCCCCGACCGCCCCGGCGCCGAGCCGTGGACGATCGTCAACCCGCCGCCCAACGTCACCGGCTCGCTGCATATCGGCCATGCGCTCGACAACACGCTGCAGGACATCCTCGTCCGCCATGCGCGGCTGAAGGGCAAGGATGCGCGCTGGGTGGTGGGCATGGACCATGCCGGCATCGCCACGCAGATGGTGGTCGAGCGCCAGCTCAACGCACAGCAGCAGAAGCGCACCGACTTCAGCCGCGAGGCATTCGTCGAGAAGGTGTGGCAGTGGAAGGCCGAGAGCGGCGGCGCGATCACCGGGCAGCTGCGGCGGCTGGGCTGTTCGATGGACTGGTCGGACGAGCGCTTCACGATGGACGAAGGCTTCTCCAAGGCCGTCCTCAAGGTGTTCGTCGAGCTCTACAAGCAGGGCCTGCTCTACCGCGACAAAAGGCTGGTGAACTGGGATCCGGGCCTTGGCACCGCGATCAGCGACCTCGAGGTCGAGACGACCGACGTCAAGGGCGGCTTCTGGCACCTCAAATACCCGCTGGCGGACGGCAGCGGCTTTATTCAGGTCGCGACCACGCGGCCCGAGACGATGCTGGCCGATATGGCGGTGGCGGTGCATCCGTCGGACGAGCGCTATGCCGCGATGGTCGGCAAGCAGGTCAGGTTGCCGATCACCGGCCGTCTGATCCCGATCATTACCGACGAACATGCCGATCCCGAGCTGGGCTCGGGCGCGGTGAAGATCACCCCGGGGCATGATTTCAACGACTTCGAGGTCGGCAAGCGCGCCGGAATCAAGGCAGGCGACATGCTCAACATGCTCGATGCCAAGGCGAACATCACGCAGACCGCCGACGGGCTGATCCCCGACGAGCTGATCGGGATGGAGCGGTTCGCCGCGCGCAAGCGGGTGGTCGAACTGCTCAAGGAAGCGGGTTTCCTGATCCCGCATGTCGACAAGGACGGCAACGAGCATGACGCCGAACCGCGCACCATCGCGACGCCGTTCGGCGACCGCTCGGGCGTGGTGATCGAGCCGTGGCTGACCGACCAATGGTATGTCGATGCCGCGACGCTGGCCAAACCGGCGATCGATGCAGTGCGCTCGGGCGCGACGAAGATCGTGCCGAAGACCTGGGAAAAGACCTATTTCAACTGGATGGAGAACATCCAGCCGTGGTGTGTCAGCCGCCAGCTGTGGTGGGGCCATCGGATTCCGGCGTGGTTTGGGCCTTTGAAAAGAGAAGATGGATCGCTTGTAGAGGGAAGGCTCCAAAGACAGATCTTCGTTGCTGAGAACGAAGAGGAAGCTCGCTCGCAGGCCAAAGTATACTATGGAAGCGATTGGACCGTCGAGTTCTCTGACGTCCCAGCGTATTCTTTGGACGAAGACGGCAAGCCGCGCTTTGTCTTTGAAGCTAGTACAGAGAGAGTTTGTCATCTCCAGCGTGACCCTGACGTCCTCGACACCTGGTTCTCCTCGGCGCTGTGGCCGTTCGCGACGATCGGCTGGCCGGAAAGCGGCGATGCGGCGCTGGGTGGGCGTTATCCCAATGACGTGCTGATCTCGGGCTTCGACATCCTGTTCTTCTGGGATGCGCGGATGATGATGCAGGGTTTGCACTTCATGAAAGAGGTGCCGTTCAAGACCCTGTATCTCCACGGGCTTGTCCGCGCTGCCGATGGGCAGAAGATGTCCAAGTCGAAGGGCAATGTGGTCGATCCGCTGGGGCTGATCGACCAATATGGCGCGGATGCGCTGCGCTTCTTCATGGCGGCGATGGAAAGCCAGGGCCGCGACGTGAAGATGGATGAGAAGCGGGTCGAGGGGTATCGCAACTTCGCGACCAAGCTGTGGAACGCGGCGCGCTTCGCCCAGTCGAACGGCATCCGCGCGAGCGAGCAGATCGAGCCGCCCGCCGCCACGCTGGCGGTCAACAAATGGATCATCGCCGAGACGGTGCAGACGGTGCAGGCGATGGACCTCGCCTTTGCCGACTATCGCTTCGACGAGGCGGCGAACGCGATCTACCAGTTCACCTGGAGCCGCTTCTGCGACTGGTATCTCGAGCTGATCAAGCCGGTGCTGCAGACCGAAGGCGCTGAGGGTGCCGACGAGACGCGGGTGGTGGCGGGCTGGGTGCTCGACCAGATCCAGGTGCTGCTGCACCCGTTCATGCCGTTCATCACCGAGGAGCTGTGGTCGAAGCTGGGCGAGCGGCCCGACTATCCGCTGATCACCGCGAAATGGCCGATGGCCGATGCGCGGGCGCTCGATCCGGAGGCGGTGAAGGAAATCGACTGGCTGATCCGGCTGGTGAGCGAGTTGCGCGCCGCGCGGACCGAGCTGAACGTCCCGCCCGGAGCGCGGCTGCCGCTGCATGTCCGCGACGCCCATGGCGACACGCTGGAGCGGCTGGAGCGGCAGCATGCCGTGCTGGGCCGTCTGGCGCGGGTCGATCGTGCCGCCGGCGATGCGCCTGCGGGCGGCGCGTTGCAGATCGTGGTCGATGAGGCGACCTTCGTCCTTCCGCTGGAAGGTGTGATCGACCTCGACGCCGAGCGTGCCCGCCTGACCAAAGCGATCGGCGCGGCGGAGAAGGAGCGCGACAGCCTCAACGCCCGCCTGTCCAATCCGGCCTTTGCCGAGAAGGCGAAGCCCGAGGCGGTGGAGAAGGCGCGGGCGGACCATGCCGAGAAGTCCGCCGAGGCGGCGCGGCTTCAGGCGGCGTTGGGGCGGCTGGGTTAAGGACCGCGATAGCCGAAGCTCGACTGATTTCGTGGCGTGGTCGATGGGCACGGTTGACGAAGTTGACAGTTTTGCGGGGTTTCCGGGCGGAAACGACCGCGAAGCGACCATGAGGCGCCTGCAACGCGACACCTTCGCGACGACGGCGCGACACCCGCGCGACATTGGCGCGACGACCACGCGACGGGTATGCGACACCGGCGGTTCGCTCACGCGCCGGTGACGCGCCAGCGAAGCAACCGGACGGTCGGGCAAATCAGGAGGGAAGGCGTCCCGGGCGAGCATGGGACGGACCAGATATCGCGAAACCAGTGCTGTAGGAAAATGCTTTGTGTCGGGGTGGCTGGCCGCTTGCAGGGCCGCGTGAAGTGCCGCAAAAGCCCGCAATGTCTCACTATCCCGCGCTTCGCCTCCGCCGCACCCGTGCCTCGGCCTGGAGCCGGCGCATGTATGCCGAGACGGTGCTGACCCCGGCCGACCTGATCTGGCCACTGTTCGTGACCGATGGCGAGGGGGTCGAGGAGCCGATCGCGTCGCTGCCCGGCGTGTCGCGCTGGTCGGTCGATGCGGTCGTGGCGCTGGCGCGCGAAGCGGCGGCGCTGGGTATTCCATGCCTCGCGCTGTTCCCCAACACGCCGCACGAATTGCGCAGCGAGCGGGGCGAGGAAGCGCTCAACCCCGACAATCTGATGTGCCGCGCGATCCGCGCGATCAAGGATGCGGTGCCCGAGATCGGGCTGCTGACCGATGTCGCGCTCGATCCCTATACCGCGCACGGGCATGACGGGCTGATCGACGGGGCCGGCTATGTGCTGAACGATGACACGGCCGAGATCCTGGTCGGGCAGGCGCTCAATCAGGCGCGTGCCGGGGCCGATATCATCGCGCCGAGCGACATGATGGACGGCCGCGTCGGTCTGATCCGCGAGGCGCTGGAGGGCGAGGGCCATGCCAATGTCCAGATCATGGCCTATGCCGCCAAATATGCCTCGGCCTTCTATGGCCCGTTCCGCGACGCGGTCGGCTCGCGCGGGCTGCTCAAGGGCGACAAGAAGACCTATCAGATGGACCCGGCCAATAGCGAGGAAGCGCTGCGCGAGGTCGAACTCGATCTCGACGAGGGCGCCGACAGCGTGATGGTGAAGCCGGGGCTGCCCTATCTCGACATCGTGCGCCGCGTGAAGGAGCGGTTCGAGGTGCCGGTGTTCGCCTATCAGGTGAGCGGCGAATATGCGATGATCGAGGCCGCTGCCGCGGCGGGTGCCGGGGACCGCGACGCACTCGTGCTGGAGACGCTGATGGCGTTCAAGCGCGCCGGGTGCAGCGGCGTGCTGACCTATCATGCGGCGCATGCGGCGCGGCTGCTTGGCGCGTAACCGGGGCTGCCGATGATCGAGACTGAACGCCTGTTGCTGCGCCCCTGGCGTGAAGCGGACAAGCCCGTATTCCACGCGCTGGTCAACACGCCGCGCATGATGGAGCATTTCGGCGGACCGGTACCGCAGGCGAAGCATGACCTGATCCTCGACCGCCAGATGGCGCAGCAGGCGCTGCACGGCCATTGCATGTGGGCGGTGGAATTGCGCGCGACGGGCGAGCTGGCCGGGGTGTGCGGGCTGCGCACCGGGGGACATCCGGGCACGCCGGTCCTCGAGGAGCTGGAGATCGGCTGGCGGATCGGCGAGGCGCATTGGGGCAAGGGCATCGCGCGCGAGGCGGCGCAGGCGAGCATGGCGTGGGGCTGGGCCAATACCGACCGGCCGCGCATCGCGGCGTGGACCGTGGCCGGCAACACCCGTTCATGGGGGCTGATGGAGCGGCTCGGCATGCAGCGGCGCGCCGATCTCGATTTTCACCACCCCGATTACGCCGCGGACGACCCAATGGGCGCGCTGATCGTCTATGCGATCGACCGCCCGGGATCGGCGCTTGCATGATCGTTGCGGCTCCAGCATCACCGCGTCCGGTCTGCGTGAAGAGGGGAAGGCGATGAGCGCCGAAGCAATCGCCGAACCTGACGACGAGGCGCCGGCGGCGGCGCGCGGCATGATCGGGCCGCTGTTCGTCGCGACGATCCTGCTCGGCAGCTTCCTGCTGTTTCTGGTCCAGCCGATGGTGGCGCGGATGGCATTGCCGCGGCTCGGCGGCGCGCCCGCGGTGTGGAACAGCGCGATGCTGGTCTATCAGGCGCTGCTGCTCGGCGGTTATGCCTATGCCCATTGGCTGGGCCGGGTGCCGTTGCGGCGGCAGGCGATGATCCATCTCGGCGTGCTGGCGGCGGCGGCCTTGTGGCTGCCGCTGGGGCTGATGGCGATGGAGATGCCGGCGGATGCCGAGCCGGCGGTATGGGTGCCGTGGCTGCTCGGCGCATCGATCGGGCCGCTGTTCTTCGCGGTCTCGGCGCAGGCGCCGCTGTTGCAGCGCTGGTTCGCGGCAGCGTCGGGCGGGCGCGATCCCTATGCGCTCTATGCCGCATCGAACGTCGGCAGCTTTGGCGGGCTGATCGCCTATCCGCTGCTGGTCGAGCCCGGGCTGGCGCTCAAGGGCCAGAGCTGGCTGTGGACCGCGGGCTATGTGCTGGTGTTCGTCACCGTGGCCGCCTGCGCGCTGCTGTTGCCGCGCAAGGCCGCCGACGAGCCGCATGTCCATGCGACGAGCGCGCCGCCGTCGCGCCGCCGCGTTGCGCACTGGATCGCGCTGGCGTTCGTGCCGTCGGGGCTGATGCTCGCGACGTCCAGCTTCCTGACCACCGATATCGTCGCGGTGCCGATGCTGTGGGTGCTGCCGCTCGGCCTCTATCTGCTGAGCTTCACCATCGCCTTCGCCACGCGCCGCGGCCCGGCGGAAGTGCTGACCAAATTCGCGCCGGTCACGATCCTGATGTTCGGCGGGCTGATGATCGCGGGCAACCACGACAATCCCGCGCTCAACGCGGTGATGGCGCTGGGCCTGCTGTTCATGGCGGCGGTGGCGCTGCACACGCGGATGTACGATCTGCGGCCCGAACCCGACCGGCTGACCGGCTTCTATCTGGCGATGTCGGTGGGCGGGGCGCTGGGCGGGGTGTTCGCCGGGCTGATCGCACCGATCCTGTTCGACTGGACGTGGGAATATCCGATCCTGATCCTCGCCGCCGGACTGCTGGTGCCGCAAAGCTTCCTGCTGCCGCCGGTGGCGCGGCTGTGGCGAGCCGAAGGGCAGGGGTATCGCATCCGCGTGCTGGCGGTGGCGCTTGCGGTCGCGCTGGTGGTGTGGTTCGGGCTGTTCGGGCAGGCGGAGGTGCTGGGCGGCACGTCGCTCGGCATCCTCTATCTGGTGATCGCGGCGGTCGGCATGCTGGCGGTTGGCGCGCGGCTGCCGTTCATGATCGTGCTGGCGGGCGCGCTGTTCCTGTTCGGCGGCTATCGCTCGCTGGCGATGAGCTGGCAGGGGGACATCCGCACGCGCAGCTATTTCGGGGTCTATACGATCACCGATCTGCCGACGCAGAAGCGGCTGGCGCATGGCACGACCCTTCATGGCGTGCAGCTCAAGGGCGGGGCGGACAAGCTGCGCACGCCGACCACCTATTATGTGCCGGGTTCAGGCGTCGGGCAGGCGATGGGCGTGCTCGGCGAGCTGTATGGCGCGTCGGCGCGGGTCGGCGTGGTCGGGCTGGGGACCGGCACGCTCGCTTGCTACGCGCAGCCGGGGCAGAGCTGGCGCTTCTACGAGATCGATCCGGCGGTGGTCAGGCTCGCGAGCGGGCCGTTCCGCTTCCTCGAGCAATGTCTGCCGGGCGCGAATGTGGTGATCGGCGATGCGCGGCTGCGGCTGGCCGAGGCGCCGGGGGAGAGCCTCGACCTGTTGGTGCTCGACGCCTTTTCGTCCGACGCGGTGCCGATGCACCTGATGACGCTCGAGGCGTTTCGTACCTATGACCGCGTGCTGGCGAAGAACGGGCTGCTGCTGGTGCATATCTCGAACCGCTTCCTGTCGCTGGAGCCAGTGGTCGAGGCGGCGGCGCGGGCGGGCGGCTGGCACGCCGCTGGCCTCACTTACTCGCCGTCGCTGAGCGAGAAGTTCGACGAGGCTGCGACGTCGGACTGGATCGCGCTGTCACGCTCGCCCGAGGCGCTCGCGAAGGTGCAGGCGGGGGGCGGCGAGTGGCGCAAGCTGCGCACGGCACCGGGCTTTACGGCGTGGACCGACGACTATGCGACGATCCTGCCGGTGCTGCGCGCGCTAAACGACGATCTGCCGGATTAGGCGGGCCTTAGCCGCCGAGCGCGGATTCGAGTGCAGCGACGCGGTCGCCCTGGGCCTGCGCGATGGCGCCGAGCTCGGCGATCGCGGCGTCGAGCGCAGGATAGGGCGCTTCGCCCGCGCTGGCGCGAGCGATGGCGGTTTCCTCCAGGCTCGACACGATCTGCGTGGTCTCGCCGCGGATCGGCGCGAGGTCGGCGAGCGCGGTCTGCGCGCGCACCCAGGGTTCAGACCCGATGGCAAGCCCACGCGCGACCGCGACCCGCGTCTCCGCCTCGAGCGCGGCCGACTGGAAGCGCCTGGCCGCGGCGTCCGAGAGCGCCCGCTGCTCGGCGATGCGGCGGTCGAGCGCTGCATCGGGCGTCGCCACCGGATCGGGCCGCACCGGCTCGGCATCGCTGCGGCTTTCGATCGGCCGCGGCAAAAGCGAGGGATAGCCTTCGTCTGACACGGTACAGGCCGTGAGCGAGGTCAGGGCGGCGAGGGTGAGGAAGCGTCGCATTGCGCGGGTCTAGGGGCGCAAGAAACTGTGCGCAACGGGGTTGCGTTTCGGGAAAAGCGGACCTATCTGCGCCCCTCCACTGCGCACCCGTAGCTCAGCTGGATAGAGCATCAGACTACGAATCTGAGGGTCGGACGTTCGAATCGTTCCGGGTGCGCCATTCAAAGCCCTGCCAGGCAACAGCCCGGCAGGGCTTTGTTGCATTCGGTGCCGAGGCTCGCGAAAGAGCGCCATGGCCGATGCGAACCCGCCCGAGTCGCCGAAAATCACCAACCCGTTCCAAGTGCCGGTATTCCGGTCGGTATGGCTGGCCAGCATGTCGTCCAATTTCGGCGGCCTGATCCAGTCGGTCGGGGCGTCGTGGATGATGATCGCGCTGGGCGCCTCGCCGCAGCTGATCGCGCTGGTCTCCTCCGCCGTTTTGCTGCCGATCCTGCTGCTCGCGCTGCTCGCCGGGGCGTTTGCGGACAATCTCGACCGGCGCCGGGTGATGCTGGCCGCGCAAGGGTTCATGCTCGCCGTGTCGGTGGTGCTGACGCTGTGCGCCTGGGCCGGCGTGCTCACGCCGTGGCTGCTGCTCTTCTTCACCTTCCTGCTGAGCTGCGGCATCGCGTTCAACGGCCCGGCCTGGCAGGCATCGGTCGGCGAGATGGTGCCGCGCGCGGTGCTGCCGACCGCCGTCGCCTATAACAGCATGGGCTATAACATCGCGCGCAGCGTGGGGCCTGCGATCGGCGGTGCGATCGTCGCAGCAGCGGGAGCGGCGGCGGCGTTTGCGGTCAACGCCGCCAGCTATATCGCGCTGATCGTCGTGCTGCTGCGCTGGCGTCCCGCCGAAACGCCGCGGCTGTTGCCGCGCGAGACGCTGGGCGTGGCGATGGCGGCGGGAATTCGCTATGTGCTGCAGTCGCCTAATATCCTCGGCGTGCTGTTGCGGTCAGGCGTGTTCGGCGTCGCGGCGAGTGCAATGATGGCGCTGGTGCCGCTGATTGCGCGCGACCTGATCGGCGGCGGTCCGCTGACCTTCGGCCTGCTGCTGGGCGCGTTCGGTGCGGGTGCGGTCGCGGGCGCGCTGCTCAGCCGCAAGCTGCGTGAGCGCTGGAGTACCGAGCAGCTGGTGGCGCGATCCTCGCTGATGCTGGCGGGCGGCGCCGCGATCTGCGCGGCCAGCCCATGGCTGGCGCTGACCATGGCAGCCCTGGCCATGTCGGGGGTAGGCTGGGTGCTGGCGCTGTCGTCGTTCAATGTCAGCGTTCAGTTCGCCGCACCGCGCTGGGTCGTGGCACGTGCGCTGTCGCAATATCAGATGATCACCTTTGGCGGGATGGCGGTGGGCAGCTGGATCTATGGCTGGATCGCCGATCATCACGGCGTCGCGGCAGCCTTGATCGTGGCGGCGGTGGGGCTAGCGGGCAACGCGCTGCTGGGCCTGTTGCTGCCGATGCCGCGGCTCGAGAGTATCAACCTCGATCCGCGTGGGCAATGGACGGAGCCCGAAACCGCTGTCGCGATCGAGCCGCGCAGTGGCCCGATTGTCGTGACCATCGAATACCGCATCGCGCCGGGCGACATCCGGTCATTCCTCCGCGCGATGAACGAGCGCCGCCGCATCCGGACACGCGATGGCGCGCGCGGCTGGACGCTGTTGCGTGACCTGGGCGAGCA
Source organism: Sphingomonas tagetis (assembly GCF_024211275.1). Lineage (GTDB taxonomy): Bacteria > Pseudomonadota > Alphaproteobacteria > Sphingomonadales > Sphingomonadaceae > Sphingomonas > Sphingomonas tagetis. Next base: position 227,992 of record NZ_JAMLDX010000001.1, read on the forward strand.
AGAGTTGTGGATCGAGCGCTATCACGTGCCGACCTGGCTCGATTATGTGCGCCACAACACGCGGCGAACGCATGCCGACAGCGCCAACAGCGACGCGATCCAGGCATTGGTCAAGGCGCCGTTGCGCTTGCATCGCATGATCGAGCGTCAGACCGGGTCGCTGCCGGGGCTGCGCTTGCCCTCCGCGCGCGAGCTGGCCGATCCGATGACCGATCCGACGCGCGCGGCCTAGCTACTAAAAGGCGTAGGGTACCGGCGCGCGCACGTCCGGGTCGATGCGGATTTCGCTCGCGGCCGGGGGGAAGGCGCGCTGGTCGCAATCGGCGCGGGGGCAGATTCGGCAGCTGGTGCCGATCGGCGTGGCGATGCCGTCGGTGCGCAGGCCATCGGCATAGACGAAGTCGGGCGCATGCGCCTCCTCGCACCCCAGCGCGACGGCATAGCGGCGCGGCGGGCGGGCGTAGCTGGCAGAAGGCTTCACCAGCCCCTTGGCCATCGAGACATAGCGCGCGCCGTCGGGGGTCTCGGCGAGCTGGACGAGGATGCGGTCGGGGATCGCCACCGCCTCATGCACCACCCACAGCGGGCAGGCGCCGCCGAAGCGGGCGAATTCGAGCCGCGTCGCCGAGTGGCGTTTGGTGATGTTACCGGCCATGTCGACGCGGCAGAAGAAGAAGGGGATGCCCTGCGCGCCGGGCCGCTGCAGCGTCGAAAGGCGGTGGCAGGTCTGTTCGAAGCTGGTGCCGAAGCGCTGGCGCAGCCGGTCGATGTCGTGGCGCACGCCGCGCGCGGCGTCGCGGAAACGGGCATAGGGCATCAGCAGCGCGCCGGCGGCATAGTTGGCGAGGCCGAGCGACAGCAGTTCGCGCGCCGCGGGGGACGAAAGGCCGCTCTGCTCGCCGACCGAGCGCATCTGCTCGCCGAACTCGATCGCCGCCAGCCGATGCGCGAGCAGGAAGGCGCGGCTCTCGGGCGGCAGCACGCTGCTCACTGCCAGCCGCCGGCTGCCCGCGTCGAAGCGAGTCAGCCGGCTGTCGTCGTCGCGGGCGTCCTCGATGCGGATGCCGTGATGGCCGCGCAGACGTGCCTCGATGCCGTGCGGATCGTCCAGTTGGCCCGCCAGCGCTTCGGCGGCGCGGTCGAGCGCGTCGATATAATTGCCCTCGGCCTGATACCAGTCGCGCACTTCCTCCCACGGCAGCGAGCCGCCGCCGCCCGCGCCGCTCTCCACCTTGTCGTCGAGCACGCGCAACTGCGCTTGGCTGCGCCGCCAGGCTTCGTGCAGCGCGACCATGCGGCGGGTGAGGGCGGGATGCTTCTCGACGCCGCGCTGCACCGCGGCCTCGTCGAGCGCCTCCCCCGCGATGCTGCCGTCGGTGCCGGCGTCGATCGCGCGGACGAGGTCGGCCACGCTGTGGTCCTCGCCCAGTTCGCCCCATTGCTCTGGAAATTCGCGGGTCAGTGCGATCAGCACCGGCGGGGTGAGCGGGCGCTCCTCATTCTCGATCTGCGAGAGATAGCTGACCGACACGCCGAGCCGCTGCGCCATCGCCGCTTGCGGGATGGCGAGCCGTTTGCGCAGGTCGCGGACCCGGGCTCCGGCGAAAAGGCGGCGTCGAGTAGATTCCATATGCCGATCATATCTGCGGATGTGCACGATGCAACTTCGCAACATTGCATTTGCATGTCGCGGACAGTCCTGTGAAGGCACGCGCGCAAGGAGAGCCAGATGTCGTCGACGATCGAGGAACTTGAACGCCGCCGCGCCGCGGCCCGGCTGGGCGGCGGGCAGAAGCGGATCGACGCGCAGCACGCCAAGGGCAAGCTGACCGCGCGCGAGCGGCTGGAAGTGCTGCTCGACGAGGGTTCGTTCGAGGAGCTCGACATGTATGTCGAGCATAATTGCGTCGATTTCGGGATGCAGGACCAGGTCGTGCCGGGCGATGGCGTCGTCACCGGTTCCGGCACGGTCAATGGCCGGCTGGTGTTCGTGTTCAGTCAGGACTTCACCGTGTTCGGCGGATCGCTGTCCGAACGGCACGCGCAGAAGATCTGCAAGATCATGGACATGGCGCTGAAGGTCGGCGCGCCGGTGATCGGCCTCAACGACAGCGGCGGCGCGCGCATCCAGGAAGGCGTGGCGAGCCTCGGCGGCTATGCCGAGGTGTTCCAGCGCAACGTGCTGGCGAGCGGCGTGGTGCCGCAGCTGTCGCTGATCATGGGGCCGTGTGCTGGCGGCGCGGTGTACAGCCCGGCGATGACCGACTTCATCTTCATGGTGAAGGATTCGAGCTATATGTTCGTCACCGGGCCGGACGTGGTGAAGACGGTGACCAACGAGGTGGTGACTCAGGAGGAGCTGGGCGGCGCGGTCACGCACACCACAAAATCCTCGGTCGCCGACGTCGCGTTCGAGAATGACGTCGAGGCGCTGCTGGCGGCGCGCGACTTCATCGACTTCCTGCCCGCGTCGAACCGCGAAAGCGCACCCGAGCGGCCGTGCGACGATCCGTGGGACCGGATCGAGGACAGCCTCGACACGCTGATCCCGCCCAACGCCAACCAGCCCTATGACATGCACGAGCTGATCCGGAAGACGGTCGACGAGGGCGACTTCTTCGAGGTGCAGCCGGCGCATGCCGCGAACATCCTGATCGGCTTCGGGCGGATCGAGGGGCGCACGGTGGGTATCGTCGCGAACCAGCCCATGGTGCTGGCGGGCTGCCTCGACATCAACTCATCGAAGAAGGCGGCGCGCTTCGTGCGCTTCTGCGACGCGTTCGAGATCCCGATCGTGACCTTTGTCGACGTACCGGGCTTCCTGCCGGGCGTCGGGCAGGAGCATAGCGGCATCATCAAGCATGGCGCGAAACTGCTGTTCGCCTATGCCGAGGCGACGGTGCCGAAGATCACGGTGATCACGCGCAAGGCCTATGGCGGTGCGTATGACGTCATGGCGTCGAAGCATCTGCGCGGCGACCTGAACTATGCCTGGCCGACCGCGGAGATCGCGGTGATGGGCGCGAAGGGCGCGGTCGAGATCATCTTTCGCGGCAAGACGCCAGAGGAGATCGCCGAGAAGACCGCCGAATATGAGGCGCGCTTCGCCAACCCGTTCGTCGCGGCGAGCAAGGGCTTCGTGGATGAGGTGATCATGCCGCATTCCACCCGCCGCCGGATCGCGCTGGGGCTACGGAAGCTGAGGAACAAGAGCCTCGAAAATCCGTGGAAGAAACACGATAACATCCCGCTGTGAACGACATGCTCGCCGTAATTTCAGGCTGCCTGTTAGCACTCGGCGCGATCACGGCGCTGGTGCTGATGCGCGCGAACGAGGCCGTGAAGTCGGGTGAACTGCGCTATTGGATGAAAGGTAGGAACGACGAGCAAGTTATCCGCCGTCAGGATAATCCAGCCCGATTTGAGCTGGAGATCAAACTGTTGCGGGCGGTTCCTTGGTTCGGCGTTGGAGCGCTGGTTCTCGCCATCTTGGTGTTGGGATATTTTGTATGAAACTCGGCCGCCTCAACCATATCGGTGTCGCCACGCCGTCGATCGAACAGTCGATCGCCTTCTACCGCGACGTGATGGGTGCGGAGACGGTGCATATGCCGTTCGACCTGCCCGCGCAGGGCGTGAAGGTGTGCTTCGTCGATACGCCGAACACGCAGATCGAGCTGATCGAGCCGCTGGGCGAGGATTCGCCGATCCACGGCTTCCTCGCCAAGAACCCGGCGGGCGGGCAGCATCATGTCTGTTACGAGGTGCCCGACATCCACGAGGCCAAGACGTGGTTCGAGGCCAAGGGCGCGCGCGTGCTGGGCGAGCCGCGGATCGGCGCGCATGGCACGTTGATCTTCTTCGTCCACCCGCGCGACATGGGTGGGGTGCTGACCGAGATCATGGAAAGCCCGCAGCAGGGGGACGAGCATTGACCGACGAGACCGTCCTTTACGCGCTCGACAACGGCGTCGCGACGATCCGGCTCAACCGGCCCGATCGGTTGAACGCGGTGACGGCGGAGATGCTGGCGCTGCTTCGCGCTACGCTGTGGCGTGCAGCGGACGAGGGCGCGCGGGCGGTGTTGCTGACGGGCGAGGGGCGGGGCTTTTGTTCCGGCGCTGAGCTGTCGGGCCGCGGCGAAGGGTCGCTCGATCTCGGCTCGTCGCTGGAACTTGGCTACAACCCGGTCGCCGAGGCGCTTTCGAAGCTGCCGATCCCGATCGTCACCGCTGTCAACGGCCCGGCGGCGGGCGCGGGCGCCGGGATAGCGCTGGGCGGCGATATCGTCGTGATGGCCAAGTCGGCCTATCTGCTGCTCGCCTTCTCGAACATCGGGCTGGTGCCGGATTGCGGCGCGACCTGGCTGGTGGCGAAGTCGGCGGGCCGCGCGAAGGCGCTGGAGATGGCGCTGCTCGGCGAGAAGATGAGCGCGCAGGAGGCGATGGACGCCGGACTGGTCGCGCGCGTGGTCGAGGACGAAGCGGTGCTGTCGACTGCGCAGGAGATTGCCGCGAAGCTCGCCGCCAAGCCGACGCTGGCGCTGGGCATGATCCGTGCGCAGGTGAAGGCGGCGCTCAATTCGACGCTGTCGGAGACGCTCAGCATCGAAGCGACGCACCAGCGCCGCGCCGGGTTCAGCGAGGATTTTCGCGAGGGCGTCGCCGCCTTCCTTCAAAAGCGCAAGCCGGAGTTCAAGGGCAAGTGACCGACAAGCCGACCCGCGAGCAATGGGCCGCCGCCGCCGACAAGGAGGTGAAGGGCAAGGACCTCACCTGGCAGACGCCCGAGGGCATCGCGGTCAAGCCGCTCTATACCGCCGAGGACGTCGCCGATCTCGAACCGGGCCTGCCCGGCTTCGCGCCGTTCACGCGCGGGGTTCGGGCGTCGATGTATGCGGGGCGACCGTGGACGATCCGGCAATATGCCGGCTTCTCGACCGCCGAAGAATCGAACGCCTTCTACCGCCGCAACCTCGCCGCCGGGCAGAAGGGGCTGAGCGTCGCCTTCGATCTCGCCACCCACCGCGGCTATGACAGCGACCATCCGCGCGTCACCGGCGATGTCGGCAAAGCGGGCGTGGCGATCGACAGCGTCGAGGACATGAAGATCCTGTTCGACGGCATTCCGCTCGATCAGATGTCGGTCAGCATGACGATGAACGGCGCGGTGATCCCGATCCTCGCTTTCTTCATCGTCGCGGGCGAGGAACAGGGGGTCGAACGCAAATTGCTCGACGGGACCATTCAGAACGACATCCTCAAGGAGTTCATGGTCCGCAACACCTATATCTATCCGCCCGAGCCGAGCATGCGGATCATCTCCGACATCTTCGGCTACACCTCGCGCGAGATGCCCAAGTTCAACAGCATCTCAATCTCCGGCTATCACATGCAGGAGGCCGGCGCGACGCAGGTGCAGGAGCTCGCCTTCACCATCGCCGATGGCATGGAATATGTAAAATATGGCGTCAATTCAGGGCTGGATATCGACAAATTCGCTGGCCGTCTGAGCTTCTTCTTCGCGATCGGCATGAACTTCTTCATGGAGATCGCCAAGCTGCGCGCCGCGCGCGTGCTGTGGCATCGGGTGATGACGAAGCTCGGCGCGAAGGACGAGCGCAGCAAGATGTTGCGGACCCATTGCCAGACCAGCGGCGTGTCGCTGACCGAGCAGGACCCGTACAACAACGTCATGCGCACGACGATCGAGGCGATGGCGGCGATGCTGGGCGGGACGCAGAGCCTGCATACCAACGCGCTCGACGAAGCCATTGCATTGCCCACCGATTTCTCCGCCCGCATCGCGCGAAACACGCAGCTGGTGATCCAGGAAGAGACCGGCATGTGCAATGTCGTCGATCCGCTCGGCGGCAGCTATTATGTCGAGAGCCTGACCCAGCAGCTGGTCGACCGGGCATGGGAGATCATCGAGCGGGTCGAGGCCGAGGGCGGCATGGCCAAGGCGGTCGCGGCGGGCTGGCCCAAGGCGATGATCGAGGAAGCCGCGGCCGCGCAGGCGGCGCGGGTCGATCGCGCCGAGCAGGTGATCGTCGGCGTCAACAAATACCGCAAGGCCGAGGAAGACCCGATCGACATCCTCGATGTCGACAATGTCGCGGTGCGCGAGTCGCAGATCGCGCGCATCCGCAAGATGAAGGCCGCGCGCGACGAAGCGGCGTGCCGCGATGCGCTCGATGCATTGCGCGAGGGCGCGCGCGGTGACGGCAACCTGCTCGAGCTGGCGGTCGAATGTGCGCGGCGGCGGGCGACTTTGGGCGAGATCAGTCTGGCGATGGAAGATGTGTTCGGTCGCCACGGCACCTTCCCGACGCCGGTGCAGGGCATTTACGGCGGCGCCTATATCGGCGACGCGCGATGGGAGCGGCTCAAGCAGGGCGTCGAAGCGACCGAGCGCCGGCTTGGCCGCAAGCCGCGGATGCTGGTCGCCAAGATGGGGCAGGACGGGCACGACCGCGGGGCGAACCTGGTTTCGTCGGCGTTCGGTGACCTTGGCTTCGACATCGTGCCGGGGCCGCTGTTCCAGACGCCGCGCGAGGCCGCGGAGCTGGCGCTGGCGGAGAATGTCGACGTGGTGGGCGCGTCGAGCCTCGCTGCCGGGCACAAGACGCTCATTCCCGAGCTGATCGGGCACCTCAAGGATGCGGGCCGCGCCGACATCAAGGTGATCGCAGGCGGGGTGATTCCGGCGCAGGACTATCAATATCTGCGCGACGCCGGGGTGCAGGCGATCTTCGGGCCGGGCACCAATCTCGTCAACGCCGCCGCCGAAGTGCTAGTGCTGCTCGGCCACAACATGCCGCCCGAACAGGAAGCCGCCGAATGACCCGTACCGACTGGACCCGCGACGAGATCGCCGCGCTGTTCGACCTGCCCTTCATGGAGCTGGTCTATCAGGCCGCGACCGTGCACCGGGCGACCTTCGCGCCGAACGAGGTGCAGCTTTCGACTTTGCTGTCGATCAAGACCGGCGGATGCCCGGAGGATTGCGGTTATTGCAACCAGTCGGTCAGCGCCGAGACAGGCCTCAAGGCGACCAAGCTGATGGACGTGCGCGCGGTGCTGCAATCGGCGGCTCAGGCCAAGGACAATGGCTCGTCGCGCTTCTGCATGGGCGCGGCATGGCGCAACCCCAAGGACCGCGACATGCCCGCCATCGTCGAGATGGTACGCGGGGTGCGCGGCATGGGCATGGAAACCTGCATGACTTTGGGCATGCTGACCGAGAAGCAGGCGGGCATGCTCGCTGATGCGGGCCTCGATTACTACAACCACAATATCGACACCTCGCCCGAGCGCTATGGCGAGGTGATCACGACGCGGACCTTCGAGGACCGGCTCGAGACGCTCGAACATGTCCGCGACGCCGGGATCAACGTGTGCTGCGGCGGCATCGTCGGGATGGGGGAGACGCGGGCGGACCGCGTCGGCTTCATTCATGCGCTGGCGACCTTGCCCAAGCATCCCGACAGCGTGCCAGTGAACGCGCTGGTGCCGGTCAAGGGCACGGTGCTGGGCGACATGCTGCACGACACGCCGCTGGCGAAGATCGATGAGATCGAGTTCGTGCGGACCGTGGCGGTGGCCCGGATCACAATGCCGGAGAGCATGGTGCGGTTGAGCGCTGGCCGCGAGAGCATGTCCGACGAGACTCAGGCCTTGTGCTTCATGGCCGGGGCGAACTCGATCTTCACCGGCGACAAGCTGCTCACCACCGGCAATGCCGGCGACGACAAGGACGCGGCGCTGTTCGCCCGGCTTGGCGTGCGGGCGATGCAGGCCGAGGTGAAGGCGGAGCTGGAAGCGGCGGAGTGAGCGGTCGCCCCACCACCCACCACCGTCACCCCGGACTTGTGCCGGGGTCTACCTCGCCATTTGCGAGGCCGGTGGTTGTGGCACGGTGGACCCCGGCACAAGGCCGGGGTGACGAATACTTTGCGGAGGCCGCCGCGTGATCCGCATCCGTCGGCCTGCAATCCTGTTTGCTATCTTGTCGGCGATCTACTGGCAGCTGGTTGCTGGATTCATCGGCTTGATCAATCCGCTCGCCGGTAAGGATGTGGCCCCGTTTTGGATGGTCGCGTTGGCAAACATTGTTCCGCCGACCCTCTATGCCGTCGTCACACTGATCTTCTGTCACTGGCTCGCGCGTCGGGTCCAGCGGCAAGCACAACAGAGGTCCGAACCTTAATGTTCAAGAAAATCCTGGTCGCCAATCGTGGCGAGATCGCGTGCCGTGTGTTCCGCACCGCCAAGCGGATGGGGATCGCCACCGTGGCGGTCTATTCGGATGCCGATGCGCGCGCGCCGCATGTGCTGATGGCCGACGAGAGCGTTCGGCTCGGGCCGGCGCCGGCGGCGGAGAGCTATCTCAAGGCCGACCTGATCCTCGCCGCGGCCAAGGCGACCGGCGCGGACGCGATCCATCCGGGCTATGGTTTTCTCTCGGAGCGCGAGAGCTTCGCCAAGGCGTGCGCGGAGGCGGGGATCGCCTTTGTCGGCCCGCCGCCCAACGCGATCGCGGCGATGGGCGACAAGATCGAATCGAAGAAGCTCGCCAAGGCGGCCGGCGTCAATGTCGTTCCGGGCTTCGTCGGGGTGATCGACGATACCGAGCATGCGGTGAAGATCTCCAACGAGATCGGCTATCCGGTGATGATGAAGGCCTCGGCCGGCGGCGGCGGCAAGGGCATGCGGCTGGCGTACAACGAAAAGGATGTGCGCGAGGGCTTCGAGGCGACCAAGCGCGAGGGGCTGGCGTCGTTCGGCGACGACCGCGTGTTCATCGAGAAGTTCATCGAGAGCCCGCGCCATATCGAAATTCAGGTGCTGGGCGACCAGCATGGCAACATCGTTTATCTCGGCGAGCGCGAATGCTCGATCCAGCGCCGCCACCAGAAGGTGGTCGAGGAAGCGCCATCGCCTTTCGTCTCGCCCGAGATGCGCAAGAAGATGGGCGAGCAGGCGGTCGCGCTGTCGCGGGCGGTGGGCTATTACAGCGCGGGCACGGTCGAGCTGATCGTGTCGGGCGCCGACAAGACCGGCGAAGGATTTTACTTCCTCGAAATGAACACCCGGCTTCAGGTCGAGCATCCGGTGACCGAGGCGATCACCGGGCTCGATCTGGTCGAGCAGATGATCCGCGTCGCGGCGGGCGAGAAGCTCGCCTTCACGCAGGACGAGGTCAAGCTGACCGGCTGGGCGATCGAGAACCGCGTCTATGCCGAGGACCCGTATCGCAGCTTCCTGCCCTCGACCGGACGGCTGGTGCGCTATCAGCCCCCTACCGCGCAGGACACGCCCTATGGCGCGGTTGGCGGCGAGGCCTATGTCCGCGTCGACGACGGTGTGAAGGAGGGCGGCGAGGTCAGCATGTTCTATGACCCGATGATCGCGAAGCTGATCACCTGGGGCAATACGCGGGACGAGGCGGCGGACTTGCAGGTCGCGGCGCTCGACCGGTTCGAGCTGGCGGGGCTGGGCAACAACATCGATTTCCTGTCGGCCCTCATGCAGCACCCGCGCTTCCGCTCGGGCGAGCTGACCACCGGCTTCATCGCCGAGGAATATCCCGAGGGGTTCGAGGGCGCACCGGCCGATGCCGCGCTGACGCGGCAGCTGGCGGCGGTGGCGGCGACGCTGACGGCGCGGCAGGCCGAGCGCGGCGCGATGATCTCGGGCCAGCTCGGCGACGGCGTCGCCGCGCCGGTCGATTGGGTGGTGAAGATCGGCGGGGCTGAGCATGCCGTGACGCTCGGCGACGGCGCGATCGTCGATGGCGAGGCGGTGCGCGGTTCGGTCGAGTGGAAGCCGGGCGACCGGGTGGCGGTCGCGCATGGCGGCGAGCAATCGCTGGCGGTTCGCGTCGCGCGCACTCGCGCGGGCTGGACGCTGACCGCGCGCGGTGCGGCGCACAAGGCGGCGGTCTATTCGCCGCGCGTCGCCGAGCTGGCGCGGCACATGATCGAGAAGATCCCGCCCGACATGAGCCGCTTCCTGCTGTGCCCGATGCCGGGGCTGCTGACGCGGATCGAAGTCGCGGAGGGCGACAAGGTCGAGGCCGGGCAGCCGCTGGCCGTGGTCGAGGCGATGAAGATGGAGAACATCCTTCGCGCCGAGAAGGCCGGGGTGGTCAAGTCGGTCAACTTCGCTGCAGGCGAGAGCCTGGCGGTGGACGCGGCAATCCTAGAGTTCGAATGATTTATCCTTCCCGTGCCGGGGAGGATCGTCGCTCATTCACAGGATTAACCACGCTGATTTCCGGGGCTTTTACATAAGTCCGGCGATCTCCGGCGCGCCGCGGGGGCGGCTTATCTGGAGATCGGGTTTGCGCTTCTATCGGGCGACGCTGTTCCTATTCCCGAACAGCATCCGCATGCGAATGTTCGCGGTGTGCTTCATCGGCACGCATCTGCCGCTGCTGGCCTTCGCGGGCTGGCAGTTCACGAGCGGCGCGATCGACTGGATCGAGCTGTCGGTCGTGCTCGGCGCGACGCTGGCGGGAACGGTGTTCACGCTCGCCGCGATCGACGGGCTGCTGGCGCCGGTGCGCGCCGCGACCGACGCTGTCGCGGCGCTGGAGCGCGACCAGTCGAGTGCGCTGCGTGGCGTGCGGAGCGGCGACATGCTGGGCGAACTGATCGCCGGCGTGGATCGCGCGGCGGCGGCGACGCGGATGCGGATCGCCACGCTCGACAATGCGGCGCATCGCGATCCGCTGACCGGACTGTGGAACCGGCGCGGCTTTCTGGCGCAGACCGCGACAACGGGGCGAGGTGCGGTGGCGCTGGTCGATCTCGACCGGTTCAAGATGATCAACGATTTGCACGGCCATGATGCGGGCGACGCGGTGCTGCGCGACTTCGCGGCGTTCCTGAACCGCGGCGTGCGGCGCAGCGATTGCGTGGCGCGCTGGGGTGGGGAGGAGTTCGCGGTGATCTTCCCGAATGCGGGCGAGGTCGAAGCGGCGACGATCCTTCATCGCCTGACGCGGCGGCTCTCGACGGGCGCGGTGGATGGGCCGGACGGGACGCCGGTGTCCTTTTCCGCGGGCGTGGTCGAGCTGGACGGCGATTCGATCGAGGTGGCGATGTCGCGCGCGGATGCGGCGCTCTATGCCGCAAAACATGGCGGGCGCGACCAGATCCGAGTCGGGGAGGCACACGAGCGGATGGGTTGAGTCTTTGGCGGCGTTCCCGGGCAACAGCTCGCAACGCTACCGCTGCATCGCCTCTATCGCTTCGCTGCGGCGGAGGATGCGTGCCATCGGGTCAGGCACGATGTGCGCGCCTGGCGGAATCTCGATCGTGTCGCTGCCGCCGGCCATGGCGAGGCGGCGAGTCTCGCCGTTCACCGTCACGTCGAGCGGCAGCGGGAAGGGCAGGCCGCGCGGCGTCTTCCAGCTGAAGGTGACGCGGTTGCCGTCGCGGGTCTGGATCAGTTCGGGCAGCGCGGCTTCACGCAGATAGACGTCGAAGAACCATGTCAGGTCGCGGCCGGCGGCCTGGTTTATCAGCCGCTCGAATTCGGGCGTCGAGGCGAAGCGGGGCTGGAAATTGCCCGGCCTGGGATCGGCGCGGCCATAGACGAGGCGGCGGGTGGCGTCGAAGAAGGCCGTGTCGCCGATCAGATAGCGCAGCGTATGCAACACCCAGGCGCCCTTGAAGTAAATGTCCTGGCCGGGGCCGCCGGCGCCGTCCTGATACACTTCTTCCGAGGTGCGGACCTTGCCCGACACCAGCGGCTGGCGATTGAACACGCGCTGGCGCTGGGTCGCCATCATCGCCGCATAGCGCGCCTCGCCCTCGCGCCACTGGCCGTAGAGCGGCTGCATATATTGGCCATAGCCTTCATGAAGCCAGAAATCGTCCCAGTTGGCCGCGGTCATCTGGTTGCCGAACCATTCGTGCGCCAGCTCGTGCTGGAACAGCCAGTCGAAGCCGGTGTCGTCCTTGCGGTAGTTGTTGCCATAGGCGTTCACCGTCTGGTGCTCCATGCCCATGTGCGGCGTCTCGACCACGCCGAGCTTCTCGCCGGCGAAGGGGAAGGGGCCGATCATGCTCTCGAAGAAATCGAGCGTGGGGGCGAATTCGGCGAACAGGCCCTGCGCCTGCTTGTCCTTGCCCTGAAGGTGCCAGAGGTGAAGCGGGATCGCGTTGCCGTAGCGGCTGGCGTAGCTGCCTTTGATCTCGCGATACGGGCCGATGTTGATCGCGGCGAGATAGGGATTGATGTTCCGGGCTTCCCACGTCCAGCGCGCGCGGGCCCCGGCGCGGCCCGGCACATGCTCGATCAGCCTGCCGTTGGAGATCGCCATGCCGTCTTTGATGGCGATTGAGATGCGGATGACGGGAATTTCGCCCGCGGGGAAGTCGAGGCACGGCCAGAACAGGTCGCAGCCATAGCCCTGTGCGGTGGTGGCGACCCAGGGTTTGCCCTGCCAGCTCGACCAGACGATGCCGTCGTCCCACGGGGCGTTGACGGCCTCGTGCGGCCGGCCGGCATAGCTGATCCTGGCGGTGAGCTTGCCGTCGACGGGGATGGGCTTGGGCAGGTCTATGATGAGCCGGCCTTCGGGATTGCGCCATGAACCCTGCGCCAGTTTCGCGCCATCGATCTCGATTGCCGAGACGAAGAAGTTCTTGTCGAGATCGAGCAGCAGACGGGTCTGGCGCGTGCTGGTCGTCAGGCGCAGTTCGGCGGCGCCGGAGAGGTATTTGCGACCCGCATCGACCTCCAGCGTCAGGTCGACCTGCTCCAGCCGCAACGCCGCGCGTTCGGGTTCGATCTCGCCGCCCGAACGCATCGTCAGCGCAGTCACCGGCGGCTCGCCCTTCTGCGCCGCGGCGGGCGTGGCGAGCATCATCAACAGGATCGGTGCGGTCAGCGGATTGATGCGGCGCACCAACACCCCATATAGTTGTCCGAATCCGCCCCTAGCGGGCGGTGCTGGAGTGCTCATGAAGTCCAACTACCCCGTTCTGCCGCTTCGCGACATCGTCGTCTTCCCGCACATGATCGTGCCGCTGTTCGTCGGCCGCGACAAGTCGGTCGCCGCGCTCGAGGCGGCGATGGCCGACGACAAGGAGATTTTCCTCGTCGCGCAGCTCGACCCTGCACAGGACGATCCCGGCCGCGATGACCTGTACGATGTCGGCGTGTCGGCCGAGGTGATGCAGTTGCTCAAGCTGCCCGACGGCACGGTGCGCGTGCTGGTCGCGGGCAAGGAACGCGGACGGCTGGAGGAGTTGACCGAGAGCGGTGAGTATCTGACCGCGACCGTCTCGCCGGTCGAGGAGACCGTGCCGGAGGGCAATGAGGTCCAGGCGCTGATGCGCTCGGTGGTCGACCAGTTCGAGAATTACGCCAAACTCAACCGCAAGCTGCCCGCCGAAACCGCGGTGCAACTCGGCGAGATCGAGGAGTCCTCGCGCCTCGCCGACGCCGTCGCGGGCAATATCGCGGTCAAGGTAGCCGACAAGCAGGCGCTGCTGGTCGAGACCGACCCGCAGAAGCGGCTGGAGATGGTGTTCGCCTTCATGGAAGGCGAGCTCGGCGTGCTTCAGGTCGAGAAGAAGATCCGCTCGCGCGTCAAGCGCCAGATGGAGAAGACCCAGCGCGAATATTATCTCAACGAGCAGCTCAAAGCGATCCAGCGCGAACTGGGCAATGAGGGCGAGGAAGGCGAGGGCGACGAGATCGCCGAGCTGACCCAGAAAATCGCCACGCTCAAGCTCAGCAAGGAAGCGCGCGCCAAGGCGCAGGGCGAGCTTAAGAAATTGAAGACGATGGCGCCGATGAGCGCCGAGGCGACCGTCGTGCGCAACTATCTCGACGTGCTGCTCGGGCTCCCGTGGGGCAAGAAGTCGAAGCTCAAAAAGGATCTGGTCGAGGCCGAAGCGGTGCTCGATGCGGACCATTATGGGCTGGAGAAGGTCAAGGACCGCATCGTCGAATATCTCGCGGTGCAGGCGCGGACCAACAAGCTGAAGGGGCCGATCCTGTGCCTCGTCGGGCCGCCGGGCGTGGGCAAGACGAGCCTCGGCAAGTCGATCGCCAAGGCGACGGGGCGCGAGTTCATCCGCCAGTCGCTGGGCGGCGTGCGCGACGAGGCCGAGATTCGCGGCCACCGTCGCACCTATATCGGCTCGTTGCCGGGCAAGGTCGTGTCGAACCTGAAAAAGGCCGGGACCAGCAACCCGCTGTTCCTGCTCGACGAGATCGACAAGCTCGGCCAGGATTTCCGCGGCGATCCGGCCTCGGCGCTGCTCGAAGTGCTCGACCCCGAACAGAACAGCAAGTTCAACGACCATTATCTGGAGATCGACGTCGATCTTTCGGACGTGATGTTCGTGACCACGGCCAACTCGCTCAACCTGCCGCAGGCGCTGCTCGACCGCATGGAGATCATCCGGCTGGAGGGCTATACCGAGGACGAGAAGCTCGAGATCGCCAAGGGCCATCTGCTGGAGAAGCAGATCGAGGCGCATGGGCTGAAGGAAGGCGAGTTCACGCTGACTGATGAAGGCCTGCGAGCGCTGATCCAGAAATATACGCGCGAGGCCGGCGTGCGCACGCTGGAGCGCGAGATCGCCAAGCTCGCGCGCAAGGCGCTGCGCCGTATCCTCGAGGGCAAGGCCGAGAGCGTGACGATCACGCCCGACAACCTCCATGAGTTCGCCGGCGTGCAGAAATACCGCCACGGGCTGTCCGAGGAGGAGCATCAGATCGGCGCGGTCACCGGGCTCGCCTGGACCGAGGTCGGGGGCGAGCTGTTGACGATCGAGAGCGTGACGGTGCCCGGCAAGGGCGCGATCAAGACGACCGGCAAGCTCGGCGACGTGATGAAGGAATCGGTCGAGGCCGCGTTCAGCTTCATCAAGGCGCGTTCGCCCGCTTACGGCATCAAGCCGAGCATCTTCGCGCGCAAGGATATCCATATCCACTTGCCTGAAGGCGCGGTGCCCAAGGACGGGCCGTCGGCGGGCATCGGGCTGGTGACGGCGATCGTCTCGACGCTGACCGGGGTGCCGGTGCGGCGCGAGATCGCGATGACGGGCGAAGTGACGCTGCGCGGCCGTGTGCTGCCGATCGGCGGCTTGAAGGAGAAGCTGCTTGCGGCGTTGCGTGGCGGCATTGAGACGGTGCTGATCCCGCAGGAGAATGAGAAGGACCTGGCCGAGATCCCCGCGAACATCCGCGAGGGCCTCAAGATCATTCCGGTCAAGCATGTCGACGAGGTGCTGGAGCTCGCGCTGACCGAGCCGCTGGTCGCGATCGACTGGACGGAGGCCGACGATCTGGCCGCGCAACCGCCCGTCAACCCGCCCGCAACTGGCCCGGAATCGTTGCGCCACTAGGGTTTACGTTGCGTGAGGGCAGTTTTTCGGGTCGTTTCGGCTCCGTTCCCCGCTTTCCCTTTGACAGCGGGGACCGGAACCGTTTTTCTGCCCGACCGGCGCGGAGAGCGCCGCGAGTCTCTTATCCGACAAGCCAAGAACAGACAGGGGTTCAACGGGCATGAACAAGCAGGAACTGATCTCGACGGTCGCGGACACCGCGGGCCTGAGCAAGGGCGATGCCAGCAAGGCCGTGGAGGCAGTGTTCGATGCGGTGACGTCGTCGCTCAAGAAGGGCGATGAAGTCCGCCTCGTCGGCTTCGGCACCTTCTCGGTCAGCAAGCGCAAGGCGTCGACCGGCCGCAACCCGCGCACCGGCGAGCCGATGACGATCAAGGCGTCGTCGCAGCCCAAGTTCAAGGCCGGAAAGGGCCTGAAGGACGCGGTCAACTGATCCGATGAATTTGGGACGCGCGGGGCTGGACAAGCCCGCGCGCTCATTTTAGAGGCACCGCTCCCCGGACCACTCCGGGGCGCTTCCGGCTCGCCGGAGCGACGGATATCGGGCGCGTAGCTCAGTGGTAGAGCACTGTGTTCACACCGCAGGGGTCGCAAGTTCAATCCTTGCCGCGCCCACCATCCGAAAAAGCCCGCCGGTGAAAACCGGCGGGCTTTTTCGTGGCTGCGCAAAGCATGTGTCCGTCACTGTGACGGCCGGATCATTTCGATTTACGGCGACTTTGCATTGCTGTCCTATGCGGCAACATGGCTACTGAATATGATCGTCCGCAACGGCTTGCCGTTCTGATCGACGCCGACAATGCGTCGCCTCGCATCGTTGGCGGATTGTTCGAGGAGATCGCTGCGATCGGCGAGGCCAGCGTGCGCCGGATTTATGGCGATTTTTCCGGTAACGGACTCAAGGGCTGGACCGAGGTCTTGCCGATGCACGCGATCATGCCTCACCAGAACTTCGCCAATACGGTCGGAAAGAACGCGTCCGACATTGCGCTGGTGATCGATGCAATGGACCTGCTGCACTCAGGCCGGTTCGACGCGTTTTGCCTGGTGTCCTCCGACAGCGATTTCACAAGGCTGGCTGCGCGCATTCGCGAGCAGGGCACGGACGTTTATGGATTCGGCGAACGCAAGACCCCGGAGAGCTTTCGGCAAGCGTGCAAGCGATTCATCTACACCGAAAACCTTTGGCCCGGCGGTGCGCAGCAGCCAGCCGTAACCGTGACGGCAGCGATGGCTCAGCCTGCCGGGGCGCGAGAATCGCCGAGTGCAGTCGTTCCCCACATTCTCGCGGCGCTGAGCCAAATGGATGACATGAATGGCTGGTTTCCGCTGGGCGCATTGGGTCAGCGTCTGGCGACGCTGATGCCGGATTTCGATCCCAGGACTTATGGCTGTCCCAAATTGCTGACGCTGATCGAGAAAACCCAGCTGTTTGAGGTTCGGCGCGAGAATCTCCGCGTGTTTGTGCGGCCCACTGCGGGGGTGGAGGTTTAGCTCGCGTCGATATCTCTGCCGATGCCACCCCCGTAACAATCCCGTCACATCACCGTCACTGAACCTTCTCCAAAGTCGCATCGAACTGTCACGCAGCGCGCCTAGCGGCGAGCGTGCGATCGGCAGGGGGATGATCCGAGTCGATCCGGGCACGCGCCCAATCCTGACCCATCGGGACCGATCGAACGGAGAATTTCATGGCCGACTTCAAGCGTATCAGCCTCATCCTCATGACCAGCGTCGCCGGCGCGACGCTCGCGGCATGCGATGGCGCGACCAGCATCGCGACGCCCGGCGCCGGCAATGTCGTGATCAACCCGCCGGCCCCGGCGCCCTCGCCGACGCCGACGCCGACCCCCGCCGCGATCGCCGCGGCCGAGTTCGCCGGCACCGGCGGCCAGGTCGATGCGGCCTTCACCATCACCGCCGCCGAGCAGCTGGCGCTGGTGACGACCTCGCCCGGCACCAACAACAATGCCAGCGGCATCCGCGTCTATGCGGTCGGCTCCGGCCCGACCATCGCCTCACCGACGATCTCGGCGCTGACGCCGACGCCGGTCGCGACCGACCCGACGACGCTGAACGCCGGCACCGGCGGCACCTTCTTCACCGCGGGCAGCCATCTGGGCGCGTTCAGCGGCTCGGGCGACACCGCGTTCCAGCAGTGGACCTGCAACTCGCCGTCGGCGAACTTCGGCGCGTCGAGCGCGTCGTGCAACACCCCGCCGCTCGTCGTCGCCGCAGCCGCGACCCCGGCGGCCAGCGCCTGCCCGGCGGGCACCACCGACGGCGGCACCAACACCAACGTCCGCCTGTGCCGCATCCCGAACGCGGTCACTGCGAACCTGACGCTGCCGCGCATCACCGGCGTCGCCTATCTGCTCGACGGTAACGTCGAGGTCGGCACCGATGCCGGTACCACCGGCGCCGCGACCGGCCCGACGCTGACGATCGAAGCCGGCGTGACCGTCGTGTCGAACCCGACCGACGCCGTTTCGGACGTGCTGCTGGTCAACCGCGGGTCGAAGCTCGACGCGGTCGGCACCGCCTCGCTGCCGATCATCTTCACCTCGCGCCAGAACCTGTCGCCGACCGGCACCTCGGATTCGACCCAGGGCCAGTGGGGCGGCATCATCCTGCTTGGCCAGGCGCCGACCGGCGTGTGCCGCACCGGCACCGGTCCGAACGACGCAAACGGCGCCAGCACGACCTGCGACAACACCGCGGAAGGCCTGACCACCACGCGCCTCTATGGCGGACCGAACAAGAGCAGCAACAGCGGCCGGATTTCCTATGTCCAGATCCGCTTCACCGGCATCGACATCTCGGCGGGCGGCGGCAACGAACTGCAGGGCCTGACGCTGGGCGGCGTCGGTTCGGGGACGCAGATCGACCATGTCCAGTCGCACAACTCGGCCGATGACGGCATCGAGGTGTTCGGCGGCACCGCGAACCTCAAGCACATCGCGATCACCGGCGCCGACGATGACGGCTTCGATTACGACAATGGCTATCGCGGCTTTGTCCAGTTCCTGGTCGTCGCGCAGAAGCCGGGCGGTGCGACCAGCGACTCGTTCACGCTCGAGGTCGACTCGAACGGCAACGAGGACCTGCTGCCGCGCACCAACGCGACCATCTCGAACTTCACCTTCATCCACACCGCCGCGACCACCGGCGCGCTTCGCATCCGCGGCAGCGCCGACAGCCGCTACGTCAACGGCATCCTGCAGAGCAGCGTGCCCTGCCTCAACGTGATCGCGGGCACCGCGGCGCGGGGCACGATCCGCGCGGCTGATACCGCGCTGCAGGATCAGGGTCCGCCGATTTTCACGTCGGTCTACTTCGCCTGCAACAACCGCTGATCGGCGGCAGGCGCGTGAAGTTCCGCCGGGGCCGAGGTCACAGCCTCGCCCCGGCGGCTTTCAATAAGAAGAATATCGAGCGGGGCATAAGCTCATGAAGAAGCCATTCGCGTTCGGAGCCATGCTCCTGTTGACCACCAACCTCGTCGCGCCGGCCGCGTTCGCGCAGGACAGCGCACCGGCGCCGGCCGCACCGCCCGCCATCGAGCCGGCACAGACCGAGGAAGAGGTCGAGATTTCCACGCCGGGCGCCGATGCGTCGGAGGGCGGCGAGATCGTGGTGATCGGGCGCAACATCCCCAACGTGATCCGCGCGACGCCGCAAGTGGTGTCGGTGCTGTCGGCGGAAGACATCGCGCGCACCGGCGAAGGCGATATCGCCGGCGCGCTGACCCGCGTCACCGGCATGTCGGTGGTCGGCAACGGCTTCGTGTTCGTGCGCGGCCTTGGCGACCGCTATTCCTCGGCGCTGCTCAACGGCTCGCCGCTGCCGTCGCCCGAACCGCTGCGCCGCACCGTGCCGCTCGACATCTTCCCGACCAGCGTGGTCGGATCGGCGCTGGTCCAGAAGACCTATTCGGTCAACTATCCGGCCGAGTTCGGCGGCGGCGTCATCAACCTGACCACCAAGGCGATCCCCAAGGAAGGCTTCGTCTCACTCGGCGGCAGCGTGACCTTCGATACCGAGACGACCAGCGAATATGGCTATGCCTATCAGGGCGGCAGCAACGACTGGGGCGGCTATGACGACGGCACCCGCGCAGTGCCCGCCTTCATCAAGGATGTCGGCCTCAACGGCGCGCAGATCCCGGCCAATCAGGTCGCGCAGCTGACCAACACGCCGACCACGATCATGCAGGGCAATTACCACATCCCCGCCAACTTCTCGGGCGAGTTCAGCCTGGGCCAGCGCTTCAATGCGGGCGACGTGCAGTTCGGCATCGTCGCCTCGGCGGGGATCAGCAACAGCTGGCGCACGCGCGACGTGCTGCAGCAGGACAGCAACGACGAGACCGGCATCCTGCGCAGCGACTACCGCACAATCATCACCGACAATCGCGCGGTGGTGAACGGGCTGGTCGGGCTGGGCGCGGAATTCGGCGACCAGACGATCCGCTGGACCAACGTCTATATCCACGACACGGTCAAGCAGGCGCGCGGCGCGTCGGCGACGCTCTATCCCAACAGCTCGGGGTTCGAGCGCTTCAACCAGACCACGGCATGGTTCGAGCGCGAGCTGTTCGAATCGCAGCTGGTCGGCGAGTTCAAGTGGAACGACCTGAGCCTCGACGTGCGCGGCGCCTATGCCAAGACCAAGCGCGATTCGCCATATGAACGCAGCTTCGTGTCGCGTTACGACACGACGGTGAACGGCTGGGTCAACGCGCTCAACTCGTCCACCGAGCAGGCGAGCATCGCGTTCAGCGAGCTCGACGAGGAGCTGTGGAGCGGGCAGGCCGACCTGTCGTACAAGCTCAACACCAGCTTCCCGGTGCGGCTGTCGGCGGGCTATTATTATCAGGACCAGACCCGCAGCTCGAGCCGCTTCAGCTTCGCCTATCGTTACGAGCCGGGCGGCGCGCTGCCGCTGGGTTACCGCTATCTGCGCCCCGACCTGCTGCTGACGCCGTCGGTGCTGCAGGCGACCAACAGCCAGCTCGGCGGGTGTCCGAACGGGCTGTGCCTCGTGCTCGACAACATCTCGGGCGGGCAGGGCGCGGCGGTCTATGACGCGGGCCTGACCATCCATGCCGGCTACGTCCAGGCCGACATCGAACCGATTGACGGCGTGAAGGCGACCTTCGGCGTGCGCTACGAAAAGGCTGACGAGTTCGTCAGCACGAACGTCGCGGGTGCGGGCACGGTGCTGGACAATGCCTATTGGCTGCCGGCTGCGACAGTGACGTGGAACTTCGCGCAGAACATGCAGCTGCGCCTGCACGGATCGAAGACCATCGCCCGCCCGCAGTTCCGCGAGCTGGCGCCGCAATTCTATCAGGACTTCGATAGCGACCGGCTGTTCTTCGGCAACCCGGCGCTGGTCGACTCGCAGCTCTACAATGCCGAGGCGCGCTATGAGTGGTTCTTCGGCCGCAACGAGCGGGTGACGGCGGCGGGCTTCTTCAAGAAGATCAAGAACCCGATCGAGCAGGTCTCGGCCTTCCCGACGCTCGATTCGCGCATCACCACCGGCTTCTCCTATGTGCCCGAGGCGCAGTTGTACGGCGGCGAGGTCGAGCTTCAGAAGCATTTCCCGCTCGACACGCTGGGCGGCGATTTCTTCGCGACGCGGCGGTTGGTGCTGGTGGCGAACTACACCTACACCAAGTCAAAGATCACCGCCGATGCGACGCTGGTGCCGGACATCAACGCCGGCCCGGGCGGGATCGTGCTGCGCCCCGCCAACCTGCTGTACCGCGACGGCGCGCCGCTGACCGGCCAGTCGGATCACCTGATCAACTTCCAGCTCGGCATCGAGGACACCGAATCGACGTCGCAGCTGACGGTGCTGGTCAATTATGCGAGCGAGCGCGTGACCGCGCGCGGCGCCTCGAACGCATCGGGCGTGGGCTTCCTGCCCGATGTGTACGAGAAGCCGGGCCTGCGGCTCGACGTTGTCGCGCGGCAGGCGGTCAAGGTGTTCGACGGCGAGATCGAGCTGAAGTTCGAGGCGCGCAACCTGACCAAGACCAAATATCAGGAATTCCAAACCTTCGCGTCGGGCAAGACGGTGTACGTCAACCGCTACGACCAGGGCCGCACCTTCAGCCTGGGTGCGTCCGTGAAATTCTGATCCGCGAGGGTCAGCGCAAAAGGGGGAAAGCCCCGGCCGTCACGTGCGGCCGGGGCTTTTCTTTTTCCGTCAGCCGCGCCGATCAGCCCCAGGGACGTTCGCGAAACCATTTGGTGATGACGTATTTGAGGCCCGCGCGGACCTTCATCGCGTGGTGCAGCGTCGCCGGGTTGGGCGTGCCGTCGGGGCGGAGGTTGCTCCAGGCGAGCAGCTTGCCGGTCTCGGGCCGGACGATCTTGTCGATCGTCTTGAACCGCGTCGCGCCGCCGGCCTCGACGTCGTTGAGATAGACCATCACGGTCCAGGTGCGCTGGCCCGCGACCGAGCAGAATTTCTCGAAATCGACGCCATGCGGCTCGAAATAATCTGTGTGCGCCTTGAATTCCTGCCCGACCTCATAGCGCTGGCCCTGCAACGGCTCGCCATGCGCGGGATCGATGCCGGTCAGCGCGGCGATTCGGCGCTCGACCTCCATCACGTCGGGGTCGGCCGCGGACAGGTCGCAGGTCTCGCTGGTGCGGAACACCGCGTCGCCATTATAGTCGGAGATGGTCGAGGGGCGGCGGTTCGTGTCGATCCTGTCGATCAGCGACGCGCACAGCTCCGGCTCGAGAAAAGCCCTGCGGATGAACAGCGTGAGCCTGGGGTTGGGCACGCGCTGGATCGCCGGCGTGGCGCCCAGCCGGGCGATGACGGGCTCGATCGGAAAGCCCGAGGCAGGGATGCTCGAATCCATGCCGCCGCCTTTGCCAGAAGGCGCAAATCGGGGCTAGCGCCAGAGCGCTTGACGACCGGCCTATGGCCCCGCTAAGCGCGCCGCTCCACGGCGATCGTAGTTCAATTGGTTAGAGCACCGGCTTGTGATGCCGGAAGTTGCGGGTTCAAGTCCCGTCGGTCGCCCCATTTTTCTTCTCTCGCGAATTTGGGCTGGCGCCGTGCAGTTCAAAATAATATTACGCGATTGAGAAATAAAATTAGCATGTGGAGCAAGCGATGACTGCCGTGTGGGACCTTCCCGATTTCGACTCGCATGAGGGGGTGCATTTCGTCACCGACCCGGCGAGCGGGCTGCGCGCCGTGATCGCGATCCACAGCACCAAGCTCGGGCCATCGGCAGGCGGCGTGCGCTTCTGGCATTATGCCGACAGCGCCGCCGCGGTGACCGACGCGCTGCGACTGTCGCGGGGTATGAGCTTCAAGAATGCGATGGCGGGATTGCCGCTGGGCGGCGGCAAGGGCGTCGTGCTGGCGCCCGAGCGCGGCGCGACGATCAGCGAGGCGCAGCTGGCGGCGTTCGGCGAGGCGGTCGAATCGCTCGGCGGGCGTTATGTGACCGCCGAGGATGTCGGCATGTCCGAAGACCGGATGAAGGTGATCGCGACGCGCACGCGCCATGTGTCGGGCCTGCCGGTCGAGGGCGGCAGCGCCGGCGGTGATCCGGGGCCGTTCACGGCGCTCGGCATCTATCTTGGCGTCAAGGCAGCGGCGAAGCGGGCCCTCGGCGCCGATTCGATGGCCGGCGTGCATGTCGCGGTGCAGGGCGTCGGCAGCGTCGGCGGCGGACTCGCGCGGCGGCTGGCGGCGGACGGCGCGAAGCTGACGCTGGCGGACGTCAACCACGACAAGGCGGCGGCGCTGGCGGCCGAACTGGGCGCCGATGCGGTCGGCGCGGATGAGATCCTGCGCGTATCGGCCGACATCGTCAGCCCCAATGCGCTCGGCGCGATCCTGACCGCCGAGTCGATCGCGGCGCTCGACTGCAAGGCAGTGGCGGGCGGCGCGAACAACCAGCTCGCGACGCGGGCGGACGGCGATCGCGTCCATGCGCGCGGCATCCTCTACGCGCCGGACTATGTGATCAACGCGGGCGGCATCATCAATGTCGGCCTCGAATATCTCGGCCATGGCGACCGTGCCGAGGTCGAGGCGCGCATCGCGAAAATACCGGAGCGGCTGATCGAGGTGTGGGACGAGAGCGACCGCACGGGCGCGCCCGCGAGCGATGTCGCCGACATGATCGCCAAGCGGCTGATCGGGCGGAGCTGACGCGAAGCGCAAGAGGGCCGTGGATTCGCGGCGCGAACTCGCCTAAAGCCGCGCAAACGCCGTGATCCACGCTCTCGCCAATCCTACGCGCTTCCTCAAGATCGCGCGCCCGCTGACGCCCATCCTGTTCTGGAGCGGGCTGCTGCTGGTGCTGGCCGGCGTGTGGGGCGGCCTCACGCAGACGCCGCCCGACTATCTCCAGAAGGAGAGCGTTCGCATCCTTTACGTCCATGTGCCGAGCGCGTGGCTCGGGATGGGCGGCTGGAGCAGCCTGGCCATCGCCTGCTTCGCCTATCTTGTCTGGCGCCACCCGCTGGCGAGCCTCGCCGCGCGGGCGATCGCACCGGTCGGGGCGGTGTTCGCGGCTTTGTGCCTGATCACCGGATCGATCTGGGGACGGCCGACCTGGGGCACCTGGTGGCAATGGGACGGGCGGCTGACGTCGATGCTGCTGCTGTTCTTCGTTTATGTCGCATGGATCGCGCTCGAGCGCGCCGACCGCGAGCGCGGCGGGGACGGGCGCATTCCCGCGCTGTTCGGGATTGCGGGGACGGTGCTGCTGCCCGTGATCCGCTATTCGGTGGTGTGGTGGAACACGCTGCATCAGGGGCAGAGCCTGACGCTCACGCAATCGACGATCGACGATTCGATGCTGTGGCCGCTGTTGCTGACGCTGCCGGGCTTTTCGCTGCTGTTCGGCGGACTCGTGCTGATGCGGATGCGGGCGGTGCTGGCTGAGCAGCGTGTCGAGGCGCGGATCAGGCGGATGGCGGCATGAATCACTGGCCGTTCATCATCGCCGCCTATGCGGTCGTCGTTGCCGGCGTCGGTGGACTGTCGCTGTTCAGCTGGCTGGCGATGCGGCGCGCCGAGGCTGCTGCCGAAGCGCTGAGGAACCGGCCATGAAGCGCAAGCATCAGCGGCTGTTCCTGGGGCTGGCGGCGCTGGCCGCGATCGGCGGGGCGAGCGCGCTGGCGCTGTCGGCGCTGCAGGATCAGGCGGCGTTCTTCTACACGCCGAGCGATGTCGCCACCCGGAAGCCGGATGTCGACAAGGCCGTTCGGCTCGGCGGGATGGTCGAGAAGGGCTCGCTCAAGCATCTCAAGGATGGCGTCACGATCGCGTTCGTCGTCGCGGACAAGGAAGCGAAGGTACCGGTGCGCTTCACCGGCGTCGCGCCTGACCTGTTCAAGGAAGGGTCGGGCGTCGTCGCCGAGGGCAAGTTCACGGCCGAGGGCGGCTTCGTCGCGGACAATCTGCTCGCCAAGCATGACGAGCGTTACATGCCGCCCGAGATCGCCGACAAGATGCCCTCGCCGGATACGCTCGCCAAATGACGGTTAGCGCATGATCGCAGAGGCCGGTCTTGCGGCGCTGTGGCTCGCCGCGGCGATGGCTCTGTTGCAGCTTGCCTGTGCGGGGCTGGGGCTGCGATTGAAGCAGGACGAACTGGTCGCAGCGGTGCGGCCGGTGGCGATCGTGCAGGGGGTGCTCGCGGCGCTCTCGTTCGGGCTGCTGATCCTGCTGTTCCTGCAATCCGACATGTCGGTGCTGCTGGTCGCGCAGAACAGCCATTCGGCCAAACCCTGGCTCTACAAGTTCGCGGGCGCATGGGGGAACCATGAAGGCTCGATGCTGCTGTGGGTCACCGTGCTGGCGCTGGCCGGGGCGGCGATCGCGGTGCTCGAGCACAAGCTCGACCGCGCGACGCTGACCGCGACTTTGGGCGCGCAGGCGTTCATCGCGCTTGGCTTTTACGCCTTCCTCGTCATCGCTTCGAGCCCGTTCACGCGGCTCGATCCGCCTGCGCTCGACGGCATGGGGCTGAACCCGCTGTTGCAGGACCCGGGTTTGGCGTTCCATCCGCCGACGCTCTATTTCGGCTATGTCGGGCTTTCGATCGCCTTTTCCTTCGCGGTCGGCGCGATGGTGACGCGCGAGGTCGGGCCGGTGTTCGCGCGGGCGATGCGGCCGTGGATATTGGGCGCGTGGGTGTTTCTGACGCTCGGCATCACTGCGGGCAGCTATTGGGCCTATTATGAGCTCGGCTGGGGCGGCTGGTGGTTCTGGGATCCGGTCGAGAATGCGTCGCTGATGCCGTGGCTGGCGGCAACCGCCTTGCTGCATTCGGTCAATGTGCTGGCAGCGCGCGATGGGCTGCGCGCATGGACACTGATGCTGGCAGTGGTCGCCTTCTCAATGTCGATGCTCGGCACCTTCCTGGTGCGATCGGGCATTCTCACCAGCGTGCATGCCTTCGCCGTCGATCCGACGCGCGGGTCGTTCATTCTTGTGCTGCTGGCGATCTATATCGGCGGCGCGCTGGCGCTGTATGGCGCGCGCGTGGGCCGGGTGAAGGCGGGGCAGGGGTTCGATCTGCTCAGCCGCGAGGGCGGGCTGGTGCTCAACAACCTGCTGCTCAGCGTCATCCTCGGCATTGTGCTGATCGGGACGCTCTATCCGATCGTCGCGCAGGCGATGGGGCAGCAATTGTCGGTCGGCCCCCCCTTCTTCAACAAGACCACCGGGCCGATCGCGCTGCTGCTGGTTGCGGCGATGTCGGCCGGGCCGCTGCTGCGCTGGCGGCGTGACGAGGCGAATGCGTTGTTGCAGCGGGTGACCGTGCCGATAGCCGCGGCGTTGCTGGCGATGGCGGCGATGTTCGCGGCGGCGCCCGGCACCGGCTGGATGGAGATCGCCGGGCTGGGGCTGGCGGCGGGGCTGACGATTGCGAGCTTCGCGCCGCTGTGGAAGCGCAATTTGCTGCGCACGCCTTTGTTCACCTGGGGGATGGTGGTCGCGCATTTCGGCGTGGCGGTGAGCCTCGCCGGCATGGCTGCCGATAGCGCGTTCACCAGCGAGCGGCTGGTCGCCGCGCGCTATGGTCAGCCTTATTATGTCGGGCCGTGGCGCGTGGTGCTGAACGGCGTCGCACCGGTGATGGGCGATAACTGGTCTGCCGTCGAAGGCCGGGTGACCGCGACGCGCGGCGAGGGCAGCACGCCGCTGTTGCTGACGCCGCAGCGCCGCTTCTATTCCTCGCCGCCGACCGACACCGCCGAAGCCTCGATCCGCACGCGTGCCGACGGTCAGCTCTATGCGGTGCTAGGCGCGCAGGATGCCGAGGGGCGCTGGCAGCTGAGGCTGTGGTGGAAGCCGTTCGTGACGCTGATCTGGTTCGGCGGCGCGCTGATCGCGCTGGGCGGGGCGCTGTCGCTGATCGGGCGCGTGTTCCGCGAGCGGCGCAACACCAAGCGGCGGGAGGACGCGGAATGAAGCGCTGGCTGCTGTGGGTACCGCTGCTGGTGTTCGCCGTGCTGATGGTGATTGCCGGGTCGCGCTTGCTGGTGCCGCCGCAAACGGTGGTGAAGTCGGCCCTGGTCGGCAAGCCGCTGCCCGACTTTACGCTGGCGCCGATGGTCGCTGGCAAGCCCGGGGTGACGCGCGCCGACTTCGCCACGGGCAAGCCGCGGCTGCTCAATGTGTTCGCGAGCTGGTGCGTGCCGTGCATCGCCGAGGCGCCGCATCTGATGAGGCTCAGGCAGGCGGGCGTCGAGATTGACGGAATCGCGATCCGCGACACGCCCGAGGCGATCGGTGCGTTCCTCGCGCGCAACGGCGATCCCTATGCGCGGATCGGCAGCGATGGGCAGAGCCAGGTGCAGATCGGGATCGGCTCGTCGGGCGTGCCCGAGACGTTCGTGATCGACGGGCGGGGGCGGATCGCCATGCAGCATATCGGCGACATCCGCGAAGAGGACGTGCCCAGGCTGCTGCAGGCGCTGGAGGATGCGCGATGAGCCTGCTGCTGAGCCTTGTGCTGGCGGCGGGAGCGCCGGCTGATTTCGGCTATGTGCAGATCCCTGACGCGGCGAAGGAAGCGCAGGCGGCCGAGTTGATGGCCGAGCTGCGCTGCCTCGTCTGTCAGGGTCAGTCGATTCATGACAGCGACGTCGACATGGCCGCGGACATGCGCCGCATCGTGCGCCAGAAGATCGCCGCGGGCGAGCAGCCGCAAGCCGTGCGCGCCTGGCTGGTCGAACGCTATGGCAGTTACGTGACCTATGATCCGCCATTCAGCTGGACGACCGCGCCCTTGTGGCTGGCGCCGCTGCTGTTGCTGGGGGCGGGGCTGTGGCTGGCCCGCGGCACCTTGAAGCGGCGGCGCAAATGATGGGGTGGGTCATCCTCGCCGCGATCGGCGCGGCGGTGTTTGCGGCGCTGTGGGCGCTGGGCCTGCCGCGCAGCCTGTGGTCGTTCGCGGGCGCCGCGCTGATGCTGGGCGCAGCGGGCTATGCGCTTCAGGCACGGCCCGAACTGCCCGGAGCGCCGGTCGAGGCAGCGAGGAAGGCGCAGGCCGACGATCCGACGCTGCGCGACCTGCGCAGCGCGATGTTCGGGCGCTTCACCTATCTCGACGGCTATTTCTTCGCGTCCGACGCGCTGATTCGCGGCGGTGATCCCGAGAAGGCGGCGAAGCTGATGCTGGGCGGCGTGCGTTCTTCGCCGAAGGACGCGGCGCTGTGGACCTGGCTAGGCATGACGCTGACCGAGGCGGATGGGCGGACGGTGTCGCCGGCCGCAGGGGTCGCCTTCCGTCGCGCGGTCGCGCTGGCGCCGAAGCATCCGGGGCCGCGCTTCTTCTATGGTCTGGCCTATGTCCGCGCGGGGCAGTTCGCAGCGGCGCGGTCCTATTGGGCTGATGCGCTCAAGCTGTCACCGCCCGGTGCGTCTTATCGGGAAGACATCGCGATGCGGCTGACGCTGCTCGACCGGTTTCTGGAAGCTCAGGCGCGCGAACGCATGCCGCCTGTAAATTAGCCTGTGGCCCTTGCCGCGCGCTGCTTCTCGACGAACTCGATCGCTTTCTGCACGGCGGACTCGATCGAGAGGAAGCTGGTGTCCAGCACCGCCGCATCGGGCGCGGCGAGCAAGGGCGCTTCGCTGCGCTTGGTATCGCGCTCGTCGCGGGCACGGATGTCGGCCAGCACCTTGTTCAGGCTGACCATCACACCGTGCTTTTTGAGCTCGGCATGACGGCGTTGCGCGCGGATCGTGGGGGTCGCCTTGACGAACAATTTGGCGTCGGCGTTGGGCGCGATCACCGTGCCGATGTCGCGCCCGTCGAGAATGGCACCGCCCGGCTGTAGCGCGAATCGCTTCTGGCGTTGGAGCAAAGCCGCGCGGACGAGCGGATGCGCCGACACGACCGAGGCGACCTGCCCGACCTCGTCAGTGCGCAGATATTCGTCGGCGAGGAGCAGGTCGTCAAAGCCGCATGACGCCACGGCGTCCGCCTCGCGCTCGGGTTTCAAATCCTCGCGCAGCACGGTGGCGGCGACGGCGCGGTAGAGCAGGCCGGTGTCGAGGTGGGGCAAGTGATAGTGGCGCGCGAGTGCCCGGGCGATGGTCCCCTTGCCCGATGCGGCGGGTCCGTCGACGGCGATGATCATGCGGGTTCGTTTCGGCCAGTCAGGTGATCGAGGGTCTGGAAGAACCCCGGATAGCTGGTCGCGACCGGGGCGGCGTCGTCGATGCTCACCTCGGCTTTCGCGGCGAGTCCAGCCACGGTCATGCTCATCGCGATACGATGGTCGAGTTTCGAGGCGACCTGAGCGCCGCCGGGAATCGGCTCGCCGCGACTGCCGGTGATCGCGAGGCCATCCTCATACTCTTCGAGCGCCACGCCATTGGCGCCGAGCGCGGCCGCCATCGCGGCGATCCGGTCCGACTCCTTGACGCGAAGCTCCTCGGCACCGCGCGCGACGGTGCGGCCCTGCGCGAAGGCGGCGGCCACGAACAATGCGGGATATTCGTCGATCATGCTCGGCGCGAGATCGGGCGGTACCTCGATCGCAGACAGCGGCGCGTGGCGGACGCGCAGATCGGCGACCGGCTCGCCGCCGACGGTGCGCGAATCGAACTCGGCGATGTCCGCACCCATCATGCGCAGCGCGGTGATGATGCCGGTGCGGGTCGGGTTGAGTCCGACATTGGCGATGGTGACGTCCGAACCGGGCACGATCGATGCGGCCACCAGCCAGAATGCCGCTGAGGAAGGATCGCCGGGCACGGTGATCTGCTGCGGCTTCAATTCCGCCTCGCCGCGGATCGAGATGATGCGGCCCTGCGCCGTTTCCTCGATCGTCAATTCGGCGCCGAATCCGGCGAGCATGCGCTCGCTATGGTCGCGCGTCGGTACCGGCTCGATGACGCGCGTGATGCCGGGTGTGTTGAGCCCGGCGAGCAGCACTGCCGACTTGACCTGCGCCGAGGCGACCGGAAGCACATATTCGATCGGCACCCCCGGGTTGAGCCCGCGCATCGTCAGCGGGAGACGACCGCCGGGACTCGAAGTGAATTCGGCGCCCATCGCCGACAGCGGCTCGATCACGCGGCCCATCGGCCGCTTGGAGAGCGACGCGTCGCCGGTGAAGGTCGCGGTGATGCCATGGCTCGCGACCAGCCCCATCAGCAGCCGCGTCGATGTCCCCGAATTGCCCATCTCCAGCGCGGTCTCGGGCTGAAGCAGCCCGCCGACGCCGACGCCCCAGACATGCCACACGCCGTCGGCGTCGCGCTCGATCCGGGCGCCCATCGCGCGCATCGCGGCGGCGGTGGCGAGCACGTCCTCGCCCTCGAGCAGCCCCTCGATCCGGCTCTCGCCGACCGCGAGGCCCGCGAACATCAGCGAACGGTGGCTGATCGACTTGTCGCCGGGCACGGTCAGGGCCCCGCGTAGTGGACCGCGTGCGGAAATGGCGTAAGGGAAGGGTGTCGAGGCGCTCATCGGCGGCGGCTTTGACAGGGGGCTTGCGCTATGGCAAGGCGCGCGCCACTTCAAACGGGGACAGACGTTCCCGTCACCCTTGAAAATCGAAGAAAAGGCTAGAGCGGCACTATGGTGAAGCCGGAATGGGGCACGAAGCGGACCTGCCCGAAATGCGCAACGCGTTTTTATGATCTCGAGAAAGACGAGCCGGTCACCTGCATCGCCTGCAGCTTCTCGTGGGAGCCGGAGCCGATCCTGAAGTCGAAGCAGCCGCTGCCGTTCGAGGTGGTGAAGGCCGAGGCCGTCAAGAAGGACGACGATACCGATCTGGATGCGGATCTGGATGTCGATGAGGACGCCGAGGGCTCGCCCGACGATGATGTCGATCTGGGCGGCGATGACGACCTGGGCGTCGACACTGGCGACGCCGACGACGAAAGCTAAAAGCCGGGAAAGCTGAAAAAACCGGGGAAACCCGATTGCAAAGCACGCGATGGCTGCTAAAGGCCATCGCCTTCCCGGGACGGATGGGGCCGTAGCTCAGCTGGGAGAGCGTCGCAATGGCATTGCGAAGGTCAGGGGTTCGATCCCCCTCGGCTCCACCAATCCTTCCCGAAGGAACATGAAAAGCCCGGGCGAGACGACGGTCTCGCCCGGGCTTTTCATTTTGACGCGCCGTCCCGAATCCGAACGGCGCTTAACCAAATTTACCAGTGGCCGAATTCGTAAACGAGGCGTTAACTCCTCGCCATGCGACGCGAAGCCACGCTCGACCGCCGGACCGCCGGCCATCCCTTCCGCAGGCGGATGCCGCAGGTGCGCGCGATGGTGCAGAAGCGCGAGGACGACAGCGACCTCAAGCTGTTCGCGACGAGCTTCGTCGCGTTCTTTGTCTGCTTCTATACGTTCCTGCTCTAATCGCAGGCGAGGTGCAGCTTCTGCGCGATCCAGGCTGAGATCAGGCACATCGCCGCGACCAGCAGCAACATGTCGGCCGGACCCACGCCCGCCGCGGTGATGATCATCACCGCTACCGCGCCCAGCGTCATCGCACCGGCATTGACGATATTGTTCGCCGCGACGGTGCGCGCGGTCTGGTCCTTGGTCACGGTGGTGGTCAGGAAGGCATAAAGCGGCACCACGAACATGCCGCCGGTGATCGAGATGCCGATCAGCGTCAGCAGCACCAGCCACGCCTGCGGCATGACGATGAAGTCGGCGACATTGTAGAGGCCGCCATTGGGCGCCGGCACCCACATCCGCGATTCGATCGAGAAGGCGATCACGATCCCCGCCATCAGCAGTACCGACATCGGTGAATATTTAGCCGAGATCCGCCCCTTGAGCATCGAATTAATGATCACCGACCCGATCGCGACGCCGACCGAGAAGATCGCGATCATCAGGCTGGCGACCTTTTCGTCTGCGGTCAGGATGTTCTTTGCCAGCGGCGGGAAGATCACGATCAGCACCGACCCGATCGTCCAGAAAAAGCTGATCGCGCAGATCGCCAGGAACAGCCGCGGGATGTGCATCGTCGCGCCGACCAGCCGCCAGGACGAGGTCACCGGGTTGTAATTGACCTTGAGCATCGGCCCGGCGCGCGGCGCGGAGGGGACGATACGGCCGGTGAACCAGCCGATCGCCGCGACCGCCAGCGTCAGAAAGCCCGCGGTCTCGACCGACACCCAGCCGGCGATCACCGTACCGAGCAGGATCGAGAGATAGGTCGCCGCCTCGACCAGCCCGGTGCCGCCCAGCACTTCGTCGTCTTTCAGATGCTGCGGCAGGATCGCGTATTTGATCGGGCCGAAGAAGGTCGAATGCGTGCCGAGCATGAACACCGCCGCCAGCATCATGCCGATGCCGAGATTGGTATAACCGTGCTTCGCGACCCAGATGCCGGCGACGCCGAACAGCATGATGCCGATCTCGACCGTCTTGACGATGCGGATGATCCGCGCCTTGTCATAGGTGTCGGCAAGCTGTCCGGAGAGCGCCGAGAGTATGAAGAACGGGATGATCGCCAGCGCCGTCGCCAGCGCGTTGAAATAGCTTTCCTGCGTGGCGTCGTTGAACACCGAATAGGTGGCGAACAGCACCAGTGCGGTCTTGAACAGATTGTCGTTGAACGCCCCCAGAAACTGCGTGACGAACAGGGGCAGAAAACGGCGCTCTTTGAGCAATCCGAGCGCGTTGATCATATGTGTGGCGGGCCTTCGTCCGTCGATACTGATCCCGGCATAGCCCTGCCGGACGGGTGGCGGCAACCGCTATCGCCCCCATATGACAGCGAAGTTGCGGGGGCTGTTGCGCAGGGGATGATTGCCGCCGCGCTCGGTGCTAGAGCGGAGCGTGATGCTGACCCTGCCCAACATCCTGACGCTTTCGCGAATCGTCGCGGTGCCGCTGCTGCTGTTCTTCCTGTGGTGGCCCGAATGGGAGGCCGGCTATGCGCTCGGCTTCGCGACCTACTGCCTGATGGGCATCACCGACTATTTCGACGGCTATCTCGCGCGCTCGCGCGGGACGGTGTCGAAGCTGGGCGTGTTTCTCGATCCGATCGCGGACAAGATCATGGTCGCGGCGGTGATCCTGATCCTGTGCGCCAAGGGGATCATTCCGGGCATTCACATGATCGCGGCGCTGGTGATCCTGCTGCGCGAGATCGCCGTGTCGGGATTGCGCGAATTTCTGGGCGGCGCGCAGGTTTCGGTTCCGGTGTCGGCGCTCGCCAAGTGGAAAACCGCGCTGCAGCTGACGTCGCTCGGCGGCCTGGTGCTGGCGGGCGCGGTGCCTGACCAGATCTGGGTGCATACGACCAGCCTCGCGATGCTATGGGGCGCGGCGGTGCTGACGCTGATCACCGGCTGGGATTATCTGCGCGTCGGCCTCAAGCACATGGATAGCTGATGAAGCTGCTGTACTTCGCCTGGGTCCGCGAGCGCATCGGCGCCGGTGAGGAGCAGGTCGATCCGCCCGAGGCGGTTCGCACCGTCGCCGACCTCGCAGAGTGGCTGCGCGGACGCAGCGCGGGGCACGACGAAGCACTGGCCGATCTGACGAAGCTGCGCGCGGCGGTCGATCAGCGTTTCGTGCCGCTCGACACGCCGTTGGGCGCGGCCAAGGAAGTCGCGCTGTTCCCGCCGGTGACCGGCGGATGATCCGCGTTTCGGTCGATCATGCGCCGATCGACATCGGCACCGAGCTCGCCGGGGTCGAGGAGACCGGGGCGGGGGCGGTGGCGAGCTTCACCGGTATCGTGCGCGGCGACGACGGCGTCACCTGCCTCGAACTCGAACATTATCCCGGCATGACCGAATCGGCGCTGTGCGATCTCGCCGAGCAGGCGTTGGCGCGCTGGTCGTTGTTGTCGGCGGTGATCGTGCACCGGGTCGGGCCGATGACGCCGGGCGACCGGGTGGTGTTCATCGCCACCGCGGCGTCGCATCGCCAGGCCGCGCTCGAAGCCTGTGCCTATCTGATCGACCGGCTCAAGACCGATGCGCCCTTCTGGAAGCGCGAGCAGCGTGGCGAAGCGGCGAGCTGGGTCGATGCGCGGCCGGGCGATCATCAGGCTGCCGCGCGCTGGACCGCTCAGTCGGCGCCCGACTGAGCGAGAACCTCGGCGAGCAGGCGGAAATCACGCTCGCGCGGTGACGCCTTGCGCCATACCAATGCAATCCGCCGCGAGGGGTTGTCGGCCTTGAGCGGGCGCGCGGCGACATGCGTATGGTCGAGGATGCCGGCGGCAAGCGCCATTTCGGGCAGCATCGTCACGCCCAGGCCATTATCGACCATCTGCACCATCGTGTGCAGCGAGGTGCCGAGCATCGTCGCCTCTGCACGCAATTCGGGGCGGTTGCAGGCGGCAAGCGCATGGTCCTTGAGGCAGTGGCCGTCTTCCAGCAGCAACAGCCGCGTCTCGTCGATCTCGCTCGACGTCACGGCTTCATGATCCGCAGCATATTCGCCCTCGGGAAACGCTACGAACAGCCGGTCGTCGAACAAGGGCGCGGTTTCGACGTCCCCACAGGCATAGGGGAGGGCGAGCAGCACGCAATCGGTGCGGCCGGTGTTTAGGCTCTCGCACGCCGCGCCGCTCGGTTCTTCGCGCAGGAACAGCTTGAGGTCGGGATAGCCCTGGCGCAGCCGCGGCAGGATGCGAGGGAGCAGGAACGGCGCGATCGTCGGGATGACGCTCATCCGCATCTCGCCCGACAGCGGCCGCCCCGCCGCGCGGGCAAGGTCGGACAGTTCGTCCGCCTCGCGCAGCACGCGGCGCGCCTTGTCGACGATCCGCTCGCCAAGCGGCGTGAAACGGACGACGCGGCGGGTGCGTTCGACCAGCACCACGCCGATCAGCGTCTCCAGCTCGCGCAGCCCGGCGGACAAGGTCGATTGAGTGACGAAGCATGCTTCGGCGGCGCGGCCGAAATGGCCGTGATCCTTGAGCGCCACGAGATACTGGAGCTGCTTGAGCGTCGGTAGATAGGTCTGCGCCATTGATCGCTCCAGCCGATGAGTGGAGCAGATATAAGTGATGTAGCCGATAAATGCCAGCCGACTTCAGGCTGCGGCTTCGATCTGTTCCTCAGCGGGCAGACGGATCAGATAGTCGAATGCCGACAGTGCGGCGGTCGATCCCGCGCCCATTGCGATCACGATCTGCTTGTACGGTACCGTGGTGGCATCACCGGCGGCGAAGATGCCGGGCTGGCTGGTCTCGCCACGCGCGTCGATCTCGATCTCGCCGCGCGGGGTGAGCGCGATCGCGTCCTTGAGCCATTCGGTGTTGGGCACGAGTCCGATCTGGACGAAGATGCCTTCCAGCTCGATGTCATGCTGGCTGCCGTCTTCGCGGTTCTTGTACGCCATGCCGGTCACCTTCTCGCCATTGCCCTTCACTTCAGTGGTCAGCGCCGAGGTGATAATCTTGACGTTGGGGAGGCTGGCGAGTTTGCGCTGGAGCACCGCGTCGGCGCGCAATTCACTGTCGAACTCGATCAGCGTGACGTGGGCGACGATGCCGGCGAGGTCGATCGCCGCCTCGACGCCCGAATTGCCGCCGCCGATAACCGCGACGCGCTTGCCCTTGAACAGCGGACCGTCGCAATGCGGGCAATAGGCGACGCCCTTGTTGCGATACTCGTCCTCGCCCGGCACGCCCATCTGCCGCCAGCGTGCGCCGGTCGAAAGGATGATGGTCTTCGCCTTGAGCCGGGCGCCATTGGCCAGTTCGACCTCGTGCAGTCCGCCTTCGTGCTTCGCCGGGATCAGCTTCTCGGCGCGCTGCAGGTTCATGATGTCGACGTCATTGTCCTTGACGTGGCTTTCGAGCTGCGCGGCGAGCTTGGGGCCTTCGGTGTAGGGGACCGAGATGAAATTCTCGATGCCCATCGTGTCGAGCACCTGCCCGCCGAACCGCTCCGCCACGACGCCGACGCGCAGCCCCTTGCGCGCGGTGTAGATCGCCGAGGCCGCGCCGGCCGGGCCGCCACCGACGATCAGCACGTCATAAGGCTCGCGTGCGCTCAGCTTCTCCGCCGCCTTGGCGTCGGCGCCGCTATCAAGCTTGGCGACGATCTGTTCCAGCTCCATCCGGCCCGAACCGAAAGGCTCGCCGTTGAGGAAGACGGTGGGCACGGCCATCACCTTGCGGCTGTCGACCTCGTCCTTGAACAGCGCGCCGTCGATCGCGACGTGGCTGATCCCGGGGTTGAGCACGGCCATCAGGTTGAGCGCCTGCACCACGTCCGGGCAGTTCTGGCACGACAGCGAGAAATAGGTCTCGAAGTGCAGTTCGCCGTCGAGGCCCTTGACCTGCTCGATCACCTCCTGCGCCGCCTTGGACGGGTGGCCCCCGACTTGCAGCAGCGCGAGCACGAGGCTGGTGAATTCATGCCCCATCGGGATGCCGGCAAAGCGCACGCCGATATCGGTACCGGTGCGGCGGATCATGAAGCTGGGCTTGCGCTTGTCGTCTGCCTGAACGATCGAAATCTTGCCGCTCAGCGCCGCGATCTCTTCCAGCAGACCGCCGAGTTCGCGCGACTTGGCGTCGTCGCCCAGGCTGGCGACGAGCTCGATCGGCTCGCGAATGTTCGCGAGATAGGCTTCGAGCTGCTGCGTCAGATGGGCGTCGAGCATGGCAAATCCTGTATTCTGGAAACAATTAGGCCCGGGGCGACGGGAAGGTTCGCCCCGGGCCGTCTGAAGCGCCCGCAAGAGGGCGAGCGGGCGCTTAGATCGTCTTAGATCTTGCCGACGAGGTCGAGCGAGGGAGCGAGGGTCTCTTCACCCTCTTCCCACTTGGCCGGGCAGACTTCGCCCGGATGGCTGACCCAATATTGCGCGGCCTTGACCTTGCGCAGCAGCTCGGCGGCGTTGCGGCCCACGCCTTCCGGCGTGATCTCGACCAGCTGGATCACGCCATCGGGATCAAGCACGAAAGTGCCGCGGTCGGCGAGGCCGACGCCCTCGCGCAGCACGCCGAACTGGTTCGACAGCGCGTGGTTCTGGTCGCCCAGCATGTAATAGTTGATCTTGCCGATCGCGGGCGAGGTGTCGTGCCACGCCTTGTGGCTGAAATGCGTGTCGGTCGACACCGAATAGACCTCAACGCCCATCTTCTGCAGCGTCGGATAGACGTCGGCGAGATCCTCGAGTTCGGTCGGGCAGACGAAGGTGAAATCGGCCGGGTAAAAGAAGAAGACCGCCCACTTGCCCTTCACATCGGCGTCGGTGACGTCGACGAACTTGCCTTCCTTATATGCGGTGGCCTTGAACGGCTGAAGCGCGGTTCCGATGATCGCCATGCTCTTTCTTCTCCATTTATGGTGCAATGCAGCTTGTGCGATGCCGCATGTAGGGTGCGGCGGCGCAGCATTGAAATGGGAAGTCTCGCTCTTGGTGATCGACCCACTCGCTCAATAGGCGAGTGTTGATCGATTCAGACCAGTGCCTTGTAGACGCTGTAGCTGCTGGTCAGGGTGAGGACGATGCCGACCAGGATTAGCAATGTCTTGGTCGGGACGCGCTTGGCGATCAGCGCGCCGAACGGCGCCGCCAGCACGCCACCGATCAGCAGGCCGACGACCGCTTCGGTAAAGGCGGCAAAGCCAAGATGCAGGATAAAGGTGATCGACACCGACAGCGTCAGGAAGAATTCGACGCTGTTGACCGTGCCGATCGTATAGCGCGGCTGCGTGCCCTGGATCAGCAGGTTGCTGGTGACGACCGGACCCCAGCCACCGCCGCCCGCCGCGTCGAGGAAGCCCCCGGCAAGACCGAGCGGTTCGACGATCCGGGGTTCTTTATGGTGTCGCGTGGGGAAGCTGATGCCGCGCCACAGCAGGTAAAGACCGATGGACGCGAGATAGGCCATCACGAACGGGCGCGTGACCGAGGCGTCGAGCGAGGTCAGCAGGTACGCGCCCGCGACGCCGCCGACCACGCCGGGGATCAGCAGGCGGAAGAACAGCTTCCAGTTCACATTCTTGTGGATTGCGTGGCTGATGCCCGACACGCCGGTGGTGAAGCATTCGGCCAAATGCACGCCGGCCGACGCGGTCGCCGGCGGCACGCCGAGCACGCTCACCAGCAACGTCGAGGAAATGACGCCGAACGCCATGCCCAGCGCGCCGTCGACGATCTGCGCGACGAAGCCGACCGCAAGGAAGGGGAGCAATGCCTGGAAGTCGATACTTTCGAACATCAAAACCCCTTTATCGACACGTCAGGCACCCGGTTTCTGGCGCGCCGCCGCAATTCCTACAAGATACATCGTGTTTAGCCGGGACAAGCGTGAAACGTGCCGCGCTGGAAAATGGCAGCGTACATGCCTAAATAGCGCCGCAGACAAAAGGGGCCTGTTTATGTCCGGTGGTCTGGGAGCCTATCTCGACTCGATTCGCGCGCGTGATCCGGCGCCGCGCAGCCGTGCGGAAATCCTGCTTTATCCGGGCGTGTGGGCGGTGTTCTGGCACCGCGTCGCTCACCGGCTGTTCCGCAGCCGGCTGTTTTTCCTTGCGCGCGTAGTGAACCATCTGTCGCGCTGGCTGACCGCGATCGACATCCATCCCGGGGCCAAGATCGGCCGCAACTTCTTCATCGATCATGGCTTCGTGGTGATCGGCGAGACTGCCGAGATCGGCGACGACGTGACCATCTATCAGTGCGTCACGCTGGGCGGCACCAGCCCCGACAATGGCGTGGCCGGCAAGCGCCACCCGACGATCGCCGACGGCGTGGTCATCGGGTCGGGCGCGCAGGTGCTTGGCCCGATCACGGTCAGCCCCAATGCGAAGATCGGCGCCAATGCGGTCGTGACCAAGGACGTGCCCGAGGGCGCGGTGATGGTCGGCATTCCCGCCAAGCAGACGCTGGTCGAGGCCGACAAATGGCAGCGCGACTTCGTCCCCTATGGCACGCCGTGCAGTGAGATGTTCGATCCGGCGACGCAGAAGCTGGACCTCATGCGCTGTGAGATCGAGGCGATGCGCAAGCGGCTCGACGCGCTGATGGCCGAGCGCGACGCACTCGAAAATGCGGAGCGTCGCGACCGCGCGTGACCGCGACCGTCACCCCGTTCCCGTTGCGCGGGTCGAGCCAGGTCGGGTTCGACCGCGCCGAGCTGACGCGTATCCTCGACCTGTACGGGCGCATGGTCGCCGCGGGTCACTGGAAGGACTATGCGATCCAGCTCGGCCGCGACGCCGCGGTATTCGCGGCCTTCCGCCGCGCGGCGGAACGGCCCGAATTTCGGGTCGAGAAGCGACCTTCGCTCCGCAACCGCCAGGGCATGTGGGCGCTGGTCAACGAAGCCGGCGCCGTACTCAAGCGCGGGCACGAACTGGGTCCCGTGCTCGCGCCGGTCGAACGGCGGCTCATGAAACTGGTCGAGGACTGAGTTCGGTTGAGCCTTGCGGCGCTGTCGGCACCGGCCCGCTCCCCCGCCCGGCCACCCACAGCGTATCCTGAATGGGTGGCCGGGCGGGGGAGCGGGCCGGTGCCGCAATCTTCAAGCCGTGAAGCGCTTGGTAAAGCCCTTCACATTGCCGCGTTCGGCCGGCATCGCATCGATCCGCGCAACCTCGGCGAGCATCGGCCCTTCGCGGCAGCGGTCGACGAAGGTGTCGATCGCCATGCCGTCACCGTCCGCGAGGATTTCGACTCGCCCGTCCTGAAGGTTGCGAACCCACCCGATCACGCCGAGCTGTTTCGCGGTGCGAACCGCCCAGTCGCGATAGCCGACGCGCTGGACGCGCCCTTCGATCAGCAAACGCTGTGCCGTCATTTCAATCGATCCCCGCATACACATGCGCCAACACCGCGCATGAGGCTGTCATAATCCAGCGTGGCGGGACTCGCGAAGTCCACTCAGGCGCGAATACAGGGCATTTCAGCGCGCTTTGGAGCCTGATAGGCTCGGCTCCATGAAGATCGACCTCAGCGATTACGAAGCCGGCGACAAGTTCGATGGCGATTATGACGAAGCGCTCCAGGCGCTGTACGAACGGCTCGAGCGCATTCAGGTCGCACACATCCTCCACAAGCGGCCGGCGATCATCGTGCTGGAAGGCTGGGACGCGGCGGGGAAGGGCGGCATCATCAAGCGGCTGACCGCCGAATGGGATCCGCGCTTCTTCGAAGTGATGCCGATCGCCGCGCCGGGCGAGACCGAACTGGCGCATCACTTTCTGTGGCGTTTCTGGACGCGGCTGCCGAGCAGGGGGCACATCGCGATCTTCGACCGCAGCTGGTATGGCCGCGTGCTGGTCGAGCGGGTCGAGGGCTATTGCAGCAAGGCCGAGTGGAAGCGCGGCTATGACGAGATCAACGACTTCGAGGCGCAGCAGATCGAGGCCGGCGCGACGGTCGTGAAATTGTTCGTCCACATCACGCAGGAAAAGCAGGACGAGGAGTTACTCGAGCGGCTCGACGATCCGTGGAAACGCTGGAAGACGGGCGCCGACGACTATCGCAACCGGGCGCGGCGCGCCGACTATCTCGATGCGATCGAGGATATGTTTGCCAAAACGAGCACCAAGCAAGCGCCGTGGACGGTCATCGACGGCAACAACCGCAAGGCCGGCCGCATCGCCGCGCTGACGGCGATTGCCGACCAGCTCGAGGCGAAGGTGTCGATGGAGCCGCCCGCGATCGACCCCGAGTTCGAGAAGATGGCGCGCGCTGCGCTGGCCGCGAAGGACTAGCCAGCAGCGCAGCGCTTTCCGTCACGCCGGGGCGAATTCTCCGCTTTCGTCCATCAAATGCAGCACGCCCTCGCTGATCGCAAAATACGCGCCGTGAATGGTCAGGCGGCCAGCGCCCTCGCGCTCGGGGATGAAGGGGAAAGTGCGGAGATTGGCGATCGAGGTACGGACCGTTTCCAGTTCCATCTCACGGGCAGCGCCCGGGCCATCGCCGCATTTCGCCTTCACCCGCTCGCGCGCTTCGTCGAGCAGGCTGACCCAGGCATGGACGAAGCCGCCTTCGCCCGGCGGGCTGTCATGGAACATCTCGGTCAGCGCAGCATGCGCGCCACCGCACATGCCATGCCCCATCACGACGATTTCCTCGACGTTGAGCTTGGTCACGGCGAATTCGAGCGCGGCGGAGACGCCATGCCGGCCGCCATCATTCTCGAATGGCGGGACCAGATTGGCGACGTTGCGCACGACGAAGATTTCGCCGGGCAGCGTGTCGAAGATCTGCGCGGGTTCGACGCGGCTGTCGGAGCAGGCGATCACCATCACCTTGGGCGACTGCCCCTCTGCCAGCTGCGCCCAGCGCTCGTGCTGGCGGCGATAGTCGGCGGTGCGGAAGCGGCGATAGCCATCGACGAGATCGGTGAAGTGAGTCATGCGCCCTCCATTTTTGCGCTTCCCATTGGCGCAGCCCTTAGGGGCTGGCAAGCGGCGCGCTTGATCGCTATTTGGCCCGCATGAACGATCCCACGCCCGTCGCCCGCCCGGAACGCCAGCGCAAGCCCGACTGGATTCGCGTCAAGGCGCCGACCTCGGCCGGCTTTGCCGCGACGCGTGCGCTGATGCGCTCGAAGAGCCTGACGACGGTGTGCGAGGAAGCGGCCTGTCCGAACATCGGCGAGTGCTGGAGCAAGAAGCACGCGACGGTGATGATCCTGGGCGACACCTGCACGCGAGCCTGCGCCTTCTGCAACGTCAAGACCGGCATGCCGCGCGCCGTCGATGCGATGGAGCCGAACAACGTCGCCGATGCCGCGGTGCAGATGGGGCTGGAGCATATCGTCATCACCTCGGTCGACCGCGACGACCTGCCCGATGGCGGCGCGAAGCAATTCGTCAAGGTGATCGAGGCGATCCGCAAGGCGTCGCCGACTACGACGATCGAGATCCTGACGCCCGATTTCCGCAACAAGCACGAGCAGGCAGTGGAGATGATCGTCGCGGCGCGGCCCGACGTTTATAACCATAATCTCGAGACGGTGCCGCGGCTCTATCCGACGATTCGCCCTGGCGCGCGCTACTATGCCTCGATCCGGCTGCTGGAGACGGTCAAGAAGCTCGATCCGTCGATCTTCACAAAGTCCGGCGTGATGCTGGGGCTGGGCGAGGAGCGGCTGGAGGTCCATCAGGTGATGGACGACATGCGCAGCGCCGACATCGATTTCCTGACGATGGGCCAGTATCTCCAGCCCACGCCGCGCCACGCCAAGGTGCAGGATTTCGTGACACCGGCGGCGTTCGACGCCTATGCCGCGATTGCCCGCGCCAAGGGCTTCCTGCTGGTCGCCTCCTCGCCGCTGACCCGGTCGAGCTATCATGCCGGCGACGATTTCGCGAAGATGAAGGCGGCGCGCGACGCGAAGCTCGCCAGGGTCTGATGCCCAGGCACAGCGAGACCCGGCGGCTGCCCTATTCGCCGGAGCAGATGTACGATCTGGTCGCCGATGTCGGCCGCTATGGCGAGTTTCTGCCCTGGGTCAGCGCGGTGCGGGTGCGGTCGAACAGCGAGCGCGAGATGGTCGCGGACCTGATCGTCGGCTTCAAGGGGCTGCGCGAGACGTTCAGCAGCCGGGTCGAGAAGCAGCGGCCGGAGCATATTCGGGTCGATTATCTCGATGGGCCGCTCAAGCATCTCCATAATGACTGGAAGTTCCGGCCCGACGACGAGGGCGGGGTGCTGATCGATTTCTGTGTCGATTTCGCCTTCAAGAGCCGGGTGTTCGAGATGCTGGCGGGGCAAGTGTTCGATCGGGCGCTGCGGATGATGATCAATGCGTTCGAGGAACGCGCGGCGCGGCTTTACGGCGATTCGGCCTCGGGCGCGGCGGGTTCGCCGGGGAGCAGCAGCTCGAGCGCACACAGCGCCGCCTGAAGCCGCACCCCGCCGCGGCCGATCTCGCCGAACTCGCGGGTATCCGCCACCACCACGTCGGGATCCGCCTGCCTTTCGGCGCGGGCGAAGACGACATGGCCGACCGGCTTCTTCTCGCTGCCGCCGCCCGGCCCGGCGATGCCGGTGATCGCC
Source organism: Sphingomonas tagetis (assembly GCF_024211275.1). Taxonomy (GTDB): domain Bacteria; phylum Pseudomonadota; class Alphaproteobacteria; order Sphingomonadales; family Sphingomonadaceae; genus Sphingomonas; species Sphingomonas tagetis. The sequence goes on from NZ_JAMLDX010000001.1 coordinate 270,855, forward strand.
ACCGCGACATCCGCGCCGCTCTCGTCCAGCGCGCCCTGCGCCATACTCCACGCCGTCGCGATCGACACCGCGCCGAAGGTTTCGAGCACGTCGCCGCTGACCTTGAGCTCGGTCTTCTTGGCGTCGTTCGAATAGGTGACATAGCCGGCGAGCAACACTTCGGACGAGCCGGGGATCTCGGTGATCGCGGCGCAGACCAGGCCGCCGGTGCAGCTTTCGGCAATCGCCAGCGTGCGGCCGGCGGCGCGGTTCGCCTCGACGACCTTGCGCGCCGACTCGACCAGCTCGCGGGGGAGAATCGTTTCCATCATCGCGGGCGGCCCATAGGGCAGATCGGCAGCCTTGGCCCGCGTTTTTCGTCATTCTGGCCGAGCTGGGCCAGCGCGACGAAAACGGCGGCGAGATTGCGCGGCGGCAAGGGCGCGAGATTGCTCACGATCTTGTCGAGACCGGGGCAGTCGGCCGGCTTGATCTCCTGCGCCGCGAGCGGGACGAACACCGCGCGGGCCATCGGGATCGCGAATTGCGAATCGGCGATCGCCGCGCCCTGCGGGCCGAGCAACTTGCGGATGCCGCCTTGCGCCGCAGGCATCGCCGGGCCGACGCCGGCATCGAGCCGCGCCATGAAGGCGGCGCCCGGCTGACGCAGGAAGCTGCGTGGCGGGAGCGCGGTGCAGATGCGGCCCATCTCGCGGATGACGTCGGGCAGCATGACTTGGAACAGCGCTTCGCCCTCCGCTTCGGTGAGGCAGGGGCGGGCGGCCTGCTGGGCCTGCGCAGCCGAGGAAAGGGCGAGCGCGACGGCGAGGATCGAACGCTTGAACATGACTTACTCCGGTACGCGGACGGTGGCGACGGCCTGCGCTGCCATGCCTTCGCCGCGGCCGGTGAAGCCAAGGCGCTCGGTCGTCGTCGCCTTGACGCTTATCCGGGAGGAATCGATCCCGAGAATGTTGGCGATGCTGGCGCGGATCGCCGCGCGGTGCGGGCCGATCTTGGGGGCTTCGCAGATCAGCGTGAGGTCGATGAAGTCGATGATACCACCTTGTGCGCGGACAAGGCCGGCGGCGTGATCGAGAAACTGCGCCGACGCCGCGCCGCGCCATCTGGCGTCGCTGGGCGGGAAATGCATGCCGATATCGCCCGCGCCGATCGTACCGAGCAACGCGTCGGTGATCGCATGGAGCGCGACATCGGCGTCGCTATGGCCGGACAGGCCCTTGTCGTGCGGAATAAGGATGCCGCCGAGCCAGAGCTCCTGTCCGGCTTCGAACCGGTGGACATCGAAGCCCATCGCGCTGCGCGAGATCAGCGTCGCGGCGTGGCGGGCTTCGGCGGCGGCGAAGTCGGCGGGGTGCGTGATCTTTTCGAGCATTGGGTCTCCGGCGACCAGCATGACGTCATGGCCCGCACGGCGGAGCATCTGGGCGTCGTCGGTGGCCTCCTCGTCCGCGGGCCAGGCGCGGTGCGCGGCGAGGATGGCGTCGAGATGGAAGGCTTGCGGGGTCTGGATGCGGTTGAGACCGGCCCGGAGGACATTGTCGCCCAGCGTGCCGTCGCCGCGCGCCAGCGTGTCGGCGACCGGCAGGACGGGGACCGCGCCGGGGGCCTGATCGAGCGCCGCCAGCAGGGCGTCGATGACACGCGGCGGGAGGAAGGGGCGGGCGGCGTCGTGGATCAGGACGCGAGTGACGCCCTGCGCCGCCAGAACTTCGAGACCGGCGCGGACCGAATCGCGGCGTTCAGCCCCGCCGGTGACGAAGTTGACAGTTTTGCCGAGCGCCGAGCGGGCGTCGGCCTCCTGCCCTTCGCCGATGACGACGAGGATGTCGCCGACCGCGGGATGCGCTGCGAAGGCGCCGACGCTGTGGGCGAGCATGGGCTTGCCGACGAGGGAGGCGAATTGCTTGGGCACCTCGCCGCCTGCGCGCACGCCCTTGCCTGCCGCGACGACGAGCGCGGCGGTGGTCATCGGCGGGTATCCAGATGCCGGAAAGTCACAAAGGTCCCGACATCTATCGCGAGCGCGCGTTGGGTCGGGAGGGGGGCGTCTGCCAGCATCGCCGCTGCCTAGCGGGAAGGGGGCTTGTAGGAAAGCGCAACGCTTGCACTCGCCCCATTGCGCCTGTAGAGGCCGCTGCCTATTTTTCAGGCAATCATGACGACGCTCAAGCCTATCCAGATCGGCCCGGTGACGATCGAGACGCCGGTGCTGCTCGCGCCGATGACGGGGGTCACCGACCTGCCGTTCCGCCGGCTCGTGCGCCGCTATGGGTCGGGACTCAACGTCACCGAGATGATCGCCAGCCAGGCCGCGATCCGCGAGACGCGCCAGTCGATCCAGAAGGCCGCATGGGATCCGATCGAGGAACCGGTGTCGATGCAGCTGGTCGGCTGCACGCCCTATGAAATGGGCGAGGCCGCCAAGCTGAACGAGGATCGCGGCGCGGCGATCATCGACATCAACATGGGCTGCCCGGTGCGCAAGGTCACCAATGGCGACGCCGGATCGGCGCTGATGCGCGTGCCGGACCTCGCCGCGCAGCTGATCGAGGCGTGCGTCAAGGCGGTGAAGGTGCCGGTGACGGTCAAGATGCGGATGGGCTGGTGCCATGACAGCCTCAACGCGCCCGAGCTGGCGCGGGTGGCGCAGGAGATCGGCGCGCAGATGATCACGGTGCACGGCCGCACGCGCAACCAGATGTACAAGGGCAGCGCCGACTGGGCGTTCGTGCGCAAGGTCAAGGACGCGGTGTCGATCCCGGTGATCGTCAATGGCGACATCTGTTCGGCGGACGATGCGCGCACCGCGCTGGAACTGTCGGGCGCGGATGGCGTGATGATCGGGCGCGGCGCCTATGGCCGGCCATGGTTGCTGCGGCAGGTGATGGACGCGCTGACCGGCAAGGGTGAGCGTGCCGACCCGACGATCGCCGAACAATATGCGGTGATCGCAGAACATTACGCCATGATGCTCGAACATTATGGCGAGGAAACCGGCGTCAACATGATGCGCAAGCATATCGGCTGGTACACCAAGGGGCTGCACGGTTCGGCCGAGTTCCGCAACAAGGTGAACCAGCAGCCCCAGGCGGCGACCGTGCTGGCGATGCTCGACGACTTTTACGCGCCGCTTTGTGAATCATGGCCCCAGCGCGAAGCGGCCTGAGGCCGCCACCGCAGCCGGGCGAGCCTGACCTGACCGAATTGTTCGGCGGGCTGCCCGTCGCCGCGCTGGTGCTCGATCCGCAGGACCGCGTCGTGCGCGCCAACATGGCGTGCGAGCATCTGCTCAACCATAGCGAGCGCGCGATGCTGGGGCAGCGGCTCGACCGCATCGTGACGCCGCCCGATGGCTATGCCACGCGGCGCGATGGACATGGCTTTGCCGCCTATGACGTGGAGATCGAGCCCAATCGAAGTCCGCGCACCCGCGTCGATTTTGTCGAGGCGCCGGTGCCCGAGCATCCCGGCTGGCGGATCGTGACGCTGCATCAGGCGCCGACGTCGCGGCGGCTGTCGGTCGGCGCGGACCGCAGCCTGGGCGCGCGGGCGGCGGTGGGTGCGGCGGCGATGCTGGCGCACGAGATCAAGAACCCGCTGTCGGGCATTCGTGGCGCGGCGCAGCTGCTGGCGGACGAGGGCGATGGGGAAGGGCGGGAGGAGCTGACCCGGCTGATCACCACCGAGGTCGATCGGATCGCGGCGCTGATCGACCGGATGCAGGATTTCACCGACACCCGCCCGCCCAAGCTGGCGCCGCACAATATCTATCCCTTGCTCGACCATAGCCGCCGCGTCGCGCTGGCCGGATTCGCGCGCGGCATTACGATCGAGGAGCGGTTCGATCCCTCGTTGCCGCCGGTGATGATGGACAAGGACGCGTTCCAGCAGGTGGTGATGAACCTGCTCAAGAACGCCGCCGAGGCGTTGAAGGACGTGCGCGAGCCGAAGATCGTGCTCGCGACGCAATATCGCCATGGCGTCGCGATGCGCCCCGCGCCCGACCAGCCGCGCCGCTGGCTGCCGATCGAACTGTCGGTGAGCGACAATGGTCCCGGCGCGCCGGCGGACATCGCCAGCCATTTGTTCGAACCGTTCGTGTCGGGCAAGCCCGAGGGCAAGGGGCTGGGGCTGCCGCTGGTCGAGAAGCTGGTGCGCGACATGGGCGGCGTGGTCGAATATGCCCGCGCCGGCGATCCCGAGATGACGGTGTTCCGCGTCAATCTGCCGAGGGCCGACGGATGAACGGCTCTTTTCACCTTCAATCCTCCCCCGCCAGGGGGAGGTGTCAGCCGCAGGCTGACGGAGGGGGCGGATGCGATGTCGGAGGTTTGGGAGTCCTCCCCCTCCGTCGCGCGTCGCGCGCCACCTCCCCCTGGCGGGGGAGGATTTGATGACGCCGCTGTGGGTCGATGTCGTGGGGTGGGTCGGCGCGGGGCTGGTGCTGATCGCCTATGCGCTGCTGTCGGCGGACAAGCTCGACGCGAAGGGCGCGGCCTATCAGCTGCTGAACGTGCTCGGCGCGGTGGGCATGCTCATCAACGGCTATGTGCGGGGCGCCTTGCCTTCGGCGGCGCTCAACCTGATCTGGATGGGGATCGGCATCTATGTGCTGGTCAAGCATCGGGGGCGAACCGCATGAGCGTCACCGGCGCCATTCTGATCTGCGACGACGATGCGGCGATCCGCACGGTGGTGACTCAAGCGCTGCGCCGCGCCGGACATCGTGTGACCGCGGCGGCGTCGCTGGGCGATTTGAAGCGCGAGATGCGCTCGGCGATGCCCGATGTGGTGGTCACCGACGTGGTGCTGCCCGACGGCAACGGACTCGATCTGGTGGCGACGCTGACCGGCGAATATCCCGATCTGCCGGTGATCGTGCTGTCGGCGCAGAACACGCTGGCGACCGCGGTGCGCGCAACCGAGGCGGGGGCGTTCGACTATCTGCCCAAGCCGTTCGACCTCGACGCGCTGACGACGACGGTGGCGAGTGCGCTGTCGCGCGGGCGGCGGCTGGTCGACGATGTCGCGGCGAGCGAGGATCATGCCGTCGCGCTGATCGGCCGCTCGCCGGCGATGCAGGAAGTCTATCGCGTGATCGCGCGGGTCGTTTCGAACGAGCTGACCGTGCTGATCACTGGCGAGAGCGGCACCGGCAAGGAGCTGGTGGCGCAGGCGATCCATGATCTGGGACCGCGGCGGCGTGCGCCGTTCGTCGCGATCAACATGGCGGCGATCCCGCGCGAGCTGATCGAGGCCGAGCTGTTCGGGCACGAAAAGGGCGCGTTCACCGGCGCGGCGGCGCGCGTCGCGGGCAAATTCGAGCAGGCATCGGGCGGCACCTTGTTCCTCGACGAGATCGGCGACATGCCGATGGAGGCGCAGACACGGCTGCTGCGCGTGCTGCAATCGGGCGAGTTCACCACGGTGGGGGGCGCGCGTGCGATCCGCGCCGATGTGCGGATCGTCGCCGCGACCAACAAGGATCTGATGAGCCAGGTGACCGCCGGGCAATTCCGCGAGGATCTGTTCTACCGGCTCAACGTGGTGCCGATCGCGCTGCCGGCGTTGCGCGAGCGGCGGCAGGACATCAGGCTGCTGGCGCGCCACTTTCTCGACCGCGCGGCCGAGGACGGGTTGGCGCGCAAGGCGATCGGCGACGATGCGATCGCGGCGCTCGAAGCGCATGACTGGCCGGGCAACGTCCGCGAGCTGGAAAACCTCATGCGGCGCATGGCCGCGCTGCACCGCGACGAGTGGATCGATGCCGGCGCGGTTCGGACGATGCTGGGCGAGAATGCCGCCCTGCTGCCCGCGGCGCGCGACGAGGGGATCGAGGCGGCGGTGATGGCGCGGCTCCAGCGGCTGGCGATCGAGGAACCCAAGGTGCTGGAGGACGGCACGCTCTATGACCGCATCATCGGCGAGGTCGAGCGGCCGCTGATCGAGGCGATGCTCGCGCGGCACGGCCACAACCAGCTGCGCGCGGCGCGGGCGCTGGGCATCAACCGCAACACCTTGCGCAAGCGGCTCGATACGCTGGGGATCGATGTGGGCGGGATCAGGCAGGACGACCTCGCCTAGCGGCGTGCTGACTGAATTTGTGTGTTCCAATTGCAACGGCGCTGTTGTAGCCATGCAACGATGAACGCCGTCGCCGAGACGATGATTGACGCCGGGACGTCGCCCCGTCGGTTCACCGTCACGCCCATTCTCGAACTGGTGATCCTCGGCGTCGCCGCCGGGATGGTCATCACCACTTATCTGGTGATCAGCGGGAATGACGGGTCGCAGCGGCTGCTGACCCCGCCGCTGGTGGCGCTGCTGCTGGTCGCCAACCTCGTGCCTTTGGTGGCGCTGATCGTGCTGATCGGGCGGCGCGTGGCGATGCAGCGCGCGGCGCGCTCGCCGCTCGGCGGGCGCGGGCGGCTGCATGTGCGGCTGGTGGCGATCTTCTCGATCCTGGCGAGCGTGCCGACGATCTTCGTGTCGATCGTCGCGTCGCTGCTGTTCCAATATGGCGTGGAGTTCTGGTATTCGGACCGGGCGCGGTCGATGCTCGAGAATGCCTCGGCGGTCGCGATGGGCAGCTTCAACGATTTGAAGGACCGCGTCGGGCTGAACGCCGAGGCGATGGCGATCGATCTGGCGCAGGGCCTGACCGAATGGCCGATCGACAGCCAGAATTTCGTCAACTTCCTGCTCGTCCAGACCACCCAGCGCGAGCTGTCGGAAGCCGCGATCGTGCGGCAATCGCCCAATGGCGAGCTGCAGACGCTGGCGATCCTCAACCCCTATGAGCGGCTGATCGAGGAGCAGGTCAGCGCCAGGGCGATCCAGGAGCTCAAGGCCGGGCGCAAGACCGTCGTGGTCGAGGACACCGGTGGGCGCATCCGCGCGCTGACGCGATTCCCGCAGGCGCCGGACACCTATCTCTATGCCGCGCGCGTGGTCGATCCGGCGCTGCTGGAGCGCAAGAGCCGCGCGGAATCGGTGGTGAGCGGCTACAAGACGCTGACCGAGCGTTCGCGCACCTTGCAGTTGCAGTTCAACGTCGCGCTGCTGCTGCTGTCGTTGCTGATCGTGGGCGTGGCGGTGTGGGTGGCGCTGGAGATCGCGGACCGGCTGGTGCGGCCGGTGGGCGATCTGGTGAAGGCGGCGCGCGACGTCGCGCAGGGCGATCTCGCCACGCGCGTGCCGACGCCCAAGGCCGATGACGAGATCGGCACGCTGGCGACCGCGTTCAACCGCATGACCGACCGGCTGCAGGAGCAGACCAACGCACTGGTCACCGCCAACGCCCAGTCGGAGAGCCGCCGCGCGCTGATCGAGGCGGTGATGTCGGGCGTGACCGCGGGCGTGCTGTCGATCGACGCCGAACGCCGCATCCGCCTGATCAACAGCTCGGCGATGGCGCTGCTCAGGCCGGGCGAGGCGCCGGTCGGGCGACAGCTCGCCGAGGTCGCGCCAGAGCTCGACGCGGTGCTCGGCGGCGAGGCGCGCGAGGACATCGTCCAGCTGATCAGCGGCGGCGAGGCGCGCACGCTGGCGGTCAAAATCACCCGCGACGAGGCGGGGCAGGTGCTGACCTTCGATGACATCACCCAGCAATTGCTCGACCAGCGCCGCGCGGCCTGGTCCGACGTGGCGCGCCGCATCGCGCACGAGATCAAGAACCCTCTGACCCCGATCCAGCTCGCTGCCGAGCGGCTCCAGCGCCGTTACGGCAAGAAGGTCGAGAATGACGACGGCACCTTCGCCAAGCTGACCGACACGATCGTGCGGCAGGTCGGCGATCTGCGGCGGATGGTCGATGAATTCTCGTCCTTCGCACGCATGCCAAAACCGGTGTTCCGCGAGGAGTCGTTGCTCGACATCGCGCGCCAGACGCTGTTCCTGCACGAGGTCGCCAAGCCCGAGATCCGCTTCACGCTCGACCATGACGGCCCGGCGCCTTTGGTCAGCGACCGCCGCCAGCTCGGTCAGGCGCTGACCAACCTCGTCAAGAACGCGATCGAAGCGGTCGAGGCGCGCCCAGAATCGGATGGGGATGGCGAACAGGGCCTCGTCGCGATGACCATCCGTGAAGGCGATCAGGGGCAATTGCTGCTCGACATCGCCGACAACGGTATCGGCCTGCCCGCCGAACGCGAGCGGATCGTCGAACCCTATATGACCACGCGCAGCCGCGGCACCGGCCTTGGCCTCGCGATCGTCAAGAAGATCATCGAGGAGCATTTCGGCACGATGGCGTTCGCCGACCGTCCCGGCGGCGGCACCATCGTCACGCTCTGCTTCGACACCGCCACGCTGGCGCCGATGGCGGGCACGGGCGGGGAGGGCGATGAAGTCTCCCCGGTCGCCCTCACGCGTACCAAGAACGGACCCAAGCAATGACACTCGATATCCTGGTCGTCGACGACGAAGCCGACATTCGCGAGCTGGTCGCGGGCGTGCTCGAGGACGAGGGCTATGAGACGCGCGCCGCCGCCGACAGCGACACCGCACTGGAGGCGATCGCCGAGCGGCGGCCGAGCCTGGTGCTGCTCGACGTGTGGCTGCAAGGGTCGCGGCTCGACGGGCTGGAGTTGCTCGACGAGATCAAGCGGCGCGACGCGTCGATCCCGGTGCTGGTCATCTCGGGCCACGGCAATCTCGACACCGCGGTGGCGGCGATCCGGCGCGGGGCGAGCGACTTCATCGAAAAGCCGTTCGAGGCCGAGCGGCTGCTGCTGCTGGTCGAGCGCGCGACCGAGACCGAGCGGCTCAAGCGCGAGGTGGCGTCGCTGCGCGCGAGCGCCGGGCGCGAGAACGACCTGACCGGCAATTCGACCTCGATCAACGGCGTGCGTGCGACGCTCAAGCGCGTGGCCGCGACCGGCAGCCGCGTGATGATCACCGGTGGTCCGGGCACCGGCAAGGAAGTCGCCGCGCGGCTGCTGCACGAATGGAGCACGCGCGTGAACGGCCCGTTCGTGATCGTCAGCGCGGCGCGGATGACGCCCGAGCGCGTCGAGGAGGAGCTGTTCGGGCTGGAGGAGGGCGATGTCGTTCATCCCGGCATGCTCGAACAGGCGCATGGCGGGACGCTGTTCCTCGACGAGATTGCCGACATGCCGATGGCGACGCAGGGCCGTATCCTGCGCGTGCTGACCGAGCAGAAGTTCAACCGCGTCGGCGGGCAGCGCCAGGTCAAGGTCGATGTTCGCGTCGTTTCCGCGACCGGGCGCGATTTGCAGGACGAGATTGCCGAGGGACGGTTCCGCGAGGACCTGTTCTACCGCCTCAACGTGGTGCCGGTGGCGATCCCGCCGCTGGCCGAACGCCGCGAGGACATTCCCCCGCTGGTCGAGCATTTCGTCGCGCATTACGCCAGCGAACGTCGCGTGCCGACGCCCGAGGTCGCGCCCGAGGCGATGGTCGCGCTGCAAAGCTATGAATGGCCGGGCAATGTCCGCCAGCTGCGCAATGTGGTCGAGGCGACGGTGATTCTGGCACCCGGCGACCGCATCGGGCGGATCGACCTCGACCTGCTGCCGACCGAAGTGCTCGGCCGCAAGGGCGAGAGCGACAGCGGCGGGGCGAGCGCGATGATGGGCGCGCCGCTCAAGGAAGCACGCGAGACGTTCGAGCGCGAATATCTGCGCATCCAGATCCGGCGGTTTTCAGGCAACATCTCGCGGACCGCGCATTTCATCGGGATGGAGCGCTCGGCGCTGCACCGGAAGCTCAAGCTGCTGGGGATTCACGAGGGCCGGGAGGAGTGACTCGAACCCTCCCCGCCAAGGGAGGATTCAGGGCGACGCCAGCTTCATCAGCGCGATGCCGCACAGGATCAGCGCCGCCGCGATCAACCGGATCGCGCTGACGCTTTCGCCCAGCATCACGATGCCGACGACAAACGCCCCCAGCGCGCCGATCCCGGTCCAGATCATATAGGCCGTGCCGAGCGGCAATTGCCGCATCGCCAGCGCCAGCAGTGCGAAGCTGCCGAGCATCGCGGCGAGCGTGACCGCCGACGCCAGCGGGCGCGTGAACCCGGCCGACAGCTTCATCGCCGACGCCCACACGATCTCCAGCAATCCGGCGAAAAACAACATGATCCAGGCCATTTCCGGCACTCCTTGCGAAGCGCCGGGCCGTCCCGGACTTGAAGCGCCGCGCAGCGGCGGGAGGACGTGGCCTCGCTTGCCGCTGATATCGGTGCGATGCCCGATGGATCAAGGCCGGGACTATGGACGTTGTGCCGGCACGGCCCTACATTGGGCTCACGCGCCATTGGGGGCGCGTCTCCGACGCCGGGAAACGGCGCCACAGCGGGAAAAATCCCGCCAAGAACATGGAAGCCGCGAACATGGCCGACAAACAGACTTCGCTTCAGGACCTCTTCCTGAACGCCCTCCGCAAATCCAAGACCCCCGTCACGATGTTCCTGGTCAAGGGCGTCAAGCTGCAGGGCATCGTCACCTGGTTCGACAATTTCTCGGTGCTGCTGCGCCGGGACGGCCAGTCGCAGCTGATCTACAAGCACGCCATCTCGACGATCATGCCCTCGGGTTCGGTCGATGTCGCGTCGATCGTCGACGCGGTGCCGGAAGCGGCGTCCAAGAACCCGGTCTTGCAGGAGATTTTCCTGAGTGCGGTCAAGCGCCAGCAGGAAAATGTCACCATGTTCCTGGTCAATGGCGTGATGTTGCAGGGCGGGATCGCGGCGTTCGACCTGTTCTGCATGCTGCTCCAGCGCGACGGCGTGTACCAGCTGGTCTACAAGCACGCGGTCTCGACCATCCAGCCGGCGCATCCGCTCGACCTGACCGATCACGGCGAGGACGCCTGAAAGTAGGTTTATGAGTACTGGTTTCGACCGCGATCCCGACGAGTTCACGCGGGGCGCCAAGGCGGTCGTCATTTATCCCGACATGGGCGGTTCCAGCCGCGATTCCGACGCGCGGCTGGAGGAAACCGCCGGGCTCGCGCTCGCCATCGGGATCGAGGTAGTCGAGCGCGTGGCGCTGCGCATCCGTGCGCCCAAGCCGGGCACGCTGATCGGATCGGGGCAGGTCGAGGTGCTGGCCGAGACGGTGGCCGCGCGCGAACTGAGCCTCGCGGTGTTCGACGCCGCGCTGACCCCGGTTCAGCAGCGCAACCTCGAAACCGGGCTCGGCTGCAAGGTGATCGACCGCACGGGTCTGATCCTCGAAATCTTCGGCGAGCGCGCGCGCACGGCCGAGGGCCGCTTGCAGGTCGAGCTGGCGCATCTCGACTATCAGGCGGGCCGGCTCGTGCGCAGCTGGACTCACCTCGAACGCCAGCGCGGCGGCTTCGGCTTTCTCGGGGGTCCGGGCGAGACGCAGATCGAGGCCGACCGCCGGCTGATCCGCGACCGCATGGCGCGGTTGAAGCGCGAGCTCGATTCGGTCAGCCGCACGCGCGGGCTGCACCGCGAGCGGCGCCAGCGCGCACCGTGGCCGGTGATCGCGCTGGTCGGCTATACCAACGCCGGAAAATCCACGCTTTTCAATCGCGTGACCGGCGCTGACGTCATGGCGGAGAATCTGCTGTTCGCCACGCTGGACCCGACGTTGCGGCAGATCTCGCTGACGGGCATCGACAAGGCGATCCTGTCCGACACGGTGGGCTTCGTCTCGGAGCTGCCGACTCAGCTGGTGGCGGCGTTCAAGGCGACGCTCGAGGAAGTGGTGTCGGCCGACATCCTCATCCATGTCCGCGACATCGCCCATCCCGACACGATCGCGCAGAAGGACGATGTCGAGACCGTGCTCAAGGAGATCGGCGTCGATCCCGCGACGCCGCGGTTCGAGGCATGGAACAAGCTCGACCTGCTTGATGGCGAGGCGCGAGAGGCGGTGCTGGCCGAGGCCGGCAAGCGCGACGATGTGGTAGCGGTGTCGGCGCTGAGCGGGGAAGGGGTGGCCGAGCTGATCGAGCAGGTCGCGGCCCAATTGACCCAGGGGCATCGCCGCTACCGTATCGAGCTCGATCCCAGCGACGGCGCGGGTGCGGCGTGGCTGCACCAGCATGGCGAGGTGATCGAGCACAGCGTCGAGGACGGCCGCGCCATTTACGAGGTGCGGATGGCGCCCAAGGATCATGAAAGGTTCGAGACCCGCGGTACATGATGTTGGTTCGACCCGCTTTTTTACTCGTTCCCGCGATCCTGCTGACCGCCGCCGCGCCGCCCGAGCCGGCGCCCGAACCGGCCAGCGTGCGGGTGCGGCTGGTCACCTCCGCCGGCAATATCACGCTGGCGCTCGACGCCCGCCGCGCGCCGAAGACCGTCGCCAACTTCCTCTATTATATCGATGACGGACGGTTTGAAGGGACGGAGTTCTATCGTTCGTCGCGACGGCGCACCGATCCGCGCACCGGGCTGGTGCAGGGCGGGATCGGCACCGATGCGCGCCGCATCCTGCCCTCGGTGCCGCTCGAACCCACCAGCCGAACGGGAATCCGGCATCTCGACGGCACGATCTCGATGGCGCACGGGCTCGATCCGCATTCGGGCGCCGGTAATTTCTCGATCATGGTCGGCGACAATCCGGGCCTCGACGCGCGTCCCGGCAATCCCGGCTTCGCCGCCTTCGGCAAGGTGATCGGCGGGATGGACGTCGTCCGCCGCATCCTCGCCATGCCGACCGGCGGCGGGCGCGGGGTGATGCGCGGGCAGATGATCCTCAAGCCTGTGCGAATCGTCCGGGCGCAGCGACTCGACGGCACGCCAAGACCGAGCGGGCGGCCCAAGCCGTGGCTGCTCCAGATGCCGTGGCACAAGAAATGATGCTGCCGAAAATCTGGGCGTTCGCGCCACTTGTCCGATTTTTATGCAGGTTCTGGCGCATCACCTCTTGCTGCAATGCGGCATAATTGCCACATTGCTATCATGAGTGACGAAATCGCGGGCGACACGGCAACCAATCCCACGCCGATCGTCCTGGAGGGGATCGTGCGGCAGCGCTGTGTCAGCGCCGTCTATAACCGCACGCGCATGGTGCTGGCGCCGCACATTCTCTACATGCGCGGCGGCGCGCTTTACATGGACGCGGCGGTGGTCTCGCGCGATTTCATCGTGCCGCGCGAGGAAAAGTTCGGCACCTACAAGCTCGACGGCCTCAAAGGACTAGCGATCACCGAGCGCGAATTCCGCATCAGTTCGCTGTTCCTGCCTGAATCCGAGAAATATGACGGGCAGACATTGATGAAGGTCGAGCCGGCTACGGCCGACGCCTGACGCCTCAGCCGCCGGCGCGTTTGACCTGCTGCCACAGCGCTTCCTGGGCATCGAGATCCAGCGTCGCAAAGGTGTCGCCCGCGACGGCTTCCATCGCGCGGAAGCGTTTCTCGAACTTGGCATTGGCGGCGCGTAACGCGGCTTCCGGATCGATGCCGAGCTTGCGCGACCAGTTCACCATCGCGAACAGCAGGTCGCCAATCTCTTCCTCGCGCGTCGCATCGTCGGCGGTTTCGACCTCGGCGAGTTCCTCGTCGATCTTGGCGCGGGCGCCGGACGGGTCGGGCCAGTCGAAGCCGGTGCGCGCGGCACGTTTCTGCAGCTTTTCGGCGCGGAGCAGGGCGGGGAGGCCGGTCGCCACGCCATCCAGCGCGCCCGCTCTCCCCTTGCTCCCCCGCTCTTCGGCCTTGATTTGTTCCCACAGGTGATGGCCGCCTTGCTCGGCGCCGCGAAAGATGTGCGGGTGGCGCCGTTCCATCTTGTCGCTGATCGCGGCGATCACATCGGCGAGCGCGAAATGGCCGGCTTCCTCGGCCATGCGGCTGTGGAAGATGACCTGGAGCAGCAGGTCGCCGAGCTCGTCCTTGAGATCGTCGAGATCGCCGCGCTGGATCGCGTCGGCGACCTCATAGGCTTCCTCGATCGTATAGGGCGCGATCGTCGCGAAGGTCTGGACGCTGTCCCATTCGCAGCCGCTGACCGGATCGCGCAGCCGCGCCATGATCGCCATCAGCCGCTCGATGCCGGGGGACTGGATTTGCGGCGTGGTCGCCGCGGGGGAGTCCTCCCGATCGCTCATGCCGTAAGTCCGATAATATACATTATGTTAAATCACGCTTTGCTTTTGCTGGTCTGGGGTTGCGGTTCGAGGATCAGGACGTTCCCTTCCACCCGCCAGGATTTGAGCCGTGACAGGAAGTTCATCCCCAGCACGTCGAGATCGCCGAAGTTCGACGCGACGAACACGGTGAGATCCTCGGTGCCGAGCGGCCCGACATCGATCCGGCGCACCTGCGCGCGTCTCGCATCGACCGTGCCGTTGGCGGTCGATACCTTTACCGCGGCGCCATTCTCGAAATCGATGTCCGCCGCGCGCGCCGTAGCCTCGCTGATCGCGCTGACCGTCGCGCCGCTGTCGATCAGCATGCGGCGCTCGACGCCGTTGATCGCCGCGCGCGCCCAGAAATGACCGTCCGGCGACAGGCGGATACGGACGGTTTCGCCTTGGGCGACCTGCGCCGGCTCGCTGATGCCGATGCTCGCGCCGAGCCGGTCGAACTGATCGGCGATGCGGTCCTTGTTGATCACCACCGCCCAGATGAAGAAGCCGATCGCCGCCCAGCCGATCACGGTCTTGAGCAGGAATCCCAGCCGCAAGCGCCGCGCGCCGAGCGAGGCCAGGATCAGCACGAGGAAACCGACCAGCGAAACCAGCTGAACGACCTGCATCTCGCTCAAATGACGATCTCCATCCCGTCGAACCCCGGTTCGACCCGCTCGGACAATTCGGCCCGCAGCGTCATATAGTCCATGCTGGTGTCCATATGAATGAGCACCATCCGCCCGACACCGCACTCCGCGCCCCATTGCAGCGTTTGCGCGAGATGCGGGTGAGTCGGATGCGGATGGCGGCGCAGCGCGTCGGCGACCCACAGATCGACGCCGGTATAAAGTTGCCGCATATCGCTTGTAAATTCATTAAAATCAGTTGCATATCCAACTGATTTTCCATTTTGTTCGAAGCGAAGGCCAGCCGAAGTGATCCCGCCATGCGGCTGGGTCGCGGTGCGGATCACGATGTCGCCGACGATCATGCCGTCCACCAACGGTTCCATCGTCGCGGTCGCGCGATACGGCCCGCCGCCCGAAAAGACATAGCGGAAGCGCGTCGTCAGCCCTTCGGCCGTGACATCGGGCGCGATGCCGCGCACCGGCGCGCGGCGCGCATGCATCAGCTGGCGCAGGTCATCGATGCCGTGGGTATGATCGGCGTGATCGTGCGTCCAGATCACGGCATCGACGTCGGACACATTGGCCGCCAGCAGCTGCTCGCGCATATCGGGGCTGGTATCGACCAGAATGCGCGTCGTGTCGCTCTCGACCAGGATCGAGGCCCGGCTACGGCGGTTGCGCGGCTCAGCCGGGTCGCAATCACCCCAGTCGTTGCCGATGCGCGGCACGCCGGAGGAAGTACCCGAACCGAGAATGCGGACTTTCATCCCAATGTTTTGGCGAACAGCGTGTGGAAATTGGCGCGCGTCACTTCCGCCAGCTCCTCAGCGTCCTGCCCGCGCAACTGCGCGAGGAAGCGGCAGGTGTCGGCGACGAAGGCCGGTTCGCCGGTCTTGCCGCGATGCGGTACCGGCGCCAGGAACGGCGCGTCGGTCTCGATCAGGAGCCGATCGAGCGGCAGCCGCGCCGCGGTTTCCTGAAGCTCGCGCGCATTCTTGAACGTCACGATACCCGAGATCGAGATGTAGAAGCCCAGATCCAATGCCTTGTCGGCGAACGCGCCGCTAGCAGTGAAACAGTGGATCACGCCGGGATAGGCGCCCTGCCCCATCTCGTCGGCGAGGATCGACGCGGTATCGTCCTCGGCATCGCGCGTGTGCACGATCAGCGGCAGCCCGGTCTCGCGTGATGCGGCGATGTGGCTGCGGAAGCTCGCCTGCTGCTGCGCGCGGTCGCTATGATCGTAATAATAATCGAGCCCGGTCTCGCCGATCCCCACGACACGGGGATGCGCGGCGCGGGCGACCAGCTTTGAGGTGTCGATATGCGGATGCTCGTCGGCCTCGTGCGGGTGGATGCCGACCGTCGCCCACACATCCGGCTCACGCTCGGCGGTGGCGAGCACCTCGTCCCACTCACGCTCGCGCGTTGCGATGTTGAGCATCGCCACCACGCCACTCTCCCGCGCGCGCGCCAGCACTTCGGGCTGTTGCTCGCCCAGTCCCTTGTAATTCAAGTGGCAATGGCTGTCGGCGAGCCTCACGCGGCGGCTTCCTTGAGGTCAAGCCGCGGGAACACGCCGGTCGGCGGGGCCAGCCGGAAGCCTGACGACGCCTTGACGTCATACCAGTCCGACCCCAGCGAATCCGCGGGTTTCGCATCGATCTGCGCCAGCAGCTTCTCAGCGGATTCGGGGATCACCGGCCAGATGCAGATCGCCAGATCGCGGATCGCGCGGACCAGGGTGCCGAGCACCGCGTGCATGCGATCGGGATCGGTCTTGCGCAGCGCCCAAGGCGCCTGCACGTCGATATATTGGTTGCACGCGAACACCGCGCGCATCCACGCCTCGACGCCCTGGCTGAGCGCCAGCGTCGCGAACGAGTCACGAAACTCGCGGCAGGCGCCGTCCACCGTCGCGAGCAACTCGGCATCGGCCGGATCGCTGCGTCCCGCTTCCGGCAGCACGCCGTCGAGGTTCTTTGCAATGAACGCGAGCGTCCGCTGCGCGAGATTGCCGAAGCTGTTCGCGAGATCGGCATTGGCGCGCGTCACGATCGCCTCGTCGCTGAAGCTGCCGTCGCTGCCGAAATTGACCTCGCGCAACAGGAAATAGCGCAGCGAATCGACGCCATAGAGCCGCGCCAGCTCCATCGGATCGGCGACGTTGCCGGTCGATTTCGACATCTTCTCGCCGCGGTTGAGGATGAAGCCGTGCCCGAACACCTGTTTCGGCAGCGCGATGTCGGCAGACATCAGGAAAGCGGGCCAATAGACGGCGTGGAATCGCGTGATGTCCTTGCCGATCAGGTGCAGGTCGGCCGGCCAGTAGCGCTTGAGCTCGCTGTCCTCGTCGAAATAGCCGATGCCGGTCAGATAGTTGGTCAGCGCATCGACCCACACATACATGACGTGCCCCGGCGAACCCGGAACCGGCACGCCCCAGTCGAAGCTGGTCCGCGACACCGACAGATCCACCAGCCCGCCCTCGACGAACTTGACGATCTCGTTGCGTGCGCGCTCGGGCCGGATGAAATCGGGTTGCGATTCATAGAGTTCGAGCAAAGGCTGCTGATAGTTGGAGAGCTTGAAGAACCAGGTCTCCTCCGCTGTCCACTCGACCGGGGTGCCGTGCGGCGAGAGCTTGACGCCCCCTTCCCCTTCGCTCAGCTCCTTTTCCTCGTAAAACGCCTCGTCGCGAACCGAATACCAGCCTTCATAGCGGTCGAGATACAGGTCGCCCTTGGCCGCCATCGCCTGCCAGATCGCCTGGCTGGCGGCATAGTGATCGACATCGCTGGTCCGAATAAATCGATCATAGGAAATATTCAGATCATCAGCCATTTCACTGAAATAGGCTGACATTTCATCGGCGAGCTGGCGCGCGGTCAGGTCGCGCGCGCGCGCCGTCTGCGCCATCTTGAGGCCATGCTCGTCGGTGCCGGTCATGAAACGCACGTCGCGGCCCTGCTGACGCTGGAAGCGCGCGATCGCGTCGGCGGCGATCATCTCATAGGCGTGGCCGATATGCGGCTTGCCGTTGGGATAATGAATCGCGGTGGTGATGTAATAGGGTTCGGCCATGCGGCGGCTCTAGAGCAAGCCGAAGTCAGATTGAAGCGCTAGCGCGTCGCCAGCCGGGCGAGAATCCCGCCCATCTCGAACACCGTCGCCTGCGCATCGAGCGATTGGGCCAGCGCGAGCGGGCCGAGATGCGCGGCGGTGTCATATGCCTCCAGCGCATCGGCAAGCGCTCGTCCATGCCGATTGCGCGCCTCCGCCGCGATGAAGGCCGGCACGCGCGCCAGAAACGCCTCGTAGCGCGGCTGCGCCGCCTTGGCGCCCAATGTCCTGGCGAGGCGCGAGCGGATCGCATTGTCGGCGTCACCGCGCGCAGCGATCGCCGCCATCTCGCCGTCGAGCGTGGCGAGATCGAGCCCGGCAAAGCCCAGCGCCTTGCCCGGCGACCCGCCGCCCGCGCGGACCAGCGCGTCGATTTCGGCCGCGCTCGCCTCGGGCAGTTCGGCGCGCAGCACGCCGGCAACCTCGGCATCGCTCAGCGGATCGAAGCGCAGCAGGCGGCAGCGCGAACGGATCGTCGGCAGCAGCCGGCCCGGCGAGTGGCTGACCAGCAGGAAGATCGTGCCCTCGGGCGGCTCCTCGAGATTCTTGAGCAGTGCATTGGCCGCGCCGGGGCGTTCGACATCGTCGATCGAATCGATCACCACCACGCGCCGGCTCGACATGCTCGGCTTGGTCGCGAACATCGGTCCCAGCCCGCGCACCTGGCCGATCGGGATCGATCGCGCGAGATTCTCGTCGGGCTTGGCCGGGTCCTTGGGCAGCCGTTCCAATACGCGATAATCCGGGTGCGCCCCGGCCTCGATCATGCGCCGCGTGTGATGCGCCTCGAGCACGTCGAAATCGCCGGGCAGATCACTCGCACCCGCGCCTTCGGCCAGCATCCGCATTGCCGCAGCGCGCGCGAAGCTCGCCTTGCCGACGCCCTCCGGCCCGGCGAACAGCCAGGCGTGATGCAGCTGTGCGCCCGACATGGCGGCGCGGAACGCGGCCTTTGCCGCGGCATTGCCGGCAAGTGACGTCATGGCAGCAAGTCGGTCAGCGCATCCAGAAGTGACGTCGTGACGTCATCCACGGCGCCCGCGGCATCGATCAGGCGAACGCGGTCCGGCTCGGCGGCGGCGATGCGGCGGAATTGCGCGGCGACCGCCTGATGAAAGTCCGGCCCGCGCGCGCCGAACCGGTCCGCTGCGCCGCCGTCACGCTCCAGCGAGCGCGCATGACCCTCGCCATCGGGCAGGTCGAGCACCAGTGTCCGGTCGGGCAGCAACCCCTTCGAGCCGAAGCCGTGCAGCGCCAGGATCGCGGCGTCGTCGATATCCTGTGCACCCTGATAGGCCCGCGTCGAATCGATATAGCGGTCGCAGAGCACCCAGCTGCCGGCGTCGACCGCGGGGCGGATCAGCTTTTCGACATGATCGGCGCGCGCGGCGGCGAAAAGCAGCGTCTCGGCATGCGCGCTCCAGCGGGCGACATCGCCCTGCATCAGCAGGCTGCGCACGCCCTCCGCGCCCTCGGTCCCGCCCGGCTCGCGGGTCAGCACGACATGCAGCCCGCGCGCTTCGAGCGCCGCGGCCAGCCGTTTGACCTGAGTCGATTTGCCGACCCCTTCCCCGCCCTCAAGGCTGAGGAAGCGGCCGCTCATGCGAACAGCGACATCAGGCCGACCCAGGCGCGGCCGAAAAAGCCCGCTTCGGCGACATCGGCCTCGGCCACCAGCGGCAGCCGCTGCTCGGGCATGCCCGGCGCGGTGATGACGAGGTCGGCGATATGCTGACCGGCCTTGATCGGCGCCTTGACCGGGCCGTCATAAACCACCGTGCCGCGCAGCTGCGGCGAGGTCCCGGCGGGCACCGCGATGGCGAGATCGCGCGGCGCCACCAGCCCGACTTCGGATTCGCCGCCCAGCTGCACCTGCGCGCTGTCGACCTTGCGGCCCTTGGTAACGACCGTTTGCGACGACCAGGCGCGGAAGCCCCAGTCCATGAACTTCACCGATTCTTCGATGCGGCCGTTGAAGCTGGTCAGCCCGGCCACGACCATCACCAGCCGCCGGCCATTCTGCTCGGCCGACCCGGTAAAGCCATAGCCGGCCTCGTCGGTGTGGCCGGTCTTGAGCCCGTCGGCGCCCTTGACGCGGCCGAGCAGCGGGTCGCGATTGGCCTGGGTGATCGGCTGACCACCCATCGTCGTGCCGAAGGTGAAGCTCTCGCGCGAATAGAAGCGCTTGTAGAGGTCCGGGTGGTTGCTGATCGTCGCCTTGGCGAGCTTGGCGAGGTCGCGCGCGGTGACATAGGTGCGGCCCGCATCCGGCCAGCCGTTCGACGTGCCGAACTGGCTGTTGCTGAGGCCCAGCTCCTTCGCCTTCTGGTTCATCAGATTGACGAACGCTTCCTCGGTCCCGGCCACCGCCTCAGCCAGCACGACGCAGGCGTCGTTGCCCGATACGACGATCACGCCATTGAGCAGATTTTCGACGCTGACCTTCTGACCCGGCGACAGGAACATCGTCGAACCCGCTGATGGACCATGCCATTTCTGCCATGTCTCGGGGCGCACATCGACTTGCTGGTCGAGCTTGAGCTTGCCCTGCTTGATCAGATCGAACGCGACATAGGCGGTCATCATCTTGGCCATCGACGCCGGCGGCATGCGGCGGTCGGCGTCCTTGGCATAGAGCACCGCGCTGGAGGACAGGTCCTCCATATAGGCGACCGGCGCCACGGTTTCGAACGGCGGCGTCTGGGCGGCGGTCGGCGCGATAGTGACGGCAAGCGCGGCGGCGGAAAGCAGGATGTTCTTCATGGATCTCTGGACTCGAACGCTGGAAACTCAGGGTACTGAAACGACTCGTGCATCGCCATAGCCGCGCCGGGCGGCATCCGCACGCGCGCGTTGCGCGGCGGCGGCATTGGGATAGGGGCCGGTCTGCACGCGATGCACATTGCCCGCGCTGCGCACCACGCCGCCGAGCTGATCGGCGAGCGCGCGGGCGCGCTGCACGTTGGAGAGCGCGGCGACCTGGACGAACAGGCCCCTGGTCGCACGCGATGCCGGCGCAGGCGCTGGCTTGGGTTGCTTAACCGGCGTTGCGGCGGCCGGGCGCGCCGGGCGGCGCACCGCTGCGCTCTGCGGCTTCGGCGTATCGGCGTCCTTCAACTGCCGCCGCAGCCCGACGAGCAGGACTTGCGGCGCATCGGCACGCAACGGCGCGGGTTCGCCCGCCGCCAGCTGGGCGGCGTCCTGCGCCGATGCGGTCACGCGGCGCACGCGCACCGCCGGATTGCCGGTGACCCCCAGTTGCTTCGCGGCCGCGCCCGATAGGTCGATGAGGCCGCTGCCGCCGCCGCGGATCGCCACGATGATGGTCCGGCCCGTGTCGAGCGCCGTCACCTCGGCATGGCTGCCCGCCGGGAGCAGGTCGCTCGTCGCGAACACGCCCGCGCCTTCACCGGCATAACCGGCATAGCCGACGCGGTCGTAGCGCTCCTCGCCGGGCTTGCGCTGCGACGATCCCTGCGGCCCCTCCGATGGCGGCGGACCGCCTTCCGCCTGCGGCGGCGCATAGCTGGCCCCGGCCTGTGCCGACGCCTGAGCAGACCATGCACCGCAAAGGGCGATCCCCACGCCCCCCGCGATCAGCCTAGTTTTCAATCTCATCCGCCAGCAGCCCCACCGAAAGCGCATAGAAGTTCGAGCAATTATAATCGAGAATCACGCGGTAATTGCCCGTGAGCAGGTACGCGGTCTTGCCCGGTCCATCGGGTTCGAGCAACGTCGCCATGACGTCGCCGCCGGGCCATACGCCCTTTTGCGGCACGATCCCGAGCGCGCGCCACTCGGCCATCGTCTTCCAGCGCGAATGCCGGTCGAACACGCGCGGGCAGCGTGGCGAGGTGGTGCGGCTGCGCACCGCGGCGCGGTCGAATCCGGCGGGCACGCTGACCGCAAAGCCCCAAGGCTGCCCCGCCCGCCACCCGGCATTGACGAAATAATTGGCGATCGAGGCGAGCGTGTCCGCCTCATTCGACCAGATATTGGCGATCCCGTCGCCGTCACCGTCGCGCGCGAGGCGCAGATAGACCGAGGGCAGGAACTGCGGATAGCCGAACGCCCCCGCCCAGCTGCCAAGCAGCCGCTCGCGCGGCACGCCGCGGTCGACCATCTTCATCGTCGCGATGAACTCGCCGGCGAACAGCTCGCGGCGGCGGCCCTCATAGGCGAGCGTCGCCAGGCTGCGCGGCAGGTCGAAATTGCCGGTGTAGCTGCCGTAATTGGTCTCGTGGCCAAAAATGGCGACCATCACCGATTCGGGCACGCCGGTCTCGCGCTCGACCCGCGCGAGCAACGGCCGCAACCGCTGATAGGTGGTCCGCCCACGGCTGATCCGCGCGGCATCGACATGCTTGGCCTTGTAGGGCGCGAAACTGGGGATCGAGGCGGTCGCGGTCGGCGGCCCGCCCGGCTGGTCGCGGTCGAGATCGACCACGCGCTGGTTATAGGTCAGCGTCGGCAGCACGCGATCGAGCGTGCGCGCGCTCACGCCCTCGCGCAGCGCCTGCTGCCGCAGCGGTCCGTCGAGATAGGCCCGAAACCCGCTTTCGTCCTGAGCCGAAGCCGGAACCCCGGCGAGCATCGCGCCCGCCGCCGCAGTTCCGACCATGATGATACGCCGTACAAGGCCCGAAAAATCCCGCATTCCCGCACTGTGGCACAGCCCCGCGCCAAGGTGAATCCCCCTTGCGCCCCCACTTGCGGAAAAGCCGCCGAACGCCCAAAGCGCGTGTCCAACGGAGAGGTGGCCGAGTGGTTTAAGGCAGCGGTCTTGAAAACCGCCGTGGGTGCAAGCTCACCGTGGGTTCGAATCCCACCCTCTCCGCCATCGCTCAGCGCCGCGGCTTCATCCCGATCAGATTGGGTGCAATGCCGCTCATCCGGACAGGGCCATCCACGTCCGCCGCGTCGATGGTCAGCGCCATCACCGGGCGGAAGCGAAACACGCGCGGACGGCGCATGTTGATCGCGTTCATCTCGCTCAACGCGCGCGTGTGCGCGGAGCGGTCGGCATAGGCTGACGGCGCGACACGATAGTCGCGATGGTGGGTCGAATGCGGGTACGCCGTTGCGGTCAGACCATCCAGCGCTGCCGAATGCCGCTGCGGCGCGAGCAGCGCGCCGGTCTGCTGCGCTTGCGACGCCATCGGCAATGTCATGACCGTCATGGCGATGATGCGGTAGCGCATCGGCCCTCCCTGCTTGCCCCGGACGGAGCATGTAGGGTTAACGGGATCGGCGCAACGGGCGCGGTGTCAGGCTGCGACGAGCCGGTCGAATTCGTCTTCGGCCAGAGGAATCTGGAACTCGAGGCCCGCCTCGAAGTCGCTGGACCACACCACTCGCGCGGCCCAATGGCCCACGACCGGCAGCGTCAGCCAGATCATGCTGTCCTTGCGCAGTTCGGAGAACATCTCGATCCGCGCGCCGCCGAGCGACAGGTCGGTAACCTTGCACAGCGCACGGTCGAGTCCGCCGCGCCCGACGCGCGCATCGAGTGAGACCGGCGCGCGCGGACTGCGTCGCCGGCCCAGCACCGCGGGTTCGAATTCTGCTGCGAAGGAGCGCTTGCCCGGTGAGATCATCGGGCAAGCCTATGCTACGATGGCTAACGGCGCGTTAACGACGCGCCGCGCCTTCTCACTTCTTGGAGAGCGAGAGCCCGCCGAAACGCTTGTTGAAGCGCGCAACCTGGCCGCCCGTGTCGAGCATCTGGCCGCGGCCGCCGGTCCAGGCAGGATGCGCCAGCGGGTCGATTTCCAGCTGCATCGTGTCGCCTTCCTTGCCCCAGGTGGAGCGGGTTTCGTACACGGTGCCGTCGGTCATCTGCACCTTGATCATGTGATAGTCGGGGTGCGTGTCTTTCTTCACGGGACAAATTCCTTGAAAGGCCGCCGGTTTCCGACCGGCAGCAAGAGGGCGCGCGCCTAGCAGAGACGCGCCGGCGGCGCAACCTCGGGCCGGCCAATCACTCGGCGATATATTTCCACGGCTCACCGGGACCGCCGCGCACCCACACCGTCGTATAGGGCACGGCGGCGGGACGCCCTTCCGCCACCGGCCCGTTCTGCCGGATCATGCCCCAGGTGACGCCCATGTCGCCGCTCGACGCGACTTCGACCGCATCGGGCGCCCACGTCACCGGGCTGGGCGGCGGGCCGCCGATCGTGCCGCAGATCTTGTCGAGGCCGATCAGCATGCCAGAGCGCGGCGCGCCGAGGTTCGTGGCGTCGGCCCGGCCATGCTTGCAGAAAGCGGGGCCGAGCCCGATCACCTGCGCCTCGTCGGAAAAGCCGCGTTCGGCCGCGTCGATGCTCTTGCGGTGCGCCGCGCGCGCCGCCGGGTCCGACACCCGCACGGCCTTCGCCGGGAGAACCGGCGGCAGCATCGCGGCAGCGGCCTCGCTTTCCTGCGCCTGCCGCTTGTACGAAACCACCCGCCACCCCGCGGCATCCTTGCGCCAATAGGCCAGATATTTGGCGCGGCGCACGGGCGCGGCGCGGTCGTGCAGCGTCATGAAGCCCATGGTGAAGCCCTGCATTCCGTCGGCGGAGATCCCCACCCGAATCGGGCGCCATTCGGCACGCGCGGTCCGGTTGACCGGATTGGCCCTGAGCGCGTCCACCGCCTCGGCCTTGCTGCGCGTGAAGGTCGCGTCGGGGCGCGGCATCGCCACGTCCTGCGCGAACATGGCGGAGATCCCGACGACCGCATCGGTTTTCGCGCTGGCGTCGGAAAAGGCGCGGTCGGCGGCGAGCAGGCTATCCGCCGCCCGGGCCGGCGTCGTGGCCGGTCCAGCCAGGGCCGGCTGAGCCATCGCGACCATCACGGCGAGCAACACACGCATGCCATCCTCCCAACTGTGTTAGAATGACACTACACCGCTTTGCATCATTTGCCAGTGCCCGAACGAAAATGGGCCACGCCGCCGGCATCCGGCGGGTGGCCCATGATTTCGTGACGCGCGCGCCTTCAGGCCGAAGGCGGGTCCGCGATCATCGCGGTGAATTCGCATTCGGTCGCGAGCTCGTCGCCGAGATACGCCTTGCCCGCGAACTTGCAGATGCGTGACCGCTTCTGCACGAACTCGACCTCGAGCCGCAGCAGGACGCCCGGCTCGACCGGCTTGCGGAACTTCACGCCGTCGATCGACATGAAATAGACGAGCTTGCCCGATCCCGCGAGGCCGAGGCTCTCGACTGCGAGCACGCCCGCCGCCTGCGCCAGCGCCTCCACCTGGAGCACGCCGGGCATGATCGGCCTTCCCGGGAAATGCCCCTGGAAGAATTCCTCGTTCATCGACACCGCCTTGATCGCGACGATGCGCTGGTCGGGGACCAGACTCTCGACGCGATCGACCAGCAGCATCGGGTAGCGGTGCGGAAGCGCCGCCATCACCCGCACGATATCGAGCTGGCCGATGTCAGTGCCCGCTTCCGCCACGTCGCTCATCAGCGGCCCGTGGGCGCCGGCTGAGCGGGCGCGGGCGCCGGTGCGGTCGGCTGGGCCGGCGGCGGCGCGGTCACGCTGACGCTGGGCAGCTGCTGGTTGAGCGTGGCGAGCACCGCATCGGTGATGTCGACCGAGGTCGCCGAGAACAGCAGGCTCTCACGCGCGATCGCGACGCTGGCGCCGCGCTGCTGCGCGATCTGCTGCACCACCGGCACCATCTTCTGGGCGATCTGCTGCTGCACGAACTGGACGTTGCGCTGGAACGTCTGCTCACGCTCCGACACCGCGCGCTGCGCGTTCTGCGCGCGCGTCTGGAACGCCTGGATACGAGTCGACAGCGCCGCATCGGGCTTGCCGGCAGCAGCCTTGACCGCGGCCTCGAGCGAGGTCTGCTCGCCCTGAAGCGGCTGGCCCTGCTGCTGCGCGAAGGTCTGCAACGCGGTGCGCTGCTGCTGGAGCTGGCCATTGGCCGCGACGCACGCGGTGCACTGGCTCATGATCCGATCGACATCGACGACCGCCACCTTGGCGTCGGCGAGCGCCTGCGCGGCGGCTGCGCCGGCGCCGAAGGTGGCGCCCGCAACCGCGAGCGCGGCGAGAAGGGTCTTGGTGTTACGCATTAGAAGGACGTCCCTACGTTGAAGCTGAAGAGTTTGTCGTCATCGCCTTTCTGCTTGAGAATGGCGTAAGCGAGATCGAGGCGCAGCGGCCCGAACGGCGAGTTCCAGTTGACGCCGATGCCCGCGGAAATGCGCGGCCGCGGCGAGTTGCCCAGGAACTGCTCGATGAACGGATCGGTGGTGGTGTTGTAGACCGAGTTGACCGAGGTGCCCGAGCACGCCCCGCCGCCGGTCGCCGAATAGCCGATCGTGCAGGTCGTGACCGCGCCCGGCGCGACGGTGTCGGTGTCGGGCACGACGAAGAGCGCGCGGCCCTGAGCGTCGAACTGCGGCGTTTGCAGCGGCAGCAGCGTCGGCGAACCGTCGGCGTTGAACAGCAATGTGCCGCTGCTGCTGCGCGCCTGGGTGAAGCTGGCGGTCAGGCCCGGACGGCGCACGCCCCAGTTGGCGCCCGCCATCACGAAGATCGACGGACGGATGCCCATCTCGCGCGCGCCGGCGCCGAGCGGGATTTCGAGCTCGAGCTTGCCGAGATAATAAGCCCGGCCACCGATCGCATCGTCGAAGATCTGATCCTTGTCGGTGATCAGCAGCTGGTTGCCCGCCGCCGCGGTGCCGGTGAAGCCGATGCGCTGGATGCGCGGGCCGACGCCGCGGATGTCGAAGCCGCGGAACTGCGGCTCACCGAGGAAGAAGCGGTCGGTGATCCGCACCGGATCGATCGTCGCGGTGCCCGCTTCCAGGCTGTGGATATAGCCGCCCTCGAGGCCGACCGAGAAAATGAAGCCGCTGCCGACATTCCAATATTTGTCGGCGTCGAAGCGGCCGCGCAGATAGCGCACATCGCCGCCGAGCCCTGCGAAATCGCCGCCGAGCACCAGCCGCTGGCCCGCGGTCGGGCGCTGGCGGCTGTTGAGGCTGTCATAGATCAGCGACAGGCCGAGGCTCGACGTCCAGCGGTTGCCGAGCGCCTCGCACAGATAGCGGCCGGCGAGCAGCGGGTCGCACTGGCCGTTGCGGAAGAAGGTGCTCTCGTCGAGGCCGACCTGGTCATAGACCAGCGAATAGCGCGCCGACGCGGTCCAATATTCGGTCAGCGGCACGCCCGCGACGAGCTGGCCGCCGGTCGATACCTGCTCATAGGTCGTGCGACGATCGCTGCCCAAATAGTTGAACGAATTATAGTCGCGGCGGAACAGCGTGCCGCCCAGCGCGATATTCTGGTCGAACAGATACGGCTCGGTGAAACCGAGTTCGAGCGACTTGGAATAGCTCGAATAATCGGCCGACAGGCGCAGGTCCTGACCGCGGCCGCGGAAGTTGCGCTGGCGGATCGAGCCCTGGAAGATGAAGCGTTCGAGGCTCGAGAAACCGGCCGACAGCGTCAGCTCGCCGGTCGACTTCTCCTCGACATTGGCGGTCAGCACGACGCGATCGGGCGCCGAGCCTTCCTTCTGCTCGATCTCGAACTTCTCGCCGAAATAGCCGAGCGAGTTGATGCGGTCCTGCGAACGCTTGACCAGGAAGGTGTTGAACGCGTCGCCTTCGGCAATGCGCATCTCGCGCCGGATCACCTTGTCCTGCGTCTGGGTGTTGCCGGTGATGTCGATCCGCTCGACATAGGTGCGGCGCGCCTCGGCGATGTTGAAGTTGAGCGTCATCGTCAACTTCTCGCGGTCGCGCTGGAATTCGGGCCGCACGTCGGCAAAGGCGTAGCCGAGCATGCCGGCCGCTTCCTGCAGTCCGTCGACCGTGTCCTCGACCTTCTTCGCGTCGTACCAGTCGCCTTCCTTGATCGAGAGGCTGGAGGCGAGCTGCTTGTCGTCGAAGTCGCGGATCGCGCTGTCGACGCTGACCGCGCCGAATTTGTAGCGCGGGCCTTCCTCGACCACATAGGTGATGATGAAATCGCGCTTGTCCGGGGTCAGCTCGGCGACCGCGGAGACGACGCGGAAATCGGCATAGCCCTGAGTCAGATAGAATTGGCGCAGCTTCTGCTGGTCATAGGCCAGGCGATCTTGGTCATAGCTGGTGTTCGAGCTGAAGATGCTGGTCAGGCGCGCCTGCTTGGTCGCCATCTCGCCGCGCAGCTCGCCGTCCTTGAACTGCTCGTTGCCGATGATGTTGATCTGGCGGACCTTGGACTTCGCACCCTCGCGGATCTCGAAGATCACGTCGACGCGGTTCTGGTCGAGGCTGACCATCTTCGGTTCGACATTGGCGGCGAAGCGGCCCTGCCGGCGATACAGCTCGACGATGCGCGCGACGTCGGCGCGGACCGCGGTGCGCGTGAACATCTGGCGCGGAGCGAGCTTGATCTCCTTGGTGATCTTGTCGCTCTTGAGGCGCTTGTTGCCCTCCAGCACCACGCGGTTGATGATCGGATTCTCGCGCACGCGCAGGACGATGTCACCGCTCTCGACGCCCTCGATCGTCACGTCGGCGAGCAGGTCGCTCGCCAGCACGTCGCGAATCGCCTGATCGAGCGTCTCGGTGGTGTAGGCCTGGCCGACGCGCAGCCGGGTGTAGGACAGCACCGTCTCGGGCTCGAGCCGCTGCGTGCCGTCGACGCGCAGCGTGCGGATCGTGCGCGAGGTCAGCGGGGCGACCGGCGCAGCCGGCGCGGGCGCAGTCTGCGGCACCGGCGCGGCTTGCGCGGCGGCAGGCTGGGCCGGCGCCGCGGTCTGCGCATAGGCGACGGTGGTCAGCCCGGACAGCATCGTGCCGGTCAGCAGCAGGGCGGTGGCGCGCACGCCGATCTTGGAAACCTTAATCGCAGTCACATCCCACCCCAAGTCGGATTTGAGAATAATCGGGCCGAAGCGCGGGCCGCGTTACCGCCCTGCCCCAACCGCATCAGCCGATCAACCCGGCCAGATTCCGCCAGACGCCGAATGCGCCCAGATCGTTGAAGGTCACCAGCAGCATCAGCGCCAGGATCGCGACCATCCCGCCACGGAACGCCCACTCCATCACCTGCGGTTCGACCGGCTTACGCCGCACCGCCTCGACCGCATAGAACAGAAGATGGCCGCCATCCAGCACCGGCACTGGCAGGAGGTTGATGAACCCCAGATTTATCGAAATGAGCGCGATCAGGAACGCGAAATCGGTCGGTCCCATCACGAACCGCTCGCCCGACACCTGTGCGATTCGCAGCGGACCGCCCAATTCCTCGACCGAGCGGCGGCCGGTGATGATCTGGCCGAGGCCGTCGACCGTGCCCTGGATGACGTTGCCCGTCATGCGCAGGCCAGCGGGGATCGCGCCGAGCAGCCCGATCTCGACCTGCACCGGTTCGCCGGGCGTCACACCGAGCTGGCCGAGCTTATATTCGTTGCCGAAGCGGTCCTTCTCGACCCGCACTCCGATCTGCGCGGTCATCTCGACCTCGGCGCCGTCGCGCTCGACGGTCAGCTCGACCGTCTCGGCGGGCCGCATGACGATGTAGCGGCGCAGGTCGTTGAACGTCTCGATCCCGCGCCCGTCGATCGCCGTGATACGGTCACCCTTGAGCAATCCGGCCTGCGCCGCGGCGCTTTCCGCCGCCACGCCGGCCACGACGGTCGGCGTGCGGTTCTCGCCAAAGGCGAGCGCGAACGCCGCCAGGATCAGGATCGCCACCACAAAATTGGTCACCGGCCCCGCCGCGACGACGATCGCGCGCTGCCACAGCGGCTTGGCCTGAAAGGTCTGCGCGCGCTCGGCGGCGGGCAGCGAGAGCCATTCGGGGCTGGGCTGGCTCGCCGGGTTCATGTCGCCAGCGAAGCGAACATAGCCGCCCAAGGGCAGCCAGCCGAACTTCCAGCGCGTGCCGCGCTTGTCGGTGATCCCGCCAATCTCGCGTCCAAAGCCGATCGAGAAGACTTCGGCCTTGATCCCGAACCAGCGGCCGGCGGCGTAATGGCCAAGCTCGTGCACGAAGACCAGCGGGCCGATCACCAGCAGAAAGGCGATGATATAGAAGATGAAACCGGGGGCTTCGGTCAATCGACGCAATCCTTCACACGCTCACCCGCAATGTGCCGCGCTTCCGCATCGATCGCCAATACCTGATCGAGCGTTTCCGGCGCGGCCGGGTCGTAGCGCTCCAGCGTATCCGAGACGATTGCGGCAATTTCAAGAAACGCCGCGCGCCCGTCCAGAAATGCCGCGACCGCCACTTCATTGGCGGCGTTGAGCACCGCCGGCCGCGCCCCGCCCGCCGCCAGCGCCTCGCGGGCCAGCTTTAGGCACGGGAAGCGCTCGTAATCCGGCGCCTCGAAGTCGAGCCGGCCGATCGTCGCGAGATCGAGCCGCTGGCACGGCGTTGCCATCCGCCGCGGCCAGGCCAGCGCGTGCGCGATCGGAATGCGCATGTCGGGCGCGCCCAGCTGGGCGAGCATCGACCCGTCGACATATTCGACCAGGCTGTGGATCACCGACTGGCGGTGGACGACCACGTCGAGCTGTTCGGCCGACACCGGGAACAGGTGGAACGCCTCGATCAGCTCCAGCCCCTTGTTCATCAGCGTGGCCGAATCGACGCTGATCTTGGCGCCCATGGACCAGTTGGGATGCGCCACCGCCTGCGCCGGGGTGATGCCGCGCATCTCGTCGAGCGTCCGCTCGCGAAACGGCCCGCCGCTCGCGGTCAGCACGATCCGCGACACGCGGTCGGCATTGGCCGGGTCGAGACACTGGAACACCGCATTATGCTCGGAATCGACCGGCAGCAGCGTCGCGCCGAACCGCGCCGCGGCATCGGTCATCACGCCGCCGGCCGACACCAGCGACTCCTTGTTGGCGAGCGCGACGACGCCGCCATGCTCCATTGCCGCGAGCGTCGGCTTGAGCCCGGCGGTGCCGACGATCGCCGCCATCGTCCAGCCGGCGCCCATCCGCGCCGCCTCGCACACCGCGTCGATCCCGCCCGCCGCTTCAATATTCGTGCCCCGCAGCGCCTCGCGCAGCGCCGGCAGGCGGCTTTCGTCCGCCACCACCGCACGCCGCGCCCGCACCCGCCGCGCCGCAGCGGCGAGCTTCCCGACATCGCCATTGGCGGTCAGCGCCAGCACTTCATAGGCGTCGGGATCGCGCTCGATCAGATCCAGCGTCGAGCTGCCGACCGATCCGGTCGCACCGAGGATGGTGACGGTCTTCACCGCGTGGCCAGCAGGATCACGAGCATCGCCGCCACCGGCGCCACCGGCACCAGCCCGTCGAGCCGGTCGAGAACGCCGCCATGACCGGGCAGGACGTTGCCCGAATCCTTGACCCCCGCACGGCGCTTGAGCCAGCTCTCATAGAGATCGCCGGCCTGTGCCAGCACCGCCAGCAATGGCGTCGTGAAGGCCAGCGGCCAGGGCAGTCCCCATTGCGTCAGCGCCAGTCCGAACAGCCCCGCCGCCAGCATGCCGCCGATCAGCCCGGCCCAGGTCTTGTTGGGGCTCACCGCCGGCATCAGCTTCGGCCCGCCGATCGTGCGCCCGGCGAAATAGGCGCCGATATCGCACGCCCACACCAGCGCCATCGCCCAGAAGGCGAGCAACAGGCCGTCAGGCTGGTCGCGCAGCAGCAGCAGCGCCAGCACCGGCAGCCCGACATAGGCCGCGCCCACGCCCAGCATGCCGTTCTTCGTCACGATCGCGAGGAAGAACCCCGCCCCGACGATCAGCCCCAGCGCCAGAAAGCTCGGTCCCGCCGCGATCGGCGCCATGATCGCCAGCGGCACCATCAGCGCATATTGCGCCAGCCGCTTGTGCGCCGCGTTCGCGCCGTGCAGCCCGGCCCATTCGTGGATCATAATCAGGCCGGCCAGCGTAACCAGCATCCAGAAGGCGAACCCGCCGAACCACAGTGCCGCCGCCGCTACGACGATCAGCGCCACGCCCACCACGGTGCGCGTGCCCAGATCGGCATTCTTGCGGGGCGGAAGCTCGTTCACAGCCCGCCGAACCGCCGCTGCCGCCGTGCGAACTGCGCCACGGCGTCGCCCAGCGCCGCACCGTCGAAATCGGGCCACAGCGTGTCCACGAAGAGCAATTCGGCATAGGCCGCTTGCCACAGCAGGAAGTTGGACAGCCGTTGCTCGCCCGAGGTGCGGATCAGCAGGTCGAGCGGCGGCAGGCCGTGCGTGGTCAGCGCGTCGTCGAACATCGCCTCGTCGATCGCCGAGGGCTCGATCTCGCCCGCCTTCGCCGCCGCCGCCAGCCGCCGCGCCGCGGTCAATATCTCGGCCTGTGCGCCATAGTTGAGCGCAATCACCAGCGTCGAACCGTCATTGGCCGCCGTGCGCGCGATCGCATCGTCGATCATGATCACCAGATCGCCCGACAGCGCATGATAGTCGCCGATCACGCGCAGCCGAACATTCTCGGCCACCAGATCCTTGAGCTCGTTCTTGAGGAAGTGGCGCAGCAGACCCATCAGGTCGCGCACTTCCTCCTCCGGCCGCCGCCAGTTCTCCGACGAGAAGGCGTAGAGCGTCAGCACCTCGATGCCGAGCTCGCGCGCCGCTTTCGACACGCGCCGCACCGCCTCGACGCCCTGCTTGTGCCCGGCGAGCCGCGGCAGCCGCCGTGCCTTCGCCCAGCGGCCATTGCCGTCCATGATGATCGCAACGTGGCGAGGCACCGCCCCGCCGTCCGGACTGGCCGGCACAGGCGCGCTGGCCGCGGTCACTTGCCGAGGATTTCCTTTTCCTTGGCCGCCGCCGCCGCGTCGATGTCGGCGATCGTCGCATCGGTCAGCTTCTGCACCTCGGTCTCGTGGCGCTTGCGCTCGTCTTCGCCGAACAGGCCCTTCTTCTCGTCGGCCTTCAGGCTGTCATTGCCGTCGCGGCGCACGTTGCGCGCGGCGATGCGGGCATTCTCGGCATATTTCGACGCGAGCTTGGCCAGTTCCTTGCGCCGCTCCTCGGTCAGGTCGGGGATCGGCAGGCGCAGCGTCTGCCCGTCGACGATCGGGTTGAGGCCCAGCCCCGCCGAGCGGATCGCCTTGTCGACCGGGCCGACATTGGACTTGTCCCACACCTGCACCGAGATCATCCGCGGCTCGGGCACCGAGACCGTCGCGAGCTGGACGATCGGCATGTGCGCGCCATAGACCTCGACCGACACCGGATCGAGCAGCGTCGTGCTCGCGCGGCCGGTGCGCAGGCCATTCAGGTCGTGCTTGAGCGATTCGACCGCGCCCGCCATGCGGCGTTCGAGATCGGCCTTGTCGTAAGCGGCCATTTGTCAGGCTCCCCTTATGCGTATTCAGGTTCGTTGCGGACGATCGTGGAGGTGCCATGGCCCTCCAGCACCGCCGCCAGATTGCCCTCGTCGCGGATGTTGAACACGACGATCGGAATGTCATTGTCGCGGCACAAGGCGATCGCGGTCGCGTCCATCACCTTGAGATTGTCGACCAGCACGCGGTCGAAGCTCAATTCGTCATAGCGCGTGGCCGTCGGCACCTTCTTGGGGTCCGCGTTGTACACGCCATCGACGCTCGTGCCCTTGAACAGCGCATCGCAATTCATCTCGGCGGCGCGCAGCGCGGCGGTGGTGTCGGTCGTGAAGAACGGCATGCCGGTGCCGGCGGCGAAGATCACCACCCGGCCCTTCTCCATGTGCCGCATCGCCTTGCGGCGGATATAGGGCTCGCTGACCGAAGCCATCGGGATCGCCGACTGCACGCGCGTATCGACGCCCAGCCGCTCCAGCGTGTTCTGCATCGCCAGCGCGTTCATCACGGTGGCGAGCATGCCCATATAGTCGGCGCTCGCCCGCTCGAAGCCCTGTGCGGCCCCCGCCAGCCCGCGGAAGATGTTCCCCCCGCCGACGACCATGCAGATTTCGAGGCCTGTCTCGGTCGCCGCCTTCACCTCCCGCGCGACGCGCTCGCAGGTGGCGGGATCGATGCCGAACTGCCCCTGCCCCATCAGCACTTCGCCCGACAGCTTGAGGAGGATGCGTTTGAAGCGTGGCGCGGTCATCTGGCCCTTGATTCTCTGGTGTTTGCGGGAGCGGCGCGGACCTTAGATGCGGCCCCGCGCAATGCCAAGCGGGGAAACCGGTCATGGCGTCGGTGGAGCGGCATTTGCGTCGGCTTGTCGTGCGCAAGGCTCGAATCGCCCCTGTAACGACCCAGATCGCCCCCTTCGTTCATCTGCCCGCAAGGTTCGCCCGAACACGCGGACGGAGCAACGGGTCCGGCGGGGGACTGAGTAGGAGTATGTGTATGCGAGTAACGTCCAAGAACCCACGCAACGTCATGCTGATCGCCGCGCTGGCTGGTGCGGCATCGGTCAGCCTGACGGCACAGGCGCAGGACGCGCCTCCCGCCGACGATACGGTCGTCGTGACCGGAGCATTGCCGCCTTTGTCCGAAATGACCAAAGGGCCGGACGTCCAGGGCATCATTTCAGCGCGCAAGGGCGACCGCGTGCAGGTCACCACGCCTGACGGCAGCAACACCGTTCTCGTCGTGACTGAAAGCACTCAGATCAAGTCGAGCGGCGGCTTTCTCGGCCTCAACCGCAACAAGCTCGCTTCCGGCCAGCTGCTCAACGGGCTGCCGGTGACGGTCAAGACGCTGCAATGGAGCGGCGGTCTGGTGGCGAGCCAGATCAACCTGCAGAACAAGGATCTGCGCACCGCCTCGATGATCCGCAACGGCACCGACCAGCGCTTCGCCGAACAAACCGCTGCGACCGAGGCGCTCAAGAGCCGCGTGGGCGACATCGACCAGTATAACGTCAAGGGCACGACCAACGTGAACTTCGACACTGGCAAGGCGGTGCTTTCCGAACAGGCGAAGGCGGACCTGTGCACCGCGGCGACCCAGGCGCAGGGCATGGACAACGCGCTGTTGCTCGTCGTCGGTTATACCGATTCCACGGGTAGCCAGGAACTCAACCAGACGCTCAGCGAAAAGCGCGCCAGCCGCGTGGTCAATCACCTCCAGCAGGCGTGCGGCTGGAAACCCTATCGCATGCTCACCCCCACCGGCATGGCCGAAGCCGACCCGGCGGCGGACAACACGACCGAGGAGGGCAAGGCGCAGAACCGCCGCGTGGCGGTGAACATCCTGGTCAGCAAGGCCGTGGACGGGTTCGAGGTGGCTTCGCGCTGAGCCATCACGCCCGCTCGTCGGGATAAAGGCGGCCTGATTGCGTCGATCGCGACTGCGGTCAGGCCGCCACGTTCTTTTTTCGGCGCGGAATAGCGCGCTGTGCGCGCAGCCGCTGGAGCAGGTCCTCCAACGACAACGGGCGATCGTACAGATAGCCTTGCGCATAATGGACACCAAGATTGCGCAGGATCATCTCCTGAGCGCGCGTTTCGATGCCCTCGGCAATGATCCGTAGATTCAGATCGTTTGCCATTTCGATGATGCGTGCGGCGACCTGATTGGTCGCCGACCCGGTGCCCAGTGAGTGAACGAACAGCTTATCGATCTTCAGGAAATCGACGTCCAGTTGCGCGAGATAGGCCAAACTTGAATAGCCCGTGCCGAAATCGTCGATCGCAACGGCGATTCCTCCCCGACGGAGCGAATGGACGGTTTCGCGCGCGCGCTCCAGGTCCACCACGCTCCGCTCGGTTACCTCGACGATCAATTTGGCGTGGGGGATGCCCGACCGTTCGGTCAGCGAGTGAATGTCCGCGATGATATCCGACCGGTGCATGTCTGCTGCCGAGAGGTTCACCGCGAAGTGAAAGTCCGGCTCGATCCGCAGCACATCGCTGGCGTCCTCGGCCAACAGATCGAATACGCGTCCGGTGATGGCGCAAATGATGCCAGCTTCCTCCGCGGCTGGAATGAAGATATCGGGCGGCACGATCTCGCCCGACGACCGACGCCATCGTATCAGCGCTTCGGCTCCGACGATCCGGCCCGACGCCAGATCGATCACAGGCTGATAGCATAAATGGTATTCGCGCCGGCGGAGCCCCTGCCGGACAATCGCGCGCGTTGAAGACCATGACCGCATGGCCCAGATCAGCAAAGCCGAAAGCGCGATGCCGACCAGCAGCCCGATCGGCACCAGCAGCTTGGCTGCCTCTGTCGCATAGGTTGCGGCCTGATTGGCGGGCAGCACAACGATGGCGCCCGTATCGTAACGCTTTGACCTGGCGACACCGACCGTCCGGTCGGCGACGCGAAAAATGGCTTCGCGCTCGACCTTGCTGTGCAACAGCGTCAGCGGGACGTCGCCCCGTGACAGGATCGGGATACGGTGCAACCACGAAATGACGCTGACATCGAGTCCCGGCATTGCTTCGACGAAGCTGAGTGCCAGCTCTTTGTGAACGATCGCCACCGTCGCCCCGGCCTGAACCGCGACGTAGGGAAGCGCCGGATCGATCAGCCTCACCTGCGCGCGAAATATCGTGCCGTTAGCCGAAACAAATTGCGGAGGCCCCAAATCGAATGCCTTGCCGCCGGCGAATGACGAGCAGCGCATGACGTTGCCCTCCATCCGACCGACACCCTGAAGCAGTGTCGAGCCGAGATCGAGCTTTCGCATCAGATCGAGCCCGAGCCTGGAACATGCTTCGGCGTCCGTCAGCGGATTGATTGCCCGAGCGGCGGCGGCGATCTGGTCGCCGGTTTCGTCGGAGCGCGCCAGCGCGCTTCTGGCCAGGCTCAGAACGAGCAATTCTTCACGTTCCACAGCCTGCTGGCGCGCCAGCGCGATGGCCGCGCCGATGGGAACCGCTATCATGCAGCAAACACCGATCACGATGGCCAGCGTCAATCGGCCGATGGGTTTCATCTGCCCTCCTGCTAACCGCAGTTAGCCAGACAGGATAAAGATGTGGTTACGGCAAGCCGGAATGGCATTCCCGGTTCAGCGCAGCCAACCCATGCCCACAAAAAAGGGCGCGGCCACCTTCCGGCAGCCGCGCCCTCTTCTACTCAAGCGATGCGTAAGGCTCAGTTGCCCGCCGCCGTCGCCGCGACTTCCGCCGCGAAATCGCTTTCTTCCTTCTCGATGCCTTCGCCGAGCTGGAAGCGGACATAGTCCTTCAGCGTGATGGTCGTGCCGGCATCCTTGCCCGCCTTGGCGATGACGTCGGCGACCGGGGTCTTGCCGTCCATCACGAACGCCTGCGTCAACAGCGCGTTCTCCTTCTTGAACTTCTCGATCGGGCCGTTGAGGATCTTCTCGACGACGTCGGCCGGCTTGCCCACGGTGCGGTCGGCGTTCTTCTCGCGCAGGATCGCGGCTTCGCGCTCGACGACCTCGGGGTCGAGATCATCGACCGACAGCGCCAGGGGGAAGGCCGCCGCGACGTGCATCGCGATCTGCTTGCCCAGCGGCTCGAGCACGTCGACGCCCGCATCCGATTCGAGCGCGACCAGCACGCCGATCTTGCCCAGGCCCGGCGCCGCGGCGTTGTGGACATAAGGGATCACCGCGCCCTGCGTGACCGACACGGCCTTGGCACGGCGCAGCACCTGGTTCTCGCCGATCGTGGCGATATTGTTGATCAGCACTTCATTGACGGTGCCGCCCTGAGGCATCGCCGACGCCTTCAGCGCC
Source organism: Sphingomonas tagetis (assembly GCF_024211275.1). Classification (GTDB taxonomy): domain Bacteria; phylum Pseudomonadota; class Alphaproteobacteria; order Sphingomonadales; family Sphingomonadaceae; genus Sphingomonas; species Sphingomonas tagetis. The sequence continues at coordinate 308,287 of NZ_JAMLDX010000001.1, forward strand.
TCGATATCGTCGCCCTGCTCGAGCGCGATCGCGGTCACGTCGCGGACAAAGCCCTGGAAGATCTCGTTCTTGGCGACGAAGTCGGTCTGCGAGTTGACCTCGACGGCCACGCCCTTGGTCCCGGCGACGGCGACGCCGACCAGGCCCTCGGCCGCGGTGCGGCTCGACTTCTTGTCGGCGGCGGCCAAGCCCTTGGTGCGCAGCCAGTCGACCGCGGCTTCCATGTCGCCATTGTTCTCAGCCAGCGCCTTCTTGCAATCCATCATGCCGGCGCCGCTCTTCTCGCGCAGTTCCTTGACGGCTGCTGCAGTGATCTCGGCCATGTTCAATTCCTCGATTTAGTCTGAATGTGATGCGGGCGGGACAGTGCGTTTGCGCCCTGCCCCGCCCGAATTACGTGTTCGTGACGAAGCCTTCAGGCGTCGATCTGACGCTCGCCCTCGGCAGCCGTTTCCGGCTCGGTCGAAGCGGCGGGCGCTTCCGGTTCGGATTCGGCGACCGGCGCAGGCTCGGGCGCTGCTTCGACGGCAGGCTCGGCGGCAACCGGCTCGGCAGCAGCCGGCTCAGCGAGCGCGGCCTCGACCGGCGGCACTTCGGCGGCGCCGAAATCGCCGCTGCTCATCTGCGCCTGGTTGTTGCCGCGGGTCGCCGCGATGGCGATCGCTTCGCAATAGAGACGGATGGCGCGCGACGCGTCGTCGTTAGCGGGCACCGGAAAGGCGATGCCGTCCGGCGACACGTTGGTGTCGAGGATCGCGACGACCGGGATGCCGAGCGTGTTGGCTTCCTTGATCGCCAGCTCTTCCTTGTTGGCGTCGATGACGAACATGATGTCCGGCACGCCACCCAGGTCACGGATACCGCCCAGCGACAGCTCGAGCTTGTCGCGCTCGCGGGTCAGGTTGAGCACTTCCTTCTTGGTCAGGCCGTGCGTGTCGCCCGACAGCTGCTCTTCGAGCGTCTTGAGGCGCTTGATCGAGTTGCTGATCGTCTTCCAGTTGGTGAGCATGCCGCCCAGCCAGCGGTGGTTGACGAAATGCTGGTTCGACTTGCGCGCGGCGTCGGCGATCGCTTCCTGCGCCTGGCGCTTGGTGCCGACGAACAGCACCTTGCCGCCGGCGGCGACGGTCGAGCTGACGAACTCCAGCGCGCGCGCGAACAGCGGCACGGTCTGCGAGAGGTCGATGATGTGAACGCCGTTGCGGTCGCCGAAGATATACGGCTTCATCTTCGGGTTCCAGCGGTGGGTCTGGTGACCGAAGTGCGCGCCCGATTCGAGCAACTGCTGCATGGAGACGACAGGTGCCGCCATAGGGATAACTCCTTCCGGTTGTTCCTCTGGGAAGCGAGTGACCGATGGCCCAAAGGCCCGCGGCACCGGGTTATGATGCTTCCCATGTGGGGTTGAAGGTGGCGCGCTTAGTCGAAGCGGCCGAATAGCGCAAGTGAACAAAAGTGGAAAATGGATGTTGACGGCGGAACGTTAATGGAACATATGGAGTTCAAGAGACGGACGCGGAACTTATCCACAGGCTAAGAGTCTGGGATTACAGGGTTTCGACCGTCGGGTGAATCCGGGAGGCTCTCATGGTTGCTGTTCTCGCTGCGCTGCTCTTCTCTGCTGCCTTCGCGGCCTCGATCTGGGCGATGTTCATCACGATTGCGCCCCGCATCGGCTATATGCGCGAGCTTCTCAACGGCACGACGGTCCCCGCGCTGGCGCCCGCCGTGGCGCCGCGGGTGCGCAACGTCACGCGTCCGGCGGCGGTGTCGACGCTGGCGCCGCGGCCGATGCGCGCGGCGGCGTAGTCCGGCGATAGGCGCGCACGCTGAACGGCAGCGTCGCGAGATAGCCGAGGCATACGACCGTCAGCGTCTGCCAGGGCGCGGTGACCAGCGCGGCGAGCAGGATCGCCACCACCACCAGCGCTTCGAACCGCACATGCCGCCGCAGCCGCAGCGATTTCCACGAATAGGTCGCAATGCTCGACACCATCAGCAGCCCGACGAACCCCACCCACGGCGTCACGATGCGATAGTCCCGCGCCCATTCCTCGCCGCTCCACAGCCAGATATAGATCGGCAGCATCGCCAGCCCCGCGCCGGCCGGCGCCGGAATCCCGGTGAGATAGCCGGCCAGCTTGCGCGGCCCGTCGGCGGCATCGATCTGCGCATTGAACCGCGCCAGCCGCAGCGCGCAGAACACCGCGTACAGCAACGCCACGATCCAGCCGATCTTTGGCGCCGCGATCAATGCCCACAGATACAGGATCAGCGCCGGCGCCACACCGAACGAGATCGCGTCGGAAAGGCTGTCGAGCTCGGCCCCGAACCGGCTCTCGCCACGGATCATCCGCGCGATCTGCCCATCGATGCCGTCGAGCACGGCAGCGAGCATGATCATCAGCACCGCCCGCTCCCACTCCGCCGCAATGGCGAAGCGAACAGCGGTGAGGCCCGAGCACAAGGCGAGCGCGGTCACCGCATTGGGCAGCACCGCCCGAAGCGGGATGCCGCGCCGCTGCGGTCGCGGCCTGAGACTCATGCCTTCACCTTCATTGGGCGATGCCCGTCGTCGCGGTCCCGCCCTTCACGCCGACGATCGTCTCGCCTGCCAGGCAGCGCTGGCCGAGCGCGACTTGGGGCGCGTAATCGTCGGGCAGGAACACGTCGAGCCGGCTGCCGAAGCGGATCAGGCCGAAGCGCTGGCCCGCGACCAGGATGTCGCCCGGCTTGACGAAGGTCACGATGCGCCGCGCCACCAGTCCGGCGATCTGCGTGAAGCCGACACGCGTACCGTCGCGCGTCTCCATCACGAAATGCTGGCGCTCATTCTCGTCGCTCGCCTTGTCGAGGTCGGCGTTGAGGAACTTGCCGGCGATGTAGACGACCTGCCGGATCGTGCCCGCGACGGGCGTGCGGTTGATATGGACGTCGAACACACTCATGAAGATCGAAACGCGTATCCGCGTCGCTTCGTTCAATCCCTCCGGCCCGGCGATCTCGCGCGGCACCGGCACGCGCTCGATCATGGTCACGAGACCATCGGCGGGCGAGACGATCAGCCCCTCCCCCTGCGGCGTGACGCGGATCGGATCGCGGAAGAAGGCGGCGACCCAGATCGTCAGGCCAATCAGCGCGAAGCCGAGTTCGTCCCAGATCGCGAACAGGAACAGCAGCGTCACCGCCGCCGAGATCAGGACATATTTGCGCCCTTCGGGATGGACCGAGGGAAAGCGCCATTTGACGGTGTTGGTGCCGACCGGCGGCGTATCAAGCGAGGACATGGCCCAAGGCTTTAGCCACGCGCGACAACAGGCGCTAGTGTGTTGTTCAACTAATACAACGAAGCGCGGCTATCAGCGGCATGTATTCGGCCCGCTTGATCCCCCCGCCCCTTCCTCCTAGACGCACCGCCAAACCTCCCACACGAACAGGAAAGACAGCATGGCGAAGATCAAGGTGAAAACGCCGGTCGTGGAGATCGACGGCGACGAAATGACCCGGATCATCTGGGAATGGATTCGCGAGCGCCTGATCAAGCCGTATCTCGACATCGACCTCAAATATTATGATCTCGGCGTCGAAAAGCGCGACGAGACCAACGACCAGATCACGATCGATAGCGCCAATGCGATCAAGCAATATGGCGTGGGCGTGAAGTGCGCGACGATCACCCCAGACGAGCAGCGCGTCGAGGAGTTTGGCCTCAAGGAAATGTGGAAGTCGCCCAACGGCACGATCCGCAACATCCTGGGCGGCGTCGTCTTCCGCGAGCCGATCGTGATCTCGAACGTGCCGCGGCTGATCCCGGGCTGGACCAAGCCGATCGTCGTCGGCCGTCACGCCTTTGGCGACCAGTATCGCGCGACCGACTTCAAGGTGCCCGGCGCCGGCAAGCTGCGCATGATCTGGGAAGGCGCCAACGGCGAGAAGATCGAGAAGGAAGTGTTCGATTTCCCCGCCGCCGGCGTGGCGATGGGCATGTACAATCTCGACGATTCGATCCGCGATTTCGCGCGCGCTTCGTTCAACTATGGCCTGAACCTGAAGTGGCCGGTCTATCTCTCGACCAAGAACACCATCCTCAAGGCCTATGACGGCCGCTTCAAGGATCTGTTCCAGGAAGTGTTCGAGACCGAGGGCTTTGCTGCAAAGTTCAAGGAAGCCGGCATCGTTTATGAGCATCGCCTGATCGACGACATGGTCGCCTCGGCGCTCAAGTGGAGCGGCGAGTTCGTGTGGGCGTGCAAGAATTATGACGGCGACGTCCAGTCGGATCAGGTCGCACAGGGCTTCGGTTCGCTCGGTCTGATGACCTCGGTCCTGCTCTCGCCCGACGGCAAGACCGTCGAGGCCGAGGCGGCGCATGGCACCGTCACGCGCCACTATCGCCAGCACCAGCAGGGCAAGGCGACGTCGACCAACCCGATCGCGTCGATCTTCGCCTGGACCGGTGGCCTCAAGTTCCGCGGCAAGTTCGACGACACGCCGGATGTGGTGAAGTTCGCCGAGACGCTGGAGCGCGTGTGCATCGAGACCGTCGAGAGCGGCAAGATGACCAAGGACCTCGCGCTGCTGATCGGCCCGGACCAGCCGTGGATGACCACCGAGCAGTTCTTCGAAGCGATCCGCGAGAACCTCGAAACCGAAATGGGCAGCTGGCAGTAAGCTGTTCGAACAAATGATAAAAAAGGCCGCGATCCATCCTGGATCGTGGCCTTTTTAGTTACTGGTATCGGCGCTAATCGAACACCTTGACCAGTTCGTCCCGAGCGCTTGGTTTATCGGCCAAGCTCCGGCGCACAGCGGCTGCGCGCAACGCCTGAAAGTAAAGCGCGGCCGCGGTGAACCAGATCGCAAAGGGCCAGCCATGTGGTTCGGGCACCTCGGTGCCGACTGCGGCAGCCAATAGAAACAACGCGCTCAACAATAGCGACGCCAATGCCAACAGGGCGTTCACCCAACCTCTTCCGAACAGCGGCAACATCGTCGCACCGCCTCGATATCGCCACAGATGTATTGCGGCGAATGCGAGCGGCACAGCGAACCAGCCGATCGCAATCGCAATCTCGGAAAGCGGCGCATCGCTGGCAACCAGCGCATCGCTTGGCTCCACCCCCATCATCGCTTCCCGGATCAGCACAGCTGGAATAGCCGCTAGCGGCAAAATGATGCTCATCGACCATAAGAACCAAGGCCGCGACCAGAATGCCATCGGCCTCAAGGATTTGCCTCCGGCGAGCGGATATGTTCGCGCCGCACACCGAGTCCGACGACCCGCGCGGGGATGCGCCGGAGCAGCGCAAAGCGATCGAGCAATCGTACGGCCAGCGGCGCTCGCATCGAACGATTGCCCAGCGCCGCGCCGATCACGTTGCGGTGGACCATCCGCTGCATGCCCTGGATCATCCGCACCGGGAGCATCCGGCGTTCCTGCACCTGTACCAGCCAGCGGTCCGGGCTTTCGCCGCGCAGCATCGGCTCGCACAAGATGTTGGCGGCCGCGACCGCGTCCTGGATCGCGAGGTTGATGCCAACGCCGCCGACCGGCGACATCGCATGCGCCGCGTCGCCGATCGCCAGCAGCCCGGGCCGGAACCACCGCGTCAGCCGGTCGAGCGAGACGGTGAGCAGTTTGACGTCGTCCCAGCCCGCGATCGCCTCGACGCCCGCCGCCATCACCGGCGCGGTCGCGGCAACGTCGGCGCGGAACGCCTCGATCCCTTTCGCGCGGATCGCGTCGGCGGCGCCCTTGGCGATCACACGCGCGCCCTGAAAATAGTCACCCCGGTCGATCGCCACGACCATCTCGCCGCCCGCGATATAACCCTGCGTGTCGTTCGCCTCGGTCCGCGCCTTGGGCACGCGGAACCAGAACACGTCGATCGGTGCGCCCAGATCCTCCAGCGGCAAGCCCGCCGCCTTTCGTAACACCGACCCGCGCCCGTCGGCCGCGATCACCAGCTGCGCCGTGACCGTCGAGCCGTCGGCCAGCCGCACGCCCGTCACGCGGCCGTCCGTCTCGACGATATCGATGGCTTCGGCGTTCATCCGCAATTCGAACGCCGGATAGCGCCTTGCGGCCTGCGCGACGAAGTCGAGGAATTCCCATTGCGGCATCATCGCGATGAACCGGCCGCGGCCCGGCAGGTGGCTGAAATCGGCCACCCGCCACGCCCGTCCGCCGACCACCGCCTCGATGTCGGGCACCTTGTCGTGCGGCCGTTCGAGCAGCGCGTCGAGCATGCCCAGTTCGTCGAAGAGGTTTAGCGTCGAGGGGTGGACGGTATCGCCGCGGAAATCGCGCAGGAAATCGCCATGCTTCTCCACCACCACCGTCCGCAGCCCGGCGCGGGCGAACAACAGTCCCGCCATCATCCCTGCAGGGCCGCCACCGGCGACAATAATGTCGTAGTCCATGGCGCTTCCCCCATGACAAATCGTTTCGCGGCCCGTTACAACTAGGTCATGGCCCTAGACCTGACAAATAGCGGTTTCAGCGACGCACTGGTGATCCTTGGCGCCGCGGGGCTGGTGATCCCGGCGTTCGCGCGCTTCCGCATCAGTCCGGTGATCGGTTTCATCCTGGTCGGCGCGCTGGTCGGCCCGGCCGGACTCGGCCAGCTCGTCGACCGCATGCCCTGGCTCTATTACCTGACCATCACCGATCCGCATTCGATCGAACCGTTCGCCGAATTCGGCATCATTTTGCTGCTGTTCTCGATCGGGCTGGAGCTGTCGTTCCGGCGATTATGGTCGATGCGCGGGCTGGTGTTCGGGGTCGGCGCGGCGGAGTTGTTCGCCGCCGCCCTGCTGATCGGCGGCGCGCTGTTCGCGCTTGGGCAGGCTTGGACCGGCGCGCTGGGGCTGGGCCTCGCGCTCGCCCTCTCCTCCACCGCGCTGGTGCTGCCGATCGCGGGTACGACCAGTCCGGTCGGCAAATCGGCCTTCGCGATGCTGTTGTTCGAAGATCTGGCGCTGGTGCCGATCGTGTTCCTGCTCGGCGCGCTCGCCCCGGCGGCGGCCGACGCGGGCTGGCGCGAGCTTGCCGGCACGCTCGGCCGCGGCGGCATCGTCGTCGCGATCCTGTTCATCGGCGGCCGTTTCATCCTGCCGCGCATGTTCGGCCAGGCCGCGCGCACCAAATCGCCCGAGCTGTTCCTTGCCGCCAGCCTGCTCGTCGTGATCGTCGCCAGCATGGCCACAACCGCGGTCGGCCTGTCACCGATCGTCGGCGCGCTGCTCGCCGGCCTGCTGATCGCCGAGACCGAATATCACAGCGAGGTCGAGGTGATCACCGCGCCGTTCAAGGGGCTAGCGCTCGGCGTGTTCCTGATCACCGTCGGCATGCGCCTCGACCTGCGCATGGTGATGCAGGATTGGGCACTGCTGCTCGCCGCGATCCTCGGCGTGATGGCGATCAAGGTCGGCGTGACGATCGGTCTGCTCAAGCTGTCGGGTGCGCGCGCGGGCACTGCCGCGGAAGCCGGCATCCTGATGGCCAGCCCGTCGGAAACCACGCTGATCGTACTCGGCGTCGCGGCGACGGCGGGACTGATCCTCCCCTCGGACGCCGCCTTCTGGACCACCGTCACCGCGATCGGCCTGACGATCACGCCCTTGCTCGCGGAAGCGGGCAAGTTCATCTCGCGCCGGCTGGAGGACCGCGATCACGACCATGCGATGGCGATCCCGTCGGAGGTCGCAATCGGCGGTACGGTCATCATCGGCTTCGGCCGCGTCGGCCGCACCGTCGCCGACATGCTGACCGCGCACGGCAAGACCTATATCGCGGTCGATGCCGATATCGACGGCGTCGCGGCGGCGCGGCGCGAAGGCTATACGGTGATGTTCGGCGACGTTTCGCGCAGCGAACTGGTCGACCGGCTCAACCTTGGCCATGCCGACGCGCTGATCCTGACGATGGACGATCCGGTGCTGACCGTGCGGCTGACTCGCCGCGTGCGCAGCTGGGTGCCGGGCATCCCGATCATTGCCCGCGCCCGCGACGCGGCGCACGCCGCCGAACTCTACAAGGCCGGCGCGACCGACGCCGTGCCCGAAACGCTCGAAAGCTCGCTGCAGCTATCGGAAGCGGTGCTCGTCGATCTCGGCGTCGCGGTCGGCCCGGTCATCGCCTCGATCCACGAAAAGCGCGACGAAATGCGCCAGTCGATCAAGGAAGCCGCCAGCCTCGACCGCGAACCCCGCATCCGCCGGGTGCGCAAGGCCGAGACTTAAGCCCGTCCCCTCACCACCCGCTCGAGCACCGACAGCGGCATCGCGCCCTTGCGCAGCACCTCGTGGAATTTGCGCGGGTCCCAGTTCGCGCCGGCCTTCGCCTTCGCCTCGTCGCGCAGCTTCACCCAGACGGTGTGCCCGATCTTGTAGCTGCACGCCTGCCCCGGCCACACCGTATAGCGGTCGATCTCGCCCTGGCTGCGCCCGCGCGCGATGCCGGTGGTGGCGATGAAATAGTCGGTCGCCTTTTCTCGGCTCCAGCGCTTGGCGTGCAGCCCGCTGTCGACCACCAGCCGCGTCGCGCGGAACAGCAGCGACTGGAGATAGCCGACCTGCCCCAGCGGATCGCCCTCGAACATCCCCATCTCGTCCGCCAGCTGCTCGGTATAGAGCGCCCAGCCCTCGCTATAGGCACTGAACCCGCCGCGCCGCCGGATCAGCGGAATGTCCTGCGATTCGAGCGCGAGCATGATCTGCAGATGATGTCCCGGCACCGCCTCGTGATGCGTCAGCGTGGCGAGACCGAATTTGGGCCGGTCGAACGTATCGCGCAGGTTGATGTAATAGATTCCTGGCCGCGAGCCATCGAGCGTCGCCGCCTGATAATAACCGCCCGGCGACCCCGCCTGAATCGCCGGCGGCACGCGCCGCACCTCGACCGGCGCCTTGGGCAGCGTGCCGAACTGCTCGGGCAGGCGCTTCTCCATCGCGCGGATCTGCTTGTTGAGCTCGGCCAGCAGCGCCTCGCGGCCCGGATCGGTGTTGGGAAACAACTGGTCGGGCCGCTCGTTGAGCGCCACCAGCCGCGCGCCGACGCTGCCCTGGCTCATCCCCTGCGCCTTGAGAATCGCGTCGATCCGCCCGCTGATCTCCGCGACCTGCTCTAGACCCAGCCGGTGAATCTCGTCCCCGCTCAGCTTCACGGTCGTCGCCGCTTCCGCCGCCGCTGCGTAATAGGCCTCCCCATCGGGAAGCCGCCACACACCCGCGTCATGCCCAGCTTTGGCCCGCAATTGCGTCACCAGCGCCCGCTGACGATCCAGTGCGGGATAGATCTTGGTTTCAACAAGCGTCGCCGCCGCCCCCGCAAGCTCGATCGGCAATCCCGCACTCTTGAGCTTGGTGGCAAAGCCAGTGACCAGCGCAGCATCGCCCGCCGGTTTGTCGCGCAATGCGGAATACTGCTTCAGCGCCGTGTCGAGAATGTAGTCCGGCGCAAACACGCCCTTGGCCGCATCGCCGCGCTGCCGCTCGGTCTCCTGATCGAGCACCGTCGCGAACGCACCCAGCCGCGCGAGATAGGCGTCGGCATCCGCCGCATCCTTCACGCGATGCTGCGTGTCGAGGAAGTCGGGTACGTCCTGATAGGCGCCGCTCAGCTGGCTCAGCCGATACGGCACGAACCGCCCGCCATTGTCGCCGTAGGAAAACCGCTTGCGCCCGGCGATGCTCCGCTCGAGCTCATAGACGATCACGTCCTGATCGAGCCGCGCATCCTGGCTCAATGTCGCTGGTGCGAACGCCCGAACCGCGGCAAGCTCGCGCCCGGACCGCGCCAGTTCGCGCGCATCATCCGCCGCGCTGCGCCCCGACAGCCGCGATTTCAGCCCCGCATTCTTGCCGGTATCGAGGCCGAGCTGGGTCGCGCCTTCAGGGTCGCTGGCCAGCCGGTCCGCAAAGATGCGGTCCAACAACGCGCGCAGCTTGGCGTCATTCGATCCCGGTCTGGCCTGAATCGCCCAGGCGGGCAATGGACCGGCGAGCGCCCCCGCCCCCACCGTTGCAACGAAGGTGCGGCGGCGCATCGGTCGATCTCCCGGTTATTTGTCGAGTGGCGGAACGCGGCTGACGCAACCGGCCAGCGCCGCCGCGGTCGCGCCATCGCCGGCACGCAGCTTCGGTTGAAGCGCGGCGGAGTCACGCTCGACTTCGGCATCCACCGCCTTGGCCGGCTTACCCGCCGCGCGGCCCGCATCAGCCGTCGCCATGCCCCAATAGATGACATGGTCGAACAGCTGCGATTCCTGCGGCGTGCCCTTGCCCAGCACCAGCGCGGCATGAGTCAGCGCGGCGCAACGCAGCGCTTCGGGATAAGGCGGCAATTTCCCCTGCGCACTCACGCCGGGGGCCACGAACAGGGCCATCGCCGCAGCGACAGCCATAAAACGGTCAGGCAGCTTCTTTCTCCTCGGCGAGTGCGCCCTTTACGGCTTCGATCGCGGCGGCGGCGTTTCCGCCGTCCGGGCCGCCACCCTGCGCCATATCCGGCCGCCCGCCGCCGCCTTGCCCGCCCAGCGCGGCAACGCCACGCTTGACCAGTTCGACGGCATTCAGGCTTCCGGTCAGGTCGTCGGTGACGCCAACCGCAATCGCTGCACGCCCCTCATTTACCGCCACAAAAGCTACCACAGCTGAACCAACGCGCGCCTTGGCCTCGTCCACCGCGCCGCGCAGCGCCTTGGGATCGAGCCCGTCTAGGATCTGGCCGACGAAATTCACGCCGCCGACCTGCTCGGGTCCGGCGGGCGCCGCCGCGCCACCGCCGCCGCCCAGCGCCAGCGCTTTTTTCGCCTCGGCCAGTTCCTTCTCTAGCTTGCGGCGTTCCTCCACCAGCGCCAGCACCCGCGCCGGCACCTCGTCGGGTGACGCCTTGAGCGCCGCCGCCGCCTCGCGCAATCTGTCGTCGCGGCCCTGCAGCCACAGCCGCGCGGCTTCGCCGGTCAGCGCCTCGATCCGGCGAACACCGCTCGACACCGCGCTTTCGCTCACGATCTTGAAGATCGCGATGTCGCCCAGCGCGTTGACATGTGTGCCGCCGCACAGCTCGACCGAATAGCTGTTCTGCGTTGCCCGGCCCATCGAAAGCACGCGGACCTCGTCGCCATATTTCTCGCCGAACAGCGCCATCGCGCCGGCCGCGATCGCATCGTCCGGGGTCATCAGCCGCGTGCCGACCGAGTCATTCTCGCGGATATGCCGGTTCACATCGGCCTCGATCGCAGCGATGTCCTCCGCACTCAGCGCCGAAGGATGCGAGAAGTCGAAGCGCAGCCGGTCGGGCGCGACCAGACTGCCCTTCTGCGTCACATGGCCGCCCAGCCGCTCGCGCAGCGCCGCGTGCAGCAAGTGCGTGGCGCTGTGATTGGCGCGCACCTGATCGCGGCGGACGGTGTCGATGCTCAACCGCGCCGTATCGCCGACCGCGATCTCGCCGCTTTCGATCGTCGCATGATGCGCGTGCAGCCGGCCGAGCGGCTTGGAGGTATCACTGACCACCGCGCGAGCCTTGTCGCTGACGATCAGCCCGGCATCACCCATCTGGCCGCCGCTCTCGCCGTAAAAGGGCGTCTGGTTGGTCAGCAGGATGACCTCGTCGCCCTGCCCGGCCTTGTCGACGCGCGCGCCGTCCTTGACGATGGCGACGATATGCCCTTCGCCCTCGCTCGTGGAATAGCCGGTGAACTCGGTTCCGCCGAGTTCCTCGGCAATATCGAACCAGACATCATCCGAAGCCTTGGCGCCCGATCCCTTCCACGCGGCGCGTGCGGCCGCCTTTTGCTGCGCCATCGCCGCGTCGAAGCCCGCGCGGTCCACCGCCATGCCCTGCGGGCGCAGCGCGTCCTCGGTCAGGTCATAGGGGAAGCCGAATGTGTCGTAGAGCTTGAACGCGGTCTCGCCGGGGAGCGTGTCGCCCTCGCCCATATCCGCCGTCGCCTCGTCGAGCAGCTTGAGGCCGTTGGCGAGAGTCTGGCGGAAACGCGTCTCCTCCTGCAGCAGCGTCGCCTCGATCAGCGGCTGCGCACGCACCAGTTCGGGATAGGCCGCGCCCATCTCCGCGACCAGCGACGGCACCATGCGGTGCATCAGCGGTTCCTTGGCGCCAAGGATATGCGCGTGGCGCATCGCTCGGCGCATGATCCGGCGAAGCACATAGCCGCGGCCCTCATTGGCCGGCAGCACCCCGTCCGCGACCAGAAAGCCCGAGGTGCGGATATGATCGGCGATGACGCGGTGGCTCGCCTGATTGTCGCCGCTCGTCGCCGCGCCGGTCAGCGCGCCGCTCTCGGCGATCAGCGCCTTGAACGTGTCGGTATCGTAATTGTCGGTCACGCCCTGCAGCACCGCCGCGACGCGCTCGAGCCCCATGCCGGTGTCGATGCTCGGCTTGGGCAGGTCGCTGACGATGACGTCGTTTTCCTGCAAATGCTGCATGAAGACGAGGTTCCAGATCTCGACGAAGCGATCGCCATCCTCTTCCGAGCTTCCGGGAGGGCCGCCCCAGATGTGATCGCCATGATCATAGAAGATTTCCGAACACGGCCCGCACGGCCCATCCGGACCCATCGCCCAGAAATTGTCCTTGGTCGGGATGCGGATGATGCGTTCTTCGGGCAGGCCCGCAATCTTCTTCCACAGGTCGAACGCCTGATCGTCGGTGTGATAGACGGTCGCGGTCAGCTTGTCCGGCGACAGGCCCCATTCCTTGGTCAGCAGCGTCCACGCATGCGTGATCGCCTGCTCCTTGAAATAGTCGCCAAACGAGAAATTGCCGAGCATTTCGAAGAAGGTGTGGTGCCGCGCGGTATAGCCGACATTGTCGAGATCATTGTGCTTGCCGCCCGCGCGAACGCATTTCTGCGACGATGCCGCGGTCTTGTAGGGGCGCGTTTCGAGGCCGGTGAACACGTTCTTGAACGGCACCATGCCCGCATTGACGAACATCAGCGTCGGATCGTTGTGCGGCACCAGCGGCGCGGACTGCACGCGCGCATGTCCCTGGCCTTCGAAATAGTCGAGGAAGCTGCGGCGGATATCGTTGGTCGAAGTCATGACCGCGACTTAGGGGCGAGCGGGCGTTCGCTCAAGCAAAACGGTTCGATCAGGGTGATTGCATCCATCCGGCGTCCTGCTTCGCCGTTGCAATGTTGGAATTCGTCTGGTTGCATCCCTGCGCCTGGAAATGGCCGCCCTTTGATCTCCTCCGTCGTCAGCTTCGTCGCGTCGATATCGCGCCGGTGTCGCGGGCCGTCGCGTAGCTGTCGTGCGGGCGTCGCGTGGCTGTCGTGCGGGCGTCGCGTGGCTGTCGCGCAGATGTCGCTTCGCCGTCGCGCCGGCCGCGCGCGCGCCTCCATGGCCGCCTGACAACCCGCGATTTGTGTCAACTTCGTCAAGCGGTCGTCAACCTGACCGGTTACGGTCATCCGATCGGCGCTTCGAGCGATCCGGGCGGCTCACTGAACCATTTCGGCCCGGCTTCGGTCATGTGGAAACAATCCTCCAGCCGCACGCCGAACTTGCCCGGCAGATACAGCCCCGGCTCATTGGAAAAGCACATGCCCGGCCCTAGTTTCGTTGTCTCGCCGCGGACCAGGTTGATCGGCTCGTGTCCATCCATGCCGATGCCATGGCCGGTTCGATGCGACAGGCCGGGCAGCCTGTAGTCCGGCCCGTAGCCCAGCGTCGCATACCAGCCGCGCACCGCGTCATCGACGCTCCCCGCCGCCGCGCCCAACGTTGCCGCGGCAAAGGCGCGCTGCTGACCCTCACGGACATGGTTCCAAACGCGGCGCTGCCCGGCGCTCGGCTCGCCATGGACGAAGGTGCGGCTGATATCGCTCTCATAGCCATGCACCACCGCACCACAGTCCATCAGCACCACAGTCCATCAGCACCACCTCGCCCTTCGCCACTTTCTGCGGCTTGCCGGTGCCATGCGGATAGGCCGATGCTTCGCCGAGCAGGATCAGGTTGAACGCCACCTGCCCGCCCAGCGCGCGGGTCGCGGCGCTCATCAGCGCGGCGATGTCCTGCGGCGTCATCCCCGCCTCGATTCGCGGCCAGGTCCAGCGATAGGTGGCCATCGTCACGTCCGCCGCCTTCTGCATCAGCGCGATCTCGGCTGGAGTCTTGATCATGCGGCAGCCACGCACCACCGGATTGGCCGAGACCAGCTTCGCGCCGGGGAGCGCCTTCGCCAGCCCATCGACCGCGAAGTGCCGCACCGTCTCCTCGATCCCGATCGGACGGCCCGCCAGTTTCTTCTCGCGCAACCAGCCCGCGACCAGTGCGAACGGGCTCTCATGCTCCTGCCACACCCGCACCTCCGCCGGGATGCTGAGCGATTCGCGAACCGACGGCTCCTCGAAGAACGGCGTGACGATCAGCGGCTCGCCCTCGGCGGGAATCACCGCCGCGGTCAGCCGTTCGCTCCGGCCCCAGCGCACCGCGGTGAAATAGAGCAGGCTCGCCCCCGGCTCGATCAGCACCGCGCCGATGCCGTTCGCCCGCATCAGCGCCTGCGCACGCGCCAGCCGATCGCGGCGCTCGGCCGCGCCGATCGGCACCGCATCGCCGGTGATCGGCTTGAGTGCAGAAAAGGTCCGGCTCTGCGGCGCGCAGCACCCCGGCATGGGCCGCCAGTGGCGACAGAGCGGCGGCGGCGATCAGCGATCTGCGGGAAAACCTCATGGTCGCAAGCGATACGGCCCTTGACCCGCGGCCCGCAATCCCCTGTCTAGTCGCATCAAAGGGGAGCGCGATGGCCAAGAAACTGACGACCTTCATCCTGATCGCGCTGGTGGCGGGCGCGATCGTCGGCCTCGCGCTCCATTTCGGTGTCCGCAACAGCTATGGCGCCGACGCGGCCGGCGCCGAAGCGCAGCTCAAGACGATCGCCGGCTATTTCTCGATCATCACCACGATCTTCCTGCGGCTGATCAAGATGATCATCGCGCCGCTGGTGTTCGCGACCCTTGTCGCGGGCATCGCCCATATGGGCGACACCGCGGCACTGGGCCGTGTCGGTGGCCGCGCGGTCGGCTGGTTCATCTGCGCCAGCCTGGTTTCGCTCACGCTCGGGCTGATCCTCGTCAATCTGTTCCAGCCCGGCGTCGGCCTCAACTTCGCGCTGCCCCCGGCCGATGCGGCGAGCGGGGTCGAGAAAGCGGCGTTCAACCTGAAGGACTTCTTCACCCACGTCTTCCCCGCCTCGGGCATCGAGGCGATGGCGAAGAACGAGATCCTGCAGATCGTGATCTTCTCGCTGTTCATCGGCGTCGCGATCACCGCGGTCGGCGAAAAGGCCAAGCCGCTGGTCAGCGCGATCGAGGCGCTCGTGCATGTGATGCTTCAGGTCACCAACTACGTCATGCGCTTCGCCCCGGTCGCGGTGTTCGCGGCGGTGGCAGGCACGCTGGCCGAGCGCGGGCCGGCGATCATCGGCAACCTCGCTTACTTCATGGGCACCTTCTACCTCGGCATGCTGATCCTGTGGGCGCTGCTGATCGGCGTCTGCTTCCTGATCGTCGGCAAGCGCACCACCTTGCTCGTCCGCTACATCCGCGATCCGCTGCTGCTCGCCTTCTCGACCGCCTCGTCCGAAGCCGCCTATCCGCGCACACTCGAGGCGCTCGACCGCTTTGGCGTGCCGCCGCGCATCGCCAGTTTCGTGCTGCCGCTGGGGTACAGCTTCAACCTCGACGGCTCGATGATCTACATGACCTTCGCGACCATCTTCATCGCGCAGGCCTACGGCATCGACCTGACATTGGGGCAGGAAATCACGATGCTGCTGGTGCTGATGATTACCAGCAAGGGCATCGCCGGGGTGCCGCGCGCCAGCCTGGTGGTGATCGCGGCGACGCTCGGTTTCTTCGATATTCCCGAGGCGGGGCTCCTGCTGATTCTCGGCATCGACCATTTCCTCGACATGGGCCGCTCGGCGACCAACGTCGTCGGCAATGCGGTGGCGAGCGCGGTGGTGGCGAAATGGGAGGGCGGGCGGCTCGACCCGATCGAGCCGCCCGAGATCGAGCCGCCGCATGCGCCGACCGGCGGTGGGCCGGCGGTGGACGAGCAGAGCTTCACCAAATTCTAGGCATAAGCGTAGGGACCACCGGCCTGAAGCGCGGCCTGATAGGCCGGACGGGCATGGATCCTGGTCAGCCACGCAATGGTGGCCGGGCGTGACGAGTCGAGACCGGCGCGGCTGCGCGCGGCTTCGAGCGGGAAGCTCATCATCACGTCGGCGGCGGTGAAGACGTCGCCGGCGAACCAGTCATGCGCGGCCAAATGCGCCTCGACATAGTCGAGATGGACGTCGATCATCGGCTGGATCTTCTTCTGCGCGGTCTTTCCGAGCAAAGGCACGCGGCCGAGGACGAGCTTCACCAGCAAGGGCGGCATCAGCGAGCCTTCGGCATAGTGAAGGAAGTGGCGGTAGCGGAGGACCGCGTCGCGGTGCGCCGGCGGGCCGAGCTTTCCATCGGCCTTTTCGACGAGATATTCGATGATCGCGCCGGTCTCTGCGACGGTGCGGCCCTGCCCGCCATCGGCCTCGTCATCCTCGATCACCGGCGACTTGCCGAGCGGGTGGACGGCGCGCAGTTCGGGCGGGGCTAGCATCGTCGCCTTGTTCCGCTCGTAGCGCTTGATCGCATAGGGCAGCGCCAACTCTTCGAGCAGCCAGAGTACGCGTTGCGAGCGGGAGTTTTCGAGGTGATGGACGGTGATCATCGGGCGCGTCCTCAGTCAAAAGTGGCGAACATCGTCCACAAGCGTGACGGCGAATGCGCCAAATGGAAAGACCCGGCGTGGACACGCCGGGTCTTCCAATGGGAGACTAGTCCCGTGACCGCCGCCGGTCCGCTGGACACGGTGCGGCCCAAAATCGAATGTCAGCCCTCGTCGTCGTCGTCCTCGGCGTCCGGGCCGGCCATCATCTCTTCGGCGACCTTGTCGGTGCGCGTGCGAATCGCCTTTTCGAGGCGGTCGCAGAGTTCGGGGTTTTCCTTGAGGAAAGTCTTGGCGTTCTCGCGGCCCTGGCCGATGCGGACGCTGTCATAGCTGAACCATGCGCCCGATTTCTCGACCAGCCCGGCCTTGACGCCGATGTCGAGGATTTCGCCGATCTTCGAGATGCCCTCGCCATACATGATGTCGAACTCGACCTGCTTGAACGGCGGGGCGACCTTGTTCTTGACGACCTTCACGCGAGTCGAGTTGCCGATGATGTCGTCGCGGTCCTTGATCTGGCCGGTGCGGCGGATGTCGAGACGGACCGAGGCGTAGAATTTGAGCGCGTTGCCGCCGGTCGTGGTCTCCGGATTGCCGTACATCACGCCGATCTTCATGCGCAGCTGGTTGATGAAGATCACCATGCAGCGCGAACGGCTGATCGAGCCGGTCAGCTTGCGCAGCGACTGCGACATCAGGCGCGCCTGCAAGCCGACATGGCTGTCGCCCATCTCGCCCTCGATCTCCGCGCGGGGCACCAGCGCCGCGACCGAATCGACCACCAGCACGTCGATCGCGTTCGAGCGCACCAAAGTATCGACGATCTCGAGCGCCTGCTCGCCGGTGTCGGGCTGTGACACGATCAGTTCGTCGATGTTGACGCCGAGCTTCTTGGCATAGACCGGGTCGAGCGCATGCTCGGCATCGACGAACGCCGCGGTGCCGCCACCGCGCTGCGCCTCGGCGATGACGTGCAGCGCCAGCGTGGTCTTGCCCGAGCTTTCCGGGCCATACACCTCGATCACGCGGCCGCGCGGCAGACCGCCGACGCCGAGCGCGATGTCGAGCCCGAGCGAACCGGTCGAGATCGCCTCGACCTGCATCGTCTCCTTCGAGCCCAGCCGCATCGCCGAACCCTTGCCGAAGGCGCGGTCGATCTGCGCCAATGCGGCGTCGAGCGCCTTCTGTTTATCCGAAGAAATCGCCATGTTTCCGTCGATCACCTTGAGGGAAGCTGCCATTCGAAGTCTCCGTCGCTAGAGGCTTTGCCGCTGTCGTTCAACGCCCGATATCCCGGCTGTTGTTGGATTATGTATATCCTTTGTTCCGGTAGAACAAGTGCGGAACGATCTTTTTTTGTTCTCGTTGATTCGGAGGGCACGATGATGGAACGGACGCGGTGTGGCTGGGCGAACGGCGATGCACTGATGGCGGACTATCACGACCGGGAATGGGGCGTGCCCGTGCACGATTCGCGACGGTTGTGGGAAATCCTGATGCTGGAGGGCATGCAGGCCGGCCTCTCCTGGTCGATCATCCTCAAACGGCGCGAGGGCTTTCACGCGGCATTCGCGGGCGGCGCGCCGGTCAAGGGCGACGGGATGAACGTGCCGGCCAGCACCGCGGTCAGCGAAGCGCTGTCCAAGGCACTGAAGGGCAAGGGGTTCAAGTTCGTCGGGCCGGTAATCGTCTATGCCTGGATGCAGGCGGTCGGCATGGTCAACGACCACGCCGCGGGGTGTTTCCGGCGGGAGGCAGTGTGAAGGCCCGGCGTTGCCGAGCCGTCACCTACTTGCCCTTGTCTTTTTCCTTCGCGCAGCAGGCGCAATCCTTGCCGCAGCAATCGCTTTTTTCCATCACCGGCTCCTTTGTCGTTGCCCGACACTAGGCCCGGAGATGGATGTCCGCAACGTTGGGATAGGTCGCCATATGCTTCATGGCCCGAAACGAAACCAGAAGCGCGCCAAGCAATTGCGCCGGGCGATGACGCTGCCGGAGATATTGCTGTGGCGGGAGTTGAAGAAACGCCCGGCCGAGCTTCGGTTTCGGCACCAGCATCCCGCCGGCGAGCATTATGTGCTCGATTTCTTCTGTCCTCGGCACAAGCTCGCGGTCGAAGTCGACGGCGAGGCGCATGAGCGCGGCGATCGGCCAGAGCGCGACGCGGTTCGGGATGCTTGGGTGTCGTCGCAGGGTGTGCGGACGTTGCGCATTCCGGCGGTGGAGGTGTTGAACGATCTGGACGCAGTGGTGCGATACATCGTCGTCACCGCTCTGGGAGACTACCCCTCCACCGCCTTCGGCGGTCCCCCTCCCCCTCCGGGGGAGGAATGAGTATGAGGTCGGCAATTGGGTGGTTAGCGATCAATCCCTGTCCGCAGTCGCTTGCACCCAAATTCGAGGCACACTGTATTTGACGGCCCATTCTCGGGCGGCTCCAATCGCGCTTTCCAAGCTGATGTCGCTTTCTGCGAGCGACGCATAAAACACGCTTTCGCCGTTTGGCTTAAGAGCGCTACCAGTCCCAAAGAACCGCCCATCGTCGCTGGCTTCCACGATCAGCCAAGGTTCGTGATCGGATATTTCCGGCATCTGCTCGCCAGCGGCCAAATGAATTACCTCAACCATAGCCTCATTCTGGCACTTTAGCAGACGTCCGCAATTGGCTCCTTCCCGACCCTACTCCACCACCGGATACTTCCCCGCCAGCGCCGCGCGCACCTCCGCCACCTTGAACGCGCGCCATTGCCGCGGCTTGGCATCGGCGTCCGCGTAACCCAGTGGGCGGATCAGCATTCGCATTTCGTGGCCGCTGTCGACGGTGCCGCCCGAATAATACATCCCGTACATGGTGGTGCTGCGCTTCACCATCTGCGCGCTTTCGATGACGAACGCGTCCTTGCCGAGCGAGGCGGCGTGGTTGGCGGCGACGAGCAACGCGGCTTCTTCGAGGCTCGCCGGACTGGCGACGGTGCCGCCGAAGCGGACGTTGAACAGCGCTGGATCGTCGGCGTCCATCACGCGCCAGCCGTCGAGGTTGGAGCGCCAGAGGTTGCTCCCCTCCCCGCGCATCTTCGGCCCCAGCCCATCGGCTTCGGCGAGCGGAAGCATGCCGACGAGCCCGGAGAAGTTGAGCGAGAGCGCCTTGGTCAGCGCGGCGTCGCCGAACTTGTGGATCGCCTCGATCGTGTCGCCGATCTGCTGCGCTTCGGCGAGATCGGCCGCCTTCACTTGCCCCAGCAGGTCGGCGATGACGAGCGTGCCCTCGCCCGTCGGCTTTTCCTCGGCCAGCTGTTTCGCCGTCATCTTCGGCGCGCGCAGGCGGATCGCCATCGCCGCCGACCATTGATCGAGCGCGGCGGTGGCCTGCGTGCCCGCGGCAACGCGCTTGCTATAGTCTTCGGTGACCTTCTTGCTCTGCTTACGGCCATCGGGCGCGGGCGGCGGCGGCTCGATCGCGGTCGCCACCTCGGCACGGGCGGCGGCGAGCTGCTTGGCCGACTCCTCGGTGCGGCCCACCGCGAGCAGCGCATAGGCGCGCGCGCCGGCGAGCGAGGCGCGCTCGGAAATCTGCTCGTAACGCCGCCCTTCCTCGCCACGCAGCGTCCAGCCGCCACGCTGGCGCGGCAGGTCGAAGGTGAGCTGATCGGCATAGAGCAAGGCATTGTCGAAATCGGCCTGACGCATCGACAGGATGAACATCAGCCGCAGCGCCTGCGGGTTGAGCGCGGCCTGCTGGCGCAGTTGCGCCATACGCTTGGCGCGGTCGCTGTCGAACAGCATCCGCACGCTGCTGGTCATCCGCCGCACGCTCATCGCATAGGGGCGGCGCGCGTCGATCGAGGCGAGCATCGCCTCGGCCTCTTTGGGTTTCTTCGCGCGATAGAGCGCGACCGCGCGCAACGCGTCGTTGGCGAGCTTGACCGAGGGCAGCGCACCGAACTTGTCGTTGTCGGCGTAGAGCTTCTCGACCTCGTCGAGCGTCTTCATCGCGGTGTCGTTCGAATTCTCGCCGAGCTCGTGCAGTGCGCGCGCCTGAATCAGCGAGGCGCGGCGTTGCCAGAATTCGGGGACCAGCACCGGATCGGCGAGTACCTTCTCGCACGCGACCACGCCGACGACGTTGAAACCGCGGACGCGCTTGGCCGTCGTGGTGCCCTGATAGCCCCAGCCGCGCCAGACGGGCTGAGTCTCGCCCGGCTTGAGGCTCTTCTTGGGACGCGGCGCTGGGTAGCCGTCGCAGACAAGATAGTCGGCGGGCTTGACCGCCTCCTGCGCCGCTACCGGTGTCAGACAGAATAACGACGCGCCGAGCAGCGCCCATTTACGATTCACGGCATCCCCCGCCACTTTCCCTGGCCGCAGCTTAATCCAGTCTATGCCGTTCGGAAAAGACGGAAAAAGCAGCGGCCGGGCGTGGTGTGCGGGATCAGCGGACCGGCTTGACCTCGAGGCCGGTCCACTTTGCGGCGAAGGCCCAGAGGTCGGACGTTTCCTCAATCACCTTGTCGGTCGGCTTGCCCGAGCCGTGGCCGGCGCGGGTTTCGATGCGGACGAGGTGCGGCTTGGGGCCGATGTCCGCGGCCTGCAGCGCGGCGGTGTATTTGAAGGTGTGGCCCGGCACGACGCGGTCGTCGGTATCGGCGGTGGTGGCGAGGATCGCGGGGTAGGTCTTGCCCGGCACGATGTTGTGATAGGGCGAATAGGCGCGCAGGATCTTCCAGTCGGCTTCCTTCGACGGATAGCCATAGTCGTCGACCCAGTAGCGGCCGGCCGTCCAGCGGTCGAAGCGCAGCATGTCCATCACGCCGACCGCGGGGAGCGCCGCGGCGAACAGGTCCGGGCGCTGGTTGACCACCACGCCGACCAGCAGCCCGCCGTTCGAACCGCCCTGGATGGCAAGGCCGTCCTTCTTGGTGATGCCCTGTGCGATCAGATATTCGCCGGCGCCGATGAAGTCATCGAAGACGTTCTGCTTGTTGTTGAGCCGGCCGCCATCGTGCCATGCCTTGCCATATTCGCCGCCGCCGCGGATGTTGGCGAGGACGAACACCCCGCCCTGCTCCATCCACGCCAGCCGTGAGGCCGAGAAGGCCGGGCCGTAGGGGACGTTGAAGCCGCCATAGCCCCACAGCAGTGTCGGCGCAGGGCCGGTCACGTCCTTCCGCTTGACGATGAACATCGGCACCTTGGTGCCGTCCTTCGAGGCGAAGAAGCGCTGCTCGACGGCATAGTCGGCCGGGTTGAACGCCACCTTGGGCGTGGCCCACTCGGTCGCTTTCCCCGTGGCGACGTCATAGCGATAGACCGTCGTCGGCGCGTTGAAGCTGGTATAGGCGTAGAAGGCTTCGGTCTTGGCGGGATCGCCGGTGAAGCCGGCGACGCTGCCGATGCCGGGCAGCGCGACCTTGCCGAGCGGCTTGCCGTCGAGCGCGTAGCGGCGCAGCTCGTCGCGGGCATCGACCAGATAGGTGGCGATCAGCTGGCCGCCGACGATGCCGGCGCCCTGCAGCGTGGCCTTGTCCTCGGGGATCACGTCGGTCGCGACCGGATTGGCCTGTGCGACGTCCATCGTCACGACCTTGAGCCGCGGTGCGCCCTTGTTGGTGTTCCAGAAGAAGCGCGTGCCGACATTGCCGGCGAGCGACCAGTTGTTGTCGAGGCCGGCGATCAGCTTGCGCGGTTTTGCGCCCGGCGTCTTGAGGTCGAGCAGCGTGATCTCGTAGCGGTCATCGGTGCCTTCGGTGGTGGTGATGACCAGCCAGTCGCCGTCGTCGGTGACCTGCGCGTAATGGCCGCGCTTGGGGGTTTCGGGGGTCGAGTAGATCAGCGTGTCGGCGCTCTGCGGGGTGCCGATGCGGTGGAAATAGACCGCCTGATTCTCGTTGAGCTGCTGGAATGCCTGACCCTGCGCGGGCTCGGGGAAGCGGCTGTAGTAGAAGCCCGAGCCGTCCTTCGCCCAGCTGAGATTGCTGAACTTCATCCATTTGACTTCGTCGTCGAGCGTCTTGCCGGTGGCGACGTCGAGCACCTTGACGGTGCGCCAGTCGCTGCCGCCGTCCTGAATGCCGTAGACGAGCAGCTTGCCGTCCTCCGACGGCACCCATTCGGACAGCGCGGTGGCGCCGTCCTTGGCCCAGCCATTGGGGTCGATCAGCACGCGGCCGGGACCGTTCAGGCTGTCGCGCACCCATAGCACCGCCTGGTTCTGGAGGCCGGTGTTGTGGGCGTAGAAGTAGCGATTGCCCTTGTGTGTGGGGACGCCGAAGCGCTCATAATCGAACAGCTGCTTGATGCGCGCCTTGAACGCGTCGCGGCCGGGGAGCGTGTCGAGATAGGCGCCGGTGACCTTGTTCTGCGCCTCGACCCAGGCGGCGACGTCCTTGTCGTTGCGCACGTCATTCTCGAGCCAGCGATAGGGGTCGGCGACCTTCTGGCCGAACTGTTCCTCGACGATATCGACGCGCTTGGTCTGCGGATAGGCGATCGGGGCGGGCATCGTGGTCGGGGTCTCCGGATTGGCGAGAGCGTGGGGGGCGGCGAACAGCAACGGAAGGGCGAGCAACGGCAGAGCCAGATACGGCACGGGGCGCATTGGTTTCTCCTGAAACGGGAATGGCCGCACCCTATTGCGGCGCGGCCCTCCGTCAAGCGCGTTGCACGTGCCTCAGGCGAGGCTGGTCAGCGCGCTTTGATAGCTGACCCAGCTCATCACCATGAGCGGTAGCGTGGCGAAACCGATCGCCAGTGCGTTGGCGGCGCCAAATCCGGTATTGCGTCTCATCTTCCTCCTCCTGCCCGCGGGGTTGCATGCCGCGTGCCAGTTGCCGAATTGGCGGAAATCCGCGGCTCGGGCCGATGCGTGGAAGATGGGGAGCGGCGCGCTGCGCCAAAGTTCAGCGATTCTTGCGACGCCGAAACAAAAAGGGCGGCGGCATTGCTGCCACCGCCCTCTTGAAACCGATCCGGCGCGGATTACGCGGCCTGGTCGAAATCCTCGTCGGTCAGGACCGGACCCGAATCCTGGCCCTTGGCCGAGACGTCGCGGTCGACGAACTCGATATAGGCCATCGGCGCGGCGTCAGACGCGCGCGGGCCGGCCTTGATGATGCGGGTATAGCCGCCGTTGCGGTCGGCGTAGCGCGTGGCGAGCGTGTCGAACAGCTTCACCAGCTGCGCGTCGTCGAGCAGGCGGGCATGCGCGAGACGGCGGTTCGAAAGGCCGCCCTTCTTCGCCAGCGTCACCAGCTTTTCGATGTAAGGACGCAGTTCCTTCGCCTTGGCGACGGTGGTCAGGATCTGCTCGTGCTTGATCAGCGCTGCCGACATGTTGCGGAACAGGGCGATGCGGTGGGCCGAGGTGCGCTGTAGCTTACGGCCGCCGTACTTATGGCGCATGGTATCTTCCTTCTCGTTCGTTCGGGGGCCGTATAGCGGGTCCCATCAAAGTACTACTTTGATGGGTGCCCACTGGTACCCCGGACCAGGCAGCGCTTGGGGTGGCTGCCGATGACCCTTCTTCCAGGAGGCCCGCCGCGGCAAAGCCGCGACGTCGGACGGCTCTGCGACCCGCCGGCCGGGCTGGCGTCGTCTCCGGGTTAGCTTGCGCTAACCCGGTGCGACTTAGCCCATGATTTCCTGCTCGAGCTTCTTGGCCATCTCTTCGATGTTCTCAGGCGGCCAGCCCGGGATTTCCATGCCGAGGCGCAGACCCATCGACGACAGCACCTCCTTGATCTCGTTCAAGGACTTGCGGCCGAAGTTCGGGGTGCGCAGCATCTCGGCTTCGGTCTTCTGGACCAGATCGCCGATATAGATGATGTTGTCGTTCTTGAGGCAGTTGGCCGAACGGACCGACAGCTCGAGCTCGTCCACCTTCTTGAGCAGGTAGCGGTTGATCGTCGCGGTATCGCCCGCGCCCGCATCGCCGCCGCCCGAAGCCGGAGCGGCCACGCCGATCGGCGCCGAACGGGTGATCGCCGAATCGTCGAAGTGGACGAACAGCGCCAGCTGGTCCTGCAGGATGCGCGCGGCATAAGCGAGCGCGTCCTCCGGGGTCACGGTGCCGTCGGTCTCGATCGACAGGCTGAGCTTGTCGTAATCGAGCTCCTGCCCGACGCGGGTGTTCTCGACCTTGTAGCTCACCTGACGGACCGGCGAGTAGAGCGCATCGACCGGGATCAGACCGATCGGCGCGTCGGCCGGACGGTTGGCGGCGGCCGGCACGTAACCCTTGCCGGTGTCGGCGACGAGTTCCATATTGAGCGTCGCGCCGTCATCGAGATGGCACAGCACCAGCTCGGGGTTCATCACTTCGATGTCGCCCGAGACGGCGATGTCGCCGGCCTTGACTTCGGCCGGGCCCGTGGCGCTCAGCTGGAGCCGCTTGGCGCCCTCGCCCTGCATGCGCAGCGCGATTTGCTTCACGTTCAGGACGAGATCGGTCACGTCCTCGCGAACGCCGGCCAACGAGCTGAACTCGTGGAGGACGTTCTCGATCTTGATCGAAGTCACCGCGGCGCCCTGGAGCGACGAGAGCAGCACGCGGCGCAGCGCGTTGCCGAGCGTCAGGCCGAAGCCGCGCTCCAGCGGTTCAGCGACGAACGTCGCCTTGCGCTTGCCGTCACCGCCCTTTTTCTCAAGGCCGTTCGGCTTCTTCAGTTCCTGCCAGTTCTTTGCGTTGACAGACACAGGCTTCCCCTGGGTTGGGCGGGACAGGGGCGGTCCCGCCAGGATTGGAGCCGCCTCCGGCCCGGACCCGGCTTCCCGAGTCCGCGGCGGAGGCGGAAAGTCAAATCAGACGCGGCGGCGCTTGCTCGGACGCACGCCATTGTGCGGGATCGAGGTCACGTCGCGGATCGAGGTGATCTGGAAACCGACTGCCTGGAGGGCGCGCAGCGCGCTCTCGCGGCCCGAACCGGGACCCTTCACCTCGACCTCGAGGGTGCGAACGCCATGCTCGGCAGCCTTGCGGCCTGCGTCCTCGGCGGCGACCTGCGCGGCATACGGGGTCGACTTGCGCGAACCCTTGAAGCCCATCATGCCGGCCGACGACCAGCTGATCGCATTGCCCTGTGCGTCCGTGATCGTGATCATGGTGTTGTTGAAGCTGGCGTTCACATGGGCGACGCCGGCGGTGATGTTCTTGCGTTCGCGACGGCGAAGACGCTGCGGTGCTTGTGCCATTGTTCAGTAATCCTTCGAAATTCGAAGCAGGCGGGCCGCGTTTCGGCGGCCCAGCGGCTTACTTCTTCTTGCCGGCGATCGGCTTGGCCTTGCCCTTGCGAGTGCGCGCATTGGTGTGCGTGCGCTGGCCGCGAACCGGAAGCCCCTTGCGATGGCGCAGGCCGCGATAGCAGGCGAGGTCCATCAGGCGCTTGATGTTCATCGCGGTCTCGCGGCGAAGATCGCCCTCGACGGTGTGATCGGCGTCGATGGTTTCGCGGATCTGCAGCACTTCCTGATCGGTCAGGTCCTGCACGCGGCGATCGACGGTGATGCCGAGCTTCTCGGTGATCGCCTTGGCCTTGGTCGGGCCGATGCCGTGGATATACTGAAGCGCGATCAGAACGCGCTTGTTGGTGGGCAGGTTAACGCCCGCAATACGTGCCATGAACTATGTTCTCCCAGCTCCACGGGGTTTGCATGGCAGCTAACCCCATCTCTTCGCGTTGACCCGAAACGCATACGCGCGGCACACGCTGGGAAGCGCTGCCGGGCGAACAGGTTTCGGAAGATGCGGCAAATATGGAGTCGCGGCCCGGCTGTCAAGCGCAGCACGGCAGGATTTCGCGGTTGACCGCATATACATCATTCGCGGCGCCTGGCCAAGCACGGCGTGCGGTCAGAAAGCGTACCGGGCCGGCGCCTTGGGACAGGCGGGCATCAGGCGTATAGCTTAGGCCATGCGGTTCGGATCGGCTTTCCTCCCATGCCTTGTCGCGGCGATCATCACTGCCGCGACCCCGGCACATGCCGAGCCGCGCGAGCGACGTCAGCCAAGCCCGGCGATCGCGGAACGCGTGGGAATCGACGCCGCCGCAACCCGTAAACTCGACCGTGAGATCGAGACGTGCGAGCAGGCCCCGCGTTTTGCGGACGATTGCCTCGACCTTATCCAACTCGGCGCAGCGGCCAACATAGCGGAGGACCCGCTGGCGGCCGAAGCCTATCAGCGACGCGCCTTGGCCCTTCGCATCGCCGCCTTCGGCGCGGACAGCGACGCCGCCGCGCAAGGGCATGCCGCTCTGGGCAGCATGCTGCTCCAGCGGCAGCGCCACGCCGAAGCGGAGGTTGAAATGGCTCGTGCGGTGGCGCTGTTCCGCAAGCTGGGCGGACCCGATTGGGCGCTCAGCCGCGCGCTGCTCGATCTGGCCGGAGCGATTCAGGCGCAAGGCCGCATCCGCGAGGCCGAGCCCCTGCTGCGCGAAGCGTTGGGACGGATGCCGGACCGGGAAGGCAGCCGCTACAGCCGCGCGGCGCTTGCGCTAAGACCGCTTGCCGACAACCTGACCCGGCAGGGACGGCACGCGGAAGCGGAACAGGTTCTGCGCCGCCTGCTGGCCGCTACGCGCGTGCCTGAGCGCGAGGATAGCGGCATCGCCAAACATGCGCTGATGGACCTGGCATGGAACCTTGCCGAACAGCGTCGGACCGCCGAGGGCGAGGCGATGATGCGCGAAGCGCTGGGCAACCCGCCCCCGGCGCTCGACCGGAGCCCGACCGTCTATATCGGACGCGCGGCGCTCGGGCGTTATCTGCTCCGTAAATCGGGAGATACCGACGGGGCGCTCACCGAATTGCGGCGCGTCACGCGCGCGATCGTCGCTCGCGAGATGGTCCGCGAGACCGCGGGCCTGCTACCGCTTTATCAGACCACGCTGCAGCTGCATGTCGAAGCGGCCTGGCGCGTTGCTCATCGGCGGCGCTAGCGCGCCTCCGCCGCCCGCTTGAGCGCCGGCATCTGCGCGGCGAACACGCCATCAACCGGTGCGGCGAAGCCCTGCAGGCCACCCGGGTGGAAACCGCCGACGACATAGGTGATCGTCACCGCCGTTCCCTGCCCCTCGGCCTTAAGCGCGAAGGTGAGCGTGCCGGTCACCGCGCCGCTCTGCAACGGGCCGAACGCGCCGTCGAAGCGCAGCACCTTGCCGCGGTCGGCATAGATCACCCGGGCATGCTCGATCGACCCGCCCTTGAGCTTTTCGCACCAGCAGCCGCCGGGGCGCGCGTCGATCGAGAGGTTGGCGTTGTCGCCGCTATAGGTGTGGTCCTTGCTCCACCATAGGTTTGGTTTGGCGATCGTGTCCCACACCTTCTCCGGCGGCGCAGCGATCACGAGCTTGTGAACCGACACGAAACCGCCCGGTTCGGACTTGGTCACTTCGGCATGGGCCGGGACGGCAAGCTCGATCGCGATGGCGGCGGCGATCGCCGTCTTGCGGTACATCATCGTCATGCGAACTCCTTGCGCCGCAGGAACGGCTGCCATTTGACATAGGACAGGCTACGCCACGCCCATTCGAGCGGGCCGTTGGCGAACCAGCGCACCCACAGATTGGCAACGATCAGGCACAGCACGATCACCCCGGTCGCGATCCAGAACTGGTTCGCCCAGCCGAACTTGTCCCACAGGTTGAGGCCATAGGGCGCGAACAGGATGTGCAGCCCGATGAGCTGCTGGAGGAAATAGAGCGAAAAGGCCGTTCGGCCGGCCGCCTTGAACGGCGACAGGATCGCGCGGCCGGCGGCACCCTTCACGATCAGGTTGATCAGCGTGACATGGCCGAAGCCCATCGCCAGCCGGGCGAATTCCTGCGTGATCCAGATCGACTTGGGATAGGGCGCGAAGCTGGTGATCTCGAGTGCGCCGACATAGCGCGCGGTGATGCCGAACGCGTAAGCGAGCAACGTCGCCACGGCATAGAAGCGTGCGCTGCGCTGGCCCTGGATGATCCCCCATTTCCACAGTGCGACGCCGATCAGCATCGCGAAGAACGCCTCGATCACGGTCAGGAACAGGAAGCCCTTGCCGATGAAGAAGGTGTGCCACTGGCCCCAATAATAGCTGGCATAGGCGCTCCAGCCGCCGGCATGCGCCTTCTGCTCCTCGGCCAGCGCCTTCTTGGTCTTGTCGGTCATGCGATAGCGGTCCAGCCGCTTCTGCCAGTCGTCGAGCGCCTTTTTCTGATCGGCGGAGACGGCCTTGCCCGACTCCTTGACCGCCTGTGCCGCTTCGACCTTCGCGACGAGTTCGACGCGCTCCTTATACTCGATCGCACCGGCGATCGCGGTGAACAGCGCGAAGCCGCAGCCGAGCCCGAGCAGCAGCTTCGGCCCGAGCTTGCGAAACGGGAACAGGAACAGCGCAGCGAGCGAATAGATCGTCAGGATGTCGCCGACCCACAGCACCAGGAAGATGTTGAGCAGGCCAAAGCCGAGCAGCCACAAATTGCGGCGATAATGGAGGTCGGCGACCGCGACCGGGCCATCGGGTGCCATCGCCTTGCGCGTGAGCACCATGAAGCCCGCCGCGAACAGGAATTCGAGCATGCAGCGCTGCGTGCCTTCGAGCAACGTCTGCACCGCGATCCAGGTGGCGCGGTCGGCGGCGGTCCAGCCGATCAGGCGGAAATCGCCGAACAAATGGGTGACCGGCGACGCCTGGAAGCCGATGTTCATGTAATAGATGAACAGGATCGCGATGCCGCGCAGGATGTCGAGCACCTCGATCCGCGCATCGCCGACGACCGGCCCCAGCCTCGTCTCATCCGTCACGACTCGCCCCCTGCTCGCCCGTGGAAAGGCGAGCGTGCGGGGGCGCCGGGCAGGCGTCAAATCATTTCGCAGGCGTGTCCTTTGCCGGAGCGGCGCGGTCGAGGAAGCCGAAGATCGTCTGCCACAGATGGACGCTGATGCCGGGGCCGGCGACGCGATGCGTCTGGCCGGGGTAGAGCATGACCTCGAACGGCACCGCTGCCGCCTGCATCTTGGCCATCATCACGGTCGAATGTTCGAGCACGACATTGTCGTCGGCCATGCCGTGGATCAGCAGCAGCGGATCGGCGATCTTCGCGGCGTCCTGCACCGTGTCGGCCTTGCGGTAGGCGGCGGCGACCTTGCGCGGATCGCCCATGTAGCGCTCGGTATAATGGGTGTCGTAAAGCTCCCACTTGCTGACCGGCGCGCCGGCCACGCCCGCGGCGAAGGTGCCGGGCGCGGCCTGCAGCATCTTGAGCGTCATATAGCCGCCATAGGACCAGCCATAGGTGCTGATCCGCGCCGGATCGACGAAATCGAGCGACTTGAGATAGTTGGCGCCGGCGAGCTGATCGTCGACCTCGACGCCGCCCATCGCCTGGAACAGATGATCCTCGAACGCCTTGCCGCGATTGGCCGCGCCGCGATTGTCGAGCACGAACCAGATATAGCCGCGGTCGACGATGTACTGCTGGAGCGCGCCGCCCCATGCCTTGCTGACCTGCTGGGAATGCGGGCCGCCATAATGCTGGAAGAAGACGGGGTATTTGCGGCCGGGTTCGAGCGGCGGAGTGATCATTTCCCAGTGCAGGACCGTACCGTCCGCGGCCTTGATCGTGCCGAACTGCTTGGTGCGGTGGCCCGCGAGATAGGGGGCGTAGGGGTGGTCGCCCTTGACCGCATTCTCGTTGACCCAGGCGAGCCGTTTGCCCGTGGCGTCGGTGAGCATGACCTGCGCGGGCTGGTCGCTTTTCGAGCGGGTCACGATGATGCGGCTGGCAGTGCCGTTGGCGCTGGCCGCGTGCCACCAGCCGGCTTCGGTGAGGCGCGTGACCGCGCCGGGCCTGGCGAGATCGACCGTGTAGAGATGCCGTTCGAGCACGCCGTCCTTGTTGCCGAGGAAGGTGATGCGGCCGCTGGCCTCGTCGACGCCGACCAGCTCGGCGACTTCCCATTCGCCCTT
This sequence comes from Sphingomonas tagetis, assembly GCF_024211275.1. Taxonomy (GTDB): domain Bacteria; phylum Pseudomonadota; class Alphaproteobacteria; order Sphingomonadales; family Sphingomonadaceae; genus Sphingomonas; species Sphingomonas tagetis. The sequence goes on from NZ_JAMLDX010000001.1 coordinate 338,987, forward strand.
CGTCAGCTGAGTCCATTTGCCTTCGCGGAAGCGATAGAGATGGCCGTGACCGTCGCGTTCGGACCACCAGATCAGGCTGCCGTCCTTGAGCGGGCGATAGGCGTTGGACAGGTTGACCCAGCTCTTCTGGCCGGATTTTTCGCTGAACAGGATGCGTGACTTGCCGGTGGCGGGATCGACGGCGAGCATGTCGAGGACGGTCTGCGCGCGGTTCTGGCGCTGGACTAGCAAGGTCTTGCCATCGGGCGTCCAGTCGACGCGGGCGAGATAGATGTCCGTGTCCTTGCCGAGATCGACCTTCACGCGGCCGCTGCCGTCAGGGTTCATCACATAGAGATCGACCAGCGCATTGGCGGTGCCGGCCTTGGGGTAGCGCTGATCATAGACGCGCGTCCCCTCGGCGCCGATCGCGGCGCGGCTGACGATGCCGACCGGCGCCTCGTCGAAGCGCTGGACGGCGATGCGGCGGTCGTCGGGCGACCACCAATAGCCGGTGCTGCGGCCCATTTCCTCCTGCGCAACGAATTCGGCTTCGCCGAAATGCACGGTGCCCGCGCCCTCGGTCGTGACCTTCACTTCCTTGCCGGCGGCGAGATCGACCACGACGAGGTTCTGGTCGCGCACGAAGCTCGCATAGCCGCCGCGCGGGCTGATCACCGGGTTGAGCTCGCTGCCCTCGGTCGCGGTCAGGCGGCGGACCTTGCCGTCGGGGCCTGCCAGATACAGGTCGCCGTCGAGCGGCACGAGGATCGACTTGCCGTCGGGCGCCCAGTCATAGGCGACGATGCCGCGCTGGTCGCCGATGCGGGCGCGCTCGCGCTGCATCTTCTCGGCTTCGGACAGCTCGGCGCCGGTGCCGACCTTCTTGCTGTCGACGAGCATGCGCCACTGACCGGTGGCGGTGTCCATCGCCCACAGGTCGAACCGCTCCTTCTCGTCGGCGCGGTTGCGCAGCAGCGTGACGAACTTGCCGTCGGGCGAGAGCTTGAGCGCGCGCGGGGTGCTGCCGGCAAGATCGGGGCTGGCGAAGACTCGTTCGAGCGTCAGCGGCTTGTTCTGTGCTTCAGCGGGCATCGCGCCCGCCGTGATGACCAATACCACCGCGCTCAACGCCTTCCACATGCCAATCCGTCCTCGTCAAACCTGCCTCCGCTATCGGGCTTCGCTCGGCCCGCGTAAAGTATCACCTGAAATCAACGGTGGAGGACGAAGCGCGGCCCCTCGCCTTCGCCGCCCGCCACATCGCCCGGATTGTACAGGCCGCATTTGCGGAGCGACAGGCAGCCGCAGCCGATGCACTGGTCGAGCTTGTCGCGCGTGCGCTCGAGCAACGCGATGCGGCGGTCGATCTCGGCGCGGAAATGGCGGCTGATGCGGTTCCAGTCGGCAAGCGTCGGCGTGCGGCCTTGGGGCAGTCCCGCCAGCTCGGCGCCGATTTCCTCGATCGTCAGGCCGAGCTTCTGCGCGATCAGCGCGAACGACAGCCGGCGGATGTCGGAACGCAGGAAGCGGCGCTGGTTGCCGCTGGTGCGGATCGCCGACACCAGTCCCCGTCCCTCGTAGAAGCGGATCGCCGAGACCGACAGGCCGGTGCGCCGCGCGAGATCGCCGATGGTGAGCAGTTCGTTGCCGCGCATTTTTCGTTTGACCTCAACTTATGTTGAGGTTGTAGCGGGTGTGGGCAGTCACGCAACCGCAATGGAAATGCCCATGCCCACCCCTTTTATCGAGCACGTCAATCTGACGGTCACCAGCCCGGCGCGCACGGCGAAACTGTTCCAGCATTTGTTCGGCTGGCACGTTCGCTGGCAGGGCGCGGCGCGCGACGGCGGCACCTCGATCCATGTCGGCGACGACCGCTTCTACCTCGCGCTGTACGCCCCGCCGGGCGAGCCGGAGCAACGCCATCGCAAGGGCGAACCGCTCAACCATGTCGGGTTCGTCGTTGACGATCTCGAGCATGTCGAGGCGAAGGTCGCCGCGGCCGGGCTCAAGCCGTTCGGGCATGAGGAATATGATCCGGGGCGGCGCTTCTATTTTTTCGACTTCGACGGGATCGAGTTCGAGGTCGTGTCGTATGGGTGATGCGCGCCTTGAGCCTCCCTCTCCAGGGGAGGATCATGTCAGGCCCGTACCAAAGGCACCGCGCACAGGCTGAGCATGCGGTTGGCGATTTCGCGTTCGCCCATCACCACCTCGCCCGCGCCGGCCGCTTCGAGATGCGCGACCTCGGCATCGGAATGCGCGCGGGCGATGATGGCGAGGTCGGGGCGGATCGCGCGGGCTGCCTCGACCACCGCGCCGCCCTCGAAGCCCTCGGGGATCGCAATCAGCAGCTTGCTCGCATCGTCGATCCCGGCGGCATGCAGCGCGGCCGGATCGAGCGCGTTGCCGCGGACCACATCGAGTCCGGCGTCCTTGGCCGCTCGCGCCATGTCCGGCTGATCCTCGATCAGGATGAACGGCTTGCCGCGCGCCTTGAGGTCGCGCGCGATCAGCTTGCCGACGCGGCCATAGCCGACGAGCACGACATGATCGCGCCGCCGCGCCGCCTCGTTCGGCGGCTCGACCGGTTCGCCCTTCTCCTGCCGCTTGGGCACGAGGGCGTTGAAGATGAACGGGTTGACGAAGATGGAGATCAGCGCGCCCGCCAGGATCAAGTCACGTCCCTCGGGCGGCAGGATCTGCAAGCCCGTCCCGAGTGAGGCGAGGATGAACGAGAATTCGCCGATCTGCGCGAGGCTGGCCGCGGCGGTAATCGCGGTGCGGTGGTCGTGCTTGAGCAACCGAACGATGGCGTAAGCGGCGAGCGACTTGCCGATGACGATGATCGCCACGGTCGCGACCAGCAGCAACGGCTGCTCGATCACCACGGCGGGGTTGAACAGCATCCCGACCGAGACGAAGAACAGCACCGCGAAGGCGTCGCGCAGCGGCAGCGTCTCTTCGGTCGCCTGACGACTCAGCGGGGTCTCGCCCAGAATCATCCCGGCGAAGAAGGCGCCGAGCGCGAACGACACGTCGAACACCACGGCCGCGCCGAATGCGACGCCAAGCGCGATCGCCAGCACCGCCAGCCGGAACAGCTCGCGCGACCCGGTATGCACCACCCAGTGCAGCGCCAGCGGGATCACGCGGCGCGCGACCAGCAGCATGACAACGAGAAAACCAGTGACCTTGAACCCGGTCTGCATGAGCGGGACGAGCAAGGTGCTCCACGTCATCGGCCCGTCGGTCTTCATGGCGGCGGCGAGGGCAGGCAGCAGCACCAGCGCCAGCACCATCACCAGATCCTCGACGATCAGCCAGCCGACCGCGATGCGCCCGCGCTCGGTTTCGACGATGCCGTGCCCCTGTAGCGCGCGCAGCAGCACCACGGTGCTGGCGACCGACAATGCCAGGCCGAACACGAACCCGGCGAGCGGATCCCAGCCCAGCGCCCAGGCGAGGCCCATCCCCAACAGCGTCGCAACCGCGATCTGAACGATCGCACCCGGCACGGCGACGTTCTTCACCGATAGCAGGTCGCGCAGCGAGAAGTGCAGCCCGACGCCGAACATCAACAGGATGACGCCGATCTCGGCCAGTTCGGCGGCTAGGTTGGCGTCGGCGACGAAGCCGGGCGTGAACGGCCCGACGATGATGCCGGCGGCAAGGTAGCCGACGAGCGGCGAGACCTTCAGTCGGTGCGCAATGGCGCCCATGACGAAGGCGATGACGAGGCCCGCGACGATCGTCGCAATGAGGGGCGTGTGATGCATAAGGTGTTTAGTCTCCTCCCTGTGCCCGGACCGTTTCCGGCCCGGGGCTTTGGGGCTCACTCGGTCGCCGCGCCGATCACCGTCGCGGCGATGGCAGCGCTACTTGCGATGCCGGCCCAGACGGCGGGCGCGAACCACCAGGGTGGCCGCTTCTTGCGGGGTTGTTCCATGACGTTTCTCCAATGCCTGCGCCGGAAGCGCGGGTTGGCGAAGGTCAGGCTGACGGCGGGCCGCGCGGGCTGCCGTCCAGTCCGGCGTGCGGCGCAATCGGGCGCAGCGCGACCGCTGGCTTGGGAGCCTCAGCGGCCGTCGCCGGTCGCACGGCCGGCTGGACGGTCAACAGGGAGGTGGAGATCGCGGCGCCCTGCCCGCTCGCCGGACCATCGTCACGGCGAACATGCTCGATCAGCGCCCGCGGTTGTGCGCGGGTCGGCTGCAGCGCGACGGCGGTGGTGGCCGGGTTGAAGGCCGAGCCGAGCGATGTCGTGCGCGGCAGGCCGCTCGACATCAACGATGAGAGCAAGGCTACGGCAAGCGCGAGCCAGATGGATGCGGCGCGAAGCGGCAGGGTGTGCCGCTCGTTCGTCATCCGGATCGCTGATCTCGCCATGACTTCAAGATAGGGCGATCCGACGCAGAATCAACGCGCCGTAACGCAAACGGGGCGCGGAAAGCCAAGCCTTCCGCGCCCCGCGCTGTTCGGTTGCGAACGGCTTATTCGGCCGCTGCGACGTCCTTGGCCGGACGCGGATCACGGCGCTCGGCGATACGCGCCGACTTGCCGGTGCGGCCGCGCAGATAATAGAGCTTCGCGCGACGCACGACGCCCTTGCGGACGACTTCGATGCTGTCGATGTTCGGCGAATAGAGCGGGAAGACGCGCTCGACGCCTTCGCCGAACGAAATCTTGCGAACGGTGAAGTTGCTGCCCATGCCCTTGTTGGCGCGGGCGATGCAGACGCCTTCATAGTTCTGGACGCGGGTGCGCTCGCCTTCGACCACCTTCACGCCGACCTTCAGCGTGTCGCCGGGGCGGAAATCGGGAATCTTCTTCGATTCGTTGAACTTGGCGATGTTCTCCGCCTCGATCTGCTGGATGAGGTTCATCTCATTCGTCCTTCTTTTGCCGCGCGCCAGAGGGAGACTGGACCCGAGCGCCCTCATGGCGCTCCCAAAGATCCGGCCTCCTTAGCCGTGTATCGGTCTCGGCCATCGACTTGCGCCAGGCCGCGATCCTCGCATGATCCCCCGATCGCAGCACTTCGGGGATCGTGCGCCCTTCCCATATGACGGGCCGGGTATATTGCGGATATTCGAGCAAGCCGCTTTCGAAGCTCTCGTCATCCCCGCTGGAAGGCGCGCCCATTACGCCGGGAAGCAGGCGAATGCAAGCGTCGAGCAGCACCAGCGCACCCATCTCGCCGCCCGAGAGGACATAGTCGCCGATCGACACGGGTTCGATGGCGCGCGCTTCGAACAAGCGCTCGTCGAAACCCTCGAAGCGGCCGCACAGGATCGAGACGCCCGGCCCGGCGGCGAGTTCTCGGACGCGTTGCTGGGTCAGGGGCGCGCCGCGCGGCGTCATGGCGAGCATCGGGCGGTCGTAGCCGACGGAATCGCAGGCGGCGGCGAGGATGTCGGGCTTGAGCACCATCCCTGCCCCGCCCCCTGCCGGGGTATCATCGACGGTGCGGTGTTTGTCGGTGGCGAAGTCGCGGATCTGGACGGTGTCGAGCGACCATCTGCCCTCCGCCAGCCCGCGTCCGGCGAGCGAAATGCCGAGCGGTCCGGGAAACATCTCCGGGTAAAGCGTTAGTACGGTCGCAGCGAAGGTCATGGTCGCCTGTTCGCCGTTCGCACATCGGTTGGCAAGGGAAGCGAGTTTGGAAGATTGCATCATCGTCGGCGCCGGACCCGCGGGGCTCACCGCCGCGATCTATCTCGCCCGCTTTCACCTTTCGATCCGGTTGTTCGATTGCGGGTCGAGCCGCGCCGCGCTGATCCCCAAGACGCGCAACCATGCCGGGTTTCCCGATGGGATCGCCGGCAAGGATCTGCTGGCACGGATGCTGGAACAGGCGGAGCTGTATGGGGCGGTGCGCGAGATGTTCGAGGTGACGCGGATCGAGCCGCTGGCGGAGGGGTTTGCGGTGCATGCCGATGGGCGAACCTTCCCGGCGCGGGCCGTGCTGCTGGCGACGGGGGTGGTCAATAAGCGGCCGGAGGGACTGGACGATCCGCTGCATGGCGAGGCGCTGATGCGGGGCCTGCTGCGCTATTGCCCGATCTGTGACGGGTATGAGGTCACCGACAAGCGTATCGGGGTGATCGGCACCGGCGATCATGGGATGCGCGAGGCGTTGTTCCTGCGGGGTTATACCAGCGACATCACGCTGATCTCGCCGGGGGCCGGGCATGAGCTGGATGTGGATTGCGCCGCGGCGCTGGATGCGGCGGGCGTGACGCGGGTCGACGGGCCGTGCGGCGGTTATACGATCGAAGGCGAACGGATCGCGGTGGATACGGCCGCGGGACGACTGGCGTTCGACAGTCTGTATCCGGCGCTGGGCTCGCGAATTCGGTCGCGTCTGGCCGTTGCGGCGGGTGCGCGGGCTTCGGAGGACGGGTGTCTGGAGGTGGACGATCATCAGCGAACCTCGGTGCCCGGGCTGTTCGCGGCGGGCGACGTGGTGAAGGGGCTCGACCAGATCAGCCATGCGATGGGCGAGGCTGGCGTCGCCGCGACGACAATCCGCAACATGCTGGCCGAGCAGCGCCCGATCCGGCGCTAATTCGGCTGGGGTGTGAAACGCAGCGCCTGGATGGTCGGCGGGGTGGTTGGCGCGAGCAGGATCTGGCCGTCGAGCTTGCCTCTGATGCAATTCCAGCGGAACGCGGTCGAGAGATTGCCGCTCGGCGCGAGCGGTTCGGCGGTCGGGCATTCGCCGACGACGGTCTTCAGGCGGGCAAATTCCTTCGCCCAGTTTTCCGCCGAGCGGTCGAGCAGGAAGTTCATCGCCAGCTTGCCTTCGAGCGGCGCAAGGTTGCCTGATGTGTAGGCGGCCCGCGCCGCTTGCTGCATTTCGACAAGCGCTGGAGCTGGCTGGATTGCCGCGCCCCGCAGCTCGCCCGCCTTGAGCAGCGCCAGCGCCGCGTCCCATACCGGTGCGCTCGGCCCGGCATAGGTGCGGTTGGCGAAGGCGAAGATGCCGACGCCTGCTTCGGGGAGCAGCAGCACATGGCTGCCATAGCCGGGATAGCCGCCGCCATGGCTGAGCGTCAGGCCGAGGTCGCAATCCACGCCGATCCGCCAGCCCATGCCGTAGGCGCCGGCCTGACGGCAGGTCGTGGCATCGCCACCGGGGCGCTGGCGATATTGGACGAAGTTGCTGCCCTGCGCGATCTCACGGATCGTGGCGCGCTTGACCAGCCCCGCGTCCGCCCCGTCGCGCGCCGGCCAGCCGGAGAGCAGGAAGCGCACCCATTTGGCATAGTCGTTGGCGGTCGTGACGAGTCCGCCCATCGCGTTGAATGCGCCGTCCCGCATCACCGGTTCGGGCGACCAGGCGTCGTTTTCCCAGCGATAGCCGCGGGCGAGCAACGTGTCGGGGACGTCGCGCACCTCGAAGCCGGTGTCGTTCATGCCGAGCGGGCGCAGGATCGTGCGCTCGACATAGGCGCGGTAGGGCATGCCGCTGACGTTCGAGACGATGCGGCCGAGCAGCGCATAGCCATAGTTGGAATATTCGTGGCCGCTTTGCGGCGCGCGGCTGAACGGCACGCCTTGCGCGATCATGCGGGTGAATTCGGGCTGCGTGAGCACCTGCTGGCGGTCGCCCCATGGATCGTCGGTGACGAGCCCCGCGACATGGCCGAGCAGGTCGCGCACGCGGATGCGAGGCGAGTCGGTGGTCGGATAGCGCCAGCCGCGCATCTCGGGGACGTATTTCTCCGCCGGATCGTCGAGCGAGAGCTTTCCCGCATCGCGCAGCGAGAGGATCGCCAGCGCGGTGAATGCCTTGGTCATCGAGGCGATGCGGAAGCGCGTGGTTGGGCCGACCGGGCGCTTGGCATCGACGTCCTGCACGCCATGAACGCTGAGGAAGACCAGCTTGCCGTCCCTGACCACGCCCCACACCAGCCCCGGAGCATGGGCCTCGGCCTTCCAGCGGAGGAAGGCGGCATCGGCCTGGCCCAGCACCTCGCCGGTGCGTCCACCCTCCAGCACCGGCTCGCGTTGCGCCATCGCCGGCGCCGCCGGCAGCAGGAGCAACAATGCGAGCAGCCAGCGGTTGACGAAGTTGACAGTTCTGCCGGGCGTCATGCGCGGACCAGCGGGCCGTTCGCAGGCGTGAAATGCGGGGCGGAGATCGGAGCCGGTCATCCGCCCACGCAATCAGAGATTTTCCAACATTGGAAGGCTTTTCAGCCCGCCAGGAAGGCGTCGAGCTTGTCGAAGCTGCCGCTCCAGCCGCCGGTCATCGAGTCCATGATGCTGGCGAATTGCGCTTCCTCGTCGGGCGTCGCGCCGATCGGGGTCCAGCGCAGCGTCAGGCGCGTGCCGTCGCCGTCCTCGGCGAGATCGACCTCGGTGCGCAGGACGTGCGGCCAATGGTCGAAGAATGGCGCCTTGGTGACGTTGCCCGCTTCGTCGGCGAAGCTCTGGTCATAGACCAGCCGGTGCGGACGGCGGAGTTCAAGGTAGCGGCCAATCGTGAACATCGCCCCGCCATCGGCGGTGTCCTGCCGTGCGTGCATCGTTGCACCCTCGGCGATCTCGCCGCTGAGCACCGTGAGTTGCGCACCGGTCGGCCCCGCCCAGGCCGCCATCTGCGCCGGATCGGCCCAAGCATCGAACACGCGTTCGATCGGTGCAGAGAAGCGGCGCTGGATCATGAAGACGGGGGTGATGCGGGTATCGGTCATTTCTCGTCTCCCTGAGCGAGCTTGGAAAGATAGGCGTCGAGCCGGTCGAATTTCGCATCCCAGTCGCCGCCGAGCAGCTCGAGCCATTTGGCGGGCTCGGCGATGGCTTCGCGCTTGAGACGGCGGGGCCGGGATTGAGCGGCGCGGCTGGTCTCGATCAGGCCGGCGCGTTCGAGGACGCGCAGATGCTTGGAGATGGCGGGCTGGCTGAGCGCGAACGGCTGAGCGAGGTCGGTGACCGAGGCTTCGCCCTTCGCGAGGCGCGCGAGAATGGCCCGGCGGGTCGGGTCGGCCAAGGCGGCGAATTTGAGGTCAAGCGATTCCATAGCCGAGAGTTTATATAACTGATTGGATATGTAAAGTGGAACTGCATGACGCGGACCGTCAGAAAACCCATCGTCACCCCAGCCTTGTGCCGGGGTCCACTGCGCCTCAAGCGATGCAGGCGACAAAGTTAGGACGTGGCGAGCGGCATGGTGGACCCCGGCACAAGGCCGGGGTGACGGAGAAGTGTGGGGAGAGCAACGGCCAGTCAAGCCGGGATGACGGGAAGTGTGCGTGGGGAACGCGGTGGCACTTACTCGGCCCAGCCGTCGGCGACGGTCAGCGTCGTGTCGTCCCAGGCGGGCACGGCTTCGGGGCGCATCGGGATCATGAAGCGCTTGCCGTCGGGCTTCTCGATTTCGATCACATCGCCCGCGCCGAAATTCTCGACGGTCACGACCGTGCCGATCGCCGCGCCGTTTTCCGCGACAGCGGGAAGGCCGATCAAATCGGCGTGATAATATTCGCCATCGGCCAGCGGCGGCAACGCATCGCGCGGGACGCTGAGTTCGGTGCCGCGCAGCGCCTCGGCGGCGTTGCGGTCGGCGACTTCGGCGAAGCGCGCGATCGCGCCGTTATTGCCGGGACGTACCGATTTGAGCGTCAGCGCGCCGCCGTTGAAGCGGCGGTGCACCGACAGGTCCTCGGCGAAGACCTTGAGACGGACCTCCCCCGTCACGCCGTGCGCGCCGATGACGACAGCGAGCGTGACAGGAGAGTCCTTGGCCAAGGCTCAGCCCTCGGCCTTTTCCTCGGTGGCTTCGGCGGCCGGAGCCTCCTCAGCGGCAGGCGCCTCGGCAGCAGCTTCCTCAGCAGGTGCTTCGGCAGCGGCTTCCTCGACCGGAGCCTCGGGGGTCGCTTCCTCGATCGCCTCGGCGGCGACTTCGACGGTCTCGGCCTGAGCTTCCTCGACCGCTGCCTCCTCGGCAGGGGCCTCTTCAGCGGCTGCTTCGACGGCGGGCTCTTCGACCACCGGCTCCGGCGCAGGCGCGGCAGCGGCCTCGGCGGCGGCTTCCTCGGCTGCCTTCAGCTTCTCGGCACGCTCCTCGGCGCGCTCGACGGCCTTCTCGCCCGGCTTGCCCTTGGTCGGGTTGTTCTTCGCGGCGCGCTCCTTGACGCCGAGCACGTCGAGGAAGCGGGCGACGCGGTCGGTCGGCTGCGCGCCGACGCCCAGCCAATGCTTGGCGCGGTCGGTGTCGAGGATGATGCGCTTCTCGTCATCCTTGGCGAGCAGCGGGTTGTAAGTGCCGATCTTCTCGAGGAACTTGCCGTCACGCGGGCTGCGCGCGTCGGCAACGACGATGCGGTAATAAGGGCGCTTCTTCGAACCGCCACGCGACAGACGCATGCTGAGTGCCATGGTATTTCTTCCTTCTTCGTAATTCTAAACGGTTGAAACTATTTCTTCTTGTTCAAAAGCTTGGCGAGGTCGGGCGGCAGGTCCGCGCCGCCGGGCAATCCCGGCAGGCCGCCACCGGGGCCGCCCAATTTGCCCATCATGTCGCCCATCGCGGGACCGCCGAGCGCATTGCCGAGGCCGCCAAGTCCGCCTCCTGGGCCGCCCTTGCCGAGCATCCCCAGCATCCCCTTGAGACCGCCCATCTTCTTGATGCGCTTCATCGCGGTGGACATTTCCTGGTGCATCTTGAGCAGCTTGTTGACGTCCTGAACGGTCGTGCCCGAACCCTTGGCGATGCGGATCTTGCGCTTGGCGTTGATCAGCTCGGGCTTGGTGCGCTCCTTGGGCGTCATCGACGTGATCATCGCGTCCATGCGCAGCAGGATGCGCTCGTCGACCGCGCCATTGGCCATCGCCTGCTGCGCCTTCTTCATGCCGGGGATCATGCCGGCGAGCGCGCCGATGCCGCCCATGCGGCGCATCTGGCCGAGCTGGCTGCGCAGGTCGTTCATGTCGAACTGACCCTTGGCGAGCCGCGCCGCCATCTTCTCGGCGTCTTCGGCCTCGATCGCCTGCGCGGCCTTTTCGACCAGCGACACGACGTCGCCCATGCCGAGGATGCGGCCGGCGACGCGCTGCGGGTGGAACGGCTCGATCGCGTCGAGCTTCTCGCCGACACCGGCGAACTTGATCGGCTTGCCGGTGACGGCGCGCATCGACAGCGCCGCGCCGCCGCGCGCATCGCCATCCATGCGGGTGAGCACGACGCCGGTCAGCGGCACCTGCTCGCCAAAGCTTTGCGCGACGTTGACGGCGTCCTGACCGGTCAGGCTGTCGACGACGAGCAGGATTTCCTGCGGCTTGGAGATATCGGCGACCGCCTTCATCTCGTCCATCAATTGCTGGTCGACGTGGAGACGGCCCGCGGTGTCGAGCATCAGCACGTCGAAGCCCTGAAGCTTCGCGGCCTGGAGCGCGCGGCGGGCGATATCGACCGGCTGCTGCCCGGCGACGATCGGGAGCGTCGCGCCCTCGATCTGCGTGCCGAGGATCGCGAGCTGCTCCTGCGCGTTCGGGCGGTTGACGTCGAGCGACGCCATCATGACCTTCTTGCCCTGCTTCTTCAGAAGCTTGGCAAGCTTGGCGGTGGTGGTGGTCTTGCCCGAGCCTTGCAGGCCGACCATCATCACGACGGCGGGCGGGGTGACGTCGAGTTCGAGTTCGGCCGTATCGGGGCCGAGCATTTCGATCAGCGCGTCGTTGACGATCTTGACGACCTGCTGGCCCGGCGTGATCGAGCGGAGGACCTGCTGGCCGACGGCCTTTTCGGTGACGCTGTCGACGAAGCTGCGTGCGACCGGCAGCGCGACATCGGCCTCGAGCAGCGCGATCCGCACTTCGCGCATCGCGGTCCGCACATCCGCTTCGGTCAGCGCGCCACGGCCCTTGAGACGGTCGAAAACGCCGCCAAGCCGTTCGCTCAGGCTATCGAACACTCGCTTCTCCAACATGCTCCGGGGACGAAACGCAAAACACGCCGGCGGACGAAACCTCGTCGGCCAGCGTCACCCACATGGGGTGGCAATGCGTCACGTTCCAGGAACGATCGAGGGGCCCTTAACGCCCGCAGCCGTCAAACGCAACCGTTGAGCGTCAGAGCGACGCCGCCGCCTCGATGATCGGCACGAACTTGTCCGCGGTCAGGCTCGCGCCGCCGACCAGCGCGCCGTCGACATCGGCGCAGGCGAGCAGCGAGGCGGCGTTCGCGCCATTGACCGAGCCGCCATAAAGGATGCGCAGCTTGCTCGCAGCGTCCGTGCCGAGCAGGTCGGTCAGCTTCGCGCGGATCGCGCCGTGCATCGCCGCCACGTCGGCCTCGGTCGGGGTGCGGCCGGTGCCGATCGCCCAGACCGGCTCATAGGCAATGGAAAGCCATGCGCCGTCCGCGCCATCGGGCAGCGAGCCGGCAATCTGTGCGGTGACGACCGCTTCGGCCTGCCCGGCGTCGCGCTCGTCGAGCGTCTCGCCGACACACAGAATGACGTCGAGCCCGTGACGATGGCCGGCCTCCGCCTTGCCCTTGACGTCAGCATCGGTCTCGCCCTGATCGGCGCGGCGTTCGCTATGGCCGACGATGACGAGCTTCGCACCCGCCTCGACCAGCATCGGCGCGGCGATGTTGCCGGTGTGGGCGCCGCTGTCATTGGCGTGGCAGTCCTGACCGCCGACCGGCATCGCGCCGGCGACTGCGACGGCGGGGGCGATCAGCGTGGCGGGAAGGCCGAGCGCGACATCGACGCCGGGATGGGCAGCGGCGGCCGCGGCGATCGCCTCGACCTGCGGCAGCGAGGCCTTGAGGCCGTTCATCTTCCAATTGCCCGCCACCAGTTTGCGCCGCATGCCTGCCCCTGTCCGTGAATGTCCGAATTTGGACATGCCACTAGGCAAGCCGATCGACGCGCACAAGCTTGATGGAAGCGAGTGGTGACCCTAAAGCACCGCGATCCAAGTTTCTGATCGGGACTCCATGCTCACTTTCCTCCGCCGCATCCTGTTCTCGACCGCCGGCAAGATCGTCGCGCTGCTGCTGCTGATCGTCATCGCGGTGGCGTTCGCGCTGGGCGACATCACCAACCTTGGCGGCGGCGGGGGGCCTTCGGGCGGCGCGCTGGTGCAGGTCGGCGACAAGAAGGTGACCGAGGCCGAGCTGCGCCAGCGGCTCAAGACCGCGCTCGACCGTGTGCGCCAGCAGCAGCCGATGCTCGACATGACCCAGTTCGTGAACAGCGGCGGGTTCGATCAGGTGCTCGAACAGATCGTCAATGGCCTCGCGCTCGAGGAATATGCGCGGCGCAACGGCATGGCGGTGTCCAAATCGGCGGTGGACGGCGAAATCGCCTCGATCCCGGCGTTCCAGGGGCTCGACGGCAAGTTCAGCCAGGCGAAGTTCGACCAGATCCTCGCGCAGGAAGGGCTGACCGCGGACCAGCTGCGCGCCGATATCGCGCGCGAGACGCTGGCGCAGTGGCTGGTCGGACCGACGATCGGCGCGACGCAGGTGCCGACGCAGTTCGCGACGCCCTATGCCTCACTGCTGCTGGAGCGCCGCAAGGGTTCGGTGGGTTACATTCCGATCACGGCGATTGCACCCGGCGCCACGCCGACCGATGCCGAACTGACCGCCTTCTACAAGCGTAACGGCAGCCGCTACACGCTGCCCGAGCGCCGCATCGTCCGTTACGCGGTGGTCCGTCCCGAGCAGTTCGCCGAGACGGCCAAGGCGACCGACGCGGAGATCGCGGAGGCCTATCGCAAGGACGCGGCGAAATATGCGGCCTCGACCCGCCGCCAACTTTCGCAGGTGATCGTCGCCGACCAGAACGCCGCCAATGCGCTGGCGGCCAAGGTCAAGAGCGGCACCGGACTCGCCGCCGCGGCGAGCGCCGCCGGGCTCAAGGCCTCGACGGTCGACAATGCCGAGAAGGCGTCGTTCGCGCGTGCCAGCAGCCCCGCGATCGCCGATGGCGCCTTCGCCGGCGCACCGGGCACCGTAGTCGGGCCGCTCAAGTCGCCGCTCGGCTGGCATATCGTCAAGGTCGAGAAGATCGAACAGGTCGCCGGAAAGCCGCTCGAAGCGGTGCGCGGCGAACTCGCTGCCGAGATCGCCAAGCGCAAGGAGGCCGAGATCCTCGCCGACCTGCGCGGGCGGATCGACAACGGCCTCGCCAACAATGCGACGTTCGACGAATCGGTCGCCGACGCCAAACTCAAGGCCGAGACGACGCCGGCACTATTCGCCGATGGCCGTCCGACGCAGGTTTCTGGGCAGGACGCGACGGCCCAGCCCGATCCGATGCTGGCGCAGATCGCGCAGGGCGGCTTCGCGATGGAGCAGAATCAGGAACCGCAGCTGATCCCGCTCGGCCAGGACGGCAGCTTCGCGCTGATCAAGGCCGAGCGCATCTTCCCCGCCGCACCGCGCCCGTTCGCCGAAATCCGCGACGCGGTGGTCAAGGACTTCACCGCCGACCGCCAGCTGCAGGGCGCGCGCAAGGCGGCTGCGGCGGTGCTTGCCGATATCGGCAAGGGAACGCCGATCGCCGATGCGCTCAGGAAGACCGGGCTCAGCCTGCCGCCGCTCCAGCCGCTCGACGCGTCGCGCGGCCAGCTGGCGCAGATGGGTGCGCAGTTGCCGGCGCCGGTGCGGCTGATGTTCAGCATGGCCGCGAAGAAGGCGAAGCTCACCGAATCGCCCAATGGCGGCGGCTATTGGGTGGTGTGGCTCGACGAGATTCAGGAGGGCAACGCCGCCGGCAACCAGCCGCTGATCGCGCAGACGCGCGGCCAGCTCGGCCAGATGCTCGGCGCCGAATATGTCGAGCAGTTCGCCGCCGCCGTGCGCAAGTCGGTCGGCGTCAAGCGCGACGAGGCCGCGATCGCGCGGCTGAAGGCGTCGCTCGGCGGCCAGAGCGGCAACTGAGGCATGCTGGAGGGCGTTGACGCCGCGCGCGCGGCCCTCGCAGCGGGACGTCCGGCGCTGGTATGGCGGCGCGAACTGGCCGACACCGACACGCCGGTCGCCGCCGCGCTCAAGCTGATCGAGCCGGGCCGCGGGGACTTCCTGCTCGAATCGGTCGAGGGCGGCGCGGTGCGCGGGCGGCACAGCCTGCTCGGCCTCGCCCCGGACCTCGTCTTCCGTGCGCAGGGCGAAGCGGCGGAAATCAACGCCGACTGGCTGAGCGACCGCGCGGCGTTCCGCGCGGCGGACAAGCCGACGCTCGAAGCGATGCGCGAGCTGGTGCAGGCCTGCCGGATGGACGTGCCGGCCGAGCTGCCGCGCGCGTTGGCCTGTCTGGTCGGCTATTTCGGCTACGAGACGATCGGGCTGGTCGAGAAGCTGCCGCGGGCCGCCAACGATGTGCTCGGCCTGCCCGACATGATCTTCGTGCGGCCCACGGTGATCCTGATCTTCGACCGGCTGGCGGACAGCTTGTTCGTCGTCGCGCCGGTGTGGCCCGATGCGGCGAAGGATGCCGACGCGCTGATCGCCGCCGCCGCCGAACGGATCGATGCGACCGCGGCGAAACTCGCGACCGCCCCGCTGCCACCGCGCATGACCGCCGATCCGCTCTCGGTCGAGCCGCAGCCTGCGCTCGATCCGGCCGACTATGCGGCGATGGTGGCACGGGCGAAGGACTATATCTCGGCGGGCGACATCTTTCAGGTGGTCCTCGCACAGCGCTTCAGCGCGCCCTTCACGCTGCCGCCGATCGAGCTGTATCGCGCGCTGCGGCGGGTGAACCCCTCCCCCTTCCTCTATTTCCTCGACCTGCCCGGCTTTGCGCTGACCGGGTCGAGCCCGGAAATCCTCGTCCGCGTGCGCGACGGCGAAGTCACAATCCGGCCGATCGCCGGCACGCGCCCGCGCGGCAAGACGCCGGAGGAGGACGCGGCGAACAAGGCGAGCCTGCTTGCGGACGCCAAGGAACGCGCCGAGCATCTGATGCTGCTCGACCTCGGCCGCAACGATACCGGGCGCGTGGCGGAGGCGGGCAGCGTGCGCGTGACCGACAGCTACACGGTCGAATTCTACAGCCATGTCATGCACATCGTGTCGAATGTGGTCGGCAAATTGCGGCCCGATGCCGACGCGCTCGACGCGCTGTTCGCGGGTTTCCCGGCGGGCACGGTCAGCGGCGCGCCCAAGGTTCGCGCGTGCGAGATCATCGCCGAACTGGAACAGGACGAGCGTGGCCCCTATGCCGGCGGTGTCGGCTATTTCTCGCCCGACGGCTCGATGGACAGCTGCATCGTGCTGCGCACCGGCATCGTCAAGGATGGCACGCTGCATGTGTCGGCAGGCGCGGGCATCGTCGCCGACAGCGTGCCCGAATATGAGCAACGCGAGTGCGAGGCCAAGGCCGGCGCGCTGTTCGCCGCGGCACGCGAAGCGGTGAAGCGGGCGAGCGAGCCGGGTTTCGGGCAGTAGGTCGCCGGCTCAGGGTCTGGCGGCGATTTCGGCCTCTGCCCTGGCCTTGGCCGCCGCCATGCGGCGCGCGATGCTCGCGGCCTGCTGCCCGGCATCCCCCTCGGCCATGTTCCCGCGCATCGTATAAAGGCTGGCGATGAGGCCCCGGTCGCTGGCAGTCAGCGCGGCAGGCGACGGCGTCACCTGCGGATCGAACAGGGACAGGATCGAATCGAGCGCGACCTTGCCGTTGGCCGGTGGGCGAGCGCCGGTAAAGGCGCGGAACGCGGCGTAGTCGGCAAGCTGGCGCACCGATTTCCCCGATGCCGAGCGTTTGTCCATGATCACGACCGCGTTGACCGCGACGGTGCGGGTCGGCGTTTCGTAAACGGGTGGATTTTCCGGCGCCGATCTGGCGCTCTTCACCAGCCCCATTGCGCCGACATCGTCACGCAGCACCAGCTGACGCCAGGCACGGATCGACCCGGGCTGAAAGGCGGTGGCCCGGTCACCGTCGCCAAGATCGGAAAAGAACATGCGATAACGGCCGCGCATATATTTCATGAACGTGTCCGCATCGGCGACGAACATGACGAGGATATTGGCCTGGCATTTGGCCTTTTTGGGCCGCGGCACGGCGGTCTCTGCGGCGACCTCACGGATGCGGGCCTGCATCGCCTGCGCGACTTGCGGCGACAGGCCGATCACCTCGGGGCAGACGGGATCGACGAAGCGGGCATATTGGCCCTCCTGCGCATCCATCACCTGGGTGACGAAGGTCTCGATGACCTTTTCAGCCGCGCGAGTCTTGCCAGTGACCACGATCGACGGATCCTGCGCCGGCTCGGGCGCATTCGACTGGCCGGCGTGAGCGTGCGCGGCCAGGAGGCAGGCCGCCAGCACGCCGCATGCCCGGACGCCACCCGTCGTTCGCGCCCGAGAGCTCCGCTGCCACCCCATGCCGCGTCCTCCCCCAAAAGCCGGGGGTATAATGGCTGATAAATATGATTTAACAAGGGTGAGGCGAAACGGCTGCGGCTAGTGCTTCTTGTGGAAGAATTTCCCGATCACCACCGCGATCACCGCACCGACCGCCAGCCCGACCACGCCCGACGCCAATGCCGTGACCACCCAGCCCAAAAGACCGCCGCCGGCGGCCTCGGCCCAGTGATGGATCACTTCCTCCGGCGCATGCCAGCCGAGCTGGTTCGCGCCGTGGACCAGGATTCCGCCGCCGACCCAGATCATCGCCGCGGTGCCGATCGTCGACAGCGCGCTCATCACGATCGGCATGCCCTTGACCAGTCCGCGCCCGACCGCGCGCGTGAAGGACAGGCGCCGTTCCGCCAAATGCAGCCCGATATCGTCCATCTTCACGATCAGCGCGACCACGCCATAGACGCCGATCGTGATCGCAATGCCGACGATGGCGAGGACAACGCCCTGCTCCCACACCGGCTTGGCGCTGACGTCGGCCAGCGCGATCGCCATGATTTCGGCCGACAGGATCAGGTCGGTACGGATCGCGCCAGAGACCTTGTCGGCTTCGAGATGCGCCGGGTCGCCGACCGCTTCGGCCTCGTGCAGTTCGGCGTCGTGACCGCCAAACGCCTCGATCACTTTCTCAGCGCCCTCGAAACACAGGAAGGCGCCGCCGAGCATCAGCAGCGGCGTGATCGCCCAGGGCGCGAGCCAGCTGAGCAGCAGCGCGGCGGGGAGCAGGATGACCAGCTTGTTGAACAATGAGCCGCGCGCGATCTTCCAGATGATCGGCAACTCGCGCTGCGGCGACAGGCCGGTGACGTAGCGCGGCGTGACCGCGGTGTCGTCGATCACCACGCCGGCGGCCTTGGTTCCAGCCTTCCCCGCCGCCGCCCCGACATCGTCGAGCGACGCGGCGGCGAGCTTGGTGATCGCGGCGACATCGTCGAGCAGCGCGGCGAGACCTGAAGGCATGAGATCAATTCCCTGAAAATCGAACGGCTGAATCGAAACGGGCGCCGGTTGGTCCGGCGCCCGTCGAATGTTTCAAAAGGCCGAAAGGTTCAAGCCCGAGGATCAGGCCCAAGGATCAGGCGGCGTCGCCCGATCCCGTCTTCTTCTTTTCGGCATAGACGCGGATCGGCTCCTTCGAGCCCAGCACGACATCCTTGTCGATCATCACCTCGTCCACCCCGTCCATGCTGGGCAGGTCGAACATCGTGTCGAGCAGGATGCCTTCGAGGATCGAACGCAGGCCGCGCGCGCCGGTCTTGCGCTCGATCGCCTTCTTGGAGACCGACACCAGCGCATCGTCGGTGAAGGAGAGCTTGACGTTCTCCATCTCGAACAGCTTCTGATACTGCTTGACCAGCGCGTTCTTCGGCTCGGTCAAGATCTTGATCAGCGCATCGACGTCGAGATCCTCGAGCGTCGCGACCACCGGCAGGCGGCCGACGAATTCGGGGATCAGGCCGAACTTGAGCAGATCTTCCGGCTCGGTCTGGCGCAGCGTCTCACCGGTGCGGCGCTCCTCGGGCGAGGCGACATAGGCGCCAAAGCCGATCGACTTGCCCTGCAGACGATCGCCGATGATCTTTTCGAGACCGCTGAACGCGCCGCCGCAAATGAACAGGATGTTGGTCGTGTCCACCTGCAGGAACTCCTGCTGCGGGTGCTTGCGGCCGCCCTGCGGCGGGACGGAGGCGGTGGTGCCTTCCATCAGCTTGAGCAGCGCCTGCTGCACGCCCTCGCCCGACACGTCGCGCGTGATCGAGGGATTCTCGGCCTTGCGCGAAATCTTGTCGATCTCGTCGATATAGACGATGCCGCGCTGCGCCCGCTCGACATTGTAGTCGGAGGCCTGAAGCAGCTTGAGGATGATGTTCTCGACATCCTCGCCGACATAGCCGGCTTCGGTCAGCGTCGTGGCATCGGCCATCGTGAACGGCACGTCGAGGATGCGTGCCAGCGTCTGCGCGAGCAGCGTCTTGCCGCAGCCGGTCGGGCCGACGAGCAGGATGTTCGACTTGCTCAGCTCGACATCGGCGCCCTTGGCGCCGTGGTTCAGCCGCTTGTAGTGATTGTGCACCGCGACCGACAGCACGCGCTTCGCGCGGAACTGGCCGATGACGTAATCGTCGAGGACGTCGCAGATTTCCTGCGGGGTCGGGACGCCGCCATCCTTCTTCGAGACGAGCGCCGATTTGGTCTCCTCGCGAATGATGTCGTTGCACAGTTCGACGCACTCATCGCAGATGAACACGGTCGGGCCGGCGATCAGCTTGCGCACTTCGTGCTGCGATTTGCCGCAGAACGAACAGTAGAGCGTGCTCTTCGAATCGCCGCCACTCAGCTTCGTCATTCAGTCATCCTTTGCGTGCCAAGGCGGTTACGCAGCCCGGCATCCTACACCCGGGATCATCCCCGGCAATCAAAAACGCCTTCTAACGCGTCAAGGTGAGCAGGCGATTAAGCCGCGCCGCTCTCGCCGTCGGTCGGCTGCGGGCGCTTGTCATACACTTCGTCGACAAGACCGAACGCCTTGGCTTCGTCCGCCTCGAGGAAGGTATCGCGGTCCATCGCCGCCTCGATCCGCTCAAGCGGCTGACCGGTATATTTGACGTACAGCGCGTTCATCCGGTCCTTGATGCGCTGGATTTCCTTGGCCTGGATCTGGATGTCCGACGCCATGCCCTGCGCCCCGCCAGAGGGCTGGTGGATCATGATGCGCGAGTTGGTCAGCGCCACGCGCAGCCCCGGCTCACCGGCGGCGAGCAGGAAGCTGCCCATCGACGCGGCCTGACCGATACACACCGTGCCGACGCGCGGGCGGATGTATTGCATCGTGTCGTGGATCGCCATGCCGGCGGTCACCACGCCACCCGGCGAGTTGATGTACATCCAGATATCCTTCTTCGGGTTCTCGGACTCGAGGAAGAGCAGCTGGGCGGTGATGACCGAGGCCATGTGATCCTCGACCCCGCCGGTCACGAAGATGATCCGCTCGCGCAGCAGGCGCGAATAGATGTCGAAGCTGCGCTCGCCGCGGCTCGACTGTTCGATGACGATGGGAACGAGGCCGCCGGTGACGGGATCGCGCGTGAAGCCGCCGGGGGTCATCTGACCGGAAAGGGGATGCATAGGTGGGGAATCTCGTATGTCTGTTTTTGCCCGTCGCCTACATCGGCGCTCGATCCCCAAGGCGCAAGGGGGGAAGGCGGTGAACGGTTTGGGTTAGCGGAGCGATATCATCGCAGCGGTCCGGGCTGGGCGAGATAGGCGAGCCGCCGCATCTCGCGCCGGCCGCGCACCACGGTATCGAGGATCAGGCCCGCAAACAGGCTGAGCGCGGAGAGAATAACAAGGCCGGTGGCGAGAATCGCGGTCGGGAACCGCGGCACGAGGCCGGTATCGGCATAGGTGATCGCCAGCGGCACGGACAGCACTACCGCCACCGCCGCGAGTAGCGCCGCGACGATGCCGAAGAACAGGATTGGCTTCTCGATGCGGTAGAGCGTCAGGATCGTGCGGCCGATGCGCAGGCCGTCGCTGTAGGTCGACAGCTTCGACGCCGATCCTTCGGGCCGCGCGAGATAGCGCGTTTCGACCTCGCCCACCGGCATCTTCAGTTCGAGCGCGTGGACGCTGATCTCGGTCTCGATCTCGAACCCGGCCGAGAGCACCGGGAAACTCTTCACGAAGCGGCGCGAAAACACGCGGTAGCCCGAAAAGATGTCGGTGAAGCTGCGCCCGAACAGCCGCGCGAGCAGCCCGGTCATCGCGCGGTTGCCGAGCACATGACCGCGGCGATAGGCGTCCTGCGCCTCGTGCACGCGGGTGCCGACGACCATGTCGAGGCCCTCGCTCAGCACCTTGTCGATCATCGCGGGCGCGGCAGTGGCGTCATAGGTCGCGTCGCCATCGGCCATGACATAGATGTCGGCGTCGACATCGGCGAACATGCGGCGGACGACATTGCCCTTGCCCTGCATCCGCTCGCTGCGGACGATCGCACCGGCCTCGCGCGCAACCTCGATCGTGCGGTCGCGGCTGTTATTGTCATAGACGTAGATCGCAGCGCCGGGGAGCGACGCGCGAAAGGCCGCGACGGTCTGCCCGATCGCGGCCTCTTCGTTATAGCAGGGCAGGATCACTGCGATTTTCGGAGCCATGGCGCTCCCATAGGACCGAAATGGTAACGATTCGATCATTTTCCTTTGATCCGAGGCGTGGACGACTTCATCCTCCGACATAGGGGGAAGCATCGTGCGCGTTCACCAGCTGGAAATCCTGAGCTTCATCGTGATGGCGATGGTTGCGATCAGCGGCTTGAGCTCGCTCGTTGTCTTGAGCTGGGAAGCCCTGCACGCTCCCAGCTTCGTCAAATATGCGTCACCGCATTCTGATGCGATCGATATCGGCGCCGTTGCGTTCCTGTTCGCGACGGCGATCATATTCGGCCGCTGGATCTATGTCGCGGGAACCAATGCGATCGAACTTGGCCATGACGACCTCGAATTCAGTCCAGCGTCCCGCATCTGGTGGTTTGCCGTCCCAGTCCTTTGTCTTTTCAAGCCGTTCGAGGCCATGCGCGAGTTGTGGAATGCGAGCCACGGCGAAGTTCAATACAGCAAGAATGCGTCCACGGTGACGATCTGGTGGGCCTTGTGGCTGGGGTCGACCTTGTCCGGGTTGATGGCGGGCGTGTTCGAGGGCGTGGAAGACGGCGGCAGCGAGCTGCTGTGGTGGATCGACGCTGTCGTCGTCGCCGCACTGTCGGCTGCCGCAATCATGCTGGTGCGTGGGATCACCGCAGCGCAGGGGCGACCGCACGTAATGCAGTTTGCAGATATATTCGCCTGAAGCGAAAACCCCGCCGGTCACGGGACCGACGGGGTTTTGATTTGCTCAAGTCAGTTTGACTTAGTCCGCCTTCTTCTTGGCAGGTGCCTTCTTCTTCGGCGCCGCCTCGGCGGGCGCTTCCTCGGTCTTCGCAGCCTTCTTGGCCGGAGCCTTCTTGGCGGGCGCTTCGGGAGCGGCTTCCTCGGCCTTGGCTTCCTTCTTCGGCGCGGCCTTCTTCGCCGGCTTCACGTCCTCGGCGGCGGCTTCGGCTGGAGCCTCGTCCTTCTTCGCCTTGGCCTTCTTGGCCGGCTTGGCGTCGTGATCATGGTCGTGGCCGCAGCCCGGACCATGGACGTGAGGAACGGCGCCCTCCTCGCTCTCGATCGCGGCTTCCAGCTCCTCGCGAGTCACTTCGCGCTCGCTGATCTCGGCCTTGCCGAACAGGAAGTCGACGACCTTGTCCTCATAGAGCGGCGCGCGCAGCTGGGCTGCCGCCATCGGCTCCTGCTGGATATACTGGAAGAAGCGCTGCTGGTCCTCCGGGCGGTACTGCTGCGCGGCCTGCGCGATCAGGCGGTTCATCTCCGCCTGAGTCACCTCGACGCCGTTCGCCTGGCCGATTTCCGAGAGCAGCAGACCGAGGCGCACGCGGCGCTCGGCGATCGCGCGGTAGTCGTCGCGATCCTTCTCCAGCTCAGCCTTGGCCGCCTCGACGTCTTCCTCGTGGCCGGCCTCATGCTCGAGCTGCGCCCAGATCTGCTGGAACTCGGCCTCGACCATCGACGGCGGGACGGGGAAGTCGTGGCCCGCGGCGAGCTGGTCGAGCAGCTTGCGCTTCATGTGCGTGCGGGTGAGGCCACCGGTCTCGTTCTCGAGCTGGCCCTTGAGGATGCCGCGCAGCTGCTCGAGGCTCTCGAGGCCGAGATTCTTCGCGAAATCCTCATCGATCTTGGTTTCGCCCGCGGTCTGCACCTTGGTGATCTTGAGGTCGAAGGTCGCGGGCTTGCCGGCGAGATTGTCGGCGCCGTAATCCTCGGGGAAGGTCACGCTGATCTGCTTCTCGTCGCCGGCCTTCACGCCGACGATCTGGTCCTCGAAGCCGGGGATCAGGCGGCCCGAGCCGATCTCGATCGCCATGGCCTCGCCGGTGCCGCCCTCGAACGCGACGCCGTCGACCTTGCCGACGAAGTCCATCGTCACCTGGTCGCCCTGCTTCGCTTTGTACTTGTCGGCAGCGTCTTCCCACGCCTTTTGCTGGCCCGCGATCTGCGCGAGCTGCGCGTCGATCGCGCTCTCGTCGGTCGGGATCACCAGCCGCTCGAGCTTCAGCCCCTCGATCGAGGGCGCCGGCACGTCCGGCAGGACTTCCAGCTCGACCTTGACCTCGGCGTCGCCGCCGGGGGCGAATTCGCCCTCCAGGCTGACCGACGGCTGCATCGCGGGACGCAGCTTGTTGTCGGCGATGATCTTCTGCACGCCTTCCTGAATCGTCGTATTGAGCGCGTCCTGGGTCAGCGCCTCGCCGTGCATCTTGCGCACGAGATTCGCCGGCACCTTGCCGGGGCGAAAGCCGGGCATGCGGATGTTCGGCGCGACCTTCTTGACCTCGGCATCGACGCGGCTGTCGATGTCCTTGGCGGTGATCTTCAGGGTGTAGGCGCGCTTCAGGCCTTCGTTCAACGTCTCAACGGTCTGCATTTTGCTCAGGCTTCCTGCTCTGGAAGTGGAATCGGTTTCGCGGCGTCCGCTCTCGCGCCGGGCGGGACTGGTGCGGGCGAAGGGACTCGAACCCCCACATCTTTCGATACTGGTACCTAAAACCAGCGCGTCTACCAGTTCCGCCACGCCCGCATCCAGGGACACCGCAGGTCGGGCGCGTCTATAGCAAGCGATACCCCGGGGGCAAGCGGCGATGCGTCATCACGCGCCGGACGCTTTCGGACGGCCGATGAACCCGCAGCCCAGCGGCGCGTTGGAGGGCGTGAAGGAGTTTTCCCGATGCCCGTCGAACCGCCCATCCCCGGCCCCGCCGAACCCAGCATCCCGCCGCCCGAGGCGCCCCCTGCCCCGCAGCCAGGCCAGCCCTCGCCCGGCGCGCCGGAGATCGAGCCCCCTGCCCCCGACATCGACGTTCCCGCGCCGCAGCCGCAGGGCGACCCGCCGGGCGCGCCGATCCAGCCGGTGGCGTGAGGGGTCAGCCGACCTTCGCGCTCGCCACCACCGCGCGGTAGTCGGCGATGTTGCGGTCGTAATAATGGATCTTCGGTGCTTCGAAGGTGATCATGTAGAGCTGACCGTTGACGATCGCCCCGGTCGCCTCGCCCGAGCGCCGCACTTCCTCGTTCTGGATCGTGAAGCTGTAGGTGAAGCGAAAGCCCGGCTTGCCCGCGAAGGTCGCAGGTTCGACCGAATCGACCGAGAAGAGCGAGGTCGAATTGGCGATGCGATAGCTCGATTCGAACATCGCCACGACATCGGGCGCCAGCATCTTAGCGTCGAACTTGGGCAGCGGCTTGTTCTTCTTGTCGACCTCGCGGAACAGCGTCTGCCCGGCGGGGATCGCGGTGTAGAAGATCAGGTCGTTGAGCGTGTTGCCGTCGAGCGTCCACGCCTCGGCATTGCGGCCGAGCCGCGCGCCGAGCCGGTTCCAGGCGATGCCCGGCGTCACCGTCAGCGCCGACTTGCGGATCAGCTGCGGCTGGCCGGCCGGCATCAGCTTGAACCCGGCCATCGCCGGCGCGGCGGCGAGCAGCGCGGCACCGCCCGCGATCATCAGAAACTTGCGCATCACGAACTCTCCCCCGCCAGCATGGCGATCATTGCCTTGTCCTTCGCCTCCGGCCGCAGCCGCAGATATTCCTTGAGCGCCGCTTGCCCCTCGGCGCTCTTGCCCGAGCGCAGCAGCGCCATGCCGAGCCCGCGCTGCGCCTCGACCGGTGCGCCCCTGGCCACCGCATCGGCATAATAGCCTGCCGCCTTGTCGAAATCGCCCGCGGCACCGCGCGCGCGATGCAGCTCGCCGCGCGCGAACAGCAGTTCGGCGGTCCAGCCATCGCTCGCCAGCTGACCGAGCAACAGGTCGGTCGCGCCGAAATCGTTGAGCTTGATCTGGTCGTCGATCAGGTCGGCCCAATAGGGCGCCAGCGCCGCGCGATAGCTGTCCTTGCCGCGCCGCCGTTCGCCACCGGCGGGCAAGGCGGCGGCCTGTTTCTTGAGGTCGGCCTGCCGCTCGACGCTCGGCGGGTGAGTCGCGAACATCCCGCCTTCGCTGCGCCGTTTGCGCTTGCGCTCGGCGGCGGTGGCGTCGAATTCAGCGAGCATCTGGCCCCAGATCTGCGACGCCGCCTCGGGATCGTAGCCGCTGGCCGACAGTGCGGTCAGCGAGCCGCTGTCCGCCTCGCGCTCCATCTCGCGCGAGAAGCTGAAGATCGACCCGAGCATGCCCAATGAGATGATTCCGGCAAACGGGACGATCGCCAGCCACGCCGCCGCGTTGGTCTTGTCCTTGATGTTGCGGAAC
This sequence comes from Sphingomonas tagetis, assembly GCF_024211275.1. Classification (GTDB taxonomy): domain Bacteria; phylum Pseudomonadota; class Alphaproteobacteria; order Sphingomonadales; family Sphingomonadaceae; genus Sphingomonas; species Sphingomonas tagetis. Next base: position 364,708 of record NZ_JAMLDX010000001.1, read on the forward strand.
AGCCGCAGCGAATGGCGCTGGCGGTAGTGTGTATGTTCGTGGGCCAGCACCGCCGCCAGCTGCGCCTCGTCGCGCACGCGCAGGAACAGGCCCGACCAGATCTGCATCATGCCGTTGGGCGCCATGCTGGCGTTGAAGAACGGGGTGCGCGTGATGTAGATGCGAACGCCCGCGCATTCGCTCGGCCCGACCGCCTTGCAATAGACCGACCGGACATAGTCGTTGAGCGCGGGATCTCGGATCACGAAGTTGGACGCCTTGAGCTTGCGCTCGGCATCCTCGACCTGCATCCACAGCCCGCGTTCGTCCTCGTCCTGCGGCCCGGTCGCCGCCGTCGGCGCGGGCGCATCCTGTGCCGTGGCGGGCATGCCCGCCAGCACCACCGCTGCCGCCGTGATCGCCGATACGAAGCGCATCGCGGTCAGCGCGCCTTGGCCGCCACCGTGGTGGCCTTGCCGCCCTCGCCCGGGCGGCTCGGCATCGACGCCATGATCGCATCGACCATGCCCTGCGCACCCTCGGCCTCGCGCACGTCGCCCTTCGAACCGCGGAGTACGTTGAACCACACGACATTGCCGGTCGAAAGCTCGACCAGCGAGGCGTAATAGACGTGCTGCCCACCGCTGGTGATGATGCACATGCCGATGAGGCAACCGAGCATGCCCGCGACCTGCACCGCCTTGCGGCTGGCGCTGGCGAAATTATCGCGGCCATAGAAGAACAGCGCGTAATTGGCGCCCGACGCCTCGCCCAGCTTCTGCGCGCCCGGGCCGAGCGTCCAGTCGAACTGGTCCTTCTTCGTCGGCAGCTTGGCGCCATAATATTTGTAGGTGACGATCGCCTCGGCCACCGCGCGGTGCAGCGCCTCGTAATCGGCGACGAGCTGGGCGTTGCCTTCCTGGCTCTCGTCGATCGGCTTGAGTTCGATGTTGCGCGACTTGTGCGCCGACTCCATCGCCTTGGCGAGGTGCTCGCGCGCTGCCTTGGTCCAGTCGGCATTGGGCTCGACCATGCCGCCGGCCTGCAGCTCGCCGACTTCCATGTCGGGGCGCATCAGCACGATCGTCACCGGCTTGTCGGCGGGCAGCGCATAGCCCTGCGCGGTGAAATCCTTCGGCCCCGCCGCCGCCGGCGACGTGACCAGCGCCGCCGCGGCGACACCAAGCGCGAGTCTTTTGAGCATCCTTCCCCCTCGGCGCCGACTCATCCCCAGCGGCGCAGTCTCAATCGATACCGGCTGCGCGGCGACTGACAAGATGGATTTTTGCGTGCCGGTTCAATGTCCTGCGCGGACCCGATCGTCCGCCGCTTCGTTGATGGCGCAAGGAGAAATGCCATGACCGACCGCGATCCCCATCCCGACAGCCCGCCTGAAGCCGATCACGACCGCCGCAGCGATCTGGAACAGGCGACGACCGGCACCAATCGCGACATCGAACAGGTGGAGGAAGCCGAAAGCGGCGTCACGTCCGAACCGCCCGAAGGCGTCGACGGCGCGGTCGGCGGGACCGGCGGGGTGACCAAGAATCAGGAGGAAACGGCGCAATAAAGCGCCGCTCCGGGGTCAGCCGTCGAGCGCTTTTTTCAGCAGGTCGTTGACCACGCCCGGGTTAGCCTTGCCCGCCATCGCCTTCATCGTCTGGCCGACGAAGAAGCCGAAGAGCTTGTCCTTGCCCGAGCGGTATTCGGCGACCTTGTCGGCGTTGGCGTCGAGCACCTTGGCGATCTCCGCCTCGATCGCGCCGGTGTCCGAGGTCTGCTTGAGGCCGCGCTCCTCGACGATCTTCGAGGGGTCCTCGCCGGTTTCGAGCATAATCTCGAACACCTGCTTGGCGAGCGTATTCGACAGTGTGCCCTCGGCCACCAGCCCGAGCAGTTCCGCCGCCTGCGTGGCCGAAACCGGGCTGTCCTCGATCTGCTTGCCGAGCCGGTTGAGCGCGCCGAACAGCTCCGACGTCACCCAGTTCGATGCCGCCGGCCCCTTGGCGCCAGCGTCGAGCAGCGCATCGAAGAAGCGCGCCGACTCGACTTCGGCGGTCAACACGCTGGCGTTGTAGGGCGTCACCCCCAGCGCGACGTAGCGCGCGCGCTTGGCGTCGGGCAGTTCGGGCAGCGATTTGCGGCAATCGTCGAGGAAATCGTCGTCGAGTTCGAGCGGGAGCAGGTCGGGATCGGGGAAATAGCGGTAATCATGCGCGTCTTCCTTCGAGCGCATCGACCGCGTCTCGCCCTTGTCAGGGTCGAACAGGCGCGTTTCCTGGACGATCTTGCCGCCATTTTCGATCACGTCGATCTGGCGCAGCGCCTCGATCTCGACCGTCTGCATGACGAAGCGGACCGAGTTGACGTTCTTGGTCTCCGTGCGCGTACCGAACGGCTCGCCCGGCTTGCGGACCGAGACGTTGACGTCCGCGCGCATCGAGCCCTGATCCATATTGCCGTCGCACGAACCGACATAGCGCAGAATCGATCGCAGCTTTGCCAGATAAGCTCCTGCTTCGGCAGGCGAACGCATGTCGGGTTTCGACACGATTTCCATCAGCGCCACGCCCGAGCGGTTGAGGTCGACATAGGAGCGCGTGGGATGCTGGTCGTGCATCAGCTTGCCGGCGTCCTGCTCGACATGGATGCGCTCGACGCCGATCGTCTTGGTCTCGCCCTCGACGTCGATCTCGACCTCGCCCTCGCCAACCAGCGGATGGTAGAGCTGGCTGATCTGATAGCCCTGCGGGAGATCGGCGTAGAAGTAATTCTTGCGGTCGAAGCGCGACCATTTGTTGATCTGCGCGTCGATCGCCATGCCGGTGCGGACGGCCTGACGAATGCACTCGCGGTTCGGCACCGGCAGCATGCCCGGCATCGCGGCATCGACCAGACTGACCTGCGTGTTCGGCTCCGCGCCGAAGGTGGTCGCCGCGCCCGAGAACAGCTTGGCGTTGGACGTGACCTGAGCGTGGACCTCGAGGCCGATCACGACCTCCCACTCGCCGGTTGCGCCCTTGATACGATAGTCGCTCATCTTACCACCACTGCTCCGGCCGCGCCGTGAATCCCGCCCGCTGCTCGATCGCGAGGCCGGCGTTCAACACGCCCTGTTCGTCAAGCGGTTTGCCGATGATCTGGAGACCCAGCGGCAGTCCGGCCTTGTCCAGCCCGCCCGGGACCGACATCGCCGGGATGCCCGCGAGGCTCGACGGCACCGTGAACACGTCGTTCAAATACATCGCCAATGGATCCGCCGATTTCTCGCCCAGCGCAAACGCGGCGCTTGGCGCGGTCGGCGTCAGCAACAGGTCGCAGTCCAGCCACGCCCGCTCGAAGTCGCGCGCGATCAGCGTGCGGACCTTCTGCGCCTGGGTGTAATAAGCGTCGTAGAAGCCCGCCGAGAGCACATAGGTGCCGATCAGGATGCGGCGCTGCACTTCCGGCCCGAAGCCGGCGGCGCGGGTCGCCGCGTACATATCCTGCAAATTCGCGCCGTCGGGCAGCTCGCGCTGGCCGTAGCGCACGCCGTCATAGCGGGCGAGGTTGGACGACGCCTCAGCCGGAGCGATGATGTAATACGCGGGCAGCGCATATTGCGTATGCGGGAGCGAAACCTCGACGATCTCCGCGCCCGCGTCCTTCAGCCAGTCGATGCCCTGCTGCCACAGCGCCTCGATCTCGGACGGCATCCCATCGACGCGATATTCCTTTGGAATGCCGATCTTCTTGCCGCGCAGGTCGCCTGACAACCCCTGTTCCCACTTGGGCACGTCGAGCTTGAGCGAGGTGGCGTCCTTCGCATCGAAGCCGGCCATCGCCTCGAGCATGATCGCGCAGTCGCGAACGTCGCGCGCCATCGGCCCGGCCTGGTCGAGCGACGACGCGAACGCCACGACGCCCCAACGCGAGCAGCGGCCATAGGTCGGCTTGATCCCCGAAATGCCGGTGAACGCCGCGGGCTGACGGATCGAGCCGCCAGTGTCGGTGCCGGTCGCCGCCGGCACCAGCCGCGCGCTGATCGCCGCCGACGAGCCGCCCGACGACCCGCCGGGCGCGAGCGGCGCGTTGCCGCCGTCCCGGCGGCGCCAGGGCGAAATCACATTGCCGAAATAGCTGGTCTCGTTCGACGAACCCATCGCGAACTGGTCGAGGTTGAGCTTGCCCAGCATGCCGGCGCCCGCGTCCCACAATTTCTGCGAGACGGTCGATTCATAAACCGGCTTGAACCCCTCCAGCATGTGGCTGGCTGCGGTGGTCTGCACGCCCTTGGTGCAGAACAGGTCCTTCATGCCGATCGGCACGCCGGCGAGCGGCTTGAGCACCTCGCCCGCCGCACGCGCCGCATCGGCCTCGCGCGCTGCGGCCAGCGCATGTTCGGGCGTCTCGACGATGAAGGCGTTGAGCTGCTTGGCAGCGCTCACCTTGACGATGAAGGCGTCGGCGACTTCCTTGGCGGAAAACTCGCCCGAGCGGATGCCGTCGCGCAGCGCAGCGACGCCGAGATTGGTGACGTCGCTCATTATTCGATCACCTTGGGCACGGTGAAGAAGCCATGCTCGCCGGCCGGCGCATTGGCCAGCACGTCGTCGCGCATGTCGCCGTCATTCACGACATCGTCGCGCAGGCGCAGCGTGTTGGGGATCACGGCGGTCATCGGCTGAACCGACGAGGTATCGACCTCGCCGAGCTGCTCGATCCAGCCCAGGATGTTGTTGAGTTCGGGCACAAGGCGCTCGGCGTCGCCATCGCTGATCGCGATGCGCGCAAGGCTCGCGACCTTCTTCACGGTTGCGGTATCTACGGACATGGGGCGCGGCTAGCCCCTCGCCGTCGAAGTTTCAACCAGAGCGTGAGGTTGCATCCTTCGCAACCATCGCGCACGGGAACGCGGTTGCAGCGCCTTTGGTTATGCCGCAACGCACAATGGAGAGCCTGTTGGCGCGTAAATTCCTCTATCTGGTGGTCGTCCTTATCGTGCTCGCCCTTGCCGCAACCTTTGCCTATCGCATCTGGGGCGTGCAGCTGTTGCGGCAGGCGATGATCCCCGGCGCGCGGTTCGAATCGCAAGGCGAGCTGCCCAAGGACAGCTATGCCCGGCGCGAGATGTGGCTGGCGCGGCCCGATCTGCGCGGCAATCCGGCGCTGTGGCTGCCCGCCGGCGTGCAGAGCGCCGCCAAGCCCGCCGCCGCGGTGTTCGCGATCCATCCGACGTCGTATCTCGACCGTTCGCACTGGAACGCCCCGCTCGACGACAAGGAGGCGAATGATCGCGCCGCCTTGTTCCTGCGCGGGCAGGCGAGCGCGTTCAACGGCGCCGGGCTGATCTGGGCGCCGCGTTACCGGCAAGCGACGTTCGGCGCGTTCCTGACCGCCAGCGCCGATGCGCAGGCTGCGCTGGATTTCGCCTATGCCGATGTCGAGGCGGCGTTTGACCAGTTCATCGCCGAGGCCGGCGACCGGCCGATCATCCTGACCGGCCACAGCCAGGGTGCGCTGCATCTCACGCGGCTGTTGCTCGACCGCGTCGCGGGCAAGCCGGTCGCGAAGCGAATCGTCGCCGCCTATGTCGTCGGCTGGCCGGTGTCGAAGACGGTCGATCTGCCGCGCATGGGGCTGCCCGAATGCATCCGCGCCGACCAGACCGGCTGCATCCTCTCATGGCAGAGCTTCGGCGAGCCGGCCGACCCGTCGCTGATCCTCGACACGTTCGATGCGACCAAGGGCTTCACCGGCGCCAGCCGCGCCAACACGCCGATGATCTGCACCAACCCGATCACCGGGACGCCGGACACCGCCGCGCCAGCGTCCGCGAATCTCGGCAGCCTGGTGCCATCGGCGGATTTCTCGTCCGCGGTGTTGCAGACCGGCACGGTCGGCGCGCGCTGCGACGGACGCGGCATCCTGCTGATCGGCGAGCCGCCCGCATCGTTCGCGAGCAGCAGCTATGTGCTGCCCGGCAACAACTATCATGTGTTCGATTACTCGCTGTTCTGGGCGAATATCCGCGCCGATGCAGAGCGGCGGCTGGCCGCGTTCAAATGATCACGGTGGACCGCGCGACGTTTCGGGAGGCGCTCCCGGACGGTGGCCGCCTGCTCGGACTCGACGTCGGGACCAAGACGATCGGTACCGCGCTGTGCGATGCCGGCTGGTCGTTCGCGAGCCCGGCCGCGCTGATCAAGCGCACCAAGTTCACCGCCGACAAGACCGCGCTGGCCGCGATGATCGGCGAGCAGCAGGTGAAGGGCCTCGTCATCGGCCTGCCGCTCAACCTCGACGGGACCGATTCGCCGCGCACGCAATCGACTCGCGCCTTCGCCCGCAATGTCGAGGATCTCGGCCTGCCGATCCTGCTGTGGGACGAGCGATGGTCGACCCAGGCGGTCGAGCGCCAGATGATCGCGGAGGACTTGTCGCGGGCCAAGCGCGCCGAGCGAGTCGACAAGCTCGCCGCCAGCTACATCCTGCAAGGCGCGATCGACGGGCTGGCGGCGCTGGGCTGACCCCTTTTGGCGGGTTGCCACCCCCGCCCTACCCCGCTAACCGGCACCTTTAATGCAATCGCCGATCGATCATCGCCCCGGCGCCCAGATTCATGGGCGCGCCGTGTTTCCGCACGCGCATCTGACCGGTATTTCCGGGCTCCAGCCGCACGAAATCCTGTTCCTGCTCGACGAGGCGGAACAGTGGATCGAGGCGAACCGGACGCGCGCGAAGAGCGACCATCGGCTCGACGGCCTCACCCAGATCAACGCCTTTTTCGAGAATTCGACGCGGACATTGCTGTCGTTCGAGATCGCGGGGAAGCGGCTCGGCGCGGACGTGGTCAACATGCACGCCGCCCAGTCGAGCGTGAAGAAGGGCGAGACGCTGATCGACACCGCGATGACGCTCAACGCGATGCGCGCGGACGTGATCGTCATCCGTCACATGAGCTCGGGCGCGGTGCAGCTGATCGCCGACAAGGTCGATTGCCCGGTGCTCAATGCCGGCGACGGCAGCCATGAGCATCCCACGCAAGCGCTGCTCGACGCGCTGACGATCCGCCGCCGCCGCGGGTCGATCGCGCACCAGCGCGTGGTGATCTGTGGCGACATCCTCCACAGCCGCGTCGCACGCTCGAACATCCTCGCGCTGACCGCGCTCGCCGCCGAGGTGCGCGTCGTCGCGCCCTCGACGCTGATGCCCGCGGCGATCGAGAAGATGCACGTCACGCCCTTCACCGATTTCGACGCGGCGCTCGAGGGTGCAGATGTGGTGATGATGCTGCGGCTGCAGAATGAGCGGATGTCGGGCGCATTCATTCCCTCGACGCGCGAATATCATCTCAATTACGGCCTCACGCCCGAACGGCTGGCGCGCGCCAAGCCCGATGCGCTGGTCATGCACCCCGGCCCGATGAATCGCGGCGTCGAGATCGATTCGTCGGTCGCCGACATGCCCGGCCGCTCGGCGATCACCGAGCAGGTCGAGATGGGCGTCGCGGTGCGCATGGCCTGCCTCGACGTGCTGACGCGCAAGGCACGCGGCGTGGAGGGCTGGGCATGAAGCTGACCTTCCGCAATGCCCGGCTGGTCTGCCCCGAGGGCGGCGAGCGCAGCGGCGATCTCCACGTCGCCGACCACGAGATCGTTGCCGACGCGCCCGACGGCGCGCAGCTGATCGACTGTGGCGGCCGCATCCTTGCCCCTGCCCTGATCGATCTCGGCGTGTTCGCGATGGACAAGGCGGCGTGCCGCGCGGGCGGGATCGCGCGGATCGGGCTGATGCCCGACCAGTCGCCGGTGCTCGACGGCCCCGGTCTGGTCCAGCGCGCCGCCGACATGGGCAAGCCGGAATTATGGGTCCACCCGATCGCCGCCGCGACGCGCGGGCTGGCGGGGGAGAATCTCGCCGAATTCGCCACCAATGCCGAAGCCGGCGCGCGCGCGGTTTCGACCGGGCGCGGCTGGATCGCCGATTCGGGCGTGATGCGGCGCGTGCTCGCCTATGCGCGCGATTGCGGTCTCACGGTGATCGCGCATGCCGAGGATAGCGGGCTGGCGGGTCATGCCGTGGCAACCGAGGGCGAGACCGCCACCCGCCTCGGCCTGCCGTCAGCGCCCGCCATTGCCGAGGCGCTCGCCGTCGCACGCGACCTCATGCTCGCCGAACAGACCGGCGCGGCGATCCATTTCCGCCAGCTGACCACCGCCGCGGCGTTCGACCTGATCCGCGCCGCCCGCGCGCGCGGGGTCGCGGTGACGTGCGGCGTCACCCCGGCGCATCTCCTGCTGTCGGACATCAACGTCACCGATTTCCGCACCTTTGCCCGCCTCTCGCCGCCATTGCGCGACGAAAGCGACCGGCAAGCGGTGCTTAACGCGCTGGCGGACGGCACGATCGACATCCTCTGCTCGGGCCACGACCCGCAAGGGCCGGAGGAAAAACGCCTGCCCTTCGCCGATTCGACGCCGGGCATGGCGGGTGCAGAGACGCTGCTCGCACTGGGCCTGGGGCTGGTGCGCGACGATCGCCTCACCCTGCCCCGGCTGTTCGCATTGCTCGCGCGCAATCCGGCCAAGCTGCTCGGGATCGAGGCAGGCACGCTGGCGCCGGGCATGCCGGCCGATCTGGTGCTGATCGATCCCGACGCGCCGTGGCAGATCAATTCGGACCGCATGGCGGGCAAGGCCGGCAACACGCCGTTCGACGGGCTCCCGGTTCAGGGCAAGGCGCTGCGGCTGTTCAAGGGCGGCAGCGAGATCGGCTGAAACGAAAGGCGGCCCGCCCCGCATGGGACGAGCCGCCGGAATATCTTTCGGGGCCGGGATCAGCGCGCGCGCTTGCTCCAGTTGACCGCCTTGTCGCCCGCAGCGGTGCGCACGAAGCACTTGCCGCCGCTCGAGCGAACCTTGTTGCAAAGCGCGTTGGCATCGGCGCGGCTGAGACCGCCGACCGCGAGGCGCTCGAACGCGCCCGCGTCGGTCTTGATGCTCGCGCTCGACGGCGTCATGCCGCTCAGCGCCGGGATGCGCTTGACCGCGCGGCCCCACGCATCGCGGGCAACGCCGCTGCTGTCATAGGCGCCGAGCTGGACCGCCCATTCGCCCTTGGCCTGGGCGAACTTCACGACCGGCTGAGTCTTGAGCACGCGGACCGCGCCGGTCGAAGCCTTGGCCTCGACAACCGGCTTCACCACCGCAGCGCGCTTGGCCAGCATTACAGGAACGGGCACCGTCTGGATGATTTCCTTGCGCTCGCCGAACACGATCTGCGAACCGCTGGGTGCGGTGATCGCGGGCGCGATCTCGACCTTGGCGACACTGCCGACTTCAGCGGGCGCGGACGCCGGAGCCGCAGCCGCAGCCGCAGCCGCCGTCTCGGCAACCGCCGGACCGGGCATGTAGGTGTCGACCGGATCGGCGACCTGCTGCGCCGCCACCGCGACCGACATCGAGCGTGCGAGCGCGAGCTGCTCGGGCTGGCCCTTGTCCGCGACCGGCGTCACGTTGAGCAGCGCCGCGATCTGGTCATAGGCGTTCTGCGGGCGCGAGAAGGTCGCCCACTGCATGATGCGCGCGTCGACCTGATCGGGCGGCAGATCGACCGCGGCAACCGCCTTGGCTTGCTGCCACTGACCCGCCAGCGCCAGGCTGAGCGCGAGATTCTGACGCGTCTTGGCGTCGGCGCCGGGCTGACGCGCGGCATCGCTGAGCAGCGCGACCGCCGTGCCGGGATCGCCTGCGAGGGCGAAGGCCAGGCCGCGGTCGCTCACCGGGATCGACGCGGCATGCGTTTCGAGCGTCTGGCGCGCGGTGGTCCACTCGCCGGTCGCGACCTGCGCCAGCGCGAGGTTGAGCGCCGTGCGGCCGTTCGCCGGATCGAGCGAGAGCGCCTCGTTCAGCGCCTGCGCCGCCGAGATGAAGCGGCCGGTGAACAGATAGGTCTCGCCGAGCAGCTTGCGATATTCGCCATTCTTGGGATCGAGGCTCACCGCCGTCTCGGCCTGAGTCACGGCGAGCTGGCCATTGCCCTTCTTGAGCGCCTTGCGCGCTGCCTGGGCGAACTTGGCCGCCTTCTTGGCATCGACGGTCTCGGTCTTGCCGCTGGCGACGGCGAAGCCACCGACCAGCGCGGTACCACCGACCAGCGGCGCCCCCAGCACCAGCACCGAGGCTGCGATCTTCAACATGCGAGCTGCGTTCATGGCCCTAAATCCCCCTGATCAACGAGCCTTGCCGGCCGGCAGCTGGCTCGCCAGCGCACCGACTTCGGGCAGAGTTTCGAGAAACGCGTCGAGCGCCTCGGTAACGAGCAACTGCGACGAACGGCCGGAAAGGGCCGAGGCGAGCCGCAGCTTGAGGTGACGATCGTGGTCGAGCCGCAGCGTAAACGCCGCCTTACCCTTCTTCGCCGAGACTTCGCGGTCGATGCGCGCGGCGGTCGCGGTCGAGACCGGACGTGAGGCGGGCGCTTCGGGTGCGGGTTCGGGTGCAGGCGCCGGCACCATCACCGGCTCGGGTACCTGTGCGACGTCCACGACGGGCGCGACCGGAGCCGCGAATTCCTCGGCCAGCGCCTGGCGCTGCTGCAGCACCGGCGGGGCGGTTTCGGGCAGCGGCGCTTCATGCACGCCGAATTCATGCGCCCCATGATCCTGGCCCATATCGTTCCAGCCGAGATCGTCGAGCGAGGTGCCGGGGTTCAGCCCGACAAAGCCCTGCGGCCGCATTGCCGGACGCGCCTGACCCTTGCGCGCGAGCAGGCCCGAAGAGAGCGAGGCGGCGGGCTTGAGGTTGCCGAACATCAGCTCACCACCCGGCGGCCAAAGCCACCCTGCGGACGTGCTGAATAGACGACCTGCGCCGCGGCGGGCGCCGTGAACACGGTGCGGCGGAAATTCTTTTCGAGACGGTCGTTGATATAGGCCCACAGCGCCGTGACCTCACCGGCCGACTTGCCGTTGGGGTCGATCTCCATGACGGTGCGGCCATCGATCATCGACGAAGCGAAGTCGGTGCGCTGGTGCAAGGTGATCGGCGCGACCGTGCCGTGCTGCGACAGTGCGACCGCGGCCTCGCTGGTGATCTTGGCCTTGGGCGTCGCGGCGTTGACGACGAAGAGGAGCGGCTTGCCGGCGCGGTCGCACAGATCGACCGTGGCGCCGACCGCACGCAGATCGTGCGGCGACGGACGCGTCGGGATGACGATCAACTCGGCGACCTGGATCACGCTCTGGATCGCCATGGTGATGGCGGGGGGCGTGTCGATCACGGCAAGGCGGAAGCCCTGTTGGCGCAGCACCTCGAGATCGGCGGCGAGCCGCGCGACCGTGGTCTGGGCAAAAGCCGGGAATTCGGTCTGGCGTTCGTTCCACCAGTCCGAGAGCGACCCCTGCGGGTCGATATCGATCAACACGACCGGCCCGGCGCCCGCGCGCTGCGCTTGCACCGCCAGGTGCCCGCTCAGCGTGGTCTTTCCCGAACCACCCTTTTGTGATGCCATCGCTAGTACGCGCATCGACCCCTCTAAAAATCCCGGTATCCCAATGATGAAATTGCCAGCCGGAGCCTAAGAAGCGGTTAACGGCGCAGCAGCCGCGGCGTTTTGACGTCACCGATATGGGTAGGCTTAACGTTGCGGTAACACTGACTTGGCCAGCCTGTGGATAACTGGCATGATCACAGTGCTTTGACCGGGGATGGGCGGAATGAGGAATTTGGGTGCGGTCGTGTTGCTGGCCGGCATCGGATTGGCGAGCCTGCCGGCGCTGGCCGATGTGAAGGGCGGCGTCGAGGCGTGGCAGCGCGGCGACTATAAGAAAGCCATCGCCGAATGGCGCGGCCCGGCCGTCGCCGGCGATCCCGACGCGCAATTCAATCTGGGGCAGGCCTACAAGCTCGGGCGCGGCGTGCCCGCCGATCTGGCACAGGCCGAACAATGGTACCGCAAGGCCGCATTGCAGGGCCATCCGCAGGCCGAGGAGAATTACGGCCTCGTCCTGTTCGAGAACAACAAGCGGATGCAGGCGGCCGAATGGCTGCAACGCGCCGCCGCGCGCGGCGAACCGCGCTCGCAATATGTGCTGGGCACGATGTACTTCAACGGCGACGGGGTCGAGAAGGACTGGGTGCGCGCCTACGCGCTGACCGTCCGCGCCAGCGCGCAAGGCCTGCCGCAAGCATCGACCGCGCAGGCGCAGATGGACCGCTACATCACGCTGGCCGATCGCCAGAAGGGGCTGGAGCTCGCGCGCAACTACGAACGCGATGCCGGACGCCCGCTGGTTGCCGCCGCACCGCCGCCGCCGCGCAAGGGCGGCCCGATCGTCAAGACCGATCTACCGCCCTCGACCGTCGCGCAGCGCCCGATTCCGGTCGAGCCTGAGTCCGAGCCGCAAGTCGCCGAAACGCGCCCGGCACCGCCGATCGTCCGCCCCGCGCCGCGCCAGACGCCGCGCCCGGCGCCCGTGCAGGCCGAAGCACCGGTTCGCGACGGCGGCTGGCGCGTCCAGATCGGCGCATTCGGCGACCCCGCCAATGCGCGCAAAGCGGGCGGTCAGGCCGCAGGCCGCTTCCCGGGGCGCAAGGTGTTCTTCGAAAAGGCGGGCAAGCTCACCAAGGTGCTGGTCGGCCCGTTCGGGTCGAGTGCGGAGGCGACGCGCGCGTGTGGCGCGTTCAGGCCGTGCGTGCCGGTGAAGGACTGAGCGGCTAGCCTTCGATCCACTCCGCCCGCGCAATCCCTTGCGCGTAGAGCAAAGCGGTCAGGTCGCCGTGATCGATCCGCGCGCCCGCAACGGCCGCGACGATCGGCTTGGCGTGATAGGCGACGCCCAATCCCGCCTGCTTGATCATCGCGAGGTCATTGGCGCCGTCGCCGACCGCCATCGTCGCGCTCGCGGGCAGGCCCAGCTCGGCCATCGCGTTCAGCAAGGTCGTTTCCTTGGTCGATGAATCGACGATCGGCTTGGTCACCGTGCCGGTCAGCGCGTCGGCCTCGATCAGCAATTCGTTGGCGATAACCCGGTCGAAGCCGATCTGCGCACCCACCGGCTGGGCGAAGCGGGTGAAGCCGCCCGAGACCAGAATCGTCGCCGCGCCGCGCGCCTTCATCGTCTGGATCAGCATGCGGGCGCCGGGCATCAGCCGCACACGTTCGGCGAGGCAGCGGTCGATCGCATCCGCGCCCAGCCCCTTGAGCAGCGCGACGCGCGCGTCGAGCGCCTCGGCGAAATCGAGCTCGCCGCGCATCGCCGCCTCGGTCACCTCGGCGATCTGCGCCTTGATCCCGGCATAATCGGCGAGCTCGTCGATGCATTCGACGGTGATCATGGTCGAATCCATGTCAGCGACGAGCAGCTTCTTTTCGCGGTTCGCGGCGGGCTGGACCACCACATCGACCCCCGCGAACGCGCCCTCCAGCGCCGAACGCGCCGCATCGGGCGTCGTGGCGAAGGTCAGATCGACAGCCCTGCCCGTCTCCAGCATGACAGCTTCGCCAGGCGAACATCCGGCATCGCGCAGCTTGTCCTGCGCGGAGGATAAATCGCCCGCTTCCAGCCGATCCGATGCTATCAGCGTTGCGATGAACATGCCGCACTCCCGTAAGCCAAGGGTCGCGCTCATTGCAGGCCCGACCGCCAGCGGCAAGTCCGCTTTGGCGATCGAACTCGCGCAGCGCACGGGCGGCACGGTGATCAACGCGGATTCGGCGCAGGTCTATGCCGAGTTGCGTATCCTCTCGGCCCGCCCCTCGCCCGACGAAGAAGCACAGGCGCCGCACCGGCTGTTCGGCCATGTCGCGGGCACCGAGAATTACTCCGCTGCGCGCTGGGCAGAGGAGGCGAAGGCTGAGGTCGCTGCCGCTCATGCCGGGGGCAGCCTGCCGATCCTTGCCGGCGGCACGGGCATGTATATCCGCACCTTGCTCGACGGGATCGCGCCGGTGCCCGAGATCGATCCCGCAATCCGCGCCGAGGTCCGCGCGCTGCCCGTCGCCGAGGGCCATCGGCAGCTCGCGCAGATCGATCCGCAGGCCGCCGCTCGCCTCAACCCCGCCGACACCACCCGCGTCGCCCGTGCGCTCGAGGTGGTGCGCTCGACCGGCCGCACGCTGGCCGACTGGCAGCGCGAGCGTGTGGGCGGAATCGGCGGCGCGATCGATCTCGTCCCGCTGGTGCTGCTCCCCGACCGCGCGTGGCTCGCCGAACGCTGCGACCGTCGCCTCGCCGCGATGTTCGATGACGGTGCGATCGACGAAGTCCATGCGCTGACGGCCCGCGACGACATCCCCGCCAATGCACCAGTCCGCCGCGCGATCGGCGTTGCCGAGATCGTCGCATTTCTCGACGGTTCGCTCATGCGCGACGAGGCCCTGGCGCGCGCTCAGACTGCGACGCGCCAATATGCCAAGCGCCAGTACACTTGGCTCCGGCATCAGTCGCCAAGCGACTGGCCGCGCGAAGATTCGATAGAAACATCCAAACGAGCCACTCATTTCGCACGATTATTACAACATTAATGCTTGACACGCATCTTTCATACGCATAGCAGCGCGCTTCCCGTTCTGATATTGCAGCGCGGCATTTAGAGGAGACACGACGTGGCCGAGAAAAGCGGCGCAGACATTCTGATCGAGGCGCTGAACGACCTCGGTGTGGAGGTCGTGTTCGGCTATCCGGGCGGCGCTGTGCTTCCGATTTACGACGCGATCTTCAAGCAGAAGAAGATCCGCCACATCCTCGTCCGCCACGAGCAGGCGGCGACACATGCCGCGGAGGGCTATGCGCGCTCCACCGGCAAGCCCGGCGTGGTGCTCGTCACCTCGGGCCCCGGCGCGACCAACGCGGTCACCGGCATCACCGACGCGCTGATGGATTCGATCCCGATGGTGGTCATCACGGGGCAGGTCGCGACGCATCTGATCGGCTCGGATGCGTTCCAGGAGGCCGACACGGTCGGCATCACGCGCCACTGCACCAAGCACAATTATCTGGTGAAGGACCCGGCTGACCTCGGCCCGACGATCCATGAGGCATTCCACATCGCCACTTCGGGCCGCCCCGGCCCGGTGGTGATCGATATCCCCAAGGACGTTCAGGTCGCGACCGCGCGCTACACCAAGCCCGGCCCGATCCAGCACAAGACCTATCGCCCGCAGGTGAAGGCCGACAAGACGCTGATCGAGAGCGCGGTCGAGATGCTGGCCGCGGCCGAGCGTCCGATCTTCTACACCGGCGGCGGCGTGATCAACTCCGGCCCGGGCGCGTCGCAGCTGCTGCGCGAGCTGGCGCGGATCACCGGCGCGCCGGTCACCTCGACGCTGATGGGCCTCGGCGCCTTTCCGGCCTCGTCCGACCAGTGGCTCGGCATGCTCGGCATGCATGGCACCTATGAGGCGAACCTGGCGATGAACCAGGCCGACCTGATCATCGCGCTCGGCTCGCGCTTCGACGACCGCGTGACGGGGCGGCTGGACGCGTTCGCCCCGCATGCGCGGAAAATCCATATCGATATCGACCGCTCGTCGATGAACAAGACGGTGCGCGTCGACCTGCCGATCGTTGCCGATGTCGGCCATGCGATCGAGGATATGGTCCGCATCTGGAAGGGCCGTCAGCATCCCAAGCCGGACCTGTCCGACTGGTGGCGCCGGATCGAGGGCTGGCGCGCGGTCAAGTGCCTCGACTATCCCGAGGACGGCAACGACATCATGCCGCAGCGCGCAATCCAGGCGCTGTACGAGGCGACGCGCGACAAGGCGCCGATCATCACCACCGAGGTCGGCCAGCATCAGATGTGGGCCGCGCAGCACTTCCACTTCGAAAGCCCCAACAAGTGGCTGACGAGCGGGGGTCTCGGCACGATGGGCTATGGTCTGCCCGCCGCGATCGGCGCGCAGCTCGGCAATCCCAACGCGCTGGTGATCGACATCGCCGGCGAAGCCTCGATCCAGATGAACATCCAGGAGCTGGCGACGGCGACGCAATATCGCCTGCCGGTCAAGATCTTCATCCTCAACAACGAATATATGGGCATGGTCCGCCAGTGGCAGGAGCTGACCTATGCGGGCCGCTATGCCGAAAGCTATTCCGACGCGCTGCCCGATTTCGTGAAGCTGGGCGAAGCCTATGGCTGGAAGGGCATCCGGATCGAGGGCAATGACGCGCTCGACGACGGCATCGCCGCGATGCTGGCGCATGACGGGCCGGTGATCGTCGATTGCCGCGTGGCGAAGCTCGCCAACTGCTTCCCGATGATCCCATCGGGCGCCGCCCATACCGACATGATCCTCCAGGCCGCCGAAGTTTCCGGCGAAATGGACGACGAAGCCAAGGCGCTGGTCTGACCTCATGCATATCAAGGAAGAAAAAGCCGAACGGCATACGCTTGCCGTGATCGTCGACAACGAGCCGGGCATCCTCGCCCGGATCGCCGGCCTGTTCACCGCGCGCGGCTATAATATCGAGAGCCTGACGGTGTCCGAGATCACGTCGGACAAGTCCGTCAGCCGCATCACGATCGTGACGTCGGCCAGCCCATCGACGCTCGAGCAGATCGTCGCGCAGCTCGATCGGCTGGTACCGGTCCATCGCGTCCACGACCTCACCGCCGAGGGCGAGCATGTCGAGCGCGAGCTGGCGCTGGTCAAGGTTGCCGGCACCGGCGATCACCGGATCGAGGCGCTGCGCCTCGCCGACGTCTATCGCGCGCGCGTGGTCGACGCGACGATCTCGAGCTTCGTGTTCGAAGTGACCGGCACCACCGACAAGATCGACAAGTTCGTCGAGTTGATGGGCGAAGTCGGGCTGCTCGAAGTCGCCCGGACCGGCATCGTCGCGATTGCGCGCGGCAAAGAGTCGGCCTGACCGGCCTTTAGATTAATTGCGTCCCCGCCGCGGCGGGATTGGATTATGCGCGGCGCCAACCGACCCGGCCTGCGCGGGATTACGAAGGGAAATCTTTGAAATGCGTGTCTATTACGATCGTGACGCCGACCTGAACCTGATCACCGGCAAGAAGATCGCCATCGTCGGCTATGGCTCGCAGGGCCACGCCCATGCGCAGAACCTGCGCGACAGCGGCGTCAAGGAAGTCGCGATCGCGCTTCGCGCCGGCTCGGCCACCGCCAAGAAGGCCGAAGGCGCCGGCTTCAAGGTGATGACCAACAAGGAAGCGGCCGGATGGGCCGACATCCTGATGATCCTCGCCCCCGACGAGCATCAGGCCGCGATCTGGGCCGACGACCTTGCCGGCAACATGAAGCCGGGCGCGGCGCTCGCCTTCGCCCACGGCCTCAACGTTCATTTCGGCCTGATCGAACCGCCGGCGGACATCGACGTCATCATGATCGCGCCCAAGGGTCCGGGCCACACCGTGCGCAGCGAATATGTCCGCGGCGGCGGCGTCCCCTGCCTGATCGCGATCCACCAGGACTCGACCGGCAACGCGCATGACGTCGCGCTCGCTTATGCCAGCGGCGTCGGCGGCGGCCGTTCGGGCATCATCGAGACCAACTTCAAGGAAGAATGCGAGACCGACCTGTTCGGCGAGCAGGCTGTGCTGTGCGGTGGCATCACCCACCTGATCCAGGCCGGGTTCGAGACGCTGGTCGAGGCCGGCTATGCCCCCGAAATGGCCTATTTCGAGTGCCTGCACGAGACCAAACTGATCGTCGATCTGCTCTATGAGGGCGGCATCGCCAACATGCGCTATTCGATCTCGAACACCGCCGAATATGGTGACATCAAGACCGGCCCGCGCATCATCACCGACGAGACCAAGGCCGAGATGAAGCGCGTGCTCGCCGACATCCAGTCGGGCCGCTTCGTCAAGGACTTTGTCCTCGACAACCGCGCCGGCCAGCCTGAGCTCAAGGCCAGCCGCAAGGCCGCCGCCGCGCACCCGATCGAGAAGACAGGCAGCGAGCTGCGGGCGATGATGCCGTGGATCAAGGCGAACCAGCTGGTGGACAAGGAAAAGAACTAAGTCTCACCCGGCGGCGGAAACCCAGGGTTTCCGCATCATTATCTGGCGGACGCGCATTCTCCCCGTAGAGTGCGCGTCCGTTGCCGTTTCAGGAGACTCGCTCATGCGCATCCTCGCCGCCGCCCTCGCCATCACCGCCGCCATCGCCACACCGCTCGTCGCCCAGCAGATGAAGGTGCCGGGATCGAAGAACGTGGCAGTGGTCACTGGCGGCACTTATCAGGCCGACGCCAATCATACCTTCGTGATCTGGACGGTCGATCATCTCGGCTTCAGCCCGCTGTCGGGTACGTTCGGCGAGATCACCGGTTCGCTTCAGCTCGATCCCCGAAACCTCAAGGCCACGCGGGTCGACATCACCATTCCCGTGACCAAGATGGCGCTGCCCAGCGCGGGCCTGCGCGGCCATTTGCTGCGTCCCGGAAAGGATGGCGGCAAGCCCGACTTCTTCGGCGCCACGCCGGCCGATGGCAAGTTCGTCTCGACCAGCGTCGTGGCTGCGGGCAAGGACAAGGCGAAGCTGTCGGGCGACCTGACGCTCAACGGGGTCACCAAGGCGGTGACGCTCGACGTCGAATTCTACGGCGCGGGCAAGATGCCGGCGCAGATGGGCGGCAAAGAGAATGTCGGCTTCACGGCAACCGGCGCGATCCAGCGCAGCGATTTTGGCCTTGGCCTCGCCGTCCCGATCGTGTCGGACAAGGTGGAGCTGAAGATCGCCGCGGCCTTCGTGAAGTAGCCGCGGTCAAGAAATAGTTCTTTCCCTTACCGACCAGCGCAGGCTATGGGCAGCGGCATGACCGCCATCCATGGCCTGCTTCTTCTTGCACGACTTACGCGCCCTTAGGCGCGTGTCTCCGCGCGGCTGCGAGCCGACGCGCACGGCCTAAGGGCAAATTCGAACCCCGACCGCCACTATATCCGCAAGAGTGCACCCATGACCATGTTGCGCGACCCGAGCGTCAAATACCGCCCCTTCCCGCCGATCAACCTGCCCGACCGGCAATGGCCGTCGCGCACGATCACCAAACCGCCGCGCTGGCTCTCCACCGACATGCGCGACGGCAACCAGGCGCTGATCGACCCGATGGATGCGGAGAAGAAGACCCGCTTCTTCGATCTGATCTGCCGTGTCGGCATCAAGGAGATCGAGGTGGGTTTCCCCAGCGCCGGCGCGACCGAGTTCGACTTCATCTCGGGTCTCGTCCGCGACGGCCGCATCCCCGATGACGTCACCGTTCAGGTGCTCACGCAAGCACGCCGCGACCTCATCGAAACCTCCTTCGAAAGCCTGCGTGGTGCGAAGACTGGCATCGTCCATGTCTATAACGCGGTCTCGCCGGCGTGGCGCAAGATCGTGTTCGGCATGACTCGCGACGAGATCAAGGGGATCGCAGTCGATGCGGCGAAGCTGCTGCGCGACAACGCCGCCGCGCGGCCCGAAACCGACTGGCATTTCCAGTACAGCCCGGAGACCTTCTCCACCGCCGAGGTCGATTTCTCGGTCGAGGTCTGCGCCGCGGTGATGGAGGTGCTCCAGCCGACCGCGGACAAGCCGATCATCTTCAACCTGCCCGCCACGGTCGAGTGCGCGACGCCCAACATCTATGCCGACCAGATCGAATATTTCTGCCGCAACATTCCCAACCGCGACGCGGTGGTGGTGTCGCTGCACACGCATAACGACCGCGGCACCGGCGTCGCCGCGGCGGAGCTCGGCATGATGGCCGGCGCCGATCGAGTCGAGGGCTGCCTGCTCGGTAATGGCGAGCGCACCGGCAATTGCGATCTCGTGACCGTGGCGATGAACCTGTACACGCAGGGTGTCGACCCGGGCCTGGATTTCTCCGACATCGACGAGATCGTGAAGACGGTGGAATATTGCACCAACATCCCGGTGCATCCGCGCACGCCCTATGCCGGCGATCTGGTGTTCACCGCCTTTTCCGGCAGCCATCAGGACGCGATCAAGAAAGGCTTTGCCGCTCAGGAAGCGAAGAACGATCAGCTGTGGGAAGTCCCCTATCTGCCGATCGATCCCGCCGATCTCGGCCGCAGCTACGAGGCGGTGATCCGCGTCAACTCGCAATCGGGCAAGGGCGGCGTTGCCTGGGTGCTGGAGCAGGACAAGGGGCTCAAGCTGCCCAAGCGGATGCAGGCGGATTTCAGCCGCCATGTGCAACGCCTCGCCGACGAAAGCAGCCGCGAATTGAACGCCGCCGACATCTGGCGCGCGTTCGTCAAGGCTTATCGTCTCGAAGTGCCGCAGCGCTTTACGCTGGGCGCCTATGACGAGACCCGCGCGCCGAATGGCGATCGTATCTTCGCCGGTGCGATCGAGATCGACGGCCAGCAGCATTCGGTCAGCGGGCGCGGCAACGGCCTGATCTCCAGCGTCGTCGCGGCGATGAAGGAAGGCTTCGGCATCGATCTCGACATTGCCGACTATGCCGAGCACGCGATCGGCCACGGCTCGGGCGCGCAGGCCGCCGCCTATGTCGAATGCCGTACCCCCGATGGCCGCACGCTATGGGGCGTCGGGATCGACGAGGACGTCGCGACGGCGAGCGTGCGGGCGATTTTGAGTGCGGCCAGCGCGGCGGAGTAGCCAAACCCGTCACCCCGGCCTTGTGCCGGGGTCCACCGCGCGGCAAACGCTGCGCTCGAACATGAAGGGCATCGCCCGCTTAACCGTGGATCCCGGCACGAGGCCGGGATGACGACCGTAGTGACAGGACGAACGATGACCCGCTCCCCCCTCGCCCCCACCGGCTTCCCCTATCTCCCGCCCGTCGCCGGCGTCACGCTTCGCGTCGCCCGCGCACAGTACAAGACGTGGGACCGCTGCGACCTGACCTTCGTCACGCTCGATGAAGGGACCAGCGTCGCGGGGGTCACCACCACCAGCAAATGCCCCTCGCCCGAAGTCGAATGGTGCCGCGACGCGCTGGTGCTCGGCAAGGCGAGGGCGCTGGTCGTCAATGCGGGGAACAGCAACGCCTTCACCGGCAATCGCGGGCGCGCCGCGGTCGAAGCGATCGCGGCTCGCGTCGCTCAGCATCTCGATTGCCAGCCCTCCGATGTGTTCGTCTCATCGACCGGCGTGATCGGCGTGCCGCTGCCGATCGACAAGGCCGAGGCCGGGCTCGACGCCGCCTTCGCCGCGCAACCGTGCGGCTGGGAGGATGCCGCCCGCACGATCGGGACGACCGACACGTTCGAAAAGGGTGCGGTCACCACCGCGGTGGTCGGCGGCAGGACCGTCAGCCTGGTCGGCATCGTCAAAGGCAGCGGCATGATCGCGCCGGACATGGCGACGATGCTCGGCTATGTGTTCACGGACGCCGCGGTCGATCCCGCCTTCCTCCAGCGCGCGCTGTCGGATGCGAACCGCAAGAGTTTCTCGTGCATCACCGTCGATAGCGACACTTCGACCAGCGACACCGTCCTCGCCTTCGCCACCGGTGCGGCGGACAACGATCCGCTAACCGACGACGACGGCGACGGCGCAGACGCCTTCCGCGCCGCGCTGGCCGATCTGTGCATGCAGCTCGCCCATCTCGTCGTCCGCGACGGCGAGGGCGCGTCGAAGTTCATCCGCATCGACGTGGACGGCGCCGAAAGCGACACCAGCGCGCATCGCATCGCGCTCAGCATCGCCAACTCGCCGCTGGTCAAGACCGCCATCGCCGGCGAGGACGCCAATTGGGGCCGCATCGTGATGGCAGTGGGCAAGGCCGGCGAACCCGCCGACCGCGACAAGCTCGCCATCACCTTCGGCGGCGTGCAAGTGGCATCGGGCGGGCTGGCGGTCGAGGGCTATGACGAAGCCCCGGTCACCGCGCACCTGAAGGGCCAGGACATCGAGATCGGCGTCGATCTCGGTCTGGGCGAAGGCCGCGCCACCGTGTGGACCTGCGACCTGACGCACGGCTATATCTCGATCAACGCGGACTATCGCAGCTAGTCGCGAGCTAATCCGTCATCCGAGCCTTGTGCCGGGATCCACCGGGAGGCAAGCGGCGGACGCGAGGATCACTTGGCATCGCGCGAGCCACCGTGGACCCCGGCACGAGGCCGGGGTGACGGTGAATTGTTCAGCCAGCCTGCGCCGCCGCACCTTCGCCGACAACGCTCTCGATCCACGCCTTCAGCTTCGACTTGGTCGAGATGTTCTGGATGCCGATCTCCTGCGCGACCTTCTGCCCATCCTTGTAGATGTACAGCGTCGGGATGCCGCGGATGCCGAGCGAACCCGGCGTATCGGGATTCTCCTCGATGTTCAGCTTGGTGATGGTGACCTTGTCGGCCAGCTCCTCGGCCAGCTCTTCCAGGCTCGGGCCGATGATCTTGCACGGGCCGCACCATTCCGCCCAGAAATCGACCAGCACGGGCTTGTCAGACTTGAGGACATCGGCTTCGAAGCTTGCATCGGTAACGGCCTTGGCCATCGGGAATCTCCTGTTGAGTTGACCGCAACGTAAGTGGGCGGCCTGCCCCGCTCAAGCGCCTGAAGCCAAACTTTGCTCCGCCTGGGCGAAGCCGGGCTTGTGCGTCGCGATCAGCGCTTCGGGCAGCTCGAACAGCTCCGGTCCGGCGGTGTACAGCAGCCCCGCCGTGATCCGCCGCCCGGGAAACACGACCGCCAGCGCCGCGACATAGGCCGCCATCTGCTTCACATGATAGGGCGGCACTTCGTCCAGCGATGCCGGGGCGCGCCGCCCGGTCTTGAAGTCGACCACCAGCACGCGGTCCTCGGTCACCAGCAACCGGTCGGCCGTCCCCGACACGACATAGCCGCCGCCGACTACCGCCGCGATCGGCGCCTCGGCCAGCGCGTCCGGCCCGAACAGCTCGGCAAAGCGCGGATCGCCCAGCACACCCAGCGCAGCGGCTGCAAGCGCCGCGCGCTCCGCCGCATCCGCGACCCCGCCAGCCCCCGCCAGCCAGCGCTCCGCCGCGCCCGCGCGCTTGTCGGGCGCTACCGCGGGCAATCGCTCGAGCAGCGCATGGATCAGCCGCCCGCGCTCGGCCGCCGCGCGCAACGCCGGTCCCGGCGGCGGGTCGGCGACCAGATCCTCCCCCAGTGACGACGGCGCCAATGGGCGCGGCGGCCGCGCCTCGGCCGGAGCGGCGCGTTTGATCCATTCGGGCAGCACAAGCTCGCTGGCAGCAACCGCACCGGCCGACGCCTTGCGCGCCACCGGCGGCTGCGGACGATGCCCGACGAACATGGCCTCGCCCTCGCCCACTTCCACACCGAGCGTTGCGAACGCGGCGCGCGCCGCCGCATACCAGCTCAACGCCGGCGGCTCGCCCTTGCACTTCGGCCCCAGCGCGCCCGCGACCACCAGCCGCTCCTCTGCCCGCGTCGCCGCGACGTAGAACAGCCGCCAATGCTCCTCCAGTTCGCGTGCGTCGGCCAAAGCCACCGCCGCATCGATCGGCCCGCCGCGCTCGGTCTTGCCCGGGCGAAACACCGGAAATGGCACCCCGTCATGCCCCTCCGGCGCCCACTTCACGAAATCGAACAGCTTGTTCCCGCCCGCCGGATCGGCGCAGGCATCGGCCAGGATCACCAGCGGCGCCTGCAACCCCTTCGCGCCATGCGCGGTCATCACCCGCACCGCCGCCTGCGGCTGCGCCGAATCGCGCACGATCTCGACATCGCCGCGATCGAACCAGTCGAGGAAGCGCTGCAAGGTCGGCGTCGCCAGCCCCTCGAACCCCAGCGCGGCGGTCAGCAATTCCTCGACCGGATCGAGCGCCTCCCTGCCCAGCCGCCGCACCAGCTTGCGACGCCCGTCCAGCGGCCCCGACAGCAGATGCTCGAGGAAGCGGTAGGGCGTCATGAAATCCGCCCGCGCGAGCAGGTCGAACAGCGGCGCCAAGCGCTCGTCCGCCGCTGTCGCGCGCAAATGTCGCCACAGGCTCCCGCGCTCGCGCAACGCTGCATGCATCAGCTCGTCCTGCGACCAACCGATGAGCGGCGACACCAGCAACGCCGCCAGCGACAGATCATCGTCCGGCTGCAACGCGAAGCGCACCGCCGCCAGCAGATCCTGCACCGCCAGCGGCGCATTGAGCCGCAGCCGGTCCACGCCGGCCACGGGCACGCCCTCGGCATAGAGCCGCGCGACCAGCAGCGACGCCAGTTCGCCGCGCCGCTTGACCAGGATCATCACATCCTCCGGCCGCAGCGTCCGCCCCTTGCTCTCCAGTTCGAGCGTCCCGATCCACGCCTTGATCTGCCGCGCAATCTGGTTCGCGACCTCGCGCGTGGCGTCGTCGACCCAGCTCTCCTCGTCCTCCGGATCGCCGCCAGCCACCACAGGCGGCCATAACGTCACTGTCCCCGGCCCATCGACCCGGCTGGCATGCGCCTCGGTCTCGGTCCCCATCCCCGGTTCGGGCAGCGCCGCCACAGCGGCATCAACGAACTCGAGGATTGGTGCGGTCGAACGGAACGAATGCGTCAGCGAAAGCCGTGCCAGCGTGCCGTCTGAACGCGCCGAGAAATGCTGCTCGGCCGCCGCGAAGTTGACCGGATCGGTGCCCTGAAAGCCGAAGATCGCCTGCTTGTAGTCGCCCACGGTGAAGAGCGTGCGCACTTCCTCGCCATGCGCGCCCTCGCCCGCGAAGAACTCGTCGGCCAGCGCGCGCACGATCCGCCACTGGCTGACATTGGTGTCCTGCGCCTCGTCGATCAGCACGTGGCTGGTCGCCTGATCGAGCTTGAAGCGGATCCAGTCGCCCATCCCCGGCTGGTCGAGCAGCGCCACCGTCTTGCCGATCAGATCGTCGAAATCGACCGCGCCGACGCGCCGCTTTGCCGCCTGATAGGCCGCGGCATATTCACGCCCCGCGCTCAGCCCCTGTGCCAGCAGATCGGCATAGCCCGCCCGCGCAATCATCCCCAGCACGCCGCTGCACGCCTCGCCCAGCTCGACCAGCAGCGCCTCGTAATCCGGATCGAGCGCGACCAGCTTAACCGAAGCCTTGCGCGGCTCATCCTTCGCGGTCAGCGCCAGCTTCTTGAGGTCGCCCAGCATCGCCACCCGAGCAACCGGCTCCGCCTCCAGCCAAGCCCCCGCGACCGCCGCGTCCTTCTGTCCGGTCGCGGTGCCCCATGCATGATTGGCGTCCGCGATCCGCCGCAGCCCCGCGACGTCGAACGCGTCGTCCGAACACCACTCCGCCGCCTGCGCCAGCACATCGCCCTGCGGCAACCCGAGCGCGCGCCGCACGAACGGCTGCAATCCCGACGGCAGCCCGGCCATTGCCTCGGGCGCCCGTGCGCAGGCATGGAGGAACGCCTCCGCCTTGCCCTCGCCCAGCCGCAGGCTCAACGCGCCGACCGCGTCGATCAGCCCGTCTCGCCCCTCCCGCCCGGCATCCGCCAGCATTTCCGCCAGCGTCTCGCGCGCCAGCGCGGTCTCCTCGCGCGCCTCCAGCGGCCGGAACCCTGGCGTCAGCCCCGCCTCGACCGGGAAGGCCGATAACAGCGTCTGGCAGAAGCTGTGGATCGTCTGGATGCGCAATCCCCCGCCCGGCGCATCCAGCACCTTGGCGAACAGCGTGCGGGCATAGGCGACCCGCTCCAGCGAAAAATCTTCGCCCAGCGCATCGAGATCGCGCGCGACCTCCTCGTTCTTCGCCCGCACCCAATGCGCCAACCGTCCGCTGACCCGCGCCGCCATCTCCGCAGCGCCCGCCTTGGTGAAGGTCAGGCACAAGATCGCCCCCGGATCGACTCCGCGCAGCAGCAATCGGAACACCCGCGCCGCCAGTACCTGAGTCTTGCCGGTGCCGGCGGATGCCGACAGCCACACGCTCGACTCGGGGCTGGACGCCGCCGCCTGATTGCCCGCCAGCGGCGGCAGCGCGCCCGAGCTAGCGCCGCTCACGGCCATACCATTCGTCGCGCCGCATCAGCTGGTCATATTCGGCATAGGGCGCATATTCGGGATGCAGCTTGGCCACGAACGCCGCCGCTCCCGTCAGATACGCTCCCGCCGTTTCGGCAAACCGCTCCGCCGCATTTGGCACGAACTCGTCTGGCAGCATCCGGCCATATTTGCCCGCAGCATCGACCGGCGTCGCGACATAGCCGAACTCGCCGCCCTTGCGCGCCAGCGACCAGTACTCGAAACAGCTCGCCCGCCCCGAAATCCCCTCGAACCCGCCGCGCTCGGCGATCAGCCCGAGCAGGCCCAACTGCAACGAATAGCCCGCCTTCACCGCCTTGGTGCTCGGCGGCTGGCCGGTCTTGTAATCAACGATGCCGAGCGTCCCGTCGCCCATCGCATCGATCCGGTCAAACTTGCCGGTCAGAGTCACCCCGGCGACGTCGATCCGGCCCTCCTTCTCCACATCGAGCACTCGCCGGTCGGGGCGTGCCGCCAGCTCGCGCACGATCCAGCGCACGGCCTCGATCAGCCGCGGCTGCCACAGCGCCCGCATCATCGGATGCGCCTCGCTCAGCATCGCCAGCACGCGCGGCTCCAAGGCATCGGGCGCGCAGTCGTCTTTGCTTTTCCATTTCTCCAGCACATCATGCACCGCCGTCCCGCGCCACGCCGCGCTGGGATCGGCATCCACCGGATCGAGTTGCCGCAGCCGCAGCATGCGCTTGGCGTAGAAGGCGTAAGGATCGGCCTTCAACCGGTCGACATCGGTCACCGGAATCAGCCTGGGCCGCAGCGCCACCGGCGGGCACGGCTCGGGCCGCTCGGCCGGCTCGTGCAGCTTCGGATCGTCGATCTCGCGCGCCCAGCCTTCCAGCTCGTCCGCCCGTTCCAGCCCGCCCGACAGCGCCTCAAGCCGCAGCCAGAAGCGCGACGCGATCGTCGGCGCCCCCGCATCGCGCCGCGCCCGCGTCAGCAGCACCTCGCGCGCGCCCAGCCCCATCGCCAGATCATGCGCAGCCAGCCCGATCCGCCGCTCAAGCCCCGGCAGACCCAGCTCGCTCCTGATCCGCGGCGCCAGCCACGGGTCCGGCGCCGGCAGGCCCGGCCACACGCCTTCGTTGAGCCCGCCCAAAATCATCAGATCGGCGGTCTGTAGCCGCGCCTCGATCAGACCATAGATGGCCAGCCGCGGATGCCCGCCCTGGGGCGGCCGCACCGCGATCTCGTCCATCAGCGTCCGCAGCATCGCCGACAGGCTTGCCGGATCGACCAGCGCCGGCCCATGCCCGGCCTCACGCTCCAGATCATCGAGCAGCGTTGCCGCCGCGCGACCCTCTGCGCGCCCCCACAGTCCCTTGCCGCACAGCGCCGTGGCCGACTCGCGCAGCTGCGCCAGCAAGCCGCTCAGCGGCGCCGGTCCGCCCGCGAACAGCGCCTCGACCGGTTCCAGCAACGGCCGCACCGTGCCCCACCAGCGCAACGGCGCCTGTCGCACCCGCGCGTCATAACCCTCGGGGTTCGCCAGATGCGCGTCGATCCCCGCGAGCCCCGCCGCCGGCCGCGGCCCGCGCAATGCCAGATCGAGCGCCCGCGCGCCCTCCAGCCACGCCAGCCGGTCCTCGCCTGCCGCCACCAGCGGGTGCTTGAGCAGCGCCAGCAACGCCAGCGGCGCGAACGCCTGTGCCCCCGCCTCGGCGAGAGCGAGCAGCAAGGTTCCCGGCGGCAGGCTCGACAGCGGCGCGCCCGCCGTATCGTCGATCGCCAGTCCCCAACGCGCGCAATGCGCCGCCACGCGTTTCGCCAGCCCACGGTCGGGCGTGACCAAAGCCGCCGTGCGCCCCTCGACCTCAAGCGCCTCGCGCATCGCCAGCGCGATCGCCTGCGCCTCCTCGGCCGGCGTCGCCACCTCGATCGCGCGCACCCCGCCCAGCCGGCGTTCGGCCGCCGGCGTCTCGCTCCATCCCTTGGTCAGCTCGGCCGGCATCATCGCGCTGGCAATCGCCTTGCTGCGCGCGGGCGGCGCGTCGAGTTCGGTCGCGACCTTCCATGGCTCGATCTCGGCGCGCTGAACGCCCATCCGCTCGATCAGCAGCTTCAAATGAAACTGCGGATGCGTCTCCAGACTGCGCTTGCGCCGACCGCTCACGGGATCGGCCTCGAACGGACCGAGCATCGCCCATTCCGCCTCACCCATGCCCAAATCGACACCCGGAAACACCACCATTCCACCGGGCAGACCCGCCACGACCCGCAGCAACCGCGCAATCGCGGGCGCCGCCGTGGTGATCCCGGCGGCGCACACGAACCGGTCCGGCGGATCGTCGCGCCACCGCTTTGTCACCCGTTCCAGCAGCCGGTTGCGCCGATCGGCCAGATCGATCCGCCCGAGCCGTGCCAGTTCCTGCGGCCACTTCCCCAGCACGATCTCGAACAGGTCGAGCGAGCGCTGCCAATGCTCGGACAGTTCGCCCACCGCGACATCGCGCATCCGCCGCGGATCGACATTTTCGACCAGCAGCTGGTCGAGCGTCCGCCCCAGCTCGCCCGCCAGCCGTACCGCTTCCGCCGCGTCGATGCCGGGGTTCCCCGCCTGCACCAGCCGCGCGAGGATCAGCCGCCGCTGCAATGGATCGACCGCCGGCGGCACCGGCTCGTCGTCATCGGCCGGATCGAGGAACGGCCCCGCCGCTTCGTCCAGTTCGGGATCGCCCACCGCGACCAGCCGCGGCAGCAGCAACCCGCCTTCGCTCGCGCGCACGAACGCATCGGTGATCGCCCGCTTGGCGCGATTGGTCGGCACCAGCACGATCCCTCGCGCCAACCGCATCGGGTCCCCGCCAAAGCGCCGGATCAACCCTTGCGCGAGCGCGTCGGCGAACGCCCGATGCGGCGGGATGGAGTAGAGCGAGAGGCCCCGCCCCTCACCCATCCGCCAGCACCGCCTCCGTCGCGGGGATCGCCGGCGGCGAACCGACGTCGAACCACAAACCCTGATGCACGACGCCCCAGGCGCGGCCCGCGTCGATCGCACGCTGCCAGAACAGGTTGGTCGAGAACGGCCCTTCGGGCCAGTCGCGGATGACGCGCGGCGAGAGGATCTGCACGCCGGTGAACACGAACGGCGCGAGGCGGCCGGGCTTGCGCCGCCCGACGATCTTGCCGAACGCATCGATATGGAAGTCGCCCTGCCCGCCATGATTGTTGGCGCGCGCGAGCGGCACCAGCAGCAGCAGCGCGTCCATCTTCGCGTCGTCCCACGCCGCGGCGAGCTGGCGGATTGCGTCGATCGGGCCATCGACCCACAGATTGTCGCTGTTGACGCACACGAACGGGCCGTCGCCCAGCCATTCGCGCGCCTGCACCAGCCCGCCGCCGGTCTCCATCAGCTGCTTGCGCTCGTCGGAGACGATGACCTCGATGTCCTTCACGCGGTGACTGACATGCGCCTCGAGCGCGTCGGCGAGGTAATGGACGTTGACCACCGCGCGCTTGACCCCGGCGCTGCGCAACCGGTCGAAGACATGATCGATCAGCGGCTTGCCGGCCACTTCGACCAGCGGCTTGGGCCGCGTGGCGGTCAGTGGCCGCATGCGCTTGCCCAGCCCCGCGGCCATGACCATTGCGGTCTCCGGCACCGGCGCGTCGGGTGCGGGGCGGATCGCCAGCGTCTTCTTCGCGCTCACGCGTCAACCACCGTCATCGGATCGCCGCGCAGGGCGGCCGGAATGTTCGCATCGAACCACGCCGCCACCGGGGCGAGCGCAGGATGGTTGAGGTCGCGCTCCAGATAGCCCCACACACGCGGGCATAGCCCGGGATAGCGCGGCTTGCCGTCGCGCTTCCACAGCCGCGTGAAGATACCGACGATCTTCGCGTTCCGCTGCGCGCCGAGCACATGATAGGCATCGAAAAAGCGCTGATCCGCCCCCGTGATCCGCCGATAGCGGTCGAGCAAGGCTGCCTCCAGCTCGGGATGCACGTCGCGCCGCGCATCCTGCAGCAGCGAGACGAGATCATAGGCCGCATGCCCCGCGAGCGCGTCCTGGAAATCGAGCAGGCCGAGCGTCTCGCTGCCCTCGATCAGCATGATGTTCTCGGCATGATAGTCGCGCAGCACCGTCACCGCCGGGCCGTCCAGCGCCGGCGCCAGCACCGCATCCCACACCGCGACATAGCCGTCGACATCGACATCCAGCCCGACCGCCGGGCAATACCATTCCGTCAGCAACGCCGCCTCGCGCTGATAGACGTCGCGGTCATATGGCGCGACCTCTGCCGCACCATGATCGCGCAGCCGGATCAGCAGGTCGACCGCCTCCTCGTACAACCGCAGCTCGCTTTCGGGCGCGGCATCGACCGTCTCGCGCATTCGCGCGTCGCCAAAATCCTGCAGCAGCACGAGACCCTCGGTGAGGTCCTCGCCATGAATCACCGGCGCCGCGAAGCCGCGGCCGGTAAGCCAGCGCGCGATGCCGATGAATGGGCGCGGATCCTCGTGCGGCGGTGGCGCATCCATCAGGATCGCCGTCCGCCCGGGCGCCTGCACGCGGAAATAGCGGCGGAACGAGGCGTCGCCGGCGAGCGGCAGGATTTCGCCGTCGCCCCAGCCGAGATCGTCGAGGAATTTCTGCGCCGCGGCGGGCGGATTCATGTCAGGGGCCATCGGTCCCTCCATGCCGCCGGCACTATCGCTGTCAAGCCGCGCGCGCCGTCCGGCTCGATCGTCAGGGTCAGCCACAGCGCATCGGCCCACCAGCTTTCGGGCAACCGCTCCGGCCATTCCACCAACAACAGCGAATCGGACCGCGCATCGTCCAGCCCCAGTTCCTCCGCCTCGTCCGGATCGTCGATTCGATAGAGATCGACATGGAGCACCGGGAAACGCACCTCGGGCGGCGCATAGGGCTGAACGATCGCGAAGCTCGGCGAAGGCGCCTCTTCCTCCAGCCCCAAAGCTGCAAGAAGCCCGCGCGCGATGCTGGTCTTGCCCGCGCCCAATTGCCCCGACATTGCGATCACGTCGCCTGGCCGCGCGACACTCGCCAGCCGCGCGCCCAGCGCCTCGCTCGCCGCCGCATCCGCCAGCCGGATCATCCGCGCGGCAGCTCCACCACCACCATCGTCCCCTCGCCCGGTTCCGACACCAGCTGGATCGTCCCGCCATGCGCCTCGACGAACTGCTTGGCGAGCGGCAGGCCAAGTCCGAGCGCGCGGTCGCCATCACGGCTGATGCCAGGCTGGACGAAACGCTCGAACGCCTTGGCGGCCAGCCCCTTGGCCATGCCCGGCCCGTCGTCGGAGACCACGATTCGAGCTCGCTTCGCACCGCCATCGACATGCAGCAGCACGCGCCCCGCCTCGGGGGTTCCGGCCACGGCATGGCGCAGCAGATGCTCGACCGTCTGGCGAATCCGCCGCGCATCGCCCTTCACCGTGCCGGCGCTGCCATCCACCTCGACCGCCAGCTCGATCCGCTTGGCCTGCGCGAGCGGCAAGACCGATTCGGCGGCGGCGTGGGCGGTCAGTTCGAGATCGACGGACGCCCGCGCCAGCGCGCCGCCTTCGCGGGTCAGATCGAGCACGTCGTCGATCAGATCGCCGAGCCGTGCGACCGACGCCAGGATCGCCTCGGAATATTCGACTGCGCTTTCCGGCAGTTCGCCAGCATAGCCGGCGTGCAGCATCTCGGCGAAGCCCTTGATCGAGGTCAGCGGCGTGCGCAGCTCATAGCTCATATT
The DNA here is from genome assembly GCF_024211275.1 of Sphingomonas tagetis. Taxonomy (GTDB): domain Bacteria; phylum Pseudomonadota; class Alphaproteobacteria; order Sphingomonadales; family Sphingomonadaceae; genus Sphingomonas; species Sphingomonas tagetis. The sequence goes on from NZ_JAMLDX010000001.1 coordinate 396,310, forward strand.
GGCGACGAACGCGGTCTTGACCTTGTCTGCCGCCTCCAGCGCCTCGTTGCGTTCGCGCAACGCCGCCTCGCTGCGGCGGCGGTCGGAAATGTCGAGCATCGTGAACAGCGCATTGCCATCGGGCAACGGCACCGCGGCGACCTCGAAATGGCGCCCGTCGGCAAACTCGATCGTCGCGCCGCGTTGCTGCCGCTCGACCGTCGCCGCGCGCACGAGCTCGGCGATCAGCGTCGCGCGGCCCGGATTGGCGAGCCGCGGGCCCGCCGCCTTGGCCAGCGCATCGACGCGCGGATGGCTGGTGACGAACGCCTCGTCGAATCCCCAGAGCTGGCGGAAACGGTTGTTCCACAGCTGCAGTTTGCCGTCCGCCGCGAACACGCCGAGCGCCTCGAACAGATTGTCGAACGTCGCGGTGCGCACGCGCAGCAGCGTGTCGCGTGCGCTGGCGAGCTGAACCTGCTCGGTCAGATCCTCGAAGATCACCAGCAGCCCGCCCTCGGGCAGCGGTTGCGCGACGACGCGCAGATGGGTGCCGCCGGGCAGCGTCCAATTCTCCTCGGTCGCGGCATCGGCGGCGCGAAACCAGTCGCGCCGCTCCGCTTTCCAGCCCGGGAAGTCGCGCACCACCGGCAGGCGATTCGCCTCGCGCATGCGCTCGAGCACGCGGTCGAACTCGGGCCGGTCGGCCAGCCACTCGGCGCGCATCTCGAACATGCGCGTGAAGGGCTGGTTGCAGAAGATCAGGCTGCGATCGGCGGCGAATTGCGCCACGCCCGCCGACAGCCGGTCGAGCATGGCGCGTTGCGCCTCGCCCGCGCGCTTGATCCCAACGCGGGCCTGCTCGAGTTCCTCGACATCGACCGCGAAGCCCGCGACGCCGCCGGTCGGCAACGGGACGTCATGGATGTGCAGCATCCGCCGCGCGCCGCCGATCGTCGCGGGCAGCTTGACCATGCGCGGCCGCCCCGCCTCGCGCGCCGCCATGGCGCTGGCGAGCGGCCCGCCCGGCGCCGACGCGTCGACCAGCTCCAGCCCCGAATCGACCACGCTCTCGGCATCCTTGCCGTTGACCGCGGCGACATAGGCGTTGTTGACCATCGCCAGCTTGAAGCTGCCGTCGCGGTACCACATCGGCATCGGCGCGGACTGGATCAGGCCGGTGAGCGACTGGAACGCCTCGCGATATTTCGCCGCCTCGCCCGACAGCCGGGTGACTTCTTCCTGCGATTCGGTGGCGTCGAAGAACCATACCACGACCCCGCCCGGCGCGCGGATGCTGTCGGGCGCACGCTGGCCGATCGCGAGCAATGTGCGCGCCGATCCCTTCGACCGCACGATCGTGCGGAACGGCCGCGCCGCCTTTTGCGCGGCGGCGATGTCCTGCTCGAGCACACGGCCCTCGGCCTTGTCGAACACGGCTTCGTTGCCGACGATCTCGTCGAGCTGCTGCGGCAATGTGTCGAAGCCGAGCAGGTCGGCGAGCCGCTCGGGCAGTTCGACCCGCCCATCGGCGCGCACGACCATCGCCACCGCCGGGCTTTGCTCGGCCAGCGCGGCCAGCCGGGCATGCGCCGCCAGTTCACGCCGTGCGCCGGCCCTCGCGCGCAGCCCGGCGAACAGCGCGGCCGCGGCGAGCGCGATCAGCAACGCCAGCACCGCGCCGGCGACCGTCATCGAAATCTGCGAAACCTGGATCACCCGCGGCCCTCAAGCTTGCAGAACGCATAGGGGGGCGGATCGGCCGCTGGCAAGCGCCGCCGCGCGGCTTGGGCGCGCTCGCGGCTGGCCGACACGAAAAAGGGGCCGGACGTTGGTCCGGCCCCTCGCTTTCGATCACGTCATTGCGTGCTTCAGAACACCTTGGCCTTGAAGCCGACGAAGAACGACCGGCCGACCGCGCTGATCGGATAGGCCACCGCCGCAACGTCCGGCTTGGTGTCGAACAGGTTGTTCACACCGGCATAGATGTCGAACTTATCGTCGACATTGTAGCTGATATAGGCCTCGTGCTCCCACTTCTCCTTGTACCAGATATACTGGCTGGCGACGTAGTCGGGGTTCGCCGCTTCCTGCTCGCGGGTCACGCGGCGGGTCTTGGCCCACCAGTTGACGCCATAGTTGAGCGTCAGCGGCCCCTTCTCCCAGGTCAGGTCGAAGGTCGCGCTGTACTTGGGCGACGGATAGAGCGCCGAATCCAGCTCGTTCTCGGCATCGGCGCCCGAGCTGGGCACGAACTGCAGCTTGTCGAGATAGTTGCCCTGCGCCCGCACGGTGAAGGTGCCGGCATTGGCGAACGGCTCGAAGCGATAGGTCAGCGAGACGTCGAGACCCGCGGTCTCATACGACGCCACATTCTCCGGAATGATCGTGAAGAAGCTGATGTAGCCGTTGGTCGAGCTGCGGCGGATCACCTGGCAGTAGATGTTGTTAAGATTGGGCTGATCGACGCACAGATCGACCACCGACTGCGCGGTCGAGTAGTTGATCGCCTGCTGGATTTTGATGTCGTACCAGTCGGCGGTGATCGACAGACCCGGGATGAAGCGCGGACGCACCACGGCGCCAGCGGTCCAGGTGCGCGCGGTTTCCTCCTGCAACGTCGGATTGCCGCCCTGGAAACCGAGCAGGCTGCTGTTCTGCGGCGAGGTGAAGTCATTCGCCGGGTTGAACGCGGCCCGTTGCGCCGGCGTCAGGCCTGCGGCCGTCAGCGCCGCGGTGCAGTTTGCCGCGCGATACTGAGTGCCTTCGGCGAGACGGTCGGGACCGCACGGATCGATGATGAACTCATAGGTGCCGCTACCGCCCGCGAACAGCTCGGTAATGTTCGGCGCGCGTACCGCCTCCGAATAGGTGCCGCGGAACATGAGGTCGCGAACCGGCGCCCAGCTGCCGTTGACGTTCCAGGTGTTGGTCTGGCCGATCGTCGAATAGTCCGACAGACGATAGGCGGCGCCGACCGACAGGCTCTCGGCGAACGGCATGTCCTTGAGCAACGGCAGGTTGATCTCGGCGAACACTTCCTTGACGTCGAAGCTGCCGCGATCGACGCGCGCCGGCGCGTTGTCCATCAGCACGCCGCGCAGGCTGACGTCCGACGGGATGTAGTGGCTGCTCTCGAAGCGATATTCGGCGCCGAGCGCGAAGCCGACCCCGCCGCCCGGCAGCTTGAAGAAGGATTCGGTATCCCCCGTCAGCACCGCCGACACGACATGCTGCTTGATCCGCGCCCAGTCGGTGTGATCGACCGTCACGAAATCGAGCGCCGCCTGCGACGGCGAGCCTTCGCCGAGGATGTTGAGCGGGACGCACTGGCCCGGTGCGAAGGTCACGGGAGCGCCGTTGAAGACGACGCCGTTACCAAAGCTCGAGCCATTGACGGTGGTCTGGCCGGGCAGGTTGATGCGGCAGGTGACCTGGCCGTTCGCCGGGTTCACCACCGCGTCGAGCGCCGCATAATAGCGGTCGGCGATACGGTCGTTGCGGTTGGTCGCCTCCTGCGTCGACTGGCCGAAGACATAGGACAGGTCGTATTTCAGGCCCGAACCCAGATCGCCGCGCGCGCCGACGACCGTGCGAAACAGCTCGCGCTGCATCTCGTAGCGGCGGATGCCGAAGTCGAAATGGTCGCGGCTGAAGATCGCGCCATTCGCCGATGCCGCAGCGCCATAGCGCTGGCGCAGATAGGCGTTGTCGGGGAACAGCTCGGTGTAGAAGTCATAGGTCGGCTGCGCGAAGGTGTACGCGGTCGAGCGGACATATTTGCCCTGCGCATAGATTTCGAGCGCGGGGCTGAACTCGAACTTACCCATCAGATTGGCGATATGGCGCCGGCTGTAGGGCAGGAAGTCGCCATAATAGCTCTCGCGCGGCGTGCTCGAGCCGCCGACGGTGAAGGCCGAACCGGGCACATAGGTGCCGAGGTCGTAGATGCCGCCCTCACCGGTGCGGTCGGGCGTGAAGTCGCCATCGAGATCGACCGCGCCGCCCGGCGAGCTGTCCGCCCAGCGCAGGTCGGTGTACAGAATGCGGTCGGGCACGTTGGGATTGTCGGTCGCGCTGCCCGGCGCGCCGTCGGCGCGGTTGCGTGCGAACGCGTAGGACGGGCCGGTCAGGCCATAGTTCAGGCGATCGCGCTGGCTGAAGCGGTCAGTCTCCTGAAACTCATAGGCTGCCGTGACATTGCCGCGCCCGTCGGCGAAGTTCTTGCCCCAGGTCACCGCGATGAAGCGCGAGCCCGCGTCGCCGCGCTGGGCAATGTTGGCCTGGCCGCGCAGGCGCAAGCCGTCGAAATCGTCCTTGAGGATGAAGTTGACCACGCCGGTCACGCCGTCCGCACCGTAAACGGCCGAGGCGCCGCCGGTGAGGATGTCGATGCTCTGCACCAGATCCGACGGGATCGTGTTGACGTCGACCGCGGCGATACCGGGATAGCCCGCGACGTGGCGGCGGCCGTCGACCAGCACCAGCGTGCGCTGCGTGCCGAGGTTGCGCAGATCGAGCAGGTTCACGCCGACATTCTGCGCGTTGCTGAGGTTCGAACCGGCCACGTCGAGGTTGCTCTGCGAGCCGAGCAGCGCGGGCGTGTCGATCAGGAATTCGGTGAGGTTGGTCTTGCCCGATTGCTCGACGGCTTCGGTGGTAATCACCTGGACCGGATTGGGCATCGACAATTCGGGGCGGCCGATGCGCGAACCGGTGACGATGATGACTTCATCGTCTTCAGCTGCGGCGGCGGTTGCGGGTGTGTCCTGCGCCATCGCCGGCGTGGAGAGCGCTGCCAGCGCGATCGAATTCAGCGACGCAGCGAGAAGAAAGCTCTTGCGCGAGCCGGGACGAGATAGACGCATTACGGGTTCCCTTTTGTGTTCCCTCCCCCACCCAACAGATATGTTGTCCCCGCCTTTAGTTGCGCCCGATACGTCCTGCTTCGCAACCCATATTGGTCAATTTTGTTACGGTGTTGCCGTCCTGCAACAGCAACGTTCTGGAAACGCAACGAAAAAGGGCGCGTCCGTTGCCGGACGCGCCCCGATTACGTTACGGCAGGGCCGTAAAATCAGTAACGATAGTGATCAGGCTTGAACGGCCCCTCGACCGGCACGCCGATATAATCGGCCTGCTTCTTGGTCAGCGTGGTCAGCTTGACGCCGAGCTTTTCGAGGTGAAGCGCCGCAACCTTCTCGTCGAGATGCTTGGGCAGAACGTACACGTCGTTCTTGTACTTGTCGGCGCCGGTCCACAGCTCGAGCTGCGCGAGGACCTGGTTGGTGAAGCTCGACGACATCACGAACGACGGGTGGCCGGTCGCGTTGCCGAGGTTCACCAGACGGCCCTTCGACAGCACGATGATCTTCTTGCCGTCGGGGAACTCGACCTCGTCGACCTGCGGCTTGATCTCGGTCCACTTCATGTTGGCCAGGCCGGCGATCTCGATCTCGCTGTCGAAATGGCCGATGTTCGAGACGATCGCCATGTTCTTCATCGCGCGCATGTGATCGACGGTCAGCACGGCTTCGTTGCCGGTCGCGGTGACGAAGATGTCGGCGCGAGTCGCCGCCTCTTCCATCGTCACGACCTCATAGCCCTCCATCGCCGCCTGCAGCGCGCAGATCGGGTCGATCTCGGTCACCAGCACGCGTGCGCCGCCGTTGCGCAGCGACGCGGCCGAGCCCTTGCCGACATCGCCGAAGCCGGCGACGACCGCGACCTTGCCGGCCAGCATCACGTCGGTGGCGCGGCGGATCGCGTCGACCAGCGATTCCTTGCAGCCATAGAGGTTGTCGAACTTCGACTTGGTGACGCTGTCGTTCACGTTGATCGCCGGGAAGGGCAGCTTGCCCTTCTTGGACAGCTCGTACAGACGATGCACGCCGGTGGTGGTCTCTTCCGACACGCCCTTGATCGTCTGGACGGTCTTGGTGAGGTAACCCGGACGCTCGGCGAGGAAGCGGGTCAGCGTCGCGACGAAGATCTCTTCCTCTTCGTTCGACGGGGTGAACAGTTCTTCACCCGCCTCGACGCGCGCGCCCCACAGCGCGAACATGGTGGCATCGCCACCGTCGTCGAGGATCATGTTGCAGGTCTGGTCCTGACCCCAGTCGAAGATGCGGATGACGTAATCCCAATATTCTTCCAGCGTCTCGCCCTTGACGGCGAACACCGGGATGCCCGCCTGCGCGATCGCGGCGGCGGCATGGTCCTGGGTCGAATAGATGTTGCAGGTCGCCCAGCGCAGTTCGGCGCCGAGTTCCTTGAGCGTCTCGATCAGCACCGCGGTCTGGATCGTCATGTGCAGCGAGCCGGTGATGCGCGCGCCCTTGAGCGGCTTGCTCGCGCCGAATTCCTCGCGCAGCGCCATCAGGCCCGGCATTTCGGTCTCGGCGATCTCGATTTCCTTGCGGCCGAACGCAGCGAGCGAGAGGTCCTTGATGACGTAGTCGGTCTTTTCGAGCACGGTGGCCACGACTTGTTCTCCGGATGTGGGTCTTCGCGCCGGGAAGCCCGGCGACATGACGCGCCCCTAGCGGATCAGTCGGACCTTCGCAATCCAAATATAAAGATATCTTTATATCGCGTCCGGAAGGCCGTCAGGCGCCGGGTTGCCGCGGCGCTTCAGCCGCGCCGGCAGGTCGATCCACGCGCGGACGCTGTGCGGCTGTTCGACACCGGCGAGGCCGACATCGGGCCACTCGTCCTTTGCCGGAAACCATGCAGTTCCGAACAGCCGGTCCCACAATGTCGTGCACGCGCCGAAATTCTTGTCGAAGTGATGCTCGTCGAGGCTGTGGTGGATGCGGTGGAAGCGGTTGTCGACGATCAGCGCGCGCAGCGGGCCGATGTCGAGTCGTGCCGGCGAATGAATGTACGACGCCTGCAGGTGAAGCACCACGACCACCGCCGGAATGCTGTAACTCGCCTCCACCGCGATCAGGCTGGCGGGCACGAGCAGGAACAGCATCTGGAACAGCGGCTCGCTGATATGATGATAGGCGTTGACCGCATTGAGCTCGCGGATCGAGTGATGCACCGCGTGATAGCGCCACAGCCAGCGGTGCTGCGCGCGGTGGAACCAGTAGAAGAAGAAGTCGTAGATAAATGCGGCCAGCACCGGCGCCACGATCGCCCCGGTCCAGTTCGCCCACGGGCCCATCTCGGGTACGAGCACGGCAAGGTTGAGCGGCGCGATGCCGATCATCGCCCACAGGCTGCGATAGGCGGCATGCGCCAGCAGCATCACCGGAATCCACAACGACCAGAAGATCAGTCCCGGCAGCCGCCCACGCAGCGAATGGCGCTCGCGCGGCAGCAGCAGCTCGATCGCGGTCATCGACGCAAAGCCGAGCGCCCAGGGCGCGAGCAATTGCGGCAGTGTTTCGGTCAGGCGGGCGAGGCTGTCCATGCTGCCCTCATGCCGCGCAACCCGGTTCCAAAAGGTTAAACCCCGCGCGGTCCCGCCATGTTGACCGTGGACTTTTCGCGTTCGGCCTGATCCACCTTGCGCTTCAACGCGTTAACGGGGGACTTCACGATGCGGAAACAGCTTCTGGCGCTCGGCGCAGCCATCCTTGTGTCGAGCTGCGGTGGCGGCGAAGGCGGTAACGCCACCGCAGACGACGACGGCGCTGCGGCGGGCGCGGACTTCCCTGATCAATATGCCGGCACCTGGGCCGCCGATTGCGCGAGTCCGTTCGCCAAGTTCGAGGACGGCGGCGTCACCCTCTATCCCGTCACCAAGCCCTATCCGCTCAAGGAAGCCAAGGTCGAAGGATCGAACCTGCTGGTCAGCTATACCAGCCCCGATGTGCCCGGCACGGTCACCGAGACCTATGCGATCGAAGGCGATACGCTTCGTCTGACGACGAGCGCGGTCGACGGCAAGGTGGCGGCGACGTGGACCAAGAAGCCGATGCAGAAGTGTAGCTGAACCGGTTGCGGCACCGGCCCGCTCCCCCACCCGGCCACCCACGAGCGTAAACTGATTGGGTGGCCGGGTGAGGGAGCGGGCGGAGCAGCCTCGTTCGGCTTGCCGAACCAAAAAAGCGCCGTCAGGCGGTGCCGCCGCCGACGCCCAGCATCCTCGGATCGATCCCCGCGGCCTCGAACCCGCGCTCCCAGCGCCGGTCGACTTGCGTGTCATAAATGATCCCCGGGTCGCCAGGCACATTGAACCAGCCGTGCCGCGTCATCTCCTCGTCGAGCTGCTCCTCGCCCCAGCCGGCATAGCCGAGCGCGACCAGCCAGCGCGACGGCCCCTTCCCTTCGGCGATCGCGCGCAGCACGTCGATCGTGCCCGACAGCGCCCATTTGCCGGCGACGTCGATCGTGTCCTGCCCGCCCCAGTCGGTCGAATGCAGCACGAAGCCGCGGCGCGGTTCGACCGGCCCGCCGAAATGCACCGGCGCGTCCGGCGCATCGCCGGGATCGATCTCGAATTGCTGCAACAGCTCGTGCAGGCCAAGCCCCGCGATGGTCGCGCCGACACCGATGCCGAGCGCGCCCTGCCCGTCATGCGCACACATCGCGATAACGGCGCGCTCGAACCGCGGGTCGCCGATCCCCGGCATGGCCAGCAGGATCTGGCCGGTAAGGTACGCTTGAGACTCCATATCGTCGCAAAACATACTGCCAGCCGTTCGGCTCCGCCACGCTTGAAAAAGCCGGGGATCGTGCCAAGTGGGGGCGATCCCGCATGTTGCGGCCAACAGGAGACGAGCATGACCATCCAAGTCGGCGATCGCGTGCCCAGCGCGACCTTCATCAAGGCCACCGAGAACGGCCCAGAGCCGGTCAGCTCCGACGAATTTTTCGCGGGCCGCAAGGTCGCGCTCTTTTCGGTGCCCGGCGCCTTCACCCCGACCTGCTCGGCGCGCCACCTGCCCGGCTATGTCGAGAAGGCCGACGAGCTCAAGGCCAAGGGCGTGGACGAGATCGCCTGCACCGCGGTCAACGATGCGTTCGTGATGGGCGCATGGGGCAAGAGCGCCGAGGCGGACAATGTGACGATGCTCTCTGACGGCAACGGCGCCTTCGCCAAGGCGGTCGGTCTCGATTTCGACGGCAGCAAGTTCGGCATGGGCACGCGCGGCCAGCGTTACTCGATGCTGGTCAATGACGGCGTGGTCGAGCAGCTTCACGTCGAAGCCCCCGGTGAGTTCAAGGTCAGCTCCGCCGAACATCTGATCGAGAATCTCTGATCGTCTTATGCTTTCGGTCGTTCGCCGGTTTCGCGTTGACGCAGGAACCGGCGGGCGATGAAGCTGTTGTCTTCCATGCAAGGGAGACTTGAGATGATGGACGAAACCACCCCACCCGCCACCGCGACCGAACAGGAGGCATCGCTGCTCGATCAGGCGCGCGATGCACTGAGCGATGCGGGCGATGCGATCCGTGACGCGGTCGACGGCGTCGTCGATGCCGCCAAGGAACATCCGGCCGCAGCTGCCGCCATCGCGGCGGGCGCGGCTGCCGCAGTCGCGGGCGCCGCCTATGGCATCAGCAAACTGCGCGAGAAGGACACCGCGGACAGCTGACCGGCACGGCGCGCGGGTTGCGGCCCGCGCGCCGCCCGGCTGCCATCGTGTTGCCACGGACCGGTCTTGCCAACGTCATGTTGCGGCATTAGCCGTCCAAGATGACAACAGCAGAACAAATCGTCGCCGACCTGGATCGGCTCTACACCGCGTCCGTCACCCGTCTTCAGGACGCGCTCACGCTCTATCTCACCGAAGGTACCGCGCCCGATCCGGCGCGCCGCAAGGACGGCAGCTTCGCCTATCCCGAGATCCGCGTCGCCTATCGCAACGAAGTCGACCGCCCCACCCCGGCCCGCTCGTTCGGCCGGCTGGTCACGCCGGGCGACTATTCGATCAGCGTCACCAAGCCCGCGGTCTTCGCGGCCTATCTCATCGAACAGCTCACGCTGCTGATCGAGGACTATGACGTCGAGGTCAGCGCCGTTCCCGGGCGGCAGGAAATCCCCTTCCCCTATGTCCTCGACCCGGGCCACGCCGCGCGCATGGACGAGGTGTCGACACTCGAGCTCGCCCGCCACTTCCCGGCGACCGAGCTCGCGCATATCGGCGACGAGATTGCCGATGGCACCTGGATCGGCCTCGACGGCACGCGCCCGCTGGCGCTGTTCGACGGGCTGCGCACCGATTTCAGCCTGGCGCGGCTTCGCCACTATACCGGCACGCCCACCGAACACGTCCAGCAATATATCCTGTTCACCAACTATCACCGTTATGTGGACGAGTTCGTGCGCTGGGCGTCGGAGCAGGTCGGCCCGGACGAGAGCGGCGAGCCGCGCCGCTTCACCGGCGTCTCCGGCCCCGGCGGCATCATGTACAAGTCCGGCGACGATCCCGAGATGCTGCTGACCGACAGCGCCTGGCGGCGGCACCAGATGCCCGCCTGGCATCTGATGGCCGAGGACGGCACCGGTATCACGCTGGTCAATATCGGCGTCGGCCCGTCGAACGCGAAGACGATCACCGACCACCTCGCGGTGCTGCGCCCCGAAGCGTGGCTGATGATCGGCCATTGCGGCGGCCTGCGCCCCAGCCAGCGCATCGGCGACTATGTGCTCGCGCACGCCTATCTGCGCGACGACCATGTCCTCGACGACGTGCTGCCGCCGGAAATCCCGGTTCCGGCGATCGCCGAGGTACAACAGGCGCTCGCCCGCGCCGCGGAGACCGTGTCCGGCCAGACCGGCGAGGAACTCAAGCGCCGGCTGCGCACGGGCACGATCGTCACCACCGACGACCGCAACTGGGAGCTGCGCTTCTCGCGCTCGGCGCTACGCTTCTCGCTCAGCCGCGCGGTCGGCGTGGATATGGAAAGCGCCACGCTCGCCGCGCAGGGTTATCGCTTCCGCGTCCCCTACGGCACCTTGCTGTGCGTCTCGGACAAGCCGCTGCACGGCGAGCTCAAGCTGCCGGGTCAGGCCAACCGCTTCTACGAGCGCGCGATCGCCGAGCATCTCAAGATCGGCATCGAAGCCTGCGAGGAGCTGCGCCGGGAAGGCGCCAAGCTCCATTCGCGCAAGCTGCGCGCGTTCAACGAACCGCCGTTCCGTTGATACGGATCGGCGCGAACGCTTTTGTTTGACTGGGGAAACCGATTCGCGTCAGGTTGGTTACAGACACGAAACCAACGGAGTATCGTGATGGCCAAGGCCCCGACCAAGCCGAAGACCAAGGCAGCCGGCACCCCCGCTGCCGATGCCGCACCTGCCAAGCCGAAGAAGCCGGCCGCCGCCAAATCGGCCGCGCCCAAGGCACCTGCCGCGAAGAAGCCCGCAGCAAAGGCCAAGGCTGCGAAGCCGAAGACGGTTGCGGCCCCGGCGCCTGCGGAAGTGAAGACCGAAACCGCGCCCAAGCCTGCGGCACCGGCGAAGAAGCCCGCAGCAAAGAAGCCGGCGGCGCCGAAGGCCGAGCCGAAGCCCGCCGCTGAAAAGGCCCCGCCCCCGCGCCGCAAGGCCGCCACGCGCAAGGCCCCTGCCGCAGCGCCCGCCAAGCCACGTGCGGCGACTCGCAAGCCCGCCGCGAGCCGCGCGCGCGCTGCCGCCAGCACCGCCGCCGCGAAAGTGACGAGCGCGGCGCAGACTGCAGCCCAGACCGTCGCCGAGTCCGCACCCGCGCAGTTCGTCGCCGACAAGCGCGAGCAGATGGGTGACCGCAACTTCTTCGCGTCGGTGATCGGCGGCGTGGCTGCGATCGGCGCCGCGGTGGCCGGGATCTTCATCGCGCTTCAAAAGGGCGAAGGCGGACCGACCGACACGCCGGCGTCGAAGCCCAAAAAGCCGGGCAGCTAACGCCTGCCCTGACCTGAATCGAAAGGGCCGCGGCGATCCCTCGCCGCGGCCCTTTTCACGTCACCAGCCGGTCGGCTTTCCCTTGTTCTGCTCGTCGAGCCACGCCTTCAAGGGCGCGAAATATTCGACCAGCGCGGCGCCGGACATCTCGCGGCTGCCGGTGAACGCCTCCAGCGCGTCGGGCCAGGGCTTGGACGCGCCCATCTTTAGCATCGCGTCCAGCTTCGCGCCGACTTCCTTGTTGCCATAGAAGGAACAGCGGTGCAGCGGCCCCTTCCACCCGGCCTGGTCGCACGCCGCCTTGTAGAACTGGAACTGCAGCAACCGCGCGAGGAAGTAGCGCGTGTACGGCACGTTCGCCGGAATATGGTATTTCGCGCCGGGATCGAACTTGGTCTCGTCGCGCTTCACCGGCGGCGTGATGCCCTGATATTGCAGCCGTAGCGCGTCCCATGCGCCCTGATAGCCGTCCGGGCGGATGCCGCCCGAGAACACGCCCCAGCGCCATTTGTCGATCAGCAGGCCGAACGGCAGGAACGCGACCTTGTCCATCGCCTGACGCAGCAGCAGCCCGGTGTCCTTGTCCGCGCTCGGCACCTTGCTCTGCTCGAGCAGGTTGATCGAGACGAGGTAATCGGGCGTGATCGACAGCGCGACGAAATCGCCGATCGCCTCGTGGAAGCCGTCATTGGCGCCGGTGCGGTAGATCAGCGGCTGCTTGTTGTAGGCGCGCTGATAATAATTGTGGCCGAGCTCGTGATGGATCGTGGTGAAGTCGTCGCCATTGACCTTGATGCACATCTTGATGCGCAGGTCCTCGATATTGTCGAGGTTCCACGCCGAGGCATGGCACTGCACCTCGCGGTCGGCAGGCTTCACGAACAGCGAGCGCTTCCAGAAGGTCTCCGGCATCGGCGCGAGGCCGAGCGAGGAGTAAAACCCCTCACCCGCCTTCACCATCTGGATCGCGTCATACTTCTTCGCGACCAGCAGTTCGCCGACATCGAAACCGAGGTCGCCCGCGCCCTTGGGCGCGACGACGTCATAGATGTTGCCCCATTCCTGCGCCCACATGTTGCCGAGCAGGTCCGCGCGGATCGGCCCGGTCTTGGCCTGCACCGCGTCGCCATATTTCTCGTTGAGCTTCCAGCGAACATAGGTGTGCAGCGATTCGTAGAGCGGCTTCACCTCGTTCCACAATTTGTCGGTGAGCTTGGCGAACTCCTCGGGCGGCATGTCGTAGTTCGACCGCCACATCGCCCCGGTATCCTTGAAGCCGAGCTCGCGCGCGCCTTCGTTGAGCAACCCTGCGGCGCGCTGATAGTCCGTCCGCTGCGGCGCGCCGACATTGTCATGCCAGCTGGTCCACATCTCCTTGAGTTCGGCCGGGTTGCGGTTGATCCCCATCGCCGCTTCGATGTCGCTGCCGCTGATCGGCTGGCCTTTCAGCGTGCCCTTGCCGGTGCCGTACACGGTCTGCATGTCGGTCTGCAGCTTCGACAGCGTGGTTGCGGCGCCCGCGCGAGTCGGCGCGGGCGAGGTGATGCCGCTGCGCAGGATGTCGAGCTGGCGGCGGGTGTCGGGGGAGAGGCCCTTCACCTTGTCATATTTCGCCGCCTCGAGCGCGAAGCGGACCGACATTTCGGTGCCCTCGGCCTGGCTCTTCGAGACAAGCGCCGACGTGTCGTCGTTGATATAGGTCGCGTAGAGCCACTGGATGCGGGCGTCATCGACCGAGAACGCCTCCAGCTCCTGCGTCGCGCGTTTCAGAAATTCATCGGCGGCGGCCGGCGTCGCGGCGCCCGCCGCGGTTGCCGCCTTCTTCTCCTGCGCCACTGCCGGACCAGCCAGCAGCAGGGCGAGCGCCATCGTCGAAATACCCGTGCGGATCATCAAACCCTCGATTGTGTCGGTTTTTGTGGATGGCCGCAGACTGCGCCCGCCCACCCGGCGGGTCAAGCGGTCAGAAATGTTACGATCGCATCGCCCAGCTCGGGCCGTGTCACCGCGCTCATGTGATTGCCGGGAATCTCGACGAAGCGCGCATCGGGCAGCATCGCCGCCAGCCCCTCGAACGAGCCGACCTCGTCATCCGCCTCGCCGCCAACCACGAGCACCGGCACCTCGACCTTCGCCACGTCCGCCTCCGGCGTATCGACAAAGGTATCGAGAATGCCGAGCAGCGCGACCGGATCGCCCTTGGTCGTCTTGAGGAATGCCTGCGACATGAATTCCGGATCGCCATGCTTGAAGCTGCCGAACCCGGTCAGCACGCGACGAAAGAAGCCCGCGCGCCGCCCGGTATCGGTCACCCCCTCGTCCCCCAGCCCCGACAGCACCGCGCGGCGTGGGGCGGGCGCGATACCGCGCGCCAGCACACGCATCGTCGTCCGCGCGCCGAGCGAATAGCCGCCCAGATCATAGTCGGTCAGCGCCAGATGTGCGATCAGCGCCTCGGCATCCATCGCCAGCGCGTCGGGAGGATATGCTGCCGGTTCGTGCGGCCTCGTGCTGCGGCCATGCGCGCGAAGATCGGGCATGATCACGCGGAAACCGGCCGCGGCAAGCTTGTCCGCAGTGCCATATTTGATCCAGTTCGTGTCCGCGTCCGAAAAATAGCCGTGGATCAGCACCACTGGCCGCCCATCGCCGGTTTCGCGCCAGGCTAGACTCTCGCCGTCGAAGCTCTTGAAGGTCTGCACGTCCATTCCCCGCAGATGCAGCAGTTCGGCACCGGACGAAAGGGCTGCGTGCACATCCTGCAACCCTGCCTTCGAAAAATTCACTTCATAGCTATGGTAATATATAAGCATGCTTATTATAACGTGAGACATGAGTGAACCGATCGGCTATCTGATTACCGATGTATCGCGGTTGATCCGCCGCGAATTCGGTGCGCGTGCGCGGCAGATCGGCGTGACGAGCGCGCAATTGCGGACGCTCAGCTTGCTGAAGCGCGAGCCGGGCTGCAATCAGGGCCAGATCGCCGACATTCTTGAAGTCGAGCCGATCACCGTCGGCCGCATGATCGACCGGCTGGAAGAAGCCGGGCTGGTGGAGCGGCGGCGCGATCCGGCCGACCGCCGCGTCTGGCGGATACATCTCACCGACGCTGCGCAACCGCTGATCGTCCAGCTTCGCGAAATTGGCGACGCACTGACCGAGCACGCGTTGACGGGGCTCGGGTCTGCCGATCGCGAGGCGCTCGACGCCATGCTCGCACGCATTCGCACGAATCTTTTGACCGACAATATCAACGAGGCCGCCAATGGCTGACGCCGACCCCAAATTCGATCCCGCGATCGCGATCGACGCCACCGAGGTGCTGCGCAAGCGGCGCTGGCTGCGCCCGTTGCTGATGTTCGGCGTGCCAGTGCTGCTGATCGCTGCGGCAGCAGCATGGTGGTCGATGTCGGGCGGTACGGTCTCGACCGACAACGCCTATGTCCAGCAGGAAAAGGTGTCGATCGGCGCCGATGTCGCCGGCCGCATCGTCGAAGTCACCGTTCGGGAGAATCAGCCGGTGAAGGCCGGCGATGTGCTGTTCCGCATCGATCCCGAACCCTATCGCATCGCGCTGGCGCAGGCCGACGCCGCGATTGCCAGCGCGCAGGTGCAGGTCACGACGCTTCAGGCGAGCTATGCTGGCACCGGCGCCGACATTCAGGCGGCGCGCGACACGATCGCCTCCGCGCAGGAGGATTTCGACCGGCAGCAGGCGCTGATGCGGCGCGGCTTCACCACCCGCGCGCGGTTCGATCAGGCCAAGCATTCGGTCGAGCAGGCCCGTGCCACCTTCCAGCGCGCGGTCGCCGACTCCGCCGAAGCCCGCTCGAAATTGTCGAGCGGATCGGCCGTGCCAGGCGTCAATCCCGCGATCGCCGCCGCGCGGGCGCAGCGCGAGAAGGCGTTGCTCGACCTCAGCCGCACCACGCGCCGCGCGCCGGTCGGCGGCATCGTCAGCCAGTCGGATCGGCTGCAGGTCGGCCAGATGATGATGTCCGGGCTGCCGGCGTTGACGATCGTGCGGTCGGGCGGATCGTGGATCGAAGCCAATTTCAAGGAAACCGATCTCGACAAGATGCGCGTCGGCCAGACGGCCACGGTCGAGTTCGACGCCTATCCCGACCTCAAGCTCAAGGGCCATGTCGCGTCGATCGGCGCGGGAACCGGCAGCGAGTTCGCCATCCTTCCCGCGCAGAACGCCAACGGCAACTGGGTCAAGGTGACTCAGCGCATCCCGGTGCGCATTGCGATCGACGACCAAAGCCCGCGCCGGCTGATCGCCGGACTCACCGCCGAAGTCACGGTCCACACCGGCAAGTAACATGGCCAGCGCTGCCGCCTCATCCGCCGGCCCTTCCGCCGCGCCGTCGTCCGGCACGGCGGCGCTGCCCGTGCGCAACAAGGGGTTGCTCACTTTCGGCGTGATGCTGGCGACGATCATGCAGATCCTCGACGGGACGATCGCCAACGTCGCGCTGCCGCATATGCAGACATCGCTCGGCGGCACCGCAGACACCATCACCTGGGTGCTGACGAGCTATATCGTGGCGTCCGCCATCGCCATTCCGGTCACCGGCTGGATCTCCGAACGTATCGGCTCTCGCAACCTCTTTCTCCTCTCGGTCGCGGGTTTCATCATCGCATCGGCGCTGTGCGGCGCGGCGCAAAATCTCACTGAAATGGTCGCGTTTCGCGTCCTGCAGGGGATCGCCGCAGCGTTCATGAACCCACTCAGCCAGACCGTGTTGCTCGACATCAACGCGCCCCGGGATCAGCCGCGCGCCATGGCGATCTGGGGGATGGGCGTGATGATCGGGCCCATCCTGGGGCCGGTGCTGGGCGGCTGGCTGACCGAGAATTTCGACTGGCGCTGGGTGTTCTACGTCAACTTGCCGCTCGGCGTGATCTGCCTCGCAATCATGTGGTGGCTGCTGCCCAGCCGACCGCTTCGCAGACGCGGTTTCGACCTGTTCGGCTTCTCGCTGCTCGCGATCGGCATCGGCGCGCTACAGTTGATGCTCGACCGCGGCCAGGGCGAGGACTGGTTCAGCTCGGCGGAAATCTGGATCGAGACGCTGATCGCGGTGATCGCGCTGTGGATGTTCGTCATGCACATGGCGACCGGCAAGAACCCGATGTTCGAACGCAGCCTGTGGCACAACCGCAACCTCGTCACTGCGCTGTTCTTCATGCCGGTTCTGGGGCTGGTGATGATGGCGACGATGGCACTGCTGCCGCCGATGCTGCAGTCGCTCTACGGCTATCCGGTGATCGACACTGGCCTGCTGCTGATGCCGCGCGGGATCGGTGTGATGATCACCATGTTCGTGTCGTCGCGGCTGGTCGCGCACGGTGTCGATCCGCGCCTGCCGGTCGGGCTCGGCTTCCTGCTCGTCGCCTGGTCGCTCTACGACATGACGCAGTGGACGCTGGCGATGGACATATGGCCGGTTGTCCTCTCGGGCTTCATCCAGGGACTCGGCATGGGCCTTGTCTTCATGCCGCTCAACGGCATCGCCTTCGCCACCTTGCCCGCCAACCAGCGGACCGAGGCGGCGAGCCTGACCAATTTGTCGCGCAACATCGGCTCCTCGATCGGCATCTCTCTGGTGACCACGGTGCTCGCGCGCGGCATGCAGACCAGCCACGCCGACCTCGCGCAACGGGTCACGCCCGAACGCCTCCAGACGCTCGACCCGGGCCTGCTCGCCAATCTCGGCGGCTCGACCGATACCGTTCTGGCCGTGGTCAACGCCGAAGTGACGCGGCAATCGATGATGATCGCCTATCTCAACGACTTCAAGGCGATGATGATCGTTACCGCCTGCGCAATTCCGCTCGTGGTGCTGCTGCGAAAGCCGAAGGGGCCGGTCGAAAACGATCCCGCCGCGGCAGGTCACTGATGCGCCGGACAGCGGAGGCTTGCCTCCCCTCCGATCAATCGCCATCTCGTCCGGCATGACAGATTCACCGACCGGACAAGCGATCCAGCTCGAACCGCTGGTGACACGCGTGCTGGCGGCCAACCCGTCGCCCTTCACCTATACCGGCACCGAGACTTATCTCGTCGGCACCACCGATGTCGCGGTGATCGATCCCGGTCCCGACCTGCCCGAGCATGTCGATGCGCTGTTCGACATCATCGCCGGCCGGCCGGTCGTCGCGATCTTGTGCACGCACACCCATCGCGACCACAGCCCCGCCAGCCGCGCGCTCAAGGCCGCGACCGGCGCGCCCATCATCGGCTGCGCCCCGCTGGCGCTCAACGATGACGGCCCGCGCGCCGACGCAGCGTTCGACCGCGACTATGCGCCAGACCGGGTGCTGCTCGACGGCGAGCAGCTGCGCGGCGAAGGCTGGACGATCACCGCGGTGGCGACGCCGGGCCACACGTCCAATCACCTCTGCTTCGCACTGGAGGAGAGCGGCGCGCTGTTCACTGGCGATCATGTCATGGGCTGGTCGACCAGCGTGGTCGCGCCGCCCGATGGCGACATGGGCGCCTATATGGCCAGCCTCGACAAGCTCCATGCCCGTAGCGACCGCGTCTATTATCCGGCGCATGGCGATCCGGTCGACAAGCCGCAGCGCTTCGTGCGCGGTCTGATGGGCCACCGCAAGCAGCGGGAGGGGCAAATCTTGCGCCTGCTCGACAGCCAGATCGGCGAGATTCCGGCGATGGTTGAGAAGATGTATGTCGGGCTCGACCCCCGCCTGACCGGCGCGGCGGGCCGCTCGGTGCTCGCGCATCTGATTGACCTGCGCAATCGCGGCCTCGCGCGCACCGAGGGCGAGGCCTGGGTCAGGGCGGCGTGACGCCCGGTACCTTGCGCGCACTGCTCGCCGCCGCCGCGCTGGCCATCGTCGTCCTCGCCGGATGGGCCGCGTGGGACCGTTTTGCCGAGAACCGGCTCGAAACGCTGCCCGAGGATGGCGGCTCGCCGGTCACCCAGATCGTCACCGCGCGCCTCAGCGGCGCCAGCGCGCTCAAGGTCGCCGAGCTGACCGGCACGGTGCAGGCCACCGCGTCCGACACGCGTGGACTCGGCATGCTGCGCAGCGACCAGACGGTGAAGATGCCTTATTCGGTCGGCTATTTCGTCGATCTCTCGAAGCTCGGCGCCGGCGATCTCGAATGGAACGGCGCGACGAAGACGCTGATCGTCGACGCGCCCGACATCGCCCCTGCCCCCGCCAACACCGACGAAGGCCGCCGCACGCTGATCGAGACCAGCGGCGTGCTGGTGACGCGCAAGGCGGCCGAGACGCTCAGCCAGCGCACCTCGGCGCGCGCGACCGCCGTCGCCGAACGCGAGGCGAAAAGCCCCGAGCGGATGGCACAGGCGCGCGAGCATGGCCGCAGCGCCATCGCCCGCCTGCTCGCCCAGCCATTGACCGCCGCCGGTCTCGGTGATGTGCGCCTGATCGTCACCTTCCCGCCGGAACGTACCGCTCGAACCCGCGAACAATGGGACGTCTCGCGCTCGCCCGAACAGGTGATGAAGGACCGCGCGGCACGCGAAAAGAACTAGTCGAGATCGTAACGAAATGTGGTAAATCGGTCCGTCGAAACAGCGGGGGCTGATCACATGGCGACTCTGGCACCGGCGCAATCGAAGCTCGCGCCCGACACCAAATTCTTCCTGACGATGGCGATCGTCTTCGCGGCGATCAACGTCGCGGCGTTCTCCTTCTTCGCGCTGATGGGCATCTCCAGCTTCGGCGCGCCGCTCTATGTGCACGTTCACGCCTTCACCTTTTTCGGCTGGGTGGTGATCTACGTCACGCAGAACGCGCTGGTCGCAACCGGATCGACTGCGCTGCACCGCAAGCTCGGCTGGTTCGCCGCCGCCTATACGATCTTCATGGTGATCGTCGGCACGTTGACGACGGTTCACAACGTCCAGCGCGGGATGGTGCCGCCGCTGTTCGAGCCAGCCCATTTCCTGATTATGAACCCGCTCAACGTGTTCTGCTTCGCGATGCTCGTGCTGGCCGGTGTCGCGGTGCGCGCGAATACCGGCTGGCATCGCCGGCTCATCTATTGCGGCATGGCGTCGATCATGGGGCCAGCGTTCGGGCGGCTGCTCCCGCCCCCGCTGCAACTCAGCGGAGGCATGACACTGATCTTCGGCATCCTCGCGGGATTCATGCTGATCGGCGTGGTGCGCGACCGTATCACGCACGGCAGAATTCATCCCGCCTGGTGGGTTGGGCTTTCCGTGCTGACCATGCAATGGCTGGTGGGAGAACCTATCGCGCGGACTTCGTTCGGGCTCTCGCTCTATCAGGGCGTGGTCGACGGCACAGCGGGCGCCGCGAAGCCGCCCTATGAAAAGGCGCCCTTCCCCGGTTGAACCGCGGCGCGGACAAGGCCATGTGGGACCAAAGAACGAGGGTCCCAGTATGAACGCTCCCACCAGCCTCAACGGCGTCGATGTCCGCGCCGAGATCGACCGCTTGCGCAAGGAGCGCAACGCGGTGATCCTGGCGCATTACTATCAGAAGCCGGAGATTCAGGACCTCGCCGATTTCGTAGGCGACAGCCTCGAACTCTCGCGCAAGGCCGCCGAGACCGATGCCGAGGTCATCGCCTTCTGCGGCGTGCGCTTTATGGCCGAAACCGCGAAGATCCTGTCGCCGCAGAAGATCGTGGTGCTGCCCGACATGAACGCCGGGTGCAGCCTCGAGGACAGCTGCCCGCCGCAGCAATTCGCCGCCTTCCGCGCGCAGCATCCCGATCACATCGCGCTGACCTACATCAACTGTTCGGTCGAGGTGAAGGCGCTGTCCGACATCATCGTCACCAGCTCGTCGGCCGAGAAGATCCTGAGCCAGATCCCCAAGGACCAGAAGATCATCTTCGGCCCCGACAAGCATCTCGGCGGCTACATCAACCGCAAGATGGGCCGCGACATGCTGCTCTGGCCGGGCGTGTGCATCGTGCACGAGGCGTTCAGCGAGACCGAGCTGCTCAAGCTCAAGGCGCTGCACCCCGGCGCGCCCGTCGCCGCGCACCCCGAATGCCCGCCGCACGTGCTGGATCATGCCGACTATGTCGGTTCGACCAGCGGCATCCTGGCCTATGCCAAGGACTTCGAAGGCGACACGATGATCGTCGCGACCGAGCCGCACATCATCCACCAGATGGAAAAGGCGGTCCCCGAAAAGACCTTCATCGGCGCGCCCGGCGCGGACGGCAACTGCAACTGCAACATCTGCCCGTACATGGCGCTGAACACGCTGGAGAAGCTCTACGTCGCGCTACGCGACCTCGAACCGCGGATCGAGATCGAGGAGGAAATCCGCTTGAAGGCGAAGAAGAGCCTCGACCGTATGCTGGCGATGGCGAGCGGGACGGTGGGATTGGGCGATTTGGGACCGCTCAGGGTTACGGGCGACTGACGCTCCGCAGCCTCGCTCAGGAGATTTTCCGGAAAAACAGCATCGGCCAGATTTCCCGCGTCGATCCAGGATGAAAGCCGTTTTCGCCCTCCCATTCGCGCGGATTGCGGAACGTGCCGAAGATCATGTCGGGCAGCGGGATGTCGCCATAGTTATAGGCGTGCACCCCGCGCTGATGGTGGATCATGTGGCTTTCCGGCCGCTGCACGATGTATCCAAGCCAGTGCGGCGTGCGGATGTTGAGATGCTGGAACATCCCCGGGATGGTCGTCACCACCGCCACGACCAGCGTGGCCGCCGGCGTCAGTCCCACGATGCCCACGAGGCACAGCGACGCGAGCAGCGCCCAGCCGAGCATGTCGATCGGATGGAAATAATAGGCGCCCCAGATGTCCACGCGTTCGGCGGCATGGTGCATCTGGTGCGTCACGCGCCATAGCGGGTCCCAGCTATGCATCGCACGGTGCCAGAAATAGATGGCGAACTCGACGACGAAGAACCCGATGACGATCTGCGCGATGAAGGGCAGCTTGCTCGCGTTGAACAGCTGGTGACTGCCCAACCACGCGTCCCACAGAAACGGCGCGAAGGTCGCGATGGCGAAGTACAGGATGAACGACAGGACGCCCATCAGGCGCCAGAATCGGACATCCGGAAACGCGCGACGCCGCGCGATCATCTCGATCGCCGCGAAGACCAGAAAGAACGCGATCACGATATAGTGAAAAACGGTCATCGACTTGCCCCCCAAAAGCAGCCGGTCGATGGCGACAGTATCGCGATTTAGCGCTGCGATCCAGCGCGGCGGCGATCAGACGATCGTCCCGCGCAAAAGGGGCGACGGCCTGCGTCGCCCCCGATCCACCGTCAGCGCGTCAGCTTCTTATACGCCAACCGCGTAGGCCGGTCCGCCGCATCGCCCAGACGGCGCCTTTTGTCCTCTTCATACGCCTCGAAGTTCCCCTCGAACCATTCGACATGGCTATCCCCCTCGAACGCCAGAATGTGCGTCGCAAGGCGGTCGAGGAAGAAGCGGTCATGGCTGATCACCACCGCGCAGCCGGCGAAATTCTCGATCGCCTCTTCCAGAGCACCCAGCGTCTCGACGTCGAGGTCGTTGGTCGGTTCGTCGAGCAACAGCACGTTGCCGCCCTTTTTGAGCATCTTGGCGATGTTCACGCGGTTGCGTTCACCACCCGACAGCTTGCCGACATTCTTCTGCTGATCCTGCCCCTTGAAGTTGAACGCGCCGACATAAGCGCGCGTCGACTGGTCGAAGCCGTTGATCTTCATATAGTCGAGCCCGTCCGAGATCTCTTCCCAAACGTTCTTCGACGCGTCGAGGTGATCGCGGCTCTGGTCGACATAGCCGAGACGAACCGTGGTCCCCATCTCGATCGTGCCGCTGTCGGGCGTCTCCTGCCCGGTGATCAGCTTGAACAAGGTCGACTTGCCCGCGCCGTTCGGCCCGATCACCCCGACGATGCCGCCGGCCGGCAGCGTGAAGGACAGATTCTCGAACAGCAATTTGTCGCCATAGGCCTTCGAGACATTCTCGACCTCGATCACCTTGCCGCCGAGGCGCTCGGGCACCTGGATGACGATCTGCGCGCCGGTCGGCTTGCGGTTTTCCTGGCTCGCGACGAGCTGGTCGAACTTGGCGATACGCGCCTTCGACTTGGTCTGGCGGCCCTTGGTGCCGGCGCGGATCCACTCGAGCTCGTCCTTGATCGCCTTCTGGCGGCCGGTCGCCTCGCGGTCCTCCTGCTCGAGCCGCTTGGCCTTCTTCTCGAGATAGGTCGAGTAATTGCCCTCGTAGGGGAAATACTTCCCGCGATCGAGCTCGAGGATCCACTCCACCACATTGTCGAGGAAATAGCGGTCATGGGTGATCATCAGCACCGCGCCGGCATATTCCTTGAGGTGGTTTTCGAGCCATTTGACGCTCTCCGCGTCGAGATGGTTGGTCGGCTCGTCGAGCAGCAGGATCGAAGGCTTCTGGATCAGCAGCCGCGTCAGCGCCACGCGGCGCTTTTCACCACCCGACAGGTTCGCGACCTCCCAGTCGCCCGGCGGGCAACGCAGCGCTTCCATCGCGATTTCGAGCTGGTTGTCGAGGCTCCACCCGTCGACCGCGTCGATCTTGGTCTGGAGCTCGCCCATCTCCTCCATCAGCGCGTCAAAATCAGTGTCGTCCTGGGGATCGCCCATTTCGGCCGAGATCGCGTTGAAGCGCTCGACCAGATCGGCGGTCTCGCGCGCGCCATCCTTGACGTTCTCCAGCACGTTCTTGCTCGGATCGAGCTGCGGCTCCTGCTCCAGATAGCCGACCGTGATGTTCTCGCCGGGCCATGCCTCGCCGCTGAAATCCTTGTCGATGCCGGCCATGATCTTGATCAGCGTCGACTTGCCGGCGCCGTTGGGGCCGACGATGCCGATCTTGGCACCCTGATAGAATTGCAGATTGATGTTGCTCAGCACCGGCTTGGGCGCGCCGGGGAAGGTCTTGGTCATGTCCTTCATCACGAAGGCGTATTGGGCGGCCACGATGCGGTCTCCAGTCTCGAAATCAGATGCGTCAGGATTTGGCCGGGCATGTAGCGAGCGCCTCGCCGAATGGCAACGCGCGGCGATGGGCTGGGGACCAACATCGGCGGCGTTTTGCCGCGACTTGACGGGTGACGCTCGTCACCGCCGCCGATAAGGTGCGGATATGTTGAAACATCTGCTCGCCGCCACGGCGCTCGCCACCGCCCTCCCCGCTCTCGCCCAAACCGATCCCGCCGCGTTGCGCGACGCCGCGCTCGAGGATGAGATCGCGTGGGACATCACCGAAGGGATCACCACCGAAGTCGGCCCGCGCCTCGCCGGGACGCAGGCCGAAGCGCGCGCCCGCGTCTGGGCGGTGAAAAAGCTGACCGCGCTCGGCTTCAGCAACGTCCGCAGCGAACCCTTCAAGATGAAGACCTGGGTGCGCGGCGAGGAAAAGCTCGAAGTGCTCGCGCCCTTCCCTCAGCCGCTCGCGCTCACCGCGCTCGGCAATAGCGGCGCGACGCACGCCACGGGGCTCGAAGCCGAAATCGTCTATTTCCCGACGCTCGCCGCGCTGGAAGCCGCGCCCGCGGGCAGTCTCAAGGGCAAGATCGCCTTTGTCAGCCATTCGATGACCCGCACGCAGGATGGTTCGCAATATGGCCCGTTCGGCGCCGCCCGGCGCTCCGGCCCGGCGACCGCTTCGCGCAAGGGAGCCGCAGGCATTCTGATCCGTTCGATCGGGACCGACTATCACCGCAACCCGCATACCGGCGGCACTGGCTTCCCTGAGGGCGTGACGCCGATCCCCGCCGCCGCGCTGTCGCTGCCCGATGCCGAGCAGCTCGAACGCATCCTCAAGCGCGGCCAGCCGGTGAAGGTCAGGCTCACGCTGACCCCGAAGCAGGTCGGCACCACCGAATCGGGCAATGTCATCGCGGATGTGCCAGGCAGCGATCCCGCCGCGGGTATCGTCGTCGTCGCCTGCCACCTCGACAGCTGGGACCTCGGCACCGGCGCGTTCGATGATGGCGCAGGCTGCGGCATCGTCGCTGCTGCGGCCAAGCGCATCATGGATGCCGGCCAGCCGCGCCGCACGATCCGCGTGCTGTGGGCGGGCGCAGAGGAAGTCGGCGTGTTCGGGGGTGCGGCCTATTTCGCAGCGCACAAGGGGGAGAAGCATGCGCTCGCCGCCGAATCCGACTTCGGTGCCGACCGCGTCTGGCGCGTCGATTTCAAACTGCCCGACACGGCCAATGCCGTCGCCGATCGCGTGGCGACGGCGCTCGCCCCGCTCGGCATCGCGCGCGGCCAGCAACCGGCCGGCGGCGGCGCGGACGTCGCTGCGCTGGTCGCGTCGGGCGTCGCGGGGATCGATCTGCAGCAGGACGGGTCGCGTTATTTCGACCTGCACCACACCCCCGACGACACGCTCGACAAGATCGATCCGGCGCAGCTTCGCCAGAATGTCGCGGCGTGGACGGCGATGCTCGCGGTGGTCGCGAATGCCCCTGAAGAATTGGGTGCGGCGCAATAAACCGTGCCACAATTCCGTCGCATTTCGCCTTGCTGTGGAATGAATACCCATTGACGGCGGCGTAACGGGCGTTATTCCGACTAACTCGCACGGCAATCGGGCCGGGGCGAACCGATATAGTTTTGCTTGGGAGCAAACGAATGAAGAAGATCCTCATCGTCGCTGCCGCGACCGGCCTGATGTCGCTCGCCGCTTGCAACGAGACCGTCACGACCAACAACACCGCCGAGAACGTTGCCGAGGCTCTGGAAGAGAGCGCCGACAACCTCGAAGCAGCTGCCGACAACGCCACCAACGAAGTCGCCGAGGACGCGCTCGAGAACGCTGCCGACGCGACCGAGGAAGCTGCTGACGCGGCTGGCAACGCGGTCGAGTAATCGATCCGCGTCTCCGGTTCCTCGCGAGCCGGGAGATACGAAAGGGCGTCCCTCGGGGCGCCCTTTTTGTTTGTCCGCGGCGGGTCAGCCGGCAAATTGTGGCAATTGATACTCAAAATGGTGATGCATAGCGGTTCCGCGGTGCAAAATGAGTAACGCTTGCATTGCACCATATCAATTTAGGTTCATCACTTGTTGTCCATTTGGGGAATGGGCAAGTCATTGGCGTTCAATCGTTTCGTTACCGGAATACGCTGAACTCATGGCGTTCGATCCGGCACAGCCGCAGCATCAGGAATCCGGGCCGCTGGCGGGGCCGCGACTGGATATGCTGTTGCTGGAATATGGCGTCTGCGCGATGTCGGCTGCGATCGCCCATTTCGGCACGCTCTCCCGCGCCATCCTGTTCGCCGCCGCGGCGCGCGCCTGCGGCCCCTTCGAAGCGGCACCGGTCCGTGCCG
This sequence comes from Sphingomonas tagetis, assembly GCF_024211275.1. GTDB lineage: Bacteria > Pseudomonadota > Alphaproteobacteria > Sphingomonadales > Sphingomonadaceae > Sphingomonas > Sphingomonas tagetis. The sequence continues at coordinate 422,446 of NZ_JAMLDX010000001.1, forward strand.
GACGGCCGGTCAGCGTCAATGCGCTCGCCGCATCGCTGCGCCGTCCGTTCGAAACCACGCGGCGCAACGCCAATGCGCTGATCGCCATGGGCCTGCTCGTCCGCTCCGACGGCGGCCTCCAGATGCCTACACAGGCGATCACCGATCCGCGCGCCGCCGCTTTCAGCGATGCGTGCCACGACCTGCTTGTCCGGCTGATCGAGGATGTTCGCGCATCCAATCTCGCGCTGCCGGCCCCGCGCACCGACATCGCCTATGATCCGCGCGCCGGCGTCGGCATCGCGTTCGACCTGTTGCTGGCCGGCTTTGAATGCCGCGACGGCGACGACCGCAATCTGATCCGGATTGCGCTGCTCACCGCGATCGAATGGGCCAATGCGCGCTTCGGCGGGCGGCTCGACGGGACGAGACAGCTTGCCCCGGTCAAGCCCAGCATGATCGCGCGAACGCTCGGCCTGCCCTATGCGACCGCCGCCCGCAATCTCGACCAGCTGGTGCGCGACGGCGCGCTGGAACGCTCGCCGGACGGGCTGATCGTGCCGCGCGATCAGTTGTCGAGCGTGGCCGCCACGGATGCACGACTCGCGCTCGGCAACCGCGCCCGCCAGCTGCTCGGCCGGCTCGCACAGGCAGGCTTTCCGCTCCACCAGCCCGCGCTGGGCTATATCCGCGCCCGCCCGCCGCTTCCCGCCCTCGGCTAAGGAACCGCGCCGCGCTCCACCCGTTCGGGTTGCAATCCAATTCAAGGAGCAACCCCATGCCAACGCCGCAGGAACTCGAACAAAAATTCTGGAAAGCGCTGAAGAGCGACCGCACGCTCTTCCTGGGCCTCGACGGCGTCGATGACGGTCACGCGCAGCCGATGACCGCGCTGACCGATGGCGATCACGGCCCGCTCTGGTTCTTCACCACCAAGGACAACGGCCTCGTCCAGTCGCTCGCCCAGGGGCACCGTGCGATGGCGCATTTCGCCTCCAAAGGGCATGAGCTGTGGGCGACGCTCCACGGCAACCTGAGCACCGATAACGACCGCGCGGTCATCGACCGGCTGTGGAATCCGTTCGTTGCGGCCTGGTTCGAAGGCGGCAAGGACGATCCCAAACTCCAGTTGCTCCGCCTCGACACCGAGCGCGCGCAGATCTGGCTCAATGAGAACAGCCTGTTCGCCGGCGTGAAGATGCTGCTCGGCGCCGATCCCAAGAAGGATTATCAGGACAAGGTCGCCGAGGTCTCGCTGGCCTGACGCCCCACAACCAAACGGCCTTTTTACGGTCGCGCAACGAATCCGGCGTTGCGCGACCGCTGGCCGGAACTCTACAGACCCGCTGAAGCGCCACGCGAACGGGTCGGCGGCTTTGCAAGGACATCATGGCCGCCCACCCCTTCGCCATTCACAATTATCGCGCCTATTGGATCGCCCGCTTCGCTTCGACGCTGGCGAACATGGCGATGGTCGTGGTCATCGGCTGGCAGGTCTATGACATCGCGCGCCAGACGATGGGCGTGCAACAGGCGGCGCTCCAGCTCGGCCTGATCGGCGTCGCCCAGTTCCTGCCGCTGCTGGTGCTGTCGCTCGTCGCCGGCTGGGTCGCCGACCGCATCGACCGGCGTTGGATCGTCCGCGCTTCGATCGTGCTCGAGCTCGGCTGCGCCGCGGCGCTCGCCTGGCTGACGGCAAACGACGCGATCACCCTGCCCGCCTTGTTCGGCATCGCCGCACTGCTCGGCGTCGCCCGCGCCTTTGTCGGTCCGGCGCTCTCGGCGCTTTCACCAAACCTTGTCCCCGCCGCCTCGCTGCCGACCGCGATCGCGCTGAGCGGGCTGGCATGGCAGATCGGATCGATCGGCGGCCCGGCAATGGGCGGCTATCTCTACGCTGCCGATCATGCATTGCCCTATATCGTCTCCACCGGCCTTTTCCTGCTCGCTCTGGCGATGATGATGATGGTGACCCCGGTGCCGCGCGCGAACATCAAGACCGGCGCGCATCCGTTCGCCCAGATGGCCGACGGCCTGCGCTATGTGAAACGCAACCGGCTGGTCTATGGCGCGATCTCGCTCGACATGTTCGCGGTGCTGCTGAGTGGCGCCACGGCGATGCTGCCGATCTACGCCCGCGACATCCTCCAGATCGGCGCCGACGGGCTCGGTCATCTGCGCGCCGCACCCGCGGTCGGCGCGGTCGCGGTGGCGCTGATCCTCTCCTGGCGTCCGCTCAAGACCAATGTCGGCGTGAAGATGCTGTGGTCGGTGATCGGCTTCGGCATCGCGACCGCCATATTCGGCTGGGCCGGGCCGCTGATGACCTACTGGTGGGGTCCATCGATGATCGGCAGCGACGTTGCGCCCGCCGTAATCGTCTCGCTGGTCGCCTTGGCGGCGCTCGGCGCGTTCGACATGGTGTCGGTCTATATCCGCTCGTCGCTGATCCAGCTCTATACGCCCGACTCGATGCGCGGCCGGGTGGGCGCAGTCTCGACGCTGTTCGTCTCCAGCTCGAACGAGCTCGGCGAAGCCCGCGCCGGCTTCCTCGCCGCCGCGATCGGCCCGGTGATCGCAACCGCGGGCGGCGGCATACTCGCCATCTTGGTAACCGCGCTCTGGGCGCGTATCTTCCCCGAACTGCAGCGGGCGCGAACATTTGATCCGCCCGTGGACCTTGCGGAGCCTATTCCTGAGGAGACGAAGACGTGAAAGCAAACACCATCCTCGAGACGATCGGCAATACGCCGCACATTCGCGTCCAGCGCCTGTTTCCCGGCGCCGAAGTGTGGATCAAGTCCGAGCGCTCGAACCCCGGCGGTTCGATCAAGGACCGCATCGCGCTCGCCATGGTCGAGGCGGCGGAAGCTGACGGCAGCCTCAAGCCGGGCGGCACGATCGTCGAACCGACCAGCGGCAACACCGGCGTCGGCCTGGCGATGGTCGCGGCGGTCAAGGGCTACAAGCTCGTCCTCGTCATGCCCGAGAGCATGAGCCTCGAGCGCCGCCGGCTGATGCTCGCCTATGGCGCGAGCTTCGACCTCACGCCGCGCGAAAAGGGCATGAAGGGCGCGATCGAACGCGCGCTGGAGATCGTCGATTCGACTCCGGGCGCATGGATGCCGCAGCAGTTCGAAAACCCTGCGAACATCGACGTGCATGTGAAGACGACGGCTCAGGAAATTCTCGCCGACTTCGCCGATTCACCGCTCGACGCGATCATCACCGGCGTCGGTACCGGCGGCCACATCACCGGCGTTGCCGAAACGCTCAAGAAGAGCTGGCCGGGCCTCAAGGTCTATGCGGTGGAACCCGAGCTTTCGCCGGTGATCTCGGGCGGCCAGCCCGGCCCGCACCCGATCCAGGGGATCGGCGCCGGCTTCGTGCCGCGCAACCTGCACACCGATTCGATCGACGGTGCGATCCAGGTCGATGCCAATGACGCGAAGGAATATGCCCGCCGCGCCGCGCGCGAGGAAGGCATCCTCGTCGGCATCAGCTCGGGCGCGACGCTGGCGGCGATCGCCAAGAAACTCGGCGACCTGCCTGCCGGATCGCGCGTGCTCGGGTTCAACTATGATACGGGTGAGCGCTATCTCAGCGTGCCGGACTTCCTGCCAGAAAGCTGAGCGTTGCTGCGATTCGTCCCATCCCGGCGGCGGTTCGCCGTCGCCGGATGGTTCCAACTGCGTCACGACTGCGTTAAGGGCGTCGACCCTTCGTAACAGGACATCCGTTCACTCGTGACTTCCGCCATTGCTCCACACGCCGCCGAACGCACAATCGCGCCCGGCCTCTGGATCGCGATGGCGCTGACGGCACTGGCGGTCATTCTGGCGCCGCTGCTGATCGTGCTCACGATGCCGCGCGTCGTCGTCGCCGATGCCGAACTGGCGAAGATCAGCCGCCCCAAGCGTGTCGTGCCCAAGGCCGAGCTGCCGCAGGTCGAACCGGTCGAACTCGCCGCGCTTCCGATGGACAAGGCGCGCGAATTCAACGCCGCTATCCCCTTCTCCACCGCGCCCAACCCGGCGGCGCGCCCGTTCGTGATCACCGGCTCGCCCGACGATCAGGCGCGCGCGGTCGACTGCCTCGCCGCGGCGACCTGGTATGAGGCAGGTGACGATGCGGTCGGCCAGCGCGCAGTCGCGCAGGTCATCCTCAACCGGATGCGCCACCCGGCCTTTCCCAAGACGGTCTGCGGCGTGGTGTTCCAGGGACAGGAGCGGCGCACCGGCTGCCAGTTCACCTTCACCTGCGACGGCGCGATGACGCGAGCCCCGTCCGCCGCAGCCTGGGTACGCGCGCGCGAGATCGCGCGGATCGCGCTCAACGGCGGGGTCGAACGCAAGGTGGGCCACTCCACCCATTACCATACCGACTGGGTCGTGCCCTATTGGAGCGCCAGCCTCGACAAGGTTGCCGAGATTCATACTCACTTGTTCTTCCGCTGGACCGGTTGGTGGGGCACGCCGCCCGCCTTCCGCCGCGGCTATGCCGGCGCCGAACCGGTGATCGCCAAGATGGCATGGCTGTCCCCGGCGCACGCCGTCGCTGGCGCGGCCGATCCGGCGCTGGCGATGATCGACGGCGTGGTCGATCCCGCCTCGATCCCCGACGCCGCCATTCCCAAGCCTGCGACCAGCGGCGACGCCAACACCTTCCATGTCGCGCTCGACCGCAAGCTCGGGGAAGAAGGCTTCGCCGCACTCGCGATTCGCACTTGCGGCGAGCGGCCCTATTGCAAGTTCCTCGGCTGGAGCGATCCGCGCAAGGTGCCGCCCGCCGGCGCCGCGCTGACCCCCGCCCAGCTCGAGAGCATGTCGTTCAGCTATCTGCGGGATCAGGCGCAGGGCTATGGCAAGGCGTTGTGGAACTGCACTGAATATAAGCGGCCGAGCCCGGTGCAGTGCATGCGCCGTGCGCCGGCCGCGGTTGCGCCGCCCGCACCCGCCGAACCATCAGCGGCGAAGCGCGCTGCGGCGCCCGACGGGCTGGCCGGCGTGCGCCGCAAGGGTGAAGTCGCGCCGCCGATGGTCAGCGTTCCCGTCCCGCAACCAAGCCCGGCGCCAAATTCGGCTCCGTCACGACCTCGTTCTAATTGAGTTCAGACCCTAGTCGACCCGCGCGATCAGCCCCGCCGCCAGCGCCCGCGCATCGGGCAGGTTCACATCCACCACATCCGGCGCGCCGCGGCCCTTGGCGCCCGCCGTATCGACCAGCACGCTGGCGACGCCCAGCAGCCGCTGGAGCCAGGTCGCGTGCAGCGTGACCACCTGCACATTGTTCGCCGGCACGGTCCAGTCGCGCTGCGCGACGACGCCGCGCATCACCTGCAATCCGCAGCCGGACAGCGCGAAGCGGTGGTAGCGCCGCTGCAGCAGCGCCGCGGCGGCCATCGGCGGCAGGACCAACAGTCCGATCAGCGCCAGCGGCGTCAGCAGCACAGTAGCGAGCAAGATCGCGGCGAGCGGCGCGGTGACGGTGCGGATCAGCGACCGCACCACATGCCCCGCCCCCACCGGCCTTAGCGGCAGCCGCTCGAACGGCGGCAGCCCCGCGATCCGCATGAGTTCGCTGACCTCTGCTTCCGTGGCGAGCGGCGCCAGCAGCTGACGGCCGGACGGATCGTTGCTCCCGCCCAGCGTCTGCACGCTCAACGCCTGCCACCCCAGCCAACCGCGCAACGGTCCGCGCTGCACCAGCGCAAGCTGGATGCGCCGCATCGCCACCACCACCTCGCTCCGCGTCAGCAATCCGCGCGTGCGCCGGAACCGCCCCTCGCCGGCGCGCAGCGTGAAGCCCCAGTCGCGCAGCAATGTGCTGATCACCCCGCTCACCACGCCCAGCGCCAGTGCGAGGGCCGCTACGATCAGCACCGCGTTGACGCTGAACCGCGCCTGCGCCTCGGCCCGCGCCGCGCCGGCATAGTCCTTGATCTGATCCCAGCCGAAATCGATGAACTGGTCGAGGAACTGGATCGCACCGAACAGCGCCGCCAGCCACACCAGCGAAAAGCTGAACAGCCCCAGCAGCAGCACCCGGCCCGGCGACATCGCGAACACCACCGGCAGCGCGTGCGGCTCGGCCGGCGCCGCCACTTCGCCCGTTTCCACCGACGCCGCGACCCGTTGCCCGCGCAACGCCGCCCGCAACCGCTGCGCCTCGGCCAGCGACACGCTGTCGAGCACCGCCTCGTCGGCATCGCCGCCGCCCGTCTCGACCCGCACTTCCGCCAGCCCGAACAGCCGGTGCAGCAACTTGCGCTCGATCGACACGTCCTGGATGCGTTCGAGCGGGATCGACCGGCGGCTGAGATTGAGCAGCCCGCGCTCGATCACCAGTTCCTCGGCTCCGACCGTGTAAGTAAAGCGCCGCCATTTCAGCCACATGAAGAACAGCGCAAAGCCTCCGGCGATCGCCGCGATCAGCAACGCCCAGCCAAAGCCACGCCCCGACATCCACCCTGCAAAGATCGGGATCGCCAGCACATTCTGCGGCGCCTTGCGCAAGAAGGTGATCGCGACCGTGCCGGGATGCATGCGCCTCGGCGTGCCGTCGGCTACCACGGTTCGGCGCTCAGCTTCGCTCGGATCGCGTCGCGGATCTCCTCGGCGGTGGCGCGCGAGATGCCGGGCAGATGCACCGTGCTGTGGGTGGTCCCGGCGGTATGCAGCACCAGGGTCGCCACGCCGAACATCCGCTCCACCGGCCCCTGCGTCACATCGATATGCTGAACGCGCAGCGCCGGCACGATCGTATGGCTTTGCGTCAGCCAGCCCTGCGCGACATGCAGCTCGCGCCCCGTCCACGCCCAGCCCCACCGCGCCCAGCGGCGCGGCGCGGCGATCAGCACCGACCACAGGCCGATCAGCACCAGCACAAGCGGCGCGGCCCACACGGGCAACCACGTCCATTCGCGGCTCAGCGCATAGCTCGGGATCGCCGACCCGATCGCGGCGGCGGCGAAGAACACCGCACCGCTCAGGCGCATCGCATTGAGGTGACCGCGTTCGAGCGGCTGGAGGGGCACATCTGGCAACAGCATGTCCCGGTTATGCCGTGCCGCCCGCGCCGCTCAAGCGAAACCGTTACGCTGCCCGAAACATCTCCGGCGGCAGCGCCATGATCGACTCGGCGCCGCCCTCGATCTTGCGGCGCAACGCCCCGGCATCGGGCATGATCCGTTCGGCATAGAAGCGCGCGGTGACCAGCTTGGCCTCGAGGAACGCCTTGTCGTCGCCACCCTCGGCCAGCGCCGTCACCGCAGCATCCGCCATGCGCAGCCACATCAGCCCGATCGCAACGATCCCCATCAGCTGCATATAGCTGTACGCGCCCGCCGCGACCTGATTGGGATCCTTCATCCCATTCGCCATGAACCACATCGTCGCCGCCTGAAGCTGCCCGTTGGCCTTCTCCAGCGCCTCGGCAAAGCTCGCCAGCTCGGGCTGGCCCTTCGCCACCGCGACCTCCTCGCCGACGATGCGGAACAGCGCCTGCACCGCCCGCCCGCCATTCTGCGCGAGCTTGCGGCCGACCAGGTCCATCGCCTGCACGCCGTTGGTGCCTTCGTAGATCATCGCGATCCGCGCATCGCGGACATATTGCTCCATCCCCCATTCGGCGATGTAGCCATGCCCGCCATAGACCTGCTGGCTGTCGGTCGCGATCTTGTAACCGGCATCGGTGCCGACACCCTTGATCACCGGGGTCAGCAGCCCGACCAGATCGTCTGCCAGCTGCCGCTCCTCCTCGCTCGCCGCGGCATGGGCGAGGTCGACCTGGAGGCCACCCCACAGGCACAGCGCGCGCAGCCCTTCGGTCATCGCCTTCGCTTCCATCAGCATGCGGCGCACATCGGGATGGACGAACAGCGTGTCGGCCTTTTCCGCTGGCTCGGCAGCGCCGGTCAGCGCGCGCCCCTGCCGCCGGTCCTCGGCATATTGCACGGCGTTCTGGAACGCGACTTCGCCCACGCCGAGCCCTTGCAGGCCGACGCCCAGCCGAGCCGCGTTCATCATGATGAACATCGCGGCGAGGCCCTTCATCTCCTCGCCGACCAGCCAGCCGGTCGCCCCGTCATAGTTCATCACGCAGGTCGAATTGCCATGGATGCCCATCTTGTGCTCGATCGAGCCGCACGACACGGCATTGCGCTCGCCCAGCGACCCGTCGTCGCCGACCATGAACTTGGGCACCACGAACAGCGAAATGCCCTTGCTGCTTTCCGGCGCGCCCGGCGTCTTGGCCAGCACCAGATGGATGATGTTGCTGGTCAGGTCGTGCTCGCCCGCCGAGATGAAGATCTTGGTCCCGGTGATCGACCAGCTGCCATCGGCCTGCGGCTCGGCACGGGTCTTGATGAGGCCCAGATCCGTGCCGCATTGCGGCTCGGTCAGGTTCATCGTCCCGCTCCACTCGCCCGAGATCATCTTCGGCAGATACTTGGCCTGCTGCTCGGGCGAACCCTTGACCAGCAGCGAGGAAATCGCGCCGTGCGTCAGCCCCGGATACATCGCGAAGGCCATGTTCGAGCTGATCATATATTCCTGAAACGCGGTCGAGATGACGTGCGGCATGCCCTGCCCGCCAAATTCCTCCGGCGCGCTCAACGTGCCCCAGCCGCTCTCGACGAACTGCGCATAGGCTTCCTTGAATCCGTCCGGCGTCGTCACGCTGCCGTCGGCGTTGCGCGTGCAGCCCTGCTGGTCGCCCGAATGGTTGATCGGGAACAGCACCTCGGCGACGAAGCGCCCGCCTTCCTCCAGCACCGCGTTCACCACATCGGGCGACGCGGCGGCAAAGCCCGGCAGATTGGCGTAGCGGTCGATCTTGAGCACCCGGTCGAGCACGAAACGCGTGTCGCGCACCGGCGGCGTATATTGCGGCATCTTCGGCTCCTATTTGGCGGGTTCGGCGCGGCCTTCCAGCACGGCCACAAAGTCTTCCAGTTCCGAGATCGCGGCGTCGAGATCGACCTTCTGCCGCTCGAGCAACTCGATCCGCGCGCGGCACTTGTCGAGCGTCACCTGATGCTGCGTGCGCCGGTCGTCGCCGACATCGTACAGGTCGATCATCTCGCGGATTTCGGCGAGGCTGAACCCGACGCGCTTGCCGCGCAATATCCACGCCAGCCGCGCGCGGTCGCGGTGCGAATAGATGCGCGCCAGCCCGCGCCGCTCGGGCGAGATCAGGCCTTCATCTTCGTAGAAACGCAGGGCCCGCGCCGTCACCTCGAACTCGGCGCACAGGTCCGAGATCGAAAAGCTCTCCTTGTCGGGCCGGGCTTCGGTCGGCGCAAAGCTGGCCACCGGCTTCATGGTCGTTGCCATGCCGGTGTTTTACGCCCACCTTACGTTAACGTCAATCGCTACAGAGGCGGGTTCCCTCGGCGGTCCGCAGCGCCCCCGCTTCCGCTGCGGATTCGCTCAGCCGCTCCACGTCCAGCGCGGCGAACGAAGCGCGCGGCCCGCATAATTTGACGCAGGCATCGGGCATGTTCGCGGGAAAGATGATGCGTTCGCCGTCGAACCGGGCATCGAATGCGCACGCGGCGCCGCTCTTGCCCTTCAACTCAACCGACAGCGTCCCGCCCGATCGCCGGGCAGTGCCGATGCCGGTGCAGCTCAGCCCGTCGCCATAATCGACGAACGCGCCGATTCGGTAGCTTCCGCCCTGTTTCACCACGCACACCCGGTCGGTGTCGCGCGCATAAAGGCCGGTAACGTCGGTATCGCCGGGATCGCGCACCAGCCCGCGCTCGACCGCCGCGGATTCGAGATCGGGCGGACTGGCCGGCTGGTTGCCGGAAGGGCCGCCCGAGCAAGCGGCGAGGAGCAGGAACGTGGTCAATATCCTCCCCCGCCAGGGGGAGGATAGAGTGAAGCCTTCCCGTCTCACCCGCGCACCAGCTTCCCGTCATCGATCCGCCGGAAGAAGCACGACCGCTCGCCGGTGTGGCACGCCGGCCCCGCCGCCTCGACCTTCAGCCACAGCGCGTCCTGATCGCAATCGATCCGCGCTTCGACCACGCGCAGCACGTTGCCGCTGCTCTCGCCCTTCTTCCACAGCCGTCCCTTGCTGCGCGACCAGAACCACGCCTCGCCGCTGTCCAGCGTCTTGGCCAGCGCATCGGCATTCATATGCGCCAGCATCAGCAATTCACCGGTCGCGGCGTCGGTCGCGACCGCGGTGATCAGACCATTGGCGTCGAACTTGGGGTCGAGGGTCAGTGTGCTGTCACGGGCATCGGTCATGCAACGCTGTTAACGCCGCTGCGCCGCGCCGCCTAGCGCATCTTGCGGAACGGCGCGGCGCACTTGCCGCGCTCGCCCTGTGTGCCGAACCACGGCTGGTCGAAGCTCAGCCCGCCATTCGCGTCGATCGTGAACTTCGCCTCGGCCGCGAAATCCGCCGGCTTGCTCCCGGTCACTTCGGTCAGGATCAGCCGGTCCCCCTCGACCCGCCATTTACCGTGATAATCCTTGCTGCCGTGAAACCGCGGCCCCAGCGCGACGGCGAAATCGCCGCTGCGCTCGAACACCAGGTCGAACAGCCGCGTCGGCTCGGCACAGGCGTCAACGCCTTCCTGCGTCCAGAATCCGACCAATGGCGAGGCGACTGGCACGATCACCTCATAAGTCTCACTGATCCGCTTGCCGCGAAACATCGCGGAAACCGTGAACTTGCTGCCAGCCCTGGCGGCTGCGGCGACCGCGATCGTCTTGCGGTCGGACGACAGCCTGGCGAGCTTGGGGTCCGATACGGTCCAGCCCGAGAAACACTTCACCGGCAATTCGTCGAGCGCGCCGGGATTGGTGGTGTAGATCGGCTTCATGGCGACCGTCTCGCCTGCCTTGACCTTCGGGGCCGAGCGCGCTGCGAGCACCACCACGCCGCGGTCGGCGGGCACCCTGCACCGTTCGGGGTCGAAATCACGGTCCTGCACGGGCGCACTCGCCAGCATCGCCATCAGGGTCAGAAACGCCAGCATGCTTCCTCCGATGCGCCGACGCTAGCGCCGCGCGGAACACCGGGTCAACGCATTGCTTTCAGACCAATTGGGTCATGAAATGGGTGCCGCGCCGCACCGGCGCGACACCCGATCGGCCTCAGGCGCGCAGATCGAAGCGATCCGCGTTCATCACCTTGGTCCACGCCTTGACGAAGTCCTTCACGAACTTTTCCTCGTGGCCGTTCTCGGCATAGACTTCGCCCACCGCACGAAGTTCGGCGTTGGACCCGAAGATCAGGTCGGCGCGCGTCGCCCGCCAGGTCTCGCCGCCGCCCTTGCGGTCGGTCGCGACATATTCCTGATCGTTCGATCCCTCGACCGCCTTCCACACATTGGTCATGTCGTACAGGTTGACGAAGAAGTCGTTGGTCAGTTGCCCGGACCGCCTGGTGAAATGCCCATGGCCGCGCTCGCCATGATTGGCGCCGAGCACGCGCAAGCCGCCAATCAGCACGACCATCTCCGGCACCGACAGGCCGAGCAGCGACGCACGGTCGAGCATCATCTCCTCGGTCTTCACCGCCAGCTTCTTCTTGCCGAGATAGTTGCGGAATGCGTCCGCATCCGGCTCCATCACCGCGAAGCTGTCGCCATCGGTCTGTTCCTCGGTCGCGTCGCCACGCCCGCCGGTGAACGGCACCGCCACGCTGGAGCCGGCATCCTTGATCGCCTTCTCCAGCCCGACCACGCCGCCGAGCACGATCGCGTCGGCCAGCGACAAATTGCCGCGCAGCCCGTCGAGCGTGCCAAGCACCTTGGCCAGCATGTCGGGCTCGTTGACCTCCCAGTCCTTTTGCGGCGCGAGCCGGACGCGCGCGCCGTTGGCGCCGCCGCGATGGTCCGACTTGCGATAGGTGCTGGCCGAGGCCCATGCCGTCTTGATCAGCTGGCTGACGGTAAGACCGCTGGCAGCGATCTTGGCCTTCACCGCCGCGACATCGGCGTCCGACGGCGTCGTCCCCGCCGGAATCGGATCCTGCCAGATCAGGTCTTCCGCCGGCACTTCCGGGCCGAGGTAACGGACCTTCGGCCCCATGTCGCGATGGCACAGCTTGAACCAGGCGCGGGCGAAGGCGTCCTTGAACGCTTCATGGTCGTTGCGGAATTTCTCCGAGATCACGCGGAATTCCGGATCGACCTTCAGCGCCATGTCGGCGGTGGTCATCATGGTCGGGACCTTGATGTTCGGGTCCCAGGCGGCCGGCGCCTTGTCCTCTTCCTTCTGGTTGACCGGCTGCCATTGCTGCGCGCCGGCGGGCGAGTGGACGATCTCGTACTCGTAATCGAGCAGCAGGCGGAAATAATTCTCGCTCCAGCTGGTGGGCGTGTTCACCCACGAACCCTCGATCCCGCTGGTCACGCTATGCTCGCCGATACCACCGCTCTCGTGCGTGCTGACCCAGCCGAAACCCTGCGCGGCAAGGTCGCCACCCGAAGGCGCCGCGCCGAGCAGCGAGGCGTCGCCATTGCCATGCGCCTTACCGAAGGTGTGCCCGCCCGCGGTCAACGCCACGGTCTCCTCATGATTCATCGCCATGCGCTCGAACGTCGCCTTGATGTCGCGCGCCGATTGCAGCGGATCGGGGTTGCCGCCCGGCCCCTCCGGGTTGACGTAGATCAGCCCCATCTGGATCGCGGCGAGCGGGCCTTCGAGCTCGTGCATGCCGTGCTCGGGGGCGATGCGAGTCTGCACGCCCTGATTGACCCATTTGTCCTCCGAGCCCCAATAGATGTCGCGCTCCGGCTCGAACACGTCGGCACGTCCGCCGCCAAAGCCGAACACCGGCCCGCCCATGCTCTCGATCGCGACGTTGCCGGCCAGGATGAACAGATCGGCCCAGCTGATGCTCTGGCCGTATTTCTGCTTGATCGGCCACAGCAGCCGCCGCGCCTTGTCGAGATTGCCGTTGTCGGGCCAGCTGTCGAGCGGCGCGAAGCGCTGCTGCCCGCTATTGGCGCCGCCGCGGCCATCGGCGGTGCGATAGGTGCCCGCCGCGTGCCACGCCATGCGGATGAAGAATGGCCCGTAATGCCCGTAATCCGCCGGCCACCAGGGCTGGCTATCGGTCATCAGCGCGGTGAGATCGGCCTTGAGCGCGTTGTAATCGAGCGCCTTGAACGCCGCGGCATAGTCGAAATCGTCGCCCATCGGGTTGGACGCGCCGTTGGGGTTGAGGATTTCGGTGGCCAGCATTTCGGGCCACCAGTCGCGGTTGGTGCGTCCCAGCAGCGCGCGGACACCGCCATCGCCGTTAAACGGGCAGCCGCCGCCGTCGATCGATCCAGTCTTGGCGTCCATGAGCAGGTCCCTCCTATGATTATGTTGGAGCGAGGCTAGCCGCACGGCCCGCCCCCCGGAAATTAGATAAACAGGTCAACGAAAGTGAGAGAATCGATCAAGGCAGCCGCACTAGATCGATCGTATCGAACAGGCTCGGAATTAGAGCCCTAATGATCGCGGATCGAATCGATCAGCTCGTCCTTGTCCATCGTCGAGCGCCCCTCGATGCCGATCGCCTTTGCCTCATCGTACAATTCGTCCTTCGAACGGTTTTCGAGATGCGTGCTTTCGTGATTGAGCGTGCCAGCCGCCTTGGCATTGGCGATGCGCGCCGCCTTCTCCTTCGATGCGCCGTCCTTGCGCAGATCCTCGTATAATTTGTCGTCCTTGATCGTCGGTCCGTGGTCCTTCGCCATGGTCGCCTCCTTCGTCGCGCTACCAACGCAGCGGAAAAGCTCAGGTTCACCCGACTGCATGTGACAAACAGGCGACAAAGCCGGAATGGCTGCCTATATGCCCGCGGATCGACACCGATTCCCCGCGAAGGGCCGATGCTGACCACTAATCCATATGATGACGACAAGCTGCGCGAAGAGTGCGGCGTCTTCGGCGTTGCCGGTGCCGACGGAGCCGCCGCGCTCGTCGCGCTCGGCCTTCATGCGCTCCAGCACCGCGGGCAGGAGGCTGCCGGCATTACCAGCTGGGACGGCACTCATTTCCACACGCATCGTGCGATGGGCCATGTCGCGGGCAATTTCGACCGCGACGAGGTCATCCGCGCCCTGCCCGGCACCGTCGCCTGCGGCCATGTCCGCTATTCGACCACCGGCGAGACTGCGCTGCGCAACGTCCAGCCGCTCTATGCCGAGCTGGCCAGTGGCGGCTTCGCCGTGGCTCACAATGGCAACATTTCGAACGCGATCCACCTGCGCCGCGAACTCGTCCAGCGCGGGTCGATCTTCCAGTCGACCTCGGACACCGAGACGATCATCCATCTCGTCGCGACCAGCGGCTATCGCGACCTGCTCGACCGCTTCATCGATGCGTTGAAGCAGATCGAGGGCGCCTATTCGCTGATCTGCATGACGCCCGAGGGCATGATCGCCTGCCGCGACCCGCTCGGCGTTCGCCCGCTGGTGATGGGCAAGCTCGGTGACAGCTTCATCTTCGCCTCGGAAACGGTCGCGCTCGACGTGGTCGGCGCCGATTTCGTGCGCGCGATCGACCCCGGCGAAATGGTCATCGTCAAGGATGGCGAGCTCCGCTCGCTGCGCCCGTTCAGCGCGATCGCGCCGCGGCCGTGCATCTTCGAATGGGTCTATTTCTCGCGCCCCGATTCGATCGCCGAGGACCGATCCGTCTATTCGGTGCGCAAGGCGATCGGCGCTCAGCTCGCGCTCGAATCGGGCGTCGAAGCCGACATCGTCGTCCCGGTCCCCGATTCGGGCGTCCCCGCCGCGATCGGCTATGCGCAGGAATCGGGCATCCCGTTCGAGCTGGGCATCATCCGCTCGCACTATGTCGGACGTACCTTCATTCAACCGAGCGCGGAGGTCCGCCGCCTGGGCGTCAAGCTCAAGCACAACGCCAATCGCGACCTCATCCACGGCAAGCGAATCATCCTGGTCGACGATTCGATCGTGCGCGGCACCACCAGCCTCAAGATCGTCGAGATGATGCGCGAGGCCGGCGCCGCCGAGGTGCATATGCGCATCGCCAGCCCGCCGACGACGCACAGCTGCTTCTACGGCGTCGACACGCCCGAACGCTCGAAACTGCTCGCCGCGAAGCTCAACGTTCAGGGCATGGCCGATTTCATCAAGGCCGACAGCCTCGCCTTCATCAGCATCGACGGTCTCTACCGCGCGCTGGGCGAGAGCGAGCGCCGCAGCGTGCTGCCCAAATATTGCGATGCCTGCTTCACCGGCGACTATCCGACGCCGCTGACCGACCATAACGAGCAGGCGCTGACTCAACTCGCGCTCCTCGACGAACCGGCCTGAACGAGCATGACCACTGAAAACCAGGCGCGCGTCGCGCTCGTCACCGGCGCGAGCCGCGGCATCGGCGCGGCCACGGCGAAGGCGCTGGCGGCGCAGGGCTATCACGTCGTGCTTACCGCGCGCACCGCTGGCGGGCTGGAGGAAGTCGAGGAAGCGATCTTCGCGGCGGGCGGCAGCGCCACCATCGCGCCGATGGACCTGACCGAAACCGATTCGATCCCGCGCCTCGCCGCAGCGGTCGCGGAGCGCTGGGGGAAGCTCGACCTGCTCGTGCTCAACGCCGCCGCACTCGGTACGCTCGCCGCGATCGGCGCCTATGATCCCAAGGAAGTCGCCAAGGTGCTCGCACTCAACGTCAGCGCTCAGGCGGCGTTGCTCGGCGCGTTCGACCCGCTGCTGCGCAAGTCCGAGGCGGGTCGCGTGATCGGCCTCAGCTCCACCGTCGCGCGCCAGCCGCGCGCCTTCTGGGGTCTGTACGGCGCGACCAAGGCGGCGTTCGAGAATCTGCTGCTGAGCTATGGCGAGGAAGTGCGCAACCTCACCAAGGTCCGCGTCGCCATCGTCGATCCCGGCGCCACTCGCACCAAGATGCGCGCCCGTGCCTATCCCGGCGAAGCGCCCGAGAGCGTCAAGCCGCCGGAAGTCGTGGCCGAAGCGATCACGGCGCTGCTCGCGCGGGACTTCGAAACCGGTGCGTTCGAGAAAGTCAGCTGAGTTACCGCTCCAGCGGCTCGTCCATGACGATCACGATGTCCTCGTCCACTGCTGCTTGCTCGTCGAGTTCGTCGGCCGTGAACTTCTCGCGGTTCATCACGAAGCTGCCGTGATAGCCTGAAAAGCGCCATTCGCCGGTCACTTCGGTCCCGTCGCCGCTGATCGTCCCGGCATAGGCGACCGAATGCGCCAGCGCGCCGGCCGGGTCATATTGCTTGGTGAATTTGAGCTGCGAGGCCATGCGGCTGCCGTCGACAAAGGCGCGGCGGACCTCGTCTTGCCCGGTGGTGTCCGGTTCGGTGATCGTCCCGCTGACTTCGCCCACCAGCTCCTCGAGATGGGCGATGAAGCTGTTCTCCTCGACCTCCGCCGATCCGGCGAAATAGCGGCCATACCAGACGCCGCTGACATCGTGCGGATCGTCCATCAGCTGCTGTGATCCGCGACGATCTTCCAACCCTTCGCCTCGCGCCGGAACAGCAGCGAGGTCATGCCCGTCATCGCCGCCCCGCCCGCCGCCGGCGTCAGCGTCCAGCGCGCCACCAGATGCGCGTGCGTCCGACCGATCAGCTGGAACTCCTCGAACCTGAAACTCAGCGCCGTCCGCTTCGGCCGCTCACCCGGTCCGAACTGGTCGGGATAGTTCTTCACATAGCGCGCCCGGATCGGCCCCAGCCCGCGCTCGACGCCCTTCGATCCGGTGAAGGTGATCCCCGGATCGTTCGAATAGATCGCCAGGAAGGCGTCGAGATCGCCGCGGTTCCACCCTTCCGCGCTGTCCTCCATCGCCGCTTCGATCTGGATACGCGAATCCGGCCGCTCTTTCGCTGCGACCGGCAGCGCGGTCAGCAGCATCAGCAACGGCACCAGCCAGCGCATCATCGGCTCTCTCCCACCAGCGCCGCTAACTCGTTCACGGTCAGCGGCTCGGCACACAGGAAGCCCTGATAGAATTGGCACCCTTCCTTGGCGAGCAGTTCGAGCTGTTCGGCTGTTTCCACGCCCTCGGCCACCACCGCCAGCCCCAGCGAGCGCGCCATGTCGATCACGCCGCGCACCACAACCCGGTCACGCACCGATCCGGCGATGTCCTGAGTCAGCTTGCGGTCGATCTTGAGGTAATCGAGCGGCAGCGCCTTGAGATAGGCGAGGCTCGAATAGCCCGTCCCGAAATCGTCGATCGCCACCCGGCAGCCCGCGGTGCGCAACTCCGCCAGCAGCCGCGATGCGTCGCCGATATCGGCGATCAGTCCGCCCTCGGTAATCTCGACCGTCAGCCGCGAACGGGGAAAGCCGCTGCCATCGACCCAGTCGAGGAAGAGATCGGCGAAATTGCTGCGCGCGACATCGGCCGACGTCACGTTCACTGCGAGCCGTAACGCACTCATCGCCGCCGGCCAGCGTGCGGCCTGCGCCAGTGCGAGCCGCTGGACATGCTCCGACAGCGCCAGCGCCAGTCCCGCGCGCTCTGCCGCCGCGAACAGTGTCTCGGCGCCGATCTCCCCCAATCCGCGATGCCGCCAGCGCGCCAGCGCCTCGACGCCGACGATCGCTCCGGTCGCCACCGCCACTTGCGGCTGGAAGCGCAGCTCGATCTCGCCCGCGTCCATCGCGCGCCGCAGATCGACCGCCAGCCCATCGAGTGATGGACCCGTGCCCTCGCTCGTTTCGCCCGCCAGCGCTTCGCTCACGCGCTTGAGCAATGCCGCCACGTCCTCGCCCGGTGCCGCCCGTACAGCCGCGACGCGCGCACCCATCGGCGCGATCTCGTCGCCGATCACGAACGGACGGGCAAGCACTTCGGCGATCCGCGACTCCGCGGCGTCGAGCGCATCGGGGTCGGCATCCTCGCTTGCGATCAGGAATTCCGCACCGCCCATCCGCGCGGTGATCGCACGCTTGCCGAGTGTTTCGCGCGCTGTCTCGGCCACGCGCGCCGACGCTGTCCGCAGCACCATGTCGCCCGCCGCGCGGCCATAGGCCGTGTTGACCAGATCGAAGCGGTTGAGCACCGCCAGCACCACCGCCGCGGGCCGCCCGTCCGACAGCCGCCGCTGCAGCCAGCGCCGCGCGCCGGCGGCGTCGCGCACGCCCGCCAGCGCCTCGCGTACGGCCGCCCCGGCATCGACCAGCCCAAGCCGCTCGATCAGCGCATGGACGCGGCCGGTCCGCGCATCGACTTGCAGATGCTCGACCACGCGGCCCGCGCCGGCCAGTTCGTGGGCAAAGGCGGTCGCCTGCACTCCCTCGCGCAACCGTCCCAATGCCGCACGCAGCGCCTGCCGGTCATCGGCCTCGACCCGGCGCAGCATGGCGCGCAGCGACGGCGCCTCGCTCAGGCCGAGCAAGCTCGCCAGCGCCGGCGTCACCTGCACCGAATCGAGCGCGGGGTCGTAGCGCCAGCCAAGCGCCTCGACCATTTCCGGCACGACGGCGCCCTCACCGCCGACTCGTTCGGCATGCCGTGCCGCGAAGCGCAGCGCCTGGACGAATTCGGCTTCGCGCATCGGGCTGGCGAGAAATTGGGTTGCGCCCGCGTCATAGAATTCGCCGAGCCGAGCCGCATCGTTGCGGGACACCAGCACCAGCAGCGCGCAGCCGTTGGCGCCGACCGCGCCCGCCAGCGCACGCACCGCGGCCAGCCCGTCCTCAACCGCGCCGCGGGCATCGACCACCGCGACCGCCGCGCCGCTGGCGATCAGCCGCCGCTCGACACCGTCAATCCGCCGCGCCGCGACGACCTGCCAGCCCGCGCCCGCGGCCAGCGCCGCCAGCTCGTCGCGCTGGCGAAAGGAAAGCATGAAGATGGGCCGGTCGCGTCCGGGGTTCGGGGCAGCGGCGGTTGGCGCGCGATCGGTCATTGCCCCCTTCACTAACGCAACGCTTGCTGCGAAGCCATGAACGGCTTAGCTCGGTCTGGCAATGCATGACGCACCCGCCCTGATCGACCGCCATGGCCGCACGATCCGTTACCTGCGGGTTTCGGTGACCGACCGGTGCGATCTGCGCTGCCGCTATTGCATGGCCGAGAAGATGAGCTTCCTCCCGCGCAGCGAGTTGCTCGCGCTCGAGGAGATCGCGCTGATCGCCGAGCGTTTCATCGCGCGCGGTGTCACCAAGATTCGGCTGACCGGCGGCGAACCGCTGGTACGGCGCGACGCCATGGATCTCGTCCGGCGGCTCGGACGGCATGTGGGCGCCCAGGGAAAAAATGGGGGTCTCAACGAACTCACCCTCACGACCAATGGCACGCGGCTGACCGAATATGCCGGCGCGCTGGCGGACGCCGGCGTGCGCCGGATCAACGTCAGCCTCGATAGCCGCGACCCCGAATTGTTTCGTCACATCACGCGACACGGCGATGTCGCGCAGGTGCTCGAAGGGATCGACGCCGCCCAGGCCGCGGGCCTGACCGTCAAGATCAACATGGTCGCGCTCAAGGGCCTCAACGACGCCGAAATCGCGCCGATGCTCGAATGGGCCGGTGCGAACGGCATGGACCTGACGCTGATCGAGACCATGCCGCTCGGCTCGATCGATGAGGACCGTGCAGACCGTTTCGTGCCGCTGACGCAGGTGTTCGACGATCTTTCGTCCCGCTTCACGCTCAGCCGGGACGCGCACCAGAGTGGCGGCCCGGCGCGCTACTGGCGCGTTGCCGAAACCGGCGGCCGGCTTGGGCTGATCTCGCCGCTCACCGGCAATTTCTGCGACACCTGCAACCGCGTGCGACTGACCACCGAGGGCAAGCTGTTCACCTGCCTCGGCCATGAGGATCAGGTCGATCTCAAGGCCGCGATCCGCGCCGGCGGGCTCGACGCGGTCGATGCCGCGATCGACGAGGCGCTGGCGGCGAAGCCCGCGCGGCATGACTTCAACGTCGAGCGCGGCGCCGCGCCTGCGGTTGGCCGGCACATGAGCGTGACCGGCGGATGAGTTTGCGCCGGGCGCTCGCCGCATCGCCGACCAACCCGGCCGAAACCGCTGCGCATGAGTTGCTGGCCGCGCATGACTGGGCGAGCCTCGACGATGCCGAGCTGCTGGTCGCGCTGGGTGGCGACGGCTTCATGCTGCAGACGTTGCACACGATGCTCGAGCGGCACCGGATATTGCCGGTGTTCGGGATGAATCTGGGCACGATCGGC
Source organism: Sphingomonas tagetis (assembly GCF_024211275.1). Classification (GTDB taxonomy): domain Bacteria; phylum Pseudomonadota; class Alphaproteobacteria; order Sphingomonadales; family Sphingomonadaceae; genus Sphingomonas; species Sphingomonas tagetis. The sequence continues at coordinate 442,588 of NZ_JAMLDX010000001.1, forward strand.
TTCCTGATGAACGAGTGGCGCCCGGATGGCCTCGACGAACGGCTCGCCCGCGCCAAGCCGTTCAAGGTCACGCCGCTGGTCATGACCGCCACCACGGTCGAGGGCGAAACCCATGTTCTCCCGGCGATCAACGAGGTCTCGCTGCTGCGCGAAACGCGTCAGACCGCCAAGCTCGAGGTGACCGTCAACGACCGCATCGTGCTGCCCGAGCTGGTGTGCGACGGCATCCTCGTCGCGACGCCGGCAGGCTCGACCGCGTATAATCTTTCCGCGCACGGCCCGATCCTTCCGCTCGGGTCGCAGATGCTGGCGCTGACCCCGATCAGCCCGTTCCGCCCGCGGCGCTGGCGCGGGGCGATCCTGCCGGAAAAGGCGCGCATCTCGCTCAAGGTGCTCGATCCCGCCAAGCGCCCGGTCAGCGCCGTCGCCGACCAGCGCGAAGTACGCGACGTCGCGCGCGTCGATGTCCAGATCGACCAGCGCCGCGACCTCACGCTGCTGTTCGACCCCGAACATGCGCTCGACGACCGCATCACCATGGAGCAGTTCGTCGGCTGAAAAATCTTGCCGTTGAGCGCTTGCAATGCGCCGAACCGCTTCGTATAGGCGCGCCCTCGCTGCCGTTCCCTGATAGCTCAGCGGTAGAGTAGGTGACTGTTAATCACTTGGTCGTTGGTTCGAATCCAACTCAGGGAGCCAGCGAGGCGGATCATCGAGGATCAAGGCGGCTCAAAAGCCCTTGAATTCCTCGGGTGCCGGCGACAAACCCGGATCAGCGCGGATCATCCCGGATCACCAAAGCGCCCCCGCTGTGGGGGCACTTCTGGGGCACCGGCCGCCGAGATTGGGGGCACCGCTTGCTGACCGACATGCAATGCCGGAACGCGAAGAAGCGCGACAAGGCATACAAGCTGGCGGACGAGCGCGGGCTCTATCTCTACGTCACCACGACGGGCTTTCGCTCCTGGCGGTTCAAGTACCGGATGCCGCTGGGCGACAAGCTGATCGAGAAGCGGCTGATCTTCGGCCCCTATCCCGATGTCCCCTTGGAGGGGGCACGCGCGCAGCGCGACGAGGCGCGGCGCATGCTTCGCGAGGGGCTGGATCCGGCGGTGGAGCGGCAGCGTCGCGCGAAGGCCGCGGCGAAGTCGGCGTCGAACACCTTCGAGCTGATCGCGCGCGACTGGCACAAACTCAGGTCGACGACGCTGGCGACGCGCTACGCGAAACAGATCCTAGATCGGTTCGAGGCGGATGTCTTCCCGCCGATCGGCAAGCGGCCGATCGGCGAGATCAGTGCCGGCGACGTGCTCGAGGTGATTCGCGCGATCGAGGCGCGCGGATCGCTCGAGATGGCACACAAGGTGCGGACGCATATTTCGGACGTCTTCGTGCACGCGATCGCGTGCGGCCTGGCGAAGGACGATCCGGCTCACGTGATCCGCAAGGCGTTACAGCCCACGCAGGACCGCCTTTGGCCAGCGCGGACCAAGCTGAAGGACGCGCGCGAGGTGCTCGAAGTGACGGAGGCGCGGCCGCGAACCTATTGGGGCACGCGCTTCGCCTCGCGCCTGCTGGCGCTGACGGCTGCCCGGCCGGGGATCGTGCGCCTCGCGGAGAAGAGCGAGTTCGAGGATCTCGACGGCAAGGCGCCGATCTGGCGTGTGCCGGCCGAGAAAATGAAGCTGACGCGCGAGCGCAAGAACGACGCGACGTTCGAATTCGTAATGCCGCTGTCCTACCAGGCCGTGGAGCTGGTGAAGCTCGCGATCGCGACCTCGGCGTCGAAGACGCTGCTGTTCCCGAGCATCCGGCACCTGCACCGGCCGATCAGCGATTCGACGCTGAGCAAGCTGTATCGGGACGCCGGCTTCACCGGCCTGCACGTGCCGCACGGTTGGCGCGCCAGCTTCTCGACGATCATGAACGAGCTGGCGGCCGCCGACGAGCGCGAGACCGATCGCGCGATCATCGACATGATGCTGGCGCACGTCCAGGAGGGCGTCGAGGCGGCATACAACCGCGCCGCCTATCTGCCCCGGCGTCGCGAGATCGCGCAGCGCTGGGCCGACCTGCTTGTCGAGGGAATGCCGCCGCCGGCCGAGCTGCTGTTGCGACGCTGATCTTGGGAGGCCGGGCATGAGCGCCCGGGCAGGCTTTAGCAGCGCGCCACTGGGCTATGCCTCGCGGCGCACCTTCCAGAACGTTCGACGCGGTAGCCCGCACGCCGGCGGCGCCGAGATCGAGCTTTGGAAGCGGCACAATCGCTTCAGCCGCGCCGAGAATAACGCTTGGCTGAGCGCGGCCGAGGACCACGAGCGCGCGACGAAGAAGCCGGGCAAGCGCAACGGCGCCCTGGGCGATATTGGGATGAAGGTGCTGCGGCTGCTGCTGCGCTTGCGCGGCAAGCTGGATGGCCGCCTCGACCCGTCATACGCTTGGATCGCACAGCAGGCGCGCATCGCGCGCAGTTCCGTCGGCAAGGCGCTCGCACGTCTAAAGGCGGCCGGCTTCCTCGACTGGATGCGCCGATCGGAACCGGTCGAGGATCCGGAACCAGGCGGCCAGTACGTCAAGCAGACCACCAACGCCTTCATCCTGAAGGCGACGGGCGCTGCGGCCGACATGATCCGGCGGCTACTGCGGCGGCCCACCGAGGCGATGCTGCGCGTCGGTATCGAGCGCGAGCGCGCCGCCAAGGCCGCCCGCCCTGCAGCTGAAAGCATCAGCGAAATTGCCGACGAGGGCCTGCGCGCCCTCCTGGAGGATCTCGCCCAAGGGGTCCGCGATGAGGAGGAGGGTGAAAATCCGCCGAGCGGTCTCAATCCGCCCCTGAAGGGATCAAAGGGATAAGGACTCGCTTCGCGAGGCGCTATTTTAGCTGGTCCCCTCCCCCACGCGTCGAATTCGACGAACCCGAAGTGCCCCACGGCACCTTCGGGACGGGCCGGCTTGCGCCGTCCCGGGTGCTCCCCAGGGGGAACACGGCAAGGTTCAGACCAAATAACGAAGTCAGCGCCCGCGGCAGCGGGCAGGATCAAGACAGGATCAAATCTGCCCAGATCTCGAACAGGCGGCGCCGGCGCGCCAGTTGCTCGGCGCGGTTATACGCGCCCTCGACCTTGTTCTTGTTGGCGTGCGCCAGCGCCGCGTCGATCGCGTCGCGCTCATTGGGCAGCGCCTCGTTCAGGATCGTCGAAAAGCTCGCCCGCCAGCCGTGCGGAACATGGCGGCCCTTGAAGCCGGCCCGCGCGATCGCGTCGCCGATCGCCGCCTCGCCGATCGGGAAGACCAGCGCATCCGCCGGCGCCGAACGGGTATCATACCCATTCTCGGCCGCCGCGGCGCGCAGCAGCTCGGCCGCGGCCGGCGCCAGCGGCACGATGTGCTCGAATCGTGCCTCTGCCTTCTTCGCCTTCGCCAGCTTCAGGTGCGCCGGCGGGATCCGCCAGATTGGCGCGTTGCCGTCCAGGCCCTCGACCTCTCGCCACCGCATGGCGCGCAGCGAGCCAACGCGCACCGCGGTCAGCGCAACGAAGCGCGCAGCGCGCGCAACGATCGGCGACGCCGTCGCATCGATCCCCGCCAGCAGCTCGCGGCACTCGGCCGCGGTGACCAGCGCCGGCATCGGCTGAGCCGGCGGTCGCACCGCGAGCTCGTCGACGACGTCGGTCGGATCGATCGATGCCAGCCGGCGGCGGCGCGCATATTTGAAGATCGCCTCGAGCCGCTGGCGGACGCGCCGCGCGGTCTCGATCTTGCCGGTCGCTTCGAGGCGGCCGAGCAGCTCGAGGATCTGCGCTTCGTCGACGTCGTCGGGGTGTTTCGCGCCGATCGACGGAAAGACGTGGTTCTCGAGGCTCTCGATCACGTCGCCGGCGTGCTCGGCCGACCAACGCTCGAGGCGGCCGGCATGCCAGGCGCGCGCGAGCTGCTCGAGCGTGTGCAGCTGCTCGGCCGGGGCGGCGGTACCGCGCGGATCCTCGCCGCGGCGCAGCTGCTCGCGCACCTGGTCGACTCGCGCGCGCGCGCAGACGAGGGACATCTCGGGATAGCGGCCGAACGTCAGCAGCTGTTCGCGGCCGGCGATGCGGCACTTCATGCGCCAGCTCTTCCGCCCGGTGGGCGCAACAAGCAGGTGCAGACCGCGCCCGTCCGCCATTTTATAGGCGGCCGAACGCGGCGCGGCGGCTTTCACCGCGGCGTTGGTCAGCATAGAACCTCTGATTATCGGGAGGGAATCGTGGATCGAGAGCTTGAAGCCGGCGAGATCGAGGTCGATCGACAGTTAGCGGCGCACTATGCCGACCGAACCCAAGTGAATGCCGCGAACATTATCGATCAGCTTGCAAAAACCTCGGGATGGCTCACCGCGACCTTGCTTGCCGTCAACGGCGGCGGGATCGCCGCCACGCTGAAGGTGCTCGAGAAATCGACAGCCGCCGCGCCGAGCCTGTGGCTGTTTGGGGCCGGCCTCCTATGGGCAATGCTGAACGCGTTCTCGATCCAGTGGATGGCCAGCCGGATGGTGCGTCCGATGGAGCACCTGGCTTTCCTTTGGCGGAAGGCGTCGATCGAAGGTGTCGTGGTGGAGGCCGATCATGCGGCATTGGAGCAAGCGCTGTTGAAAGTGGCACGCTTATCGTGGGTGCCGCCGACACTGGGCTGGATCTCCGCATTCTGCTTCGTGATCGGCGGGCTGCTCTTGGGCTGGAGACTTAGCGGTCACGCATAATTTATGCATTCCAATGCATATCGAGCGGCTCGGAACACATAATTTAATGTGGTCATCGCCTGATCGCGGCGGACCATCCCTCCGCCGCGGCGTGACGCCGAAACGGCAGAAATCTGCCAATTCCGACGCCTCGCCGCGCGAGCGATACCCCCAACGATACCCCCAGCTGTCCGACGCTAGTTTCGGATGATTAGCTCGGTCACCTTCTTCGAGCCGCTAGCTGCGATCGCGTAGGTCGTCTCGGCCGCGGAGATCTCGAACTGGGCGAATGCCGCGCGGATCTCCGGCGCATCGTTGATCGACAGGATGAAGCGGCCGCTGACGCGGCCGAGCAGCTCGGCCAGGCGCGCGAAGTCGTCAGAGTCGAACACGCCGGCACCATAATCGCCCTCGCAGCCCCAGTAGGGCGGATCGAGATAGAACAGCGTCTCCGCGGAATCGTATCGCCGGATGAAATCGGCATAGGGCAGCCGCTCGATCGACACGCGCGCGAGGCGATCGTGCAAATTCGCAAGCCGGTCGACCAGCTGCGCCGGGTTGAAGCTCGCCGGCCGCTCACGCGCAACGCCGAAGTTCTGTCCAACCACCTTTCCGCCAAACGCGAGGCGCTGCAGGTAGAGGAACCGCGCCGCCCGCTCGATGTCGGTCAGCGTCGTCGGATCGACCCGCTGCAGCCGTTCGAATTCCTCGCGGCTGGTGAACATCCAGCGCAGCTCATGCTCGATCGCGGCGCGGTGCCGACGCACGACGCGAAACAGGTTCACGACGTCGCGGCTGATATCGTTGATGGCTTCGGCCTTGGCCGGCGATCGCCGCTTCAGAAACACGCCGCCCATCCCGACAAACGGCTCGGCATAGGTCCGGTGCGGCGTCGCCTCGATCAGCTCGACCAGGCGACGCGCCAGAAAGCGCTTGCCGCCGATATAACCCGCGGGCGTCTGCACCGCGGCGGAAGATGACATGGTATTCAATCCTTCAGGCGAGGCACGTCGGCTACGCGCACCTGAGGGTTGCGGCGGCTCCTCGAGCACGCCGATCGGCGCCGTCCTGGCAGCGCGCAGATCTCGATGATGATGGCGGTGGGGCGGTCCCTATCGTCCGCGGCCGCCCGGGAGCCGGGTGGTTAGCCGCGCAGACCATAGGAACCGCGCCCTGCGTATTCCCCTGGGGTATTCTATTCCGCAGGCCACCCGACACAAAGGCCGGTGACCTATGGTTCCGCACGTGCGGGCCACCCCCTACGGCTAAGTCCAGGGCAGCGGCCGAGCTATGGCACGACCGGCTCGGCCCGGCTAGTGCCCGCCAGCGTCCGCTGCTCGAGCGCCTGCGCCTTACCCAGCTGCTCGACCAGCTCAAGATCCGGTGGAATGCCCAACGCACGCCAGATGCGGTGAATCGCGGGCGTCAGCGTGGCAGAGCGCCGGATGTTGCTCATCGTCTCGCTGTGGGCGTCGGCGACTGGATCTCCGCAGGTCCGCCAAAACTCGTCGAACGGCGCGCGATCGCCGCCGGCGCGCTCGTGCAGATAGGCCAGCGCCAGGCGCAGCGCGTTCGTGCGCGGCACCGGCCCCTTCTGCGCCTCATGACGCGCTTGCTCGAGGATGCTCAGCGCCAACACGACCGTCAGTTCGCTATCGAGTCGGTTCATTGCCGCAAATGAGAACGAACTAGGAACAAGCGCAAGAGATTAAGCGACGTCCCACAACGCCATCTCGTACGCCTCCCACGCGGCGGTCAGCCCCTCGGACAGGTAGCTGTCGCACATGCCCAAGCAGTGCAACGGGCCGTTGAAGCCCGCGCCGTTGCCGGGGTTGAACCCCAGCACGAGATTGCCCGCCGAGAAGTCCCCGCTGCCAGTGCCCGAGCCGACCTCAACGCCGTTGACCCGCAGCGACCAGTGATCATCGGACGCCCGATGTCGAGCAGTGACCACAAACCTCTCGGTCATATCGACGCCGGAGGTGACGCTGCCTTGCACGGCGACGCCCTGGCGCACGAGCCGTAGTGTCGCACCGCTACTCTGCACATCCACGCTCGGGCCGTTCGAGTTGGCATTGCCGAACATCGTCTGGTCGCCCGAGATATCTCCGCCAGAGACCTTGCCGACGACGAGATAGGTGAAGTCGCCGGTTCCCACGCCCACGTTGCTGGGCAGGCTGTCATAGCTCGCCTTGGCGAACACTGCAGCGGGATGGCCGTCAACGGTACTGCGCGCCGGCGCGTTGCCCGCGCTGGTCAACGCTCCGCTGCCCTGCGCCGCCGCCCATGACGTGACATGCGTGGTGCCGACCATGCCCGTGTTAGCGTCCCAGCGCGCGAGCAGCGACGTCAGATCGTCTAGGCTGAACGGCGGCACCTCGTCCTCAGTCTCGGCGCCATCGGTGATCGCATATTCCTTGCTGTAATGCGCATTCGACAGCGTAACCGTGCCATCGAGGACGGTGCCGATATCAGCCTCGACCTGCGTATAGGTGAAGGTGTCTTCGCTCGGATCGATCGTCACGGGAGAGCCGAGCGCCACGCCATCGCGTGTCATCTGCACGGTCGCCTCGTCCGTGTTGAACGCTTCCGGCAGGGTCAGCGTCAGCACTTGCCCGACCACTCGCGTGCCGGTCAGCGCCGGCGCGAGTCCGGGCTGGAAATACGGACGGAAGATGCCTTGGCGGAAATCGTCCCACGCGATCGACTTTGGCGTCGGCGCTTGCCCGCGATACTCACGCATGCCCCAGCCGCCCGCCCGACCGGTGCTGATCGGCGTGATGTCCGAGAAATAATGCACGGGAATGGTCACGCCTACGCCATGCAGGCGATACAATTCAGAGGCGGCATACGCTGTCAGCTCGCCCATCTTCTCGTCGCGGTGATGGCTCTGCGCGGTCGCCAGCACGGTTTCGTTGTCGAGGTGCTGGCCCCACTCGTACAGGACAACCCCAACGTCGGTGCCGTCCAGTAGATCGATATGCTCGGCGAGCTCGGCGGGCTTCTGGGAGGCGCTGAGATACCCACTGGCCCAGAACGCATCCTCGCTCACCGGATCGGCGACGAAATAGAAGTACGGCGCTACCTCAACCCACCCGACAGCTGACGCGAAGTTGGGCAGCAGCTTGTACACACCCGTTGTGGTCGAAGCGCTGGACGACTGCGCGCCGATCGCTGTGGGGAAGTCAGCCGCAACCGCCCTCATCGCGGTAAAGTTGCTGATCGCCATTGTGCCGTACTGCTTCAGCAGCTTGTGTTGCGGGTCGATCCCGCTCACGCCGTTCATGAGCGCCAGCGTGTAATACCAGCGGGTCGCCTGCGTGCCGTAGTTGAACGGCTCGTTGCCCTTCCCGGCCAGCCAGAGATGGTAGCTTGCCGGGAACGCGGCGACGATCAGGCTGGCGACCTGGGCGGCATAATCGTCGTCGGCGTTCTGCGGCAGCAGGAAGTTGAGCGGCTGTCCGAGCTGCTGGCCCAGTTCTACGACATCCGGCCAATAGGTGTTGCCGCCGGGACCGTCGAAACCACCCGTGAAATTCGTCTCTGCGAGCGTGGCCACAGCGCCCGCCGCCAACGCGGCGTTATAATCACCCGAGCTGACTGGTGCCGTGTTCGTCCCGGCAACAATCTCGACCATCTTGGGGATGTCAGCGTGCGCGTAGATCTGGGCCGCGATCTGGGCGGCGCTCGTCGCCCCTGCTGCAGGCGTTACCGTGATGTCTAGGCCGTCGAGGACGACGGACCCGCCGCCGGAGGCAGCGAGGATCGTCAGCGTCAGCCGATTGCCGCCCGCGCCTGTGTACAGGTCGTCCGGACCGTAGGCGGCCAGCAGTTCCGCTTCCGCGTCCGTGGTGTGGTAGGCCTTAACCGTCAGCATGAGCCTGCCGCTGCCGGTGCCGTGGACAAGCCGCGCCGAGCTATACTGGAACGCCCGTCGCGACTGCGCGCGCTGCTCCCATGTCAGCGTGCCGGTGCTGGGCATGTGCGGGCCGTTAATGCCCTGGAGATCCATGATGCGAGGACGGTCGCTGACCAGCTTCAGCTCATCAATAAACTCGGCGAAATACAGGCCTTCGTCCACGTAATCGCCGCCCGGGCCCGTGATCTCGCGGCAATCGACATTGCTGATCGGGGTGCCAGGCGTGCCGCTGATCGCGAGATAGTTGCCAGAGTTGGGATCGTTTGGAGACGCGGACAGGGTCATGTCCATGTAGAACTCGATCGTGCGACTGTTCACGATCGTTGGCGCGTCGGGCACCACGTCATTGTTGCGCTGGAAGCTGTCGAGGCTATCGGTGCCGTCGAAGGTCAGCCGGAACCAGCTCGCCACAGTAGGGCCGGGATTCTGGATGCTGATGCGGCCTGTCGTGATGCCCGCTGGAAGCGACGCCAGATCGCCGGCCGCGTTGACGTGCGGCGCGCGCATAGGCTCGTATTCACCGAGGACCGGATCACCCAGCCATGGGGACTGCACGCACAGGTTGTTATAGACACGCTGGAAGCTTGGGTTGACGTTGACGCCGAACATCGCTGGCGCTGGCGGATCGACGGGCGTTACCGCACCGAGAACGCACGAGCTTACACTCAGCGCCAGCGCCAAAGCGGAAGCCGAAAGCGCCATCGTCAGGCGTCCTTCACGGCGATCTTCTCGCCGGCGCTGGTGACCGCGAAGTCACGGGTCTGCCCGCCGAGGATCAGGTGACCAGCACCGCTCACCGCTGTCGGATTGGCGCCGAATGCGATCCAGACGTTGGCCGTCGCGGTGACCGACCAGAACAGGCCATCGGCCTTGCTGGGCGTGATGGCGGCTTGCGCTGACGAGCCGCTCGAGGTCATCGTTTCAGCGGCGGTGGGCACTGACGTGATCAGCTGCACGGAGGCGCCCGTATCGCCGCGATCGTCGACCTTCGAAATCGTAACATGAACCGTCGCCATGATGGTCGTCCTTCAAATGATGGTGGAAGTGATCAGCGGGGCTCCGCGAAGACGCGGGCCCAGAATTCGGCCCAGCCTTCCGCGATCACGGTGTTTCGGGTGCAGATCCGGACGTCGTCATCCAGGAGGGCCGGATTACCGGCGCGAGCAGGATCGCCGGCGGCGTCGGCGGCCGCGGGCAGATCCGCTGCTCGGCCACCACCGGAATTGCTTCCGGCCGGACTTTGCTGGCGCCGCAACCGGCGAGCATAATCATCAGCGCGGCGCAGCTCGGCCGCCAGCTTCTTGGAGAGCGCATCCTGTTGTTCCTTCATGATCGCGAGGTCGCGGCCCTCGACGTCGCGAGCTCGGCCGAGATCGGCCGCCCTGGCCGCCGCGGTCTTCGTGCGGATCTCGCGCAGCGCGTTGCCGTAGAGTTGGATCTGCAGCGGGAGCTGCTCGGCCTTCAACCGCATCGTCGCTGGCCAGCCATTGGCCGCGCCGGCGGCCGCGACCGATTGCTCGAGCACTGCGCCGCGTGCGTTGGCGAGTTCGCGCTGGCGGTCGCGATCGGCGTCGATCGCCAGGGTGTTCGCCACGACGGCGGCCGCGATCGTCGCCAATAGGATCCCACGCCAGTGCTGGCGGACGAAGCGCGCGATCGCGAGCAGCTTCACGCTGCCAGCCCCTTCTTGCACAGCTCGATCTCGCCGAGGCGCGCGGCGTCGCCGGTCCTGCGAAGCACAAGGCCCTGCCAGACCTTGCCGCCGGCGAGCCGCCACGATCGGATCGCGTCACACGCCTCGCGCTTGCGCCCCTGCTTGTAGAGGCGGAGCGTGCTCGAGCGCGCATAGTTGGCCCGACCGACATTGTTCGCCAGGCTCGCATGAGCCGCCCATTGCAGCGGATCTGCGACGATGCCCGGGTTGAGCTCGCGGACCTCCTGCAGCCGCAGCGTCATTCGCCGGCGGTCGATCGCGTCGCACTCCGCCTCGGTGTAGGGGCGCATCGGCACATGCGTTTCGCCGCGGCAGACGGTCCAGACGCCGATCGGGTCATGATACGGCGTGAGGCTATTGCCTTCCCACACCGCACTGATCGCCATAGCGGCGGCCAGCGCGAGTGACATGGCGCCGCCGGCGGCCGCGGCCCTGGCCTGCGCCGGCGACAGCTCGCCGCGCTTCACGCGTCGTCCCCGCGCGAACGCCGGCGGATGAGCTTGTCATAGACGAACCATCCCGCCTGCAGCACGGTATAGACCAGCGTCGCGATCAGGACCCACTGGTCCAGGCCGACACCGGCGAGGGTGATCGTGGTCACCGCCACGGACGGGGTAGCCTTGCCCGCCTGGACCATCATCTCCTGAAGATCAGGCGACAGGTTTGCCGTGGCCCGGATGTCGAGCGTCATGATAAATCTCCATTGAACTGGCGACCTGCGCGGCCGCGAGGCGTCAGCCGTGCTGCACGTCGATCCAGGGGCAGCCCTCGCGGACCGCCCAGACCTTGCCGAGCCGGCGCATGTAGACCGGCAGCGTCATGTCGGATTCGAGCACGGCAGCGGCCGCGATGCTGGCCCCGGCCTGCGCCGCGACGAGATAGACGCCCACGCCATCCTCCAGAGCATCCTCGATTGCATCGAGCGTGGCTGGTCCGACATTGACCGGCACCTGGCCGCTGAAGGCGATGCGATCGACGGTCTGACGCGCCGCCTCGAGCGCCGCTTCCCATTCGGCGAGATCGTCTTCGTACTGCTCGAGCTCAGATGCGTAATCGGGATTGAGGAAGCCCGGATCGATCGATCCGAAGCCCTCGGGAGGCTCGGGCTTCGGATCGAGGCCCGCTGCCCAGGTGTCGCCGCCGACCAGCGAAGGAGCCGTCGACTTGACCACGAAGCTGATCGCCTGCGCCCAGGCGGTGACGAGCAGCCCGTTGGCGTCGACGCCGCAAACATCCCCGGGCGCGATGGTGCCGCAGCCCTCGGCTTTCGTCATGTACTCTGCATAGTCCGCGCCACTGGCGTTGATAGTTCCGCCCGCGTTGATGGAGCGGTTCGTGCCGCTGTTTTTGCCGAGCGAGAGAGTCGTCGCCGCGCCGTTCGCGCCGCCGTCCGCCGCGCCATAGAACACCGCGCCATAGGCGTTGGCGTCTACCTGCAAAATGACGTTGCCCTCTGCAGCGGTCTTTCGAACGATGTGATAGCTGCCGCTGGTAGCACCGACTAGCAGGTTGCCTAAAGTATCAACCCGCGCTCGCTCGGTTGTGCCGCCGGCCTTGAAGATCAGGTTGCCTTGGGACTGTTCGATCTCGGCACTCCACGCCTGATCAATCATGGTGATCTTGGTGCCGTTTCCAACCGTATTTTCGATCTGCAGAAGGTTGTTGTCACCCTTTGCGATAGAGAGCCTGTAACTGCCGGGGTCGACCTTACCGATAGCGACGTTGCCACCATTGGCATTGATTGCGAGCGGAGTTCCGGTGCCTCCCGAAATGGCCTGGATCGAGCCGCGCCAGACTTCATCGCCTCCGAGGAAATAGCCAAAGGCGAGATTGTAACTGGTGTTCTTGGTCATTTCCCCGACAGTGAGTTGCTTCGCCGTAGCAACAGAGGTCGGGTTAGCAGCGGGATAAATAGTCTGCAGACCCGCGACCTGAACGCCATTCGTGTCGGCGCGAAACCGCTCCACACCAGCAGTCCCGATGGCCAAGATGTTGCTGCCCGGGCGCGAAATGCCGGTGTCTTGATCGTTGATGAAGCGCATGCCCGGCGTCCCGACCGAGCCATCGCCGAACATGCCTTGGCCGGCATTGTCGCGCACCGCGGCATAGTCGGTGATCAGCTGTGAGATCGCCGTGAAGAGCTGGATATCGCTCCCGCGCGTCGGCACGATGAGATAGTTGATTCCGGACGCCGTGCTCGCGGTAACCGGATCGACCAGCGTGATGCTCGTCGGTGAATTGACCGTCTCGACCTCGCCCAAGATCACCCCGGCCGCGCTCACCAGCGCGAAGCCAGGCAGGATCTGCTGCGCCGACCAGGCCGTGCTGGTGCCGGTCACGGCGTCGGAGCCGTTGACGATCGCGATCGTCCCGGATTTGAACCAGGTCATAGAATGTCCTTCGGTGGAGAGGGTCGGTTAAAGGTCGGTCACGTCGAGAACGGTGATCTCGACGCTGCTCGAGAACGGCGTGACCACCGGAGCGGAGTGCCCGGGAAAGATCGTGAAGAAGATGATGACGTTCGATTGCTCGATGCCGCCGACCGGGGTTTTCCAGCCGACGGCCCCCTGAACGACCGCGACGTCGGGCGCTCCTCCAGAGCCGGTACCGCCAAGCGGCTCGGCGTAGGTGTCGTAGCCCGCGCGGCCGGGCGCGACGGCATAAAGGCGCCCACTCTCGTAGCTGGCGCTAAAGGCCGAGCTGGCGCCGATTTCTTCCTGGAAATCGACGACATCCATATACTCGTTGTCGGCATCGAAGATCAGGTCGCCGGCGAGAACGCGAAGCACCGCACCCGATGGCGAGGCATTGGGCAGTGGTGTATCAAAATGGTACACTGTGATCGTCGTGCCGATCGGGCCATTGCTGATCATTCGCACCGTGCGGGTCGTGCCCGAGGCGAGCATGAACAGCATGGCCGCGCCGTGTGTCTCGCAGCGAAATGCGACCTCTGGGTCGTCGCAATCGTCCAGCACGACGTCGACATAGCTGCACTCGTCGCCCAGTGTGTCGGTTGTGACCGCCCGCTTCTCGCGCAGCGATGTGTTGCTGTACGTGCGGTCGATCAGCGTCGTGCCGCTCGTGTTCGTGATCCGCAGCACGGGGGTCAGCGCCATGCTAGAACACCCCGTAACGAATGATGCAGCTCGACCGTGTTCCTTCGTAGCCGCCTTCGAACGCCCAGCTCAGCGTGTTGCCCGAGACCGAGACCTGCGGCGCGTAGCTCTGGCTCATGTCGCCCGAAGTCGACAGCACCTGCCATCGCGGGTGTCCGAGCGCGAACCCGGGATGATCGATTGATCCATCCACGGTGCCGGTCACCACGCTGCCCAGCCGGCGGCACAATCGCTTGCTCAGGTTGACCTTCAGCGAACCGTCAGGCCGCCAGATCCGAAGGACGGCGACCTTTGTCATACGTCCTCGACGCCCCACTCGATGGCTGGGGAACCGTCGGGATAGTAAACGGTCCAGAGGCCGTCGACGAAATCGGTCCGGGCGCCCGTGCCGCCTGAAACTTCGAAGACGTCGGCCCTCACGCGGAATGCAGAGGTCTCGCCGTCGTTCTCGGAAATGGTCCCCGAGATTTTGCCGTCCACATCGAGCAGCACGCCATGGATGGCCTTCGCGATGCCGTTGGCCTCAACCGCGACCTCGCTCACTTCTGTGATCGATGCCTCGGTATCGTCGATCCGCGCGTGCAAGGTGGTCACCGCCGTCGCGCGCGCGCCGGCTTCGTCGGCGATTGCCTCGAGCAGCGAGGCGACGCCTGCCGCCAGATCGTCCTCAACACCATCGATCCGCGCGTTGACCGTGGTCAGCGCCGCCCCGCGTGCCGAAGTCTCGTCGGCGATGGCCTCGAACAGCGTCGTTACCGCCGCGTCGAGATCCGCCGCCACGCCATCGATGCTGACCTGCACCGTTGCAACGGCCGCCGCCCATGCTTCGGCGTCGTCGACGTCCGCCTGCTGGAGCATCGTCACCGCGGCGTCGAGCTCGCCGGCGACGCCGGTGACCGTCGCGCTCAACGCAGTCAGGCTGCTCGCGAAGGCGCTGTCGGCCGACGCGCGCGTGACCTGCTCTGCAAGTAGGCCGGCTTCATTCGCCGCGACGCGAACCGCCAGCGCCAGGCGCTGCGTCGCCTCGACGCTGAGGTCATCATTGATCTTGGCCGTCAGCTCCTGTCGCGCCGTCGCCAGCGCGGTCAGTGCCCCGCGGCGTGTCTTGTCACCCTCCAGGAGCGCGCGCAGCAGATTCTCCGCCGTGGCGTCGGCTTCGTACCGCGCCTGGCGCAGTTCGACGCGAACGCTCGAGATATTGCCGAGCGCCGTTATCGTCACTTCGGCTGCGCTCAGCCGCGTGTCGAGCGCCGTCACGCTTGCGCTGCTGGCCTTCAATGCCACTTCGCCGGCGAGAGCGTCGAGATCGGCCGCGACCGTCGTCACCGTGCCGGCCAGGCCGGTCACCGTGGTCGCGTCCGCCTTCAGCGCGATCGACGCGTTCAGGCCGTCGAGCTCGAGCTCGGCCGCAGTCAGGCGCGTGAAGATGTCGCCGAGCTCGGCGATCTGGCTGGGATCGATCACCGCTTCGGCGATCTTCTCGTTGACGTAGGTCTGGGTGGCTCGCAGCGAAATCGCCGCGGTCGCGGCGCTCAGCGCGATCTCGACGTTGCTAACGCGATCGCGAGTCTCGTCCAGAGCCCACAGCCGCACCTGGCCGGAAGCCGGATCGACGGTGATGCCGGCATCGCGGAACACGCGACGGGTGCGATCCGCCTCGAGCAACGCGCGCTGCAGCGCCACGCTGAGCGCATCCTCCGCGATGAGCCGCTGGCGTTCGGCCGATTCGACCGCACGATTGAGCTCGGCATGGGCGAGCAGCTGGGCGCTGAGCCCGCCGGTCAGCGTGACGACGTCGGCCTCGGCCTCGGCGACGCGGCCGAGCGCGTCGGCGACAGTGCCTTCGAGCCCGAACGGGCTGTCCGGGTCCGCGCTGTTGGTCGCGTTGTCCGCCGGCTTGGTGCCGTCGGGATCTGTGATCTCCGGCCAATCGGCTGTCTTGCCGGCATCGCCGATCGCCTGCACGATCGGCGTCAGGCCTTGGTCATAGGTGGTTGGATCCGCGCCCTGCACCGCAGGACCCTCGTCGGCGTCCCAGGCATAGATATCGACATGCTCCTCGCGCAGCACCATCGGGACCGTGCCGTCCTGGCGCTGTTCGCTGTCGGCGACGCGAAACTTCTTCGCGACCCAGCCAAGCGGCTTGAAGGTC
The DNA here is from genome assembly GCF_024211275.1 of Sphingomonas tagetis. Classification (GTDB taxonomy): domain Bacteria; phylum Pseudomonadota; class Alphaproteobacteria; order Sphingomonadales; family Sphingomonadaceae; genus Sphingomonas; species Sphingomonas tagetis. Next base: position 458,203 of record NZ_JAMLDX010000001.1, read on the forward strand.
ACCGTGACCGGATCGCCCTTCTGCACCTTCCAGCCGGTCACCTGCCACGTCGCGGCGAAGGTGCCCGGATACTGCGCGCGCTGCAGGCGCTGCTTGACCAGGCGCTGGGCCTGGCTCGGCGATTCCACCAGGGGCAAGTTGATCGTCTCGGCGCGATCGATCCCGTCGGGGCTCGGCAGCGCGACCTCTGGATAGTCGATCAGCTGATAGAGCGAATTGTTCGAAGGGTCAGTATAGCCGCCCCGGATGATGTTGAACGTGTCCTTGAGCGGCGGCGTCTGATCCCAGGTAAATTCGCCCAGGATGTCGTCGGTCGTGAAGTGCGCGATCGGCGTGCCCAGATCGTTGTGCAACACCGTGATGCGGATCCGGCCGTCGACGTCGTCGAGCTCTGCGTTCATCGCCGCCTTGAAGTTCTCGAGCACGAGCGACGTATCATCGCCCTCGCTGAAAACGCCGTCGCAGCGATAACGCGGCTCGGTCCCGCCCGCCGCCTTGGTGACGGGCTCGTCGCACATGTTCGCGGCCGTGATGAAGCTGGCGATGTCGATCCGCGCCGGCGGAACGCCCTTCCCCACCGCGAGCTTCCACGCGTTCGTCACGGGGTTGCGGATCCGCCAGCCGAGCAGCCAGGTCAGCATGACCAGCGGCGGGTTGCGGCACGCATCCTCGTCCCAGCCCCAGGTGGTCTGGTCGTCCGCGCGCTGCGGCCCGTCGCCGCCGACCGTGCTGTCGAGGCGCGGATCATAGATATAGGCGCCGTCGCCAATGATCGTCACGCGCGAGGGCACCGATTGCGCGAAGGGGGATTCCGCCTTCTTGGTGTTGCCGGTCAGCTTGTAGCGCAGGTGCACATAGGCGCAGCCGGTGTAGCGGCGTGCCGAGCCCATCCGCGCCGAGATGTTGATCGCGTTCGCAGCCGAGCCTTCGAGGACCGGCGTCACGGTCAGGTAGCCGGCGAACTCGCCCTGCGCGCCGCCGGCGAGCGTCCAAGCCAGCTTGTCGTCGAACCAGATCTCGCGGATCGCATGAATCTTGTGGCTCGCGACGACCACGAAGCGGTGCAGATAGGACTGGTCGTCCGTAAACTCCTGGTCGCGAATGTCGGTCGCCAACGCAGTCGTGCCGAAGGCGAAGGTGCGGAAGGCGCGCGGATTGATGCTCGCGAACAGTCGATCCTTCATCGACGCGCTCGTGTCCGGCGCTTTTGGGCGCGGCGCGAGCAGCGAGGCTCCGATCGAAAGACCGGCCGAGACAAGGAATAGCGTGCTGGCAGAGACGCCGATGCCGAACGCGCTCGCTCCGGCCAGTGTAAGGCCGGCCGCCAGGCCCATGCCGGTAAATGTGAGCGCGACGACCGCGACGACCATCGCCGCGATCTTGAGGACCTTCGCCACCTAGATCCTCCAGGCCTTGGACCAACTTGGTCGCGCGATCCGCACCAGGCCGGCCGCCCCGCCCTCCTCGCCGACGAAAAGCGCGTCGCCGCCGACGCAAATCCCGAGGGCGCCGGCATGCATCACGAGATCGCCGCGGCGCGCAAAGGCGCGCCCGATCGTCGGGAACAAGCTGTCGATCGTCGCCTCGAGCGTGCCGGCACCATAGCGCCGCAGCGCGCGGACGCTGCCAATCGCGGTTCGATAATGGCCGCGGAAGGATGCCGCGAAGTCGATATCGGTCATCGACAGCACGGCGTTCGCGCTGTGGAGGGCGCAATCATGCACGCCCCACTCGAACGGCCGATCGACGACGCTGGCGAGATATTCGCCCAGGCGAGCTTCCCAGTCGGTGCGGCGCATCGTCACAGCCCCATCCGCGGGCCGAGCGGCGATCGCCAGTCGTCGTAATCGCTCTGCACCGGCGTATTGGAGATCAGCGGATTGCCCGACGTGCCGTTGGCGATCGCGATCGCGGCCTTCGCCGACAGGTCGCCGGGATCGTACTGCTCCTGGTCGAGATAGGTCCGGTTCGAAGCCTGACTGTACGCGGCCAGATAGCTCTCGATCTTGACGCTGATCGACTGGCTCTGCGGTGTGCCGGTCACCGACAGTGCGACCATGTAGCCGGTGTAGTAATGCTGAAGCGCGCCCGCCTGCGTGCCGCTTTCGTCACGGATGATCCGCCACAGCCGGGCAACCCGGCCCTGCCAGTTCGATTTGTCGCCGATCAGCTCGAGCGTGTCGGCATCGATCGTCGCGATGCCGGACAGGCGGGCCGTGACTGGCTCGGCGCCGTTCGCCTTGACCCGGACCGAGCTGATCTCGACCACGTCGGGGTTGATCGCATCGAACACCTGGTCGTCGACGTCAGGGTCGCCGATCCCCGTGAAGGTGATGCTGCGCGCGGCCGTGCAGGCTCGGATCGGGTCGCCCAGAATGTCGAGATAGGCGAACCAGACCGGCCGAACGACCTGCGCGTCGAGTGCGGCCGAGGCGGCGGCGTCGGGGCGGCTCACAGCGCCTCCTCCGCTTCGATCGAGAAGCTATAGATCTGCCCCGGATCGACACCCCAGCCGGGCGGAAAGTCGCTGGCCAGCGACATGGTCGAGAACGGCCACCGGATCTCGACCGCGTCGCCAATTTCGGGCGTTTCGGTCAGCTCCTGCTTGAATGTCGCCGTGCCGAGGCCGGAGCCGTTGCTCACGAGCGCCGCCGACAGGCTCACTAGCCGGCCATGCCCGCTGGGCAACGTGATCGTCATCAGCGAGCCCTTGGGAAGCACCGTTGCGCTGAGGGGCAAGCCCTGCAACGGCACCGAAAAGCCGTCCGTGCTTCCGCTCGCGACGGTCGGGTTCGACGCCGCCGTCTGCTGCACCTCCACGGCGCGCACCGGAAACCGATGCACCGGGCCCTCGAGATCGAGGAACCACCCACGCCAAGCCACGACGTTGGTCTGTCCGATGATCGGCACGAACTCACCCGACATCGACCACCAGAACGCGCCGGCCTGGCCCACGACCTTGCGCTTGCCGGTCCATCCGGAGCGGTTGACCTGCGCCGGGACGTTGGCGCGCCACTTCGCATTGCGCAGCCGCAGCGGCGCGGGCGGATTGATCAGGGCCAATGGGAAATCCTAGAGCGAGGGCCGGCCGAGCGCCGCGAACGTGTCGTTCATCGCCGACTGCTTGATCGCCGGCGCAGCTGCGCGCGTCACCTCGACGGCGACGCCGGCGGCGCGGTTGTCGATCCGCGCGTCGAGATCGTCGCTCAGCGTCACCTGCAGGCGGACCAGTTGCTCGCCATTGCCGGCATTGCCGCCGACAAGGCGCAGCGTGTCATTCGCCGGCAGCCGCGCCACCGAGCTCGGCAACGTGCCAACCAGTCCGCCATCGGCGAATGCCGGCAGCCGATTGTCGTTCATCGCCATCAGCAGCGGCAAATTCTTGCGCGTCGCGTCGGCGTTCATCACGAACTCGCCATTCGACAGGCGCGCGATGATGCTGTCCTCTCGCGGACCGCCGGGACCAGAGACGTAGCCGCCGTCCGAGAACCCCAGCACCGATTTGAGCAGTCCGCCGAGCAGGCCACCGGTACCGCCGCCGGCGGTGCCGAACAGGAAATCCGCCACCGGGCCCAGTACCGCGCGCTCAAGACCTATGCGGATGAGCTGCCCGACGACATCTCCCAGCGCGCCCTTCAAGCCCAGCGCCTTCACCGCCGCGCCAGACAGCTCGTCGCCGAGCCGACGGATCGAGTCGACCTTCAGGTCGTCGATCTGGTCCTGAATGCTGTCGATCGACCCGAGCTCGCGCCGGTATCGGTCATAGGATCCCTCGTTTTGCCGCTCGAGCGCCTTTTCGTCATTGCCTTTGCGCTCGGCCAGGTCGGCCGCGCGGGCCATGGCCTTGGCGTACCGATCCCAATCCTTCGCCGCGAACGCGGAGGCCAGCTCGATCGCGGCCTCGTTGATTTCCAGCCGATAGGCATTCTCGAGCAGCTGCCGCTCGATCCGCGCGCGATCGTCACGGCTATCGGCGATCTGGAGCTGAGAGCGCAGCAGCTCGTTGCTCTGGTCGACCTCAGCTCGGACATCGGCGAGTTGCTTTTCGGCTTGGTCCGCCAGCTGCTGGCGCGCGATGCCGATCCGTCGGGCTTGGCGGGTCTGCTCGTTGAGCTCAAGCAGCTGCGCCGCCTCCGCTTCCTCGAGCTTGCCAGCCGACAGCTGCAGGCCGATCTTGCGCGCGCGGCCTGAAGCCTCCGCATCGATCTCTTCAGTCAGGAATCGCGCGCGCTCTTCCTCGCTGACCGCGGTCTTGCCCTGCGCGTCGAGCAGCCGCCCGCGCGCGGCGCGCAGCTCGTCGACGAACGACACGTCCTCGGCCAGCTCGCGCTGTCGCAGCGCCTCCTGCTTCTTCTCGATCGATTCACGAGACGCACGGATCTTCTTGAACGACACATGGAAGTGATCGTCATGATCCTTGTCGCCGGGGCCGAGCACCTTGAGCACGTCGACGCCCTGCGCCTCGAGCGCCGCGCGCACCTGTGTCTTGGTGACCGAACCCATGCCGCCGGCGGGTACATAATCGACCGCCTGCCCCTTGTAGTGGAGCGATCCCTTTTCGTGCTTCCCGCCGGTCGTCGAGGTCACCGTACCGCCGAACGCAGCCTTGAGCATCGCGCCCACCTCGCTCGGCGCGATTTTCACGCCGTCACTCGTGGCGGTGGTCCCCTTCTTCTGCCGGTTTGCCTCCTGAAGCTGCTTCAGCTCCTTCTGGCGCTCGACGTCGAGCTGAGCGAGCGTGCGGCCATACTTGGCATAGTCCTTCGTCCGCTCTGCCTCGAGCCGCGCCGCCTCCTCGCGCTCGTCGAATTTGACGTTGATCCGGCCCTCGGGCGTTGAACGGGCCTGCACGCGATCGGCAACGATCCGGCCTGCAGCGCGATCGACGGCACCATTGAGCTTTGCCAGCGCGGCACTGTTCTTCGCGAGCTCGGCCTCGACCTTGGCAACCTTGCCCTGTGCAGTGGCGACGTCGCGCTGTGCCGCGAGCTGCTCGTCGGCCGAGCCGAACGCCCCGGGATTGTTCGCGGTCGCGTCGGCGAGGCGCAACTGTGCCTTGGCCTGGTCGAGCAGGGCGGCGGTTTTCTCGCGCGCGGCGATGGCGGCTTGCCGCTCTACTCCCAGCGCAATGTAGTCCTGGCGCAGTTTGGCCGCCGTTGATTGCACGGCGCGGTCCTGCGCGCTGATCAGCGCCTCGATCGCCTTGGCATGATCCTTAGCGGCTTCCTCGGCCTCTTTCTCGGCCTTGCTCTTTTCGAAGAGCTTGCTGACGAGCGGCGTGAGCAGCACCAGCGCCGACGAAAGGGCTAGCCCGTAAGGCCCGCCGATGAAGCCGATGAACCCCTTGGTCTCCTGGGTCATCAGGCCGATAGCCTGCGTAACTTGGCCGATCTGCTGCGCGAACACGATGGTGGGTGGCGTGCCGGCCGCCAGCTGGGTCGCGACGTCGCCCAGCTGATAGCTGAGCTGCTGCATGCCAGCGCGCGCCTGCCCGCTGACCTCAACAATGCGCTTCCCCGGCGCGACGATCGCGTTCATCCGTCCTTCGACGGCGGTGAGAGTGTTCGCCTGCGTGCGCAGCGCGATCGCGTACTGCTCGGCCTCGCGCTCAGCGACGGTGGCCGCGGACGCATAGGCCGTCAGCTGGGCATTGGCGCTGCCCTGGGCGATTGCCTCGGCCCGTGCGGCCTCGGCAACGACGCGGATCGCCGCGGCACGCTGCTCGGCCGCGGCGGCCGCCTCGCGCGCCGCGCTGGCGTTGAGCACGTTGAGCGCGCCGGCGCCGCTGTCGGCGCCGAGCACGTTCTGCGCGTTCGCGCGGATCTCGCGGAACGCGTTCGAATAGCTCTGGGTGAGCTGCTTCGCGGTCGCGCCGGGGTCCTTGACCATGTCCCGCATCGAGCGCTCGACGGCCTCGAATGCTTTTTCCGCGTCGCCGCTGAATTCGATCAGCGCGGTTTTGCCGACCTTCAGCGCGCCCTGCAGCGGCGTGACGGTGCCGCCGACCGAAAGGAACAGCTCCTGGCGTGACGGTGATCGCGCCATGCTGCCTCCTATCGCTTGTTTGCTTCGAGCCGCGCCTCAATCATCGCCCACCATTCATGGGGCGTGGCGGACCAGAATTGACGCGACGACCAGCCGAAGCTGGCCATCGCAATGCCCATTAGTTCGCGGTAGCGGAATCGGTCTCCGCCACCGCCTTCGGCTCCCCCGCAACCGTTCGCCCTCCCGACGCGGCATCGGTCAGCGCGACGGCCAGGCGTCCCATGACGCTCGGCAAACCGGCCTCGAACGCCAATTCGCCGATGCGCTCGTCCGCGACATTGGCGGTCAGCTCATCGCCGGCGCCGGCGCGGATCAGCTCGCCGGCGACGATGCCGATCTGGCGCAGCGTCATCGCACCGGAGTGCGCGAGCTGCATCAGCCGGATCAGCGACTGGCCGGTCTTTTCCTCGGCCGCCTCGATCGCCGCGAAGCTCGGCCGCAGGACATACGTCTTGCGGCCGAGCGGGAGGCGATGCTCACCGCGCGCATTGGCGGCGGGCTTATCCGCCGCTTTCGTCACGCGGTGGCGACCAGGTCGTCAACATCCGGCGCCGCGACGGCGCTGAAGTCGAGCGAATAGGTCACGGGGCCGTCCTTGCCGCCGGTCATGCTGAGGTTGCCGATGCCGACGCGGCCGTGGAACTTCACGATCGAGCCCTTCACGAGCTGGATGTTGAGCTCGGGCGGCGACGCCTTCGACTGGTCGACCACGCGCTCGAGGCCGTCGTCGGGCAGCTTAACGTTGCCGGTGACCGAGATGGTGATCGCCTGCTGGCCCCAGCCCTGCGACTTGTATGCGCCGTCGTCTTTGGACGACAGATCGATCTGGTCGGACGACCGCTTCAGGTCCCAGCTGCCCTCGCCGCCGAGGAAATCGAACGCCTCGGTGCCACCACCGTCGCCGATCTTGATCCGCCAGTCCTTGCCATATTCATTTGCCATGTTGTGCTCCTGTCCCGGCTCAGGCCGGCTCTGCTTCCACTGCGAAGGTGATGAGGCCGGCATGCGTGACGCCGTCCGTCGACGGCGGGCCCGAGGCCGCGCCGAGGTAATCGATTGATTGAAAGATCACGCCGGCGATCGCCGGCACGGCGTCTTCCAGCCCGTCGCGAACCAGGTGCATGAGCGCCTGCAGCTGCGACCGCTGGTTGCCGCGGTAGATGACGATCACTTCGACGGTGATCCGCTCGGCCTGCTCGCCCTTGCCGGCGACATTCTCGCTTTCGATCTCGCCCAGCATGACGACACGCCGGTCGGACTGGTCCGCCGGGTCGCGCGGCTCGGGATTGGTTGTGACCTCGGCCGTGCTCGCGTCAATCGCCGCGTCGAGCAGCGCGAAGAAGCCGTCCGAAGCGGCCGAGAGCAGGTCGATCGCCATCAGCGCGCTCCCACTCGGCCGAGCAGCCGGCTCGCATATTCGGATAAATGCTGCTGCCCGACGTCCTGCAGGATCGGCTGAGCGACGAACGGCCGCGCGGCCTTCGCGCGCACGCGCAATTTATACGGATCGCCGACGAACGTGCCGCGGTTCGGGCTCGAGCGCGGCCGCCGGCGCTTCTTCGGGCCCAGATAGGCGACCTCGCGCTTGCTCTCGGTCCCGTTGCCGGTGATCCGCCGCTTCTTCACCCGGCGCGTGACCAGCACGGTCTGCGCGTCGCGGCCATGCTCGATCATGCGGCCGACAAAATTGTTGCGGCTGCCGCGCGAGCTCGAGCCCTTGAGCAGTCCGACGCGGGAGCGCAGCTGCTCGAGCTGAAGCTGAAAAGTCAGCGCCGCCTGTGTCGCGCCCGTCAGCGTCGGGACGTCGGCCTTCTGCGCGGCGGAGATCTCGCGGCTTATCAGCCCGATTTCGACCGCCATCTCGTCGCGCGCCGCCTCGGGCAGCGCGTCGAACGTGGAAAGCACGGCGTTAACGCCGTCAATTCGCGACCGCATCAGCCCGCCTTCAGCGCGCCGGCCGAGCTGGCGATGATCACCAGCCATTCGCGCCGGCCGTCCGGATTGGTCGGCGGCGCGGTGATATTCAGATCCATGGTGCCGAATCGCACCTGCCACTTGGCCGCAACGTCGCCGCGCCAGCGCATCGTGATGCGGAACGTCGAAACGCCCTCGAGCACGCGTTCGATCAGCGCCTCACGCCCGTCGAGCGGCTCGACACAGGCGCGCACGCCCGTGGCGACCACGCCGAACGAACTCTCCCACCCGCCCTTGCCGTCCTTGATCTTGTCCGGGCGGAGCAGGTCGACGCGATGGCGCAGCCGGCCCGCGGTCATGGTCGTCGGCACGTGCGGTCCTACACCGCCACGCCGGATTCGTGGATCTTGACGTCCAGGACTGAAGCGGACCGCGCGATGCCGATGATCGTCGCATATTCGCCGCTCGCGAGATCCGCGAAGGGGCAAATGCCGCCGGGCGTGTCGCTGAGATAATAGGTCGTCCCGGGCGTCAGCGTCGCGCCGATCGTGATCGGACCCTCGGTCAGCAGGAGAACCGGCTGCCCGCTGGCTGCGCCGTTCAGGAAAATGCCCTTGGCTTTGCGCACGGCGGCCGTGCCGCTGTTGTTGTCGGCCAGCTTGCAGCGATCGTCAGTCCGATCGCGGTAACCCACCTGACCGGCTGTGACGGTGGCGCCCGCAGTGCCGTGAAACGTCAGCGCGCCGACGCCGGCAATGACATTTGCCGCGGTGATCGTGATATCCGCCATGAAACTCTCCAGATTAGATTTGAAGTTGGACAGTGGACGCCGAGCGCGCGCCCGAGCGCGTCAGCGGCCGGAGAAGTCGCGGAGCGGCTCGATCAGCCAGTCCAGGCCGGTGGGCAACTCGGTCATCGCACCCGCCACGCTGTTCTCGCGATTGGCGTACCAGTCGCCGATCAGCAGCAGCGCCGCCTGTTCGACCATCGCGAGCTCGCGTTCGTCGAATTCGGCACCGGCGTGATCATCGGGCGCGTCGTTGGGATCGACGAAGCGGTTGGTCCGGAGCTCGATCGAGCGCACAGCCGCGGTCGCGAGCGCCCTGAGGCGCAGATCCTCGCTCTCATCATCGGCATCGAGGACGAGATGCGCCTTGATCGTGTCGAGGGTGAGGATCTCGCTCATGACGCTCGCGCCGCTGCCCGAAGGCAGTTAGGCGACGCCCTTCAGAGCGGCATTGCTGCGGACGACGACGGCCGAGACCGGCGTGCCGGTGCCGTGCGTGCCGCTGAAGTCGGCGAGCAGCTTGAGATAGCCCTTGCCGCCGATATAGCCGAGCTCCTGCAGCGTTGCCGCGGCATGGGCTGCGGTCAGCGCGCGAACGATGCCGCTGGTGATCGTCGCCGGCGCCAGCGCGTCCTTGATCACGTCGTCGTCGGTCACGGCGGTGTAGGTCACGCCATCGTCGCTGTGCGTCAGCACGAACTCGATCTTGTTCGAGCCGGTGAACGTGATTCCGCCGACGCCGATCGACAGATTGAGGGTCGCCGACTGATAGCCGCGAACATCGATCGCGTCGGGGGTGTTGTCGGCACTCAGGGTGGCAGGCGCGATCGCAGCCACCGGGAAGAGCGCGCTGGCTCCGTCACGGTTGGGGGTCATGTGCAGTCCTTTCGCATTGGCGCGGCGCCTTCGCCGGCTCTCACGACGGTCGCGCGCGGCCGCCGAAAGAGCCGGCGGGCCCGAAGGCCCGCCGGTGATCGAGTGATCAGGTGCCGATCTTCATCATCTTCAGCGCTTCGAAGTTGACCGCGCCGCCACCGACGCGCCGGCGCATGTGATACTTCACGAAGCCCGGGCGGGTGATGTTGTCGCGGACGACCGAGGTCCCGAGCCGATCGACGATCGTATAGGCCTCGTTGAAGTCGCCGAAGGCCAGCGGCACGGCGTCGGCCGCGACCGCGGGCATGTCTTCGCCATCGGTCACGCCGAAGCCAAAGATCGACTCCACCAGGGCGCCGTCGCGCAGGCGCAGGTCGACTAGGTAGTTGCCCTGCCCGTCCTTCAGCTTGCGGATTGCGCCGATCGACTTGCGCGCGGTCAGGAAGCCCGCATTCTGGCGATAGCCGGCCTTCAGCTCGAAGATCAGGCTCAGGATCTGATCCGCAGTGAACTGAGTGGCGTGGCCGCTCATCACATGCTGGAAGATGCCCCAGGCCCGCGTCGCGTCGTCGGTTGCCGCCGTGGTGTACGAGAGGAAGCCCTTCGGCTTGCCGACGCCATCGCCGCTGACGAACGCCGCATTCTCCTTGCGGGAGAACTTCGAGCTCGACTTGTCAGCCAGCCAGCCCTCGACGTCGATCTTGCTGTCCTCGAGCAGCTTCTGCGTCACCATCGGGTACGCGTAGAGCTCGTTGACGTCGATCGCCCACATGCCGATCTGCGCGGCGTCGGTCTGGCTGCGGGTGCCGGTCTCGCCGACCCAGGCCGCATCCATCTCACCGTTGTCGATCGGCCCCTCGAGGCGATCGGTGCCGATCGAGACGACGTTTGCCAGCTGGCGCATTGGCGTCGATTCGAAGATCTTCTTGACCATCCGGCCGCCGACCTCGGGCGTGACCCAGAAGCCGCCGCTCGGGTCGGCCGCTACCATCATCGTGGTCGCTTTGACCTCGTTGCGGCGCAGATAGTTGCCGAGGTCGCCCTTGTATTCGACCAGCTTCTCGGCGTCGAAATCCTTCTGGCCGATGAGCTCGCCAAATGCCTGCGCGGCCTTGGCTTCCGCGACGCCGTCGGCCGAGCCGCCCAGCTGCAGGCGGTTTGCCTTCGCCTCGAGCTCGTCGAGCCGCTTCTTCAGCTCCGCCTTGGCATCGTCGATGCCCTTGTTGATCTTCTCGACCTCGTCCTTGGTGACGGCATCCTCACCGCGCTTCGTCTCGACCTGCTTCAGGCGCTCGTCGTTCTTGGTCTTGAAGTCCTCGAACGTCTTGCCGAGGGCTTCGACAGCGGCCTTCACCTCCGCGGTGAGGTCGCCGTCCTTGGTCTCGGGCGCACGCGTGAAGATGGGGGTCGCGCCCGCGAGGAACGCGCCCTGCTTTCCGATAAACATTATGTGATCTCCAGTGCGCGGCGTGCCTAGCGGAGGGCCTCGGCGGCGCGGCGCAGCGACATGAGCATGTCTTTCGCCCCGTCGCGGGGTTCATGCTCGAGGGGTTGATCACCACCGTCGCGGAGGTGTTGCTTGACGAGCGCGACGGCCTTCACGGCAGCCGAGCTGGACAGTCCAAGGCCTTCGCGCAGCGAGCGTTCGAGCTCGCGCGGATCGAAGGTGCCTTTTACGCCCGAAATCAGGGCGTCGGTATTCATGGGAAACGTGACCAGGCTGATTTCCCACAGCTTGGCCTTTTTGATCTTCCGGATGCCGGTTTTCCGGTCGATCTCGTAGTCGACCGTCTCATAGCCGATCGAAAGCCCGCGGATCGCCCCAGCCTTCACCAGCGCGCGCGCGGCGGCGGCCTGCGGAACCTCGGTGACCAGCTGGCCGGCGACCTTCAGGCCGTGATCGTCCTCGACCAGGTCGGTCCACACGCCGATCGGCTCGCTCGACCAGTGCTGCCACAGCATCGGCAGGCCGGTCTTGGCCTTGCGCAGCTCGGCGATCGACGCCTTGAACGCGCCGGGCATGACGATGTCCGCGCCACGGTCGACGACATTGAACACCGCGCCATAGCCGCTGATCGCGCCCTCGTCGGTTCCGTCGCCGGCGAGCTTCAGCTCCGCGATTTCGAACGCTTGCCGGTCCATCAGGCGGCCGCCAGTCGATCAAGCCGGTGATCGGCTGCGATGGTGAGGTTCTTGACCATCGCGGCGATCGCGACGCGAGTGTCGAGGATCTGCTGGGCGCTCACCGCCACGGAGGCGTAAGCACGCCGCCCGCCGACATCGCAGAATTTCACGAAATAGCCGAGGCCGGGCTTCAATTGGCGATAGCGAAAGCCGCTCGCCCGCATCGCGCGGAAGAACTCCAGAAGTCGTTTCATCGGGTGATTACCTCTGCCTCAAGGCCGGTGACGAGCACGGGCGGCGCGGTGCGCTCGCCCCAAACGGACAGCCAGATGACGCCGGTCTCGGCGATCTCGCGGATCTCGGCGGCCGACAGCTGCCAGCACGACACGATCTGGCCGTTGTCGCGCAGCACCGGCAGCGGGATAACGCGATCCTCGCATCCGGGGGGCGCGGTCAGCAGCAGGTTCGACCCTGCGAAATCGACGGGCCTCGCCATCAGGGGCGCGCCCGCTTCGTCGCATCGGCGACGTTTGCCATGACCGAGCGCGCCTTCGTTGCAGTATATGGCTCGTCGCGGTCGGTCAGCGCGCCACCGAGCGTCACCACGTCGGCCGCGAGGTCGAGCGGCATCGTCGCAGCGCCCACCGCCGCGCGAAGCAGGTTATCCAGCATCAGCTGTCCTTTTTCTCAGTGGTCGGCTTCACGACGGGCAGATCGCGGCCGTCCTGCACGGCCATGTTCGCCTCGACGATGTACTGATTCCCGCCCTCGTCATCGCGCGGGTTCATGTCCTCGAGCTCGCGCCACTCATTGGCGTTGATCACGCCACTGCGGCGCTGAATCTGAAGCCCTTCCTGACGATCCTTGTAGGCACCGCGCATCAGGGAATTCAGATTGAACCGAGCGGTAAGGCCTTCGTCCTTCTCGGCATCGGTCAGCAGCGACACTTCGACCGACTGCTCGATCCGACCTGCCCACGGTGACATCGTGTGCGTCGCGTGTGCGATCAGCATCTGCTCGACGCTGGCATAGGTCGCCGTCTTATCGGTGAGCCCCACCATGATCGGCAGCACGCGCGCGCCGCGACAGACTTCTTCGATCTGGAAGCGCCGCGTCTCGAGATGCTCGGCATCGACGCCCGTCATCTGTTGCGCGAGCCATTTCGCGCCGCGATCGAGGATCATCGGCGTGCCGGCGAGGTCGCCGCCGGCGGCGTAGCGTTTCAGCCAGGTCGCCAACTGCTTGTATTGATCGACAGTAAGCTCGCCATCGATGGCATAGGCGCCGCTCGGTGTCGCGCCGCTCTTGTGCATCCGGGCGTGGCCCGCCTCAAGCGCCAAGCTCAGCCCCAGCGCCTCGCGTGCCAGCTTCACCGGCTCGAGTCCCATCCAGCCGTTCCAGCTGGGCCCGCGGATGTGCCACACGCTGCCCGGCGGCATCGGTTGCCAGTGGCCGTCGTCGCCGGCGACTTCGTACCGATACGTCAGGTCGGCGCGGCGGGTGACCTTCACCCGACCCGGTTCGATCACGATCAGCTCGTGCACGCGATTGTCGCCGACCCGGTTCACGAACACGAATGCGTTGCCGACGAACATCAGGTGGATCGCAACCGTCTCGATCAGGCTGAAGGCGGTCATGCCCGCGCTCGGCTCGAGGAAAAGGCGCCGGTGCAGCGGGTGATCCGAATAGACATCGGCGCCGATGCCGCTTTTTCGCGGCCGCATCAGCCGCAAGCGCGACTGCGCCAGCCCTTCGCCAACTACGCGAGCGCAGGCGAACATCGCCGAGACCTGCAGAGCGGTCGACCAGGTGACACTTATCCCGGTCGCGCTCTCCGCGTTCATCAGGAATCCCGGCAGCTGATCGAGCGTGACCGCATCTTTGCGCTCGCCGCCCGCCAGTCGGGCCATCGGACCTCGCATCAATCGCGCGCCAGCAAATATGCGATGCCGAACAGCAGAGCGCCGGCGGTGATCAGTGCCGCCGGGACGTGGATCATCCCCACGCCGATGACGACGAGTGTCGCGGCGAGCATCCCGAGGAGCTCGGGCACCATCTTCGGCATGTGCCGCTCCTATTCTTCCCAGAAGGACTTGGACGGCTTCGCCAGCTCGATGCTGACGGCCGCGCCAGCGCCCATCGCCATGGTGACCAGGCCATCGATGCGACCGCGCGAGCGCTTCTTGTCGAAAGCGCGGTTCTTCATGCCGTCCTCGATCAGCGCGGCATTCGAAGCGCACATGTAGTTCACCGGTGAGTCATCGATGACGATCGTCTCCTTCAGGATCCGATCCTCGAACCGCTCGACCGAGCGCGGCATGCAATATTGCCGATCTTCGAACACCACGCGCGTGCCCTGGGCGTGTTTGACCAGGCGCAACCCGGTCCCCTTCGGCTTGTCGGGACCATCGAACTGCCAGACGTCGAAGCCAATGTCCTCGCAGGCCGTCAGAAAGTCCGCCATCTGCGCGATGTCGAACACCAGCTCCTGGACGTCATGCTCGGCGCAGATCTGCGCGACCTGCTGTGCGACGAACTTCTTGTCGATCGTCGCCCCGGGCACGGCGGTCAGCCAGCCTTCCTCGACCCACTTCTCATACGGCGCCTTGTCGGCCGTCGCGCGATCGGCGAGCCCGTCGGCCGTCGTCCAGTACCAGGTCTTCTGCCAGAGGACGCCGTCGCCATCGATCCACGTCGCGGTCAGCGCCGTCAGGTCGTTCTTCTTCGACAGGTCGAGACTCAACCAGCACTTGCAGCCCCTGAGCGCGGCGATCGCCGCCTCATCGACGGTGCCCAGCACCTTCGCCCACTTTTCCTCGGCGATCCAGAAGTCCGCAGCGCCGGCGGGAATGCCGAAATACAGCCGCTTGACCGAGGCCGCCTTCGACAGTCGGGTCTTGGCCTCCTCCACCGCCTCCCGGATGTTCGTCACGGGATAGGTGACGCCCAGTGCGGGCAGCGACTTGCCCCAGCACGCCTCATTTTCGAAGACCGTCTCGCGGTCCTTCTTGTCGATTCGCGCGACGAAGGCGAACGACGTCTCGGCTTTGACGTCCCCTTTGGCCACCGCCTGCGCGGTGTCCGAGATCTCGGTGCCGACATGCTGCGACACGGCCGGGGTGTTGCTCCCCAACACCATCATCGCGCTGCCTGCGATCTTATCGATCGCCGCCTGCCAAATCTCGATCTGGGCGATCGACGAGAATTCGTGGATCTCGTCGGCCAGCACCATGCGCGGCCGCGGCCCCGACTGCTGCGTGCCGTCGGCGAGCGGCTGGAAGAACGACTGGGAGCCCGGGTGCTCGATCTTGTGGGCGTTGTCGCCCTCGCCGCGGATGATGACGTGCCCGAGCTCCTCGAGCGTTTCGTGCTCCTCGTACCCAGGCACCGGCGCCCGGCACATCGCCGTCGCGTCCTTGAACAGGACCATCGACGTCTGTTTGTTTGCCGCGATCGAATAGATCTGCGAGCGGCGAAACCCGCACCATCCCATCGCGTAGAGGCCGAGCCCGGCCATCATCGGCGATTTGGCTTGGCCCTTGCCGGTCTCGACATATGCGTTGCGGAAGCGCCACCGCCCCGTGGCATTCACCCAGCCCATCAGCGAGCCGACGATGAACACTTGGTACGGGATAAGGTTGAACGACTGCCCTTCCGCGGGCCCGTCCGTGATCGTGAACAGCGACGGGAAGAAATCCAGCGCGCGTTGCGCCAGCTCTGGCCGCCAGAAATAGCCTTTAAGGTCGCGCAGGTCGCGCAGATGGCGCTCGGCCGCATGGCGGACCAGCTCGCCGGTTACGAAATCGCCGCGGACCGCTGCCTCCGCCCACGCCGTGGTCGGATCGGTCGGGCTAGCCCTGCGGGCCGAGGAACGCGTCGGCACCGGCGCTGCGCTCCCGCTTCTTCACCACCTTGCCGACTTTGGCCCGCCGTCCTGGGGTGAGACCGAGCTGCTGCTCGAGCCGCTCGGTTGTTTTCTCGGCCTCCCGCATCGCCTGATAATAGATGGAGAGGCGCGCGATCGCCTTGGGGTTGTCCTTGGCCGGCTCGGTGACCAGGCCATCGGTCGCGACGCTCAGCGAGCAGCGATCATAGACGAGGTACGCGAGCACCAGGCGCTGGACCGAGTGGCTGTTCGAATCCGCGAACGTCTCGCGCTCACGCATCTCGCCAACGATCCGCTGCCAGTGCGCGCTGGCGGCGATCCGCTCGGCCGCATCGGGCAGCAACCGCTCCCAATCCGGCTCGCCATCCATGCGCTTCGGCTTCGCCGGCGCGCGGGTCCGCTTCGCCGGCGCCCGCTTCGCCTTCGCCATGCCGATCAGCTCGCGGCGGGCCGTCAGGCGGTCGGGTAGCGGTACCCGTCGGGATGATACTCCTCGGTGACCGTGATCGTCTGATCCGTCCCGACCCAGATCTCGACGGAATGCCCGCTGGCGATCAGCTCGTTATGCGATTCCGAGCCGTCCTTCTCGCGCTTCACCAGGCGGGCGGGGTAGCAGGGGCCGCTGGCCTTGACGGTCACCAGAGTGGTCATCGCTGATCCTAACTTTTTGGTTTGAAAATGCTCGCAGTGCACATGGGGGCACTACGCGGTGTCCGGGGGGTGGGCGCCCCGACTTTCGACCCGCCCCCGGGTCGAGGGCCTGACCACGGGTGGTCGGGGTGAGTCGGTCGCCCTGCCAGGTCGATGCGGCCGCGGCCGTCGGCCTGGTCGAACCCGAACTGCTCGGCCGTGACCTCGATGTCACAGGACCGGCACAGGTTCTCGGTGTTGTCGTCCTCATCGCTGCCACCGTGGATCAGCGGGACAATATGGTTGACCCGAGCAGCTGCGCGGGTGCGCTTCGGCGATCGCCCGACCCAGCGTCCGATGCCGAGGCACCGCTCGCATAGGCCGTTGGTCCGCTTCAGCCGGCGCAGGCGCTGGGCTTGCCCAGCCCGGCCGCGCTTGCGCTCAACAGGTGCCGAGACGGCCAAGGCTCAAGCGGCGCCGCATGCGACGCCCTGCCTTGCTGGGGCCACGCTCGCGCTGGCGGCGCGCCCATGCCCAGGCCAGCTCGACCATCAGCGCACGCTGCAACGATGCGGGCGCACTGGCGACACGCGCCTGCAGCGCGTCGAGGCGCTTCAACGTCATCATCATGATGGGGATCCTTGCTAGCTCAGGGAATGGTGACGCCGAGCGCCTTCAGGTCGGCCTCGAGCGCACGAATGCGTGAGCGCAGCTCCTCACGCACAAAGGGCGTGACCAGCTGGATCAGCGTCTCGTCCTGGTCATCGCGATTGATCAGCACCGCAATCTTGCCGTGGTCGAGCTGCATCTGCAGATTGTGCCGCGCGACGGCGATGCGGTTGACCATGGCCAGCTTGTCCAGCCTCATGCGTCCTCCACGGTCAGCGCTTCGATCGTCACCCGCTGGCGTCCGCCCAGCTGCTCGACACGGCCCACGGCCACATCCGCCACCAGGTGCCCGGGCACGCTCAGCTCGGCATCTTTCAGGTCATCCGCCCAGGGCGCGAAAGCCGGGCTCACATCGGCCGCCAGCATCATCTCGTGCCGGCCGCCGAGGAACATCGCCGACGACCAGGACTCGCTGACCGAATAGATCATCGTCACGGGACAGCCCGCCGCAGCGGCCGATCGCTCGAGCGCCCGCCACAGGCGGTCGCCGGCCGCGACATGGGACATCAGCCCTTCACCGCCGGCGTCTCGATCGCGCGGATGAAGAAGCTCTCCGGCTGCGCCTCGGCATAGCCCATCAACTTCAGCGCTGCACCGCGATCGCCCTTCAGCGCCTTCCGCACGGCCGTCTTGTCGACGGCGTAGGTCACGCTGATCAGCGGTTCGGCCCACTTCGCGGCCTGCAGCTTGGCCAGGCCGAAATCCTTGTCCTGATGGGCATAGGCCAGCGAGGCCGACCCGAGCTTGGTGCCGATCATGCATCCGCCAAGCTCGATCGACTTGCGCTCACCCTTGGTCAGCTCGGCCGCGTTGGCTCTCCACCACGGCTCGAGCACCTCGGCGATCGGCGCGAGCTTCGCCACCAGCGGCACCAGCTTCTTGTCAGTCGACGCGTCGATCGCCGCCTTCAGCGACGTCCGCGTCGCCTCGAGCGATGCAATCTGGCCCAACGTCTTGCCATAGCGCTGCAGTAGCCGCGCGGCGTCCTTGGTCGACTGGGGGGCGGCGATCGTCACGTGCGCAGCTCTTTCAGCGCCACATGCGCATCGACGCGCCCCGCCAGGACCGAGCGCGCGATCGCGCCCAGCTCGAGATCCCGGACCAGGCCGAGCATGGATGTCTTGTCGAGGGCGACGGACGACCCGTCGGGCAGCGCCTCGATCTGTTCGCGAAGGGCGGCGTGATTGACCATCAGACCCACGCACCTCCGCTTTTGCCCATCGTCACCTTGACGCTCGGCACCGCCGGCGCGCGGAACGGCGCGACGATCGCCGCGGCGATCCGCTGCGCGCGTTCCTCGAGCTCGTGGATGCCAAGGGGGTGACGGGTGCCCAGCCGGGCCTCGCGGATTAGCTCGTCCAGTTCGGGGACGACACGATCGAGGGCGTCGGCAACCGACGCGAGCGACACTCTCGGGCTGGGCATAGGAGACCGTCTCCAGACGCGAAAAAGGCCCGCCGGGGGGTATCGGCGGGCCTTCGGGCGCAATTGTCGCTGCGGTCGATTTGGCCGTTTCGTGTTCGTTTCGGGAGGGGCAAAAACGACACACCCTCAATTCAGGCGGGCATGCGCCTCGTCCAGGTCGCGCCGATCGACGCTGCGCTGTGCGTCGGCCAGCGTCCGCAGCCACTGGTCCAGCGCCTCGATGAGCAGCCGCCGCGCGCGCGCCACGCCCAGCCGGTAGCGCTTGGCGACGATCACGACGCCGCGGTCCTCGACGATCATCTCGAGCAACGGTGACGTGAACACGCCGAGTGACGCGCGCCACCGGCTATACGCCATCTCGGCCTGCACCATCGCCAGCGATTCGCGGATCCGCGCGTCGAACATCGGCGTGCGATCGATCCGCGTTTCCAGGCTCATCGTGCGGACCGATGCGCCGGCGCGGATCCGCTCGGCGATCGCCGCGATCTGCTCGGCCGATGCCTTCTGCACCGCGTCGATCGTGCCCTTCTGATACAGGCGCTCAATGCCGCCCTGGCGCGTGCGCTCGGCTTTGTGCAGCGTTTCCGGGGTGCCCTGTCGGCCGCGCTGCGCCTCGCGCATCGCCACGACGCGCTCGATCTCGGGCGTCAGCTCGTGCGGGATCCTGCGCTTCGACTTGCCACGGCCGACCGATCGCGCCGGCGGCCGCGGCCGCTCGAGCACCAGGTGCTCGATGCGCTCGCGCTCGCGGCGCTGCGCGTCATGCTCCGCCGGGCCTTCGCCCTGCCCCGTCACTGCCATGTTGAACCCCACCGCCGAACTCGATGTCGGGAATGTGCTCCAGCTCGATCGGCACCGGCAGGGGCGAATTCGACACGGGCGGCGCCACCAGCTCCAGCTTGCCCGGGTTGATGACGTATCCGGCCTTGCGCAGCAGCTGCAGCGCGCGGGCCTGCTCGCCGATCGGCAACAGCCCGCGCGGCACGCCGGGAAAGCGCAGGATCTTCTCGTCCCGGGCCAGCTGCTTCACCAGCCGCCGCGCCTTCTCACACGGGATATGGCCCAGCGCGGCTGCCAGCTCGCGCAAGCTGCAGCCATCGCCGGTGCGAAGGAAATGATGTTCGATGAACGCAACGGCATTCACCTTCAGGTTCGCCCGCTCCGGCGCGAGAGTATACTCGGTCCCCAAGTGGAAACCCTCCCCGCGCAGGAACATAGCGGGAATTGTTCAGATCGCTAGTAGTCGCCTTCCGAGATTTGCCGACGGGCCTCCCGCATTCCGCGCCCTGCAATCAGCATTTCGATGGAAACATCGATGCCTGCTTCGAGCTGGTCGCATATGACTGTGTCCGGTCCACCCTGCGGCGGTTCGCAAGGGCAATAGTCCTTGTAGCACATCGCTGGCTGAGGCCGGGCCTTCGCCTCGCGGCTGGACGGTTCCGTCTCCCGGTCCTTCGGCGGATCCGCCGTTGCTGCCGACGCAGCGCGACGCCGACCAATCTCTTCGTTCAACGCCGCCTTTAGACTGGCGACTTCACCTTCGCGGTCCTCCAGTTTTTGCCGTAGGTCAGCGACCTGATTTCGCAACTGGGCGTCTTCTGGCGACGAGCATCCAACTAGCAGAGCGGCCAACAGACTCGTGCACGCGAACCGCTTCATATCGTGCCGAGCCGCGTCAGCTTGGTCATCTCCACCCTCCTTGCAAATGCGCGCCGTGCGTCCGGTGTTGCCCTACTGACGAGCCGCAAAGATGATGAACAGCACCGCGAACACCACACCGATCCCGCCCAGCAAAAGCCACATGATCCGATCGGTCTTCTTTTCGTCCTCGATGCGCTCAGCACTAGACGGGGTTGGTCCGACGGCGTTCGTCGGCGCGGCAGGCCCCAGATCGTTCAAGCTAACGTTCCGTCCCGGCAAGAAATAGAGCGCTCTCACGATGTAGCCGGTGATGACCAGCAACACGCCAAAGTTGACCAACCCGCCCCCGACCAGCGTCATCGGCCACTTCCACGTGTTGACCGTCGGCGGCCTGTAGCCATAGCCGCCATAACCCGCACTGCCCGCATCGCTGAGCACCGGCATGAGCAGTCCGATCGCCAGCAGCACCGCGCCCACGCCGATTGCAGCCCAGCCCCATGCCATCACTGCGCCGCCATGCGGCCGCTCCAATTTCATTGTCCCCATCCCCCTTGTCTCCGCTCGCCGAAGCTGATCGGCTGCACGTCATGCCAGCGCATCGCCGCCGGTTTGTTCCTAGCCATTGAGCGGGCCACCTGGAGGAGGGCTTCCTGTTCCGCTCGGCTAAGGCGGTGGAAGCATTCGACCAGTTCCAGCTCACGATACTTCACCTTCGGCGTCGCCGCCGCATTCGCTTTCCCCGCATGACGTCTCCCCGTTTCGGCAGGAAGAGCTGTCATCGCCTTGGGAAGGTTAAGTAAAAGTCCAAGCGATTTGCATCCGTATTGGATCATTCTCCCTTGGATGCCGTAGCGTCAGCGTGAAGTCGGCGCGGCGGATCGGGCTCGCCGCCGCCCATCGACCGCGCGATTTGAAGCAATGCCTGCTGGTCGGCCCGGCTCAATCGATCGAAAAACCCGAGCAGCTCGGATTGATCATCGGTCAGCGCTGGCGACTCCGGCGCATCTGCGGTGGGGTCGTCGACCTCACCCGTGAGGAATGCCGGCGTAGTATGGAGTGCGCGAGCGATCTTCAGCAGATGAGGTGACGAGCGACGGGAGGGCGCCCGGATCAGGCTATTGATCGTTGTCTGCGGCACCTTCGCGCGGCGCGCGAGCTCAGCTTGTGTCATGCCGAGATCTGAAAGACGCCCTTCGATGCGCTCGCCTAATGTCATGCGCCACACCCTACCGGATCGCCGGTAGAAGAATATTCCGATGAGTCGATTGACACCCTACCGAAAGTTCGGTTAGCACATCCGACATGTCGGTAGCCATGCCATCCGAATCGCCGTTGAAGCGCGCTGTACGCCTTGCAGGCTCGCAAGCTGCGCTCGCTCGCAAAATCGGGCGTCCTCAACAGACCGTCAACGACTGGGTTGTGAATGGTCGGCCCGTCCCCCCGGTCGATGCCCAAGCTATCGAGCGCGAGACCGGCGTGCCGAAAGAGCAGCTGCGTCCCGACATCTACCCGCCGCAGCTTGCCGCGCAGCCGCCTGCCCCCACTCGCGACCAGCTTGAGGGCGTCCGCACATGACCGGCTCACCGCTCACCCCCGAGCAGCAGCTCCTCGTGCGCGAGATCGCGTCCGAAGAAGCCGCCGCGGTCGCCGCCTATCCGTCGATCCTCGCCGTTATTGCTCTTGTCGGCGTCACGCTCATGGCGATCCTGCTCGTTGCTCAATGGGTCTTCGAGTGAAGCGCCCGGCCTTCTATTTCTCCCGGCGGCGCATCGGTGTTTCCGCCGCCACGTCCGGACGGGGCGCGCCACTTCCCAAGCAGCGCGCCCCCGAAGGCCCCCCTTCATCGCTTTCCCCCATCGGTCGCTGGCAGTCCGGCCGATTCCCGTGCCGCGGATTTTCCCCTTTTCCCGCCGCCCGGGCCGACGCCGCCGTCTGCCCTGTAACGCGTGCCCTGCGGGGCGTCGGTTCTACGCCACCGGCGCCCCGCACTTCTTTTATCAGCTTGGCCGCCCGCGATCTGCCACGATCGGCGACGGGATGCGCGGCATGACAAAGGCCCGCCCGCCCCTCTCGATCGAGAACGCGCTGTACAAGGTCCTCGGCCGAATCGGCATCGAGCGCGCCGCCGAGGTCACCAGCCGGGGCGCCGACTATCTCCGCAGCCTCAGCGATCCCGACAACCGCTACCGCCTGACCTGCCAGGACATGCTCGCGCTCGACGACGAGCACCAGGTGCTCACCGGCGAGCGGCCGCTCTATGAGACGCTCGGCCTGATGATCGACGCGCGCAACGCGGCGCGCTTCTCCGATCGCGCCGAGCTGCGCCGCCTGACCGTGCCGGTCCTGAAGGAGGCTGGCGAAGCCCATGCCGCGCTCGCCGCAGCCACCTGCGACGGCGCCGGCGCGGTCGAGCTCCGCAACTTCGTTCGCGAGGCCGAGCAGTCCGTCGCCAAGATCACCCAGGCGATCGGCGCGGCACAGGCCATGCTCGAGGCGCAGCAGCAGCCCCCGTGATCCGCCGCGGGTCATAGCAACCGCACCCCACCCTTCAGCCCGAACCCCTCCGCTTCGCAGGTGCGCCCGCGAAGGCGGTTTTCTGCTGCCCGATCGGATCAGCCCATGCCCGACGATCTGCCCTCGCCCGGAACCTATCTGCGCAAACGCCGCGAGGCGCAGTGCCTGTCGATCGACGACGTCGCCGCGATCTTCGGCACGGTGCCCAGCGTCCCGCTGGCGACGCGCGCCGCGATGCTCGAGTCGATCGAGGCGGATCTGACGCCGATCGACGACAGTGTCATCACCGCGCTTCGCAAAGCGACCGAGCTCGGCTCGTTCCGCTTCGATCCAAACGTGCTGATCCGCCTGATCGACATGCGCGCTGGCTCGCCGCTTCTGTCGAACGCGCCGCGCCTGTGTCGCACCTGCGCGTGCAGTGAGAACGACGCCTGCGTCGAGGGATGGCCCGCCGCGACGTGCGGCTGGCGCGACGACGAGGTCGATCTGTGCACCGCCTGTGGCCCCGACGACGGCGACGCCGGCGAAGAAACCCCGCCACCGGCCAACGTCCCGGTCAACGACCAGCTCGGGAGCGCCGCGGCGTGAGAAGCAGCCGCACCCGACACGCCGTCCGCGCCACACACGCCGCGGCGATCGCCGCCGGCGTCGCGATCGCGCTCACCCTCAACGGCCGCCTCGGTCCCGCGATCGCGGTGATCGCCGTCGCCGTCGCACTCATCATCGCTGCCCTGCTCTGGGCGCTCAAACAGGAGGACCGCCGTGGCGCATGATCAGCCCCGCCGACCGCTCGAGCTGCACCCCGCCGACTGCCCGTGCTGCAGCGACGATCCCGCCGCGCTGGATCTCGGCGCCGTCGCGCTGCGCCTGATCGTCGGTTTCGGCCTGGGCGGCCTCGTCATCTTCTTCCTCGACGTCGCCGGCATCGGCGCCGGCGCCGCAGTCATCATCGGAGGGCTGCCTCAGTGAGCGACTCCATTTCCGCCGAGCAGCTGCGCCTGCTGATCGAGCGCATCGAGCGCCTCGAGGAAGAGAAGAAGGGCCTGAGCGATGACATCAAGGATGTCTATGGCGAGGCCAAGGCGACCGGGTTCGACGCCAAGATCATGCGCACCGTCATCCGCCTGCGGAAGATGGAGAAGCACCAGCTCGATGAGCAGGACGCGCTGCTCGAAACCTATCGCGCCGCGCTGGGGATGGCGTGATGGCCCGCTACGACAGCGCCGTCGATGACGTCACCGCGCAGCTCGCCGAGGGCAAGTCGCTCGTCCCTGATCATCTTTGGGGCGGCATCCTGAACCATGTGCTGGAAGGGCACGGCACGGGTTCGTTCCTGACGCACGTTTTCCGGAACGACCTGCTCAACGCGGCCACCGGCGCCGACGAGGTTTCCCTCGCCCGGCTGCCCGATCTCATGCGCTTCCTGCACAACTATGCCCCGCAATCGAGCTGGGGAACGCCCAAGCGCGTGTCGCGCTGGCGCGAGGCCGGCGGCATCCGCGGCGGCGCGCACGAGCTCGAGGACGCCGAGTGATGTCCGGCCGCCGCGCAGCCATCGATCGCCTCGTCGCCACGCCGATCTGGCCGGTCGATCACATCTGCCCGCCGCAGCAGCCGGTGGAGCCGCTGGCGCCGATGCGCGAGCACATCCTCGTCGGCCCGGAGGACGGCCGGTGCGTCGTGACGAACCCGAGTGGGTTTAGCGCGATCGCGCCGATCGGCCGCGGAATCGCGCTCGCCTGGGCGCCCGCGCCCGAGCTCGGCGGCGTCGCGCTCAGCCAGTTCATCGCGCTCGGCCCAGATCGCGGCATCGTGACGATCGTCTCGCGCCCCGGGCTCAAGCGCCTGATCGCCGACCTGCAGTCGATCGACGCCCAGCTGGGAGATGCATCATGATGCTGTGTGGCGACATCACCCGCGCCGCGCTCGAGGAGGCCGTCCGCGAGGCCGGCGGCACGATCGCGTGGAGCGAGGAAAAGCCGGCCTCGACTGAGATCGCCCTCAAGATCGACGTCGATCCCGAATATGCCGCTTACGAGGCGGCCTGGTACGTGCCGACCTGTCGCGGTGAATTCGATCCGCAGGACGTGCGCGACTTCGCGACTGCCGCTTCGCGCGGCAACCGCGCCCTGGCGCTGGCGCTCGCCCCTCGTCTGTTCGTGTTCGACAGCGAAATGGCGGCCGTCGAGCGAGCGCTGCAGTGACCGCCGGCTTCCGCCCCAACCCTGGGCACCTTCCCTCGGTCGTCGCCGACAAGCGCGTCCGCGTGCGCCTGGTCAACGGCCAGACGCACGAATGGCCGGCCAAGACGAGCCGCTGGACGATCACCGGCGACCCATTCGACATCGCCGAATTCGTGGTGCTGTGATGATCGGCCTCCACCAGCACATCGCTAACAGCCACGCGAAGCTGCGTCGCGGCCAGGTGTGGTGCCGCCGCTGCGGCGCGAACCGCGCGGTCGATGCCGCCGCGGCGCTGCGCTTCGGTTGGCCGCGCTGCTGTGGCCACACCATGACGATCGACGCGCCCGAGGAGCGAAGCTGATGGCGGTCGATCGCTTCTGGACCGCGACCGAGCGCGCGGAGGAAAATTTCACCGGCGTCGGCGACGTGACCTGGTTCCGCCGCCGCATGCTTAGGCTCGGACACGAAGCCTCCATCATCCGCGATCGCGTCGAAACGATCCATCCCGACCTCGTCGGTCAATTTGACCGCCTCGAGAAGCGGCGCGCCGGCGGCTCCCACCGCCAGCGCGCCAACGCCCTCCAGTCCCACCCCGGAGAACGCCCATGACGGTTAGAACCTTCGTCGCGGCCGAGCTAGCCGTGTCCCCGTACAACGTGCGCAAGAACAAGCGGGCGATCACCAGCATCGACGGGCTCGAGGCGTCGATCAAGCGCGTCGGCCTGATCCTGCCGCTCGCCGTCCACCCGCTGCGCGGCTCGAAGAAACACGGCGTGTTCGACGGCGGCCGCCGCTTCCGCGCGATCCAGAACCTGATCGCGCGCGGCGAGTTGCCCGCCGACTGGCCGATCGACGCCAGCGTCCGCACCATCTCGAGCGAGGCCGAGCTGCTCGAGATCTCCAGCGCCGCCGGCCTGCTGCATGTCGACCTGCTGCCCTGGGAAGTGATGGAGGGCCTGCGCCGCGCCAGCAAACGCGGCGCGACGATCGAGGAAATCGCCGATGTTACCGGCCAGACCGAGCTGTGGGTCAAGCAACACCTGCGCCTGGCCAACCTCGCCGAGCCGATATTCACCGCCTATGTCGAAGGCGAGATCAGCCAGGACCAGGCCAAGGCCTTCGCCGCGACCGAGGATCACAAGCTGCAGCTGGCGGCATGGGAGGCGTTCCGCCATCGGCCGAGCTTCGAGCGGACGTCCGATCACATCCGGCGGCTGCTCAAGGTCGGCGATCACGACGAAGAGAAGCTGCTGCGCTTCGTCGGCGAGCGCGCGTTCCGCGACGCCGGCGGCGCCTTCGAGCTCGACCTGTTCGCCGACGCCGCCGAGCATCGCGGCCGCGTCGACCGGCCGGGCCTGCTGCGGGAGCTCGCCGAGGCTCGCATCGAATCGGTCCGCGCCACGCTGCGCCGCCGCGCCGCCCGCGACGACCTGCGCTTCGCCGCCGAATATCCGCGCGCGCGCCATGGCGGCGTCGATCGGGATCTCGAGCTTTCGCCCGACCATGAACCGCTGCTCGGCGACGAGGCCGAGCGCGCGCAGTTTCTCGATGACGAGCTGCTCGAGCTCGCCGATCGGCGCCGGCGCATCGATGATCCGGTCGAGCAGGCCGCGATCGACCTCGAGGCGGAGTCGCACGCCGCTGAGCTGCAGCAGCTGCAGGACAGCCGCCCTGTGCTGCTGCCCGCCGGCGACATCTACGCCACACTGGTGATCGAGGAATCGGGCGCCGTCGAAACGCGCTGGTGGTGGGCCAGTCACGCGGCGAAGCGCGCCGCCGAAAAGCCGCCCGAGCCCGCGCGGCCGGTTTCGCTCGGCGAGATCGCCAAGCCCGCGCGGGATCTGGGCGGCAGCGCCGTCGGCGCCAATATCGGCAGCCAGATCCAGCAGCAGGCCGACGCCGCTGCCCGCGAGGAATATGCCTTCAGCGCGCAGGGCGTGCAGATCGTCCGCGCGATCCGTCGCGAAGTCATGCGCGCCGCGATGATCGAGGACGGCGCGACCGGCATCGCGCACGATTTCTTGATCTTCACCCTGCTGCGCGCCGAGCTCGGCAACCACCACAATCGCACGCTCGGCGTCCGCACCCTCCACCGTGCCGAGGATTCGCCGCCGATGGCGATGATCCCGGCCGTCCGCGCGGCGGTCGAGGCGACGCCGGCGCACGGCTTCTGGACCGCCATGCTCGGCGTGTTTCGCGATCATGCCGCGATCCAGCTGGCCGACGAGGCTGACGCCTTCGACGCCTTCCGTGGCGAGCGCGACGAGTGGAAGGAATGCGCCGCGGCGATTGTCGCCGCGACCGCGCTGACCAAGACCGCCAACCTCGACGGCTACCGCCTGCCCATCCACGATCGCCTCGCCCAGCTTCTCGGTATCGCCGACGACGAGGCGTTCCGCGGCTATTGGGCGCCCGACGAGACGTTCGTCGAGCTGCTCCCCCGCGCCACGCGCGTCGAGCTCGCCACGCCGCACGTCGACGAAGCCACCCGCCGCAACCTCGGCACGATGAAGGCGGCTGAGACGATCGCCCCCGTCGCCCGCGCCCTCACCCGCGTCTGCTGGGTCCACCCGGCGCTGCGGTTCGAAGCGGCATCCGTATCCGCGGACGCAGAGCTTGAAGGGGCTTTGGCATGAGCCCGGACCGCAAGATCGAAATGGCCCGCGAGATGGCGAGCCTTCTGAGCGAAGACTTCAGCGAGATGCTGAAGCGCCGCATGGGAATCGCGTTCGCCGGCGGCATCCCCTATTCGGCCCAGTCCGCCGCCATTGCCATGTTCGCGGAAGGCGTGAACCGCGTTGCCCTGGGCATGGGCTTGGTGGGCATCGATCCGGCGGCACGGCTCGCCGCGGCGACGAATTTTGCCGCAGTGCTCAAACAAGGGATCGATCGGCAGGCGAGCAACCCGGAGGAGCTCTGCTCCGGGTTCGATCTGATTCTCGCAGCAGCGGGGCTGCAGCGATGACCGCCCTCCCTGAAAACCCCACCGGCGAGCAGCTGATCGACGCGCTGCGCGTGTACGGCATCTCGACCGACCGCTCGCTGACGACGGTAGCGCGGTTGCTTTCGCCTGATCCCTGGACGTGGATCAACAATATCCAGCGGGCGGAAGCCCCACAGCCGTTGACGATCGCGCGCGTGGCCGCGGTGATCGCCGGCGAAACGCCCCCACCCCAACGCAAGCGGACGAAATATCATCCGCTCGCCGGCACGGTGCCCAGCCCGCAGCCCGCGCCTACGCCGCCAGCTGCGGTCGCCGCCCCGGCGCCCGCGCGTGGCAAGGCAAGGCCGCCTGCCCCGGTCGCCGCACCACCGCCGCGGCGCGACAACCGTAAGCCCTGGACCCCGCCGCTCACCTTCGAGCAGCAGCTCGAAAGGCTGCAACAGGGTGCACGCCTCGTCGAGGTCCGCCCGCTGCGCCGCGCCGATCACGCGTTCACGCTCGGCGGCGTCGGGAGCGGGATGCTGTGAGCGCCGCCGCTCGCCCCCGCGCCGATCGCGACCGCCTTGCGGCCGTCTGTGCCAATCCTCGCGGCGTCGCCTTCGCCGCTTTCACCCCAGTTGATCTGCTGGAAAAGTTGCTTGGTGGCACCCGCGCCGACGCTCAGGCGCTGCAGGAGCAGGCTCAGCACGATTGGCGCTTCGCCCAGATCGCTGTCGACCGCGCCAGGACCAAGCCGTCATGAACCTGCCGTCCATCCAGACGCTCATCGGGCGCGGCGCGCTCTTCGTCGTCAATCACAGCGCAGGCAAAGACAGCCAAGCGATGTTCATAAAGCTGCGCGCGATGATCCCGCCGCACCAGTTGCTGGTGGTTCATGCTGTGCTTCCGGACGTCGAATGGGGTGGCGTGATCGAGCACATCCAGGCGACCGTCGGAGAGACACCAACAATTTTCGCCAAAGCCCCGAAGACGTTCTTTGAAATGGTCGAGAAGAACGGGCGATTTCCGATTGCCGGCAATCGGCAGTGCACCTCGGATCTTAAGCGTGACCCGATCGAGCGAGAGCTCCGGCGCTACCTCCGCAATCATCCCGAGTTCGGTGGACTGATCGTCCAATGCTTCGGCATTCGTGCCGCAGAGAGTGCCAGTCGTCGGCGTCAGGTTCCATTCACCCATTACAGCCGTGGCAGCAAGGCTGGTCGAGAGTGGTTTCATTGGAAGCCGATATTCGATCTTAGCGAGGCAGAGGTGTTCTCCACGATTGCGGGTGCGGGGGAGAAACCGCACTGGGCTTACCGTGCCGGGATGACGCGTCTTTCATGCTGCTTTTGCATCATGGCGAGCCGGCAAGACCTCACCACCGCAGCGCGCCTCAACCCAAGCCTTTATCGCCGGTACGTCGAAACGGAACGTCGGCTTGGATTCACGCTGTCGATGTCCAGGCAGCCGCTGCCTCACACCACCGGGATTGCCGCCTGATGGGTACTATCTGCGGCCGCTACAAACGAACCTTCGCCGAGGCGGACACGGTCCTGCTCGATGGGGTCAGCCTCAACGCGCCGTATCCATATTTCTGGCTGAAAATTGATCGGGTCGAAGCAGGTCACGTGGTCTGCTCGGCAACGGGTGAGACTCACAGCCTCAAGATCGAACGATCGCAGGTGCGCGGTCGACCGGCCGAGCGCGTCACGATCACGATGCGCGATCCTGTATTCGGCATCGTCCGATACGCAGCCCTTCCCCTGCTTAGCGAAGGCGGAGTGCCGGCGGGAAAAGCGCAGCTGCAGCTCGAGCTTGCGCCCTGATGCCCTGCCAGCACGTCACCGTTCCCGGCGCCGGCGCGGCGATCGTCTGCAGCCCCACCCGACGCTGCGCCTGCGGCAAGCGCGCGACGCTCCAGTGCGACTGGAAGGTGCCGACGCGGCGCAGCGGAACCTGCGATCGCTACATCTGCAGCAGCTGCACGACATCGCCGGCGCCCGACAAGGACCTGTGCAAAGAACACGGCGCCGCCTGGGCCGAATGGCAGGCTCGCCGATGAGCGGTCCTCTGCATTGGCCGCACCGCGCGCCCGCCGCAGCAGTCGTGGCCCTTGCCGCGGCCGAGGACCAGGCGCTGACTGATTTGTCGCGGCGCTTTGCTACCGGCGGCAACCAGCTCACGGCCGCCATGCGCGCTGCATATCGGCAGGCCCTCGCCGACGCGGGCGTCCCGTCGGCCATCATCCGTCAACTCGAACAGCGAGACCCAGCATGAACCAGGCGCCGATCGCGCCCGCGGCCGACGCGCCGCGCGGCCGCTTCCTCAGCATGAAGGACATCGTCGCCGACAGCAGTCTGTCGAAGCCGACGATCAACCGCATGCATCGCCGCGGGGAATTCCCGCCGAAGCGCAAGCTCAGCGGCAATCGAATCGGCTGGTGGGAGAGCGATTACGAGGCGTGGAAGCTCACCCGCGCGCGCGCGATCGACGACGGCTGAAGCCCCGATCAGGGGGCGCTTTTGGGGGCACTCGCCAGCCTCATCACACAACCAGCCGTTTATTTTTAGGGGGTTAGCAATGCAATTCGGTTCGAACTCAGGGAGCCAAGCGGGATGATCTTCCGGAGACGGGCTTTTTGCCCGGTCTTCGGAAGCCCCATCGGGGCCATTTTGCACAAGAAGATCAAATGGTTGGCGGAAGCTTAGACTGAGCTTGCCGTTCCCCCATGTGCAGTTCGAAACTAACAGATTCAGCGCCGAACTTTTCAGCTCAGATGGCTGCAAAGTGAAACTCTTATGCATCGCTCTGGCCAAATCGAGCAGGGCCAGTCCGTCGTCGACAAGACTGTCTTCAGCGACATGCAATGTGTCGATCTGTCGCTGACACCGCTCGCGTTCCTCGCGCCAAGTGGCGGCCATTCGGTCGTGCGTCTCGGTCGAGATGCGACCGTCGAGGCGATCGACGTAGAGCGTGTCGAGCCGATGCTGGAGCCTGGCAAGCTCGCCACCGAGTCGGACAATCAGCTCATGTCGCTCGCGATTCTTGTCTTGATATGTTTCTCGAACGGCCCTCTGCATCAAACCGAATATCTCATCGTCTATGCGCAGCCGCCGAAGCTCAGCAGCAAATTGCTCGCCCAACGCCTCCTCGCGGACAAACCGCTCGGGACAACGCTGCTTGAACCACGAGCAGCGGTAATAGACGTATTTTTCTTTCTGAACCTGTCCGACTACCGCGCAGCCGCAATGGCTGCATGTGATGAGACCAGTGTAGGCGAACCGCAATTTGTCCGACCGGTTCGCATTGCTGATGCTGCGGCCGTCGAGAATCTCCTGAACGCCGTGCCACATCTCCTGGCTCACCAGCGGCTCGTGAGAGCCGGGATATATTTTCCCATTCCATTCGAACGAACCGGCGTAGAGCCGACTACGAAGAATCTTGTGAATGCTGCTCACGTTGAACGGCTTGCCGGTCCGTGGGCTCAGGAAACCATGTGTCGCAGCCTGTGCCGCAAGGGACTTGAGTGAATAGTCGCCGGAATCAAACCATTCGAACAGCCTCGCGACCACCGGCGATGAAACGGGGTCAGGGACGATGATCTTCTTGCCCGCTGGCCCGATGCAATTGGCATATCCAAATGGCGCCTTCGACGGCCAGATGCCCTGCTGAGCCTTCTCCAGCATGCCCTTCCGGGTCTCTTCGGAAAGATTGTCGATGTAGTTCTTCGCCATCAGGACCTTGATCCCGTGCATGAACTTTTCCGAAGACCGCGAATCCGGGGAAAGTACGCTAGCCTCTTTCACCAGATGAATTTCGATATCGAACCCGTCTAGCGTTACCCAGTCCTTGAGGTTGCGATAGAGGCGATCCGTTTTCTCAACCAGGACATGGCGGATTCCATGGCTTCTCAGAAACGCGAGCATCTCCTGAAATTGGGTGCGGCCAGAACGTTTCGCAGTCTCGATATCGACAAATTCGCGTTTGATGTGCAGGCCGTGGTTCACCGCATAGTCGCGGATCAACTTGAGCTGCGCATCAATCGAGAAGCCTTCGCGCTCCTGTTCGGGCGTTGATACCCGAGCATATAGAACCGCAGCCGCGCCCGTTCTGCCGCAATCCCGCGCATCACGCGGCTGTTTCGGTTTTCTCGGCCGAGCCATTACCTGTCACCTTCCTGAGCGCTGCACCTCGACCGATAAATCGGACACCCGCAACTGCCCCGCTTTTCTCCAACTCCATGACCGCGTGAGGGTCAGGTTGGCGAAACACTATCGCCTGAAGCGTCGGCTTCAAGGTTGGACGTGCAGATCGTGTCGGCAGCGCTTCCGATCGCATGCCAGTCGATGATCATGCTCATGAGGTCGGCGAGCCTGCCGAGATATATGCGAGCCTCTTCTGGTCCCACGTGACGACCCAAGCGTCTCTCGAGAACGGAGACCGCATCTGCGACAAGAGCTTCGGAGAACTTATCCCGACGAGCCACGTGAGCGCGCGGCCGCGCCTGTTCGATCGACAGGACACCTCCCGTAAGGCGCGCTCCCGAGCGAGGAGCCTTGCCTCGGCGCATGCGGGCGGTCATCGCCGCCCCGGCTTACGGTCGGCGGGTCGGCGTACAGACCGAGCATGGATATGGCGCGCGACAGCGAGCGCGTAGCGCTTTCGACGGTGTGCGGTCGGGCTGTGGTAGGCGCCGACAGCCAGCCAATAATTGCGCGTCGTCTGGAGGCCAGTGAGAAGTATCCAGCGAGCAGCCTGCACGTTGAAGCAGGGGTCGTATCTGAGCCACGATCGAACATCTGCCGCAGACCTCCCTGTCATCCTCGCCAGCCGCGAGACCCACCAACTATTGACCTGAAGAGGGCCGAGGTCGTGGCTCCCGTCGCGATTGCGCAACTCCGCGCCGATCCAGCCACCCTCCTGGTCACGAAGGCCCCAGAGCGTCGTTTCGAGCCAAGGACGGCCTTCGGCAGCCGCTTTGATGCAAGCCGCAATTCGGCGTTCGCCGGCAGGATCGCGACGTCCCGACGCGCTTGCGTCCTCGACCGTCAGCGTCATCGCCAGCGCCCAAGCGCAAGCATGCCCCCAGATGCGCCTATCGATCATGCCCGGACCCCCGGTCGAAGGCAGCCGAGCTGGCTTGCTGGTCGCTGCTGGAGTCGCGGGACGGTGTGAGGTCCGAAAGTTTGATGAGCGATTGCAGCCAGCGATCGATCGACCCGATCCCCGAAGCAGCCTTGGAGGCTAAAAATACCGCCACGCCCCCAGACCGGAGCGCTTGCCGCTCGGACTTTCCCGGCGCTAGCGCCCGCCTCTCTGCGCGCTCTCGGAGCATGTCCCGTTGCATGCTGCCAAGCGTGTCGCCATGCCGCTGCAAGCGTTCTCGGACCGTGTCGCGACCGAGGCGACCAAGCCCCTCCAAGGCAGACGACTTTTCGCCCGAGCGCCGCTCCAGCTTATCGACCAGCCGCCGCTGATCCTCGGTCCACAGCTTCACGCCGAACCGGGCGCGGGTGATCGCGGTGTAATAATTCTGCCCGGTCACGAGCGCTGAGTTGACCGGCGCGAGCACGTAGACCCGATCATAGGTTTTCGACTGGGCCGAGTAGACGGTCTCGCTATAGCCGTGGTCCCAGCTTTTGTGCCGTCCCAAATCGATGTCCTGCTTCCGCCCGTCGCTGTCCCACCGAATCGTGGCTAGGTTCCCGCGCAGTTCCTTGATGGTGCCCCGCTCGGCGTTGCGCAGGCCGAGTTCGCGATTGACGAGCCGCCACTGGATGCGGTCGCCTGCGGCGAGGTCCCGCTGTTCACTATGGAAGACGTTGACCTGCGAAGCCCGGCCCAGGCGCGGATCCCAACGGATGACGCGGCCGTGCGCATCGATGAGCTGGACATGATGGCGACCAGTCGCGTCGCGCGCCACGCCTGCTACGCGGTATTCGGCATCTCGGGCGATGCCGAGCCGGGCATTGTCGCGCGAGAAAACGAGGACCTGGCCTGCGGTGTAGAAGCGCGCGAAATGCTTCTCCTGATCGCTCATGCCGGCCGGCGCGAGAATCTCAATGCGGGTGTCCTCCGCGGCAACCGCGCCCTCGGCCTTGAGTGCCTTGCGCACCTCGGTATTCACGACCAGCCGCGTGGCGTTTTCCAGCACCAGAATGTTGGTGTTCGTGCGGCTCACGGGCTTCAGACGCGTCCATTCACGGACCAGACCACGCGCGAGTTCGCTCGCGTTCTCGCCAGCGACGACTCGATCAAGATTGGCGAGTGATCCAGCATAGTTTCCTGCTCGCGCTTGAGTGACCGCCGCCTTCATGGCGCGCGTTTCCTGGCGGACCGATTCGGCGAGATCCGAATTGGGCAGTCCCAGCTTCTGCATCAGCCAGAACGGCTTGCCCTGCTCGATGGCGCCAGTTTGTTTGTTGTCGCCAAGCATGATCAGCTTGGCACCCGAAGCCCGACTGATCTCAAGAAGTCGCAGCGCCTGCCGATTGCCAAGCTGCCCGGCTTCATCGAGCACGATGACATGGCTCGCGCCCAAGCCATGGCCACCGCCGGCCAGAAGGCTGGCGACGGTGCGGGATTCGATTCCAGCACTGGCCCCGAGGTTGGCGGCAGCAGACGAGGTCGGCGCGACGGCGATGAACATCGCGTGGGAACCGGCGGCGGCACGAAGCGTGCGGACGAGCGTCGACTTGCCCGCGCCCGCCACGCCGTGAAGGCCCGTGACGCGGTCGCTTGAAGAACCGAGATGCAAAAGTGCCGCTTCTTGTCCTGGAGTCAGGCCACCAGCTTTGCTTGCTTCCCTCAATCGCTCCACAGTTGCGAGCGGCCGTGCGTCCTCCAACGCCAAAGCCAGATGGTCGGAAAGCGCGAGTTCAAGCCGCGCAGTCCGGCGCGATGTCCGCCCCCGTGTATGAACCTCATCGCCGCTTTTCCCGCGGGTCTTCAGCAGTCTGCGCCGCTCGGTCTGGGCCTCGATGTGAGGCCGGATATCGGCCAGTCTGACCTCGCCGAGATGAGACGCGAGCCCCAGCTGCAACATCCGCCCGAGATTGTTGACGGCCTCCTTGCCCTCCGCCTGCCGTAGCCCGAACAGCATCGCGCGCGCGGAAACCGCTGCGGTAGGCGCCAGGACCGTCTCCCTCTGCGCTTCGGCACTCCGGCGGGCCACCTCGATCGCAGGCTCATGCGCCGCCGACCTCGCCGCCCATCGCGCCTGCAGGTCGTCGAGGCAAACCTTCTCCTTGGCCGCGCGGGTCTCGTAAAAGGAGACCCGGCGTGCAGCCTGCCCCGTCAAGCCATGCTCCTGCGCATGCGCATCGATCTGTTCGGCGCGTTGCGACATCGCCGCAATCAGATCGCGGGGCACGCCTTCGATCTCGAACAGGCCGGTCCGCGGATCGGCACGGAGACTGTAGCCGTGCTCGCGCAGCGCGAACGCCAGTTCGTTGCGGTAGACCTGCCCAGCCGGCATCTGCTCGGCAAACATCGCGCGCGTTTCCAGGCTCGCCATCGGCGCGCCCTCCTCGCGGTTGGTGATGTTGAGGACAACCACATGGGTGTGGAGATGCGGGTCAAGTTCGCGTGAGGCGTGTTCGGTGAACCTGGCGAACAACAGCCGGCCAGTCACCTTATGAACGATCTCGCCATTCATGCGATGGCGAAGCAAGGCATGCTCCTCGAGATAGTCCAGCGCCGTGTCTACGGCGCGCTCATGGGCCGCAATGATCCGTTCATCGCCTGACACCAGCGCCATGATCGACACCGATTTGGGCGCATTGACCGCGAAGTCCCAACCCGGGTGGTGCTCGATCCCGCCCTCCCGGCGCTGCCGACCGAGTTGCTGGCCATCGACGCGGCCTTCCAGAAGCTGCTGAAGCATGGCTGGTTCGACCCTGCCTGTAAGACCGAGGTCGACCGCGATCCGGCCACCCCATTCGGAGTGCTCGTCAGCGCCTTTGGAATAATAGTCGCCGACCGCATAATATCGCGCGATGTTGCCGGCCGAGCCCTTGAGGCGTCGGGGATGGATCATGCCGGTCTCGCCGCATCTCGCGCGCCGTCGCGGCGCGCATGCTGATGAAGCCGCAGCCCTGCCGGCTTGCCGTAAAGGGTCAGTTTCGGCGGGGTGTCGC
The DNA here is from genome assembly GCF_024211275.1 of Sphingomonas tagetis. GTDB lineage: Bacteria > Pseudomonadota > Alphaproteobacteria > Sphingomonadales > Sphingomonadaceae > Sphingomonas > Sphingomonas tagetis. The sequence continues at coordinate 493,958 of NZ_JAMLDX010000001.1, forward strand.
CAATACCCTCTACCACTGTAGGAGAGTCAAGGGCCGCAGATGACGCCGCATCGGTCGGTGAAGCCGTGTCCGCTGCGACGCCAGCCATGGGGTCGATGCCAACGACTAGGTCCAGCGGTAACTCGGGGCCGCGTTCGTCGGCACGCCGACCTTTTCGCTTCGCAACCTGCTTTGGCACCTCCGCTGCCGGGGGCGATGCCGACGATGCAGCACCATCGCCCATTCTCAGCGGCGGATTGGTCCGCTCCTCGAACCCGGCAGAAATCGTGGGGAGATCGTTATAGCGGTCCTGGAACCGCACCACGGGTAGATTGCGGCCGAAACGCAGATAGCCGGTCAGGTTGGGGAGATTGGTGACCTCGGTGTGGAGCACCAGCGGCCGGGTCACCTGCATGCGCGACAGGTTCACGCCGTCGCGCATGTCGTTCACACCGTACGACATGCCTTCATTGGCTTCGATCTGCTCGACCTGTCCCAGATTTTCGCTGACATGTTTGGCAGTGGGGGTATCGTTGGCGCGCAGCGCGACCCAGGTCGAGCAATAGCCAGTGATCGCCGCGGCATCCTGAATGCCGTAGGTCGCCTCGAGCTGCGGGTAGCTTTGGAAACCGAGAATGCCGCACCCGCCATATTTCCGGGCGCGGGCGAGGAAATCGGAGAGCGATGGCAGCTTCTGCAGCGTTGGCAGCTCGTCGATCACGCAATAAAGCCGTCGGTTGCGGTCGGCCGACAGACTCATGATCGCGGAGATCGCGATATCGAGCCAAACGGTGATGAGCGGCCGCAGCGATGGCAGCTGATCGGCCTTGACGGTGATGAACAGCCAGCTGTCGTCTTTTTCGTTCGCCACCCAGTCGCGGATCGACAGGCCATCCTCGGTATCGTCAAGATAAGAGAAGCTGCGCATCACCGAGGCGAGTTCGGCCTGGATACCAGCCGATGTCCGCTCCCCCTCAAGGCTGATGAAGGCCGCGGCGTCGGTTCCCTGCGCGAAAACGGCGAGGTCCTTGAGCTTCGAGCGGAGCAAAGTGTCGAGCAGGATCGAGATCAGCGGGCGCTCAAGCCGGGCGAGCTTGCGCAGCACGGCGACCAGCGTGCCGCGGGCCGACTTCGCCCAGAACGGGTCACCCGATTTGTCGGGGATCGTCGACTCCGCAATCTGATCGTAATGATAGTCCCGGGGCACATCGACCCACGGGCTCCAGCGGTCGGCACGCCGATCGAGCGGGTTGAGCAGGACGTCGACGCCCGGTCGGTAGAACTTCTCAACGAACGTGCCGGCGGTGTCGTAGACGATCGCGCGCCGGCCCTTCGATCGGATCCCGGCAAGCATCTTGACGATGATGTTGGTCTTCCCCGTCCCGGGCGCCCCGCAGATAAGGATATGCTCCGGCTCGAACGCGTCAGGCATCGGTACGCCCCCGATCGCGAAGCTGCCGCGCGCATGGCGCCACAGCGCTCGCCGGACAGCGCGCGCGCTGCCGAACCGTGCCCCGCGCAGGAACTGGTTCGAGCCAAGTCCCCGTCCCATGCGAGTGAAGTAGAACCAGGCCCAGCCCAGCATCAGCGAGGTGAACGCGCCCGAGATCGCCGCACCGTGCAAAAGATAGGATTCGAAAGAGCGCAGCGTCGCCTTGGCGACCGTCGAGGTCATCAGCGTTTCGGGGTTGGTCCAATATGCTTGCCCGGTCGGCGATTCGAACAGGATCGGGGTAGCGTTGCCTGGTACCGCGTCCCCCATGATCGCCGCCTGGGCGAGCTTCGCGAGCACGAACCGCTCATAGGCCGTCGAGACTTCGAACGCGTACCAGCCGACCCCAAGCAGCCAGATGATCAGGCCCGCCAAAACGGTTTGGTAGAAGACTTGCGTGGTCATGCGGACGTTGTGGACGATCGCCTGCCCGCCGCGCGTCCAGGAGCCCAGCGTATCGTTGCGGAAGATGCTCATGATGGGTCCTGCTCCGGATCGAGCAAGTCCCGTTCGCGGAGCAGCCGCCGGGCTTCGGCAAGACCCTGTTCGAGGAGCTCGGGCGCCCGCTTGCCGACGGATGAAGCGAGGATCGCAAGCGTCTGGATCGACGTCGCGTGAAGTTCGTCGAACCGGGCATGGTAGCCAGCCGGATCGGTGCCTTCGAAGCGGTCGACGAGGTCGCGGATATAGGCGGAGGGGGTGGTGCCGCTCGCACGCGCACGATCGACCAGGCGGTCGAGCATCGCGTCCTCGAGGCGGATGGTAATACGAGCCATAACGGATCCTGTCCGTCGCTGGCGCGTGATGAAGCACAGGCCTTCTAGCAAATTGAGCGAGTAATCTCAAGGATTTGTGGTGACGGACGTTGTCCGACACGGGATGACGAGCTCGTTCAGTCGCTTAGTAGTCGGGCCACAGCGGCGTGTCCGACGATCGCACCATATTCCGAAGACCCGTCAGACCTTTGGTGACGCGATGATCTGGCGGATTCGCGGGGATTTCAGCGCTGCAGCACCCGTGCGTACGGTGCATTACAAACGCCTTGCGCGTGCGTGCTCCTTTCGCAGCGCCTTGCCGCGCTGCGTCGCCTCGACCTGGCAAGGGCGTGGCGCCCCCGCAGGGGCAGCTTTTTCTGTCGCCGGCGCCAGCCGGCTCTAGCTTCATCGCCATTGCGACTGCTCCCGAGCCATGCAAAATTGAACGTGGCGGGCAGACGTTCGACTGGAGTGTTCGACATGCCCAAATTGACCGACCGCGAGAAACTCGCCGACCTCGACAAACGCCAGCGCGCGCTTGCCGACGAAGCCAATAACGTGCGCCGCAACCTGCGCGAACGCTACGGCTCGATGCTCGCCGACATCCCGGTCGAACGGCTCGGCGAGCGCGAGTTTCGCGACTTGCTCAACCATGCCGTCCGCGCCGGCGGATCTGCCGCTGTCGCCGCGCTCAAGGCCTTGCCGGCGACTTCATCATAAGCAATTCTCGCCCCGCAGGGGCGTCCCTGCGGCGAGCACGGCGGAGCCGCGCGCAGACGGCCGGTGTCGCGCAGCGGCACCGCATCGACCGCGCGACGGGCCCCGGCGGGGGTCCCTGAGCGCGGTCGACTTCCCCCCTTCAAAAAAAGAAGAGACCGGCCCGGTAGCCCGGACCGGTCTCCTCGCCTCACGCCGCAGCGCGACGCTGGCCATCCAGCCTGAAGAACGTTGCCGGCACCCCCGCCGCCCGCACTAGGCGCGCGAGGTGCGACTGCAACCCCGATCCTTCGCAGACCAGCGCCTCGATTGGTTTCAAGGCCAGCAATTGCTCGTTGCGCGCGAATCCGGCGCGTTGGCCAAGCCTTTGGTTGAGCGTGAACGCGATAAGCGGCGTTCCCGTCCGCGCCGCCCAGGATGCCGCGATGGCATCGCAGCCCTTGCTCTGCGCGGTGGTCGCCAACACCATCGCCGGCACGCGCTGCTTGATCCCGTCGAGCGCGTCGGTCAGCTGGCGATGATCCTCCCAGGCCTGCCCGCCCGAGAAGATCACCACCGGCCCTTGCGGCGCATGCGCGTCGATCCGGCGCTGGCGGCGCGCGGCGAGAAAATCGGACGCCGCCACCACCGACGCGGTCCGCTTGCTCGACACGAGCGATCCGCGCGGGGTGGACCAGGGTCGCCCGGTCTCGGCATGATAGGTGGCGGCGGCGTGATCGCGGATGCAGGCGGCCGCTTCCTGCGCTTCGTCGAGCGACTGACAGGCGAGCTGTGCTTCCTCGAGTTCGGCGGTCATCACCTCGCTGCCATCGGAATCGCGGATCAGCTCCTTGACCCGGAGCGCTGCCCGATCGGCTTCGGCCTCGATCTGCCCCGCGACGCGATGGAACGCCTGCACGATGCCCCAGGCGAACCGGTCGGAAAGGCCTTCGAGTCGGGTGTCTCGGAGCACGTCGAAAAGCGTGCGCACCACCATTTCGGTCGCGAGCTGCACCTCCAACGCGTCGGGCATCGCGGCATCGGTCACATCGGCACCGGCATCGATTCGGAACCCGTCGATGGTCTCGGTGAATGCTTCGGCGAAGACATCGCTGGCGCTTGCTGTCTCTTCGGCGATGAGCTCGGCAATCTCGCTGAAGCTGCGGATGGAACGGTTGAGCTTGGTCATTGGAACCTCCTTTTTCTGAAGAGGTCCCTCCCCGGCACGGGCTCCGAGCGGCGGGGTCAAGGATCGCGGACCGCAGGGCCGCGACCGCGCCAGCGGCGGTGGGGGTCACGATTTTCTCTGGCGGCCACCACGCTGGAGAGGATTCCCGCGGCTCGCGCCGCCAGGGAAAATGGTGGGGCCCCGCCGTCCTTGAGGCCGCCGCGTCCCCGTGCCACCCTTGGACTTCTTGAGAGAAGAAGAATGGCTGGCCTGGCGGGGGCTCGATGCCCCCGCCAGCCATCATCGCGACGCCGATGGGATCGCACCGGACACGCCATGACGATAGGCCCCTCGCTTGGGCGAGAGGCCCATTGCGACGAACCGTGGCCTAGAGGTCAGGAATCGATTGTCGAGTCGACCGGCATCTTCCACAAGCATGATGGGCCGAAGGGAAACGGCCCTGAAGACAGGGGTGTCTTTGCGTGACCATCGAACTGGCCGAGGCGCGGACGCATAGCGCCTCGCGCGTCATTCTTGCCTCGCCACGGACCTTGTTCCGGGCCTTCGTCGATTCGGAGATGCTGGCATCGTGGCGCGCGCCGCAAGGCATGACCGCGCGAATCCCGAGGTTCGATCCGCGAGTCGGCGGCGGCTACCTCATGATCCTCACCTATGAAGATGCCGCTGGCGCACCGGGCAAGAGCGACGCCGATAGGGACGTCGTCCAGGTGAAGTTCGCCGAGCTCGCCGCCGAGGAGCGCGTGGTGGAGCTCGTCCGGTTCGAAAGCGACGATCCCGACTTCGCCGGCGAGATGCGCCTCACCACGACCTTCACCCAGTTCGCCGATGGCACCCGCGTCACTATGACGGCAGACCAGGTGCCCGCCGGGATCGGCAAGGCCGATCACGAGACCGGGATCGCCGGCTCGCTCAAGAAGCTCGCCCTGCTGACTGAATAAAGAGCGCTACGACCGGGCCCCCGCGCCTGAGCTGCTTATGCGTCCCAAGGGTTGATGAGCGTGACGCCGCAATCCACGAAATCACGAACATTCCGGGTTGCCAAATTTGCTCCCCGCGACCGCGTTATCGCGGCAATTTGCGCGTCAAACTGACTGATGGGTTTGCCGAGTGCCCGCCGATCCGCGGCGATCGTCGCGAAATATTCTGCGGCCGCCGCGTCGAACGTCAAAGTCTGGCCCGCAAAATCCTCGCCAAGTATCTCGTTCGCAAGCGCGTCCAGCGCATCCCGTCGCTTGCCCGCGGGCAAGATGGCGATGCCGTATCTAATCTCGGCATGGGTAACCGTCGTGATAAACAGCGACGCACTTGACTGACCTCGGAGCCAGTCGAGCACCTCGCTCGCGGGCTCCGTGCGCAGCAGTTCGGATACTACATTGGTGTCGAGCACGATCACGACAAGTCGACCGGCTCGCGCATTGCTTCTCGACGAACGTCGGCAAGATCGATGCCGCCCACGCGAGCGACACGTTCGCGAATCCGATCAACCAAATGCGGCGTCCGGTCAGTTCCGGAGGACAATGCCGAGCGGAGAATGTCTCGTGCCTCATCCTCCATCGACCGGCCATGATGCGCTGCGCGGATTCGCAAACGCGACTTGAGTGCGTCGTCAATGTTGCGGATGGTCATGCTCGCCATGTCGTATCTCCCGGTGGCATATTAAGCATTGATTGCAGGCCAATCAATGCTGAACACTCTCATCCAGTTGATGGTTGATCTGCCCCCTTCTGAGTGGTCCAAAATTGATGATATTTGGATGACGAAGGAGACGAGGAATGCCGAGCAAGAAGCATCGCCCGGAAGAGATTATCGGCAAGCTGCGTGAAGCGGAGGTGG
>NZ_JAMLDX010000010.1 GCF_024211275.1 Sphingomonas tagetis
TGGAAGACCGACTTGGCCAGATCCAGTCCGACAACCGACACTTGCTCCATCTTCACTCTCCCTCTCCGACTTATCCGCAGAAAAATATCCCGCGGGGAGGAGAGCCGTCCACGACATCAATTGTGGACATCCCGTCCTATGGCATCGTCAACTTGCGGGTCATGTGGGCGTCGGAAGATAACAAGTACACGGCACAGGTGTTTGTGACCAACGCCCTGAACAAAGACTATTTTGTCAGAATGAACGACGCCATCTTCTCGTCAGGTGCGGTGATCGCGCAGATGGGCGAGCCACGACTGTGGGGCGTCAAGCTTGGCGCTGCATTCTAACGTGTAGCTTGGTTCGCACCCTTCGTCGTTTCCATGTCTGAAACGACGAAGGGTATGCGAGTTTATCGGTTGTTCGGTTGAGGACGCGTGGCCGAGTGAGTTCGGCCCCCGAAGGCCTATATACGGGATGCGGCGTATGGTGCCAGGAACACGGGATGCCCAGGCGTTGCGGGCGCATATCAGGCATCTCAAATATGCTGTAGCGGCCACAACTTGTGAAGAGAGCGTTGCCATGCTGCGGGGATGCTCAGCGAAGCTGAATTTGCTCTGCTGAACCGCGCCGGGTTTGCGGGAAGCTGGTTGGTTGAGTCATGCTGCCAGATCTATAGCGGCGGTGGCGGCATAATATCGGCCTTCGGCTTCGGCGGGCGGGATATTGCCGATGGGTTCGTCTGCACGCCACAGCCGATCTTCTCCGCGATCGACACGACCGCTGCCCAGCATGAGGCGTGATCCTTCTCGTGATCCAAAACCATCCGTACCGCGCGCTCGCGAACTTCCGGCGCATACTTGTTCGCCGTCTTGCTCATACAGGCTCCACCTTCTCCGGAGTTGAAGCCTCCGGCAAACCCGGCGCGGTTCAATTTGCATCCGCGCGATCGCCGCGGCGGTTCAGGCGGACGCCCATAATCACATATATAGATTCGGTCGTTCGGAAGTTCCGCACGCTTGCGGAGATCGAGGAATATCGCAAGGAAGAACCGAATGATGACGTTTCGCCGCCAAAGCAAATGGCGAGCCCCTTCACCGGCGCATGAAGTGGATGCTGCGACGGGGTTCGCCGCGAGCCCGGCCGCGCGGTGCGAATGTACAGGAGATCGGTGATGGACGTGACACGCAGCGCAACGCCCGAAGCGCGACGGCGGGCAATTTTATCTGACTTGGGGCCAGGCGCTCATCAGTGCTGGTACCCGATCGCACTGTCGAGCGACGTGCCCAAGGGAAAAGCCATTGGCGTCGATTTAGCGGACGGCCGTGTTGTCATTTATCGAGGCGAGGATGAAGTCGTCCGGGTGATGTCCGCGTTTTGCAAGCATATGGGCGCTGACCTCAGCGTGGGCGGCGACGTTATCGGCAATAATATTCGTTGCCCCTACCACCATTGGGAGTTTGGCGAGGGCGGCAAGTGCAAAAAGATTGCGTCCGGCGATCCGATTCCAAAAGGATCGAGCTTGGCGAATCTTCCGACGGAAGAGCGCCTGGGACTGATCTGGGCGTTCCTGGGAGAAGCGCCGCTTTACGATCTGCCCACCTTCGAGGAGTTCGATGATAAGAAGCACGCGTATCGGGCATTCGAAATCGAACTCGACGCAAAGTTGAACATCGAGCCTTGGATGTTTGCAACCAACGTCTTCGACGTTGTTCACAATCGCGTGGTTCACGGTTTGACATTTGCCGATCCTGTTGTCGAGGAAGTCAGCCCTTATCTGCGACGAATGAGCTGGGACGCGGAGCACACAGGTGAGAAGCAAGAAGGCGCGTGGCGTCCCGACATCGAGGTCAACGGCGTTAACGGCATCACAACAAGGAGCGAAGTTGACGGCCGGCTCAAATGGTACGTCGCCGTGATGACGCCATGCGGCAGCCTGGGAACGAGGGTATTCTTTTCGATCGTCACCACGAAAGACGAAAAATCCGAAGAATATCTCGATACCTGGCAGGCGATGCATAACAGATTTGTCAACGAGGATCTTCCGATCCTGAACGGTTTGAGATTTGGCGACATGCATTTGGTGAACGCCGATCGCGCCATGGCGCGTTTTATGAGCGCGGTCCGGAAATACCCCCGTACAACGTTGGACGCACTTGAGACTGCGGCCAACGTGGCAGAGCGCAAGGCGGCAAATGCTTAGGTGTCGCGTCTCGAACCAGCCGCCGCGAAGGCCGCGCGCAACGCGCCGTGGGCGCCTTTGAAAAAATTAGGGTAAGCCGTCACGGCTAGGAATCGTCGACATTTAAGGTCAATCAGCTTGAACCTTAAAGAGGAAACAATGTCGACGAATTGCGGGCTGCTTACAGAACTGAGGCGACGCGATAACTCATGAGCTCGAAGATCATTTCCCGGCACGCTTCGAGGACGTCTAGCAGAAGAACATTCGGCTCGTCGTCCAAGAACATGGAGCGGAGAAGCCGACCTTTGTTCGCATAAGCACGGTGAACTCGCCGGAGTTCCGCGATGATTTAGAGGCGATTGTTTGCAAGGATCTGCATGGCGTGACGCTGCCGAAGGTTCAGAAATACCGCGCTTCGGCGCGGAGCTCATGATGAGCAGCGTCGATCACTTTTAGCTGCAGCTGCTGTCGCGCGCTCCATGGCCGCCGACTTCGATCGGTGTAGCTGTCGTTCTGACGCTCCCGTGTAGCATCCGGCCCACAGTGCATCTGTCTATTACGGGCTGAATAAATGCACCATCAAATCGCGGGACTAAATAGAAAATGTCCCAGGCGATCGAAACCCTGAATGACGTCGCGGGCTGAGACTGGGCACCGGCAACGTCGCGCTAAATCAGATGCGTGATGATTCAAGTTGAGCCGGGCTGACGGCTATCAAAGTCGGATCGCGTGATCTACTCGATTTGCTCAAGCGCTGCGGAATACGCGGTTTGTGGTTGGAGGGTTTCGATGACGGATGGCTGGCGGATTATTTCGAGCGATTCGCACGTGGTGGAGCATTGCGATCTCTGGCAGGAGCGGGTGGCCAAGCAGTACAAGGACCGGGCGCCGAGGCTGGTTCGCGAAGCGGACACCGACCGGCTGGTCTGCGAAGAAATTGCGATGCCGCCGATCGGCTTCATGGCCGGCGCCTACCGCAGCAACAAGGATGTGAAGCGCGAGGGTCGCTGGGAAACCGACGTGCCGTCCGCTGGATACGACCCGGACGCGCGCCTCAAGGAGATCGATAAGGACGGGGTCTATGGCGAGGTTCTGTACCCGACTCTGGGCCTTATCTTCTTCACGCTCGACGACCTTGACTTCAAGTGGGCGCTGTTTCGCGCTTACAACGACTGGATCGCTGAGTTCTGCGCAGCGCATCCCAATCGGTACAAGGGCATTGCTCTCATCGCTCACGACGATGTCGAATTGGCTACTCAGGAAATCCGGCGCGTTCACAAGCTCGGCCTCTCGGGCTTCATGCTTGCGACGGTGCAGGGTGAAGCCTATCAGCCCTATTCCTCCAAAATATACTACCCGATGTGGCAGGCCGCCGTTGAGTGCAATATGCCCGCGCACTTCCACTCGGCAACGTCGCGTGACAAGCGGAACTCGTTCAACAACGCGAAGGGGCGTGACCCGATTTGGTCCTTGCTGCGCAACGACCGCATCCAGCGTCCGCTTCTGGGGATGCTGATGGGCGGTACGTTCGATGCGTTCCCGGACCTGATCTTCGTCTCGGCAGAGAATGAGGTAAGCTGGGCGCCTTTGATGCTGGAAAGCGCCGACTTCGAGTTCCACCGGCATCGTGGGATCGAATATCAGGGCTTCGATGCCCGCAGCGATCATCCGCCGAGCTACTATTGGGAGCGCAACGTGAAGGCGGCGTTCATGCGTGATCACGTCGTTGCCCGCTTCCACGATATGATCGGCACGGAAACGCTGATGTTCCAGACCGACTTCCCGCACAGCGTCAGCACTTTCCCGAACACGCAGGCTTTTGTCCAAAAGCTGCTCGCCGGCGTCGATCCGGTGGCTCGGGACAAGATGCTCTATCAGAACGCAGCGACGCTCTACGGGTTCTGAGCTGGCGGCAATATCGGCCAACGCATGCCCCTGATGGCTGTGACAAACGAATGGGAACAGGGTAGAGGATGTACGACCTCATCATTCGCGGCGGGACGGTGATCGATGGCTCGGGGCAGCCTGGCTATCGGGGCGACGTTGCAATTCAGGACGGGCGCATCGCCGCGATCGGCGATGTCTCGGGCCTTGCCACACGAGAGATCGATGCCGACGGGCAGGTCGTCACACCTGGTTTCATCGACGGGCACACGCATCTCGACGCACAGATGCATTGGGATGCGCTGGGATCGTCGTCCTGCTGGCAGGGCATCACGACGGCGGTGATGGGCAATTGCGGGTTCACGCTGGCGCCGAGTTCCAAGGCGCGGCGCGGCCTGGTCGTCCGCAATCTCGAGCGTGCCGAGGACATCTCTGGCGCGGCGATGGAAGCGGGGATCGACTGGCGCTGGACGACGTTTCGCGAATATCTCGATGTCGTCGATGCCTTGCCCAAGGGCATCAACTACGCCGCCCAGATCGGTCATTCGGCGCTGCGCACCTTCGTCATGGGCGAGGACGCGTTCGAGCGAACGTCGAACGACGACGAGCTCGCGCTCATGCGGCGTGAGCTGGAGGACGCGCTGTCGGCCGGCGCGATCGGCTTTACGACCTCGCGCGGGGAGGGGCATCTGACCTCTGACGACCGCCCGGTGGCGTCGCGCCTGGCCGATTGGAGCGAGGTCCGCAGCCTCGTAATGGCGATGGGCAAGTTCGGGCGGCGGATGTTCGAACTCGCCCCGCCCAGCGCGTCGCGCTTTGGCGACATCGAGGTTCGCCGCCGCTTCCACGAGGAATTGCTGCAGCTTTCGGTGGCGAGCGGGGCGACGATTACCTGGGGCCTGATCCCGTTGCCCGACGTGACGGCGGAGGAATTGCCGCTGCTCGACCGCGCGGCGGCGGCGGGCGGCAAGCTGATCGGCCAGTCGCACAGCCGGGGCATCTACCTGCTCTGGTCGTTCCAGACGCAAACGCCATATGACTGGATTCCCGAGTGGAAGAAGGTCCGCTCGCTGCCGATCGAGCAGCAGCTTCAGGCGCTGAAGGACCCGCAGGTTCGCGCGACCCTCGTCAATTCGGCGAAACATGCCGTGTTCCCGGTCTCCGCCGCCGCGGACATCCCCAAGCCGCCGGATTTCGAGCAGATGGTGGTGTGGCAGAACGCGCTGCCGCCCAACCCGACGATGCACGACATGGCGGCGCAGCGCGGTGTAGATCCGATCGAGCTGTTCATCGATCTCGCCGTGGAAACCAATCTGGAGCAATATTTCTACCAGCCCGGCTTGCGCTGGGACGAAAAGGCGCTGATCGATGCGATGCGCCACCCGCATTGCGTGATGACCTTCTCCGACGCCGGGGCGCACGTCACGCAGCAGGAATGCTCGCTGCAGACCTATCTGCTGTCGCACTGGGTGCGCCAGCGGCAGGAATTCTCGCTCGAGGAAGCCGTGCGCATGGTCACGCTGGCGCCGGCCAAGGCGTGGGGCTTCACCGACCGCGGGTTGCTGCGCGAGGGCATGGCGGCGGACATCAACATCTTCGATCCCGAACGCATCACGCCGACGCTGCCCGTGCTGCTCCACGATCTGCCGACCGGGGCGCCGCGGCTCGAATCGCGCGCCGACGGCATCCTCGCGACGATCGTTGGCGGGCAGGTGACGATCGAGCGCGGGGAACATAGCGGGGCACTGCCCGGCAAGCTGCTGCGCCGTCAGGCGTGAAAGGGATCTCATGAAACAGCTTTCGGGCAAGGTCGCGGTGATCACCGGCGCGGGCAGCGGCATCGGTGCCGGCATGGCCCGCGCGTTCGCGGCCGCCGGCATGCAATGCCCTGACGCCCACAAGAACCGATCGCAAGATGCTGGCCCGTTCTTCGGCTGACGCGGCTCCGATACAAGCAGAGAATCGCGACATGGCAAGAATTACGTTCGTTGAATCCGATGGAACCGAGCATCAGATCGAGGCCGATGACGGCTACACCGTCATGGAAGTGGCGCGGGACAATGACGTGCCCGGCATCGAAGCGGAGTGCGGCGGTGCGGGAGCGTGCGCAACCTGCCATATCTATGTCGACCTGGCCTGGACCGCGGTGGCGGGCGAGGCCGGACCGACTGAGCGCGAATTGCTTGAGATGGTTGAGGACCGCCGCGCTGAAAGCCGGCTGAGTTGTCAAATCAATATCCGCTCCGAGCTTGACGGGCTGATTGTAAGATTGCCCGAAGTGCAGGGCTTTTGACCAGGCGAGAAAATCTCCTTCAAATTCGATCGACGGGCGCCGTCCGATATTAGTGGAAGTGCAAGGCGCTGACTGAACTTGCCAGGCTGACAGCGGGGCATCGTGCCAGCTGCTCCGATCGCGATTGTGCGCTGCACGCCAACAGCTTTACCGACGACATAGGCATGGTTCACCCGAGCGGCCCAAGCCGAAGGACCACAGTTCGAGCCGTTGATGGCCGAGCTTGGGTCGTCACAGCATCATCGTACTTCCGGTGGATGTAGCTTGGAAGGCTGGCGCCCTTCAAGCGGGCCGCAGGGTGGAAACCGCGTCTGTCAGTGGGCGTACAATTCTCCGCAATAGTGGGCTTTGAAAATTCCCTGGTGGCTGATCAGCCCAGCCAATTTTGCCGGGGCTAGCCCCGACAAAATTGGCTTCGCCGACATCCATGCCGTCCCCGTGTTGCGGGGAGGCGGTGTCGATGGTCCGACTTGGAGACTGCCGATGATCCTGAAGCTACACCGACCGGGTGTTCCGGTCGCTGCCATGGCTGTTCATCGCATCAACTCAACTCTTCGTGCGCCGCATCAAGGGGATAATGTAATCACAGCGAATAATTATGAATCAGACTCTTGAGGTACCGCGAGCCACATCTCTCGGTTTACACGAACCGACAGCCGCTCAGACCTTCGCCAAATGGTGACCGACCAACAGGTAGTGTACTGCGCCCCAGAGCTTAAAGAGCGACAGAATGAGAAGCGCAACCTTCAGAGAATCCGCGCCATAATAGGGCTGGAACAGATCGCTGAACAAGCCGCAGACGAACGCGCCAGAGGCCATGCCGACGCCGCTGATGGCGAACATCGTCACCGCTGCGGCGAAGCTGCGCGCGCTTGGATCCACGGCGGACTGAATCGTCGAGTACGTGGGGGCGAGGTAGAATGCCACCAGGAAAATGCTGATCCCCGTCAGGACGATGAACAGCGGATAGTTGCTCGTTAGCAGCGAGCCGATTTGGGCGATCATGGCGATGACGAAGGCAATGGCGAGCACATTGTACGAACTCCGCGGACCGCGCTTCGCCAGCCATCCACCAATGAAGCCGCCCCCCAAAATGCCCAATATCGCTACGCCGCCGGCAATTGCGCCAAAGGATGCCCCGGTCTCGGTCGCGTTGAGGCCGAACGTACGCATCACATAGGCCGGTCCCCAGCTGCCCAGCGCGCCCGAGCTGATCCCAAGGACCGCACCGCCGATCATCAGGTTACGAATTGGTTTGTTGGCGAGCAGGCTCCGAAAATTCCCCTTGGGCAGTTCGCGCGTGCCGCTCGCTTGCTCACGCACAGGCTCGCGGACGGTGGTGAGCACCAGTGCGCACATCACCACGCCGGTGCCGCCTACCATGAAAAGCGTCATGCGCCAGCCCAGCTGGTCGTTGAGGTAGCCGCCGAGCGATAGTGCGAGGAAGGTGCCGATCGCGAGTCCCAGTGAATAGATGGCAATCGCTTTGGGTCGCGAGCCCTTATCGGTGTAATCCGCGATAATCGAGTGGGCGGCCGGTGTCAGCGCAGCCTCGCCCACCGCGACACCAATGCGACTGATCAGCAATGTCTTCATGCCCAGCGCAAAACCACCGACGGCAGTCAGCGCGCTCCAGAAAGCGATCGCACCGCCGATGACGTGAACCCGGACGCCGCGATCCGAAAGTTTGGAGATCGGGATCGCGCTCACCGCATAAGTGAGTGAAAATGCCGGTCCGGTGATCAGTCCAATCTGCGTATCGCTCAACAACAGGTCGCGCTTGAGCGATTCAACCAGGATGAAAAGAACCTTGGAGTCCATCGCGGCGAGCGTCTGACAGAGCATCAGCACCCCCACGACATACCAGCCATAAAGCCTGCTGTGGGCGCGTGCGGGCGTGTCGATTGTCACGTTATCGAACCCTTCGATATGAGGAGCGTAAATTTGCAGAAATTGGTGATCTCAGCGTGCAAGGGCCTGACCGTCCTTGCGCGGATCGGAGCCGGCGACATAGCCATCCGCCGTCTTGAGGATGATTTGCGCGCCGCCGAACGAGAAGGTGGCATCCAGCTCTTCAGACACGACCTCGTGCCCGCGCGCCTTCAAATATTCGATCAGGGCCGGATCGGTTCCAGGCTCGATACCCACCCTGCGACCCGTGTCGATCCGCCAGCGCGGCGCATCGGCGGCCGCCTGCGGGTTCTGGCCATAGCCAAGAATGCGCAGCGCGATCTGCAAATGCGCCTGCGCCTGGATCGGCCCGCCCATCACGCCGAACGCCATCAACGGATTGCCATCAAGGTCCGTAGCGAAGCCCGGGATGATCGTGTGGAAGGGTAGTTTGCGCGGCGCGACCCGGTTCGCATGTCCCGGCTCGAGCGTGAAGCCGATGCCGCGATTGTGGAGCGCGATCCCGGTATCGGGAACGACCACGCCCGATCCAAAGCCCTTATAATTGGACTGAATGAACGACACCATCATGCCGTTCTCGTCGGCCGCCGCCAGACAGACCGTACCGCCCGGCCGCGGATCGCCATGACCGGGGTCGCGCGCACGATCAGGATCGATCAGCTTCGCACGCTCGCGGAGATAGGCGGGATCGAGCAATGCATCGGGCGCGAAGGGCATCGAGTCGACATCCGCCAGATGGCGGTAAATGTCAGCCAGCGCCAATTTCGTCGCCTCGATTGCGAGGTGCAGTTGCTGGGGATCGTCGGGCGACGATGGCTTCCAGCCCGCCGCGTCAAGGATGCCCAGACCGATCAGCGTGGCCAGTCCCTGATTGGCTGGCGGCAGTTCATGAACGATGCCATTGGCGAAGCGCTGGGAAATGGTTCCGACCCATTCCGCGCGATGCTCGGCGAGGTCGGCCAGGTTGAGTGCTGCCCCATGGGCCTGGGCATCGGCTACGATGCGTTCGGCGAGCGCTCCGCGATAGAAACTCTCGCCGCGTGTTGCGACGATCGACTCCAGCGTCGCGGCATGGGCCGGGGACCGAAACAGCTCACCAGCGCGCGGCGCTCGGCCGCCGGGCAGGAAACATTGCGCGAATCCGGGCTGATCCTTCAGCGTCTGGCCACCTAGCGCCCAAAGCCTGGCAATCGTCGGCGTAACATGAAACCCCTCGCGGGCATGGCGGATAGCGGGTTCCGCGATGGTTTCGATGGGTAGCGAGCCGAAGCGTTCCCACAGGGCGATCCAACTCGACACGACGCCAGGTACGGTAACCGAAGCCCAGCCGCGTTCCGGTACCGCGTCCAACCCCTGGAAGTACTCCGGCGTCCAGGCTGCGGGCGATCGGCCCGATCCGTTGAGGCCATGCAGTTCCTTTCCATCCCAAAGAATGGCGAAGCCATCACCGCCAATCCCGCATCCGGTGGGTTCGACAACGGTGAGCGCCATCGCTGCGGCAACGATCGCATCGACCGCATTGCCGCCCTTGGCAAGCATGTCCATGCCGGCAATCGAGGCAAGATGATGCGAGGTGGCGATGGCGGCGTGGCCCATCGCCGGCACGCGCCGCGATGGATAGGGCTGGGAAAAGTCGATCGGCGGCAAGCTCAAGCCATGAGTCATGTCCGGGTCAGCTCAACAGCGCCGGATCGACGCGCTCAGCAAAGATCATCTCGATCTTGACGCCATTGGGATCGAAGAAGTGAACTTGCGTATCGGCCGTATCGGCGACAGGTGCCGCCTTGAATTCGACCGCACGGCTGCGGAGATGATCCAGGAAAGCAAGCAGCCCGGTGCCCCGGAAGGCGAAATGATTGAAGGCGCCGGTCGGACCTTTTTCAGGCGCGCGATCAATGATGTGCAGGATCGGATAGTCGCCGCCGTCTGCATAGAGCCATGCGCCGGGTACCTTGACGCCGTTCGCCTCAAGCGGGGGGCGGTGGCCAGGCCGAAGAGCGAGTATGTCGCCGTAAAAGGCGATCGTGTCGTCCATGCACCCGCTCGATAGCGTCACATGGTCCAATCGAAGCGGCGGCATTTTCTCTCCCCACCCGGAAATGTGATACCAAGATAAGATACTTGAACGAATCTTATCGTCAAGTGGGGACGTGGAGATGAGGCGGCATGGGCGGGGGTGGCGGCACGCGCGGGCGCATGCGCACCGACAGGTCGGCATATCATTCACACGTATGTGATGAATCGAGACTTGCTTTGCGGAACATGCTTACGCAAGCACGCTTCGTCCTCGCTCGGGATCGCAGGGTGCGAAGGTATTTTTGTCGCCACAAGCGCGAGGAAGAATGTCGCTTTCGTCCGGGATCGTAAGGGGCTTGCGTTAGAGATGACGTTTGAACGCTGCCAACGCGAGTTCACCGCTGTTGGGCCAGCGCGCGCGATGACCGGCCGGCTGGTCCGCGCCTGCAATGCCACGCCTTCAATCGTAAAGGCCGAATAGCCGCTCCGGAGCAGCTATGCCCAGACGGCGTCAAGCAATGCGCCTTCCAGCTCGGCACCCCGCCGTCGCGTTTTCACGAGCAACTCTTCCGCTTCGTTGCCATCCACGACCACTTTAAGATTCATTTATGCATCCTAGTTGACGAAAAAAATAAGATGCACTAGCACCCCTTATAGCAAGGATAGCGCTCCTAGGTGAAGGGCAAGCTTCGCCGCGTAGACGTTTCTGTCGCGGATCGCTGCGACTCGGTGGATCGGGGTAAGAAGTGACGTCAGCTCATGGTTTGAAAATTCTCATCTCAGGCGCGAGCATTGCCGGCCCGACGCTCGGCTATTGGCTGACCGAATATGGGTTCGACGTCGAGATCGTGGAGCGCTCGTCCGAAGTGCGCGGCGGCGGCTATCCGATCGATCTTCGCGGCTCGGCGATGGATGTCGCCGAACGGATGGGAATGACAGCATCGCTGCGCGACGCGCATCTCGATATCCGCAAACTGACGTTGGTCGATCGCGACGGAGAGACGATCCTCGCCGTAAACCCAGAGCAATTCAGCGGCGGGACCCAGGGGCACGATGTCGAGGTGCCGCGCGGCGATCTCGCCAGGCTGCTCTATGAGCGAACCCGCGACCGCTGCGCCTACCGTTTCAACGACTATGTGACCGCGCTGGACGATCGGGGCGACTCGGTCGACGTCGAATTCAAGTCCGGACGGCGTGAGCGGTACGACTATGTGCTGGGCGCGGACGGGCTGCATTCGGCGACACGCGGCTTCATCTTCGGGCCGGAAGACCCTTTCATCCGCCATCTCGGCTATTTCTTCGTCGGCTTCACCATGCCCAACGTCTTTGGGATGGCGCGCGAGCAGCGAGTATTTTCGACCGCCGGGCGCATGGCGGGCATCAGCAGCGTCCGCAGTGACGATCGCGTGACCGCCCTGCTAACGATGGCGCTAGACGAAATGCCGGTGGCCGCGGAGCGCAACGCCGATGTCCAGCGCGATCGGTTCAAGGCGCTGTTCGGGCAGGATGGCTGGCATATCCCGCAGCTGCTCGAAGGACTCGATCGCGGTGACGATCTGTATTTTGACACGGTCAGCCAGATCCGCATGCCGGGCTGGTCGAAGGGCCGCATCGCCTTGGCGGGAGATGCGGCGCATGGCCCGTCGTTCGTGACGGGGCAGGGGTCCAGCCTGGCGCTGGCCGGTGCCTATGTCCTCGCCGGAGAACTGGCGAGCCATGCCGGCGATCCGGCTGCCGCCTTCGCCAGTTACGAACGCGAATTCCGCCCCTTTGCCGAGGCGAACCAGAACATCGCCGGCAAGCGCTGGCAGTTCATCCCGGACGATGCGGAAACCGAGCGCATGCGCAACGAGCACCTGCGTGCGAACGGACTGCCGGCGGCGTCCGGCGAAGCGAAGCGGGCGATTCACACCGCACTTAAGATCAAGGACTATCATGCTGACAGCTGACCATCCCAATGCCCTCTGGCTACGCGAGGTGTACGGGGTCGACCTGCAACCCGACCCGGCGGATGCCGGCCTGACTCAAGAGGAACGGGACCGCCGGCACGCCGAGCATGTCGCTAAATCTATGGCGCGGATGTCGCCCGATCTGATCATCCATACCGGCGGCGTGAAGCTGGCGGTGACCGCCGACATGGCGTTCATGAAGGCCTATGGCCGCCGCCGCGCGTCGCTGAGCGATAGCGGCGATGTCTCCATCATCGCGATCAACCAGGTCCTTGCCGACGATACCTATGGCATCCTGCACTTCCGTTCGCGCACGAAGCGCGGTGACCATGTCTGGGAACGGGTGGGGATGGGCGCGTGGCGCTTTGAGGACGGCATGGCCGTCGAACATTGGGAACTGTCCAACGGGCCCAAATGGGACGCCTATTATCTGGAGGGCGATCCAGACTTCAACGGTGATGCAATAGAGTATTGGACGAGGGGGCAGAGGTAACGCCAACTCTAATTATTAAATCGTTGATGTGAGTCAGGATCAAATAGATTCTCTTGAAGTATAAAACAGCATGCGGGGAGATTGACATGGTAACGAATTACTTGAAGTTGCGCTCGCGCAAGGCGTTGGTGACTATATTGCTGGGTTCGTCGATTTTAGTAGGCGGGCAGGCTTTCGCTCAGGATGGCGGCGCGAAGAGCGCTGAGAGTGCCGAGGACGAGATCTTCGTGACCGCGCAGCGCCGCGAACAGGCGGTGATCGACGTGCCGATCGCGGTCAGCGTGGTGGACGCCGAGAAGGTTGAGGATCTCAACCTTTCGACCTTCACCTCGATCGCACAGCAGACGCCGAACTTCAACGTGACCTTCACTCGCGGCGGCAACGCCGCCCCGAATCTGAGCATCCGCGGCATCCGCGGCGACGGTTCAACCGCGCGCGTCAACGAAAGCTCGGTTGCGGTCTATGTCGACGACATTTATCTGGGCGACGAGAACAGCCTGACCGGCCATATGTTCGATGTGGATCGCGTCGAAGTGCTGCGCGGCCCGCAGGGCACGCTGTTCGGGCGCAACACGACCGGCGGTCTCGTCCAGTTCGTATCCGCCAACCCCACGGCCGAATACACCCAGAAGGCAAGCATCCTCTATGGATCGGACAATTGGGTGGCGATCAACGGCGCCGTCAGCGGGCCGATCACCGACAACATCCGCACGCGTATCGCCGGACAGTTCGAAACGCATAGCGGCCATTACACCAATCGCGCCACGCTGCCCGGCGCGCTCCGCAAGCTCGGTGGCAAGGAAGCCTGGAGCCTGCGCAGCACGACCGACTTCGACATCGGTGAAGCAACGAAGCTGCGCGTGCAGGTGACGCAATCGCGCAACCGGTCGGAATCGACCCCGAACTACGGCTTGGGTATGTACCAGAATCTCACGGGTGCGCCGGTGCTGTGCTCGCGTACCCAGATCCTGGCCGCGCAGTGTTACGACAATCTCGTCCGCGCTGGCCAGCCGGCGCAGAACGGCATCCGGCCGGGTGACGCTATCACCGAACTCACCCGCGACGAGCTGGCGATCCGCCAGGACCTGACGTCGGCCACGGTCAAGTTCGAGACCGATCTCGGCTTCGGTTCGCTGATCAACATCGCCAACTACACCAAGTTCAAGTCGCGCATCGGCGTGGACGGCGACGGCAGCACGACGCCGAGCACGCTGGGCCAGCGCGTGTTCGTGGAGCTGCGCAACGCCACCGAACAGTTCAGCAACGAACTGAGGCTGCAGGGCGAGACGGATACGGTGAACTGGGTCGGCGGTCTGTTCTATTATCAGGACACCAAGACGGCCAGCCCGATCACCAACGTGCGTAACAATACGAATGGGCTGATACAGCGTTCGCCTGCCGATGCGCGCGTCGATACGACCTCCGGCGCGGTGTTCGGGCAGATCGACTGGAAGGTGGTCGATCAGCTCACGCTCTCGGCCGGCGCGCGCTACACCGTCGAGAATCGCGAGCTGTTGCGCGCGACGCTCGGCGGAATCACGAACGCTTTAGGCACGGGCCCGGTGATCGACGTCCGTGCTGCCGTCCCCGAGACCGACCCGGTCACCCGCGACGTGACGGGCCGGGCGAGCCTGACCTGGGAGCCGACGCCCGATAACAGCCTCTATGCGAGTTACTCGCGCGGTGCGAAGAGCGTCAGCTATAGCGTGTTCTATAGCAGCGGCACCGCGGCTTCGAACGCATTGCAAACCGGTCCGGTCGGCCAGGAGCATATCGACGCGTTCGAAATCGGCAGCAAGAACCGGTTCCTCGATCGTACCTTGTCGCTCAACCTTGCCGGCTTCTACTACATCTTCGACGGCAAGCAGGAGCTGTTGGCGGTTGCGCAAACCACCCAAACTCCCAGCGGTCCGGTGACGACCACCAGCACCCGCTTCCTGAATGTCGGGCAAGTCGAGATCTATGGTGCCGAACTCGAGTTCAACTACAAGCCGAGTGAGCGTTGGGACTTCGGGGTGAGCGGCGGCCTGCTGCACAGCGAAATCACCAAGACGCCGCTCACGTTCAGCGGTCCGCGGCTCGGCTTGGTGGCGCTCCAGGGCCGGCCGCTGCCGCAGACGCCGAAGTGGAATGTAAGCGGGACCTTCGCGCATCACGTCCCGACCGCGAGCATGGGCACCTTCACGCTTCAGGCCGAAGGGCGCGCGCAGGCGGAGCAGAATTTCGGCCTGTCGAACGATCCGCTCGCTCGGGTGCCGTCTTATGGTCTGGTCAACTTCCGCGTCATGTGGGAGTCGGACGACAAGATGTTCAACGCGCAGGTGTTCGTCACCAATGCGTTCAACAAGCTCTACTTCGCGAGCATCAGCGACGTGAATTCGGCGGCTGGCGCGTTCATCACCCAGGTGGGTGAGCCGCGCCTGTGGGGCGTCAAGTTCGGCGCTGCGTTCTGATCAACGGCCAACTCCGTACCCCCTTCCTCGTGCCGGCACCGAGAAGCAACGAAGGGGGTACGGGTTGGCTCGTACGATGAGCGTTGGTCTTCACTAAAGTCGGGGATGCGCCCATGTCCTGCAAGTGTAGTGGATGCCGTGACCAGCGCATGCAAATCTGGCGTTCACTGGTCGAGCGGCTGACAAGCAGCAAGAACGCCGTCCCGACAGTGGGGTCCGCGCCGGTGGAATCGCTCGGTGAGCTTCGTCCGCTCAGACGTCAGTAAGCTTTGTTACGGCCCATAACACGCTCGCGGTAATCCTGGCGCATGCTGCATCGGATAAGTCGGTAGCCCTCATTAGCCTGAGACCGGTTGCGGCCACTGCGAATTGATAGCTTGCGAACGATTTCTCAAAGCCGAACAGGCGCCGGCCTGTTTTGCGGATACCGATTATCGCCACGGCATAGGGATTTGAACACATAGGTGGTTTGCCGAGCGCAATCAGCCGCTCGACCTCCCAAATGTCGTCGAACGTCGCATTTGACGGCGCGTTGATACGCACACTCATTTCCAGTGCTACAATATCTTGAAAGATATGCCCGCGACCGGTGCGCTGAAAATCGATTACGCCCGCAAACTTCCGGCGGCCGTCGAGCATGATATTGTCCGAGTTCAGATCGCCGTGAACGATACAGCTCGTATAGGTACGCGCATCGCGGCGAGCGAACAACAGCTCGCAGATAGCTGGAAAGTCGGCCTTGTGGATCCGATATCCTCGCGCGTTATGCTGCCCTCCGAAATATCGTGCGGCATGACCTAACAGTGTCGTCTCGGCCAAGATTGCTGAACGAGTATCCCCGAAATAGCGTGCAAGATAATATCGTGCCAAATCGCTTTCGGGCTGTATCTCGCTGGCGCTACGCCAGCGGTGCAAATGCTCGAAAAGGGGCAAGAGGATCAAGTCCAGCGCAACCAAGTCCCCCATAGCGAGGCGATCGGTCAGCGTTTCCGGCTTGTCGCCATCCCCGAGCAACGAGTAGCAAAGCGCAGCGCGATCACGCGCCGTAGCGAAACCATGCAGCTCGGGCCGGTAGCGGCTCGGCAAGAACGGGCGGACGAATTTCTCATAGTTCGCCTGTTCGGCGGTTCCGGCATCGAGCGGCGCAACCTTTACCACCGTTCGAGCTGGATAAAGCCTGCGCCCGTCAGTGGCCACGGGCGTGGCCTTGAAGACGAAGGAGCCACTGCGGCCGCCGTTGAGCGTATCGAGCATGATTGCCTCACCCGCGGAGTCGCCGATATCGGCATTGGCGTTTACGAGAACTAATCTGATGAGTTCAGAAACTTCCTGTGCTTCGCGGGCGGTTTCAAAAGGACGCCTGCCGGAAAAACGGAGGTCCGGTGCCGTCGAAGCGGATGTACGCGGCATGGTTGTTAATTCCCAATGTCGTCGCGTGCGACGACTTTGCTGCTGGGTATCTTGAGGCCTGCCATGTCAGACCCGGGCGCCAGTTCGGCGTAGTAGCGAACCGTTCTGTTTGATTGCATCGACCAGCGCGCGCGCCGGGTTTCGACGACCTTTCCCATTGGCCAGCACGACGAATTCGACGTCACCCAGCGGCGGCAGGTCGTTGGAAGCGATTTCGGTGAGGCCGGCCGGAACGAGCGAGCGCGCGTGCGGTGCGACGCCCAGGCCAGCAGCGAGCGCGGCATGGATGCCACTCTGGGTGCTGCTGGTGCAGACGACGTTCCAACTGCTGCCAATCGTTTCCAGCGCCGTCAGTGCCGCAACGCGGGTGATAGCGGGCGGTGCCAGGAGAATAAGCGGGATCGGCTGTGTCGGGTCCAGGGTGAAAGCGGGCGCGCTGATCCAGATCATCGGCTCTCGCCAGACCAGGTCGCCCTGCTGCTCACCTGGTCGGCGCTTGATAAAGGCTAGATCGAGTGCGCCTAACTCGAGCTTTTTCCGTACATTCTCGCTTAGCTCTACTGTCAACTCGAGGATGATGCGGGGATGCTCGGCGGTGAATCGTCGCAGAACCTCCGGCAGTCCAGCCAAGACCACATCCTCGGTCACGCCCAGGCGGATCGAGCCGGCGAGTTCGGTGTGAGCAAAATGGCGCAGGGCGCGGTCATTGGTATCCAGTATCGAGCGGGCAAACCCCATCATCGCTTCGCCGCCCGGCGTAAGCCGCACCGAATGCGTGTCGCGCACGAATAGCCGGGTGCCACAGGCGGCCTCCAGTTTGCGGACATGTTCGCTGACCGTCGACTGACGCCGGTTCAGGCTCGTTCCCGCGAGCGTAAAATTGAGCGTGCGCGCGACCGCGACAAAGCTCTGCAGCCAGATTGGGTCCAGCATTATACTTATTCCTAAATACGATAACAGTAACATCAGTTATCGGAATTTACAATGAAGCAATTCTGGACCAGCGAAGTGTCATGGCGAAGCTCTTCAAACTGTTCGATCCGTATATCGCGCTCATGCTGGTCATGATCGGATTGGCGGCGGTGGTACCGGTATATGGCAAGGGCGCAGCGGCGGCAGGGACGACCGCGGACGTCGCGATCGCCTTCCTGTTCTTTCTCTATGGCACGCGACTTTCGCCAAAGGCTGCCATTGCGGGCTTTGTCCAGTGGAAGCTGCAAATCGCGGTTTTGCTATGCACGTTCGCGCTGTTTCCGGTCCTCGGGGTTGGCATAAGTCACCTTATGGCCGGCTTCCTTCCGCATGCGCTTCTGGTCGGGGTGGTGGTCTTGTGCATGATGCCGTCGACGGTTCAGTCGTCGATTGCGTTCACATCGGTTGCGCGCGGCAATGTCGCGGCGGCACTATGCGCCGCATCGCTGTCGAACATCCTGGGCGTCTTTATCAGTCCGCTGCTGGTGGGCTGGATGTTTCAGACGAGTGGCGTCACGCTGTCTTTTGATGTTTTTCGCGATATCCTCCTGCAACTCCTGGCGCCCTTTCTGGCGGGACAGCTTGCGCGGCCGTGGATTGGTGAGTGGATCCAACGCCACAAGCAGATCCTGGGCTACGCCGATCGTGGTTCGATCCTGCTGATCATCTACGTCGCCTTTTCCAAGGGCATGGTCGATAATGTCTGGGGCGGGGTCCGTCCGATGGATCTTTTGATCCTGATCGTTGTCCTGACGCTGCTGCTGGCTTTCATCCTTGCGCTGACCCACTTCGTCGGACGGCGGGTGTTGTCGCTCCCGATCGAAGATAGCATTGTCTTGCAATTCTGCGGATCCAAGAAGTCGCTCGCCAGCGGCCTGCCCATCGCGAGCCTGCTGTTTCCAGGGCCACAGTTGAGCCTGATTCTGCTGCCGTTGATGCTGTTCCACCAGATCGAGCTGATCGTTTGCGCGGTGCTGGCCCGGCGCTATGGTGCGAAGGCAGATCGCCGCGCTGTATCCGATCCCGGTACGAACCCGGTGGCGGCTCCGGCAACTTGAAAATGCGCCGATACACTGGTCGGTTCAGTACCGGCAACGCGGGGGGCATGGGAAATGGCGTATAACACCATTCGGTATGATGTGGCTTCGGGCGTTGCGACGATCACCTTGTCCCGCCCCGCCAAATTGAACGCATATAATGCGGAAATGATGCGCGAGCTGATCCATGCGTTCGACGCCGTCGATGGCGATGACGATGTTCGCGTGGCCATCGTCACCGGCGACGGCAAGGCCTTCTGCGCGGGCGCGGACATCAGCGAGGGCGTCGACGGGTTCAAGGTCGGCTCAAGCAACGAATTGCCGCTGCCCGATGGGCGTATCGATTATGGCTCCGACACAATCCGCGACGGCGGCGGGCGTATGACCCTGCGCATCTTCGAGATGAAGAAGCCGATCATCGGCGCGGTCAATGGGCCGGCGATCGGGATCGGCGCAACGATGCTGTTGCCGATGGATATTAGGCTGGCGAGCGACACCGCGCGCTTCGGCTTCGTCTTCGCGCGGCGGGGGATCGTGCCGGAGGGGGCGTCTTCCTATTTCCTGCCGCGCATCGTCGGCATTGGACGGGCACTGGAGTGGTGCTGCACGGGTCGGATCTTCGATGCGCAGGAAGCGCTGAACGGCGGGCTCATATCCCGGCTGTATCCGGGGGAGCAACTGTTGGCCGCGGCTCACTCGCTGGCTCGCGAGATCGCCGACAACACCGCACCGGTATCGGTCGCACTCACCCGGCAGATGTTGTGGCGCGGACTCGGCATGACGCATCCGATGGAAGCGCACCGTATTGAGAGCCGCGGCGTCTTCTCTCGCAGCGGCAGTGCCGACGGGGTGGAGGGTGTCGCGTCGTTCCTTGAAAAGCGCGCCGCCCATTTCCCCGACCTGGTCACGCGCGACATGCCCGACTACTTCCCCTGGTGGGAAGACGAACCCTACCGTTGATCCAGGCGGCGGCGGGCGCCACACCGGCCGGGCCGCAATCTCCCTTCGCCGCTACGACTTCGTCCCATAGGCTCCGGTGTAGCTTCCGTCGCGGATGCTGCGCAGGATCTCCGCTTCCCGGGCCTCCTGCGCATGCACGGCCTTGAGCAAGTCCGCCGCGATGGCTTGCGGAAACGCGACGACGCCATCGTCATCGCCCACGACGATGTCGCCGGGCGCAACGATCATGCCGCCGATCGCCACGCTGACGTTGATCTCACCGGGGCCATTCTTGAACGGCCCGCGATGAATGGCGGCGCGTGCGAAGCACGGGAATCCGGACTGTACAAAGGCATTGCGGTCCCGGATCGCGCCGTTGATGACGAAGCCTGCCGCGCCGCGAACCTGAGCGATCGTCATCATGATCTCTCCGACCAGCGCACGGCTGATTTCTCCGTCGCCATCCACGACGACGATATCCCCCGGCTTTATCAAATCCAGCGCCTTGTGGATCGCCAGATTGTCACCGGCCGCAACGCGGACCGTGAGCGCGGGTCCGGCCATGACGCCATCGACGACATGAAACGGCACGATGCCGATCGCACCGGGTAACCGGTCGAGATTATCGCTGATGATTGCCGTCGAACTGCGCTTGTACGCGGCGACAAGGCTTTCAAGCGTGCCAGCGGCGGCGGTGGCATTATCCATTGACTAGATTCCTGCTGCGACGGGTTGCTCGACTAGCGCTCTGCACGCTGTCACAATCGCCCTGCTGCCCGCTTCGACCGCATCCGGCGACGCGGCGAATGACAAGCGCAGATAGGGCGAGAGGCCATAAGCACCGCCGTCGAGCACTGCGACCCTGGCCTCTTCCAGCAGGTACAATGAGAAGTCCAGGTCCGTCTCGATGCGCTTCCCCCCCGGCGATGTCCTGCCGAGCAGGGCCGACACGCCGACATAAATATAAAATGCGCCTGACGGTGAATATGGATCGAGGCCGGGCGCGTCGGACAGGATTTCCAACATGCGGTCCCGCCGCGCCTGATACATCGCCTTTGCCTCGCTGACGCAGGTCTGGTCGCCGGTCAGCGCGACGAGTGCCGCTGCCTGACCGACCGAGCTGGCGCAGGTGGTGCTCTGGCCGATCATCTTGACGATCACATCGATCAACGGCTTGGGACCGGCGGCATAGCCGATGCGCCAGCCGGTCATCGCATAAGCCTTTGACGTGCCGTTGATGATCAGCGCGCGTTCGAACAGCAATGGTGCGACCTCGACCAGGCTGGGCGCGCGAGCGCCGTCATAGCAGAGATGCTCGTAAATCTCGTCGGTCATCACCCAGACATGCGGATGGCGGTGCAGCACCTCCGCAAGTTCGCTGAGTTCCTGCCGTGAATAGACGGCACCGGTCGGATTGTTCGGCGAATTCAGCACGAGCCAGCGGGTACGGGGCGTGATTGCCGCTTCGAGCATCGCAGCGGTTAGCTTGAACCCGACGTCGGGGCCGCAGGCGACGATCACGGGGCTGCCGCCATGCAGCGTGGCGATGTCGGGGTAGGAAACCCAATAGGGGGCAGGAATGATGACTTCGTCGCCGGGGTTCAGCGTTGCGGCGAACGCTTCATAGATCAACTGCTTGGCCCCGCATCCGACGACGATGTTGTCGGGGCCACACGGCAGCCCCTTTTCACGCTGAACTGTTTCCGCAATCGCACGCCGCAACGCCGGTTGGCCGGCCGACGCGGTGTAATGCGTGTCGCCGGCGCGCATCGCATCGAGCGCGCCGTCGATGATGTGGGCAGGGGTCGCGATATCGGGTTCGCCAATTGTAAGGTCGATGACCTGCTGTCCCGCCGCCTGCAGATCCGCGACAATCTTCTTCGCCACGATACTCGCAGAGGGTTTCATGGCCGCAGCGCGGCTGGAAATCGTTAAAAGCGGCGACATCGATTCTCCCTCTCACACGATGAGGTGCGATATCCAATAAGATACTTGAATGAATCTTATCGTCAAGTGTTGGGGGATCGCCTGGCGATCAGCAGGACGCTTATTCCGCGGCCAGATGGCTCATTTTGGCGGCATGCGGATCGCGCCGTCGAGGCGGATGACTTCGCCATTGAGCATGGGATTCGCGAGGACTGCGGCAACCAGTTCGGCAAATTCTTCAGGCTCGCCCAATCGGCTTGGAAAGGGCACCTGCTTGCCGAGCGAATCCTGCACGCCCTGTGGCAATCCGCTCACCATCGGTGTCCGAAAGATCCCGGGCGCGATTGCCATAACCCGGATCGCCGCCTGCGACAGATCGCGGGCGAGCGGCAGGGTCATGCCGATCACGCCGGCCTTGGACGCCGCATAGGCGGCCTGCCCGATCTGGCCGTCATAGCCCGCTACGCTGGCCGTGTTGACGATCACGCCGCGCTCCTCGCCCAACAGCGGTGTAGCCGACAGCCGCGCAGCGAACCGGCTGATCATTGCGAACGTGCCGATCAGGTTGACGTCGATTGCCTTGCGGAACAGCGCCATCGAATGCGGCTGGCCGTCGCGACCTACGGTGCGCATGCCCGTTGCAATCCCGGCACAATTGACCAGGATGCGCGCCACGCCATGTGCCTGCTCGGCGGCATCGAACGCTGCATCGATATCGTCATCGCATGTAATGTCGGCGCGTATGAAGCGTCCCCCGATGGCCGCTGCGTGGAGGCGGCCCGCTTCTTCGGCAAGGTCGACGATCGTCACCTTTCCGCCTCTGGCGGCGATCATTGTGGCGACCGCCCCGCCCAGGCCCGAAGCGCCTCCCGTTACGATTGCAGCGACATCTTTCAGCTTCATGCAATATTTTCCAATGGAGGGGGGACTTGCGAGATTTCCGCAACCGGGCGTTTCTGCAGCAGTCCGCTTCGCAGGCATTTGCAGACGATTTCGTCACGCTGATTATAAAGGCAGTGCTGGAAGGTGACGATGCCCGCATCGAGCCGCGATTTGCTTTCCCTCAGTTCGACCACCTCGCTCGTCGCATGAAGCGTATCGCCGATGAAGACCGGATTTGGCGTGACGACCTGGTCGAAGCCGAGATTGGCGACGAGTGTACCAAGCGTCGTCTCCCCGACCGACAGGCCGACCATCAGCGCGAAGGTGAAGGTCGAGTTGACGAGGATCTGGCCGAAGCCGCTGGCCCGGGCAGCTTCGATATCGAGGTGCAAGGGCTGCGGATTGTGCGTCATTGTCGAAAACAGCAGATTGTCGGTTTCCGTCACGGTGCGCCGGATCGGGTGCCGGATCGTGTCGCCGACCTGCCATTCGTCGAACCAGCGTCCGGCCATCATTCCCCCCTTGCGGTAAGTTGCGGCCATAACGGCGTCTGGTTGCGCAGCGCCACGCGGCCTAGTTCCGTCGCCCAATAGCTTTCGCCGCCGAAATCCTCGCGCCACTGCCACAGGCGGCGGGTCAGGCGGGCCAGGGCATATTCCTGCGTATAGCCGATCGCGCCGTGGATCTGATGCGCGTGCTCGCAAACGGTGCCTGCCGCCAGTCCCGCCCGGAATTTTGCGACCGCGACCGCTTGAAGGTCGAGAGGCGTCCCGGGCTGCACTGTGGCGACGGCAGCGTCCAGCGCCGCACTTGCCGCAGCAACCTCTGCGCTCATCTCGGACAGCAAATGCTGGATCGCCTGAAACTTCGACAGCGCCCGGCCGAACTGGATACGTTGCCCGGCAAACTCGATGCTCAGCGTCAAGGCTGCCTCGAGGGCGCCGCACATCTGCGCCGCGCGCGTAAGAGCGGCGAGGGGCAGGGCAATGTCATGGTGCAGCTCACCAGTCGCGATGACAGCCCCCGTAAGGGCGCCAGCATCGCTCAGCGGATCCTCGCCGACAGCGGCATAGGCGCTGGCGATCGGCCCGCGATGCAGGGTCAGCGAACGTCCCTGAACGCGAACCACATGATCGGCGCCGTCGCCAAACGGTATGCCGCGCTGCCATCCTTCGATGAGGACGCTCATCCTGCCAACGGGCGACTGCAGCCCGGCCTCGCTAAGCAGCCAGGAAGCGACAAGCGTGTCGGCGATCGGCACGGGCAGCGCATGAGCGCCCGCCAGCCGCGCCAGGCCGAAGCCTTCCGCGGGCGCCATCCCGTACCCGCCATGCGCTTCGCTCACCCAGAGCCGTGTCAGGCCGCTTCCCTCAAGCGCGACCCAGGCGGCGTCGAGCGACTCCCTGTGATCGGTGAGGATGCGTGTAGCCGTCGTTTCCAGCATCGCGTCCATCAGCGTACACCCAGCTGCCGGGCGATCACGCCGCGAAGGATTTCGGTCGTCCCGCCGCGCAGCGTGTTGGCCGGCAGGCGAAGCTGGACCTCGTCGCGCAGGCGCAGCAACGCCACCGGCACCTCGGCCTCGGGACGCGCTGCAATGATGCCTCGAATGGTTGCGAACAGATGCTTCTCGAACGCGTTGCCGAGTTGCTTGACGAGCGCGGCCTCAGTGTCGGGATGCTCGCCCGCCTGCAGGCGATACGCAATCCCGCGCGACATGATGCGCAGCGTGCTCAGGCGCGCAATAAGGTCACCGACAATCACAGGCGGGATGGCTTCGGGCATCGTGGCCAATGCATGCTCCAGCAGCAGGAATGTGGTCAGGAAGCGTTCGGGACCGGAGCGCTCCATCGCGAGCTCGCCCATGCATTGCGCCCAGCCATTACCCTCTGTGCCCAGCAGTGCATCGTCGGTGAGCTGAACATCGTCGAACACGACTTCATTGAAGTGCGTGTGACCGGCGATGTCGCGGATTCCGGAGATTTCGATCCCGGGCAATGTTAAATCGACCAGGAATTGCGAAAGGCCGACATGCCGGTTCTTTCCGTCGGCGGGCGATGTTCGCGCCAGAACGAGCATGTAGCTGGAGATGTGCGCAACCGTCGACCAGATCTTCCGTCCGCTCAAGGTCCAGCCGGTCGGCGTCTTCGTCGCCTTGGTCGTGACCGCGGCCAGGTCGGAACCCGCTTGCGGCTCGCTCATGCCGACACAGGTGTAGCATTCACCCGCGGCGATGCGCGGCAGGATCGATTGCTTTTGCTGCTCGGTGCCGAATTTCAGGATCTGGGCGCCTGACTGGCGATCCGCGATCCAGTGCGCGGCGACCGGTGCCCCGGCGACCAGAAGCTCTTCGGTGACGACGAGCCTGTGCAGCGTGGGCAGGGCGTGGCCGCCATAGGCCTTCGGCCAAGTCATCCCGATCCAGCCCATCTGGCCAAGCTTGCGGCTGAATGCCGGCGCGACGCCGCTTACCCAGCAATCGGCTGCAGGTTCGAATCCGCCCGCCGCTCGCTCCGTTTCCAGGAACAACCTGACACGGCTCCGTAGCGATCGTTCTTCCTGCGTTTCCGGCGCGATCGGGAAGATGAATTGGCTCAACTCACTTGTCCTCCGGCCTGATCAACGCGTCCTGATTTAGAACTTGGCTGCGTTTCGGTCCGCAGCGGAATGCGCAATGGCATCGTCAGCCCATCGGCGAAAGAAATTGCCGTGATCGGGGGCGTGATATCACATTCCGGATCATTCCCCGGTACGTTGTATACGGACCAAAGATGCGCGATTGGCCGGACACTGATATCCGCAATTCCAGTGAAATATGGGATTACGGCGAATTCAGCCCAATCCGGCCGAATGGAGAAGCGTGTTATGTCGGTTCTTTACGAACAATCGGGACGGCTCGTTACCCTCACACTGAACCGGCCCGAAACGCATAACGCCTTGTCGGCGGATGTGGTCGAGGCATTGGTCAACGGGCTGAAAACGGCGAATGCCGACCGATCGGTGAGCTGCGTGATCATCACTGGTGCCGGGAAAAGCTTTAGCGCGGGTGGCAATCTGCATGAGCTTCGTGACCTGACGGCCACGCAGAAGCTGACCGAGCCGGAACTCGCCGTCTGGTACCAGACGGGAATTCAACGCATCCCAGCGACCTTCCATGATCTCGACGTGGTCACGATCGCGGCCGTTCATGGCCATGCGATCGGCGCAGGCTGCGACCTGGCGGCAATGTGCGATATTCGTATCGCGGCCCCCGACGCATCCTTTGCGGAAAGCTTTGTGCGAGTGGGGCTTATCTCGGGCGATGGTGGCGCGTGGTTTCTGCCGCGTGTGATCGGCCTCGCGCGCGCCAAGGAAATGATGCTCACGGCGCAGCCCGTGGGCGCGCAAACGGCACTGGATTGGGGACTGGTCAATGCCGTGGCGGAGGATGGCAAGCTGGTCGATGCCGCAACGGAAATGGCCGGGCGGATCGTTGCCCTGCCGCCCAACGCATTGCGCGGGACGAAGCAGCTGCTTCGCAAGATGGAGAATAGCAGCTTCAAACGGAGCCTGACCGATGCCGCGCAGATGCAGGCGGCGCTCCAACTGCAGCCCGATCACCTCGAAGCCATTTCCGCGGTGCTGGAGAAACGACCGGGGACGTTCACGGGTGCTATCTGAATGCGCCGATCAAGGATGTGATGGTTTGCGTCAACCGCGCCAGATTGTTGGCCTCCTGCCGCTAGCAACCGATGAGGAAGTAGGCGTGAATGCATCGCGTTCGCGGGAAAACAGTGTCGGACCCACCGGAGCGAAACTGGCGCAGCATTGCATGCTGCCAAGGCTCGGCTTGCCGGAGGACATGGCGAAAGCCGTCGCGTTTCTGGCTTGGGACGACGCATTCTACATCACTGCGCAGTTGCTGCGGGTGGATGGTGCGCTACTCGATCACGCGCCGCAGATGGCTGAGGCGCGACGCAATGACGGTTTTTACCAAAGCCAGTTACGGCAATATTGATACGTCAGCTGTTCGCGTGCTGAGGGTGTGAAGTCGATGGGGCCTTTCGCGGAGCGGCCTGTCTGACCTCTATTCTCAGCAATTCCACGAAATTCGACAGCTCGCTTTCGATCCGGTCGACCGGTGCGCCGATGCCGACGGCCAATGGGGGATGATCACCCAATCCGTCGAGGCGCATTGCAATGACCGCCGCACCGGGCGTCACGATCCCCTTGGTGAGGAAATAGCCCAGCTTGCGTCCGTGCCTGACCGCATCAAGGACCTCAGCCGGCGAGATCAGCGGATCGCCCGCTTCTCGTTCGGCATTCGCGCGGCGAACGATCGCGCCGATTTCCGTATCGGATTTGCTGGAAAGCAAGGCGCGGCCGATTGCGGTCGTGCATAAGGGGCGACAGGCGCCCTGCTTCATGTGGAAGCGGATCGGATTGGTCGCCTGCTCGATCTTTACGTAGACAGCATTCATGCCCTGTTGCGTGCCTAGCAGGATCATGTCGCCGGTCGCGGCGCTCAGTCGGCGCATCATGGCTGGGGGATTTCGTCCCCGCCCGGCTTGCTCGATCAGCCAGGAGCCCAACAGGGCGATGCGGATGGTCGGCTGGAAGCGGCGCGTGCCCGGCTCCTGGCTGAGATAGCCCAGCGTCGTCAGCGAATGCAGCAGGACCGAGGTGCTCGATTGGGGATAGTCGAGCGCTTGCCTGATTTCCTGGACCGTCGCCGGTCGCTGACGTTCGGCGAAATATTCCAGCACTTCCAGAACGCGGCGCGCGGATTTGACGGTATCGTTCATGCCGGACCCCGCTGGGCTGCTTTTATGTCGGAATGACGTGCCACCGCCGTCACGCCGTCCGATCATACAAATGCGAGATCTTTTCCAGGCCGTGCAGTTGATCGAGGCGGCCGAACAGGGCCTTGCGTCCGGCAGCGTCCAGCCGCGCTTGCGTGCACTCCTCGAACTTTGCCCACAGCTTCGCATCGGACACGGGATTGCGCGCATGACCGAGGGGGAAGCGGACTGGTGGACCGGTCCGGACTTCGCCGGTGTCATATTCGATTTCGACCCAGTCCGCCGGCGAGAACAGCGCCTGGTCCGGATCGACTTCGTGGCTTTCGATCCGCTGCGTGCATCGCATCAACTTCACGACATCCGCCCGGCGGACATAGGTGTCGTCGAGTTCGCGCAGGCCGACATTGCTGGCGATGATCGCGGCCGCCACCGCGAATTCGGCGCTGAATTTTGCTTCGAGTCCGTCGGTCGGCATGCGGTAACGAAGGATCTGCGACTGGGTTTTTCCCAGGTGGACGCGGATGGCTCGAATCGCGTCGATGCGGCCTTCCGCGAGGCCGTCCATCGCCAGGGCCGAATTGATCAGTCGATGCGCTGCATAACAGACAGGATAGAGTTTGATATTCAGCCCTTCGGTAAGGATCCGCCACGCCTCGCCAAAGCGGGGGGCAGTTTCACGATCGACCTGACCCGATGGAGAAAAGGCTAAAAGAAACCCCCCCGGATGCTCCAGCGCGTCGAGCCCTGCGGTCATTCCGCGCGCTGCCATCTGAGCCGCCAACACCCCGCTCTGCGCGGCGCGCCCGAGTTGAAACGGCTTGGTCATCGTACCGAAATTCGCGACCAGACCCGCTGACATGGAAGCGGCGATTGCCAGTGCGGCAGAGGTCTGTTCGGCGTTAAGACGCAGCAGATTGGCACACGCTGCCGCAGCCCCGATCGACCCGAAAATGCCCGAGGGGTGAAAGCCTTTTACGTGGTGCTTGTCCCTGTCTCTCGATACGAGTTCGCACCAGATTTCATAGCCAGCGACATAGGCCGTGATGACGTCCTTGCCGCTGGCAAACGGCTCGCCAGCGGCAAGTAGGGCAGGGAACAGCACGGCGCTTGGATGGCTTTCGCCGCTGGTGTCGTCATAGTCGAGCGAGTGTGCCGAGGTCGCGTTGAGCAAGGCCGCATAATCGACAGTCGTTCGCAACTTTCCCCATAAGGCGTTGGCATCGTCCGACCGTGGTGCGCCGCTGGCGACGATCGACGTCACCGGCTCGTCGAGCCCGAGCAGGATAACCGACGCGCAATCGGCAATGCCGATCATCGCCGTCTCCGCCGCGGCGAACGGAAGGTTGTCGTAGCGCAGCTCCGCGACGAAGCGTCCCGCGCTTTTGGTCAACTCGTCCATCGAACACCTCGCATTTTCCGGTTCGGCGGCGCTACAGCCCGGCCCGTTCGGCGCGCTGCAAGATAACTTGCTGCATGCGTATGGTCCCGGCATCCACCATCTGGCCATCGATGGAGATAGTCCCCACACCCTCGGCCTCTGCCTTGGCATATTCCGCCATCATGGCGCGGGCCTTGCGCACGGCTTCTGCGTCGGGTGTGTACACGTCCAGCGCCACGTCGATCTGGACCGGATGAAGCGCCCATTTGCCGATGAATCCGAGCAACTGCGAGCGGATGCATTCCTCGCGATAGGTCTCGGTATCCTTGAGACCGGGGAATGGCCCGTCGATCGCATCCACTCCCGCCGAACGTGCGGCGATCGCCAGCTGCCACCGGCCATAATGCCAAGGATCGCCGGGATAGCTGCTCTTGCCGTACAGGATGACAGGGTCCATCCCCATCGACGCCGAGTAATCGCCGAAGCCGAAGATCAGCGCTTCGAGACGCGGCGTGGCGAACGCGATTTCGTTGACGTTGCGCATGCCATCGACTTCCTCGATCAGGACTTCGAGGCCGATTTTCTTGGTAAGCTTCAGCCGCTTCTCGATCTGCGACAACAGCGTGTCGACGAACAGCAGGTCGGATGCGCAGCGCGCCTTGGGCAGCATGATCGTGTCGAGATGCTCATGCGCCTGTTCAACGACATGGATGATGTCCTCATAGCACCATTCGGTGCCGAGATCGTTGATCCGCACGCAGCGCGTCTTGTCGCCCCAGTCGAGGTTCTTGAGCGCATCGATCACCTTTGCGCGGGCCGATACCTTCTCGCGCGGCGTGACCGCGTCCTCGAGGTCGAGAAAGACATGGTCCGCGTTGGACGCTGCCGCCTTGACGAGCATCTTTTCGCTTGAAGCCGGTACGGCAAGCTGCACGCGACGGCGACGGACGGGGCGTTGGTAGTTCATGGCGTTCCTATTTGACGATGTTGTGCTTGAAAAGGCGGTCGGCGGCGTCACCGGCATAACCGGCTGCCTCCAGTATCTCGCGCGTGTGCTCGCCGAGCAGCGGGGCGCGGTGGCGCACCCGGCCGGGCGTCAGGCTCATCTTGATCGGCACGCCCGCGACAGTGACGGGGGTCGCAGATCCCGGCTGCTCGACCTCGACGAGCATTTCGCGAATGCGGAAATGCGGGTCGGCGAAGATGTCCGACACATCGTAGATCGGACCGAACGGGATGACGCCGCCGAACAGCTCGGTCAGTTCGGCCTTGGTCCTGGTGCGCGTGAAGGCCTCGACGATCGAATAGACTTCGTCCTGCCGTTCCAGCCGGGCGCCATTGGCGGCGTATCGCGGATCTTCCGCCAGATCGTGCCGCTCGATCAGCGTCAGCAGCTTGCGCCAGAAATCATCGGTCGGCGCGCTCAGCGTAAGCCAGCCGTCCGCCGCTTTTACGACGCCATAGGGACATAGAAGTGGATGCCGGTTTCCCTCGGGCCGGGGAACGCGACCGGTATAGCTATATTGGTTGATGATCCGCTCGCTGGTGGCCAGCACGCAGTCCACCATGCCGACATCGACGAACTGCCCGAGCCCAGACTGCCTGGCCTTCATCATGGCCATGAGAATGCCGATCACGGCGAACAGCCCCGGAATGAGATCGCCAACGCCCGGACCGACCTTGACCGGTGTATCGGCGTCCGGTCCGGTGATGCCCATCATCCCGCCCATCGCTTGCCCCACTATGTCGAAGGCCGGCCAGGCGGCGTAAGGACTTTCGCCCGACCGCGGATCGCCGAAGCCGCGGATCGCCGCGTAGACCAGCTTGGGATTACGTGTCGACAACAGCTCATAGGAGAGGCCAAGCCGCTCCATCACACCGCCGCGCGAATTCTCGACCACGGCATCGGCGCTGTCGATCAGCTTGAGCAGAACCTGCCGGCCCTCGCGCGACTTCAGGTCGAGCGCGATGCTCTTCTTGTTGCGGTTCACGCTCTGATAATAGCCACTGATCTCACGCAACTCATCATCCGTGCGATAGGGGCCGAGCTTGCGCGTCTCGTCCCCTTTGAGCGGTTCGACCTTCAGCACTTCCGCGCCATGGTCCGCCAGAATTTGCGTGCAAAAGGGACCCGCGAGCACTTGGGTCAGGTCAATTACGCGCATCCCCTCCAGGGCGCCTGGCGGGGCCAAATTCATCAGGCCGTGGCCGGTCGGTTGCGGATGAGAACCGTGCGTTCGACTTCACACACCAGTTCATCGCGTTGATTGAAGCCATAATGCTTGAATGTGACCAGCCCGGCATCTGGACGGTCCGAAGAGCTGCACGACAGGACTTCGGTCGCGCTGTAGAGCGTGTCGCCTTCGACCACAGGCGTCTTGAGCCGCAGCTTGTCGAGAGCGACGTCGGCCAGTGCGTTTTCCGACGTGTCCTCGCTGGCAAGGCCGACGACGATCGACGCCGTCACGCCGCCATAGGTGATGCGCCGCCCGAATTTTGAAACCGCCATATTGTGGGCATTGAAATGCCCCTGTGCGGTATTCATCGTCAGATGCGCCAGAATGACGGTCTCGTTCTCGCCGATCGTCTTTCCGCGGACGTGGCGCATGCGCTGACCCGGTGAGAAATCCTCGAAATAGCTGTCTGGGCTGGTAAGTTTTGCGGTGGTCATTTGGCAGGCTTCCCCAGCAGTCGGTCGGAGATCACACGCAGCTGAATCTCGGACGTACCCTCGAAAATCTTTGTTAGGCGCGCGTCGCGCCAATGGCGTTCGACGGCGTAATGTGTCGTGTATCCGGCACCGCCATGGATCTGCAGCGCTTCGGACGTCACGCGCTCCGCCATTTCGGTCGCGAACAGCTTCACCATCGCCGCCTCGACGTCGCAGCGAACGCCGGTGTCGATCTTGCGGCAAACGGAATAGAGCAACTGACGCGCCGCTTCGATGTCGGTCGCCATCTGCGCCAGCTTGAAGCGGATCGCCTGGAATTCGCCGATGGCGCGGCCGAACTGAACGCGCTCCTGCGCATATTTCAGCGCGTCTTCCAGTCCGCCGCGCGCAAGGCCGATCGCCCGTGCTGCCGTGTGGGCGCGCGCGACTTCGAGGCCGCTGGTCGCGAGGTAGAAGGCGCGTCCTGGCTCGCTCACCATGTTGGCGTGCGGCACGCGGCATTGGTCGAGCGCCAGCTCCCAGGTCTTCCAGCCGAAATAGCCGATCTTCGGGATCGGCGCGCCGGCGCAGCCCTGTGGGAGCGAACCGCGCGGCTTTTCGACGATGAACGCGGAAATCCCCTGGTGCGGCCTGGCCTTGTCGACCGGTTCAGTCCGGGCAAGCACCAGGATGGCATCCGACCCGTCGGCATTGGTGCACCAATATTTGTTGCCGGTGATCAGCCAGTCGTCCCCGTCGCGCTCGGCTCGCGTCGAAAGGCCAGAAATGTCCGACCCCGTGCCTGGTTCGGACATCGAGAAGGCGAAGAGCATCTCGCCGGTGGCCATTTTGGGAAGGTAGTTGCGCTTCTGGGCCTCGGTCATCGCCTTATAGCCGAGCATCGGGCGGATGATGCTGCTGACGCTCATCCATGCGCGCGAAAGCTCTTCGGTGACCAGGCAATATTCCATGCAGCCGAGGCCCAGGCCGCCATATTCCTGCGGAATGGTAATGCCGAAAAAGCCCATTTCGGAAAGTTGCGCGAGCAGGGACTGCGGGATGTCGCGCCGCTCCGGATCATATTCATTGGCGATCGGCAGCACTTCGTTCATCGCGAAATCACGCGCCGCGGTCTGGATCATCAATTGTTCGTCGGTCAGCGAAAAACTCATAGCTTGGCATCCCTGCGGGGTACGAGATTGCTTCTCGTGAAAACGATCACGCGCTCGCCCTGCTGGTTGAATCCTTCGGTCAGCCAGGTGGCGATGCCATAGTTGGTGTCGCTCTTCGACGGCCGCAGCGCCTGCACCGTCGAGCGTGCGGTGAGCGTGTCGCCGACATGTACCGCACGTTCGAACGACAGGTCGTCCACGCCCAGAAACGCGCCGCCGCGCTCGCTCAGATCCTCGACCGACAGGCCGAATACCGTGGCGAATACCAGCATGGAGGCGACCACGATGTCGTGGTGACCGTCCGCCCTGGCATATTCGCGGTTGAAGAAGAGCGGGTTGAACTGAAGCGTGGTCAGCGAGAACAGGATATTATCCGACTGTTCAATCGTGCGGCCCCAATGATGATCGAACACAGTCCCGACCGCGAAGTCGTCGAAGGAATTGCCACGCAGCCTTATCGGAAAGTCTTCTATATGGGTGGTGCTTTCGCTCATCCGTTCCCGCCTTCATGAGAATCGATCAATGTTCGGCCCGTGTATCATGGAATTATCGATTGGGGTCCGAGGCGGCGTAAGATCATGAATGTGATAGAGCGGGGAGTAGTTATCGTCATTTACACGCTGAAATTGCGATATCTGCGTCGGGTGATTGGACAATATGCGCCAGTGCTCGCAAATGGATGATACTTCTCACGATTTGGCTCAATGACTGTTCACTGACTTTCATCACATATCTAATTTGCCGAGCTGCCCATGACGGGGAAAGGAAATTGGTTCTAGGATGCCCCAGGCCAGCGAGATGCTGCGAGGCCCAGAACGGATTTGAGCATCGCGCCGATGTTAAGTCCATTTGGCGGGAAAGCGTTCGGTGAACGAAATCGAGAAAGCCAAGCAAGAGGCGCGCGGCTGGTCCTCCAATTTCAGTGACCTGGATCTTCCATGGTCGAAGCCTGGGCTCGATGCGCGGACTTGCACGATCTTCGGCCTCGGCTTTTACGTGATCGACGACGCCGAGTTCAAATGGGCGCTGCTGCGCGCGTATAACGACTGGCTTGCCGAATTCTGCAGCGCTCATCCGAACCGGTTCAAAGGCATCGCGATGATCGCCAATGACGATCCGGCGCTGGCGGTTGAGGAGCTCGAGAGGGCGAAGAAGCTTGGCCATGTCGGGATCATGATCCCGACGGTCGCGGGCGAAGGAGTGCCGCAATATCATGAGCGGGGCATGGACCCGCTGTGGGAGGCCGCTGTCGCCAACGACATGTCGGTCAACATCCACGCCGGCACGGCGCGCGAGCGCAACAAGAAGACCAACCTCATCCAGGCCTCGGGCGGGCGCAATCCGACCAAGTCGCCGCTCAAATATGAGGTCTTCGTACGGCCGATGCTGAACATGATCTTCGGCGGCGTGTTCGTGCGCCATCCCAAGCTCAAATTCATCTCGGCGGAGAATGAAGCCGGCTGGGCAACGCACATCCTGGAACGCGCCGATTTCGAATGGCTGCGCTATCAGAATGTCGCGGTGAAGGATTTCGAGGGGCGCATCCCGGAGAAGCCGAGCGACTATTTCAAGCGCAACATCAAGCTGACGTTCCTGCGCGATACCGTCGCCATCCGCACCCATGATCTGCTCGGCGAGGACACGCTGATGTTCCAGACCGACTTCCCGCACGGCATCAGCACCTATCCGAACTCACGTGCCATGTGCGACGCCATGTTCGAAGGCGTCGATCCCGCGGTGCGCGACAAGATCGTCTACCAAACCGCTGCCGAACTTTACGGCTTCTGAAGCCGAAAGGCTCCCGACGATCTCGGTTCCATCATCTGGGGAGGTGTGGAATCCGAGATCGTCGGTTTGAGGAATGAATAACATTTGAAGCGAGCGACCCATCGGCAATGGCAAGCTTTGGAGGAAATGCGCATGGATATCGTTGACACTCAGGTGCATCTGGGACCCGGCGGCGCGGCGGAAAAGCTCGCGGCGATGGACGCGCTCGGCATCAAGTCGGTGCTGATCGACGAGTGGTGGGGCCGATGGTGGGGGACCAAACCTGGCGAACCCGCCTATCGCGTCGGCGACGGGGCGATCAGGACGACATCACCCACGGCCGAACTCGCTTCATGGACATATCCCGGGAGATTTTCCTATCTGGTGCGGGTGGATCCGAACGATCCCGAAATTCGCAGCGTCGTGCGGTTCGCGCGCGACAGCACTTACGCACGGGCGCTCCGCATCACGACGCCTATGCCTCGCTCGGAACTGGTCGCCTTCGCCGAGGGTGGTTTTGACAGCGTCTTTGCCGCAGCGTCCGAATTCGGCCTTCCGATCTTCGTGTCGCTGCTCGGCCATTCGGAACTTCTCCGCCACTACCTCGAAAAATTTCCTGACGTCAAAGTCATCATCGATCACTGCGGGATGCCGCCTAGCATGGCGATGGTACCAATGGTCGTGCAATTCGAAGGATTGCCCGACAGCGAGCGCTATTGGACCACGCTTTCGGGTGCACCGCTGGAAGAGTCGTTCAACAAGGTTCTTCACATGGCCGAGTGGCCAAACGTCGCGCTCAAATGGGCCCATGCGCCATCTCGGCTCAACGCGGCAGGCTATCCGAACGAGGCTGCGCGACCGTTCTTGCGCAAGGCGATCGACACATTTGGTGCAGAGCGCATCATGTGGGCAAGTGATGCCACTGTCAATCCGACCGGCGAGACATGGGCAGAGCTTCTTCACGCGGTGAAGGACAATCCGGATTTGTCGGCTAACGAACGAGCGTTAATCCTTGGAGGCAGTGCTAGAAGCTGGTTGGATTGGCCAAGCTGAGCTTCGCCGTAAAGGTGGATATATCCGCAGGCAGACCGGCGGGCGTCCGTTGAGAATCGTTTTCTTCGTTACCTTTTCAGCCGGGTCGCAACCCGGCTGACGGACTATCACGCGCTGTTCTTGGTGCTGAACGCAGTCACCTCTCGCCACCACCTTCTATATCGGGTCGATCCACGGTCAGCGCCGCGCTACGAAGAAGAGCCGCGGGAAAGGTAGCAGCACGCTCCCATCGGGAAGCGGAGGGTAAGCGGCCTCGATCAATTCCTGGTAGCGCGCTTCGAAGGCGACGATCTCATCGGCAGTCAGGAGCGCGAAAAACCCACGGAGAGTCGAGCTCCGGAACCATTCTACGATCCCGGCAGGGCTGGGGAGTCGATGGAAATACGTGGTTCGCCACAAGTCGACGGATTGCGCGACAGGCATAAGGATGCGGTAATAGCGATCCGCGTCCAGCCGATTTTCCCAAGGCGCGAACGCTGGGAGGAGCCGATCAGACCACGGCCCCTCTTCCGCTACCTGACGCATCAGTCGATGCGTCGCCTCGGTGAGATTGTCGGGCACCTGCACGGCAAGGCTACCGCCCGGGCGGAGCTTTGCCATGAGGCGTGGTAACAGTGTTGCATGACTCGGAACCCACTGGATCGCCGCGTTGGCCAGGATCAGGTCGAACCACCCCGGCGCGACCCATGTCGCGATGTCGTCGAGGGTGAAGTCGATGTCGGGCAGACGATCTCGCGCTGCGGCGATCATCTCGGGGGAACTGTCCATCCCCGTCACGTGGGCATCGGGAAAGGCCGCGAGCAATATCTCGGTCGAGTTTCCGGGGCCGGAGCCCAGGTCGATTGCGCGGGATACCGGATTGGTCATGACGCGAGCGAGAAGATCGTGAACCGGACGATTACGCTCGGCCGCGAACTGCAGATACATCCCGGCTGACCAGGTCATCGCGGCATCAGGTTCGAAATGGGGTGGCTAAGCGCGCACCGGGCGCCCGGCCCTGATCGCCGTCCGTGCGCGCCGTGGCAGTGCCGGCGATCGCCTTAATCCCC
This sequence comes from Sphingomonas tagetis, assembly GCF_024211275.1. Lineage (GTDB taxonomy): Bacteria > Pseudomonadota > Alphaproteobacteria > Sphingomonadales > Sphingomonadaceae > Sphingomonas > Sphingomonas tagetis. The sequence goes on from NZ_JAMLDX010000010.1 coordinate 36,177, forward strand.
GCACGAGCCGATTGCAGTCCTTTCAAACCTGTGCCCTTTCTTCGCCAGCCCGGTTCACAAGACTTGACTGTAAGATACATCTTCGCATCTTACGGTCAAGTCTTGTGAACCGGGCTGGGAGAAGCCGCATTTACCATCGTAACCCGCAATACCGATGGGTTGCCGGCTTTTGTTGCTCAGAATTGTGGGTTGCTCGAGCGGCTTTTGGGTAAAAACATGAGTGGATCCTTGTGGACGGTCTGCGCGACACTGTTCGCCGGCGAGCTATTCGCAGGACCGGGCAGCAGGCCGTTTCCGACGTCTGATGCCGGCTCGGGTTGGCGCCCGATTTTCGAAGCACGGAGGGGGCATCAGACCGGGTCGCCCGCGGTCAACCGTCCGACGAAATCCGAAGAAAGATATTAGAGTGATTTTGGATAAACCGGCCCTCGGGGCGGAAGAATTCGCGCTAAGGCTTTAAAATCGCTGGTGACCCCTACGAGAATCGAACTCGTGTTTTCGCCGTGAGAGGGCGACGTCCTGACCGCTAGACGAAGGGGCCGTGCAAGCGCGAAGCGGGGCCTCTACAGGCGGCGGGCGGGGGCGTCAAGCGGCTGGTTTCGCCCGCGCGGAACGCTGGCAATTGGCGCCGTCTGTGACTATCTGCGCTTCAATGGCGCGTTCCACCCGATCCGTAGACTGGGGCTTCCCCCGCTGGCGTTCCTATGGCGCCGAGCGCGAGGCGGTGAAGGTGCGGCTGTGCGATCGCCACGGTTGCGACCAGCCCGGCGACCGGCCCGCGCCCAAGTCGCCCAACAGCCCGGACCGCTGGTATTTCTGCGAGGAACATGCCGGCGAATACAACCGCAACTGGAATTACTTCGAGGGCCTGACCGCCGAGGAAGCGGCCCAGCGCGAAGCGGACGAGCGGCGCGACGCGGGCGGCTTTGCCGAGAGCAAGCACAATAGCTGGGCGGGGCCGGGCGACGGCAGCCGCTCGCGCGACGAGATGCGCGCGCTCGACGTGCTGGAACTCGACCCGGACTCGGATTTCGAGGCGGTGCGCGGCGCGTGGCGCAAGCTGGCCAAGGAAAACCATCCCGACATCCGCCCCAACGATGCCGAGGCGGCGAAGCGCTTCCAGGCCGTGCAGACCGCTTACGAAGTGCTGCGCGCGGCCGAGGAACGGCGGCAGTGGAAGCCGGATTGAACGCGCGCGTTCGTTCGAACTGGACGAACGCGGTGCTGGTCTGTGCGAGATGCTCGAAGCGGCTGAACGGCGGGTTCGGCAAGAAGGGCAGGCAGCCGCTGGGCAAGGCGCTGCGCAAACATCTGCAATTGAAGAAGGGCCGCAAGGCGGCGGCGGGCGTGATCGACGTCAAATGCCTCGGCGTGTGTCCGCGCGGCGGCGTGACCGTCGTCAACGGCGCGGCGAGCCGTGAATGGCTGATCGTGCCGGCCGGCGCCGATCTCGACGCGGTCGCGCGTGAGGCCGGGCTCAGCTGACCGCGTAGCGCTGCGCGGTGTCGCGGATCAGCGCGATCATGTTGGGGATGCCCTGAGTGCGGTTCGAGCTCAGCTGGTTGCGCAGGTCGAACGGCGCCAGCGCACCCTCGATATCGGTCGCGAGGATGTCGGTGGCGGGGCGGTCCTGCACGGTCAGCAGGACCAGCGCGATGATCCCCTTGGTGATCGCGGCGTTGCTGTCAGCGAGGAAGTGCAGCCTGCCGTCGTCTGTCTGCGTCGGATAGACCCACACCGCCGCCGAGCAGCCGCGTACCAGCGTGGCGTCGGTCTTGAGCGCGTCGGGCATCGGCTCCAGCGCCTTGCCGAGATCGATCAGCAGCCGGTAGCGGTCGTCGGCGTCGAGAAATTCATATTCGTCGCGCAGGTCGGAAAGGGTGGGGGCGGTCATGCCGCGCCCGATAGCGGGAAAGCGGCGGGGCGGCTAGCGCCCGCGCCCAACCCGGATCAGAGATCCACCCCCGCCGCGATCGCCTCGAGCTTGCGGATGCGCTCCTTCAGGTCGGCGATCTCGATCCGCGCGCCGGCGGTGCTCGGCGCGGGATGCATCGCGTCGCCGCCATGCACGGTCTTGAGCTCCTGGCTCTTGAGCTGGAGCCAGCCGCGCCAGCCGGCAAGGCCCGCGGCGGTGACCATGCCCAGCCCGGCGAGGCTGGCGGTGGCCATGACGAGGTAGAAATTCGGGTCGGTCATCGCGCCCTCCATTTCCTGGGCTGTTACTTGCGCTCGTCGCGCAGCTTCTCGATCTCACGGTCGAGGCTGGACGAGCTGTGATTGTCGGTGATCACGCGTTCGAGCACCTGGATGCGGTCCTTGAGCGTGCGGACCTCATCCTGAAGGCGGCGCGCCTCGGCGGTGTTGGCGCCATCGTTCGCACCATATTCGCCCCCGTGGCGGTCGCGGCGGACCCCCAGCTTGGCGCGGATGATGCTGCCGACGGTCACGATCAAAACGATGCCGATCACCATTTCGAACGGGTTCATGTGAGGCTCCTGCTCTGGTCTGTTCTGTTGTTATTCGGCGGGCTGCGCGGCTTCGCGCGCCAGCCGCTCGGCGCGGCGCACGGGGCGGTCGCGCATTTCGGACAGGGTGACGCCAATGGCGCCGATCACGCCCAGCACCACGAAAAATCCGATCAACATCATCACAATTACTCCTTCAATTCCGGGTGACGCGGAGCGCTTCGATCTCGCGATCCAAAGCGACGCTGCCATCCGTCACGATCCGTTCGACATTGCCCAGCCGGTCCTTGACCGAGCCGAGCTCGGCGCGCAGCTGGGCGTTTTCCTGGCTCAGCAGCTTGATCCGCTCGATCATCTCTTCATTCCGCTGCGGATAGATCGCCTGCCCCCAGGCGCCATCGAGCGGATAGCCGTTCTTGACGCGCAGCCAGGTGGTGAACATCCATCCGAACATTCCCGCGACGCCGACGATCGCGACGGCCGGCATGATCAGTTGAAGTGCGGCGATTTTTTCCATCTTCTCAGTCCCTCTTGATCTTCAGCGCAGCGCGTCGATTTCGCGCGCGGTGCGCTCGGCCGGGTCGGTGGCGATGCGTTCGAGCACCGCGATCCGCTCTTCCAGCCGGCTGATCTGGCCGGTCAGCCGCTCATTCTCGCTGGTCAGCAGCTCGACCTTGCGCGCCGCGTCGGGATCGCCCTTGTGGGCGACGCCGCTCCACTCATTCTCGATCGGATAGCCGTGCCTCGCGCGGATCCAGGTCGAAACGAGCCAGCCGAAGGTCGAGATCGCGATGATGGCGATGATGAAACCCGGTCCACTCCACGACATTTGCGTTCCCCTGTTGAGCGCTCCGCCTCAGCGAAGGCGTTCGATCTCGTCGGCGAGCTGCGTGTTGCGGCTCGTGTAGAAGGTCTCGATATCGGCCATGCGGCGGTCGATCTCGCGCAGCTTGCTGCGGACTTCCTGGGTGGAGCGGTGTGGATTGGCGCGCACCCCCTGCCAGAATTTCGCGTCCTCGTTGCTGCCATAGAGGTCGATCGGCTTTTGCGACGTGACCATCGCCAGGCCGATATAGACGAAGAACATCAGCGGGAAGGTCGCGAAGAACAGGGCGAGGAAGCCGAGCCGGATCCACAGCGGATCGACGCCGGTATATTCCCCCAGGCCCTCGCAGACGCCAAGCCACTTGCCATTGGCCTTGTCGCGATAAAGCTGTGTGCGGCTGACGGACATTTCAGTTCCTCCGTGCGCGTTCGAAGTCGGTGAGCTCGCGAAGCGGGGGCAGTTCAGGCCCGCGCACGCGGAATTCGGGATTGTCGGCGGCGATGATCCGCTCGATCGTCTGCAGGCGATCCTCGAGCCGGCGCGCCGTATAGTGCAGCTCGTCGAGCAGGTTCTCGTCCTCGCCGGTCAGCGTCTTCGCCTGCTTCCACTTGGTGACATAGTGGAGGATGATCCACGGCATGCCGATGAAGAGCGCGACGATCGCGATCACTGGAATGAAGTCGTCCATCGTCTCAGCCCTCCTTGTTCAGGCGCGCCTTGAGCGCGGCGAGTTCGGCATCGACCTTCTCGGCCGACTGAAGCTCGGCGATTTCATCCTCCAGCGTCTTCTTCGGTGCGCCCAAGCTCAGCGCATCGGCGCGGCCCTCGGCGAAATCGACGCGGCGCTCGAGCAGGTCGAAACGGCTGAACGCTTCGCTGACCTTCGACCCGTGGGTCATCTCGCGCAGCTTGACGCGGTTGTTGGCGCTCTCGAGGCGAGTCATGATCGCGTTCTGGCGGGCACGGGCGTCGCGCAGCTTGGTCTGCAGCTTGCCGATATCCTCTTCCGAAGCGCGCAGCGCGTCGTCGAGCACGGCGATCTCCGCGGAAAGCTGGTCGCACATGTCATACGCCTTCTGGCGCTCGACCAGAGCGGCCTTGGCCAGGTCCTCGCGGTTCTTGCTCAGCGCTAGCTCGGCCTTCTCGGTCCAGCTTTCCTGCAAATTCTGCAGCTTTGCGATGTGGCGGCGCATTTCCTTCTGGTCGGCGATGGTGCGCGCGGCGGATGCGCGGACCTCGACCAAAGTCTCCTCCATTTCGAGGATGATCATGCGGATCATCTTCGCCGGGTCTTCCGCCTTGTCGAGCAAGTCGGTGAAATTGGCCGCGATGATATCGCGCGTGCGAGAAAAAATGCCCATCTGAAACTCACTCCTTGGGAAATGCGGCTCGCCCGTCACGATGATCCTCATTCACATCGTCAGCTTTGCAGATGCCGTGCCAGTTTCAAAAGTGACGGAATTGCGTGGCCTTTTGAGACTTAATCGGCTAATACACCGTCTCGGGTCTTGCCAAGTGTTGGGAAAATCCGCCAAGGGTTCGGATATGGAGCGAGCGACTCAAGTCATCGGGCAATCGGGTGCGTTTCTCGACGCGCTGGAGCGGGCGTCGCGCGCAGCGGCGCTCGACCGGCCGGTGCTCGTGATCGGCGAGCGCGGGACGGGCAAGGAGCTGGTCGCCGAGCGCCTCCACCGTCTGTCGCCGCGCTGGGATCAGCCGCTGGTGGTGATGAACTGCGCAGCACTGCCCGAGACGCTGATCGAGGCGGAATTGTTCGGCCATGAATCGGGATCGTTCACCGGCGCCACCAAGTCGCGCGCCGGACGCTTCGAAGAGGCCGATGGCGGGACGTTGTTCCTCGACGAGCTGGGCACGCTCAGCATGGCGGCGCAGGACCGGCTGCTGCGCGCGGTCGAATATGGCGAGATCACGCGGATCGGCGCGTCACGGCCGATCCAGGTCGATGTGCGCATCGTCGCGGCGACCAACGAGCATCTGCCCGAGCGGGTCGAGCGCGGCACGTTCCGCGCCGACCTGCTCGACCGGCTGAGCTTCGAGGTCGTCACGTTGCCGCCGTTGCGCGCCCGGCCGGGCGACGTGCTGGTGCTGGCCGAATTTTTCGGGCGGCGCATGGCGGCGGAGATCGGGACCGAGTGGCTGGGCTTTGGACCGACCGCGCTCGATGCGCTGACCGATCACAGCTGGCCGGGCAATGTGCGCGAGCTGCGCAACGTGGTCGAGCGCTCGGTCTATCGCTGGGAACGGTCCGGCCCGGTCGACGAGATCCAGATCGATCCCTTCGCCTCGCCCTATCGCCCCGCGCCGATGCCGATGGGCATCCCCGGCAATGCCGCGCCGGTGCAACTGGTAACCGAGGAGCCCGGCCCGCTGCCGCGCGACGAGGATTATGCCGGCGACTTCAAGAGCCGCGTCAACCGCTTCGAACGCGAGCTGCTGAGCCGCGCGATGGCCGAGAACCGCTTCAACCAGCGCGCGACGGCGGAGTCGCTGGGGCTGAGCTATGACCAGTTGCGCCATGCACTGAAGCGGCATGAGCTGCTGGGGGCGGGGGGCTAGCCAATCCCAATGAACGCAGTCACCCCGGCCTTGTGCCGGGGTCTGCCGTGCCGCGAGTGATGGGCAAGAGGCGCAAGTGCATCCCCTGCCTCACGGTGGATCCCGGCACGAGGCCGGGATGACGATGTTTGAGCGCATCCCACCCACCCAACAGCCAACTCGCTGCCGCCCGCCGATTGTTGGATACAAGTTGGATTTGAACTGCTCGACCTTGGCGACTGGTTAAACTCGCCGTCCCTCACGCGCCCGCGCGTGCGAGCGCGCACACGAGGGAGCGTCAACTTTGTCAACTTCGGTCAAAATGGGTAACCCCGGCGCGGCCGTCGAACAGCCGGCCGGGGCGCCTCGTTCAGCGGAACGCCACCATGCACAGCAGCATCGGCAGCGACAGCAGGGTGTTGATGCGCGAGGTGATCATCGCGGTCTTGGCGGCCTTGGCCTTGGTCGCGTCGTCCGCTTCGACCAGGCCGAGCGCCTTTTGCTGGTTCGGCCAGATGATGAACCACACGTTGAACGCCATGATCAGCGCCAGATACATACCGATCCCGATCAGCCGGGCGCTGGCGTCGAGCTTGAGCGCGTCGCCGAGCTCGCCATAGAGATGCGCGAGGATCAGGCCGGTGAGCACCGTCAGCGCCGCGGCCCAGCGGAAATAGAAGAGCGCGGCCGGCGCGATATGCTTGGAGACGCCCGGCTTCAGCTCGGCCGGGATCTTGGGCATGGTCGGGATCTGCACGAAGTTGAAATAATAGAGCAGGCCGATCCACAGGATGCCGAAGAAGACGTGCAGCCACTGGAACAGCCCGAGCGCGACGCTGGGCGGCGCATAATAGGGCGCCAGCATCAGCCCGATCGCGAGCAGTGCGCCGACCCCCAGCACTGCATTCAGATTACCGAAAAACTTGTCCATGCTTCGTCCCCTCCGTTGGGCCGGCACGCCCCCGCGCCGGCACGGTCTGCCCAAGCTTAGGGCGGCAATTTTCGTTTGTCACATGCAACGATTTTTTGGCGGAAACGCGTTTGTTTTCATCATCTGACGGCCCCAGATGGCGGGGACCGGAACGTGCGGCCGCGCGTTACGCTCCCCGGAACCACCACTCGCAAAAAACAGATGAGGGTATTGTAATGGCTTTCGAACTCCCGACGCTTCCCTATGCCAAGGACGCGCTCGCGCCGACCATCTCCGCCGAGACGCTCGATTTCCACTATGGCAAGCATCACAAGGCCTATGTCGACAAGACCAACGGCTTCGTCGCCGACAAGGGGCTTGAGGGCAAGTCGCTGGTCGAGGTGATCCGCCACGCCAAGGAAGCGGGCGACAAGGCGCTGTTCAACAATTCGGCGCAGATCTGGAACCACAGCTTCTACTGGTTCGGCCTGACGCCCGAGCCCAAGGAGCCCTCGGGGAAGCTCGCCGAGCTGATCGAGAAGTCGTTCGGTTCGAAGGAAGAGCTGGTCAAGAAGCTGGTCGCGGAATCGACCAATCACTTCTCGAACGGCTGGGGCTGGCTGGTGCTGGAGGGCGGCGAGCTCAAGGTGACCTCGCTGCACGACGCCGACACGCCGGTCGTGTACGATTACCAGCCGCTGCTGACGATCGACGTGTGGGAGCACGCTTATTACATCGACTACCGCAACCAGCGTCCGGCCTATCTCGAGGCGCTGACCAAGATCATCGACTGGGATTTCGTGGCGCAGAATCTGGATGGCGAGGGCGTGAGCCGGGCCGACCAGAAGGGCTGAGCGTTCGGCTTCGACGACCCAAGCGGCGGGCCGGAGGCAACTCCGGCCCGTTTTACTGCTCGGGCGGCAGCGCCTTGTCGACGATCTCGGCGTCGGTATTGAGGCCATGGCGCAGCAGCATCGGGATGTTGCCCATCGCAAAGATCAGGGTGAGCGGGATCGCCCCCCACAGCTTGAACCCGGCCCAGAAGCTCAGATCGTCCTGCGGCCCCGGCGCGGACCAGCGCCAGACGACCTCGTTGAGGATCGCCATGAACACGAAGAACACCGCCCAGTTCACCGTCAGCAGCTTCCAGCCGCGCTCGCTGAGGCCGGGATAGGCAGTGCCGAGCAGGCTCTGCAACAGGGGCTTTCGGGTGGCGAGGCCATAGAACAGCACCACCGAGAACAGCGAATAGACGATCGTCGGCTTCATCTTGATGAAGGTGCCGTTGTGAAAATACAGCGTCAGCGCGCCGAAGATCAGCACGAACCCGCCCGAAATCCACAGCATCGGCGAAATGTGCCGCGTCTTCCACCACGACAGCCCCATCGCCACGAAGATCGCCGCCATGAACGCCGCCGTTGCCGCCAGCATCCGGGCCAGCGCGGGGCCGGGGGCAAAGCTGTTGACGAGGAAAAAGACCGCCAGCGGCCCGAAGTCGATCAGCATGCGCAGGCCCGGCGAAGGGGCGGGGGCGGATTGAGTATCGGTGGTCATGCTTCCCTCTGAAACGTCTCGACCCCGGCGATGATCCGCGCGACCTCATTGGCGTCGAAGCCGCGCAGGTCGTCGATCGTCTCGCCGACGCCGATGGCATGGATCGGCAGGCCGTATTTCTCCGCCGCCGCGACCAGCACGCCGCCGCGCGCGGTGCCGTCGAGCTTGGTCATGATCAGGCCGGTGACCCCGGCGACTTCCTTGAACACTTCGATCTGGCTCAATGCGTTCTGCCCCGTGGTGGCGTCGAGCACGAGCAGGACGTTGTGCGGTGCACCGGGATCGACCCGGCCCAGCACGCGGCGGATCTTGGCAAGCTCGTCCATCAGTTCGCGCTTGTTCTGGAGGCGACCGGCGGTATCGACCACCAGCACGTCCATGCGCTGGTCGGTCGCCTGCTTGAGCGCCTCGAACACGATCCCGGCGGCGTCGCCACCCTCGGCGCCCGAGACCAGCGGGACGCCAACGCGGTCGGCCCAAGTCCTGAGCTGGCCGATCGCGGCGGCGCGAAAGGTGTCGCCGGCGGCGAGCATGACCTTGAGCCCGTCTGCCTTCAGGATCGCGGCGAGCTTGGCGATGGTCGTGGTCTTGCCCGATCCATTGACGCCAATGACGAGGATCACCTGCGGCCGCGCAGCGTCGGTCATCAGCGGCTTGGCGACGGGTTCAAGCGCCTTCTCGATCTCGTCGGCGACGACGAGGCGGATGCCGAGATCCTCCATGCCGCGCTCGAACTGGCCGTCGGCGAGGCGGGCGCGGATGCGCGCCGCGGTGGCCGGACCAAGGTCCGAGGCGATCAGCGCTTCCTCGATCTCGTCTAGCGTCGCGTCGTCGAGCCGCGCAGCGCCAAGCCCGGCGAGGTTACCGACGAGGCGGTCGGAAGTCTTCTTGAACCCGCCGAGCAGGCGGTCGCGCCAGCTGGTCATGCGGCGGCTCCGATCAATTTGCCGTCCTGCACTCGTTCGATCTTCACCGTCGCTATCGTCCCGACTTTGTGGAGCGGAAGCCGAACTTCCGCGAAATTGCCCGCATGACCCCGATCGCCGGGGCGCTCGATCAGCACCCGTTGCACGGTCCCGCGCTGTGCGTCCAGCCACACCATGCGCCGCGCCGCCGCGCGTTCGCGCAACGCCGCCGCGCGAGCCTTGATCGTCGCGATGGCCAACTGCGGCATCCGCGCCGCCGGGGTGCCGTCGCGCGGGCTGTACGGGAAGATATGCGCGTGGACGATGTCGCAATCGTCGATCAGCGCGCGCGTGTTGGCGGCCATCGCCTCGTCCTCGGTCGGGAAGCCGGCGATCAGGTCGGCGCCGATCGCGATCTCGGGACGCGCAGCCTTGAGGCGTTCGACCAGCGCGACGCTCTGCGCGCGGCTGTGGCGGCGCTTCATGCGCTTGAGGATCATGTCGTCGCCGGCCTGGAGCGAGAGATGGACATGCGGCAGGATGCGCTGCTCCTGCGTCAGCAGCGCGAACAGGCGGTCGTCGATCTCGATGCCGTCGAGCGAGGACAGGCGCAGGCGCTCGACATCGGTGTGGGCGAGGATGCGTTCGACGAGCTGGCCCAGCGTCGGGCTTCCGGGAAGATCAGGACCATAGCTGGTAAGATCGACGCCGGTCAGCACGATCTCCCGATGGCCCGCGACCACGAGCCCGGCGATGCGCTCGATCACCGCCCCGGCGGGGACGGAGCGGCTGTTGCCGCGGCCATAGGGTATCGCGCAGAAGGTACAGCGGTGATCGCAGCCATTCTGCACCTCGACAAAGGCGCGAGCGTGCGCCGAGAAGCTGGCAGCGAGGTGCGGCGCGGTCTGGCGGACCGCCATGATGTCCTGCACCTGGACCTTTGTGTCGTAAGCTTCCCAAGCTTCAGACGAGAGCTTCTCGGCGTTACCGATCACACGGTCGACCTCGGGCATCGCCATGAAGGCCGCCGGGTCGATCTGTGCCGCGCAACCGGTCACAACCAGCTGCGCCGATGGCCGAGCGCGGCGGGCGCGGCGGATTTCCTTGCGCGTCTGGCGCACCGCTTCGTTGGTGACGGCGCAGCTGTTGACCACGACGACGCCATCCGACCCCAACAAGGTGCGGATCGTTTCGCTTTCAGCTAGGTTGAGCCTGCAACCGAGGCTGATCACCTCGGGACCGGCGACGGAGGACGACATGGACGGCGATCTAGGGCTCGCGACGCGGGAAGTCCACGACGAGGCGCGAGATGTGCTTCACTTCTGGTTCGAGGAGCTCAAGCCCGAGCAGCAATTCGCCAAGGAAGATGCGCTCGATGCGGCGATCCGTGACCGCTTCGGCCGCTGCCGCGATTTCCTGCTGGCGACCGGCGCGGCGGGATGGCGTGACGTGTGCCAGAATTTGCTGGCGGCGGTGATACTGCTCGACCAGTTCAGCCGCAACATCCATCGCGGCTCGCGCCAGGCTTATGCCGCGGACGATCTCGCGCTGTCGCTGACGCTGGAGGCGATCGGCAAGGGCTGGGACACCGAACTGCCGCCGGAGCGCGCGGCATTCCTCTACATGCCGCTGATGCACGCCGAAAACACCGAGGCGCAGCGGCTGTGCCTGCAGAAGTTCACGGCGCTCGGCCGGCCCGAAAATCTGCGCTTCGCGATGGAGCATGCGGTCGTGATCGAGCAATTCGGGCGGTTCCCATCGCGTAACGCTGCGCTAGGTCGCGAATCGACGCCCGAGGAACTCGACTATCTCAAGCGGCCCGACGCGGGCTGGTGATCAGCCTGCGCGGCGGGTTTCGTCGATCGGAATGACGGTTGCTGCGGGCTGCGGTGCGGCCTGCATGAGCAGACGGCGCTCGGCGAGCATCTTGCGCACGCCAGTCGGCGACAGCGGCTTGCCATAGTGCCAGCCTTGGGCCTTGGCGCAGCCGAGCGCCTTGAGCCGCGCTTCGATCGCGGCATCCTCGACGCCTTCCGCGGTGATCGGCAGGTTGAGACTCTCGCCGAGCGAGACGATCGCGTTGACGATCGCGGCCGAATCGGCGCTCTCGTTGAGCGAGATGACGAAGCTCTTGTCGATCTTGATGCGGTCGAACGGCAGCGCGCGCAGATGGGCGAGCGACGAATAGCCGGTGCCGAAATCGTCGAGCGCCAGCCGCGCGCCCTGATTCTTCAGGCTGCCGACGATCGACTGGGCGAGCGCGAGATTCTCGAACAGTGCGCTTTCGGTGATTTCGATCTCCAGCCGGCTGGCAGGGAAGCCGGTCTCGGTCAGCACCTTGATCACTTTTTGCGCCAGCCACGCGTCGCGCAGCTGCCAGGGCGAGATGTTGACCGACAGGTTGATCGACGGGTCCCAGTCGCGCGCCGCGGTGAACGCCTGGTGCATGATCGACAGCGACATCTCCGCGATCATGCCGGTTTCCTCGGCGATCGGAATGAACAAATCGGGGCTGATCAGGCCGCGCGTTGGATGTTCCCAGCGCGCCAGCACCTCGAAGCCGTGGAGCTTGCCAGTCGCCAGATCGATCTGCTGCTCGAAATAGGGGACGATCTCGCCGCGCGGGATCGCGGCGCGCAAGCCGGATTCGAGCTCGTTGCGCGTCTGCAGCTCGCGCTCCATCGAATGGTCGAACCAGGCGTGGCGGTTGCGGCCGCCCTTCTTGGCCGAATACATCGCGATATCGGCCGAGCGCATCAGCGCGTCGATGTTGCTGCAGTCAAAGTCCGAGCGGGCGATGCCGATCGAACAGCTGATGTGAAGACGGAAGCCCTCGGCCTCGAATGGCTGGCACATGCGCGCGACGAGCCGGTCGGCGATTCGCTCTATCGTGTCCGGCTGGTCGGCGTCGAACAGGAAACCGCAGGCGAACTCGTCGCCGCCGAGGCGTGAGGTCAGCGCGATCGGCGGCATCGCCGCGGCGATCTCGCCCGCCACCGCGCGCAGCAGCGCGTCGCCGACAGCGTGGCCGTGCATGTCGTTGACCGTCTTGAAGTGGTCGAGGTCGATGATCATCAGCGCCATCGACTTGCGGCGGCGCTGGGCGCGAACGAACATCGCCGCGCCTTCCTCGGCAAGGCTGCGGCGGTTGAGGAAGCCGGTCAGCGGATCGCGGCTGGCGAGCATGTGCGCGCGTTCTTCCGCCGCGGCGCGGATTCGCACCTCGTTCGACAGCGCGCTGTGGCGCCGCCAGCCGAACAGGATCAGCGCGACGTTGAGCAGCAGTGCGATGACCAGGGTGCGGTCGACCGGCGCGCCGCCCTCGAAGTAATATTGCAGCGTGTTGGATAGCACCGCGCTGCCCGTGCCGACGAACATGAGGATCGCCGCGACGCTGATCGCGCCAGTGATGAGATCGCTGCCAGGCTGTCCCGCCTCGGTCGCGGCCTTGTCGTCAAGATCCAGCTGCATGCCGGAGTCGCCCCCCATCTGTGCCCAGTGCGCGGCTATGGCAGGGTCAGGGTATAAAGGGAGTTAAAGCCGGTTCGGTTTATTTATCCTGCCGCCGGCCGCCGGGCATACACGCCGAACGCGGCGATGACGGCGTAACACATCGCAGGCAGGGCGAGCGCCAGCGCGAGGCTGCCGGTCGCGTCGGCCAGCGCGCCTGTGGCGAGCGGGACCACAGCGCCGCCGAAGATCGCGACGTTGATGATGCCCGACCCGTCCGCCGCACGGCTTCCGAGCCCTTCGGACGCGAGCGTGAAGATGGTGGGGAACATGATGGCGCCGCGGGTTGACGATCGCCGGGTGCTGAGGGGGATCATCTTCGTCAACCGCAACGGCCTGCGCTGGCGGTCAGGCGATCGCCTTCGCCAGATTCTCATGCTCGAAAGCGCTGGCCATCCGCTCGATCTGCGCCGCGGTGAGACCATTGTCGCTGGCCACTTCGCGCCAGGCGAGCACCGCCGCGCCGACCTCGGCGGTGATAGTGTGCGCGGCATCCGGTTTTAGACCAAATTGTCCGGCAACGGCCATAGCGGTATCGATTGAGCTGGTGTCATCTGCCTCATCCAGCGTCAGCGCGTGATGGCGCGGCTTCACATCGACCGGCATCGGATTGAGATCATAGGCTGGCGCCAGCAGCCATCCGCCCGCGTCGCGCAGATAGCCATGATTGCGTAAGTGATCGTCGGTGTTGGAAATCAGCACGTTGAAGACCATTCGCCGCCAGAGCTGCGCCGCGTCGCGCTCCGGCGCCGCGCCATCGGTGCGCAGGACGTCGAGGAGCTCCAGATAGCTGCGCACCTCGCCATCGGACGCAGCAAGCGCGGTCAGCGCCGAGATGAACGGGATACGCCGGCCGGCGTCGTCCCGGTCGAACCGGCGCATGATGAAGACGGGACGGTTCTGAACCTTATTGAGCGCGAAATCGGGCACGTCGATGCCGGCGGCTCGCGCCAGAGTCATCGCCGTCGCTTCCCAGCGCGGCACCGGCCAATCGTCGCTCGGGCTCGGGAACTTTGCGATCGTCAGATGCCCGCCCGCGTCGATGACCGCCGCCTTGGGCCGAGCGCCCCCGAGCGACGCTCCGGGCGCGAGCACAAGACGAAGATCGTCGTCGCTTTCCTTGTCGTTGAGGATGCGTGTCGTGGCGGAGAGTAGCTTGCCGAGATTGATGATCGGCGGGATTGGCTGCTCGGATTCCGCGAGGAAATGCTCACCACCGTCTTCGGAGAAGCGTAAAGCGCCCAGGCGGTTCCTGTCCTCAACCAGCGTTAGATAGTCGAGATCGAGCAGCGTCCGGGCCGGCCGGCCTTCCGCCTTGGCCCGCTTGCGCTCGCGGCGCAGCAGGAGGTTGCGGCCCCAGCGGTCGGGCGCAGGATCGGTGAAGGCATTGAACAGGTCTTCGGTATGGAAGGTGCCTGCCGTGAGCGGCAGCATCGGATCGAGCGCGAAGGCGTGGGGATGTCCCCGCCAGCTGTCGGTATATTCGAAGCTGGAGGTTTCCTTGTTGCCCTTGGAGCGCGCCCACAGGTGCCCAACGTGCAGGGTCTTCCCCTGCCAGTCGATATGGACGTCGAGCGCGCGTTCCATCGCCGCCTCCTCAGGACCCGCTGCGCGCGCGCTGGGGCAGGCGTTCGGCCTCGAGGGACAGCCCAACTGCGTCGCTGAATGGGTCGGCAAGGTCGCCGAGGCGCTCTGCCAGCCCGAGCACGAAAAGGACGGTGGCATAGATGCCAAGGGCGACTGCGGGATCCCCACGCTCCACGCGCGTAAGCGTGTTGCGGCTGATAAAGGCGCGCTCGGCGACGATTGTCATCGTCAGGCGGCGGCGCTTGCGCGCAACTTGGATGTCGCCGCCCAGCTTGCGCAGCGCCTTTCGTACCGCAAGCGGCAGGGCATTTTGGGATTGGGAGCTTCTCATGTTCGAACCATAACTCGTGCATTAGCAGACTTAGTGCTCAACTTATAACGCAAACATATAACCGACAGGGGTCAGGATTCGTTCTTTGCATCATAACTCATGCATTGACCACCCATATGCACAAGATATATTGCAATGCAGCGGATGCAGCCGAGAAGGGCCACGACGAGACCGGAGGGGTTCGCCGTTAGGCGAAGGGCCCCCTTCATCTGTGGACGCCGGGTGGAAGACAAGTGGTAATTCGGGCCTGATGTGCGCTTGGTCGGATGCGGCCATCTGTCCGGCCTATTAGTGCCGCACGGGGTGGCGGCCCGCCCGTACGGGAGCTCGCGGATCGGATCCAAAACATTAGCACGTGCTTGTGAACACGATGTACGTGTCCGGTTTTTCCGATCCCGTCTGACCAACTGAAGTAGCGAAACAGGGAAGGAGGCTGGGTTCGAGATTTGCGGCTCATTGAGCGCCGCTACAGTGTCGGACCGGCGCTGCGACTTTGCTTTGACCGCACCCGGCCGACTGTTTCGCTTCGGCGGCAGAATCTTCCTGATCTGGTGGGAAGCTCGGCATGATCGCCCGCGCAACGCCGAAACTCGATATCATGACCTAGAGAAAGGGGCGAATGATCCGGCTAACGACCAGTATCAGGTAATGAGGGGATCGAAGATGGCGGGGAGCGTTTCGATTGCATCCGGACCGTTCGAAGCCGCAGCGCCGGCCAGGGCGGCGCCCGCCGCCCGCGTCCGGCTCGAGAATATCGACGCACTGCGCGGCTTTGTGATGGTGCTGATGTTGCTCGATCACCTGCGCGAGACCTGGTTCGCCCACATCGCGGTGACCGACCCGATCGATGCGGCCACCATCCTGCCCGCGATGGGGTTTGCCCGATTCGCCGTCAGCTTCTGCGCCCCGATCTTCGTCGCGCTCACAGGCCTTGGCGTCTATCTGTTCAGTATCAATCACACCAGGGAGGAAACCACCGCCTACCTGCTGAAGCGCGGGGCGCTGCTCATGGCGCTCGAACTGGTGCCGCTATCGGTCTTCTACTGGGGCATCGTGCCGCAACCGACCTTCTGGCTGCAGGTCATCTGGGCGATCGGTCTGAGCATGATCATCCTGGCCGGACTGATGCGCCTGCCGCGGCCGGCGCTGATCACGCTCGGCCTGGCGATCCTCTGCTTCCACAATCTGCTCGACCCGATCCGCCTGACGCCGGACGATACGCTGTTCCCGCTCTGGGCGATGATCCACCAGCGCGATACCTTCGCGCTGCCGTTCGGCTTCCTCGCCAAGACGACCTATCCGATCCTGCCTTGGGTCGGGGTCATCGTGCTGGGCTTCGGCATCGGCCCGTGGTTCCGGTCGGAGGTTCCGGCTGAGACGCGCCAGCGCCGGCTGCTGCTTCTGGGTTTCGGCATGATCGCCGCGTTTGTCGTGCTCCGCTTGCTCAACGTCTATGGCGACAAGCCCTGGTTCGTGGTCGAGGGCGATCCGGTGCGGACGGTGATCAGTTTCATTTCGCTGACCAAATATCCGCCCTCTCTGCTCTTTCTGCTGCCGACGCTGGGCGGTGGCGCGCTGTTTCTCGTGCTGTTCGAGCGCATCCGCGAGTCTGGCGTGGTCGCCGCGCTGGCGGTGTTTGGCGGGGCGCCCATGTTCTTCTACATCCTGCACCTTCTCGTGCTGCGAATCCTCTATCATAGCGCGCTGGCGATCTGGGGACCGACGCACGGAACGCTGTTCACGCTCGACAATTACAACTGGGTGTTCGTCTGGTATGCCGCGATGATCGTGCCGCTTTATATCCCGACCGTATGGTACGCCCGGTTGAAGCGTCGCCGTCGCGATATCGCTTGGCTCAGATATTTCTGATCAGAGCCGTTGCCGGCAAGGCGTTGCGTCAAGGCCAAGGTCGGGGCCGGGGCCGGGGCGAGGGAGGGTCTGCCACCGTATCGATCGACGCGCACCGAGCGGAACGAACGGCCGCCGCATAAACTGCCGTGCCATCGTCACGGGATGTTGCAGATTGATGGCATCGGGCGGGTAATCGGCAGCGCAATGCGGATTTACCGGTTAGGCTGACGATCGCTCACGTTCAGGCAAGTAGAGGACGAAGACGCGGCATGGTCGATGTGCTTTCCACCGACATCTCCCGACGAGCGCTGCTAGGCGGGCTGGCGGCCGGACTGGCGGTCAACGGCGCCGGTGTCGGCTCGGCTACGGGACAGCCGCGCGCGGGCGGCCGTATCCGCATCGCCAGCACCAATTCCTCCACCGCCGACACGCTCGACCCTGCCAAAGGCAGCACCGCTACCGACTATATCCGTCACTATATGCTCTATAGCGGCCTGACCCAGTTTGACGGGCAGCTGCGCGGCCGGCCAGGTCTGGCCGACCGGATGGTGACGCAAGACAATATCGTGTGGAATATCCGCCTGCGTCGCGGCGTGCACTTCCACAACGGCAAGCCGCTGACCGTCGAGGACGTCATATTTTCGCTGTTGCGACACCGCGACCCGGCCGCCGGATCGAAGGTCAAGACCGTCGCCGACCAGTTCGCCAGCGCCAGACGGGCCGGGCCGCTTGAGCTACAGTTACGGCTGACCGGCCCCAATCCCGATCTGCCCGCCATCCTGGCCGTCTCGCACTTCCTGATCGTGGAAAACGGCCGCCGCGATTTCAGCAAGGCGAACGGAACCGGGCCATACATCGCCCATGAGTTCGCGCCGGGCATTCGCACGATCGTGCGCAAGAACCCCAATTACTGGAAGCCGGGCCGGCCCTATCTCGACGAAATCGAGCTGATCGCGATCCCGGACGAAATCTCGCGCGTCAACGCGTTGCTGTCGGGCGATGTGCAGATGGTCAACGCCGTGGGTCCCGGTTCGGTCAAGCGCGTGCGGGCTACCTCCACTCATTCGGTGATGGAAATCCCCTCGGGCTTGTTCACCAACCTGATCATGCGTCGAGACAATCCGGTGACCGCTAATCCGGATTTCGTGTTGGCGATGAAGTATCTGCAGGATCGCGAACTGATCAAGCGAGCCCTGTTCCGCGGCTTCGCGACGATCGCGAACGACCAGCCGATCTCGCCGATCGATCCCAATTTCAATCCGAACATCCCGCAGCGTCCGCTCGACCCCGATCGGGCGAAGTTCCTGCTCAAGCGCTCCGGCCTGCTGGGCGTGCGGCTGCCCGTCTATGCCGCGCCGGTCGCCAACGGGTCGATCGACATGGGATCGGTGCTCCAGGAGCACGCCGCCCAGATAGGCCTGAAGCTGGCTATCAATCGCGTGCCCAGCGACGGCTATTGGGCGACGCACTGGATGAAGCACCCGATGACGTTCGGCAACACCAATCAGAGGCCGACCACCGACATGATGTTCAGCCTGTTCTTTCAGTCGAAAGCGCTGACGAATGAAACGGGCTGGAATCACCCGCGCTTCGACCGCCTGTTGCTGGAGGCGCGCAGCACGACCGACGCCGCGCTGCGCAAGGAGATCTATGGCGAGATGCAGTTGGTCGTGCATCAACATGGCGGCCTGGCCATCCCTGCCTTCATCAGCTTGCTCGACGGGTATGACCGTCGTTTGAAGGGCATGTTCCCGATCCCGCTGGGCGGCTTCATGGGCTATAATTTCGCCGAATATGCCTGGTGGGACGCGTGAGCGCGGCGAGCACGCCCTCGCTCTGGCGCGGTGCCGGCCGGCTGATCGGCAAGCGGATCGGGCTGGCGCTCGTCACGCTGCTGCTCGTCTCGGCGGTCATCTTCACGATCAGCGGACTGTTGCCCGGCGATGCCGCGCAGGAAGTGCTGGGGCAGGGCGCGACCCCCGAGCAGGTGGCGGCGCTGCGCCATGAAATGGGCCTCGATCGGCCCGCGCCGGTGCGTTACGCCGAATGGCTCGGCAGCATCGTGGCGGGCGATCCGGGCCAGTCGCTCGTCGCCAACAAGCCGGTCGCCGACATCATTTCGGAGCGGTTGCCCAACACGTTAACGCTGGCGGCGCTGGCCGCGCTGGTCTCGGTGCCGTTCGCGTTCCTGATCGGCATCGCGTCGGCGGTTTCGCGCGGGCGCAAGCTCGACCGTGGGATCAATGTCCTGACGCTGTCGATGGTCGCGCTTCCCGAATTCCTGGTGGCGACGATCGCGGTGCTGATCTTCGCGGTCGAGCTGCTCTGGCTGCCGTCGATCACGATCGTGCCGAAGGACCCGACGTTCGCGCAGTTCGCGCGCGCTTATGCGATGCCGGTGATGGTGCTGGCGGTCGGCGTGGTCGCGCAGCTTGGCCGCATGATCCGTGCGGCGATCATCGCCGAGCTCGACCGGCCCTATGTGGAGATGGCGCGGTTGAAGGGCGTGGGGCCGCAACGGCTGGTGTTCCGCCATGTGCTGCCGAACGCGATCGGGCCGATCGTCAATGCCATGGCGCTCAGCCTGTCCAACCTGTTCGGAGGTGCGATCATCGTGGAAACCATCTTCAACTATCCCGGCCTCGCCAGCCTGATGGTGAACGCCGTCACCTCGCGCGACATGCCGCTGCTTCAGGCCTGCGCGATGATCTTTTGCGCCACCTATCTGCTGCTCGTGCTGATCGCCGACACGGTGGCGATCCTCGCCAATCCTCGGTTGCGCCAGGTATGACCGGCGGCAACCTCATCCGCGCGGTCCGCGCCTTGCCCTGGTCCGGCAAGATCGGCCTTGCGCTGGTCGCCTTCTGGATCGTCATCGCGCTGACCGGCCGGTTCATCGCGCCCCATTCGCCAGGCGCGTTCGTCAGCTACGAGGTGTTCGCGGGTTCGAGCGGCAAGTTCTGGTTCGGCAGCGACTTCCTGGGTCGCGATGTGCTCAGTCGGTTGCTGGTTGGCGCGCAGTTCACCGTCGGCCTGTCGGCGATCGCGGTCACGATCGCCGTCACGCTGGGCACCGGCCTCGCCTTGACCGCAGCGGTCGGGCCGCGCTGGCTCGACGAGCTGCTGTCGCGGGCGATGGATACGCTGATCTCGATCCCCAGCAAGATTTTCGCGCTGGTGCTGGTCGCGGCGTTCGGCTCGTCGATCGTGCTGCTGACGCTGATCGTGTCGATCACTTATGTTCCCGGCAATTTCCGCATCGCGCGCTCGCTCGCGGTCGGGCTGACCAAGCTCGATTATGTCGAGGTCGCGCGGGCGCGGGGCGAGGGGCGGTTCCATATCGCGCTGGTCGAGATGCTGCCCAACATGATCCGGCCGCTGTTCGCCGATATCGGCCTTCGCTTCGTGTTCATCGTGCTGCTGCTGTCGGGGTTGAGCTTCCTCGGACTCGGCTTGCAGCCGCCCGACGCGGACCTGGGCTCGCTGGTGCGCGAGAATGTCTCGGGCCTGGGCGAGGGCGCGCTTGCGATCCTGATGCCTGCGACGGCGATCGCCAGCCTGACGGTCGGCGTCAACCTGCTGATCGATGCGGCGACGCAGGGGAAGGTGAAATGAGCTTGTCGCCCCATGTGGAGGTCCGCAACCTTGCCGTCACGGTTCGCGGACCTGACGGCCAGCCGCTGCGCATCATCGACGACGTATCCTTCGACGTCGCGCGCGGCGAAGTGCTGGCATTGATCGGGGAATCCGGTTCGGGCAAGACGACGATCGCGCTCTCGCTGATGGGCTATGGCCGGGGCGGGGCGGCGATCAGCGGGCTGATTCGCGTTGGGGATGCGACGCTGGACGGTGCCGGCGGCGCTTCGCTTGCCGCGCAACGCGGACGGCGCATCACCTATGTCGCGCAGAGCGCGGCGGCGGCGTTCAATCCGTCGCGCCGTGTCATCGATCAGGTGATCGAACCCGCGCTGATCCATCGGACTGAATCCGCCCAAGCGGCACGGGCGCGCGCAATCGATTTGTTCCGCGCGCTGGGCCTGCCCGGTCCCGAGACGATCGGCAGCCGCTATCCGCACGAACTGTCGGGCGGGCAGCTGCAACGGCTGATGGCCGCGATGGCGCTGATCACGCAGCCCGACCTGGTGATCTTCGACGAGCCGACCACCGCGCTCGACGTCACCACCCAAGTCGGCGTGCTGCAGGCGTTTCGCCGCGTCGTCCGTCAGCAGGGGGCCACCGGCGTCTATGTGTCGCACGATCTCGCCGTCGTGGCGCAGATGGCCGACCAGATCCTCGTTCTCAATCGCGGACGCGTGCGGGAGCAGAACCGGGTGGCCGCACTGCTCGAAGCGCCGGCGGACGACTATACGCAGCTGCTGATCGCAGCGGCGCATCCGGTCGTGAAGGCGCAGCCGATCCCGGCCAAGCCCGAGCCGTTGCTGGAGATTGCGGGCATCTCGGCCGGCTACGGACCGATCGATCGCGCAGGCCGACCAGCGTATCCGGTGCTGAGCGACGTCAGCCTGACCATCGGGCGCGGCGCGGCGGTTGGCGTGATCGGTGAATCCGGATCGGGCAAATCCACCGTGGCGCGCGTCGTCGCCGGCCTGCTCGCGCCTGTCGCCGGCACAATCTCGCTGGCCGGTGAGACGCTGGCGCCAACCGTTTCCGGTCGGACGCGCGAGCAGCTGCGCCGCGTCCAAATCGTGTTCCAGAATGCCGATGTCGCGCTCAACCCGGCGCATAGCGTCGGCGACATTCTGGGCCGCGTGCTGCGCTTTTACCACGACATGCACGGCGCCGATGCGCAACGCCGCGTCGCCGAGCTGCTCGACCTGATCCGGCTGCCGGCGACGGTGGCCGAGCGTCGCTGCGACGAACTGTCGGGCGGTCAGAAACAGCGCGTCAACCTGGCGCGCGCGCTTGCCGCTGATCCCGACATCATCCTGTGCGACGAAGTGACGTCGGCGCTGGACACGGTCGTTCGCGGCGCGATCCTCGATCTGCTGGCCGACTTGCGGCGGGATCTTGGCGTCGCCTATCTGTTCATCAGCCACGACATCGCCACGGTGAAGGCACTGTGCGACGAGATCGTCGTGCTGTACAAGGGCACGCGGGTCGAAAGCGGCCGGCGCGACGGCTATGATACGCCGCCCTTCCACCCCTATACCGATTTGCTGATCGGGTCGGTTCCCGAGCTGCGGCCGGGCTGGCTGGCGGACGAATCGGTCCAGGCCGCGGCGCCGCTCGCGCATCTGGCCGAATCCCCCGATCTCTGCCGGTTCCTGCCCCGGTGCCCGGTCGCGATGGCCGGCCGATGCGATGTCGCGCCGCCGCCCTTGCGCGAGATGTCGGCGGGCAACATGGTGCTGTGCCATCGAACCGAGGCGGAACTGGTCGGCTGAGGCCGCCCGTGCCGATAAGCTCTGCGTCGAGCGCGAGATTATACGGCGAATCGTGCTGGTGAGCGCACGAGAATGGCAAAATCTGCCGACAGCTGCGCATAGCCTCGACCCACAACAATGATGGAGTGGACAAGTGGCGAAGATGAAGACTCTGGCTTGGTCGGCCGTGGCCGCGACAGCCATCCTGGCCCCCGCTCTGGCGCAGGCTCACGGCATCTGGTTCGCCCAGCGCGCCAAGCAGATCGCGATCATCTATGGCGTGGGTGCCGACGATCTGCAGACGGTCAAGCGGTTGCCGGGTATGGAAAACCTCCAGGCCTGGGATGCCGAGCTCAATCCCGTCGCCGCACAGCTTCGCACCGATGGGTCGCTGGTCGTGGTGGATACCGACGCCCCTCCGACGATCGTCAGCGTCGTGTTGCAGAACGGCACCTGGTCGTGGCTACCCGATGGTGAGATCGTCAAGAAAAGCAAGGACGAGGCGCCAACCGCGACCAAGACCGAGACGACGATCAAATATGCGGTGACGATCCAGGGTCCGCTGACCAAGCCGGTGCCACTGATCCCCGCCCAGGCGCTGCAGATCGTGCCCGTCGGCAAGATTCCCGAGAAGCTGGGCGAGCCCCTGACCTATCGCGTGAGCTGGAAGGGCAAGCCGGTGGCAGGGGCGGGGGTGATCAACGACTTCGTAAACGACCCCGATGCGGTGGAAGTGAAGACCAAGGCCGACGGAACGGTCACGTTGCCGGTGCGCAATCAGGGGTTGAACGTGATCCGCGCCGTACTCGTCACGCCGACCGATAATCCGGCCAAGACCGATCACTACGAGCACACTGCGTCGCTCGCCTTCACGCTTACGCACAAGCCCGAGTAACGCTTTTCGAGATCGGAGAACCCGTCATGAAGTTCATGCATTTTGCGATCGCCTCGGCGCTCGCCATTACGCCCGCTTATGCGCATAGCGACACCAAGCCGCGCCATGGCGGACAGGTGGTCGAGGTCGGCGAGACCGCGTTCGAGCTCGTCCGCACCCCGGCCGGCGTCTCGCTCTATGTCCGCGACGACGGCGACGACGTGCCGGCGGCGTCGATGACCGCCAAGCTGATCGTGACCACCGGTGCCAGGAAGAGCGAGATTCCGCTCGTCGCGGCAAAGGGCAGCCAGTTCTTTGCAAAGGGCGCCAAAATCCCCGCGGGATCGCGCGTCGGCGTGTTGATCATCAACAAGCAGAGCCAAGCGCGCCAGTCGGCGACGTTCAACATCAAATGAGGGCGCGGCGCGACATCCTGCTGCCCTTGCTGGGTGTCGCGCTGACGGTCGTCCTGCAGGGGGTCGCTGCGGCGCATGGCGTGGCCGATGAGGACAAGGCGTTCATCCAGAACAACCCTGGCGTGAACGTCATCCCCTATCTCTACCTTGGCGCGAAACACATGGTGACCGGTTACGATCACCTGCTGTTTCTGTTCGGCGTCATCTTCTTCCTCTATCGGCTGAGGGACGTCGGCACCTATGTGACGCTGTTCGCGATCGGGCACAGCACGACGCTGCTGGCCGGCGTGTACTTCAACCTTCACGCCAATCCGTACCTGATCGACGCGATCATCGGCGTGTCCGTGGTCTACAAGGCGCTCGACAATCTTGGCGCATTCCCGACGCTCATCGGGTCGCAGCCGAACCAGAAGGCGGCGGTGCTGATCTTCGGCCTGTTCCACGGGTTTGGCCTGGCCACGAAATTGCAGGACCTGATCGCCGCGCGCGACGGGCTGATCGCCAACCTCGTCAGCTTCAACGTGGGGGTCGAACTGGGTCAGTTCATGGCGCTCAGCGTCATCCTGATCCTGATGACGCTGTGGCGGCGCTCGCGCTCGTTCACGCGCAACGTCGTTGTCGCCAATGCCGCGCTGATGTGTGCGGGGATCGTGCTGACGGGCTATCAGGTCGCCGGCTACATGACGGAGCAAGCCATATGACCGCCACGACGACTGTGCCGTATCAGGCATCGCGAGCGACGCTCGCCCGGGCCTCGCTCGCCGCGCTGGCCGGCGGTGTGGCCATCCTCGTCCTGTTCGTGCTGCCCGCCGAATACGGGATCGATCCGACCGGCGTGGGCAAGTCGCTAGGCCTTACGCGGATGGCGGCGGGCGAGGACGCGGCCCAGCCGGCCGATGCGGCGCCCGCGCCCGTAGTGGCGCCGGCCGCCTATGCGGTGCCGGCCCAGACCCAGTCCAATATCGAAAAGAAGACCGGTTATCGCAACGACGAGAAGACGATCACGCTCGCGCCGCATACCGGGATCGAGTTGAAGGCGCGGATGAAGGCGGGCGACACGTTCAACTTCCGCTGGACCTCGACCGGCCCGGTCCGCGCCGACATGCATGGCGAGCCGACGGGCGGCAAGGAAGATGAATTCACCGACTATTGGAAGCAGAAGGACATCCAGAGCGCGCAAGGCAGCTTCACCGCGCCGTTTGCGGGAACGCATGGCTGGTACTGGAAGAACCGGGAAGACGTGCCGATCACGATCACGGTGAAGCTGGACGGCTTTTACGACAGCGTGTTCGAGCGAGAGTAGCCCGGCGCACGGCTCGCGGTCACCCGGTCGCGTGCGATGCCAGTGCGAATTGCGTCGGCGCATGTCCGGTCGAGAATGGCCAGGGTTCGTCGCGTGACATCCGGGTGACCGTCTCAACGACCTCCAGGCCGCATTGCCGCGCGAAATCGGCGATGCGGCTGGTGACCGACTCGGTATCGATGCGCCCGTAACTGCCTGTCTGCGCCGCCATCAACGGCGCTAGCACGCGCAGCGCGTCATCGTCGCTGTCGGCCATGATCGGACCGAACACCACGCCCCGGCCAAAGGGTCGCATCAACGCATAGGCCTCGACCCGCTCACCGCGGACGAGCACCATCCCGCGCGACTGCGCCAGCAGGGCATCGATCAGCAGGCCGCGATCCCACTCGGTCGCGGCCCGGTCGATGGCTCGGATCGCCGGAAGGTCCGTTTCAGCCAGCTCGCGAACCTGCGCTTCGGGCGGTGCAGCGACATACGGGACGGCACCGATATGACCCTGATACTGATATACGGTGCCTTCGTCGCGGAACCCGAGCGAACGGCACAAGCGGTGCGATTGCCGGGTGGCATGAAGGCCGAGCATGCGGCCTTGGGTCTGCGCCAGGGCATGACCCATCAGCCATAGGCCGCCGCCGTTGCTCTGCAGCCGGGGCGTGGTGATCAGCATGCCGATGGTGCCGCGGGCCACGCCGAACGGGAACCACATCACCGATCCGTGCACGCGCCCGGATTCGTCCATCGCAACCAGCCCGCGCCCCACGGAGCGCATGAACGCCCAGTCCGCCGCCCGATGCGACCAGCCGACGCTGACCGACAGCGCGAGCAGCGCGTTAAGGTCGGGTTCGGCGATATCGCGCGCCGTCACCTTGAAATCGTCGAGACGGAAGGTCGCGTCGGGCTGGCCGGACAATTGATCCCCACCCGTTGTGATGCTGACCATTATGAAGCCTCTCGAAATACCGTCGATAGCGGCAACTGGCGCGGCAGGATCGGCGTCTTGAAGACGATGTAGCTGAAGTATTTTTTCATGCCGACGCCCATGTCGAGCAGCCGTTCGATGATGTCCTGATATTCCGAAATGCCGCAGGTGTTGAACTTAACCAGATAATCATAACCGCTCGACACCAGATGACATTCGGTCACATTCTCGATCCCCTCCAACGCGCCGACGAAACGCGCGAGGTCCTCAGGACGGTGCCGAGCGAGGGTCACTTCGGTAAATACGGTCAGGATGTCGGCGAGCCGCGACAGGTCGATCTCGGCAGTGAATCCCCGGATCAGTCCGGCGGTGCGCAGCTTCTTCAGGCGCATCAGGCACGGGCTGGCGGACAGATGGACTCGATCGGCGAGATCATTGTTGGTCAGTCTGCCGTTCTTCTGCAACTCGGCCAGGATCCGGATGTCGATACGGTCCAGCTTCATGCGGGAAGCGTGAGCTGGCCGGGCATTATCATCCTTCGCATGGGCCTTGGCCGCTCCCCGATTGCTGGCCGGTCAGTCCGGCGCAGAGGCACATCGATCCTACGCCATCCGTTTTGTGGGCATCGGAATGGCTTTATCTGCCGAATTCGGCACTGGCCATGCAAATCAATCGCTGGATTCGGCCGTGACATCCCCACGACATGCCGGGGCGATACGGCTATCCGATGGCCCGCACACCGACGCTAAACGGGAAATCAGCATGAACTTCATGTCCGAAGAAGAGTCCGCGTCCCTTGTATCGCACGAAATGGCGTTCGCAGCCGCGCGCGAAGCGATGATCGCCGCGGCCGGTGATGCCGTCATCTTTCCCGCGGTGATCGCGCATGGTTCTTCGCCGACCAATCGCATCTCGATCAAGTCGGCGTCGACCCCGGATTTCACGGGGCTGAAGGTAGGGTCCTTCTGGCCCGGCAACCCCGAGCGGGGTCTGCCGCGGCACAATTCGGCGATCCTGTTGTTCGATCAAGACGTGGGCCGCGTCGAATGGGTGATCGAAGGGGGCAAGGTGAACGCCTATCGCACCGCCGCCGCCGATGCCGTGACGGCCGATGCGCTGGCGCGGCCCGACGCTTCGGTGCTGACGATCTTCGGCGTGGGGAACCAGGCGCTGTTCGAATGTGTCGCGATCGCGCGGATCCGGCCGATCGAGCAGGTGTTGGTGGTGGCGCGTGATGCCGCAAAGGGCACTGCCTTCGCAAACGCGCTCGCTGCCGAGGGCCTCGCGGCGAGGTGTGTCGATGCTCGCGAGGGTTGCGAACGCGCCGATATCGTCGTCACCGCCACGCCATCGCGTGCGCCGCTGTTCGATGCACACTGGATCCGCCCCGGCACGCATGTCGCCAGCATGGGATCGGATGCGGCGGGCAAGCAGGAACTTCCACCCGCGCTCTTCGATCGCGCTGCGCTGTTCTGTGACTTGCCATCGCAAGCGGTGGTGATGGGCGATCTGCAGCATTTTGGCGGCGATCGGTCGGCGATTGTCGCGATCGGCGACGTCCTGCTGGGGCGAAGGCCCGGCCGGGTCTCACCCGATCAGATCACCCTGTTCGACAGCTCGGGTATCGCGCTGCAGGATCTGACGATCGCCCGCCGGCTGGTCGCAGCCCGGGGCTAATCCCCGCCAAATTCTCCCAGCCGGGTGGCGACAGCAGATCATGCCGTCGCCGCGCCGAGGCTGGCGTCGCGATGCCAGCGAAGCGGTCAGAATGATGAAATCGGCTGTGCGGTGACGCTAACCTGGTTTCATAACGTCTGACGAGGGGATTTCGCATGCCGGTTCTCAAGCCCAAGTTCATCACCTTCGATTGCTATGGCACGCTCATCAACTTCGAAATGGCTCCGGTCGCGCGGCAGGTCTATGCCGACCGGCTGTCGGGCGGCGCGCTGGACCACTTCTGCTCCTATTTCTCCGCATATCGTCTCGACGGCGTGCTGGGTCCGTGGCGCCCCTATCTCGATGTCGTGATTGAGGCGCTGCAGCGCGCGTGCAAGCGCTCCGGCATCGAATATCGCGACGGGGACGGCGAGGCTCATTACAACGCCATCCCCACCTGGCAGCCGCATCCCGATGTCGTCGAGCCGCTCAAGCGGATCGCGGGCGAGATTCCGCTGGTGATCCTGTCCAATTCGATGGTCGACCTGATCCCCTATAGCGTCGCCAATCTGCAGGCGCCGTTCCACACGGTCTGCACAGCGCAAGAGGCGCAGGCCTACAAGCCGCGCATGCAGGCATTCGAATTCATGTTCGATACACTGGGCTGCGGGCCCGAGGACGTGCTGCACTGCTCGTCCAGCTTCCGTTACGACCTGATGACCGCCTATGACCTGGGCATCAAGATGAAGGCCTTTGTCAATCGCGGGCATGAGCCGCTGAACAGCTATTACGAAGTGAACGAGATCCGCGATCTCGGCGGACTGCCGGGGCTGGTCGGGTTGTGACCCCGGCCCTGGCGCGTGGGATGCGGGGGGTGAGTGGCGGCACGATCTGCCGCGAGCGACGCCTCGCGCCGTAGGAGCAAGTCGCATCGCAATGACTTTCGGAAGGTGTTGCCAGACAAAACCGGCTTAAAGGACATGGTCATCGCGGCGTCATGCCCGAACTCAGAGGGATCGATCTTCATGGCCGAAACCGCACCTGGTACCGCCTTATTAGCCCAGGGTGACGCGGTGCGGCTGGAAGAGCGCCACCTGTCCCAGGCCCTGGCCTTGTCGCAGGCGCTCAATTGGCCCTATCGGTTCGAGGACTGGGCCTTCGCCTTCGCGCTCGGGCGCGGCTTCGCGATCGAGGTTGACGGGCGCCTTGCCGGGACCGCTCTGTGGTGGCCCTATGGTGACCACCATGGCTCGGCCGGCATGATCATCGTCGCGCCGGACGCCCAGCGCCAGGGGATCGGCGCGCGGTTGATGGACGCGCTTCTTGCCGACGCGGCCGGCCGCACGATCATCCTCAATTCGACGGTCGAAGGCGATACGCTCTATCGCCGGCTGGGATTCTCGCCGCATGACGTGGTGCAACAACGCCAGGCCGTGCTTGCGGTCGCGCCCGCGCTCGATCCCGACGTGCCGCTGCGGGCCGCGCAGGCAAGCGACCGCGCCGCGCTGGAAGCGCTCGACCGGGCGGCGTCCGGGATGGACCGCGGCGGCCTGCTGGACGCCGTGTTCCGCATCGCGGACGTGCTGGTGGTCGAGCGCGAGGGGCGCATTACGGGCTATGGTTGTGTGCGGCGCTGGGGACGCGGTTTCGTGATCGGCCCGGTGGCGGCCTCGTCGGAGCGTGATGCCAAGGCGCTGATCGCTGCGCTCGCCGCGCGGCATGTCGGGGCGTTTGTCCGCATCGACGTCATGGAGTCCGGCGGGCTCGGACCCTGGCTGGACACGATCGGCTTGCCGCAAACCGATCGTGCCGTCGCCATGTCGCTTGGTGCGCCCCCGCAAGCCGACCCGGGCGTGACGCTGTTCGCACTGTCCAATCAGTCGCTGGGATGAACCGCCAGCCGGCCCCGCAAAGGAACTTCACATGACCCAGGCCCTGCTTCATCCGACCGAGACCGACACCGTGGAGAGCCTCGACACCGTTGAGACTCCCGCGCTGGTGCTCGACATCGCCAAGCTCGACCGTAACGTCGCGCGGCTTCGCAGCCGCCTCGACGCACTTGGCGTCGCCTTCCGCCCGCATGTGAAGAGTGGCAAGTCGATCGACGTGGCGCGGCGGCTGTTCGCGGACGGCGTGGGCCCGATCACCGTGTCGACGCTGGCCGAGGCCGACTATTTCGCGAGCGCGGGCTTTACCGACATCACCTATGCGGTCGGCCTGTCGCCCGACAAGATCGACCGTACGCGCGAACTGGTCGCGGCCGGCGTGGATCTCTCGGTGCTGATCGACTCGGTCGACCAGGCGCGGGCCCTGGTCGAGGCCGCGCGCGACGGCGGGGCGATGCCCGGTGTGCTGATCGAGATCGACTGTGACGGTCATCGCGGCGGCGTGCTGCCGGACGATCCGGCGCTGGTCGCCATTGCCGAGAGGCTGCGCGATGGTGGGGTCCTGCTGCGGGGCGTCTTGACTCACGCCGGCGAGTCCTATGGCGCGCGCGGCGGTGCGGGCCTGCCCGAAGCGGCCGAGCAGGAGCGCGCCGCGGCCGTGAACGCTGCTGAAGCGCTACGTGCGGCAGGCCATGCCTCGCCGGTGGTGAGCGTGGGATCGACGCCTACGGCGCACTTCGCGAAGAATCTGGACGGCGTGACGGAGGTGCGCGCCGGCGTGTTCATGTTCTTCGACCTCGTGATGCACGGCATCGGCGTGTGCGAGGTCGACGACATCGCCCTGTCGGTGATCGCCACGGTGATCGGGCACCGGCCGGAAAAGGGCTGGATCCTGACCGACGCGGGCTGGATGGCGATGTCGCGGGACCGCGGCACGCAGAAGCATCCGGTCGATCAGGGCTATGGGCTGGTGTGCGACATCGACGGCAAGCCGTTCGC
The DNA here is from genome assembly GCF_024211275.1 of Sphingomonas tagetis. GTDB lineage: Bacteria > Pseudomonadota > Alphaproteobacteria > Sphingomonadales > Sphingomonadaceae > Sphingomonas > Sphingomonas tagetis. The sequence goes on from NZ_JAMLDX010000010.1 coordinate 66,109, forward strand.
CGATCTGATCGTCGAGGATGCGAGCCAGGAGCATGGCATCCTCAAGCTGCGGCCAGGCAGCGGGGCGGTGCTGCCTGATCTGCCGCTCGGCACGCGCGTGCGCATCCTGCCCAACCATGCCTGTGCGACGGGCGCGCAGCACGACTCCTACGCCGTGGTCGAGACCGGAAAGCGCGAGGTCACCGCGCGGTGGACGCGCATGCGCGGATGGTGAGAGCGATGTTGGCGCGTCTGACCGCTATCAGGATGTTGTGACATGACGAGCGATATTGCCGAGACGATCCGCTGGGCCGCGGCGCACCGCGCCGATGCGTATATCGGCGGCGAATGGACGCCGGTTTCGGGCAGCGAGACGCTGCCGGTGACCGATCCCGCGACCGGCGCGCCCGTGGCCGAGATTGTCGCGGGAACCGCTGCCGATGTCGACCGCGCGGCCGCGGCCGCGCGCGCGGCTTTCCCGGCATTCGCCTCGTCGCGAGTTGCCGACCGCGTCGCCCTGCTCGAGCGGATCCATGCTCTGATCCTCGAACGTGCCGAACCGCTCGCGCGGACCCTGACGCTGGAGATGGGCGCGACGATCACCCATGCGCGCGCCGCCCATGTGCCACTCGCGGCGGCGCATGTTCAGGCCGCGATCGATGTGTTGCGCGACTATGACTTCCTGACGATGCGCGGGACGACCGCGATCGTGCGCGAGCCGATCGGCGTCTGCGCGCTCATCACGCCGTGGAACTGGCCGCTCTATCAGATCACGGCCAAGGTGGCGCCCGCGCTCGCGGCGGGCTGCACGGTCATCCTCAAGCCGAGCGAATTGTCGCCGCTGAGCGCGCTGATGTTCGCCCAGATCGTCGAGGATGCCGGCGCGCCGGCGGGTGTGTTCAACCTGGTGAACGGCACCGGTCCGGAGGTGGGCACGGCGCTGGCCGCGCACCCCGATATCGACATGATCTCGATCACCGGGTCGAACCGGGCCGGCGTGCTGGTCGCGCAGGCGGCGGCGCCGACCGTCAAGCGCGTCACGCAGGAGCTGGGCGGGAAATCGCCCAATGTCCTCCTGCCCGATGCCGATCTCGCGCGGGTCGTACCGCTCGCGGTGATGTCCGCGTTCCGCAATGTCGGCCAGTCATGCAGCGCCCCGACGCGCCTGATCGTGCCGCGCGATCGCCTGGCCGAGGTGGAGGAAATCGCCCAGGCCACCGTGGCGGCGATCGTCATCGGCGATCCGGGCGACGACGCCACCGTGCTGGGCCCGATCGCCAACCAGCCCCAGTTCCAGCGGGTGCAGGCGATGATCGCCGCCGGCATCGAGGACGGAGCGACGCTCGTCTGCGGGGGCCTGGGCCAGCCGGCCGGACTGGAGCGCGGCTTCTTCACTCGCCCGACCGTTTTCTCCGACGTCGCAACCGGCTCGCGCATCGCGCAGGAGGAAATCTTCGGGCCGGTGCTGGTGATCATTGCCTATGACGATGTCGACGAAGCTGTCGATATTGCCAATGATACGATCTTTGGGCTGGGTGGCCACGTCCATGGCGCCGATCTGGATCGAGCGCGCGACGTGGCGCGGCGCATCCGTACCGGCCAGGTCCATCTCAACAACCCGGCCTGGGACCCGCACGCGCCGTTCGGCGGCTACAAACGCTCGGGCAACGGGCGCGAATATGGGGCCTTTGGCTTCGAGGAATATCTGGAGGTCAAGGCGATCCTCGGTTTCGCCTGACCCCCGCCACTGGAGATCTGACCATGCCCGCCCCGCTGCGCTTCATCGCCTCCACGCCGACGCTGCCAAAGGAGGCCGATGCCGTCATCATTGGTGGCGGCATCATCGGAACCTTCACCGCCTATTACATGGCCAAGCGCGGGCTGAAGGTCGCGCTGGTCGAGAAGGGCGTGATCGCCGGCGAGCAGTCGAGCCGCAACTGGGGCTGGTGCCGCCAGCAGAATCGCGACGAGCGCGAATTGCAGCTGGCGACCAAGGCGCTCGATCTGTGGCAGGCGTTCGGAGAGGAGAGTAGCGAGAATACCGGCTTTCGTCGCTGTGGCCTGTTCTATGTCAGCAATCTGGACGAGGAACTGGAACCATGGGCGCGCTGGGGCGAATATGCCCGGTCGATCGGCGTCAGAACGCGCATGCTGACGAGCGAAGAAGCGACCGAGCACGCCGCCTTTACAGGCCAGCGCTGGCGCGGCGGCGTGCATTCGAGCGATGACGGCATCGCCGATCCCGGCCGCGCGGTGCCGGCCGTGGCCAGGGCGCTGATGGCGCTGGGCGGCACCGTGCATCAGGCATGCGCGGCGCGCGGCATCGAGACCAGCGGCGGCGCGGTGAGCGCGGTGATCACCGAGCGCGGGACGATCCGTACGCGACAGGTGATCCATGCCGGTGGCGCATGGGCGTCCTCCTTCTTCAACCAGCTCGGCATCCGCTTTCCGCAGGCCACCGTGCGCCAGACGATCCTGGCCATGGGCACCGGCCCGCTGACGCTGCCCGACGCCTTCTACAGCGATTCGATGTCGATCACGCGGCGCGGCGAGGGCGCACACACGCTGGCGATCAGCGGCCGCGCCAAGGTCGATCCAACCCCGCAGTTCGTGCGTTTCAATCGCGAATTCATCCCGATGTTCCGCAAGCGCTGGAAGAAGACGTCGCCGGGCGGCCTGCACGCGCTTCGCGCCGGGCATGAGACGCTGTCGAAGTGGCGGCTCGACCGGCCCACGCCGATGGAGGCGATGCGCATCCTCGATCCGGTCGCCGATCCCAAGACGGTTCGCCTGACGCTGGACCGCGCGGGCAAGTTGATCCCGGCGCTGGCGAGCGTGCCGATGGTCGCGAGCTGGGCGGGATTCGTCGACAGCACGCCGGACGGCGTGCCGGTGATAAGCGAGATTGCCGAAGTGCCCGGCCTGATCCTGGCCGCCGGGTTCAGCGGACACGGCTTCGGCATCGGGCCGGGCGCCGGGCATCTCGTCGCCGATATCGCGACGGGGCATGAGCCGATCGTCGATCCGCGCCCGTACCGCCTCTCGCGCTTTTCCGGCGGCGAAAAGATCGACGTTTCGGAATTCTGATTCGCGCATCGCGCACACGCCGCCGCGCTTGTCCACCGTGTCTGGCGACACCGAAGCAGGGGTGGCGGGCTCTGCTGTCGCGGGGGTTGCGAGAAACCATATCTACCCCGTTCAGGCCCCATTACGGCATTTCGCCACGCTGTTCTTCCCATAAAAAATCGCTAGTTTGCACAGCAGTGAGAGAGCCCATGACCTTTCGGCCCGACTTCATCAGCTTCGACTGTTACGGCACGCTCATCAATTTCGAGATGGGGCCGACGGCGGAAAAACTGTTCGCGGATCGTGTCGATGCGCAACGAATGGGGCCGTTCCTGGCGAGCTTCAAAGCCTATCGCCTCGACGAAGTCCTCGGCGCGTTCAAACCCTTTTTCGATGTGGTGGCCAACTCGATCCGGCGCACGTGCGAAGCGCATGGCGTGGAGTATCGCGACAGTGATGCGCAGGCGCTCTACGCCGCCGTGCCGACCTGGCAGCCGCATCCCAATGTGGTCGAAGTGCTCGAGGCGATTGCGCCGCATTATCCGCTGGTGATCCTGTCGAACTCGATGGTCGATCTGATCCCGGCCAGCGTCGCGCACCTCAAAGCGCCGTTCCATGCGGTCTACACCGCGGAGGAGGCGCAGGCCTACAAACCGCGCATGCAGGCGTTCGAATATATGTTCGGCCAGCTCGGCACGACGGCGGATCGTATGATGCATGTGTCGTCCAGCTTTCGCTACGACCATATGACCGCGTCCGACCTCGGCTATATGGCGAAGGCGTTCATCGACCGCGGGCACGAGCCAAGCTCGACCGAATATGGCGTCAGCCGCTTGACGGATGTCCGGCAGCTGCCCGCGTTGCTGGGCTTGTAAGCCCGCTTCCCGCGACCTTCATCCGCGAGATCCGACATGCCCGCCATCTCCAGCGAAGCGCCTCCGAGCGGCTCGCAACTCTCTACCAGCGTGCCCGAGCTGTCGCTGGAGGCGGCGGCGGCGCTCGCGGCGCGCCACTATGGCGTTCACGGCACGGCTAAATTGCTGACTGGCGAACGTGACCTGAACTTCCGGTTGGTCGCCGACGATGGCCGCAGCTATCTGTTCAAGGTCAGCAATCCGTCCGAGGAGGCTGAGGTGGCCGATCTTCAGACCGCCTGCCTCCAGCATATCGCCGACCGCGATCCAGCCCGGCCCGTGCCACGCGTCTTGCGCTCATCGGCGGGCACGCTTCGCGACGAGACGACGCTGGCGGATGGCCGGCGCTGCATCATCCGGCTCCTCACCTATCTGGAGGGCGTGCCGGCCAAGGGCACGGGGCGCAGCGCGGCGCAACGCGCGCAGTTTGGCGCCGCGCTGGCCGCGCTTGACCTTGCACTGCGCGATTTCGCGCATCCGGCGGCGTCGCACGACTTGCTGTGGAACGTGTCGCGGGCCGATCGTCTGGCGCATCTGATCGACAACATCGTGGACGAGCCGCGGAGATCGCTGGTCCGACATTTCATGAGCCGGTTCGTCGCCGAGACGGCGCCGCGCCTCGCGCAGCTTCGCGCGCAGGTGATCCACAACGACTTCCACCTCTACAACATCCTGGTCGCTGCGAACGATCCCGATCGCGTGACCGGCGTCATCGATTTCGGTGACCTGGTCCATGCGCCGCTGGTGGGCGAGGTTGCCACGGCGGCGGCGTATCAGATGACTCAGGCCGCCGATCCGCTGGGCGCGGCGGCCGAATTCGTCGGCGCCTATCATCGCGTTCTCCCGCTGCTCGCCGAAGAACAGGCGATCATCGCCGACCTGATGGCGACGCGCCACCTGATCACCGTCCTGATCTCGGAATGGCGCTCGCGGCGCTATCCCGAGAACTATGCCTACATCATGCGGCACAATCCGGAAGCCTGGGACGGATTGCAGCTGATGGCCGACATTTCCCCACAAAGCGCGCGCGACCGGCTGCTCGCGCATGTGCGCAGCGGAGACGACAGATGACGAGCACGATCGATCTCAACATGGTCAATGCTTATATCCCGGGGCAAGCCGATGTCGGCGCGGAGACGGCGGCGACGATCGCGCGGCGCGACCGGCTGCTCGGCCCGGCCTATCGGCTGATGTACGAGCGGCCGCTGCACATCGTGAAGGGGGAGGGCGCCTGGCTGATCGCCAGCGACGGCCGCCGCTTCCTCGATACCTACAATAACGTCACGTCGCTCGGTCATTGCCATCCGCGCGTGGTCGAGGCGATCACGCGGCAAGTGGCGACGCTCGCGACCAACACACGCTATCTTCACGACACGATCCTGGAACTTGCCGAGCGGCTGCTGGCGACCGTGCCGGGAACCGATCTGGCGCACCTGATGCTGACCTGCACCGGCAGCGAGGCCAACGACCTAGCCTATCGCATCGCGAAGGTGCGCACCGGCGGCACCGGCATCATCGTCACCGAAACCGCCTATCACGGCTTCACCGACGCCGTGTCGCAGTTTTCGCCGTCGCTCGGCGTCAGCGTGGATCTGGGAGCGCATGTCCGGCTTGTGCCGGCACCCAGCGCCTATCATGCCGAGGGGGCGGACCTGGCGGATCGCTTCACGCGCGATGTCGAGGCGGCGATCGCCGATCTCAAGCGCCACGGCATCAAGCCGGCGATGCTGATCGTCGATTCGGTCTTCACCAGCGACGGCATCCTGCCCGATCCGGCGGGGTTCCTGAAGGGCGCGGTGGCGGCGATCAGAGACGCGGGGGGTCTGTTCATCGCCGACGAGGTGCAGCCGGGCTTTGGGCGGACCGGCAAGCATATGTGGGGCTTCCAGCGGCACGGCGTGGCGCCCGACATCGTGACGATGGGCAAGCCGATGGGCAATGGCCAGCCGATCGCCGGCCTGCTCGTGACGCAGGACGCGGTTGCGCAATTCGGCCGGGATTCCCGCTATTTCAATACCTTCGCGGGCAATACCGTCTCCTGCGCGGCGGCGGTAGCGGTGCTCGATGCGATCGAGGCTGAGGGACTGATCGCGCACGCCGCGACGACGGGCAAGGCGCTGCGCGACGGGATCGCGGCGCTTGGCCGGCGTCACGACGCGATCGGCGACGTCCGTGGAATCGGCATGTTCGTCGGCGTCGAGATCGTGTCGGACCCCGCGACGCGAGCACCCGATCGCGCGCTGACCAGCCGGATCGTCAATCTGCTGAGCGACAAGGGCATCTTGATCAGCGCCTGCGCCAAGGGGCATAATGTGCTCAAGATCCGGCCTCCGCTGGTGCTGAACGGCGAGCAGGTCGATATGGTCGTGCGGGGACTGGACGAGTCCTTGAGCGAAGCGATGGCAGGCGGCTGAGCGGGAGTCCGACTAACGTGCGTGCGCGGTTCGAACTGGACCAGATGGACTTCAAGATCCTCGACCATCTGCAACGGTTGGGACGGTGCTCCAACGTCGAACTCGCGGAGATGGTCGGTCTGAGCGCAAGTCCCTGCCTGACGCGGGTCAAGCGCTTGCAACAGATCGGGGTCATCCAGGGGTTCGGCGCGCACGTCGCGCTCGCGCAACTCGGTGATTATCTCATCGTGTTCAGCGAGGTCACGATCAGCGGGCATCGCCGTCACCATCTGCGCCGTTTCGAAGAAGCCGCCGAAGCGGTGCCCGAGATCATGGAATGCTATAATGTGAGCGGCGGTTACGACTTCCTACTGCGCATCGTCACGCGCAGCGTCTCGCACTTTCAGGGGATCATGGATGCCTTGCTTCAGGCCGATCTGGGGATCGAGAAATTCTCGAGCTACATTGTCCTGCGGGTGCCATTCGTGAAGCACGAACTGCCGCTCGACCAGCTGTTCGGCGAGGGGTCGGCGGTTCGGGCCGATGCGGTGGATCAGCCTTTTGAATAGGACCGCTGGCTTAACTTGCCAAAATCCCATGCGCGACGCTCGATCCTCCCTGATTCAGCGAACATCTTCGGCTTATTCTGTCGCACCGAAAGTGCGATAAACTGCGGCACGTTTTCGTTCTTCATCCGGTCAGGGGCACGCCACCAAATGTCTCCAGTCGTCGAGCGCATTCCGAGTGACGAGCGGCCGCCGTCCGCCGCGGACATCGTCGTCATCGGTGGCGGTATCATCGGAAGCGCCGCCGCCTATCTACTGGCCAAACGCGGATTTTCGGTCGCGCTTATCGAAAAGGGGCATGTCGGTTGTGAGCAATCCAGCCGCAACTGGGGCTGGTGCCGCCGGCAGAACCGCGATTCGCGTGAATTGCCGCTGTCGATCATCTCGATGCAATTATGGGACACGTTCGCGCCCGAGATCGGACGGGACCTGGGCTTCCGGCGGTGCGGTTTGACCTTTGCCACGCATCTCCAATCGACCCTGGCGCAATGGGACAGCTGGCGTGCGATCGGCGACGAATTCGACGTCAAGAGCCGCATCCTCAGCAGATCGGAAGCGGCAGCGCTGATCCCGGAAAACAAGCGCGAATGGATTGGCGGCCTGTACGTCCCGGATGACGGCAAGGCTGAGCCGGCACTCGCCGCGCCTGCGCTCGCGGCCGGTGCGCGGGCGCATGGCGCGACGATCCACCAGCAGTGCGCCGCGCGCGGGCTCGATCTGGCGAATGGCCGCGTCGTGGGCGTGCATACCGAACAGGGTTACATCAAGGCAAACGCGGTGCTGTGCGCGACCGGCGTCTGGGCGTCGCGTTTCCTGCGCCCGCACGGGATCAGCTTTCCGCAGGCGGGAGTCAGGCAGACCGCGCTTCGCACCAAGCCGATGCAAAATCTCGGTGAAGCGCTCTACACCTCGGATTTCTCGATGACCCGGCGGCTCGACGGCAGTTACACGCTGGCCATCAGCGGCAAGGCGAACATCGAGGTCACCGCGCAGGGCATTCGCTATTTCCGCGAGTTCGCGCCCCAATTCGCCAAGCGCCTGAAGAATGTGCGGTTGGGTGTCGGTCGCTCGCTCTTCTCCGGGCCGGAATCGGTCCCGGCGATGATGACCAACAACGACCGCATCTTCGAACAGAATCGCGTGCTCGATCCCGAGCCGATGGCGTGGCTGGAGCGGGAGATTGTGGCGAATATCCGCGCCACCTATCCGCAACTCGGCGACATCAAGATCGATAGCGCGTGGGGCGGACTGGTGGATTGCACGCCGGACGCGGTTCCCGTGATCTCGAAGGTAGATCAGGTCAGCGGTCTCGTGCTGGCGGCCGGCTGTTCGGGGCATGGCTTCGGCCTGGGGCCGGGCATCGGCTATCTCGCCTCGCAACTGCTCGTCGACGATACGCCCTGCGTCGATCCTGAACCATTCCGGCTCTCACGGCTGGTCAACGGATCGAAGCTTCAGATCGCCGCGATCTGACACCGCCACAGGGTCGGTCGACGCGGCTATGGGATCGAACGCGCGCAGGTGATATGAAATCACCAATGAAGCGATCGGACATCCCGTATCTCGACGATCTGCGCGCGTTCGAGTCGGTGGCGCGGCTGGGTTCGGTTCGCGCCGCGGCCGCCGAACTCGTGCTGACGCATGGCGCCGTCAGCCGCCGCGTGGCGAAATTATCCACCGATCTCGGCGTGCGCTTGCTCGAGGCGAATGGGCGCGGCGTGCGGGTGACTGCCGATGGCGAGAAACTCGCGGCGGCGACCGGGACGGCGTTCGGCCTGATCACCGAGACATTGGCCAAGATCCGATCGGACGGCGCGCCGGCGCCGATCATCCTGTCGTGCGAGCGTTCGCTGGCGATGCGCTGGCTGATCCCGCGCCTATCCGATTTTCAGGATCGTCATCCCGGGGTCGAGGTGCATCTGTCGACCGGCGGCGGCGCGCTCGACTTCGCGCGCGACCGAGTGACGCTGGCGATCCGCCGGCTCGATTTCCCAGTCGATCCCGATTGGCGCATCACGAAGTTGATGCCCGAGCGAGTCGGGCCGGTGATGCTGCCGTCGCTCGCCGCCCGGTTCGAAGCCGGCGATTATACCGCGCTGGGCTCGCGCACGCGGCCCAACGCCTGGGAAGCCTGGCTGGAGCAGCATCGGAACACGGCGCGGCCGCGGACGATCCGCCTGCTGGATCACCATTTCCTGATGGAGGAGGCGGCGCTGGGCGGACTTGGCGTCGCGCTCGCGCCGCAGGCGATCGCTGCCAGCGACGTCGCGAGCGGGCGTCTGCGGGCGCCGTTCGGCTTTGAGGACGATGGGACCGATTATGGCCTGATCCATCCCGCCGCGATGTCGGTTTCCGCTGGCCTCGCCGCCCTGTGCGATTGGCTGGCCGCCGAATCCGGACGTATATTCGGCACGACAGCCTGCCCGTCGAGTTGAAGGGGCGCTGGGTCGATTGGTGATCTCCGGTCACCGGAAATGGACAGGAAGTATCGCTTTTTAAGCCGCCGGGACCGGTCATAATCGCCGCATGTCCAGCCTCCATCCCTACCGCATCGGGATCCTTGCCGACGACTTGACCAGTGCTGCCGACGGCGCGGGACCGTTCGTCGATCTCGGCCTGTCGGCAGTGGTCGGTCGTGGCCAGCTGCCCGACGCAAGCGCCGCCATCCGGGCGGTGGACAGTCAATCCCGCTCGGCTTCGGCCGCCGACGCCGCGGCACGCGCGACTCGCCTGACCGGGCAGCTCGCTGCGTGCGATATTCTCTACAAGACGTGCGATTCCACGCTGCGTGGCCATGTGAAGATCGAGCTGGAAGCGGCGTTCGCGGCGAGCGGTCGCAAGACGCTGGTCTTCGCGCCGGCGTTTCCGGATGCGGGGCGGACGACGATCGATGGCGTGCAGTTCGTCAATGGCGTGCCAGTCGCGCAAAGCGGCTATGGCCGCGATCCGATTCATCCGGTGTGCCATTCGCGGTTGACCGATTTCGTGCCCGCGGCCGGTGAGATCGTCCTGCTCGACTCCACGACTCAGGCTGAACTCGACGCGAAAGTCGCCGCGCTGCCCGACCCGGAAACGATCCTGTGGGTCGGTTCGCCGGGGATGGCGATCGCATTGGCCAAGCGTTTCGCTTTCGGCGCGGCCCAGGGACCGGTCGAGATCGCACCGTGTGGCGACATCCTGATTGCGATCGGCAGCGCCAACCCGCTGAGCCATCGCCAGGCCGATCGCGTGGTCGCGGGCGCAGGGGTCACGTTGTTGCGCGCGCCGGCCGAGCGCGGGGACGAGCCGGCAGCGGTGTTGCGCCGCATCGCCCAGGACGCGGTCGAGTGGCTGCGCGGATCGCGCTTCAGCACAGTGATCGCCACCGGCGGCGACACCATGGAGGCGATTCTGGACGGACTGAATGTCCGCACATTCGAAGTGCTGCGCGAACTCGAACCGGGTTTTCCGCTCGGACGCGCAAAGCTGTTGGAAGATAGCGATCTCCTTATCGCCATGAAGGCCGGCGGCTTTGGTGACGATGACACGCTGTGCCGTGCGGTCGCGCAATTGCGCCAGATCACCCCGGCATCAGGACAGGCGGTTTGGTGAAGAATATCGCGCCCCTTGCCATCACGATGGGTGATGCGTCCGGCATCGGTCCGGAGATAGTGGTCAAGACCTTGGCGGCGGGCGATGAACGCGCCGTGGTTTTCGGCAGCCATGCGGTGATGTCGGACGCGGCCCGCCGGCTCGACCGCAGCCTCACGGTGCGCCGGATCGACCGGCCGCAGGACGCGTGGTTCGAGCGCGGCTCGATCGAGGTGATCGAGGCGACCCGGCTTACCGAATTGCCACCGGTCGGGGTCGCCAACGCGGCGGCGGGCCAGGCGTCGTTCGACACCGTCGTGGCCGCCATCGCGGCGGCCAAGGCCGGCGCGGTCAGCGGCATCGTCACCGCGCCGATCAACAAGGAAGCGATGGGCATGGCCGGCATCGGCTATCCCGGCCATACCGAGATCCTCGGCCATTATGGCGGTGCGAAGCGCGTGGCGATGATGCTGGCCAATGACGAGATCCGCACGGTGCTTGTCACCATTCACACCTCGCTGCGCAATGCGATCGAGCAGGCCGATTTCGACGCGCAGATGTCCGCGGTGCGGCTGGCGCATGAAGGCGGCAAGGCGCTGGGTATCGCCGCGCCGCGCGTGGCGGTCGCGGGCCTCAATCCGCATGCCGGTGAGGGCGGCCTGTTCGGCGACGAGGAGATCCACATCATTCGTCCCGCGATCGAAGCCGCACGGGCCGAGGGCATCGACGCCAGCGGACCTTGGCCGGGCGACACCGTCTATATGCAGGCGCGACAGGGCCGGTTCGACGTGGTCGTCGCGCAATATCACGACCAGGGACTGATCCCGGTCAAGTATCTGGGCCTGGAAAAGGGCGTGAACATCACGCTGGGCCTGCCCTTCGTCCGCACCAGCCCCGATCATGGCACCGCATTCGACATTGCCGGCCAGGGTATCGCCGATCACGCCAGCCTGCAAACCGCGCTCGCTTATGCGCACCGGCTCGTCGCCGCGGCGACCGGGATCAACGAACCCGAGAGTATCGTCTAATGGGCCTTCGCTTCATCTTCATGCTCACGCGCAACGACCGCACGGTCGAGGAGGCCGCCGTTCATCTCGATACGGCGCTGCGCCTGGGCGTTCGTCATGTCGGCTTCAAGGATATCGGCTTGCCGATCGATCAGCTGAAGGCGCTCAACCGGACGATCAAGGCGGGCGGCGCGACCTCCTATCTCGAAGTCGTCTCGCTCGATCCGGAAAGCGAGGTCGCCTCGGCGCGCGCGGCGGTGAAGATCGGGGTCGATATCCTGCTCGGCGGCACGCGCGTCGATGACGTGCTGCCGGTCGTCGCCGGCAGCGGAATCCGATATTATCCCTTCCCGGGGCGCATCGTCGGTCACCCAAGCGTGCTGGAAGGAAGCATCGACGAGATCGTCGCGAGCGCCATGGCGATGACGGCGCGCGACGGCGTCGATGGCCTCGACCTGCTCGCCTACCGCTTCGCCGGAGACGTGCCGGCACTGATGAAGGCGGTGTGCGAAGCGGTGGCCAAACCGGTCGTCATGGCGGGCTCGATCGCGACCGCCGAGCGGATCGCCATGGTCAAGGACGCGGGAGCCGCCGGCTTCACGATCGGCACCGCCGCGCTCGACGGACTGTACCCCGCCGACGACAAGAGTGTGGCCGGCCAGCTCGCCGCGATCATCCGCGACGTGGCGGCGTTGAACCGGCATCTCTCGCCTTTCCACAAGCGCAATCTCGCCGGCGCGTTCGATGAAGTCGAGGGGAATGGATCGCCCACGACCGTTGGTCGCATCAATGACATGCAGATCAAGCTGACGAAGCTGTCTGGCGAGCATATGTGGCGGTTCCACAAGCATGAAGATTGCATGTTCTTCGTCCACAAGGGGCGCATGCTGATGAAATTTCGCGATCGCGAGGAGCTTGTCGACGAAGGGGAATTCATTGTCGTGCCGCATGGCGTGGAATATTGCCCGGTCGCGATGGACGAGCCTTGCGAGATCGTCCTGATCGAGCCCGACGCCGCGGCGCCGGCGGATGACCGGCCTGCTGCCGCAATCCATCACAAGCGCGCGGTCAACGGCTGAAGAACGGCACAAGATGCCGGACGGGCGGGCTACTCAATGATCCGGTTCCAATCGAACGGCGTCACCCGCACGCACCATCGAGGCTGACGCGTTTCCGACGACAACACGCAGGAGGCAAGCATGGCGTTCTTAAAGACCATCGAACAGAATCCGACCTTCGAGCCGAAGCATGCCGAGCCGCTTCCCGAGCGCCTGATCTCCGGTAATCCGAAGTTCAAGAGCTGGCCGCAGGACATGGACAAGGACGGCCGCGTCGACACTGGGGTGTGGGAAGCCACGCCGGGCGTCACGCACTCGATCAAGGGCGAGGTCTACGAGTTTTGCTACCTGCTCTCCGGCAAGATCGAGCTGACGCCGAAGGACGGCGAACCGGTGATCTATTCGGCCGGCGACTCCTTCGTTCTGAAGCCCGGCTGGGTCGGCGTGTGGAAGACGATCGAAACTGTCCGCAAGATCTACGTCACCGTTACCTGAACCCTGCAAAAAGCGTGTCGGGCCGCTGCGGCATTTTTATTCCATGCGAGCGCGTGAATCAAAATATTGCGCCGTCCGGCACGTCAAGTTCAACGCATTATATCCGCGATCAGGCATAGCTTCGATCGGCAGTACGCTGGAAAATGCCACTCTGAAAAGGTGCCGGCCCCGCCGACAGAACCTTAAGGTTCGCACGGAGCCTAGATAAATTTGCGACCGCTCCGTCTCGCAGGAGGTGCGGAAACGCTTGAAAATAAAGGGGGATACACATGCGCACGCCTTCAAATCTTCGTCTGGTTCTTGCCACTGGCACTGCCGCGGTCGCCTTCGCTTCCGCCGCTCACGCTCAGGACGCCCAGTCGTCGCCCTCGGACGAGATCGTGGTCAGCGGCCTGAAGCAGCAATATTTCGGCGACACGCCGGTCAAGGAGATCCCGCAGGCCGTGCAGTTCCTGCAGGGTGAACTGCTCGAGGATCTCAACATCACACGCCTCGACACCGCGCTCGAACTGGCCAGCGGCGTTTCGAAGCAGAACAATTTCGGCGGCCTGTGGGACAGCTTCGCCATTCGCGGCTTTGCCGGCGACGAGAATTTCCCGAGCGGCTTCCTGGTCAACGGCTTCAACGGCGGCCGTGGTTATGGCGGCCCGCGCGATGCATCGAACGTCGAGCGCATCGAAGTGCTCAAGGGGCCGAACTCGGCGCTGTTCGGGCGCGGTGAGCCGGGCGGCACGGTCAATATCGTCACCAAGAAGCCGAACTTCAAAAAAGGCGGCAGCTTCTCGGTCGGAGCGGCCAGCTTTGAAACCTATCGTGTCGAAGGTGATTTCAATCTGCCGCTGAGCGACGGCGTCGCGGTCCGGATCACCGGTTCTTCGGAGGATGCCGGCAGCTTCCGCGACTTCGTGCGCAGCCGCAAATATACGCTGACGCCGTCCTTCCTCGCCAAGTTCTCGGATTCCGACATCTTCACTTACGAGCTGGAATATGTGAACCAGAGCGTTCCGTTCGAACGCGGTGTGGTCGCCATTCCCACGGTGAACGCCAACGGGACGATCAGCTATAATCTGGGCGCGATTCCCAATTCGCGTTACCTGGCCAATCCGAACGATCCCCCGATCCGCGTCGAGGTGCTGGGCCATCAGGCGCAGTTCCAGCATGATTTCAGCGACGAGTGGACGCTGATGCTGGGTGCGGGATACAAGGACACGACATTCATCGGCTTTTCCAGCGATCCCGAACTCGTCCTCTCGCGCCAGCGCCTCGACAATGACGGGCGCACGCTGACCCGCCAGCGGCGTTTCCGCGATTACAGCACCAACCACATGGTGCTGCGCGGCGAGATCAGCGGAAAGATCGATACCGGGTCGATCCGTCACAATATCCGGGTCGGCGCGGACTGGGACAAATTCGAGATCGATACATTTCAGACGCGTTATCGCCCGGTCGCGGCGGACCAGTCCTATTCGATCGATATCTTCACTCCCAACTATAACATCCCCGCTCCGACGCCCACGACAGCCATCCAGAACGCACTGGAAGTGCAGAAGGCATGGGGCATCTATGCTCAGGATCAGGTTGAGATCACCGACCAATTCAAGGTGCGATTCGGTGGCCGCTACGACCATTTCGACCAGGACATCGACGTACGCCTGACCCCGCCTTCCAACCCGCGCAAGACCTATACCAAGTTCAGCCCGATGGCCGGCCTGGTGTTCGAACCGAGCCGCAGCGTGTCGATCTATGCGAGCTACGGCAAGGGCTTCCGGCCGAACAGCGGTGTCGGCTTCAACGGTCAGCCGTTCGATCCGGAAAACAGCGAATCTTACGAAGTCGGCGCCAAGTTCATCACATCGGACGGCCGCATCACCAGCACCCTGTCGCTCTACACGATGACCAAGGATGGTGTGCTGACCGCCGATCCCGCCAATGCCGGCTTCTCGCGGCCGGGCGGCTCGGCACGCAGCAAGGGCATCGAGTTCGACCTCAACGCCAAGCTCGGCGCAGGGTTCGAACTGTTCCTGACCTACGCCTATACCGACGCGGAATGGGCGACCAACGCCAGTGACCCTAATTTCGGGTTCCTGATCCGCGAGGGCGACCCGCTGATCAACATTCCGCGCCATCAGGGCAACGCCCTGCTGTTCAAGAGCTTCACGATCGGCGGTCATGAGGCGATGCTGGGCGCGGGCGTGACCTATGTCGATCGCCGTCTGGGCGAGACCGCGACGACCTTCTTCCTGCCGAGCTATACGATCGCGCGGGTGACCGGGTCGATCGACATCACGGATCAGATCAAACTGTCGGCGGACGTCAACAATCTGTTCGACAAGAAATATTACGCCAGTTCGTATGCGGCGATGTGGATCCAGCCGGGTGCGCCGCGCAGCTTCTCGGTCCGGGCAAGCTTCAAGTTCTGATCGTCTCCGGCTTGGGCCGCGCGCGCCGGCCCGGCGGCCGCCGTCCCTCTCCACACGCCCCCGGACGGCGGCCGCTGATCTTTTCGAGTGACGAACCCCATGCTGTCCCGCGCCCGATGGCTTCGCTTTCACCGTATCGCGGGCTTGGGCATCGCGGCCTTTCTACTGGTTCAGGCGGTCACCGGCGCGCTGCTGGTCTTCGCCGGACCGGCTGCCCGGGCGATCAATCCGGCAGGCATGACCAGTCGCGGCCAGGGCCAGTCCATCTCGGCGGGCGCAGCCGTCGAACGAGCCGGCCGCGCCATGCCTGGCTATCACGTCACCCGGGTGTTTGCGCCTGACGGCCCGGGCGCGGTGTGGATGACGCAGCTCAGCGACGAGGCGGGGCGAGCAGGCTATGTCTCGATCGATCCGGCGGGCGGCGCGGTGTTGCGCGCGGGCGGCCTGCTTCGCTTTCCGGTCGAAACCGCGTTGCAGATCCATTACCAGCTTGTCGCCGGCAAGGCCGGGATGGTGATCATCGCACTCAACGGGCTCGCGCTGCTGTTCATGGCCGTGAGCGGGGTGGCTTATTGGTGGCCGAAGCGGAACCCAGCCAAGGCCTTGGCGATCCGCTGCACGCTGGCGCCGCGCCTCGTCTTGCGGCAGGCGCACCGCACGCTGGGCGTCGTGGCCGCCGCGTTCCTGATGATCCTCGCCACCACCGGCCTGATGCTGGTGATTCCGGAGATCGCGGCCAGCGCCGCCCCCGCGCCGCCAGCGACCGTGACGAACGCCGCCGCGGTCGATCGTGGCCTTGCCCTGGCGCAGGCGCGTTTTCCAGCCAGCCGGCTCCGCGACGCCCGGATCGCCGGGGAGCGCCTGATCGTCAATTTCCACGCGCCCGAGCGCAATGCGCGCGCGGTGCATCGCGCGGTCGTCAGCCTGGCCCACGCCCGGTTGATCAGCGCGACGCCGGCCGATCGCAACACCGCGCTATGGATGACCGTGCTGCCGATCCATGCCGGGGACGTGCTGGGCACGGTCGGACGCATATTGCTGCTGCTCGTCGCACTCGCGCTGGGCACATTGGCCGTGAGCGGGCCGATCATGTGGTGGCATGTCGCCAGCCAGCGGCGGGGCTCTGTTCGAAAGGCGGCGGTATGAGCTTGCTTCACACATCCAATGCAGCACGCGGACAGGTGTGGCGCGATATCTTTGCCGCCGAAGCGCCCGAGATCGAGTTCACCGAACTGACCGATGCGCCCGATCTTGGATCGGTCCGTTATCTCGCGGCGTGGGAACCCTCGACCGAATTGATCGCGCGCTTGCCCGCGCTCGAGGTCGTATTTTCGGTGAGCGCGGGCGTCGATCAGTTTGACATGGCCACGTTGCCCGATCATGTGCGTGTGGTCCGCATGATCGAGCCGGGCATCGCGGCCGGGATGGTCGAATATGTCAGCATGGCGGTGCTGGCGCTTCACCGCGACCTGATCGATTACGGGGTGGCGCAGCGCGCCGCGCGCTGGGCGCCGCTCAAGCTGGTGCCGGCGGAAGCACGCCGGATCGGCGTCATGGGCCTGGGCAATCTGGGTCAGGCTGTGCTGCGCTCGCTGGCCGCGTTCGGCTTTCCGCTTTCCGGCTGGAGCCGGTCGCCGCACAGCATCGCCGGCGTCGAGTGCCATGCCGGCGAAGCGGGACTCCCCGGCTTTCTGGCGAGCACCGATATCCTGATCTGCCTGTTGCCGCTGACCGAGGATACACGCGGCATCCTCGATCGCCGGACCTTGTCCCAGCTGCCGCGCGGGGCGAGTCTGGTCAATGTCGGGCGCGGCGGGCATCTGGTCGATCACGACTTGTTGAGCTTGCTCGACGACGGGCATCTGGGCGGGGCGGTGCTCGACGTGACCGATCCCGAGCCGCTGCCGCCCGACCATCGCTTCTGGTCGCATCCGCGCATATTGCTGACCCCGCATATCGCCAGTACGACCAGCGCGGAAAGCGGCGCGCGCGCGCTGATCGCCAATATCCGCCGCCATGTCGCGGGTGCGCCGATGGACGGCGAAGTCGCCCGCGACCGCGGCTATTGATCCCGCATGGTCGCGCCGGGCGCCTGACGAATGGAGGCATCTCGGACGTGATGTTGCCGCGGCATTTGCTGCATCCGCGGCGAAGCTGCGCGCGATAATCTTCCAAATTAAATGCGAAGGCGGCAGCGAATGCCAGCCCGTCCGGCTAAACCCTTATCATCGATTCTGGAACATGGGGTGGGCGATGGCTGCCCGTCGAAGGAGCGGATCCATGGTAGCGGGCGTTGAAACAATGGTGGGACTGCGGCGAATGACGCCTCAGGATCTGGTCGCCGCCCAAGCGCTCTCGAGTGAACAGAAATGGGCGCATCGCGTCGAAGACTGGGACATGATGCTCAGTGTCGGCTTCGGCTATGTCGCCGAGGATGACGGCGAGGTCGTCGGCACCGCCATGGCTTGGCGCTTCGGTGGGGACGCGGCGGCTATCGGCATGGTGATCGTGGCGCCCAAGGTGCAGGGCAGGGGGATCGGCCGTCAGTTGATGGAGGTGATGCTCGCCGATCTGGGTGATCGCACCGTGCGCCTTAACGCTACCGATGTCGGGCTGCCGCTCTATCGCAAGCTGGGATTCGTCGAATATGGGGCGATCGTGCAGCATCAGGGCGCCGCATTCTCGGTGCCGATGGCGGACCTGATCCCGGACGAACGCGTCCGCCCGCTGGGCAGCAAGGACATGGACACGCTTCGTTCGTTGACGCTGCGGGCGAGCGGCATGAACCGCGATGCGCTGCTCGACGCGCTGGTGGTCGGCACGCCGGGCATCGTGCTGACGCGGGATCACGATCCGGTGGGCTTCTCGCTGTTCCGCCGCTTCGGTCGCGGCTATGTCGTGGGGCCGACGATCGCCCCCGATATTGGCGGCGCGAAGGCGCTCATCTCGCACTGGCTGGGGTCGAACAGCGGCATCTTCTGCCGTATCGATGTACCCGAGGAAAGCGGCCTGGCCCCCTGGCTCGACTCGCTGGGCTTGCCCTGCGTCGGTCGCGTCATCCGAATGGTGCGCGGACCCATGCCGCCGGTCGATCCCACGGCCACCGTCTTCACCCTCACGACACAGGCACTCGGATGACGCTGACTCTCAAATATCCCGCCCTTTTCGTCCAGCGTGCCTTTATTGGCGGCGAATGGACCGGCGCCCGCTCGGGCGCGACGCTCGAGGTCGACAACCCGGCTACCGGCGCGACGATCGGCACGATCCCCGACTGCGGCGAAGCCGATACACAAGCCGCCGTCGACGCTGCGAGCGCGGCATGGCCGGCCTGGCGCGCGAAGACGGCGGGCGAGCGCGCCGCGCTGCTCGAGCGCTGGTACGCGCTGGTGATGGACAATGTCGTCGATCTCGGCCGGATCATGACCGCCGAGCAAGGTAAGCCGATCGCCGAGGCCGAGGGCGAGATCCGCTATGCGGCAAGCTTCATCAAATGGTTCGCCGAGGAAGGGCGCCGCACCGACGGCCACATCATCCCCGCGCCCGAAGCCAATCGTCGCATCCTGCTGATGAAGGAGCCGGTCGGCGTCTCGGCCGCGATCACACCGTGGAACTTCCCGGCGGCGATGATCACCCGCAAATGCGCGCCGGCGCTGGCGGCGGGCTGCCCGGTGGTGGTCAAGCCGTCCGAACTGACACCTTACAGCGCGCTGGCGCTGGTCAAGCTGGCCGAGGATGCCGGCTTCCCCAAGGGCGTGTTCAACATCGTCACCGGGCAGGCCGCCCCGATCGGCAGCGTGCTGACCGGCAGCGAGACGGTGCGCAAGTTGTCGTTCACCGGTTCGACCCGCGTCGGCGCCTTGCTAATGCGGCAGAGCGCCGACACGATCAAGCGGCTGAGCCTGGAGCTGGGCGGGAACGCCCCGCTGATGGTGTTCGACGATGCCGATCTCGACCTTGCGGTGGCGGCCACGATGGCAAGCAAGTTCCGCAACGCCGGCCAGACCTGCGTCTGCGCCAACCGCATCCTGGTGCAGGATGGTGTCTACGACGCGTTCGCCGAAAAGCTCGCCAAGGCGGTCGCTGAGCTCAACGTCGCGCCGGGCGATCAGGCCGGCAGCACGATCGGCCCGCTGATCAACGCGGCGGCGGTCGAGAAGGTCACCGCGCATATCGAGGATGCGCTGGCGCACGGCGCGACGCTGTTCGCGAAGGCGCCGGAGGGCGCGACCGGCGGTCGCTTCGCCACGCCAGTCATTCTGACCGGCGCGACGCGCGACATGCGCCTGGCGAATGAGGAGACGTTCGGCCCGGTCGCGCCGCTGTTCCGTTTCGGCGACGAGGCGGAGGGAATCGCGCTGGCCAACGACACCAGCTTCGGGCTCGCCAGCTATTTCTACACCGAGAATCTGCACCGCGCATTCCGCGTGGGCGAGCGGCTCGAGGCTGGCATGGTCGTGCTAAACACCGGCGGCATGGCGATGGAAATGGCGCCGTTCGGCGGCATCAAGCAGTCGGGGCTGGGTCGTGAAGGCGCGCATGCCGGGATCGACGAGTATCTCGAGACCAAGGCGTTCCATATCGGTGGGCTGAAGCTCTAGCCCGGCCGCAACGTCCTCGTCATTGTCACTATAAGCGCTCCGGCTAAGGGCGCGATCGGAGAAGGCCATGTCCGCTGAGCGCAACTACAAGATCTCGGTGATACCGGGCGACGGCATCGGCAAGGAGGTCATGCCAGAGGGCGTGCGCGTGCTGGAGCGCGCGGCGGGCCTCTATGGTTTCACGCTGGACCAGACATGGCATGATTTCGCCAATTGCGATTATTACGCCCGGCACGGCCAGATGATGCCGGATGACTGGAAGGCGCAGATCGGCGATCCGCACGCGATCTTCTTCGGTGCGGTCGGATGGCCCGACACGGTGCCCGACCACATCTCGCTATGGCAGTCGATCCTGCAGTTCCGGCGCGAATACGACCAATATATCAATCTGCGCCCGGTCCGGCTGATGCCAGGCGTGCCGTGCCCGCTGGCCGGGCGCGAGCCGGGTGACATCGATTTCTGGGTGGTGCGCGAGAATACCGAGGGCGAATACAGCTCGGTCGGCGGCAAGATGTTCCCCGGCACCCCGCGCGAGATCGTCATGCAGGAGACGGTGATGACACGGCACGGCACCGAGCGGGTGCTGCGCTACGCCTTCGATCTTGCCCGCACGCGTGAGCGCAGGCACGTCACTTCCGCCACCAAGTCGAACGGCATCGCGATCAGCATGCCGTGGTGGGATGAGCGCGTGGAGGAGATGGCTGCCCACTATCCCGACGTCACGCACGACAAATATCATATCGACATCCTTTGCGCGCAGTTCGTTATGAATCCCGACCGGTTCGATGTCGTCGTCGCATCCAATCTGTTCGGAGACATTCTTTCCGACCTGGGCCCGGCCTGCACGGGGACGATCGGCGTCGCGCCGTCGGCCAACATCAACCCCGAACGCACCACCCCCTCGCTGTTTGAGCCGGTCCACGGCTCGGCGCCCGATATCGCCGGCAAAGGGATCGCCAATCCGATCGGCCAGATCTGGTCGGCGGCGATGATGCTCGAGCATCTCGGCGAGCCGGACGCCGCCGCGGCGATCATGCGTGCGGTCGAGACGGTGCTGGCCGAACCGGGCCTGCGTACCCGTGATCTCAAAGGGAGCGCGGACACCGAGCAATGCGGCAGGGCGGTTGCCGAGGCGCTATCCTGACCGGACCGGGCGCTCGGCATTATATGCCGCGGTGCTGCGCGATTTGAGATTCGCAGGCCGCCTCATCGGGCATGTCGGACTTTCCGTCCGCGCGAGGCGATTAGGCTTGCCGCATGACCACAATGACGAGTCCTGCGATGACGCTGCAATCCAACCGCTCCCTGCTGGAGATCGATCGCGACCACCTGATCCATCCGGTCACCTCGTTTCGCGGCCATGAGACGCATGGCGCGATCCTGCTGGAAAGCGGCAAGGGCATGTGGCTCAAGGATCGCGAGGGGCGCGACCTGCTCGATGCGTTCGCCGGGCTGTGGTGCGTCAATGTCGGCTATGGCCAGGACAGCATCGTCGAGGCGGCGGCCGATCAGATGCGCCGGTTGCCCTATGCCACAGGCTATTTCCATTTCGGCAGCGAGCCCGCCGTGCGACTGGCGCAACGCCTCGTCGAGCTCAGTCCCGAGGGGCTCGACCACGTCTATTTCACGCTGGGCGGGTCGGATGCCGTGGATTCGGCGATCCGCTACATCACCCATTATTACAACGCCATCGGCAAGCCGGCGAAGAAGCAGTGCATCGCGCTGGAGCGCGGTTATCACGGCTCGAGTACCACTGGCGCGGGGCTGACCGCGCTTGCCAATTTCCATCGCGGCTTCGATCTGCCGCTGCGCTGGCAGCACCATATCCCGTCGCCCTATCCCTATCGCAGCGAGCTCGAGGGCGACGATGCCGCGATCATCGCGCGGTCGGTCCAGCAGCTGCGCGATAAGGTCGCCGAGCTTGGCGCCGACAATGTCGCGGCCTTCTTCTGCGAACCGATCCAGGGTTCGGGCGGCGTGATCGTGCCGCCGGTCGGCTGGCTCAAGGCGATGCGCGCGGCGTGCACCGAACTCGATATCCTACTGGTGGCGGACGAGGTGATCACCGCCTTTGGCCGTACCGGCCCGATGTTCGCGTGCGAGGCGGAGGGTATGACGCCCGACCTCATGACACTCGCCAAGGGGCTGACCGCCGGCTACGTCCCGATGGGCGCCGTGCTGATGTCCGACAAGGTGTATCAGGGCATCGCCGACGGCGCGGCTGCCGATATCGTGATCGGCCATGGCGCGACCTATTCGGGGCATCCGGTCAGCGCCGCAGTGGGGCTGGAGGTGCTGCGCCTCTATACCAAGGGCGGTATCCTGGCCAACGGGCAGCGTGTGGGCACGCGCTTTGCCGCCGGGCTGGCGGGGATCGCCGATCATCCCATGGTGGGCGATACGCGCGGCCGCGGCCTTCTGGGCGCGATCGAGCTCGTCGCGAACAAGGGCCACAAGACTCGCTTCGATCCCGCCCTCAAGCTGGCCGACAGGCTCTTCGAGCGCGGTTACCGCAATGGCGTGATCTTCCGCGCTTTCGCCGACAATATCATCGGTCTGGCGCCCGCGCTGTGTGCGTCGGACGGCGAAATGGACATGATCTTCGCGCGCATCCGCAACACGCTAGACGATCTGCTCGAAGAGGCGGATATTCGCGCCGCGGTGGGTTGAGATATCGGGGAGCTGAGACATGCTGGGCGGACCAAGACTGGACCGGATCGATCTGAAGATCCTGACGCAACTTCAGCAATCCGGCCGCATCACCAATGTCGAGTTGGCCGATGCGGTGGGACTGTCGCCCAGCCCCTGCTTGACGCGCCTGAAGCGGCTGGAGAAGGCGGGCTACATCACCGGCTATGGCGCGCATGTCAACCTGCAGAAGCTGGGCGAATATCTCACCGTGTTCACCGAGGTGACGCTGACCGAGCATCGCGCCGGCGACTTCTCGCGGTTCGAGAGCCGCATCCGCAAGCTCGACGAGGTCGTCGAATGCCATCTGGTCAGCGGCGGCTATGACTATCTGCTGAAGTTCGTGACGCGTGGCGTGGCGCGGTACCAGGAGCTGATCGAGGGGATGCTGGAAAGCGACTATGGCATCGAGAAATATTTCAGCTACGTCGTGATCAAGTCGCCGTTCGTCAAATATCATTATCCAATCCAGCATCTGTTCGGCGAACAGCAGCAGGAGCGATAGCCATGACGGAAATCGACAGCCTGATCGAGCCGCTCGTCGCCTTCCGCCGCGACATCCACGCCAATCCCGAGCTGGGTTTCCACGAACACCGCACCGCCGCACGCATCGCCGAACAGCTCCGCGAACTGGGGCTGGAGGTGCATGAAGGCATTGGCCGCACCGGTGTGGTGGGCGTGCTGCGCCATGGTACTTCCATGCGCAGCATCGGGCTGCGCGCGGACATGGATGCGCTGCCGATCCATGAACAGACCAATCTGCCTTATGCCAGCAAGACGCCGGGCAGCTTTCACGGCTGTGGCCATGACGGGCATGTCGCGATGCTGCTCGGTGCCGCGCAGCATCTGGCCCGCACCCGCAACTTCAACGGAACGATCAACTTCTTCTTTCAGCCCGCCGAAGAAGGGCTCGGCGGCGCGCGTGAGATGGTGAAGGAGGGGCTGTTCGAGCGCTTCCCGTGCGACCGCGTGTTCGGGTTGCACAATTGGCCGGACCTTCCGGCGGGCACGATCGCCACGCGGGCCGGCCCGATCATGGGCGCCGCCGACAAGTTCGAGATCGCCCTGACCGGACGCGGCAGCCATGCCGCGATTCCGCAGGACAGCCCGGACGCGATCCTCGCAGCGGCCGCGCTGGTGCAGCAGTTGAACACGATCATCGCTCGCCGCATCGCGCCGACGGCGTCCGCAGTCTTGTCGGTAACGCAGATCCATGGGGGCCACACGCACAATGTCATTCCAGAGCGAGTGACGATAGCGGGCACGGTGCGCACCTTCGATCCGGCAGTGCAGGACCGGATCGAGGCATCGCTGCGGCAGATCGCCGACGGCGTCGCGCGAGCGAACGAGCTCACCGCGACGGTCGACTATACACGCTACTATCCCGCGACGATCAACGACGCGGAGGCGGCGCAGGAGGCGCTGGACGCGGCGGCGACGGTCGGCACGGCGCAGGTGGCGCCCGAGCCGGCGTTCACCTCGGAAGACTTCGCCTTCATGCTTCAGGCGTGCAAGGGTGCCTATATCTGGCTGGGTCAAGCGAAGCCGGAAGGCTCGGTGCCGCTGCACAACCCGCATTACGACTTCAACGACGAGGTGCTGGGCCACGGCATCGGATTGCACGTCGCGCTGGCCGAACGCCACCTCGCTAGAGGTTGAACCCGATACCGATCAGCGCCATCGTCGAGTCCAGCGCGTCCCCCTGCTGACGGCCCAGCCGGCGCGTGCCGCCGAGCAAGCGTTCGTGAACCACGCCGGCATAAGTGTTGACGCGCTCGTTGAGCGTGTAGCGCAGGCGCAGCGCGGTTTCCGCCTCGGCCAACCCGGGGCGGGTCGCCTCGGCCAGATGTTCCTGCGCCGACCATGCGATTTTGACGCGCGGCTCGAGATGCAGCACTTGGGTGATCGGCAGGTCGTAAATGGCCTGCACTTCCCCGGTCACCTGGCCGGTCTCGGCCACGAAAAGATAGGTTTCCCAATCGAGCCGGGTGCCTAACGTGCCCTGCAGGCCGAATGCGGCGTGCCAGTCGCTGTGCGGCTTGATGTCGCGGCGCACCCCCACCAGTAGCGTGGCGGCGCCAATGGTGCGGCCGTACAGCAGCTTGGCGTCGACTTCGTCGATCTGATTGCCCAGCGCACCGCCGCCCGAGGTCGTCAGCATCACCTGATCGGTGTCATTACCCAGCGAGAAGGTCGCGTCCCAGATGAAGAGCTCGTCGCCCTTGCCGGCGCGCAACTCAAGCAGATCGAACTCACCGCTGAACCGCCACGCGTCAGATTCTTCCTGCGCGGCGGCCGGCTTGGCGGCCATCAGCGCGCATGAAGCGAGAAACCCAAGACAGACAGACCGCAGCATCCAACTCATCCTTCTTCGGTATCGCGGACGAGATTAGCGCAACGGATCGGCGCGAATGCGCGAAGGGGGCCATGACTGGGCGATTCGATGCCAAGATTGCGGTGTCGTGCAGCAGCTTATGCCGTGCGTTTCAGAACCAGAAGCGCACGCCTATGACGAAGCTCGTGGATGCCGCTTCGTGCCCGGCCGCGCGCGCATGACGGGCGGTACCGCCGAAGCGGCGCTCCCATTCGATCCCGACATAGGGCGCGAATTCGCGCGCGATCTCGTAGCGCAGGCGCAGCCCGATCTCGGCGTCGGAGATGCCCGAACCGATGCCCAGCTCAGGCACGTCCTGCAGCGCGATGTTCAGCTCGGCCCCGGGCTGCAGGGTCAGCCGCTCGGTGATGCGCTGGTCGTAGCTTCCCTCAAGCCGGAGATGCACGTCGCCCTTGTCGGAGACGAATGCCTGCGCGCCGACTTCGAACCAATAGGGCGCGAGCCCTTCGATACCGACCACGGCATAAGTGCGTTGCGGATTGGGCCGGAAATCGTGGCGTAGGCCGGCCTCGACATTGAACCACGGATTGATCGCGCGGCTGTAGAGTGCCTGCACCTCGGCGCTTTCAAGCGCGCCGCCCAGTTCGCCTTCGCCCTCGCTCTTGACCGCGAAGCGATTGATGTCCCCGCCGATCCAGCCTTCGCCTTCCCATGCGTATCCGTGGCTTCCCTTGCGGCCGCGAAACTCGAGGCGGTCGAGCATCAGCTTCGAGAAGGCCATGCCGCCGCTTTCCTTGGCCATCGCGGCGCGCGCCCTGGCCATCACTTCGGGGTCGAATAGCGCATCGGCGGCGTGATCCTTGGGCACTGGCGGAGCGACACCCTGCGGAATGGCATCCGCATCTTCGCTGGTGGGCGCATTGTCACTGGCGGCGGGTATGCTGTGGCCGGCATGCGGATTGGCGGGTTGGGCCGCCTGGCCGTCCTGGACCGGCGCGCCATACGTCGCGGCGGCCAGCAGCAGCGTTGCGGCGGCAATCGCGTTCATCATGCTGCGTCCTCCCCGGCGCGGACCGTCACGACTCGCATCATCCCGGCGTGCATGTGCATCAGCATGTGGCAGTGGAACGCCCAGTCGCCCAGCGCATCGGCGGTGAGATCGAAGCTGACCTTGCCGCCGGGCAGCACGTTGACCGTATGCTTGCGCGGATTGTGGTCGGCGTCGCCAGTGACCAGCTCGAAGAAATGACCGTGCAGGTGGATCGGGTGCGGCATCATCGTGTCGTTGATCAGCGTGACTCGCACGCGCTCCATGTGCCGGAAGGCGATCGGATCGGCACCGTCGGACAGCTTCACGCCGTCGAACGACCACATATAGCGTTCCATGTTGGCGGTGAGGTGGATGACGAGCGAGCGGGTCGGCTTGCGCGTGTCCTGGTTGGGTTCGAGCGAGCGCAACTCGGCATAGGTGAGCACGCGGTGACCGACATCCTCCAGCCCCGTCGGTCGATCGGCGGTGCGGTCGGCGGGCATTGCCGACAGCGATGCGACGCCCGGACCCATCGGCACTTGTGGCGCGACCGACGGGTCCAGCATCTTCATGCTGTGGCCACCCGAACCGCTGCTGGCGGGCCTGCTGAGGTCGATCACGCCGCCCTGGCCCATGTCCATGCCCGACATGTCCATGCCCATGTCCTTCATCGTCAGCAGCGGCCGCTCCCGCAGCGCGGGGATCGGCGCGGCCATGCCGATCCGCGGCGCGAGCGTCGCGCGAACCAGGCCGGAGCGGTCGATGGCCTCGGCAATCAGGCCATAGGCGGTCGCTTCGGTCGGCCGGACGATCACGTCATAGGTTTCGGCGATGCCTATCTGGAACTCATCGGTCTCCACAGGCTGGACATGCTGGCCGTCGCACTGCACCACCGTCATCGCCAGGCCGGGCAGGCGGACATTGAAATTGGTCATCGCCGAGGCGTTGACGATGCGCAGGCGCACGCGTTCGCCGGGCGCGAACAGCCCGGTCCAGTTCTCCGGCGTGCCATGGCCGTTGATCAGGTAGCTATAGGTCGCGCCGGTGACGTCCGAGATATCGGTGGGGTCCATGCGCATCTTGCCCCAGTCGACGCGCTCCTGCAGCGACTGGTCCTTGCCCGCCAGCAGCCCGGCGAGCGTCTGGCGCTGCATGTTGTAATAGCCGCCCGACTGCTTGAGGCGCTTCAACTGCACATGCGGATGGACCGGCGACCAGTCGGACAGCACTATGACATGCTCCCGGTCGCTCTGCACCGGATCCGCGCCGGCAGGATCGATCACGATCGGGCCGTAATGGCCCATCGCCTCCTGCATCCCCGAATGGCTGTGATACCAGTAAGTGCCATATTGGCGGATCGGGAAGTCATAGGTGAAGGTCTCGCCGGGGCGAATGCCGGGAAAGCTGATGCCGGGAACACCGTCCATCTGGAACGGCACAATCAACCCGTGCCAATGGATCGAGGTATCTTCCTTGAGATTGTTGGTGACGGCGAGCCGGACATGCTGACCTTCCTTCAGGCGGATGAGCGGGGCGGGCAGGGTGCCGTTGATGGTGATCGCATGCGCCGAGCGGCCGCCCGTGCTGAAATGGCTTTCGCCGACGGTGAGTGCGATCCTATCCCCCGACAGCGTGCCGGATTCAGGGCGTAGGCCTGCCGTGCCGCTGCGCGCCCAGCTGGGGAAGGCCTGTGCCAGCGTGAGCGCGGCGGCGCCCTTGAAAAGGGTGCGGCGGTCGATGGACTGATGATTCATGCCGGGTGATACGCGCGAGCCTGCTCAATCCCTCAAAAGTTCCACAAGCTTGGCACGCGCGCGATAGAGCCGGGTTTCGACCGCCTTTTCGGTAATACCGAGCACCTCCGCGGTTTCGGCCTGGCCCATCGTCTCGATCGTCCGCAGCAGCAGGACTTCGCGCAACGTCGCTGGCAGCGCCGCGATCCTGGCGTGGATCCGCGACAGCTCGTACGAGGAGTGAAGCGCGGCCTCAGGAGAGGCCCCGGGGTCGGCGAGATCTAGCGCATCGTCGATCGGCTTGGCGAAGGTGAAGAAACGGCGAACTGTGCGCCGCCGCGCCCAGTCGCGGCACTTGTTGATCGCGATCCGCGCGATCCAGACGCGAAACGGTCGGGCGCCGTCATAGCGCGACAGTGCAGCAAAGGCCGACACGAAGGTCTCCTGCACGATGTCCAGCGCTTCGTCGGCGTCGCCGACCTGGCTTCGCGCGAGCCGCCACACCGCGTCACGGTGCCGCCGCATCAATTCGCCATAGGCCGATTGCTGTCCCGCGAGCGCGGCGGCGGCGAGCGCCCTGTCGTCGGCCTCGGGCGCGGTCACCGGGCCGGCTGAGTCAGCGCCCTGACGATGGCGGCGTCGAGCTGGGCGGCCTGGTCCGGTCGCAGCACGCCGCGCATCGCGAAGATATGCTGAAGCGTCTCCTTTTGCAGCTGCCCCATGACGTGGTGAGTCCGATCGACCGCCTCGCCAACCTTGGGGCCATAACCATGTTCAGCGACGATCGCCGCGGCGAGCCGCTCGTTGTCGGCGCGCATTTCCGCCTCCAGCGCCTCGCGGCGTTTGGCGAAGGCGGCCTCCAGCGCATGGATGCGGCGCTCCTGATCGGCATCGAGCGTCAACTGGCGATGAAGCAGCGTATGAACCTGGCTTTCGACGCGAGGCGTTGGCACGAACCATGCCCGCGCGGCCAGCACCGCGCCGAGCGCAGCGGTGAAGGCGACCAGCGCGACCAGAAGATACCGCCGAGCGCTCATTGGCCGAGCAGGCGCGAGGGGGCGTAGTCCGACATGCCAATCGATACGGGCGACGCCTGGGCCGGTGCAGCGGGCACGATGCTGCCGGCCCAGCCAACGCCGATCGCCAGCAGTCCGGCCAGCGCCAGGCTGCGGCGTGCGGCGATCCGATCGCGCCGCACGGCAACACCGCGTAGCACGGCGTCGTCCAACTGCTCGAGCCGGACGTCGGTCGGCATCGTCCGCACCGCATCGAGCATCTGGTCCAGATCGGTCATCCGGTAATCTCCATCTTCATGACCGCATACGCATGTCGTGCATCGTTCCCTCGACGTGGTTCCTGATCCGCCACTAAAAATTATGCGCATGGGTGAGGGTACGGGCAAGCCGCTGCGTATTCCCGCTGCCAATTGCTGGAGATTTCCGATGACTCGCCTGTTCCCGACCCTCGCCGCGCTCACGCTGATCCTGCCCGGCGTTGCGGCCGCACACGTCAAGCTCGTCTCGTCCACCCCCGCCGCGAACGCGACCGTGGCCAAGCCGACCAAGCTGACGCTTACCTTTTCCGAGGCCTTCATGGGCCCTTTGAGCGGCGTCGATCTCACCATGACCGGGATGCCGGGCATGGCGGACCACGCGCCGATGCCGATCAAGGGGTTCAAGACCAGCGTTGCGGGCAAGACGATGACGCTCACCCTGCCGCGCGCGCTGCCGGCCGGCACCTATCTGCTGAAGTGGCACATCGTCGGCGCCGACCAGCATAAGATGGAAGGCAGCTACACCTTCAAGGTGAAGTAAGCGGCAATGGTCGAGGGGGCGTTGATCGCGGCGCGGTTCGCGCTGATGATCGACCTAGCGCTGCTGATGGGCCTGCCGCTGTTCTGGTGGACCATGGGCTTGCCCGGGCGGCGCGGCATCGTCGCACTGCTCGCCATTAGCGGTGCGCTGCTGTCGGCGCTGTGGCTGCTGGCGAGCGCAGCGGCGATGACCGGTACGCCGATCTCATCCCCCGACTGGGCGACCGCATGGATCCTCCTGACCATGACGCCGATCGGCCCGGTTCTGGCGGTTCGCGGTGCCGCGCTGGTGCTGGCGCTGGTCGCGGCGGCGTTGCCGCACGGCTGGCGCTGGGCGCTGTTGCCTGCGGCAGTCGCGGCGGCGACATTGGCCTGGACCGGCCATGCCGGTGCGACCGAGGATACGGTCGGATCGCTACACCGCGCGGCCGATGTGGCGCATATCTGGGCGGCGGCGGGCTGGACGGGCGCGTTGGCGGTGCTGCTGCATGCGGTGCTGACCGTGCGCGCGACGACGGGCGAGGTGCAGCATGTCGCGCGGATGCTCGCGCGCTTTTCCGTCATGGGAACGCTGATCGTGGCGACGCTGGTTATTAGCGGGGCGATCAACGCCGTCATGATCATGGGTGTGGCGCAGCTGCCGGCGTTGCTCGGAAGCACCTATGGCTGGCTGCTGGGCGCGAAGCTGGTGCTGTTCGGGCTGATGCTTGGGCTGGCGGCTGCCAATCGCTGGCGGCTGACGCCCGCGCTGGAAGGCGGCATGCCGGCTACGACGCTGGCGCATTTGCGGCTGTCGCTGATCGTCGAGACCGGGGCCGCGGTGGCGATCATCGCGCTGGTCGCTTGGCTCGGCACGCTCGATCCCGCTGTCTGATTGAACTTTCCGGGCGCGGCCGGCGTCCCGGCAGCCCGGCGTAATGTGGTGCTTGGGGCGCCCTCTGCCAAAGGAATTGCCGCGGATGCCGCAGGATCGGCCGCTTCCCAATGCCCTGATCGCTTAGGCGCGGGCCATGAACATCATGACGGGCATCGGGCGGGCAGGCAGCTGACATGGCGGTTTATACCCAGGTATCCACAACCGAGCTGGCCGCGTTCCTCGCTGGCTATGACGTAGGCGAACTGCGCGCCGTGGCCGGCATCGCCGCAGGCGTGGAGAACAGCAATTACCGTGTGGAAACGACGCGCGGCCAGTTCATCCTGACACTTTACGAGGGCCGTGTGGATCGCGCGGACCTGCCCTTCTTCATCGACCTGCTCGATCATCTCGCGGCGCGTGGTTGCCGCGTGCCGCGCTTCATTCC
This sequence comes from Sphingomonas tagetis, assembly GCF_024211275.1. GTDB lineage: Bacteria > Pseudomonadota > Alphaproteobacteria > Sphingomonadales > Sphingomonadaceae > Sphingomonas > Sphingomonas tagetis. The sequence continues at coordinate 97,075 of NZ_JAMLDX010000010.1, forward strand.
GGACCGGCAAGGCCGCCGGCTCCAGCAGCTGGCCGGGCGACCGGCCTGTCTGGTGGAGTTCCTGAGCGGTGACACCGTCACCGAGCCCGATGTGGCGCGGAGCCGGGCGGCGGGACGCGCGCTGGGCCAGCTTCATGCCGCCGGCGCGGATTTCGAGGGTTGCCGCCGCAACAGCATGGCGGTGCCGGCCTGGCACGCGCTCGCCGGGCAATGTCGCGCGCATGCCGACGCCATCGCACCGGACTTCGCCGATCGCATCTCGGCCGAGCTTGCATTCCTGAGCGCGCACTGGCCGGAGCAGCTTTCTCAAGCCGTAATTCATGCCGACCTGTTTCCCGACAATGTGCTGATGCAGGGTGTCGAGGTTACCGGACTGATCGACTTCTATTTCAGCTGCACGGACGTCCGCATTTACGATCTGGCGATCACGCATGCCGCATGGTGTTTCGACGACGATGGTAGCCGCTATCATGCCGATCGCGCGGCCGCGCTGGTCGAAGGATATCGGCAAATGTTCGAGCTGAGCGCCGAGGAGCGCGCGGCGTTCGCGACGCTGTGTCGTGGCGCCGCGCTTCGCTTCACGCTGACGCGCGCCTATGATTGGGTCAACACGCCGTCCGGCGCGCTGGTGACCGCCAAGTACCCGCTGGCGTTCCTGCGTCGTCTCGACTTTTACGCAAGCGCGACGCCGGTCGAACTGTTGGGAAGCTGACGGGGAAAGACGTCGACCTGTGCGACGCAGGCCGGCGTCGCAGGCGGAAATGAGCTGCTGCGGGTGCAGCCGAGGCCACCCCCGCAGCATGACCGCATCAGAACTTGATGCCGGCCCTCACATACCAGAAGCCACCACTATACCCGAATGGCGAAACATCGATATATTGATTGCCGTTGCCGGGCAGGCCGGTGAACGGATCGATCGAGCGCAGATCCTTGTCGGGATAATTGTCGAACAGGTTCTGCGCGCCGACCGACAGGGAGAAATGGTCGTTGAAGGTATAGGTCGCCTCGACATCGGCGACTAGTTCGTCGCCGAATGTCTGTGCTACGTTCGTGCTCGATGTGACCGTGAACTCGCTAAAATAGTTCACCCGCCCGAGCAGCGACAGTTTGCCCAGCGACCAAGTCTCGGTGAAGTTCACCCGCCATTTCGGCAGGGTGGTGCGGCTGGTCCACCGCGACGGCCGCGCGGCGGCGCTATCTTCGGGGTCGGACCACTCGGCGCTCAAGCTGCTGGTCACCGCGCGGCGGTGGTGGACGATCCTGCGCGAGGGTGAGATCCGCATCAACGAGCTGGCAGCTCAGGAAGGGGTCAGCGCATCGTGGATGACGCGGGTGGTGCGGCTGGCATTTCTGTCGCCGGAGATCGTCGACGCCATCCTTGCGGACAACCTGCGCAGCGACGTGGACGGGCTGGTGCCGACCGGTGCTGACGGCGTCCCGGCATACTGGAAAGATCAGCGGCTGCGTTACCTCACCGCTGGCGCTGGGTGACCGCGCTCAGCTCACTTCCGGCACCCGGTTGCCGTTGGAACCCGAAACCCTGCCGCGATGCCCCCACGAAATCATTACAAAAAGTAGTACTGTTCAACGCAACTCAAAACGAGCTTGATCCGTTAACCCAAAATAGCCATTGTGGGTAAGGCAAAGGCAGGCTGGAGAGGAGCCGGATCATGACATCGGTTACCTGACGATGTCTGAGAATAGTTGTCTTTGTAACAGACGTAACTCGCCCTGATAATGACTATCTTAGGGAGTTGCTGAAATGTACTTTGAAATAACTAGGCAGGGTGCGGAGGCCAAAGCTGTCGGCGCACGAGGGCCATGGAAGTGGCGGTTGGTGCGGGAGCCGGACAATATCGTCGCGTACGGAGAAGGCTACGGCTCGAAGAAGGAGTGCGAGGCCGCGGTAGCTTCGGTGATGCTGGTCACCAATGCGACACCGATCCGGTATGACCCCGGCGACAATTAGGGGTCTCTGATCGAAGCGCGAGGTAGCAGCGGTATAACGCTCGCCGAGCTCCACTGATCGCCTCGCCTCAGGAGGCAGATGCGCGCAAGATGACCTCGCTACGTCGGAGGTCTGCAATCGCTTGCGATCCGGTTCGGCCCCTGGATCAGCTGGATATAATCATGAGACTGGAAATGGCTGCCAGCACCTGGGCATCGGCATAGGGCTTCTGGACGACGACGCTTTTGGGGACACCCTCGGCGGCCCAGTCCGCCGCACTGTCGCCAGTGGTATAGACGACGGGAAGCTCCGGGTTCAGCGACCGTGCGTGACGTGCTACCTCCCAGCCGGTTGGTCCTGCTCCCATTCGCACGTCGGTAATGAGCCCGCCGATCTCTTCGATTCGCTCATCCAGCAGCCGTATCGCATCCTGGCCGTTGCTGGCGGCGAGGACGTGGTACCCGCCATCGACAAGCGCGTCTTCTGCAGCCGACTGAATAAGCGGCTCGTCTTCAGCAAACAGAATGAGGATGGAACCAGACATGAAGATCGTCCCGTTTGAAGAGAGCGGACTGTCGATGATGTCCGATGCCGGAGGGCTGCTCCCAGACGATCAGCATGATGTAATAGTTCCCGGCCCTCACAAGACCGGTAATCGGAGAGGTAACCTGCTCGCCTCGCTCGCCGGCTGACACATGCAGCTTCTCCATCCACCGGGGGGCTTGTCGAATCGATAATTCGAGGATATTCGAATTATCGAATCAACTGAGAGAGTGGTTATGAAGCGCCTTCACATGCACGTCAGCGTGCCCGACATCGAGCAGGCTATCACCTTCTACAGTACGCTGTTCGACGCGGCTCCAGATGTTGTGAAGGATGACTATGCGAAGTGGATGCTCGACGATCCGCGCGTTAATCTCGCAATATCGTCGCGGGCTCGCGCAACCGGGATCGATCATGTCGGTATCCAGGTCGATAACCCGGATGAGCTTGCCGAGCTCGCCACAAGGTTGAAAACCGCAGGCTCCAAGACCTTCGATCAGGCGGCGGCGACGTGCTGCTACGCGAAGTCCGACAAGTCCTGGGTAACCGACACCGCCGGCGTCCGTTGGGAAACATTCTTCACCCATGGCGAAGCGACCGCATATGGCGAGGACGAAGCGATCCCCGACGATCGTGCGTGCTGCGCGCCGCAACCGGTCGCGAAGGCGTGCTGCTGATGCAATTGCCCACGGCCGTGGCCGCGCTGTCGGCGCTTGCTCATGCGAGCCGCCTCGCCGTGTTCCGTCTGCTGGTGCGAGCAGGCGCGCAAGGCGTGGCGGCGGGCGATATTGCTCGTGAAGTCGGAGCGCGCCCCAACACGCTTTCGACGCATTTGACGATCCTGGGCACTGCGGGGCTGATCCAGTCGCGGCGCGAAGGCCGGTCGATCATCTATACGGCGGATTATGATCGTATGCGTAACTTGCTGGGCTTCCTTGTCGCCGACTGTTGCGCGGGGCGTCCCGAGATCTGCGGGTCTCTGGTTGACATGGCGCAGGAAGCCGATTGCTGCTCGCGATGACGCTGTCCCGTCGCGCAGCTGCCGAGCTGGTGGGCACCGCGATGCTGCTCGCCGTGGTGGTCGGCTCCGGTATCATGGGGCAGCGACTCGCCGGGGGTAACGACGCGATCGCGCTCCTCGGCAATACGATCGCCACAGGAGCGGGGCTGGTCGTCCTGATTCACATGTTCGGACCTGCCTCGGGTGCCCATTTCAACCCGGCCGTGACGCTGGCCGTTATGATGAGGCGCGGGATAAGTGCGCGCGCCGCGCTGCTTTATGTTGCGGCACAGTTCGTGGGTGCAATCGTCGGGGTGTGGTCAGCGCACCTCATGTTCGCCGAGCCGCTTTTTCAAGTCTCGTCCAGGCTGCGCGATGGCTGGCCGCAGGGAGTTGCCGAGGCAATTGCCACCTTCGGTCTGATCGGGACGATTGTGACCACGCAGCGATCGAGGCCCGAATTCACGCCGGTCGCGGTCGGTCTCTATATCACTGCCGCATACTGGTTCACCGCTTCAACTTCGTTTGCAAACCCGGCGGTGACGGTTGCCCGAAGCCTGTCCAACACATTCGCGGGGATTGCGCCGTCGTCAGTCGCCGTCTTCATCGCGGGGCAGCTCGCGGGCACGCTTTTCGCCATCGCATTTTTCGGATGGCTCTTGAAAGAGGACAGCCCCGAGTGACCGACGCATTCCCGATCACGATCTATCACAACCCTGACTGCGCCACGTCGCGCAACACGCTCGCGATGATTGAGGCGGCTGGATATGCGCCGCTGATCGTTGAATATCGCAACGCCGGTTGGACGCGTCCGCTACTTGAGAACCTGCTTGGCGCAATGGGCGCCAAGCCTCGCGACATCATGCGTGACAAGGGTACGCCCGCTGCCGAATTAGGCTTACTCGATTCTCAGGTGCCCGATGAAGCAATCATTGCGGCCATGATCGAGCATCCAGCCCTGGTGAACAGGCCGATCGTCGTGACACCGAAGGGCACGAAGCTATGCCGCCCGTCCGAAAGTGTCCTCGAACTCCTCGACCGCAAGCCAGCCGCGTTCACCAAGGAGGACGGGAATATCGTGCAGCTATGATGCTTCAGACATTCGGTTGCCATTGACGGGGGCAGACACGTATCGTCGGCAGGTGGGAAGGTTCAGGCGACCGCGTCCACTGGCGAGGCCCGAATGATGTCGCTCCAGAACGACCCTGTCGATCAAGTGCTCAAGCCAATCATGGACTCGGTGCTCGACGCAGTCGTGGCGATCGACGGCGCCGGCGTGGTTGTCGGGTGGAATGCGGTCGCTCACAAGATCTTTGGCTGGACGGCGGAAGAGGCCCTCGACCATACGCTGGGCGATCTGATCATCCCCGAGCGGTATCGCGAGCGCCATGACACCGGCATGCGGCGGTTTCAGGAAACCGGCGAGGCGCGTGTGATCAACCGCCGGATCGAGATCACAGCGATCGATAAAGCCGAGCGGGAATTTCCGGTGGAACTTGCGATCGTCCAGACACCGGGGACGGGCCGATCAGCGTTTATCGGCTTCCTGCGCGACATTACCGACCGGCGAGTGGAACAAGAGCGTCTGTCGGTCAGCGAAGAGTCACTGCGCCTCGCTACGGATGCCGCCGAGATCGGGACATGGGATCTCGATCTGCTGACCGATACCTTGACCTGGTCGAACCGCACCAAGGCCATGTTCGGCATATCTCCTGATGTGCCGTGCAAGATGGGCGACTTCTACAGCGGACTGCATCCGGAAGATGTGGAAGCGACCAGCGCGGCGTTCGCAAGTTCGCTCGATCCCATCACGCGCGCGACCTACGATGTGCAATATCGCACGGTCGGCCGCGAAGATGGCCGCATCCGCTGGGTGGCCGCGAAGGGTCGCGGGCTGTTCGACGAGCAGGGGCGCTGCGTGCGCGCCATGGGCACGGCGATCGACATTACCGCGCGAAAGCTCGCCGAGGCGCGCCACGCCTTTATGCTCGAGCTGAGTGACGCGCTTCGTGGTCCGGACACGGACACCGCGCTTACCAGGGCGTGCGAGTTGATGGGGCGTTTCTTTGGGGTCGCGCGGGTCGGTTACGGCCAGCTCGATCGGGACGAAGACCTGTTCGACTATTCGATCTGCTGGACCAACGGCCGCGTGCCGCCGCTACTCGGGCGTTTTCCCGCCAGCGCGTTCGGGACGAAGATCGTGGCGAAGCTCGGCGCAGGCGAGACCGTGGTGGTAGGCGATCTGCTGTCCGATCGGGTGAGCGATGAAGCGGAAACGCGCGCAACGGCATCGTCAGTGGACACCCGTGCCATTCTGGTCGTGCCGTTCCTCCGCGCGGGCCGGCTGCGGACGATCGTCTATCTCAACGACCAGAATCCCAGGCAGTGGACCGACGAAGAGATCGAGTTCATGCAGGAGGTCGCCGAACGAACTCGCCAGGTCATCGAGCGAGGCGAGGCCGAGACCGCGCTAAGGGCGCTCAATGCGACGCTCGAAGTGCGGATCGAAGAGCGAACCGAGGCCCTGCGCAACGCCGAGGAAGCATTGCGCCAGTCGCAGAAGATGGAAGCGATCGGTCAACTGACTGGCGGCATCGCGCATGATTTTAACAACCTGCTTCAGGGCATTACCGGCAGCCTCGACCTGATCAAGCGACGTGTTGCCCAAGGACGGTCCAATGACATCGACCGGTTTCTCGACGGTGCGATGACCTCTGCGCAACGAGCCGCCGGGCTGACCCACAGGTTGCTCGCATTCGCACGTCGTCAGCCGCTCGACCCACGCAGCGTGGGCGCGAACCCGCTGATCGCCTCGATGGAGGATCTGCTCCGTCGGACGCTGGGTGAAGATATCGCGCTCGAACTCGTGCTTGCCGCTGACCTGTGGCCCACTCGGTGCGATCCAAACCAGCTCGAGAATGCGGTGCTTAATCTGGCGATCAACGCACGCGATGCCATGCCGGACGGCGGCGTCTTGCGGATCGAGACAGCGAACAGCCAGGTCGATGCCGCAACCGCGGAGGGTACGCCGGGTCTCGCGCAAGGTAGCTATATCCTTATCCGCGTCAGCGACACGGGAGCCGGCATGAGCGCCGATACGATCGAACGCGCGTTCGAGCCGTTCTTCACCACCAAGCCTACCGGCCAGGGGACGGGTCTTGGCCTTTCGATGATCTATGGTTTCGCGCGTCAATCGGACGGTTACACCGCGATCCAGAGCGAGGTCGGGCAAGGAACCACGTTTTCGCTTTATCTGCCCCGCCATGACGGCGAACTTGACCAGACGTTGGAAATGGAGAGCGACGACGCCATTGCCGAAACCGGGGAGATCGTCCTGGTCGTGGAGGATGAATCCGTGGTTCGTTCGCTCGTCGTCGAGGTGCTTGACGAACTCGGCTATCGCACGCTCGAGGCTGAAGACGGTCGAGCCGCTCTGGAGATCCTGCAATCCGACCGGCAGGTGGATCTCCTCATCACGAACATCGGGCTGCCCGGTCTCAACGGCCGCCAGCTCGCCGATGCGGCGCGGGTACACAGGCCTGCGCTCAAGGTCATGCTGATGACCGGATACGCGGAAAGTGCGACCGCGGCCTCCGGGTTTCTGGAAGAGCGGATGGCGATGATCACCAAGCCGTTCGCCATGGATGATCTTGCCGCTCGCATTCGTGAGCTGATCGAACGCTGAAAATAACTCCGCACTCTGCGTGCCGTTGTTCAATCGCGAGCGGCCAGCCTTTAAAGCTTCGCGCGTGCGGCTAGTTGGCGTTCGAACTTGCCAGCGCCGTCGCAATCATGGCCGCGAGACTTTCCTCGGCCTCGCGGCGCTGTTTCTCTTCCTTCGAAACCAGCCCCTGCTTCAACCAGTCCGGCGCGCGAGCCAGCGTCGATGCGACGAGTTGCTGGAGATCGGAAACCGGCGTCATGCCCTGCCTTGAGCATATGACCGCTACCCGGGCAAGCGCCGTGGTCGTCATCGCACCACCAGAATGTCTCGCCCTGGTTTCCTCTTTTCCGACAAGGAACGTAAGCGCCGGCAGGACCGTTGCCACGCCGGAGGATCATCCCGGATGCACACAAGCTCACAGCTAACCCTGCTCACCCGGATCGGCTTCGCCAGTCGCGGCGTGCTGTACATAGTGATCGCGTATCTGATCCTTCGGGCGAGGCGAGCGGAAGATCAAAGCGGAGCCCTCGAATATCTCGGCAACGGCTCGGGGAAGCTGCTGCTGTGCGTCATGGCCGTGGGGTTCGTCGCCTATGGGCTATGGCGCCTGTCGGACGCGATCTTCAACATCGAGCGGCACGCGTCCGATGGCAAGGGTGCAGCGGAGCGTGTGGCAGCGGGGCTCAGCGGCCTGGTCCATCTGTTCCTTACCTGGCAGGCAGTGGCATTGATCCGGGGGATTTCGTCATCGGGCGACGGCGCGCAGGACGGTGCGCGGTCAGCGCTCGAATTGCCCGGTGGACCGGCCCTCGTCATCCTTGCGGGCGTTGTGCTGGCGGCAACTGGCGTCTGGCAACTGGTCAAGGCGGCAAAGGCTGGATTTCTGCGGCATCTCGAGCCGGGTATGGCGGACAAGACATGGGTGAAATGGAGCGGACGCGCGGGCTACGCCGCACGGGGCCTGGTGTTCCTGATCACCAGCGGTTTTCTCATCAAAGCGGGCTGGGAAGCGCGCGCACGCGAAGCCGGCGGGATGGCCGACGCCATCACGTGGCTCCCCGAACCGTTCGACATCGTTATTGCGGTGGGCTTGCTCGGCTTTGGTCTGTTCAGCCTGATCGAGGCGCGGTTTCGTATCCTGCATGATGTGCCGGTCGAAGGCATCGCCCAGCGAGTAACCGGCGGACGCTTTTCGTGACCGGATGCTCGTGTCCGTCGAGCATGGGAGCTGACAGGGGATAAGGTCGCCCGCCTCCGCCGGCGGGAACGAGGACCCGGCGCTACCGCTTCAGATCAGGCTCGCAATTCGGGCCAGGACCATCCGGACAGCTACCGTCAGGATCGGTTTAACGCTAATTACGTTGTCGCAATACGAATACCTCGATTGACGCAGGCTGGCGATGGCCGTCAAGGACCTGGAATTCTACACAAGGCGAGCGCGGCAGGAGCGCGAGCTGGCGGAGCGCGCCCTCGACGCGACCGCCAGGCATGCACACGAGAAACTTGCAAGCGAGTATGAAAGTCGAGCCAGGATGGAGGGCATGGCCCTAAGGATTGCCAACGACCTCTAACAGCCGGGCAAATCACGCTATGGCCGCCCCGGCGGATGCTGTCCATTGCCGGGGCGACGGCGTGATGTCCTTCGCACGACGACCCTGGTCTGTCTTCTGTTAACGCCACTTTTTCGGGATAGAGGCGCTGCTCGGCTTTTACCGGTAATGAAAAGGCCCCTGCCATGGGAAGATGCCAGCCCCACCGGAGCTGGCATCTTCCTCCTCAAACAGTTCCACACAGCTATAATGCTCCTCTTCGCTTCATGGCCGCCGGAGGAGCGCCTGGGAACCACGCGAGCGGTGCAACCCCCTGCGACAGTCTTCGTTCCGTGCTTCCTTCGCTGGTTCAACAGGCTGGATGTTAGGTCATTATCGCGATCGCGCCCTCCCATCGACATCGCGCCTATCTCCACCGCGCTACATTCGCGACGCTGGCCGGGAGGCGTACAGCGGCGCCGACGTGCTTACGGTAAGGAACGGAATGGGGGAGCCTCCACGTGATCGCAGCAGCTTTGCGCGTGACGAGAAACGCGCGAACGACCGACATTTTTCGGCGTTGGAACCAACGAGGCGTTCAAGTGATCTTTTGCCGCGAAGAGGGGTAATCAATGCCGACCCGCCTGAAGATGTATAAAGCCTGGTGGCTTGCACTGCCGCTAGCCTGCCTGCTCCACGCATGCGGCAGCGGTAGCCCCGATGGGACGCCCGTCATCGGCGCGCAGGACCGCGACTATGGCGAAGAGGCTCATCCGCAACTCCTCGCCGAGTTCGGCGGTGCCTATGCCGGCGATGAGGCGGCGTACGTGCGAACCGTCGGCGAACGGGTCGGGGCAGCGGCGGGCCTGGCTGGAGAATGCACCTTCACGCTGGTCAACTCCGACGTGGTCAACGCGTTCGCGGTACCTGGCTGCTATATCTACGTTACACGCGGGCTTGTCGCCATCGTTACCAGCGAAGCTGAGCTCGCTTCGGTGCTGGGCCATGAGGTCGGGCATATCGTCGGCCGACATGCGCAGCGGCAGCAACAGCGCTCGATCTGGCGTAGTTTGGGCGTCATTGCGGCCCAGGCGACAGGATCGGAACGACTGACGCGCCTCGCGAGCCAGGCAAGTCAGCTGTTCGGGCTCCGCTACTCGCGAAAGCAGGAATATGAAGCGGACGATCTGGGCGTCCGCTACCTGGAAGATGCGGGCTATGATGTCTACGCCGCAGCGGACATGCTCACTGCGCTCCAGCGCCACGACACCTTCATGGCGCAGATACAAGGGCGTGATGGCGCGCGCAGCCTGCCGGAATGGGCGCTGAGCCACCCGCTCACCGAGCGTCGCGTCGAGCGGACGCGAGCGGCGGCCAGGCAGACCTCGCTCAAGGACGACGAGCTTCCAGAAGGCGCGGATCGCTACCTCAATGCCGTTGATGGCATGCTTTACGGCGACGATCCCGAGCAGGGATTTGTGCTCGACCGGCAGTTTGCGCATCCGATCATGCGGATAGCGTTCGAGGCTCCCGTCGGGTTTTCGCTGACTAACAGCCCGCAGGCGGTTCGTCTGACCGGGCCTCACGGCATCTCGGGTGAGTTCGGGGGCGGCCCATTGGGGACTCGGGATGTCGGCAGCTATGCCGAGGCACTGGTTTCGCGCATTCTGGGGGACGCGCCCGCCGAAGTCAGCGATGTGCGTGAGACCACAGTCAACGGGCTGAGCGCCGTCATCACGCAAGTGCGAGTCGCTGTCCGCGATGGGAACGTGCCGATGTCAGTGGCCGTTTACGATGGTGGGGACGGTCAAGCCTATCATTTCATCATTGTATCGCCGCCAGCCAATACGGACCACGCAGCTGTGAACGCGCTGTTCCGGTCGTTCCGCCGCCTGACGAAGCAGGAAGCGACAGCGTTGCGGCCGCGCTTCGTGCGGACGGTCGCCGTGGGACCCGATGATACGCCCGACACGCTTTCGCGCCGCGTCGCGGATCCCGCCAGCAGAGCGTTATTCGATCTCCTCAACGGCCGCGATGGCAACGCGCCGCTGAAGCTGGGCACACGGGTGAAGATCGTCACCCACCAGTCAGTGCCGTGAGCCAGGCAGCCGCGAGGTTCAACGATTGCTCGGGCGTCGCTCGGCATCGTCATGAGGCTGGCGTCGTCGTCCCAGAGCATAACACGGGACCGGTTATGTGACCGGCCCAGCTATGAGAAGGCTGCTGGCGATCGGCGCAGTGCCGCCAGCACCGCGTTGGTAAGAAGCGCGATCGAGGCCGGATTCCGGACGGTCAGCATATAGCCGTCGCTGACGATGTAGGCGTCCCAGTCCCCTCCTGATTTGGGCAGCGTGTCAGCCAGCAGCCATGGCGCGTTACGCGGCGGGTCAGCGCGTACATTCCATGAATCACGCCGGCGCCCTCGAGGACGCCGGTGGAGTTTGGATGGATCAGGCCACCTCGCGATCGCCCTTGGGACCTTCGAGCCGATCATTCGCAGGGCTTCCCTCGATCGCGATCTTGCGGGGCTTCATCGCCTCGGGGACGACGCGCTGCAGCGCGATGCTGAGGAGGCCGTTCTGGAATTCGGCCGAGCGGACCTCGACGAAGTCGGCAAGCTGGAAGCGCCGCTCGAACGGACGCGTGGTGATACAGCGATGAAGGTACTGGCCCTCGTCCGTGTCCTCGGCGCGCTTGCCGGTGACCGTCAACTGGTTCTGCTGGGCGATGATCTCTATTTCATCGGGGCGGAAGCCAGCGACCGCGAGCGTGATCAGATAGCTGTCCTCACTTTCACGGGCGATGTCGAACGGCGGATAGCCGTCGGCGATTTCGCCGCGAGTGCCCGATTCCAGCAGATCGAAAAGGCGGTCGAAGCCGACCGTGGAGCGCCGGAAGGGCGCAAAGTCAAAGTTTGTTCTCATCTCCAAATCCTCCTTGCGAAGCAATCTGGGCATGAGAAGCGCCGGTAAGGAGCCGACGCTCTCTATGTCCCACCGGACCCGGATGGCGCCCGGCAGCGAAAAAATGAGGAAACCCATTCCCAGTTTCAAGAACCCGTTGTGCAATTTTATTGGTCGTGTTCCGGGTGATGGCTCAGCTCGACGGTATGGCAGCACGATCAACCCGGCTTTAGCCAAAAGTCGCCATGCTACGCCGGCCAACCTACACCCGGCATGGCAACACGACCTGCGCGGGTCGGCTATCTGACCAAGCCCTCGTCGCTCGACTTGCGGATATGGATTGCGCGGCGCACCCGGTTCAGGACTAACAGCTACTGTCGCCGGGCAAGTCCGATACCGCTGAGCAATTGGGTTTTGGCAGCATCGGGGTTGTAGTAGGAGGCCCGGAACGAGAGCATAAGCTCCTCAGCATTGGGCCCGGCATAGCCGCCCGAGATCGCTCCATCGGGCGGCAGCCCTCCATAGGACAGCTTTCCGTCGAAACGTGGTCCTCCAGTGCTGTAGACAATGTCCGCCAGCCGATAGGCGACCTCGGGATATTCACATCCCATGAAGCAAACATGCTTCATGAACAGCGTTCCGGCCGCGGTTCCGGCTGCAAAGTCGATGTCGAGCTCCACTCGGCCCACGACGAAGTCACCTGATTCCGCCAGGTTTCCCAGCAATCGCCCGATATAGCGTCGCGTACCGGTTTGCGGCACCTGCGCGCTCAGCGTAAATTGAGCGACGCCGGCGACGCCCGAACTGTATCGAAACCTGCTCCCGCCGATGTCCGCGCTGGTGTACCAGGGCAGCCATGCGACATAGTCATAAGGTGCGGCTGCTGTCCCCGGTCTGATCACGGCAATCTCGAAGTGATTGACGGCAGCGCTCGGCGAAGGGGCGACCGCGCCCTCGTATCGCATGCCACCGATCACGTCATCATACCGGATGTCGGACGTCCGATACATCGTGTTCGCAGCAAGGAACGGGAACGACGCCTGGTAACTCGCGGTCGATGCAGTGTAGGAAATCGCCACATCTTCCGATGGCCCTTCGGCCACGAAACCGGTGCCGTTCGCGTTCGCGCTGGACTGCCAACCACGCGCGACGACCCGGAACGACGAGGTGAGGCTGGGGTTCTCGAATATACTGCCGATTACCGGCGAGAACGGCGGCGGTGGCGTCGGTGTAGGAGTTGGCGTGGGAACGGGCGTCGGCGTGGGCAAACCGGCGCCCGCGCCCGGGATATTGATCGAACCCGCCGGCTGCCCCCCGCCCCCACAAGCTGCGAGCAAACCACACAGCACGATCATCGAGCAGGAAAAGCGCGCCGGTCTTATCCGCCGGTCTACCCGCAAACGTCTGTCAGGCACGACGCCGATTGTCCGCGAGGGCGTAACGCCGACCATTGTCTGCATCGCGAGCGCCATGTTAGCTACCTTCCGTGCCTGCCTCAGATTGCCCGTCAAGCTGGATGAGGACCGGGGGCGCGTGAATGATGGCGCGTTGATTTTTATCCGATGAATTACCGACGAGTGGCTTAACATTGAGCATCGAACCGGCATCGCTCGCACATCGTGCGGATTTTCGCTTGGGCAGCGCACGTATACGTCCGGCCCTGCGAACCGTTGAAGGACCGGCAGACAGCATTCAGATCGAGCCGCTCGTGATGCACGTGCTGGTCGCGCTCGCGGACGCCAAGGGTGATGTCCTGACGCGCGACGATTTGATCCGTCTGTGCTGGAATGGGCGCATCGTCGGCGACGATTCGATCAGCCGCGCCATCTCAGCGGTGCGGCGGGCGGCCCTTGCTACCGCCGCCGGCTTCTCCGTCGAGACCGTGCCGCGCATCGGCTATCGAATGCTTGGCATCGAACAGGCGGATTGCGCCACGCCTTGCGCTGTTCCCGAAGCGAAGCGCCTGGGCCTGGACCGCCGCACGATGGTCGCAGGCAGCGCCATAGCCCTGACGCTCGGGGTCGGAGGTGCGGCAGCTTGGTTGTACCAACGCAAGGAAGACGAAATCGATGAGCTGATCGCACGCGCGCAAAGGCTGGACCGGTCGGGTAAGCCCGATGGTGCAGCTCAAGCGGAGGTCCTGCTGCGCAAAGCCATCGCGAGAGATAGCGGCCGGGCCGATGCATGGGGTTGGCTTGCGACGGTTATCGACGACAGCGAAAAGGCACGAGAAGCTGCGCAACATGCGCTCACCCTCGATCCGAAGGAGCCTAACGCGCGCGCCGTACTGGCTTATCAGCGCCGCGACTTGGACGCCTGGACACAATGGGAGGACGCTCTGCTCGGCGTGCTCGCGGATGCCGCAGAGAATGTCCTCGCGCTAAACAGCCTGACGTTCTTCTATCAGGGTATGGGGCGATGCCGTGACTCGCGGGACATGAACGAGCGCGCCATTCGCGCCGATCCGTTCAACCCGACACCGCAGCACCGCCGGGCAATCAAGCACTGGATCTTCGGTCGTGTCGCGGCGGCAGACCAAGTGGTCGATCAAGGGTTGCGGCTGTGGCCGCGAAATCCCGCGATGTGGAACGCGCGGATGATGATCTACGCGTTTACCGATCGCGCGCCTGCGGCGCTCGCATTGCTCGACGACGTACAAAGCCGTCCGGTTAAGCTCACGCCGCCCAGCATCGAATCCTGGCGTGCCGCGGTCACGGCGATCGCCACCCGCGCCCCGCGGGACATCGCCCGGGCGTTGGAGGTCTGCACACATGCCGCGGCGCTTGCGCCGGGCCTCGCGGCCCATGCCATCATGACCTTCTCCCACCTCGAAAGGGTCGATGCGGCCTATCGGGTTGCCGGCGGTCTTTTTGAAGGACGCGGACCAGTCGTGCAGCGCATGCGCGGGGTCGGCCTCAGCGACGTTTATTCAGCGTCCGCCTGGGGGCGCACGCAGTTTCTGTTTATCCCTGCCACCACGGCACTCCGCGCTGATAAGCGCTTCCCGGATCTTTGCCGCCGTCTCGGTCATGTCGAATACTGGCGCAGGCGCGGCATTTGGCCCGATCGGTTCGTCCGCGGAGCGCTGCAGCCATCATGATCGCTAGAAGCGTGCTTCCAGGCTGAGGCCGACCTCGCGTGGATCCCCGGCAACCCCCACAACGCCGGAATTGAGGAAGGTTAGATAAAATGTGTCGAAGAGGTTGCGGGCATATCCCGAAATCGTGAACGGACCGCTGGTGTAACCCATGCGCGCATCCGTTATGGTCGCGGATCGAATCCGCCGTGCGGCCGTATTCGCGTCGTCGCTGAAATAGCCGCTGTTACTGCGTGATTGCAGCGAGAGACGCAACGCATTGACCGGGCGCCAGTCGAGCGCCGCGAACCCGGTCAGCGCGGGCGAACGTTGGAAGTGCTTGCTCAGGATCGGATCGGCCGGGTCCAATGTTCTCAAGATCCGCGTCCCGAGCACGCCAACGCCCGCCCGCAACGACAGGCGCGAGGTTGCGCGCCAGAACAACTCTGCCTCCGCGCCATAGCTTTCGGCGGCAGGGACGTTGTCGATCAAAGCCCAAAAGGCAGCAGGCCCTCCGGGAGCGCGAAAGGTGCGCTGCTGCGCCCGCTGGGCAGAACGCATGTTCGTGTAGAAGAAGTTGGCGGTGAGAGCCCCGTGTTTGAAAGGAGCACGCAGAAAGCCTTCGTAATTCCAAAGCGTCTCCGCATCGAAATTTTCAGGGCCGCCGGTGTCGAGATTTATGGTCGTTCCGCCTGGATTATACGCACGTTGCACCATCACGCCGGCGATTGCGCTTTTGCCGATCTCGTAAGCCAACGACATTTTCGGCAACCACGCCGAAAACCGCTCGTCATAATCGGTCTGGAATCGCCCCAGACTGCCTTCCCGACTTTGGCTGTCGCTCTGATAGCGTAAGCCGAGGCTGACCGTCAGGCGAGGCATGGGGTCAAAGACGATTTCGCCGAAAACGCCGGCGCTGCTCTGCGAGTCCTTGAAATCGCCCTCTCCGAGAACGACTGCTGAAAGGTCGATGGACTGGGCCAAATCCGCACGCACGACGCTGACGCCGCCCAGCAGCTTCAGTGCGTCCGAGTGCTGCCAGCGCAGAATTGACTCGATCGAGCGATCGTGCCCCCGAAGCCGGGCCTGGCCAAGGCCGGCCGGCGCGAAACGGCGAATGGTCGCCCCGCCGAACGAGACCGTCGTCGTCGAGCTCAACCGTTCGGAAAATCGGTAGTCGAGCGATGCCGTCAGCGAATCCACGCTGATCCTGAACACACCGAAACTTGCTAGCGGGTCGCGCCGTTGCCGGAAGGGCTCACGCACGGAAACGATCTGAGGAGCCTGCGACCGTGAGTGACTATAGATAACTTCGATCCGGACGCCGGAAAAAGCCGCCGGTTCAGCAAGCAGCTTCGCGCGGACAAGCGCATAATCGTCGCGATTGGGATCGGCACCGACCATACTGCCACCCAGCTGGCTCGATACCCGGTTGCTTCGAACATCGCCGGCAAGGCGAAAGGCAAGCTGCTCCTCCACAATCGGTCCCGACACTGCCGCCGACGCCTGACGCGTCGCGTAGTTTCCCACGATCAGGCGGGTTCCGACCTCCCAACCATAGCTCGGGTCTTTACTGGTGACGAAGATCGCACCCGCGATCGAATTACGGCCCTGTGTAGTGGTTTGCGGATTGCGAAAGACCTCGACCTGCTCGATATCCCATAGCGGGGCAGCGCCGAAGGCAAACTCATTATACCCGACCGCGCGTCCATCGACCTGCAGCGTGACTCGCGGACGGTTGCCGCCCAGAAAGGCTGGGAGGTCGCGCAGGACGCCGGTCGAGTCTTGCCCCCGGATTGTTGGACCATCCCCACCAGAGCCGACTTGTATGTTTGGGATCGAGGCCAGCAGCTGCTCGATGCGATCGGCTGCGGCGAGCTGGATGATCTGGTCAGCACCGAAAACAGAGACGCTCGATGTGGTTTCCAAAACGGTACGGTCAGCCCGCTCGCCCGTGACGACAATCTCAGACTTCCCGTCCTTTGCGGCAGACGTCTGCGCCCAGCACTCGTCCGCGGGAATCGCTGCAATCAAGGCGAGGCTGTATCTTCGCTTCATGCCGGGCCAATTTTCTGCCGTACCCGTTCCTGCTGTCGATGAAATGTCGAGCGGGTTCAAGCGGCACTATCCATACGATCGATGGATTGCAGGGTATCTCGATGAGGTACTCCCCATGCAATATGTTCGCTTACCAGGTCCCCGGTCAGCTTCGTGTCGATCACCCAGTCGTTCAACACCACCACCAGCATGGGACGGCTGACGCTCAACATGCTGCTCTCGTTCGCGCAGTTCGAGCGCGAGCTCACCGCCGAGCGTATTCGCGACAAGATCGCGGCATCCAAGGCCAGGGGCATGTGGATGGGCGGCACCCCGCCACTCGGCTATCGGCCCGACGGCCGCACGCTCGCCATCGTCAAGGACCATGCCGACCTCGTCCGCGACATCCATGCCCGCTATCTCGAGCTGCGCAACGTCGGGCTCGTCGTGGATTACGCGGGTCGTGCGGCTGGCGTTCCTGTCGCCGGAGATCGTCGATGCGGTGCTTGCCGGCACCATCCCGGCGCATGTGGATGGACTGCAACTCACCCAGGGCGAAGGAATCGCGGGATGCTGGGAGCGACAGCGGTTGCGTTACCTTTGACAGTCAATAGGGCAGGCACGGTCCGTCGTGCCGGGGACGGCAATTCTCGAGTTCCGACAGTTAGGCGACGGTCGGATCGTCACCAGCCAGGGCAGCCTGCGCCGCCTTCAGGACTAGCAGCCGCTCGTATGGGTTCCCTTCAACGTTGCAGAACAAGGCAGGCCGGCATGCTCGAAGGTCGGACCAGATGCGATCCGCAACGCGATTGAGCTCGGTGACACTGGGATAGCGACCTTCTGCGATGCAGGCGATGACCTCAGGCGCAATCGTCTTGGGCTGCGTCATGACCAATCCTCCCTCTTGCCTGCATAACTGGGATTGGTGACCGATTTGGGAAAGGGCGAATGCCAGGGAAATATCTTGAACGTAGGGCCGTGTTCCCAGTGTCGCTGTCGATGTCGCCGGGCTAACCCGGGCCCGGACATCATGATATATACGGTAGCGTTATGATGTCGGCTTACCCGGACGTGGCCGGTGCAGCCAGTTTAGGTAGGATTCGCCTTCCAGTTGGTGGGGAGCATAGTGACGCTGCTTCTGCTCATGGCCTCGTTAATGTCCTCCCAATCAGCCCCGGCCGCGGCTGGCTGGCCGGTTCCGCCTGCCGCTTTCGCCGCGCGCGACAAGGGAGAGTTCGGAACTGCCGCTGATTTGCTGAAGACGGAGCTGGCCAATTGCGAAAGGGCATTTCCGCCAAAGAGCGTTCAGTGTTTCGAGCTGACCCTGGAGCTTGCCTATATGCAGGCTCACACCGACCGGCAGCGGGCGGTAGGCACGGCCGAGCGCGCCATATCCATCGCCAGGACAAACCAGGGTATCGCTGCCTCCCGGCTCGCCGACGCGTTGGTGCTCCTTGGAGATGTAGCGGACGTCTACGGCGACTTTTCAATCAGGCAATATTACTATGATCAGGCATGGAAGCTCGCGCGCCCGCTGATGGCCGAACGGCCCGGCTGGGCGTTTATCGTCGCCACCAGGCTTGCCGACATGCAGCGTCTTAGAGGTCGCTATGAGCAAGAAGAAGGGACTTTACGTGCGATTATCGCCCAGCTCGAGCGAGAGCCTTCAGGTGGCGCAGACCTCGGCCTGGCGCTTGCCAGGCTGTCCTCGAACCAGGGATATCAGGGGAAATGGATCGCAGCGGCAGACCTAGCCGGCCGTGGTGTGAAGTTGCTTGAAGAGTTCCCTCCAAAAGACCTTACCGTCCGTGCTCGCGCCAGGATCGCCTGGGCTCACGCTTTATGGACGACAGGCGCGCTGGGACAGACGGGCGCTGTCCTGCAAGACGCGATAGAAGACGTAAAACGACTGCCGGATCAAATGTCCGTTGTCATGGTCGTCCGCGACATGGCGAGCTTGTTCGTCATGATCAAACCATCAGACGCCGTCGAATACGCGATGAAGGGGATCAGGATTTATGAGATCAAAAGTTGGACAATTCGCCGCTCAGGATAGACCTGGGCATGGTTCTGGCAGATGCACGCTGGGCGAGTGGAGACGAGGCCGGCGCCCGCATCGCTACGCGGGAAACTTACGCCCTGCTTCGCGCAAGCAAAGACGATCCGACATGTAACTCGCTATATTTCGAGATCGGCTATTTTCGAATTGTGGCGCTCGACGGCGACTCGCGTGGGTCGGAAGCGGGCCTCGCAGATCTTACGAGGCGAACATGTGATGGTATCCTGGCGATAGATCTTTGGGATGCTCTCGGAGACGTGGCGAGTACGTCGCCAGCCAGAAGAGCAGCCGCGCGCTCCTACTACCGCCGCGCGACCGCCTTGAGCCGGTCAGGCTCGCTTGCAGCTGAGCAGAAGCCAGGCCAATATGCCCGGATCTACAAAAAGCACGTGACTCTGGCGTGGCAGCTCAAACGCTAACGGCACGCAGTCGGGACCGGAGCGGGCCCTCATCCGGCTAGCTTCGTTCACAGTCTGTTCGATGTTTGCTAAGCGTCGCACGTGACCCTGCCAGCCGTCCGCAAGATCATCCACATCGACATGGACGCGTTCTTCGCGTCGGTCGAGCAGCGCGACAATCCCGATCTGCGGGGCAAGCCAGTCGCGGTGGGTTACGCCGGCCCGCGTGGCGTGGTCGCTGCGGCGAGTTATGAGGCGCGGGCATTTGGCGTCCGGTCGGCGCTGCCGTCCGTGACCGCGTTGCGCCGGTGCCCGGATTTGATATTCGTTCCTCCAAGGTTCGACGTCTACCGCTCGGTGTCAGCTCAGATCCACGCGATCTTCGCCGACTATACCGACCTCATCCAGCCGCTCTCGCTCGATGAAGCGTATCTCGATGTAACGGCCAACCGGCGCGGCATCGAGACGGCCTGGGCCACCGCGAAGGAAATCAGAGCACGCATCCTGGAGGAAACCAGCCTCACCGCGTCGGCTGGAATTTCCTACAACAAGTTTCTCGCCAAGCTCGCGTCCGACCATCGCAAGCCCAACGGTCAAATCGCGGTGACGCCCGGCATGGGATCTGATTGGGTTGAGGTCCTGCCGGTCGCCCGATTTCACGGCGTGGGTCCGGTGACCGCGGCCAAGATGAAGCGGCTCGGAATCGAAACCGGCGCGGACCTCAAGGCCCGGTCGATCGAGTTCCTCGTCGCAAATTTCGGGAGCTCGGCCGAGTGGTATTACGGCACCGCGAGGGCGCAGGACGATCGCCCCGTCAATCCCAATCGCGAGCGCAAGTCGTCTGGATCGGAAACCACGTTCGATCGCGATCTCATCGCGCCTGAGGAGATCGAGGCGGGTGTCCTGCGCATGGCGGACGACGTGGCGAACTGGTGCGACAAGCGGCAGATGTTCGGCCGGACGGTGACGGTGAAAGCGAAGTTCGCGGATTTCCGGCAAGTGACACGAAGCCGTACAGCCGCGCAGCCGATCTGCGAGCGGGATCTGCTGAGGCAGACAAGCCTCGATCTCGTCCGCTCGCTTTATCCGCTGACCCTTGGCATCCGGCTGGTTGGTGTCACGGTTTCCAACTTTGCAACGACGGAAGGCGAAAGCGCGATGCCGCTGTTCGATTCTGAACCGGTCGGTCGCTAACGGACGGCTTGCGCGCGACGTGGCGCGTATGCTTATCGGCGGCATGATCGCCAGCAAGCTGCAGGACCTCGTTATTGTCGCGCTGATGCGCAAGTCAGGCGGGACGCAACGCCGCTGGCGTGCGGTGCTTGGGCCAATCAAGGTTCATGATCCCAGAACCCATGCGCACTGTAACTGGTCGGTCGCACCGTCCGGAACTTCGCGTGAAATTGGTGAGGTTGAACGCTTGCTCGACATCATCCGGCTCGAGCATCCGATCGTGTCCGACCGTTAGCGAATGCTGCTCGACCGCCTGCACCTCGCGCGAGGCTGCGGAAGGTGATGGACCAGCGGGTGGCCTGCATCCCGGCGATGCTGTGCTCCCAGTCGTGTCGCATTTCGCCGGTCAGGTGATAAATCGAGCGAGTGCCAAGCGGGACCGAGCGTCGCTCGAATTTCGTTCCGGCGCGGCGCCGGAACCGCATTGCGGCGGACTCGCCAAGCGATATCCCGATCACGTGCTCGAATGCCGGGCGATCGCGATGCCAGCCGATGCCGGCCCCCGGATCGTAGCGGATCAACAAGGCCTGGACGAGTTCGTCCGGCTCAAGGCCCGCGAAGGCCGCGGCACGGTCACGTATCGGCAAAAGCCAGCCCGGCATCGGCCGAGTGGGCTCAAGCCTGCCGGACGTGAAGTCATAGCTCCAGCCAAAAGAGCGGGTCAGGCGTTTGCCGGTCCATTGCTGGAACTGGAATGGCGTGAGCTCCACGCTGTTAATGCGCGCGACGAGCTCTGTAGCCTCCGCTTCCGACAGAAAGTCGTCGCGATACGTCAGGCCTGGCCGCACCGGCTCGCTGAACAGGTTCGGTTCGAAGATCATCGCCTGACGCGCGTCACCACGGCAGCCCCTCGATGGAGAGCATCAGTTCCTGGAACCCTGCTGGATCGAAGCCCATCCGTCCGTCGCAATCAGTGAGCGGCATTCGCGCTGTTGCCTCAAAGAGAATCCGGGCCGCGACATCATGGTGTGCGTCGTGCGCAGCTTGCCAGTGCGTCGAAGCGCTCAATCTTGCGAAAAGCGCAGCGGCTGCGTTGCCTGGATCGCCCGGGACAGCATCCTTCGCATAGCCTTCCAGCGCGGCGAGCTCGAGGGCTACCTGACCGCGGTGATGCGACGGCAGCAACGCCAGCGCGTCGCCCGCCGCTTCGATCTGCGCAGCGGTGAGCACGACCTGATTGAGCCGAGCCATGCCATCGCCGCCCTCGATGACCCGGTGCGGCGCGTTTGGCGAGGTGAGTTGCATCTCGTCCATCCTAGAGATCCAGTGCAATCTGGCGATCGATCGCCTGCCGTGGCGCGATCTCCTCCACCCGAAAACTCCGCGCAGGCAGCGGCTGCAGGAGCTCGTGCTCGGGCACCGTCAGATCCAGCCAAGCCTTGTTCTGGCGGCGCAGAAGCACGGCACCCTGCCGTTCCTGATAGACCATGACATCGAGACTGGCTTCGATGGTGATGACCGCATAGCTGAGCGGCCAGTCGGCTTCGGCGGGACGCCATGTGCCCGCGAGGTAGAAGAAATTACCGTCATCGAGGCTGACCCGAAACCGGCGTTCGCCGTTGCGGACATGGAATTCGCTTGCCGGCACCAGGCACCGCATCAGCGGGAACGTCTTGCCTTCCGAGCGAATGAACTTGAACGGCTTCCCCTCGCGCTCGAGCGGCGGAAGGCCCCACGCAGCTTCGACCATTTCGATCTCTTGCGCGTTGTCGGGATTGCGCCGGATGATGGCGCGTCGGCTACCAAGGGCCGCATCCGACTCGAAGGGACTGGCTTGCATGAATGAGAACATAGTGCGAACAACGTTCGGGTGCAAACTGGAGCAGCTTCGTGTGCAATGACTATCGGCTCGAGGTCGATATCGCCTCGATCATGGAGGATTTCGACGACCTCAAGATCCGGATCGACACGCCCGAAGGGCGTCCCAATGTCGCGGCACGCGAAGACATCAAGATCACCGACGTCGCACCGATCGTGCGGAGCCTCGAGGGCGTGCGCGGCGCTGGCGAGCTGGTCAACCGGCGCTGGAGCTGGCCCGCGCCAACCGGCAAGCCCGTGTATAATTTCCGCTCCGAGGGACGCGAGTTCGGGTCGCATCGCTGCCTGATCCTGGCCGACGGATTTTACGAGTTCACCGATTCCGACGACCCGGGACAGAAGCGGCTCAACAAATGGCTGTTCACGATGAAAGACCATCGCTGGTTCGCGATCGCCGGCATCTGGCGAGCGCATGAAAAGGTAGGGGAGGCGTTCACGATGCTGACCGCGGATGCCGGGCCTGACATCGCACCCTATCATCACCGCCAGATCATTCCGCTGGCACGCGATCAATGGGCCGACTGGCTAGACCTCGATGTGCCGGCCGAGAATGTGCTCAAGATCCTGCCCGAAGGCACGCTGATCCCGGAGCAGGTCTATGGCGCGCCGCCCGGCAGCGTGCAGCCGGCGCTGTTGTAATGATCGCATTCCCGCTCGAACGCTTCGTTGAAGCGCAGGCCGACAGCTATGCGACCGCGCTTGCCGAAATCCGGCGAGGGGCCAAGCGCTCGCACTGGATGTGGTTCATCTTCCCGCAGCTCACCGGGCTGGGCCGCAGCGCGACAGCGCGGTTCTATGGGATCAGCTCGCTGGATGAGGCGCGGGCCTATCTCAAGCATGCGGTGCTCGGTGCCCGCTACCTCGAATGCGTCGGTGCGCTGCAGGACCTGCGAACGAGCGATCCGATCAAGGTGTTCGGCGAGACCGACGCGATCAAGCTGCGCTCCTCGCTGACACTGTTCCAGGCGGCGCAGCCAATGCTGCTATTCGGCGCGGCGATCGACCGCTGGTTTGCGGGGGTCGAGGATGCCGAGACGCTGCGACTGCTGAGCGGCCAGCTTAGCGAAGGATCAGCATCGTCTCGTTGAGGCTACCGGGCAATGCGCTGGCCCGAAGGGCCGCCTCGGCAAGGTGGCGCTGGCGCAACGAGCGGTCGGTCACCGTTGCGGCAAGATCGCGGGCCAGCGCTGCGCGGCAGCGTTGCTCGCGTTCGCGCGCGAATAACAGGGTTCGATCAGCCACTAGCCGTTCCTCTCCGGGAGGGCAGAACGGCCTGATCGCCAAAAGGATGCGTTCTGTTCAGACCGTCCAGGCGGCCAGATCGTCCTGTTGGCCGATGAGCGCGAGTCCGTGCGCGATCGAGGTCAGCTCGCCCCCGCCGGCGATGCGGCCTTCACCGAAGCGCGCTTCGAACAGCTGGCGGATGCGCGGCGTGAGCGATGTGCCGCCGGTCAGGAACACGCGGTCGATTGCGGCCGCTTCCAGCCCCGAAATGGTGAGGGCGTGATCGACCGCGGCCTCGATCCGGACGATGTCCGGCTCGATCCAGCTTTCGAAGTCGGCGCGGCTGACATCGGCCTCGATCAGCAAATTCTCGCTCTCGAAGTGGAAGTGCGCGTGGCTGTCGCTCGACAGGGCGCGCTTGAGCGTGCCCACCGCGTCGTACAGCTGATAGCCAAGCTCCCCTTCGATGATGGCGATCATGCGGCTGATCGCCGCCGGATCGAGCGCGGCGCGGCGCAGTTTCTCGAGATCGGCAAGCGTGCGGCGGTTGCGCATGAGCGCGAGCCGTGACCAGTCGGAGAAATCGGTGAACCAGCCGCCCGGGATATCGAGCAGCTTGTCGAACGAGCGATATCGTCCGCCCTTGCCGAGCATCGGCAGTACGAGATGCTCGACGATCCGCTGGTCGAAGCGATCACCGGCGATGCCGACGCCGGCATGCGCCAGCGGCGTGCATCGCGGCGTGGTGCCCGGTGCAGCGATGTGCACGATCGAGAAGTCGCTGGTGCCGCCGCCAAAATCGGCGACCAATACGGTCGCCGGTGCGTCCAGCCGTGCGGCATAGCTATAGGCCGCGCCCAGCGGTTCGTAGACATAGTGGATCTCGGCCCCGAGCGCCTCGAACATCGCGTCATAGCGCTGGCGCGCCAATGTCTCGTCCGGGCGGTGTCCGGCGAACTCGACCGGCCGGCCGACGATGAGGCGAGCGCCTCTGGCATCGAGCGCACCACGCGCATGACTTGCCATCTGCGACAGGAACAGCTTGCCGATCTGCTCAAAGCGGTAGCGGCGCTCGAAAACGAAGGCGTGCTCGAAGCTGGCAGCGGCGGCGACCGACTTGAACGATTGCAGGAAGCGGCTGCCTTCGGGAAACTCGAGATACTCTGTGATCGCCCAGGGGCCGGCCGCGACGCCGAGACCGCCGGGCTTTGCAGCATCCTCCCAGAAACACAGCGCCGAGCGGAACACCGGGTCCGTGCCCGCGGGGCCGTCAAGCTCGACCAGGTCGCAATGGTCACCATGCGCGCGCGCCACCACCGAGTTGGTGGTGCCGAAGTCGAATCCGATGGTGAGCGGGGCGGTCATGGTCGCGGCGCCCTACAATGCGACAGGCCGGCGGTCACCCGCCACGATTCAACGGCTTGACGAATCTCGCGGCGAGGCGGAACATTATAGGAACATTTGAGTCGTTATTCCCTATGCTTGCCGCCGCCACCCTTGCCGATGCTGATCGTCTGCGCCTGCTCGCCGAGCTGCGTGCGCAGGTCGATGCACCCGCGTCGCGGCACGCCCAGGTGCTGCCATTTGGCATCGACGCGCTCGATGCGCGGCTGGCGGGCGGCGGCCTCGCTGCGGCGACGCTTCATGAGATCAGCGCCGGCTCTCCCACGCTTGGCGACGATGCCGCAGCGACCTTGTTCGTCGCGGGCATCGCGGCGCGATTCGCCGAGCGGCCGGGTGGTATGGTCGTGTGGGCGATCACGCGGCTCGATCTCTATGCGCCCGGGCTCGAACAGGCCGGGTTGAGTCCCGATCGTCTGCTCTATGTCGAGGCGCGCGACGATGTCATGGCTCTGGCGCTGGCTGAGGACGCGTTGCGCGATGGCAGCTTCGCGGCGGTGATCGCCGAGGTGAAGGTCGCCGACCAGACCGCGACCCGCCGGCTCCAGCTTGCTGCCTGTGATGGCGCGACCCCGATGCTGCTACTGCGGCGCTGGCGCAAGACCGCGCGCGATCCGCTCGATCAACCCTCGACCGCGATGACGCGCTGGCGGATCGGCTGCGCGCCATCGGTGCGGCTGCCGCATCCCGGCGTCGGCCGTGCCTGCTGGTCGGTCGAGTTGACCCGCCAGCGTGGCGGCAATCCCTTTTCTCTTTTGCTCGAGGCTTGCGATGACACGGGTCGCCTCGCTCTACCTGCCGCAGCTCCCGATCGAGCGTTTGCGGCGGGCAGAGCGGCCAGCCAGGCCGCCTGAGCAGCGCGCCGTAAGAGCGGCGCTGCCCGAGCCGATTGACGACGATCCCGGTGCCTGCTCGGTGCCGCGCGGCGGCGGCTGGCGGCCGGGCGCGCGCTGGGCGGGGGACGGCGCGCTGGAGAAGGTCGAGCTTGCCGAGCGCATCGCGGCGATGCCGGCGCATCAGCGCCCGCCAACGCGCGAAATGGGTCGGCGCTCGGAAGCTGCGGAGCATCCGTTCAAGGCGATGCGCCCCGACGAGGGTGCGCCTGGGAATGTCGCGATGCGGCTGGCGGTCACGCAGGCCGTTGCTCGTCCGACAGTTCTAATCGAGCGCACTGGCCAGCGTGAGGTGATCACATCGGCCTGTCCGCACGCCCGCTCGCTCGGCCTGGTGCCCGGCATGGCCGCGGCGCATGCCCGTGCACTGGTTGGCGATCTCGACGTGCGTGATGCCGAGCGCGATGCCGATCGGGCCTGGATTGATCGACTGGCGCTGCACGCGGTCCGCTACTGGACACCGGGTGCCAGCGTCAGCGGTGATGATGGACTGTGGCTGGACCTCACTGGCACGGCGCATCTGTTCGGCGGCGAGGAGCGGTTCTGCCGCAAGCTGCTGCGGTTCCTGGGGCGGCTCGGGTTCACGGCCAATGTCGCGGTGGCGGGCACGATGGGCGCGGCGCATGCCCTTGCACGCTATGGCGGCGGCAGAATCGCGTTGCTAGCTCCGGGCCGCGAGGCCGAACGGCTGGCAATGTTGCCGATCGCCGCGCTGCGGCTGGAGCATGCCGCGCTGGTGGCCGCGGGCCGGTTCGGCCTCGAGCGGATCGGCGACCTCTATCCGATGCCGCGGGGTCCGCTCGCGCGACGGCTGGGCATGTCGACCGTTACACGGCTCGACCAGGTGCTCGGCCGCGCCGCCGAGCCGTTGGTCCCGGTCGTGCCGTTCGAGGCGCCCGAGGTGACGCGCCGGCTGCTTGAGCCGATCGGCACGCCCGAGAGCATCGCGCAGGTGATCGCCGACCTGATCGGGGATCTTGTGCCGCTGTTGCAGCAACGCGGCCTTGGCGTGCGCAGCGCGGTGCTAACTGCCGTTCGCGTGGACGCCGAACAACAGCGGATCGCGATCGGGGCATCGCGCGCGACGCGCGATGCTCGCCATCTCGCCCGCATGTTCGCGCTGAGGATGGACCGCATCGACCCCGGGCTCGGCATTGAGGAGATGCGGCTGGTGGTGACGCGCAGCGAGCCACTCGGAGCGACCGCTGCGGCGACCTTGCTGCCTGCCTCCGGCCACGAGGTCGATCTCGCGCCCGCAATCGACCAGCTTGCCGGGCGGGCCGGTGAGGCCGGCGTGTTCCGGCTGGCGTGCGAGGAGAGCGATGTGCCCGAGCGCGCGGTGCGCCGGCTCGCGCCGCTAGGCGTTCCGCAGGGATGGCCGAAATGGCAACGGCCCGCCCGCATGCTGCGTCGCCCCGAAATGCTGACGCATGTCGTCGCGCTGCTGCCCGATCATGCGCCGCGCCGGTTCATTTGGCGCGGCAAGCCCTATCAGGTGGTCGCTGGCGATGGCCCTGAGCGCATCCATGGCGAATGGTGGCGGCGCGACAGCGAACTCTGGGCGGTGCGCGACTATTTTCGGGTGGAGGTCGAGGGCGGCGAGCGCTTCTGGCTGTTCCGGCGCGGCGACGGCGTCGAGCCCGAGACTGGTGACCTCTCCTGGTACGTCCATGGGCTGTTTGGCTGATGACCAGCTATGTCGAGCTGCAGGTGACCAGCCACTTCTCGTTCCTGCGCGGCGCAAGCTCGCCCGAGGAGCTGTTCGCGGCGGCCCAGCTATGCGGTCATTCAGCGCTCGGGCTGGCCGACTGGAACAGCGTTGCCGGCGTCGTGCGGGGCTGGGACGGCGAAAAGGCGACGGGTGTCCGCATGATTCCCGGGGCAAGGGTGGAGACGGTCGATGGCCGCGCGCTATTGCTCTATCCGACGGACCGTCCCTCTTGGTCGCGGCTGACGCGGCTGCTTTCGATCGGCAAGGCGCGGGGCGGGAAGGGGCATTGCCTGCTCAACTGGCTTGATGTCGTCGATCATGCCGAGGGGCAGATCGCGATCCTGCTGCCGGACGAAGCGGACGCAGCGACCGTGGCCCAGCTGGCGGACCTCACAATTGCGTTCGGCCCGCGCAGCTATTGCGCGCTGTCCTACCGCCGGCGTCCTGATGACCAGCTGCGCCTGCATGCGCTCAATGCGCTTGCCCGGACCGCGGGAGTTCGTGCGGTGGCGACCGGCGACATCCTCTATCATACGCCCGAAGCCCGGCCGCTGCAGGACGTGGTGACCGCGATCCGGCTCAAGACCACGGTCGATGCGCTGGGGTTCAAGCGCGAGCGGTTCATGGACCGGAACTTGAAGAGTCCTGTGGAGATGGAGCGGCGGTTTGCGGCGTTTCCTGACGCGATCCAGGCCAGCGCCGATATCGCCGCGCAGTGCCGGTTCAACCTCGGCCAGATCCGCTATCAATATCCCTATGAGCAGGTGATGGCCGGTAAGACCGCGCAGGAAGCGCTGGCCGCGCTGACCTACGAGGCTGCCGCGGTGAAGTGGCCCGACGGCATGCCCAAGGCGTATGCCGAACAGGTCGAGCATGAGCTCAGCCTCATCGGCAGACTCGGCTATGCACCCTATTTCCTCACCGTTCGCGCGATCGTCGTGGAGAGCCGGCGGCGCGGTATTCTCTGCCAGGGCCGCGGTTCGGCAGCGAACAGCTGCGTCTGCTTCCTGCTCGGCATCACCTCGATCGACCCTATCCAGCACGAACTCTTGTTCGAGCGGTTCGTCTCGGGCGAGCGCAAGGAGCCGCCCGATATCGATGTCGATTTCGAGCATGAACGTCGCGAGGAAATCATCCAGTGGATCTACGAGACCTATGGCCGCGAGCATTCGGCGCTGACCGCGGTGGTCACGCGCTACCGCACCCGCGGCGCGGTCGCCGAGGTCGGCAAGGCATTGGGGCTGCCGCGGGACCTCACCAAAATGCTGACCGGCCTGGTCTGGGGCTGGTCGATGGACGGCATATCGGATGCGCAGATTGAGACGCTCAACCTCAACGCGCGGGATCATCGCCTCAAACTGACATTGAGGCTTGCCCGGCAACTGATTGGATCACCACGGCATTTGTCGCAGCACCCCGGCGGGTTCGTGCTGACACAGGACCGGCTCGACGATTTGGTGCCGATCGAGCCCGCGCGCATGGAAGACCGCCAGATCATCGAATGGGACAAGGACGATATCGACCGCCTGCAGTTCATGAAGGTCGATGTGCTGGGCCTTGGCATGCTCGGCTGCATGAACCGCGCCTTCAACCTGCTCGAGCAGGAGAAGGGCATCACCGTCACCATGGCCGACCTGCAGGACGATGATCCCGAGGTCTACAACATGATCCAGAAGGCGGACACGCTCGGCGTCTTCCAGATCGAGAGCCGGGCGCAGATGTCGATGCTGCCGCGGATGAAGCCCACCAAATTTTATGATCTCGTGATCGAGGTAGCGATCGTCCGCCCTGGGCCGATCCAGGGCGACATGGTGCACCCTTACCTGCGCCGCCGCGAGGGCAAGGAGAAGCCTGAATATCCCCGGCCTGAACTGCGTGCCGTGCTCGAGAAGACGCTCGGCGTGCCGCTGTTCCAGGAGCAGGCGATGAAGGTCGCCATCGTTGGGGCGGGCTTCACCCCGGTGGAGGCCGATCAGCTGCGCCGCGCAATGGCGACGTTCAAGCTGACCGGCGGGGTCAGCCATTTCTACGACAAGCTGGTCGGCGGCATGGTCGCGCGCGGCTACCCCCAGGAATTTGCTGAACGCACGTTCAAGCAGATCGAGGGGTTCGGCAGCTACGGCTTTCCCGAGAGCCACGCCGCCTCATTCGCCAAGATCGCCTATGCCTCCTGCTGGATGAAGCATCACCATCCCGATGTCTTCTGTGCGGCGTTGCTCAATGCGCAGCCGATGGGGTTCTACGCGCCAGCGCAGATCGTGCGTGACGCACGAGACCACGGCGTCGAAGTGCGGCCGGTCTCGATCAACCACAGCCATTGGGACTGCACACTGGAGCCGGCAGACGGCCGTTATCTCGCGGTGCGGCTCGGGTTCCGGCAGGTGAGGGGGCTTGCCAATGTTCATGGCGCGGCGATGGCGGCGGCACGGGGCAATGTGCCCTATGAAAGCGTCGAGGAGGTCTGGCGTCGGGCCGGCGTGCCCCGCGCTGCGATCGAGCGGCTCGCCGAGGCCGATGCGTTCCATTGCCTTGGCGCGGATCGCCGGCAGGGGCTGTGGAAGGTCAAGGGGCTGGGCGAAGCGCCGCTGCCATTGTTCGCCGCGGCCGACGCGCGGGACGGGGCGTTCTCGCCGGAAGGCGCTGAGCCCCTGGTGACGCTGCAGCCGCTCAGCGACGGGCGCGAGGTGGTCGAGGATTATCGCTCGCTGCAGCTGTCGCTGCGCGCGCATCCGCTGCGGTTCCTGCGCGATCAACTCGCGAGCGAGCGCGTCGTGTGCTGTGGGGATCTCGCATCGGTCCGCGATGGCCGGTTTGTCGAGGTCGCCGGTGTCATCCTGGTTCGTCAGCGGCCGGGATCAGCGCGGGGCGTGCTGTTCATCACCATCGAGGATGAGACCGGGGTCGCCAATGGCATCCTGTGGCCCGACCGGTTCGAGAAGCAGCGGCGGACCGTGATGGCGGCGTCGATGGTGTCGCTGCGCGGGCGGCTCCAGAAGGAGGGGCAGGTGATCCATGTGATCGTGGACCAGGTGGTCGATCGGGACGATATGCTGCGCTCCGTCGGGCGGATGGATCTGCCCATCGCCTTCGGACGCGGGGACGGCGCGACCCATGCCGGTGCGCCGGACCGGGGTGAAACTGGCTGGAAACCGCGCGACCTGTATTCGCCGCCGTTTCCGAATGGGGGTGATCCGGAGGGAATGATCAAGGTGCGTAGCCATGACTTCCACTGAATCGCGATGGGGACGGCGTGGCCTGCGAATGAAGCCCTGGCAGCACTTTCGGACCCTCATGGGCCTGACGCTCATCTCGACGCCCGGTCCATTCTCAGCAGCGTTCGATCCGCGCGGCGCGATCGTCGCCGCCGGCCAAGTCTTTGCTTGCACGCCGACGCGCGTGTGGGATGGCGATGGCCCAATCTGGTGTCGCGAGGGGCCTCGCATTCGTCTGGCTGGCGTCGCGGCACGCGAGATCGACAATAGCTGCCGCCTAGGACATCCTTGCCCGCGCGCATCGGGCACGGCCGCCCGGGATAATCTGGCGCGCCTGCTCGGCGGGGCGCTGGGCCGAGCGCCGGAGGGCCATATCAAAGTCTCGGGGCCGGTCCTTCGGTGCATCTCAGACGGGTGGGCCAAAGGGAGTCGGACCGCGGCCTGGTGTTCCGCGCCCGGTATCGGTGACCTGTCATGCGCTCAATTGCGGGCCGGGTTCGCCCTGCGTTGGCCCGAATATGGCGGCCGCAAGGTCTGCACGACCGGCGGATAGCTGCATGCCAAATTGACCGGTTCGTGCCTGAAGCAGGCGCGGCGGCAGGCGTGCAATGCGTCCGCTTGAGCGATCCGCTGGATCATGATGCTGCGCCGTTCGTCGATCGAACAACGCGCCTTGCCGTAGCGGAATGCGTCGCCGTCGTTCAGGCAGTGTCACATTAGGTACATGCGCTGATAAGGAATGCCCTTCGGCATGATCAACTGCGTCTCGCGTGCATTCACCGCGCCGGTCTTTGTGCGTCCCAGCGCTCGAAATGTGGCTTCAACTCGTCGGGTAATTCACCATGGAAGCCGGCATCGACGGGATAATGCGGCATCGTCAGGCAGACTGCATTGAGCAGGGCGATGCCCTGTTTGAGATCCTTGGGCTTCTTTTGCGGATTGCGCTCCGGCTTCTCCGCCATCCACAGCTTCTGAAGCGCGAACCATCGCGGATCGGGGACCACCATTCGCGCCGCTTCTCCATCGCGCACGCCAACGACGCGGTCGATCCGTCGGCCAAGTAGCAGCCATTCTTGCTCGGGAAGAGGGACAGGGCGGGGCTTGTCCTGCCGCATTTGGCCACCGATGCGGCTCGGCGCCGAGAGGATTTCGACTTCATAGGCCTTGGCGTTGCGAGCCTGGAACGGGCGTTCCGCACTGACCGAATAGGTCATGTCCACTTCCTTGAGCACTTTCCACAAGGTCGGGCGATCGTCATCGGCTTCGATGGCGGTCAGCGCCATGTCGAAGTCCATCGTGGCGTCCGGGGCGTCGCGAATGAAGCCATTCGCGTCCAGCGCATCGGCGATCAGCGCGTTTGTCCCCACGACCATGGCCTGGTTTCCGAGGAAGCGCATGCGGTCGGCTTCGCGCAGGATCCTGCCCGCTTCGCGCGGAAGCATCGGAAGGCGAAGCGCGCGATAGAGGCTTCCCAGTTCCTTGAGCGTCGCCTTGCTTTGGGTGAGACGGTTCTTGAGCGCGGCCTTCTCAATCTTGTAATCTTCGAACTCGGCCTGTTTGCGGGGGTCGAGCGGCCCCTTGCTCCTCATGGTCCCGAGCCGGTCGGTCACCTCATAGAGATACTCCCGCCCCGACACCTCCTTTCCGGACTTGTCTCGTTGAGGCCCAGCCTCGGCAGCTCAAGGAACGCGAGCTGGCGCTGCACGCCGCGGAAGAAAGCGATCGTCTCGTTCTGAAAGCCGCGCGGCAAGCGGACAAAGCGTGGAGCCTGAACGAAAGCGATCCTGAACTTCCGCCGACTGAAAGCGGTCTCTGGACGTCGCACGGCGGGCGATAGGCTATGGCCTTGTACGATGGTTCATCATTTGGCCGGCTGGGTCGCCGGCACCTGCCTGGTCGAAATAATCTTGTTGGCGCTGTCGGTTACGACCTCGAGTAGCTGGCCATTTTGCCGGCGCACTTGCCGCACAATCTGGCCAGCAGAATTCGTCGTGCGCGAAAGCTCGGTGAGGCCAGCACGCGCCAGATCGAGCACCTGCCCATTGCCGAGAGCAGCCATGGCAACGCCACCAACCGTACCTACCGCCTGGCCCGCCACGCCACCGACCGTCCCGACCGTGTTGTCGACGGTGCTCATCAGGCGGTCGATGATCTGCGGATTGTTGTCGAGCGTTTGCAGCGTCCGCTCGATGATTGCACGGACGTTGTCGAGACGTACGATCAGGGTGGCTTGCGCCCGCACGCCCTTGATCGAGAGCTTCACCTTGTCGACGCGCGCTTCGGCACCCGCTGTCAGCTTCAGCAAATTGGCAAGGCGCGCATCTAGTGAGATATTGGCCTGCAGATTTTCGACCTCGAGCGTGATCTCTTCCACGCTGAGGTTTGGAATGTCCAGCAGAACGTCGGGCTGATCGCTGCCAGCCATCGCCAGTTGGGCAAGAGGGGAAGCGGGCGATGGCTGTTGCTGTTTCGAGCGGCCGTCCTGCGCCTGGGCGGGAATGGCCAGCGTCGCGATAAGTGCAGTCAGCGCGCCAGTAAGCAGTTTGCTCATCATTTTTTCTCCCTGTTGTCCGATGCCGGGTCGCCGATGCGGGCCTGAACGTCCAGCATCGCCTTCACATTGCGACCGCGAAGGCTCCCGCGCGGCAAGCTCGTGCTTGCCGCCGCTGTGGAACCGCCTTCTGGTGACGCGCTCGCCGCGATGCGGCCGCCGGTGGTTGAGATCTCAACCGATCGCGCCTCGACATGCGCCGAAATGGTGATGTCAGGCAGCGTGGCCGAAGCGCTTTGCAGAAGCGGAAGCAAATAGACGATCATGGGATTCATCCTCGACGAACGGCGGCCATCCGACAATCCACCGTGATATGATGACGGTGTCAGCCGCGCATGTCACTTGCGCATCACGACGAACTCGGTGCGCCGGTTCTCGGACTGTCCCTCCCGCGTTCGATTGGAGGAGACCGGCGCGCCTTCGCCCGCCGAACCCGCTTCGAGACGGCGCTTGTTGACGCCCTTTTCGACCAGGGCGGCCATCACAGCCTGCGCGCGCAACTCGCCGAGAGCGGTGTTGCTCGCCGCGGAACCTCGCGCATCGGTGTAGCCGACCACCCGGCCGTGTGCGTCGGGATAGGCACGCAGGATTTGCGCAAGCGTTTCGATCGTCCCTGCGTCCTGTGGGCGGATGGCGGCGGAAGCGGTCTCAAAATTGAGATTGTCAAAGGTGAAGGCACGCGGCGTCGGTTCGTCAGATGCCAGGTAGCGCTGCAACGCATAATTGAGCGTGTTCGGCTGAAGATCGACGGACTTGCCGTTGGGAAGCTTGACGCTCTCGACGGCCAGCGGCGCTGTGGCGGTCCGATCAGCCGTCGCCACGGGCTCGCGCCTGTCAGCGTCAGTGCAGCCCTTCGTCGCGAGTAGCAGCAATGCGAGCAGCGCGAGCGCAAGCAGGACCCAAGGCAGGTAATAGTTGCGCCGCGGATGGCTGCCTCCAACGGCAGGGTTGCGGATCGGAGGGATGGCACCAGCCGTCCCGCACCCGGCAGCCGCGGCTGTTCCAGCCGGCAGCGAAGCGGCCGTAAGCGTGAGATGCACATGCGCGTCGACGCGGCCCACGGTAGAGAGCGGCACGTAATGATGCTCGCCATCGCGCGAACCTTCCCGGCTCAGCTTGATGCGGTCGCCATCGAGATGATCGACCGTCCCGATCCGCACGCCGTCGGCACCGAAGACTTCCATGTGGGGCTTGATATCGCGCGGCTCCATGCGGCCTCTCCCTGGAAAGCTGTGGCAGGGGAACGCCACAACCCGCTGTTGGTTCAGGAGAAATCGACGTAATTCTATCGTCGCGCTGCAGCGTTCCGGTGCGAGCGGCACTCATGGATGCGGCGTTGTGCAAGGGACGGGTCGATTGGCGACGTTGATGGGGGTAGCAGCACGGTTGCGTACCGCCGTTTGCTGTGGGAACGCTGAATAGATGATCATGACAGGCACGCACGACGACTATCTGGTTGCCCTGTCGGTTTCGGTGGCAATCTTCGCGTCGTTCACCGCGCTCAGCCTGGCGAGCCGGATCCGAGCCTCACGGCAGCGAGCGCGGCGAGTCTGGCTGTGGGCAGCCGCCATTGCGCTCGGCGGCGGCATCTGGTCGATGCACTTCGTCGCGATGCTGGCGTTCAGCATGCCGTCGATGCCGATGAGCTACGATATCGCGCCGACGCTGGTCTCGCTCGCGCTCGCGATCGGCTTCACAGGTGCGGGTTTTGCGACATTCAACTGGCAGCAGGTTTCCAGCGGACGGATTGCCATTGCCGGCCTGCTGATCGGTGCTGGCGTCGTCGCCATGCACTATCTCGGCATGGCCGCGATGCGCATGCCGGCCACGCTGAGTTACGACTGGCGCTGGGTCGTACTGTCGATCGTGATTGCGATGATCGCGGCGACCGCTGCGATGTGGCTGGCAGCACGGGACCAGCAGATCAACCAGCGGACTGCCGCAGCCGTTGTGATGGGTGCGGCGATCGCGGGCATGCACTATACGGGCATGCACGCCGCGATCTTCACCGCGACCGGCCATGTGGACGACGCAAATGCGATTGCCAGCTTCGGGCAGACCTACCTCGCTGTCGCGATCAGCATCGTCACCGTTCTCATTCTTCTGCTCTCACTGGGCGCAGCGCAGATCGAGCGCATGCTCCAGCGTGCGGCACGACGTGAAGCGCGTATCGCGCTTCGCCTTAGGATCGCCGACACCCTTCGCGAGGCCCGGACCGAGGGCGGCTTGCATGAGGTCGCGGCGCTTATGGGGATGCATTTCGGGGTGACACGCACCGGCTTTGGTGATCTCGATCCCGTGGAAGATCAGTTCGACTACAAGGTTTGCTGGACCGACGGCTCGGTGCCCGCTCTCCTTGGACGATTTCCGGCGGCGGCATTCGGCGTGAAGATCGTTGCTGCGCTCAATGCCGGCGAAACCGTGGTCATCGACGATCTTGCTGCCGCATCGCTGAGTGATGAGGCCCGCACTCAGAAGACGGCACGAGAGGTGGACACCAGGGCGATCCTGGTCGTGCCGTTCGTTCGGGACGGGCGATTGCGGACGATCGTGTATCTGAACGACCGGCAGCCGCGCCGCTGGCGTCCGGATGAAGTGACGTTCATGGAAGAGACCGCCGAACGCGTTCGATTGGTGATCGAGCGGTTGGCGGTCGAAGACCAGTTGCGCGAACTTAACGCCAGCCTCGAGGCGCGTGTAGAGGCGCGGACGCAGGAGCTTGCCCGAGCCGAGGTGGCACGGCGCGAGGCAGATGCGCTGCAACGGGCCTATTTCGAAAACACCCCCGATCCGCTGTTCGTCGTCGCGGTTCAGCCGGACGGCAGCTTCACGGCCGAACAGATCAACCCTGCTCATGAGACCGGGATCGGCTTCAAGCTAGAGGACATCAAAGGAAAGCGGGTCGACGCGTTTCTGCCGGCCGACGCTGCCGCGCGCGTTCTGGAAGCCTATCGCCATGTGGTCGTGACGCGGGAGATCTACCATTATCGCGATACGTTCCGCATCGCGGGCGAGCCGCAACATTGGGACACGACGCTTGTGCCATTGCTCGATGAGCAAGGGCAGGTCATTCGGATCATCGGTTCGAGCCGCAACGTGACCCGTCAGGTGACTGCCGAGGAAGCATTGCGGCAATCGCAGAAAATGGAGGCGATGGGCCAGCTGACCGGCGGCGTCGCGCACGACTTCAACAATTTGCTGACGCCGATTCTTGGGGCGCTCGACCGACTGCAGCATAAGGGTGTGGGGGACGACCGGGACCGGAGGCTGATCGCGGGCGCGCTTCAGTCGGCCGAGCGCGCGCGAACCCTGGTCCAGCGGCTACTGTCCTTTGCGCGGCGCCAGCCGCTTCAGCCTGTGCCGGTTGACGTGTCGGCGCTGGCCAGCGGCATGGTCGAACTCATATCGAGTACGATCGGGCCCCAGATCAAAGTGACGGTCGACGCACCGGCCGGCCTGCCGACGGCGCTGGCCGATCCCAATCAGCTGGAAATGGCCCTGCTGAACCTCAGCGTGAACGCACGCGATGCGATGCCGGATGGTGGGAGCCTTCACATCTCGGTCTCTGTCGCTCCGATCGACGAAGCGGAATCCGGGAACCTCGCACCGGGGCAATATATCTGCGTGACTGTCGCGGACACCGGCATGGGCATGGACGAGGAGACGCTGGCACGCGCCGTCGAGCCGTTTTTCTCGACCAAGGGCGTGGGACGCGGAACTGGTCTTGGGCTCTCCATGGCGCATGGTCTTGCCGCGCAACTGGGCGGCGCACTCACCCTCAAGAGCATGGTCGGCTCGGGCACCGAGGTGCGACTGTGGCTTCCGCAAAGCGAACAGTCGACGCCGGCAGTGGAAGACGCTGCGCCAGCGATCGGCGAGGCGCTCCCGGCGGGGGTGGCCCTGCTGGTCGACGACGAGGAACTGGTCCGGGAATCGGCAGCCCAGATGCTTGCTGATCTCGGCTATGAGGTCAGTCAGGCCGGGTCAGCCATCGAGGCCTGGCAGATGATCGAGCAAGGGCTGGTGCCGGACGTGCTCGTCTCCGATCACCTGATGCCTGACATGACGGGCACGCAGCTGGCGCTCCGCGTGCGCGAGCGCTTGCCCGATACCAGGCTGCTGATCATTTCAGGATATGCCGATGCCGCTGGAATTGAGCCACAGCTTGCAAGGTTGACCAAGCCGTTCCGGCAAGCGGATCTGGCGGCGAGTCTTCGGGATCTGGGCTAGAGTATCCCTTGGGGCTTTCAGGGTCTGTCGCCCCGCAGTGATACCGGATCATGGCGACAAGAGACCGAAGCACGCCAGCGCGGCGAAATGCCGAACCGGAATTGATCCCATGGAATTTGGGTTTGAAACCTCAGCTCCCAACGGGTGGCGGAGTGCCCTTGCGGCACATGTTCAGCAAGCCGCGGCTCGTTCGCAGAATCAATCGGCCTTGCTCGTCAAAGGCAAAGCCATCTGGCTGCGCGACGGCAAGCGTCGAGATCTTGCCGCCGATGCCCGTGGGCCTGCCCGGCTGGTAGGGTGGGGCAGGGTTAGCACAGGCGGCACCCTCGCCCAGCCGCAGGGTGAGTTGGGGACCGTCCGCCTCGTACGTCGCGATGCACCCGGCGTTGTCTCGCATCGTCCGGTTGTCGATGGCGAGCGTGATCGGTCCTTCGTGATAGGCGCCGAGCAGCGTGTTGCCGCACGCTTCATAATCGCCCGCAAGCTGCTGGTTCGTGGGTGCAGGACGGCGCAGGATCATGCCCGGCCCGCCTGTAAGAATAAGCCGTCCTCGCAGAAGCTGATAGGCTGTTGCGGAGCGCATCGCCTGAGCCATCAATGCGTCCTCGGCCGCGTCTTCCGCGAGACAGCCCATCGCGGTGGATATGATCGGACCGGTGACCGCAAGCCGCCCAGGCGAAGGAATAGTGAAGCTGCTGCCCATGCCGTTGCAGTCGGCCGACGCGCCGATCGATCCCCTTGAGATCATCAATGTCGCGGGGCGACGCTCCGTCACGAGCGGCCGGCCGCCGATGCTCTCGATCAGCCATCGCCCAGCCAGTTCGGGATTTGGTTCGACCGGGCGCTTGAGCAGCGCGCGCGTGCCATCGCGGGCGCTCAGGATGAGTGTCTGGTCATCAGATTTCGTCCAGGCTGCGACCTGGTCGAGGAAACTGGCCAGTCGCCGCTCGCTCGCAGCCGCATCGGCCCTCGCCACGGCCTCGGCAGCTGAACATTTGCCAATACGGATCGGCTCCAGCCGGGTGATCGTGATCCGCTCACCGCTGCTCCGGTAGAATGCAGGATAGCCACCGCTGCACCCCGCGCCGTGATTGAGGAACCCGCCCGCGCTAAAGTCGACCCAGGCCTTGTGGACCGTGAAGTCATCTCCATCGATCCTCTCGACCCGCCACTGGCCGCCAAGTGGGTCGATGCGCTTCAGAAAGCTGCCATCGTCTGTGGCGATGCCGATCGGCTCGCGCGTTCTGGACTCACCAGTCAGCTTTTCTACTGGCGCGCAGCACGCGCTGGCTGTCGCCACCGCAGCGAGAAACAGCATTCGCATTGCTGCGTAACGTGTGTCGCACGCCTTCGCTCCAGCTGCGCCCGTTGGCCACGGCGCCGCATAAGCAATCTAACCGATACAATCAGGCAGCTTGACCCGCTGCCGCGCTTCGCGCCCACTGCACGATCATACCGGCCTGCATCGCCCCGCTCTGGCGCGCAATCTCGCGGCCTTTGCTCATCAGAATCAGCGTGGGGATCGAACGAATGCCGTAGCGAGCTGCGATATCTGGCTGAGACTGGGTGTCGAGCTTGCCTAGCCTAAGCTGCGGTTCGAGCTGGGCCGCGGCGGCGTCAAATGCGGGTGCCATTTGCAGGCATGGACCGCACCAGGGCGCCCACAAGTCGATGAGCAGCGGCAGGTCCGATCGGCTCGCATGAGCGTCGAAGTTCTGGCTCGACAAGGTCACTGGTTTGCCAGTGAACAGCGCGCCTTTGCAGCGACCGCAGTTGCCGTGGCCAAACCTGTCGCTCGGTACGCGGTTGAGCGCCGCACATGCTGGGCAAGGCAGGATCAGCTGTTGAATCATGGCATCATCCGGAATGCTACGAGCCAAACGCAGTTTGGCTTATTGCGATGCATGCATTCAGTAGTGATCGGCGTTGCACCTTACGAGCGGACGTTCGGTGTGTCATTCGACTTACTATGGCGTTGGTTACTCTTTGATCTCCGCGCCGGTGGCAGCTTCCGCGGCTGGCGATGCATCCGGTCCGTCGGGATCACGTCCCTGTTGCCGATCGATCGACCGCATCACCGGTGTCACGGTCAGACCGTGCAGAAGGATCGAAAGAAGCGCGACCAGTCCCACGATCGCCCAGAGCCGCTCGGCCTCGGCGAAGTCGGCATGATTGAGCGCGTAGGCGAGGTAATAGAATGAGCCGACGCCGCGGATGCCAAAGAAAGCGAGCGTCAGCTTCTCCATGCGGTCCGCGGCAAAGCCTGCCAGGCCGATCAGCCCCGCAATCGGCCTGACGAGCAGGATGATCGCGACCGCAGCCAGCACATCCTGCCAGCGCAGCGGCGACAGTAACCCGCTCACCAGCGCGCCGCCAAACAGGATCAACACGACCATCATCGCGATCCGCTCAACCTGCTCGGTGATGTCGTGCATCTCGCGCTGGAATTCATGATCGCGGTGTGAACGGCGCAGCGTCAGCGCGGTGATGAACACGGCGAGAAAGCCGTAACAGTCGAGGATCTCCGTCACACCATAGGAGACGAAGGTCGCGGCGATGGCGATAAGCCCGTCGCCGGTTTGCGCGAGCTTGCTTTCCGCCGGGACGTGAAATGTGAGCCAGCCGAACAGCTTGCCGATCGCAAACCCGCCAATGAGTCCGACACCAACTTCCCACAGCACGTCGTGCAGGAGCCAGTCGCGCGCCCACGGCTCCCCGGTGGCTGCGGCAAGCGCAAGGGCGATCGCCAGGTTCACGAAGGGAAATGCCAGCCCATCGTTCAGTCCGGCCTCGGAAGTGAGGCCGAAGCGCACTTCATCTTCCTCGCCGCTCCGGGGTGGGCCGACCTGCACGTCGGATGCGAGGACCGGATCGGTTGGCGCGAGGGCAGCGCCAAGCAGCAGGGCCGCGGTCCAGGACAACCCAAGCCCCCATCCGCCGATCAGCGTGATCGCGGCGATCGAAAGTGGCATGGTGATGGCGAGCAATCGCCATGTGACGCGCCATCGGCGCCAGCTGAAGATGCGGTCGAGTTTCAGCCCGGCTCCCATCAATGCAATGATGACCACGAGTTCGGTCAACCGTTCGGTGATTGCCGGAAATGCGAGCGGCATCGGCCGCAGTGATATGGCGGGCAGCAGAAAGATGCCCGCGCCGATCGCCATGCAAATGATCGGCAAAGACAGCGGCAACCGCTTCAACGCGAGCGGCAACCACGCCACCAGCGCGATGAGGACGCCCGCGCCGGTGAGCCAGAGAATATAGGGTTCGGGCGACGAGAAGCTTGGCATCGGGGATCAACCGTTGGCGAGCGCCGACGTTCATCTGGGACCAAATGTCAGGGTTCAACGAGAGACACGCGAAGGTTATCGCGGTGCTGGTGGAACAGAGGTCGCATGCGACCGTTGGCGGCGGGCAGGAGGACGGTGCCATGGATGTCAGCGCGCGACTGACGTCGCTCACGAGGATCGGCTTCGCGACCCGAGGACTCCTTTACCTTATCATCGCTGTGCTGATCGTGCGCACGGGCCGCGCCGAGGATCCGAGCGGTGCGCTTGAGTATCTTGGCGAGGGGACCGGCAAGTTGCTGATGGTCGTCATGGCCGCGGGACTGGTCGGCTATGGCATCTGGCGCATGGCCGATGCGACGTTCGACATCGAGCGGCACGATACTGACGGCAAGGGCTATGCCGAGCGGGCAGGCGCGGGTCTTAGCGGACTGGTCCACCTGTTGCTGGCATGGCAGGCGGTGCAGCTGATCCAGGGCGCGCGGTCGATTGGCGGTGGCTCGCAGGAGAGTGCCCGCGCCGCGCTGGACCTGCCCGGCGGCTGGGCGGTGGTGGCGCTGGCAGGCGCTCTGCTGACTGTGATCGGACTCTATCAACTGATCAAGGCCGCGAAGGGGTCGTACCTCAAGCATCTTGAGCCGGACATCGCACGACGGCCTTGGGCGAAATGGAGCGGACGGCTCGGCTATGCTGCGCGCGGCGTCGTGTTCGTGATCAGCGGTGCTTTCATCATCAAGGCAGGACTCGACTCACGCGCCAGCGATGCCGGCGGCATGGCCGAGGCGCTGGCCTGGCTGGAGAGTCCGGCTGACCTTCTGGTCGCGGCCGGGTTGTTCGCTTTTGGACTGTTCAGTTTGATCGAGGCATGACCAGCCCCCACCGAGTGGTCCGAGCGGATTGTTAGTGCATTGACGCTTCCATCTCCAGTGTTGGCCGTAGGTGGAGCGAAGCGGAACCGGAGGGCGACACTGGAGATGGGACGGCCTCCG
>NZ_JAMLDX010000011.1 GCF_024211275.1 Sphingomonas tagetis
CATAGTTTGTGTTCAGCAAGGCTGAACCGTGACGGCACCGGCCCGCTCCCCCACCCGGCCGCCCATCAAGGATACGCTGAAGTGGGTGGCCGGGTGGGGGAGCGGGCCGGTGCCGCATTCGGCGAAGCCGAATCCGACGAAGCGCGGAACCGTTGCGGCTGCCGGTCATTGTGCCCCTGCAATGAACAGGAGGCACAACCCCATGAAGTTTCTGGTGAAAGCCGTAGCGGGCGCCAGCCTGCTGGCGCTGGCCGCGTGCGGCGGCAATGCCGACGACAAGGCGGCCGACAATGTCGAAGCGGCGGCCGAGAATCAGGCCGACGCGCTCGAAGAGGCGGCCGACAACACCACCAACGAGACGATGGAGGACTCGCTCGAACAGCAGGCCGACAAGGTCCGCGAAGCCGGCGAGGACAAGGCCGACGCGATCGACGATGCCGACGACGCGCGGCTCGAGAACCAGCGCTAACCCAGGAGCGACTCGACCCAGGCGGGGACCAGGTTTCCCGCCGGGCCGAGCCGCGTTTCGGCGAACCAGCCGCTGCCCTCCGACCGCTCGAGATTGAGTTCGAGCGTTTCGGCGCCGTGATAGCGCGCGGTGCGGACGAACCCCGCGGCGGGATAGACCGCGCCGGACGTGCCGATCGAGACGAACAGGTCGGCCTCGCTCAGCGCGTGGTCGATCGCGTCCATTTGATAGGGCATCTCGCCGAAGAACACGACGTCCGGGCGCAGTTCCGCAGCCCCGCACGCCGGGCAGCGGCTCCGCGGCGGTAGCGACTCGGTCCACGGCACCCTCGCATCGCACGCGGCACACAGCGCCGATTTCAATTCGCCATGCATGTGGATCAGCCGCCTCGACCCGGCGCGCTCGTGCAGATCGTCGACATTCTGCGTCACTAGTAGGAGCTCGCCCGGCCATTCGGCATCGAGCCGGGCGAGCGCAACGTGGGCGGCGTTAGGCTCGACGCTGGCGAGCTTCGCACGGCGCTCGTCGTAGAAACGGTGCACCAGCACCGAATCATGCGCCAGCGCCTCGGGCGTGCACACATCCTCGACGCGATGCCCCTCCCACAGCCCGCCCGGCCCGCGAAAGGTGGCGACGCCGCTTTCCGCCGAAATGCCCGCGCCGGTGAGGATGACGATGTTGCGGATTTCGCTCATGCGCGGCGGTTTAGCGGAAGATCGCCGGATATTCTCCCCTCCCGCAAGCGGGTGGGGAATCAGTCATCCTCATCGTCATAACCGGCCAGCTCGAGCGCCCGGGCCTTGATCTGGCGCTCGCGGCACCAGTGCACCAGCGCATCCTCGCGGCCGTGCGTCACCCACAGCTCGCGCGGGGCGATCTCGCGGATCGTGCGCGTGAGTTCGTCCCAATCGGCATGATCGGACAGGATCAGCGGCAGCTCGACATTGCGCTGGCGCGCGCGCTGGCGGACGGTCATCCAGCCTGACGCCATGGCGGTGATCGGATCGGGCAGGCGCCGCGACCAGCGGTCGTTGAGCGCGCCGGGCGGGCACAGGATGATGCGGCCCTGAAGCTCCTTCTTGGCGACTCCGGTCGCGGGGCGCAGCTCGCCGAGATCGACGCCATGCTCGACATAGAGATCGCACAGCCGCTGCAGCGCGCCATGGATGTAGATCGGATCGTCGAAGCCCATGCCGCGCAGCTCGCGGATCACGCGCTGCGCCTTGCCGAGCGCATAGGCGCCGACCAGAACGCACCGGTCGGGCTCGGCGCGCAGGGCGGCGAGCAATTTGTCGATCTCGTCGGTGGTTTCGGGGTGGCGGAAGACGGGGAGGCCGAAGGTCGCCTCGGTGATGAACACGTCGCACGGCACCGGCTCGAACGGCGCGCAGGTGGGATCAGGGCGGCGCTTGTAATCGCCCGAGACGACGATTCGCTCGCCGCGAAAATCGAGCACGATCTGCGCTGAACCCAGGACATGGCCGGCGGGGACGAAGGTCGCATCGACCTCACCGAGCCGCACCGTCTCGCCATAGGCGACCGGACGGCCAGTCTGCGGGCCGTAGCGTGCCTCCATGATCGCCAGCGTCTCGGGCGTCGCCCACACCTCGCCATGCCCGCCGCGGGCGTGATCGGCATGGCCGTGCGTCACCAGCGCGCGGGCCTTGGGCTGCGAGGGATCGACCCACGCGTCGGCGGCGGGGATGTGGATTCCCTCCGGATGCGGTTGGAGCCAGTCGCCGAGCCTTGCCATCCCTCCTATATGTGCGGGATGCGGCGTTGTTCCCACCCTGGATGAGCGAAGTTCCTGAAATCCTTGGCGACTGGTTCGCGTCGCGCGGCTGGGTGCCGCGGCGGCACCAACTCGACATGCTCGCGGCCGGACGAGCGGGCCAACATGCGCTGCTGGTCGCGGCGACCGGGGCGGGCAAGACGCTGGCGGGGTTCCTGCCGACGCTGAGCGAGCTGATCGAGACGCCATCCGAAGGGCTGCACACGCTCTACATCTCGCCATTGAAGGCACTGGCGGTCGATGTGCAGCGCAATCTGCTGACCCCGATCGAGGAAATGGGCGTCCCGATTCGCGTCGAGACGCGCACCGGCGACACGCCGCACGAGCGCAAGGTCCGCCAGCGCGCACGGCCGCCACAGATCCTGCTGACCACGCCCGAATCGCTGAGCCTGCTGCTGTCCTATGAGGACAGCTTCACGATGTTCGCTGGCCTCCGGACGGTGGTGGTCGACGAGGTCCATGCCTTTGCCACCGGCAAGCGCGGCGATTTGCTCGCGCTCGCCCTTGCCCGGCTTCAGCGGCTGGCGCCGGACATGCGGCGCGTGGCGCTGTCGGCGACGGTCG
The DNA here is from genome assembly GCF_024211275.1 of Sphingomonas tagetis. Classification (GTDB taxonomy): domain Bacteria; phylum Pseudomonadota; class Alphaproteobacteria; order Sphingomonadales; family Sphingomonadaceae; genus Sphingomonas; species Sphingomonas tagetis. Next base: position 2,826 of record NZ_JAMLDX010000011.1, read on the forward strand.
CCGATCCCGACGGCTATCGCGCCTGGCTGGCGCCCGATGGCGATATCGATCGCGTAGCGCTGGTGATCGGCGAGAAGGGCGCGGACCCGGACGTCGCGATCCTGCTACCCGAGGGGCGCGTGCCGTGGTCGGGACATAGCGGCGTCTATGCGATCCCGCAGGTGATGGCGGAGATCGAGACGCACAAGACGACGATCGTCTTCTGCAACACGCGCGGGCTGTGCGAGCTGGTCTTCCAGAATCTGTGGAAGGTGAACGAGCTCAAGCTGCCGATCGGCGTGCACCACGGCAGCCTCAGCCTCGAGGCACGGCGCCGCGCCGAGCAGGCGATGGCCGATGGCAAGCTGCGCGCACTGGTGGCGACGGCGAGCCTCGACCTCGGCGTCGACTGGGGCGATGTCGATTGCGTCATCCAGATGGGCGCGCCGAAGGGCAGCTCGCGGCTGTTGCAGCGGATCGGGCGGGCGAATCACCGGCTGGACGAGCCGTCGGAGGCGGTGCTCGTCCCCGGCAACCGCTTCGAATATCTCGAGGCGCGCGCGGCGTTGGACGCGGTCGAGGCGGGCGAGCTCGATCCGGATGTGTTTCGCCCCGGCGCGCTCGACGTGCTGGCGCAGCATGTGATGGGCGTGGCATGCGCCGCCCCGTTCGATGCGGCCGAGCTGCTCGACGAAGTGCGCGGCGCGCTGCCCTATTCGGCGCTGACCCGCGAAGTGTTCGACCACGTTCTCAACTTCATCGCCGACGGCGGCTATTCGCTGCGCGCCTATGACCGGTTCAAGCGGCTGACGCAGGACAAGGACGGCCTCTGGCGGGTGACCAAGCCGGCGTTCGTCGCGCAGCACCGGCTCAATGCCGGAATCATCGTCGAAGCGCCCATGCTCGAGGTGCGTTTCAAGAATGGGCGGCGGCTGGGCAAGGTCGAGGAGGCGTTCGGGTCGTCGCTGTCACCCGGCGACACCTTCTTCTTCGCCGGGCTGGCGCTGGAGGTCGAAAGGATCGAGCTGACCGACGTGATCGTGCGCGCGACGTCGAAACAGGCGCGCTTCGTGTCCTATATGGGCGCACGGCTGGCGATCACCTCCACCCTGGCCGACCGGGTGCGACGGTTCTTCGCAAACCCCGCGGAATGGCAGCGCTTTCCTGCGGATGTCCGCGAATGGCTGGAGGTGCAGGCACGGCGCTCGCAGCTGCCCCAGCTCGGGCAATTGCTGGTCGAGACCTTCCCGCACGAGGGGCGGCACCATATGGTCGCCTACAGCTTCGAGGGCTGGAACGCGCACCAGTCGCTCGGCATGCTGGTGACGCGGCGGATGGAGGCTTTAGGCCTGAAGCCGATCGGCTTCGTCGCCAACGACTATGCGCTCGCGGTCTATGGGCTGGAGAAGATCACCGATCCCGCCGCATTGTTCTCGCCCGACATCCTCGAACATGAGTTCGTCGACTGGGTGCAGGGTTCGGCGCTGCTCAAGCGCGCGTTTCGTGAGGTGGCGATCATCGGCGGGCTGGTCGAGCGGCAGCAGCCGGGCAAGAAGAAGACCGGGCGTCAGGTCACCTTCTCGACCGACCTGATCTATGACGTGCTGCGCAAGTACGAGCCCGATCACCTGCTGCTGCGCGCGGCCTGGGCCGATGCGCGGGCGCGGATGACCGATGTCGGGCGATTGGCGCGATTGCTCGATACCGCGGCGGAGCAGATCGTCCATGTCGATCTGCCGCGCGTCAGCCCGATGGCGGTGCCGGTGCTGATCATGATCGGGCGCGAGCGCGTGGCGACGGGCGCGGTCGAGGACGAGCTGCTGATCGAGGCCGAGGCATTGGCGGTCGAGGCGATGCGGATCGACTGATCGCGATTGCGGCACGGCTCGCAGAGGCGTATTATCGCCCGATGCTGCCGCGTATTCTCGCGCCTGCGCTGATCGCCCTTTGCGCCGCTCCGGCCGTGCCACGGGAAATTGCGGTGCCGCCATTGCAGGGGGCGGAGGAGCCGGCGACCGACATGGCGCTGGGCGAACTCGCCAGCCGCATGACCGTGCCGGTCTCGATCAACGGCAGCGCGCCGCAGCCCTTCGTGATCGACACTGGCGCCGAGCGCTCGGTGATCTCGCGCCAGTTCGCCGGCCAGCTCGGCCTCGCCGCCGGCCCCAATGTACGGCTGACCACGATGACCGGCGAGACGCGCGTCGGGACGGTGGTGATCCCGTCGCTGACCGTCGGGCCGGTGCGTGACGAGCGCGCCTTCCACGCGCCGGCGCTGGAGGCGCGGCACATGGGCGCGCACGGCCTGCTCGGGATCGAGCAGCTGCGTCAGCACATGATCTCCATCGATTTCGACGCCGGCAAGATCAGCCTGCGCAAGTCGCGGCGCGAGGGCGGCCGCCCCGACCCCACGCCGCGCGCCACCGACGAGATCATCGTCACTGCGCGCAACCGCTTGGGGCAGCTGATCGTCACCGAGGCCGAGTTCGAGGGCCACAAGGTCACCGTGGTGATCGACACCGGATCGCAGATCAGCATGGGCAATCTGGCGCTGCAACGGCGGCTGCGGCGCATCCCGCTCAAGGGGCCGATCGAGATGACCAGCGTCACCGGCGAGAAGCTCACGGTGAACTATCACGTCGCGGAGCGGATGAAGCTCGGCAATGTCGAGCTGTCCGGGGTGCCGGTGGCGTTCGCCGACATCCCCCCGTTCGGGCGCTTCGGCCTCGCCAAGCGCCCCGCGCTGATGCTGGGGATGGACGCGATGCGCGGGTTCCGCCGAGTCGAGATCGATTTCCCCGAGCGCAAGATCCGCCTGCTGGTGCCGAGCGGTCCGCGGGTGCCGCGGCGCCGGCCCGACCGGGCGACGCGGCTGACTTGACGCGAGTCCGGCGCGCGGCGATAGCGGCGGCATGGTTCCCTTTTCGTTCGCCGGTCATGAACTGTGCGCGTTGCCCGAAGGCGCGCTCTACTGGCCGGCGCGGCGCGCGCTGATCGTTGCCGACCTGCATTTCGAAAAAGCCAGCTGGTTCGCCAAAGGCGGTCAGATGCTGCCGCCTTACGACACGCTCGACACGCTGGCGGCGGTCGCGGCGCTGGTCGAGCGCACGGCGGCGCGCGAGCTGTGGTGCCTGGGCGACAGCTTCCACGATTCGGCGGGGTGCGAGCGCTTGCAGCCCGATGCGCGCGCGGCGCTCACCACGCTGACCGGCGCGGTGCGCTGGGTTTGGATCACCGGCAATCACGACGCGGCACTGACCGACCATTGTGGCGGGGAAATCGTCGAGGAGGCCGAGGTCGACGGGCTGCTGCTGCGCCACGAGGCCGAGCCGGGCGAGCCGCGCCCCGAACTGTCCGGCCATTTCCACCCCAAGCTACGCGTCAAGCTGCGCGGGCGGCCGGTGTCGCGGCGCTGCTTCGTGGCGACTTCGACCAAGCTGATCCTGCCGGCATTCGGCGCGCTGACCGGCGGCCTCGACGCGGCGCATCCCGAGATCGTGCGTGCGGTCGGGCGCGGCGCGGAGGCGCTGGTGCCGCTGAGCGACCGCCTGCTGCGCTTCCCGATCGCGGCGTAGGTTTGCGCGCCTCACGGCGCGTCAAACTCAACCGATCAGCTTCGCCACCTCGGCGAAATCATGCGCGATGTCATGGACGCCGATCGCGCGCAGCCGCTGGTCATGACTGGCGCCGCAATGGCTGCCCGCGCACAGCCCGACAACATGCGCGCCGGAGGCAACCGCGCCGGTCGCGCCGACCGGCGAATCCTCGAGGATCACGCAGCGCGCGATGTCCACACCGAGCGCCGCGGCGGCGTGAAGATAGATGTCCGGCGCAGGCTTGCCGCGGCTGACATGCTCGCGGCCGGAAAAGATGCGGCCCTCGAACGCGTCGCGCAGCCCGAGATGGTCGAGATGCGCGGTGATCCACGCGGTCGAGCTCGACGAAGCAATCGCGCGAGGCAGCGAATCGGGCAACGACCGCACAAAAGCGATCGCGCCGCCCACCGCGGCGATGCCTTCGGCCAGCACGCGCTGGTTCTCAGCCTCGCGCACCTCATGAAATTCCGGCGGCAGCTCGCGCCCGATCCAGCGCTCGATCGCTTCGATGAATTCGGCGCCGGCGAGCCCCATGAACTTGTCCATCGAGTCCTGCGGACTCGTCGGATGGCCGATTTCGGTGAGATAGTCGGCGATCTGGCGGTTACCCTCAAACTCGCTTTCGAGCAGTACGCCGTCGAAATCGAACAGGATCGCGTCGAACCGCGTCACGATCATGCGCGCGATCCGAACAAGGCCGTGCCGACGCGAACATGCGTCGCGCCGATCGTCACTGCGGTCTCGAAATCGTCGGACATGCCCATGCTGAGGCCGGTCAGGCCCTGATCGCGGGCGAGCTTCGCCAGCAGCGCGAAATAGGGGGCCGAGTCGAGCTCGAACGGCGGCACCGCCATCAGGCCGGCGACGGGCAGCCCGGCAGCACGCGCTTGCGCGAGCAAGGCCGGGAGATCGGCGACCGCGCAGCCACCCTTTTGCGGCTCGTCGCCGATATTGACCTGGATGAAGCAAGGCGGGCGGCGATCCGCCTTGTCCATCGCGTTGGCCAGCGCGGTGACGAGCGAGGGACGGTCCACCGAATGGATCGCGTCGAACAGCGCGACCGCATCCTCGGCCTTGTTCGACTGGAGCTGGCCGACAAGGTGCAGTTCCACCCCCGAAGTCGTCTCGCGCAACTCAGGCCATTTGGCGGCGGCTTCCTGCACGCGATTCTCGCCGAACACGCGCTGGCCGGCCTCGATCAGCGGGCGGATCGCGCTCGCGTCATGCGTCTTGGAAATCGCGATCAGCTGCACATCGGCGGGATCGCGCTGCGCGAGCGTGGCCGCACGGGCGATGCGGTCATGAATGTCGGAAAGGCGCGAGTCGGCGGTGTCGGACGGCATGCGCGCGGCTATAGGTGGCGCAATGCGCCGCCGCCACCCCTCCACGCTGCAAGCCGAATTGCCCCGGCGCTGGCTGATGACCGACGAGCGGATGGGCGAGGCGCTGTGGGACGCGCTGGCACGGCTGCCCAGGGGATCGGGCGTGGTGTTTCGCCATTATTCGCTGCCGCTGGCCGAACGAAAGGCGTTGCTGGGCAAGGTCGCGCGCATCGCACGCGCGCGGCGGCTGCTATTGGTGACTGCCGGATCGGCGCGCTTTGGACCGGCGGCCGGAAGCCATGGCCGCCATCGCGGCGCGCTGACCGCACCGGCCCATTCACGACGCGAGGCAATTGCGGCGATCCGGGCAGGCGCGACGCTGCTGTTCGCATCACCCGTTCACGCCACTCGCTCACACCCCGGCGCGCGCGCACTCGGCCCAGTGCGACTCGGGCTGATGATTCGCGGGCTAGGCGTCCCGGTGATAGCGCTCGGCGGCATGGACGAGCGGCGCTGGCGCGCGCTCAGGCCGCTCGGCGTTCAGGGCTGGGCGGGAATCGATGCGTGGATGCGGCAGCCTCCCACATAACCGTCATGCTGAACTTGTTTCAGCATCCACCGCGCAACAAGCGACTTAGCCGCTTGGGGAGAAGCGAATCCTGAAACAAGTTCAGGATGACGAGCTTACGGCTGGGCCGGTGTGCGGTCTTAGAAGCGGATCGCGGTGCCGACATAAACCGCTTGGCTGTCGCGGCGGTTGTCGGTCAGCTGCGGCAGGCGGTTCTCTTCGGACTTGTAGCGAACGCCCGCGGTCAGATCGAGATTGCGGGTGATCGAATAGGACCCGCCGACATCGATCGAGTAATTGGGATCGTCGCTGATCAGGCGCGGTGCGCCGGCCAGCGGCCGTTCGGCCCCGGCCTTGATCCGGCCCGAAGCACGCTTGCCGGTGTAGGTGAGGCCCACTTCAGCCGATTCGCGGCTGCCCGGGGCGCCGGCGAGGTCGAGCTTGGCGAGATCGCCCGAGATGGCGAAGCGCTTCCAGCCCACCGAAACGCCGAGATTGTAGGCGATCGGCTGGAGCGTGACGGCGGCCGGTGCCGCTGCGCCGCGATCGGCCAGCGTCGTGGCAGGACGCGTGTTGCGTGCGCGCACCGCGACGGTGACGCTGCGGCTGGTCGAACGCGCCGAATCGGCCGGCGTGAAGCGGAAGCCGCTGCCCGATAGGCCGCTGCGAGCGAGCGCCGCGGCGAGTCGCGGGTCGGCGGCGGCGGGGGTGAAGCTGCCGATGCTGGAAATCGACGGCGCGCGCTTGGGCGCGGCGAGCCGCTGCTGCTGCGCGGTCTGGGCGAGCAGCGCAGGCGCGGCGACGAGACCGGCGGCGGTAACCGCCCCTAGCCCCAATCCAGCCATGTAACGCCGAACGCTCATGTCATCCCCGATCCTGTCATGGGGCCTACCATGATTCGGCCATGATGTTCCACCGCATGAATCTGTTTTCGTGATAAGTGTGACTTTAGAGCCATAGCTTTGGTTGGATTCGGTTTTTGCTGCGGGCGGGCGGTGCCCCGCAGGCTCCCGCTTGCGGCAAACGCGCGAGCATCTATAGATGCGTGCCGATGATGATTTCCCATAGGAAGATGCCGATGAACCGCCTGTTGCGCACCGCGATCCTGGGCAGCCTCGCCGTGAGCGCCGCAGCCGGCCTGTCCGCCTGCAGCAAGGGCGGCGAGCGGCCGAAGGCGGATCTTGCCGCGTCGAAGGTCACGACGATCGGCGTCAACGCCTATCTGTGGCGCGCGGCGCTCGACACGATTTCGTTCATGCCGCTGGTGCAGACCGACTCGAATGGCGGCGTGATCGTCACCGACTGGTATGTGAACCCCAACATCCCGACCGAGCGGATGAAGGTCACCATCACCATCCTCGACCAGGATCTGCGCGCCGATGCGCTGCGCGTCGCGGCGCTGCGCGAAGTCAACCGCGGCGGCCAGTGGGTCGCATCGCCGGTCGAGGCCGCGACGGTGCAGAAGCTGGAAGACATCATCCTGACCCGCGCCCGCGACCTGCGCCGCGCGGCGATTGCGACGGATTAATTGAAGCGGGCCGGTCCCGCTATTGCTGAATAAGGAAGCCCCGTGTCGCGGTTCAACGCGCTGAAAGCCGATTCCGCGTGGCAGAAGGTATGGGACGAACGCCAGACCTTCGCCGCCGACGATAACTCGCCCAAGCCCAAATCCTACGTCCTCGAGATGTTCCCCTATCCCTCGGGGCGCATCCATATGGGGCATGTCCGCAACTACACGATGGGCGACGTGCTGACGCGCTATCGCCGGATGCGCGGCATGGAAGTGCTGCATCCGATGGGTTGGGACGCGTTCGGCATGCCGGCGGAAAATGCCGCGATGGAGAAGAAGGTCCATCCCGGGAGCTGGACGCGCGAGAATATCGCGACGATGCGTGCGCAGTTGAAGCGCCTCGGTCTGGCGCTCGACTGGAGCCGCGAGCTGGCGACGTGCGAGCCTGATTATTACGGCCACGAACAGGCGCTGTTCCTCGACCTGTTCGAGCATGGGCTGGTCTATCGCAAGGAATCGACGGTCAACTGGGACCCGGTCGACATGACCGTGCTCGCCAACGAGCAGGTGATCGACGGGCGCGGCTGGCGCTCGGGCGCGCTGGTCGAGAAAAAGAAGCTGAGCCAGTGGTTTTTGAAGATCACCGACTTTGCCGACGAACTGCTGGAAGGGCTCGGCACGCTCGACAAATGGCCGGACAAGGTCAGGCTGATGCAGGAAAACTGGATCGGCAAGTCGGAAGGGCTGCAGTTCCGTTGGAAGCTTTCCAACGAAGCCGGCGAGCTAGAGGTATTCACCACCCGTCCTGACACGATTTTCGGCGCAAGCTTCGTCGCAGTTGCGGCGGACCATCCGCTCGCTCAAGCCGAAGCGGAGGGGAATCTCGAAGCCGCCGCCTTTATCGAACGGTGTAAGCAAGGCGGCACGACTGCTGCCGAACTGGAAACGCAGGAAAAGCTCGGCTTCAATACCGGGCTCACGGTCACGCATCCGTTCGATCCCGAGTGGCAGCTGCCCGTTTACATCGCCAATTTCGTGCTGATGGACTATGGCACCGGCGCGGTGTTCGGCGTGCCCGCGCACGACCAGCGCGATTTCGAGTTCGCCAGCAAATATGGTCTGCCGATCCGCCGCGTGGTGTCGGATGGCGACAAGACCGCGCCCGACTTCACCGATGCCGAGGCATATTCGGGGCCGGGGACGCTGGTCAATTCGCACTTCCTCGACGGCATGGACGTTGCCGACGCCAAGCGTGAGGTGATTCAGCGCGCCGAGGCCGGCGGCTGGGGCACCGGCACTACCGTGTGGCGGCTGCGGGACTGGGGCGTGTCGCGCCAGCGTTACTGGGGCACGCCGATCCCGGTCATCCATTGCGGGGCCTGCGGCGTACAGCCGGCGCCGCGCGCGTCGCTGCCGATCGTGCTGCCCGAGGACGTATCGTTCGACATTCCCGGCAACCCGCTCGACCGCCATCCGACATGGAACAAGGTCGACTGCCCGAACTGCGGCGCGGCGGCGCGGCGCGAGACCGACACGCTCGACACCTTCGTCGATTCGTCCTGGTATTTCATCCGCTTCGCCAGCCAGCCCGGCGACAAGCCGTTCGACCGCGCGGTCGCCGAACAATGGCTGCCGGTGAATCAATATATCGGCGGGGTCGAGCATGCGATCCTGCACCTGCTCTACGCCCGCTTCTGGACGCGCGCGCTCAAGCGCATCGGCAAGCTCGATGTGGCCGAGCCCTTCGCCGGGCTGTTCACCCAGGGCATGGTGACGCACGAAACCTACAAGGCTGCCGATGGCCGATGGCTGTCGCCGGGCGAGGTGGTGCGCAAGGGCGAACTCTGGGTCGAGGCTTCGGGTGGCGCACCGGTGACGACGGGCCGCATCGAGAAGATGTCCAAGTCGAAGAAGAACACCGTCGATCCCGAGCCGATCGTCGACCAATATGGCGCGGACGCGGTGCGCTGGTTCGTGCTGTCGGACTCGCCGCCCGAACGCGATCTGGAGTGGACCGAGAACGGCATCGAGGGCGCGTGGCGCTTCGTCCAGCGGCTGTGGCGGCTGTTCGACCAGCTCGGCGAGTGGCAGGGCGAGGACAAGCCGCTCGACCGCGCGGTGCACCAGACCATCGCCGGCGTCGCCGCGGATATCGAGGGACTGCAGTTCAACAAGGCGGTCGCGAAGCTCTATAGCCTCGTCAACGCGATCGAGAAGGCCGCACCCAGCGCCTCACGCGCCACCGCGATCCGCACGATCATCCTGCTTGCCGCACCGATGACGCCGCATCTCGCCGAGGAAGCCTGGGCCGCGATGGGTCAAGACGGCCTGATCGCCGATGCCGAATGGCCCGACGTCGATCCGGCCTTGCTGGTCGAGGACGAGGTGACGATCGCGATCCAAGTCAACGGCAAGCTGCGCGACACGGTGAAAGCCGCGAAGGGCGAAGCGAAGGACGCGCTCGAAGCGATGGCCTTGGCAAATCCCAACGTGCAGCGCATTCTGGAAGGCGCTGCGCCCAAAAAGGTAATCGTCGTGCCCGACCGTCTGGTGAACATCGTCGCATGAAGGCCGCAGCGGCCCTTCTCGCCCTCGTCGTGCTCTCGCCCGCTCTGGCCGGTTGCGGCCTCCGCCCGCTCTATGGCGGCGGCGAGGCCGGGCTGGTGCAGACAATGCTGTCGGGCGTCGAAGTCGCGCCGATCGAGGGCGAGGCCGGCTGGCTGGTCAGCAATGCCGTGCGCGACCGGATCGAGGCGACGCGCAGCGGCGAGCGGCGCTACCGGCTCGAAATCAAGCTCGACGACCAGATCACCGGGCTCGGCGTCCGCCGCGACGACGTCGTGACCCGCGAGCGGCGCACCCTGCGCGCGCGCTATCAGCTGGTCGAACTCGCCACCGGCCAGACCGTACTCGACGCCACCGCCGGATCGGATGCGGGCATCGACGTCGCCGGCTCCGAATATGCGACGATCGCCGCCGAGAAGAGTGCGCTCGAACGGCTGTCAGGCATCGTCGCCGACCAGATCGTCGCGCGGCTCGCCCGTTACGCGCAGTCGACCGAGGGCAAGTGAAGGCCAGCGAAGCGCAGATCCGCGCCCGGCTCGACAAGCCGGGTCCGGATGTACGGCTGTTCCTCCTCTACGGCCCCGACGAGGCCGGCGCGATGGAGCTGGCCGCGCGCCTCGGCCGGGCGATGGGTGGCGAGGCCGAGCGCATCGACCTCGAAGGATCGCAGCTCAAGGGCACGCCCGGGCGGCTGGCCGAGGAAGCCGCCTCGCTCTCGCTGTTCGGCGGCGCCCGCTATGTCCGCGTGACCGGCATCGACGACGACGGCACCGAAGCGGTGCGGCTGCTGCTCGAGGCCGAGGTCGCCGGCAATCCGGTGGTGGCGGTGGGCGGCGCGCTCAAAGGCACCGGGCGGCTGCTCAAGCTCGCGCTGGCGAACCCCGCCGCGATGGCGCACGCCTGCTATGTCCCCGACGCGCGCAATGCGAGCCAGCTCGCCGCGGGAATCGCGCGTGAAAATGGCCTCAGGCTGGTCGGCGGCGTCGCCGAGCGGCTGGCGGCGATGTCGGGCGGCGACCGCGCGGTGCTGGCGCGCGAGATCGAGAAATTGTCGCTCTACATGGACGCCGCGCCCGACCGGCCGCGTGAGGCCGGGATCGCCGCGCTCGACGCGATCGGCGCCGATCTGGGCGAGGCTGAGATGTTCGGCGCGATCGAAGCGGTGGTCGAGGGCCGCACGGCTGAGATCGGCGTCGAGCTCGCCCGGCTCGACAATGCCGGCGTGTCGGCCATCCCGCTGCTGCGCCAGCTGGTGCGCAAGCTGATGAGCCTGGCCGAAATGCGCGGCGAGATGGACCGCGGCGCCTCGTCCGACGAGGTGGTCAAGAAATACCGCGTCTTCTTCAAGGAAGAGATGGGCACCAAGGCGGCGCTGCGGCGCTGGTCGAGCCCGATGCTGGCACGCGCCGTCGAGCGCGTGCGCGAGGCCGAACGCGCGATCACGCGCGGCGGCGGCAATGCCGGGCCAGTGCTGGCCGAGGAGACGCTGACGACCCTCGCGCGGGCGGCGGCTCGCTCCCGCTAAAACGTGATAAAGGCTAGATTTTCTCGCCGGTCAGTCGCTGGCACACCATATCGAGCTGGTCGAGCGTCGAATAGGTCAGCGTGAGCGCGCCGCCCTTGTCGCCAAAGGTAATGCGCACGTTGAGACCGAGCACGTCGCCGAGCTGACGCTCGAGCGCGGCGATATCGGCATCGACCACCCCAGTGAACTTCTCGCCGCCCTTCCCCGCCGCGCGCGGCTTGGCTTCGCGCGCAAGGCGTTCGGTGTCGCGCACCGACAGGTCGCGCTCGACCACGATGCGCGCCAGCCTCTCCGGATCGGGCGCGCCGATCAGCGCGCGCGCATGGCCCATGGTCAGCGCACCTTCAACCACGCGCTGGCGCACCGACGCCGGAAGATCGAGCAATCGCAACAGGTTGGCGATGTGGCTGCGGGATTTATGGACGATCCGCGCCAGCTGATCTTGGGTATGGCCGAACTGCCCGATCAGCTTTGAATAAGCCTCGGCTTCCTCAATCGCGTTGAGGTCCTCGCGCTGGATATTTTCGACGATCGCGATTTCGAGCGTCTCGGCCTCGTCCAGGTCGCGGACGATCACCGGCACCTCGTGCAGCCGCGCGCGTTGCGCCGCGCGCCAGCGGCGCTCGCCGGCGACGATCTGATAATCCTTGCCGTGCGGCCGGACGACGATCGGCTGGATCAGCCCGCGCGCGGCGATCGACTTGGCGAGTTCCTCCAGCGCGTCTTCGTCGAAATGGCGGCGCGGCTGCTCGGGATGCGGCGCAAGCGAGCTGACCGGCAGCATGCGCACGCCGCTCGACGGCTCGCTGCCGGGCCGAGTCGGCTCCTCCCGCTCGGCATCGCCGAGCAGCGCGCTGAGGCCGCGGCCAAGTCCGGGGCGCGGCTTGCGCGGCGGCGGCACCAGCGAAGCAACGGGCGGCGGCGGCGTCTCGTCGGTCATGCGGCTTTCCTGAGCTTGGGCAGGCGGTCGATCACTTCGCGGGCGAGCGCGATATAGGCTTCCGACCCGGCACAGCGATAATCATAGATCAGCGCCGGCATGCCGTGGCTCGGCGCCTCGGACAGCCGCACATTGCGCGGGATCACCGTGTCGAACACGACCTTGCCCAACACTGCGCGGACATCGTCGGCGACCTGGTCGGTCAGCCGGTTGCGGCGGTCGTACATCGTCAGCACCACCCCCAGGATCGACAGACCGGGATTGAAGCGCGTGCGAATGCGCTCGACCGTGTTGAGCAGCTGGCTCAACCCCTCCAGCGCAAAGAACTCGCATTGCAGCGGCACCAGCAGCGCATCCGACGCCACCATCGCATTGATCGTCAACAGCCCGAGCGACGGCGGGCAATCCATCAGCACGACATCCCAGCGTTGCTCGCTGCGGTCGATCGCGGCCGCGAGCCGATGCGTGCGCGCCTCGAACTCGACCAGCTCGATCTCGGCGCCCGACAGATCGACCGTCGCCGGGACGATATCCAGCCCCGGCACCTTGGTCGGAATCACCACCTCTTCGAGATTCACCTCGCCGAGCAGAAGATCATAGGTGGAGCGCTCACGGTCGGCACGGCCGATGCCCAGCCCCGTCGAACAATTGCCCTGCGGGTCGAGGTCGAGCAGCAGCACACGCTGCCCGGTAGCGGCCAGCGCGGTGCCGACATTGATTGCCGATGTGGTCTTGCCCACCCCACCCTTCTGATTGGCGATCGTGATGCAGATCATCTCGGTCGAATCCCCTGGGCGACGACAGTGAGCGAGTCGGGAGCCGTAATGCTCGGTTCCACGTGGAACGAACCTTGCCATGAGCGGCGCGCCGCTTCCACCTCCGATTGTGCGTTTCGGCCCTTGGGGAGAATCCAGATTGTGGACGGATCGGCGCGGTGGGCAGCGATTCGGAACAGCTGATCCAGATTCGCCACCGCCCGCGCAGAAATTACACTGGCCGCCCCGCTCGTTCGTTCGACCTTCGCCGTCACGACCGTGACATTGCGCAATTCGAGCCGAGCCGCGGCGATCTCGAGAAAGCGGGTCCGAAGTCGTCTGGGCTCGATTAGTTCAACCGGCGCATCGCGGAGGATTGCGATGACCAGTCCCGGCAGGCCGGCCCCGGCGCCGATATCGAGCCACGGCCCATCCGGCGGTGCATGCGCAAGCAGCTGCGCCGAATCGACGATGTGACGAACCCAGATCGACTCGATTGTTGATGGTGCGATCAGATTCTGCGCGGCGGCCTCGCTGCGCAGATGGTCAACGAACGCCGCGAGCTTTGTTTCACGTGAAACGCCATAGCGCTCGACGATCCAGCCTCGTGCATCGTCCTCGGTCATGCGGCGCGGCGGATATGCAGCAGGATCGCCGTCAACGCCGACGGCATGATCCCGCGGACGCGCGCCGCGTCGCCGATCGTTGCCGGGCGCGCGGCGGCGAGCCGCTCGACCATTTCGTTGGAAAGCCCGGGGATCGAGGCATAGTCGAGTTGCGCTGGAATGGCTGCCGCGTCGGCGCTTGCCATCGCAGCGACCTCGCTCGCCTGCCGTTCGAGATACGGTGCGTAACGCGCGTCCTGAACGAGTTCGTCCAGCACGTCATCGGCATCGTCCGGCAGGTCCAGGTCGAGATGGTCGAGCGTCACCCCGGTAAAGCGCAACCAGTCATAAGCGGTCCGTCGCGCACCATCCTGCGACACCGGCGCACCGCGCTGCCCCAGCGCATGCGCGGTCCTTTCGACCGACAAGCTGGCATGCAGCCGCTCGCGCCTTGCCCGCCGGTCAAGCTCGCGCTCGTGGCGCAGCGGACCGATACACCCAGCCTCGCGCCCGATGTCATGCAGACGCGCCGGCGCATTGTCGGCGCGCAGACGCAGCCGGAATTCGGCGCGCGCTGTGAGCATACGATAGGGTTCGGTGATCCCTTGCAAGGTCAGGTCATCGATCATCACACCGATATAGGATTGCTCGCGCGGCAGGATCATCGCCGGACGCCCCAGCGCTGCCGCTGCGGCGTTCACCCCCGCGACCAGCCCCTGCGCCGCTGCCTCTTCATAGCCGGTGGTGCCGTTGATCTGCCCCGCACAATAGAGGCCGGGCACGTCGCGGACCGCCAGCGCTGCGGTCAGGCAGCGCGGATCGACATGGTCATATTCCACGGCATAGCCCGGCACGACGATCGGCGTGCGCTCCAGCCCGGGGATCGACGCGATCATCGCCTGCTGCACATCCGCCGGCAATGAGGTCGAAAGGCCATTGGGATAGACGAGGTGCGTCGCCAGCCCTTCGGGTTCGAGGAAGATCTGGTGCCCGTCGCGGTCGCCGAAGCGGAAGATCTTGTCCTCGATCGAGGGGCAATAGCGCGGGCCGCCCGCTTCGATCGCGCCGCTGAACAGCGGCGAGCGATCGAGGTTTGCGCGGATCACCGAATGGGCTTCGAGCGTGGTCCGCGTGATCGCGCAGCTCAACTGCGGCAGCCGCGCGCCGTCGGACAGCGGCGACATGCGCCAGTCATCGGCATCGCTCGGCTGTTCGTCGAGCCGCGCCCAGTCGATCCGCCGCCCATCGAGCCGCGGCGGTGTCCCGGTCTTGAGCCGCGCGACCGGCAAGCCGAGCTCGCGCAGCTGGACGCCCAGCGCAGTCGCGGCGCGCTCGCCGACACGGCCACCGGCCTCGCGCTCTTCGCCACGGAAGATACGGCCGCCGAGAAAGGTACCGCTCGCCAGCACCACCGCGGCTGCACGAAGTGTCGTGCCGTCGGCCAGAAGCAGGCCAGCGATCTTGCCTGCGCTTAGCACCAGCTCGACCGCTTCGCCTTCGACCACGGTCAATCCGTCCTGCCCGGCAAGCATCGACTGGATCGCCTGCGCATACCGCACCCGGTCCGCCTGTACGCGCGGCCCCTGGACCGCCGGTCCCTTGGATCTGTTGAGCAGGCGATAATGGATCGCCGCGCGGTCGGCGGCGCGCGCGATCAGCCCGTCGAGCGCATCGACTTCGCGAACGAGATGCCCCTTGCCCAAACCACCGATCGCCGGATTGCACGACATCGCGCCGATCATCGCGGCGTCGAATGTCACCAGCGCCGCACGCGCGCCGCATCGCGCAGCGGCCGCAGCCGCTTCGGTACCGGCATGGCCGCCGCCGATGACGATGACGTCGAACTCGTGCATGGACGCGCATTAGCGGCGCCCGCTTGCAGCGTCAAAACTGTTCCACGTGGAACGCCACTATTTGCCGATGCAGAACCGCCCAAACAGGCTGTCGAGCATCGCTTCGACATCCGCCGCGCCCGTAATCTGATGGAAGGCGCGCAACGCCCGGCGCAACTGCTCGGCCAGTAGCAGGATATCGGTTTCACCGGCCGCTTGATCCAGAGCATCTGCTGCGACGGCGGCGAGCTGCCGCTGGCGCGCATTCAATGGCGTGGAGTCGAGCGGTGGCAGCAACGCCGACGCGCGCTCCGCGATCACCTGCCACACGCGATCGATTCCCAGCCCGGTCAACGCGGAGACGCTCAGCCGGTCCGGCACATCGCTGCGCCCCGGAAGATCAGCGCGCGGATTGAGCCAGATCGAAGCTGCATCCGGCGGCGGCAGATCGTCCAGCCAAAGCACGAGGTCGGCGCTGGTCAGCGACTCACGCGCGCGATCGATCCCCAACTGCTCGACCACATCCGCCGGTCGTTCATGCAGTCCAGCGGTATCGATCAGCAGATACGCGACACCGTCGCGCATCACCGGCACCTCGATCCGGTCGCGCGTCGTCCCGGCCAGCGGCGAGACGATCGCCGCATCGCGTCCCGCCAGCGCGTTGAGCAAGGTCGACTTGCCCGCATTGGGCGGCCCCGCCAGCACGACGCGCAATCCGTCGCGCAACCGCTCGACGCCCGGCTGGGCAACGATCGCCACAATTGCCTGCGCCAGCGCCCCCGCTTGCGCGGCAATGTGCCCGATCGCGTCGCCCTGCCCTTCGACATCATCCTCGTCAGCATGATCGAGCATCGCCTCGACCGCCGCGGAAAGCTGAAGCGCCCTCGCTGCCCATCCCTCGACCAGACGGCGAATTCCGCCTTCCGCGGCACGAACCGCCGCGCGGCGCTGGCCTTCGGTCTCGGCTGCAAGAAAATCGGCGAGCCCCTCCGCCTCGGTCAAACCGATCCGGCCATGCGCCAGCGCGCGGCGCGTGAATTCGCCCGGCTCGGCCGGCCGCAGCCCCGCCATCGCGCTCAACGCCGCCTCGACCGCACGCACCACCGCGCGGCCACCGTGCAGATGCAGTTCGGCCAGATCCTCGCCCGTCGCGGTCGCCGGTCCGGGAAAGATCACGACCAGCGCATGATCGAGCGTTTCGCCATCCTGCCGCAGCGCGCGCAGGCTCGCCCGGCGCGGGGCAGGCAATTTACCGGCGAGCCGCTCGACAGCGCCGAACGCCGCCGGGCCGGAAATACGAACAATCGCTATCGCCGCCGGAGGCTGACCGCTCGACAGTGCAAAGATCGTGTCGGCGAAACCCGGGTCGCTCACTCGCTGCCGCTGCGTTTGCCCATATCGAACATGCCGCGCCAGAAATTCATCCCCGCCTCGCCCATCGGCGTCCAGCTCTTCATCATCGATTCGATCATCTCGGGATTGACCATCCCCTTGTCCATGGAGCTGAGCATCAGCTGGATATAATGATCATGCACTGGCGTGAGATCCGGCAGCCCCATTGCGCGGCGCGCCTCTTCCGGCGTGCAATCGACTTCGACATTGATCTTCATCCGCGCGTCTCCCTTGCCCAATGGCTCTTGAGCCGGAGCTATCCCCTGCCCTACGCTCAACCTATGTATGCGCGCGACCATGCCCTCATCGCAACGCCCATCGGCACCATCCGGATCGAAGGCGATGACGAACAGCTGACTCGAGTGTTGCTGGGCGCTGGCGGGAACGGGACGCGCGGGTCGGCCAAGGCCGTTCGCGCTGCAGCAGATCAGCTGGCGGCATATTTTTCCGGCGATCTCAACGCGTTCGATGTCGATCTACCCAAGTTAAAGTCGCCACGCGGCAATGCTTTACGTAGCGGCCTGATCGCGGTCGGCTATGGCGAAACGCTGAGCTATGGCGAACTGGCGCGGCGGCTCGAGTCGGGGCCGCGCGCAATCGGCCAGCTCTGCGCGCGCAATCCCTTCCCGATCATCGTGCCTTGTCATCGCGTGCTGGGCGCAGGCGGGGCATTGGGAAGCTATTCGGCGGGCGATGGGCCTGTGACCAAGCAATGGCTGCTCGATCATGAGCGGCGACACAAGGGAGAGCCATGATGGCCGGCACCACGATCCAGAGCCTCGACGGAAGCGGCAGCTTCGCGGCATATCGCGCCGATCCCACGGGCGAACCGCGCGGCGCAATCGTCGTGATCCAGGAAGTATTCGGCGTGAATCCCGGCATTCGCCGCAAGTGCGATCATTGGGCGTCGAAAGGCTATGTCGCGCTCGCGCCCGACCTGTTTTGGCGGATCGAACCGGGCATCGAGCTCGATCCCGATATTCCCGATCAGCTGCAGCGCGGTCTCGAGCTGTTCGGCCAGTTCGACCAGACCAAGGGGATCGAGGATATCGAGGCGACGATCCGGGCGGCGCGCAGCGCGAGCGAGGGGAAGGTCGGGGTGGTCGGCTACTGCCTCGGTGGCCGGCTCGCTTACATGACCGCGGCGCGCACCGATAGCGATGCGAGCGTGGGCTATTATGCGGTCGGCGTCGACGGGTTGCTCGGCGAGAAGCATGGCATTGCCCGCCCGCTGATGTTGCACATTGCCGGTGACGACGGCTTCGTCCCGAAAGACGTGCAGGCAGCGATGCATGAGGGGCTGGACGACCATCCGCGGGTGACGCTGCACGACTATCCGGGCGAGGATCACGGCTTTGCGGCCGAGATGGGCAAGCGCCGGTCGGGCGCTGCGGCTCAGCTGGCGGACAGCCGGACCGAGGCGTTCTTCGCCGAGCATATCGGCTGAGGCGAAACGGGCGGCGTCCCGGTCGGACGCCGCCCTTTTTCTTTTAACTCAGCATCTTAGCTGAACAATCGCAGCAGCCCGACATCATGATCGATGATGCCGCTGTAGATCATCGATCCGGCGACATAGAGGATCACCAGCAGGCCGATCCACGCGATCCAGCGATAGCGCTCGATATATTTGGCGATGATGTTCGCCGCGATGCCCATCAGCGCGACCGCGATGACGAGGCCGACCATCAGGATACCGGGATGGTCGCGTGCCGCGCCGGCGACGGCGAGGACGTTGTCGAGGCTCATCGAAACGTCGGCAATCGCGACCGCCCAGGCGGCAGCGGCGAAGCTCTTGGCGGGGCGAACGCCCGAATGCTCGTCGCCATCGACCTCGGGCGAGCCGCCCTCGGCATGACCGCCCTGAACGATCTCGCGGTACATCTTCCACGCCACCCACAGCAGCAGCACGCCGCCGGCAAAGACGAGGCCGATGACCTGGAGCAGCTGGGTTACGACCAGCGCGAAGCCGATCCGCAGCACCAGCGCCGCGATGATGCCGATCAGGATGACCTTCTTGCGCTGGTCGGCGGGCAGGCCCGCGGCGAGTGCGCCGATGACGATGGCGTTGTCGCCGGCCAGCACGATGTCGATCAGGATCACCTGACCGAAGGCGAGCCACGCAGAAGCACTGCCTGAAAACAGCCCGGCGAAGTCGTTGACGATATGGCCCCAAATCTCGGTCATGCGTCGCTAAATCCCTGAAACGATTACTGGTTCATCGAATCGAAGAAGTCCTCGTTGGTCTTCGAGTCCTTCATCTTGTCGAGCAGGAATTCCATCGCGTCGATCGTGCCCATCTGCATGAGGATGCGGCGCAGCACCCACATCTTGCTGAGCGTGCCCTTGTCGACCAGCAGCTCTTCCTTGCGCGTGCCCGACTTGCCGACGTCGAGCGCCGGGAAGATACGCTTGTCGGCGACCTTGCGGTCCAGCACGATTTCCGAGTTACCGGTGCCCTTGAACTCTTCGAAGATGACTTCGTCCATGCGGCTGCCGGTGTCGATCAGCGCCGTGGCGATGATCGAGAGCGAGCCGCCCTCCTCGATATTACGCGCGGCGCCGAAGAAGCGCTTGGGACGCTGCAACGCATTGGCGTCGACGCCGCCGGTCAGCACCTTGCCCGATGAAGGAACGACGGTGTTGTAGGCGCGGCCGAGGCGGGTGATCGAATCGAGCAGGATGACGACATCCTTTTTGTGCTCGACCAGCCGTTTGGCCTTCTCGATCACCATTTCGGCGACCGCGACGTGGCGGGTGGCGGGCTCGTCGAAGGTCGAGGAGACGACCTCGCCCTTCACGCTGCGCTGCATGTCGGTGACTTCCTCGGGCCGCTCGTCGATCAGCAGGACGAGCAGGAACACCTCGGGATGGTTGTCGGTGATCGCCTTGGCGATGTTCTGCAGCATCACCGTCTTGCCGACGCGCGGCGGCGCGACGATCAGCGTGCGCTGGCCCTTGCCCTGCGGCGAGACGATGTCGATGACGCGCGCCGACTTGTCCTTGACGGTCGGGTCGGCGGGATCGAGCGTCAGCTTGCTGTCGGGATAGAGCGGGGTGAGGTTGTCGAAATTGACGCGGTGGCGAACCGCATCCGGATCGTCGAAATTGACACTGACCAGCTTGGTTAGGGCGAAATAGCGCTCGCCATCCTTGGGTGCGCGGATTTCGCCTTCGACCGTATCGCCGGTGCGCAGGCCGAATTTGCGGACCTGGTTGGGCGAGACATAGATGTCGTCGGGGCCGGCGAGATAGTTGGCCTGGGGTGAGCGCAGGAAGCCGAAGCCGTCCTGCAGCACTTCGATCGTGCCCTCGCCCATGATCAGCTCGCCATTCTCGGCCTGGGCCTTGAGGATCGCGAACATCAGGTCCTGCTTGCGCAGCGTCGAAGCGCTTTCGACGCCGAGTTCCTCGGCCATCGTCACCAGCTCGGCGGGGGGGGTCTTTTTGAGATCTTTGAGATGCATTTGGGGGAGTCCGTGTGGCGATCGCTTGGGAAGGGTTTCCGGGCGTTGAGACGCTGCGATGGCTTGAGGAAAAAGGAGGGATGCCGACGCCACCGGAAGGCAACACGACGACATCGCGATTAGGTTTGAGGCCAATTCAAGTCAAGCGGCGAGCGATGCCGACGTGCCAGAATGACGAAGTTGACGAAGTTGACACAAATACGGGGTTGTCAGGCCGGCGTTGGAGGGGACGGCCGGGCTGAGGCGACAACGAAGCGACACTTGGACGACGGCGGTGCGACACCGAAGCGACACGCACGCGCCGCTGAATGAACAGCGCGCATCGGTAACGCGCCACCGGCGCGACAGATTTAGTCCGACAGGATCAAAGAGCGTCGATGCGAAATCGATGATCCGACTCAAGCAGGCCAATTCCTACATTGCAACGGCTCAGAACGGCCGGACCACCGCGAGAATGACGATCAGCGCGACGAAGATCGCCGGAATTTCGTTGATCATCCGCAGGCGTCGCGCATCGAGCGTCCCCTGCCCCGCCGTCAGCTTTTTCGAATAGCCGACCGCCCAGCCATGATAGCCCGAGAGCAAGAAGACCAGCAGCAGCTTGGCGTGGAGCCAGCCTAGCCCCGACTGGCCGTCGAACAGGCCGAGATTGACCGCCAGCGCGAGGCCGAGCACCCACACCACGCCGATCGACGGGGTGAGGATGACGCGGCGCAGCTTGGCCTCGCGCTCGGCCCAGGCCCTCGCCTGCACCGGATCGCCCAGCGCTTCCTGATGATGCACGAGATAGCGCGGGAGGATGAACAGCCCCGCCATCCAGAAGATGACGAAGATGATGTGCGCGGCTTTGACCCACAAATAAGCTGCGCCAAGAAATCCGCTCATACGCCTTCTCTGGTCATCTTGGCCCCCGCACGATGCCGATCAGCTGTTCGACATGGGCGATCGGCGTGTCCGGAAGGATGCCGTGCCCGAGATTGAAGATATGGGGGCGTTCGGACAGCGCATCAAGCACGCGGCGGGCCGCCTGCTCGAGCTCGCCGCCGCCGGCGATCAGCGCGAGCGGGTCGAGATTGCCCTGCACCGGCATGCCCGCGGGCAGCTCGCGATGCGCCCAGGCGGGGTCGACCGTCTCGTCGAGCCCGATCGCATCGACGCCGGTCTCGCGCGCATAGGCGGCGAGCTTGCCGCCCGCGCCTTTGGGGAATCCAATGATCTTCGCCTGCGGGCAGCGTGCGCGCAAGCCGGCGACGATCGCGGCGTTGGGCGCGATCACCCAGCGTTCGAACTGCGCGGGCGAGAGCGAGCCGGCCCAGCTGTCGAACAGTTGCACCGCCTCGACGCCCGCCTCGATCTGCTTCGCCAGATAGTCGATCGACATCGCGACGATCGCATCGATGATCGCCTGAAACGCAGCGGGATCGCGATAGGCGAGGCGGCGCGTGTCGGCCTGATCTCGGCTCCCCTGCCCCGCGACCATGTACGTCGCGTTGGTCCATGGACTGCCGGCAAAGCCCAGAAAGGTCACTTCAGGCGGCAAGGCGGCGGCGACGCGGCGCACGGT
The DNA here is from genome assembly GCF_024211275.1 of Sphingomonas tagetis. Taxonomy (GTDB): domain Bacteria; phylum Pseudomonadota; class Alphaproteobacteria; order Sphingomonadales; family Sphingomonadaceae; genus Sphingomonas; species Sphingomonas tagetis. Next base: position 24,443 of record NZ_JAMLDX010000011.1, read on the forward strand.
GCCATAGACCGGTTCGAGCCGCTGTGGGGCCGCTGTGAGGCTTTCCAGCGCATGATCGACCAGCCGGGGGGCCAGCCGCGGTCCCTCGCCGGTTTCGAACCACAGGTCCTGCCCCAGTGCATGGGGGACGACGAGGATGTCGGAGAACAGGATCGCGCCGTCGAAGCCGAAGCGGCGGATCGGCTGGAGCGTGACCTCGGCCGCGGCGTCGCTGTCGTTGACCAGCTCGAGGAAGCCGCCCTTCTCGGCACGCAGCTCGCGATATTCGGGCAGATAGCGGCCTGCCTGACGCATGAGCCATATCGGGGGCGTATCGACGCGCTTTCCTGAAAGCACATCCAGCAACGGCTTGGCGAGCAACGGCTTCGAATTCGAGGGACTGGTCATTCCATCTTTCAATAGAAGAAGAGATTCAAAGAGGATGTAGTGTTAGTTGGCGCGTGGATCGCGGGGCTTAAGCGTTCATGCCCATTCTGCCAACAGATTGACCGCGCCGACTCCCGCGATTCCGCACGGAGTCGCGGGATTTGTCCACAGGACCCACAGGCTGTGTGGGGAACCGGGCGCATGTGGAGCGCGCTGTGGACGACACGGCCGGAGCGTGGAGCGATCGGCCCGCTTGGCGTGCCCGGCGGGTTGCGCTAGCGATTTGCCCATGTTGTCCACAGATCCATCCAATGGCGGTCTTTCCCTCCCCTCCCGCTTGCGGAAGGGGAACAAGTGAAGCTGCATCTTCACCTTCTCTCCGACTCCACCGGCGAGACGCTGGAGAATATCGCCAAGGCGGCGCTGGCACAGTTCGACGATGTCGAGGTGCTGCGTCATTTCTGGCCAATGGTGCGCAGCGAGACGCATCTCGAACGCATTCTCGCCGAGATCTCGCAAAATCCGGGGCTGGTGATCTTCACATTGGTCAATCCCGAGATTCGCCGCACGCTGGAGGCGCGGTGCCGGTCGATGGGGTTGCCGGCGGTGGCGCCGCTCGATCCGGTCAACCATGCGCTCTCCAGCCTGCTCGGGCAGGAGATGAAGGCGCGGCCGGGGCGGCAGCACACGCTCGACGCGGCTTATTTCGCGCGCGTCGATGCGATCCAGTTCACCATCGCGCATGACGACGGCGTCAATTGGGAGAATTGGGAGGAGGCCGACATCGTGCTCGCCGGCGTGTCGCGCACGTCGAAGACGCCGACCTCGATCTATCTCGCCAATCGCGGGTTCAAGACCGCCAACATTCCAGTCGTGCCCGAATCGCCGCCGCCGGCCCTGCTCTACAAGCTCAAGCATCCGATGGTGGTGGGTCTGACCACCAGCCCCGAGCGGCTGATCCAGGTGCGGCGCAACCGGCTGCTCGCGCTCAACGAGGCGACCGAGACCGCCTATGTCGAGGCCGATGCGGTGCAGCGCGAAGTGGCGTTCGCGCGGCGGATGTTCGCCGACAATGGCTGGCCGGTGATCGACGTGACGCGGCGCTCGATCGAGGAGACCGCGGCGGCGATCATCAATCTGTGCAACGAGCGTTCGGCGCAGGCGCGCGCGACATGATCGTGCTGGCTTCGACCAGCGCGTCGCGTCGCGCGATGCTGACCGCGGCGGGCGTGGCGCATGAGGCGCTGCCGGCGCATGTCGACGAGGACGCGGTCAAGGCGGGGATGGGCGACGTCGGCCCACGCGACCTCGCCGATGCGCTCGCCGAGCTGAAGGCGCTCAAGATCAGCCAGCGTGTGCCGGGGACGCTGGTGCTGGGGTGCGATTCGGTGGTGGCGATCGAGGACGGGACGCTGCTCGACAAGCCGGTGAGCCGCGAGGATGCGGAGCGGCACCTGCGGCTGTTGTCGGGCAAGCGCCACGATCTCTACAGCGCGGCGGTGATCGCCGAGCAGGGCCGCGCGGTGTGGCGGCATGTCGATCGCGCGAGGCTGTGGGTGCGGCCGCTGTCGGAGAAATTCATTGGCGACTATCTCGACATGGAATGGCCGGCGATCTCGGGCTGTGTCGGCTGCTATCGAGTCGAGGGGCCGGGGGTGCAGCTGTTCAGCCGGATGGAGGGCAGCCACTATACCATCCTCGGCATGCCGTTGCTCAACATCCTCGATTATCTGCGCACCAGGGGGGTGCTGACGTCATGACCATGTTTGCCGAGGTGATCGGCGATCCGATCGCGCATTCCAAGTCGCCGATGATCCATGGCTTCTGGCTCGAGGCGCTCGGATTGAACGCCGAATATCGCAAGACGTTGGTGACGGCGGACGGACTGGCCGCGTACTTCGCCGCGCGCCGCGACGATCCCGACTGGCGCGGGTGCAATATCACCGTGCCGCACAAGGTGGCGGCGCTCGATCACGTGCCCGATCCGGGCGGGGTGCGGATGACCATCGGTGCGATCAACACGGTGTTTCGCGGCGAGGATGGCGCGCTGATCGGCACCAATACCGATGCCGCGGGATTCTACGCGCCGCTCGCCGAGTTCGACCTCGAAGGCGCGCCGGTCGCGGTGGTCGGTGCGGGCGGCGCGGCGCGCGCGGTGCTGTTCGCGCTGGCGCGCGCCGGGGTCAGCCGGGTGACGATCCTCAACCGCTCGCCGTTGAAGGCGATGGGGCTGCTCTCGACCTTCGGGTTGAAGGGCGATGCGGTGCCGCTCGACGCGCCGATCCCGCCGGTGGCGCTGCTGGTCAACGCCAGCTCGCTGGGTATGGCCGGACAGCCGCCGCTTGATCTCGACCTGTCCAACCTGCCCGACGATGCGGTCGTCTATGACGCGGTCTATGCGCCGCTCGAGACCGGACTGCTCGCCGCGGCGCGGGCGCGCGAGCTGGAGACGGTCGATGGGCTGGAGATGCTGATCGGTCAGGCGGCGCTGGCGTTCGAGCTGTTCTTCGGGGCCGCGCCGCCGCGCGAGCGCGATGGCGAGTTGCGAGCGCTCCTGACGTCATGACCATCATAAGCCAATGATCATCTTGGGCCTCACCGGTTCCATCGGGATGGGCAAATCGACCGTCGCGGCGATGTTCGCCGGCGAAGGCGCGCCGGTGTTCGATGCCGATGCGGAGGTCCACAAGCTGCAAGGCGCGGGCGGGCGGCTGGTGGCGGAGATCGAGGCGGCGTTTCCCGACACGACGAGCGAATTGGGGGTGAACCGCACGCTGCTGGGCGAGGCGGTGTTCGGCAATCCGGCGGCGTTCAAGCGGCTGGAGGCGATCGTCCATCCCGCGGTCGCGCATGAGCGCAGCGTTTTTCTCGAGTCGAATCGCGGCTCGCCGCTGGTCGTGCTCGACGTGCCGCTGCTGTTCGAGGCCGGCGGCTGGCGGCAGGTCGACAAGATCGCCGTGGTGTCGGCCCCCGCCGAAGTGCAGCGCGCGCGGGTGCTGGCGCGGCCGGGGATGACGGTCGAACGCTTCGAGTCGATCCTGGCGAAGCAGCTGCCCGACCCGGACAAGCGCGCGCGTGCGGATTTCGTGATTCCGACGGGCGGTTCGCTTGAGGAGACGCGTGACTCGGTGCGTGCGGTGATCGCTTGCCTCACGCGTGCGGAAGGCCGATAACCGACTCATGCGGGAAATCGTGTTCGATACCGAAACGACCGGGCTCAGCTTCAACGGCGGGCACCGGCTGGTGGAGATCGGCTGTGTCGAGCTGATCAATCGCGTGCCCACGGGGCGCCACTTCCACGCCTATCTCAACCCCGACCGCGACATGCCGGCCGAGGCGTTCGCCGTGCATGGGCTGTCCGAAGCGTTCCTCAAGGACAAGCCGCGCTTCCCTGAAGTGTGCGGCGATCTGATCGAGTTTCTCGGCGACTGTCCGCTGATCGCGCACAATGCGATGTTCGATTATGGGTTCATCAATGGCGAGCTCGGCCAGTGCGGGCGGCCGCTGCTGAGCGTCGAGCGGATCGTGTGCACGCTGCAGATGGCGCGCTCCCGGCATCCCGGCGCCAAGCACACGCTCGACGCGCTGTGCGTGCGGTACGGCATCGACCTGTCGGCGCGCGAGCTGCACGGCGCGCTGCTCGACGCGCAATTGCTGGCACAAGTGTTCATCGAGCTGACCGGCGGGCGGCAGATCGCGCTGGGCCTTGCGGTCGAGCATGCCGCCGCCAGCGACCGGCCCGAATGGGTCGCCGCGAAGAATAATGTGCGTCCGGCGCGGGTTTTTGCGCCGAGTGACGAGGAACTGGCCCGCCACCGCGCGTTTATGGGCGGGTTCGAGGAGCCGTTATGGGGCCTTGCGGCGTCGAGTTGACGCCGGAAAGCTGCGTTCCTAGCTGATCCTGGCAAGAAGGAGAAAGAACATGGATATCCGGGTCTCGGGTCATCAGGTCGATACGGGCAAGGCCATTCGGCAGCACGTTACCGACCGGCTCCAGGGTATCGCCGACAAATATTTCTCCCGCGCCATTTCCGCCCATGTGACCTTCGGCAAGGGGCCGCATGATTATGGCTTCACCTGCGACATCGTCGCGCATGTGACGCAAGGGCTGGTGCTCAAGGGCTCGCACGCCGCGCAACAGGAAGCGCATCTCGCCTTCGACGGCGCCGCCGACAAGATCGAGAAGCAGCTGCGCCGCTATGTCCGCCGGCTCAAGGACCGCAACAATGGCCATGCCCAGGCGGCGCTCGATGCCGCCTATGATGCGGGCTACACCGTGTTCCAGCTCGCCGATGAAGAGGAAGAGGTGCATGACGCGCCGCCGGTGATCGCCGAGACGCGGGTCGATGTGCCCGACGCCAGCGTGTCCGACGCGGTGATGATGCTCGACCTGCGCAATACCAATGCGCTGCTGTTCAAGAATAGCGGGACGGGCAACTACAACATGGTGTATCGGCGCGCCGACGGGACGATCGGGTGGGTCGAACCCAACCGGGCTGCCTGACGACCACGCGAATGACCGACCTCAGCGATCTCCTGATCCCCGAAGCGGTGCTTTCGGGGACCCCGGCGGGCAGCAAGAAGAAACTCTTCGCGCTGCTCGGCGAGGCGGCGGCGCGCGCCTATGGACTCGATGCTGGCGAGGTCGCCGCGCGGCTCGCCGAGCGCGAGAAACTGGGCTCGACCGGGTTCGGCGGCGGCATCGCCATTCCGCACGGCAAGATCGCCGGTCTGGCCGGGGTGACCGGGCTGTTCGCGCGGCTCGACAAGCCGATCGACTTCGCCGCGGTCGACGATCTGCCGGTCGATCTGGTGTTCGTGCTGCTCTCGCCGCCCGAAGCCGGGGCGGAGCATCTCAAATCGCTGGCGAAAGTGTCGCGGCGGCTGCGCGACCGGGCGTTCACCGCCAAGCTGCGCGGGGCGGCTTCGACCGACGCGCTCTTCGCGCTGTTGACCGGGGTCGAGGCGCGTGACGCCGCCTGAGTCCGGGCCTGATTCGGTCGGGGCGGCGGCGCATTACCGTGCGCTCGAATCGCTCTATGCGGCCGCGCCGATCAACCGCTTCTTCGATTCGCGGCTGGAGATTCCGGCGAGCGGGCAGGCGCGAATCCATTTCACGATCGACGAGCGCCATTTCCATGCCGGCGGCGCGGCGCATGGCACGAGCTATTTCAAGATGCTCGACGATGCCGCCTTTTATGCCTGCAACAGCCTGGTCACCGACCGGTTTTTGCTGACCACCGCGTTCAACCTGCTGTTCACGCGGCCGCTCGGCCCCGGCCCGGTGATCGCCGAGGGGCGCTGGGTCAGCGGGCAACGGCGCGTGTTCGTCGCGGAAGCGCGGCTGATCGACGAGACCGGCGAGGAAGCTGCGCGCGGCACCGGCACCTTCATGAAATCACGGATTCCGCTCGCCGGGTTGCCCGGCTACCGGGCGGGATGAGCCCGCGGCTCGCCGCCGGGCTGATCGTCAACGCGCTGGTGCGCCGGGTCAACGCCGAAGGCGGCAGTGCGATGGTGTTGGCGAAGGGCGACGCGCAGGCCGGCGCGATCCTGGTGCTGACGCTCGAACGCGGCAGAAATCCGCGGTTTTTCGAACGCCGAATCGGTCCGGATGGTCGATCCGCGCTGGTCGAGAGCGGCCCCGCGGACAAGGCGGATGACGACGTCCTCGCCTATTGGCAGCGCCGCCGCAGCCGCGATCCCGACCTGTGGGTGATTGAACTGGATATCGCTGATGCGGAACGGTTCGCCGCTGAAACCATGACCGATGGTTGACTTACCGTAACCATCCCGCCAAGGCGCGCGCAGTTTAAGAGCGTTGTGCCGTCGGGGTGTGAAGCCGCCGGTTACGCAGTCGGGGGGAAAAGCCCGACCAGCCTTCTGGATTTGATCAGGGGACAGGCTGGATCGCGCGCCAACCGCAATTTGTCGAAGTTTAATGACCTTTTCTGTACGGGCCGCGATGATCGCGGCTGCGACTATTTGTATTGCCGCCGGCATCGGCGCGACCGCCCCGGGTATGGCCCAGGAGACGGATCCCGCGACGGCCGGCATTAACGATCCGAACCTGACTCAGGTTCCGACCATGGCCGAAGCGCTCGCCGATCTCGAGGCTGATGCGCCCGCCGACACCGAAACCGCCCTCACCGACCCCGCCGATTATGCGACGCTCGCCGCTGCCGTTGCCGCGCAGCCGCTGGCGGTCGATGACGAGGAGCTCAACTGCCTCGCCGCCGGTGTCTATTACGAATCGAAGGGCGAGCCGCTCGAAGGCCAGCTCGCCGTCGCCGAAGTGATTCTCAACCGCACCAGCTCGGGCCGCTTCCCGCGCAGCGTGTGCGGCGTGCTCAAGCAGCGCGGCCAGTTCTCGTTCGTGCGCGGCGGGTCGATCCCGCAGCCGCCGGCGAGCGCCAAGGCGTGGAAGACCGCGCTCGCGGTGGCCAAGGTGGCGCGCGCCGACAAATGGGACAGCAAGGTCTCGAACGCGCTCTATTTCCATGCGCGTTACGTGTCGCCGGGCTGGCGCCGCGCGCGCGTCGGCAGCGTCGGCAACCATATCTTCTATCGGTAATCGCCGGACGGGCCTAGCGCCCGTTCGTGTAATGTTCTAAATGCGGGGGATGGCCAGCCAGCTGTCCCCCGCATTCGATTCACTGACCATTCCGCAGCTCACCGCGGAGGTTACGCGCGGCGTGTGCCGCATGCTGCTGCGCCACGATATCGTGGCGATGGCCGAGGTGCCGCTGGGCGATGGCCGCCGCGCCGACCTGATGGCGCTCGATTCGCGCGGCAATATCGTGATCGTCGAGGTCAAGGTGTCGCGCGCCGATCTGCTCGGCGACGGTAAATGGACCAACTATCTCGCGCATTGCGACCGCTTTTTCTGGGCAGTGCCGGCCGGGTTCGACCTGTCGCCGTTCGAAACACCGGGCTTTCTGCCCGAGCGTGCCGGCGTGATCGTCGCCGACCGCTATGACGCCGCAATCGTGCGCGAGGCGCGGACCGAGCCGCTGGCCAGCGCGACGCGGCGCAAATGCACGCTGGCCTTCGCGCGCCGCGCCGCGCGGCGGGTGATTACGTTGACCGACCCCGATGCCGAGGGGTTGGGCTGGAGTGCTTAAATTGGGTTGCCGCACCAGCCCGCTCCCCCACCCGGCCACCCATAGATTACGCTGCTGCTGGGTGGCCGGGTGGGGGAGCGGGCTGGTGCCGCTTGCCCTAAAGTCTAGAGTTTCGGCCCGGCCGACGTGCCCTTGCGCTGCACCTTGGGCGCGTCCTTGAGCAATTTCCCGATCACCGGCGAGCGCGTGTCGCGCGCGGCGTAATCGCGGGCGGTCATGCCGGCGAGCCGGTCGGTCTGGTCGGGATCGGCATTGGCGGCGAGCAGGGTGCGGACCAGATCGACGTCGCGGCGCTGCACCGCGCGCATCAGCGGAGTCTCGCCGCCGCGATTGGCCTGGTTGACGTTGGCGCGCAGTTGAATCAGCAGCGCGACGCCTTCGGGCCAGGCCGCTTCGACCGCCAGCATCAGCGGGCTGTTGCCGCTCGCGTCCTCGAGATTGATGTTGCCGCCGCGCCCCAGGATGAAGCGCAGATAGAGGCTGTCGCGGCGCTTGATGACGATGTGGATCGCCGCGTCGCCGCGGTCGTCCTTGACGTTGACGATGGTCTGGCCGGGCTCGTTGAGCATCTCGGTGACCTTGTTGCCATCCTGCTTCCGCACCGCTTCGAGGAAGGTGTAGCTGTCGGACCGCTGCTGCGCGGCGGCGGGCAGCGACATCGGAAGCGTCAGTGCGATAAGCGCCGCGGCGAGGACGGGCCGGGACGAACGGAAAGCCATGATTGAAACAAGCCCCAATAGTTGAACGCGACCTTGCAAGCCGCGCCCTATCAGATCATGGCTGGCGGCGCCATGAACAGGTTTATCGCCATTTTGTCCGCGCTTTGCCTTGCCGCCTGCGGTGCGGTCGAGGCGCCCAAGAAGTCGCTGGCCGACGCGCCGCTCGCCGGGGCCTCGATCGGCGGGCCGTTCACGCTGACCGACGGCGACGGCAAGACGGTGAAGGACAGCGATTTCGCCGGCAAATACCGCATCATGTATTTCGGCTACACCTTCTGCCCCGATGTCTGCCCGGTCGACGTGCAGAATATCGGCGGCGCGATGAAGGAACTGGACAAGCGCAACCCCAAGCTCGCCGCGCAGATCGTGCCGGTGTTCGTCACCATCGATCCGGCACGCGACACGCCCAAGGTGGTCAAGCAATTCACCAGCGCCTTTTATCCGCGCATGGTCGGGCTGACCGGCACGCCAGCGCAGGTCGATGCGGCGGCCAAGGCCTATCGCGTGCCCTATCAGAAGCGCGAGACGCCGAGCGGCTATCTGATGGATCATGGGCGGCAGGCCTATCTGATGGGGCCGAAGGGCGAGCCGATCGCGCTGCTGCCGCAGGACCAGACCCCGCAGGCGATCGTCGCGGAGATCGAGCGCTGGATCGGGTGAAGCCCTTTTGGGAGCAGCCGCTCTCGACCCTCGACCGCGCGCAATGGGAGGCCCTGTGCGACGGCTGCGGCAAATGCTGCCTGCACAAGGTCGAGGATGCCGACACCGGCGAAATCTATGCCACCAACGTCGCGTGCCGGCTGCTCGACCGCGATCAGGGCATGTGCAGCGATTACAAGCACCGCCATGCCTATGTCGCCGAATGCGTGCGGCTGAACGCCAACAATGTCGAGGACATCGCCTGGCTGCCGCAGACCTGCGCCTACCGGCTGCGCGCCGCGGATGAGCCGTTGCCGAACTGGCATTATCTGGTGAGCGGCAGCCGCGAGAGCGTGCACGAGGCCGGCGAATCGACACGCGGCTGGACGGTGTCGGAGGATATCGCCGGGGACCTCGAACACCATATGGTCGATCGCATCCTGTGAGCGGGATCGAGGTCGTCCGCCACCCGCGCGCGCGACGAATGAAATTGTCGGTCGACAACGCCACCGGGCAGGTGCGGCTGACGCTGCCGCCGCGCGCGCCGGTGGGCGAGGCGCTGCGCTGGGCCGAGGGCCAGCATGACTGGATCGCGCGAGCGCTCGCCCGCCGCACCGCGCCGGTGCCGTTCGAGCCGGGCGCGGCGATCCTCTATCTGGGCGAGGAGGTCGGGCTCGGCTGGGACAGCGGCTTCCCGCGCACGCCGTTGCTCGACGACGGGCAGCTGATCGCAGGCGGGCCGCGGGAAGGCTATGAGCGCCGGGTCGAGCGCTGGCTGCGCCGCCAGGCGCTGGCGGTGATGAGCGCCGAGACCGCCGAATATGCCGCCAGGGCGGATGTCACGGTGACGCGCGTGGCGGTCGGCGATCCCAAGGGGCGCTGGGGCAGCTGCGCGGCGTCGGGCGTGATCCGCTATAGCTGGCGGCTGATCCTCGCCCCGCCCGAGGTGCGGCGCGCGACCGTTGCGCATGAGGTGGCGCATCGCGTGCACATGAACCACAGCGCCGCGTTCCATGCCGTGGTGCGCGAGCTTTATGGCCGCGAACCGTCACGCGAGCGCGCCTGGCTGCGCGCCAACGCGATGCGGCTTCACTCGTTCGGGCGCGCTTCCTGAAGCGGACGGGGCAGCTCGCGCGGGCCATCGCGCGGGGGCACACGTTCCGCTGGCTGGCGTGACGGGTCCTGGCGCAAGGGGGGCGCGTCACGCGGCGGCGCATTGCGGCCGGTCATGCGGTCGAGCCAGTCGTCGTCGAGCGTCTCTTCCTCGCCGGGCGCAGGCGCGTCCTCGCGGCCCTGCACCGCGTCGGGATTGACCTCCTCGCGCGGGACCGGATTGCCGTCCTCATCGACATAGATGGCGTTGTCGGGCGCGCCATAGGCTTCTTCGTCGGGTTCGATCTGCCATTCGGGCAGCGTCACCTCGGTGTCGAACTGTTCGACGGCGCGGCCGGCGGTGGCGGGCTTCATGAAGGCGGCGAAGGCGCGCGCCGGGGCGGTGCCGCCCTGCAGCCCGCCGACGCGCTTGGCGTCGTCGCGGCCCATCCACACGCCGGTGGTGAGGCCCGAGGAGAAGCCGAGGAACCAGCCATCCTTGTTCGAGCTGGTCGTGCCGGTCTTGCCCGCGACCGGGCGCCCGATCTGCGCGGCGCGGCCGGACCCGGCATTGACCGCGGTTTGCAAGAGGTCGGTCATCTGCGCCGCGACATAGGGCGCGACCAGCACGCGCGAGGTATCGACCTCATGCTGGTAGATCACGGCGCCGTTCGCGGTGACACGGGTGATCGCATAGGGCGTCACCGCCACACCCTTCTGCCCGACCGAGGCGAAGGCGCGGGTCATGTCGATCAGGCGGACGTTGCTGGTGCCGAGCACCATCGCCGGCTGGGTGTTGATCGGGGTGGTGATGCCGAAGCGGCGCGCCATGTCGGCGACCGTGCCGAAGCCGACTTCCTGCCCCAGCTTCGCCGCGACGGTGTTGATCGAATAGGCGAAGGCCGAACGCAGCGTCATCTCGCCCGAGAAGCGCCCGCTATTGTTGCGCGGGCTCCAGCCGTTGATCGTCACCTGTTCGTCGACGATGCGGTCGTCGACCTTGTGGCCGGCTTCGAGCGCGGCGAGGTAGACGAACAGCTTGAATGCCGATCCCGGCTGGCGTGTCGCCTGCGTCGCGCGGTTGTAGATCGACGAGACGTAATCGCGCCCGCCGACCATCGCGCGCACCGCGCCGTCGCGGTCGAGGCTGACCAGCGCGCCCTGGGCGCCTGCCGGGGTGTTCGACTGGATCGCCTGCGTCGCCGCGTTCTGCATCTTGAGGTCGATCGTCGTCCACACGTCGAGCGGGGCGACGGTCTCGTCGATTAGCACTTCGAGCTGCGGCAGCGCCCAGTCGGTGAAATAGCGCACGCTGTTCTGCTTGGGCGCGGCGGCGAGCTTGACCTCGGCCGGACGTGCGGCGTCGGCTTGCACGCGGGTGAGCGCGCCGGTCTCGACCATCACGTCGAGCACGACGCTGGCGCGGTCGATCGCGGCCTGCGCGTCGGCGGTCGGCGAATAGCGCGACGGCGCCTTCACCAGCCCCGCGACGACCGCGGATTCGGAGAGGGTCAGATTGGTCGCGGGATGGCCGAAAAAAGTGCGCGACGCGGCGTCGATGCCATAGGCGCCGCCGCCAAAATAGACCTTGTTGAGATAGAGTTCGAGGATCTGATCCTTGGTGAACTTGCGCTCGAGCGCGAGCGCAAGGATCATCTCGCGCAGCTTGCGGCCGATATCGTATTTGTTCGACAGGAAGATCGTGCGCGCGACCTGCTGGGTGATGGTCGAGGCGCCCTGCAGGCGGCGGTCGGTGCCGCGATTGTCGATCGCGAATTTGGTGATGCGGGCGAGCGCGACCGGATCGACGCCCCAGTGCGAGCGGAAGCGGCGATCCTCGATCGCGACCATCGCGTCGCGCATCGGCGCGGGGATCTTCGAATATTCGATCCACTCGCCATAGCTGGGGCCGAGCGAGACGATCACCGTGCCGTCGGCGGCGTGGACGCGGATCATCTGGCCGTTGGGCGAGGATTTGAGCTCCTCGTAGCTCGGCAGCGAGGCGCGCGCGGTATAGACCGCGATCACCAGCGCAACGAGCCCGGCAATACCCAGCGCGATGCCGATGCCGAACACCCATTTGATGATGCGGCGGAACTTCGAAGGCTGTCGGGGGGATCGCTTGGCCATGGGCGGGTCTGTGCGTGATTACGCGTGAACCGCGGCTGTCACAAGCGGGCGTTGTTGTAGGTCAATCTTCGCTGCGGGGGCGGAAATCGAGCGCGACCGAATTGATGCAGTAACGCAGGCCCGTCGGCGGCGGGCCGTCGGGGAAGACATGGCCCTGATGTCCGTCGCAGCGCGCGCAGCGGACTTCGGTGCGGACCATGCCGTGCGCGGTGTCGCCATGTTCGGTGATGCGGCCGTCCGCGACCGGCCGGGTGAAGCTCGGCCAGCCCGATCCCGAATCATATTTGTCGTCGCTGTCGAACAGGTCGAGCTGGCAACCGGCGCAGCGATACACGCCGTCGGCCTTGTTGCTGTCGTAATGGCCCGAAAAGGCGCGCTCGGTCCCGGCCTCGCGCAGCACGTGATATTGCGCCGGGGTGAGCCGCTGGCGCCACTCCGATTCGGAAAGATTGAGCTGATCCATGCGCCGGATGTGTGCTTCCCGGCGCCTCAGGTCAATCCGCCGCTTCATCCTTCCACGCCCACCAGAGCTGGGCGGGCGGCACGTTCCACCATTCCATGTCGGCATCGATGCGCGGGAAGTGCGGAGTCAGGAAATTGCGGACATTGGGGTTGAACTGATAGACGAGAAACGCGCCGCCGGGCCGGATCACGCGATGCGTCGCTTCGGCGATGACCTCACCGACCCCGGCCGGCAGCGTCGAGAAGGGCAGGCCCGAAAGCACGAAATCGGCATGATCGGCGCCATGATCGGCGACGATCGCGTTCACGTCGGCCGCCGAGCCGTGAATGGCAGAGAAGCGCGGATCGACGATCGTGTGCCGCAGATAGGCGACGAAATCGGGATTGGTGTCGATCGCGATATATTTGGCGTCCGGCCCGAGCCGGTCGAGGATCGCGCGGCAGAAGGTGCCGACGCCGGGGCCATATTCCACGAAGACCTTGGTATTGTCCCAGTCGACCCTAGCCAGCATCTTGCGGATGAGCTTGTTCGACGACGGGATGATCGAGCCGACCATCACCGGATGCTTGAAGAAACCCTGAAGAAACAGCGCCTGGGGGGAGAGCGGGCGCGCGGCCTTGCGCTTGCGCCGCGCGATCGTGGTCGAACCGTTCATCAACTTCCCTTTGTCGGTGTCGCGACGCTGTAGGACAGTTGCAATGCATCTGTCATCAGGCACTTGGCTCTCAAACGTCCTTTGCGCCGTGGCGGTTGCGTCCGAAGCCCAAATGCCTAAGCCTCGGACTATGCAGAGCCACGCACGCACGGGGCAGGTCGCCGTCATTTTCACGTCGCAGCGGACGTCCCAGGATGATGCAGGCTATGAAGCAGCCGCGGCGGCGATGGCCGCGCTCGCGCTGCAGCAGCCCGGCTATGCCGGTCTCGAGAGCGTTCGCGGCGGCGACGGGCTGGGGATCACGATCAGCTTTTGGCACGATGACGCGGCGGCGCGGGCGTGGCGCGATCATCCCGAACATGCGCGCATCCGCGAGCTCGGCCGTGTGCGCTGGTACGACTGGTACGAGTTGCAGGTGACGCGGGTCGAGCGCGGCTATGGCTGGCGGCGCGAATGACGCCGATCCGGTTCGACCGCACCTTCACCATCCTGTTCCTGGTGATGTTAACGATCGCCGCGGGCAATACCGCGATGCAGTCGGTGCTGCCCGCGCTCGGCCGCTCGCTCGGCGTACCCGACAGCGCGGTGGCGGCGGCGTTTTCGGTCTCGGCGATCCTGTGGACGGTGGTCGCACCCTTCTGGGCCAACCGCTCCGACCGGACCGGGCGGCGGCGAATGGTGCTGATCGGGCAGGTCGGACTCGCCGCGTCGCTGTTCCTGTGCGGTATTTTCCTGGCCGCCGGGATCAATGGCTGGATCGCGCCGGCCACGGCCTTTGCCTGCTTCGTCGTCGCGCGGATGATCTATGGCGCGTTTGGATCCGCCGCGCCGCCGGCGGTGCAGGCGATCGTCGCCGCGCGCACCAGCCGCGAGGAGCGGACGCGCGCACTGACGCTGCTGGGTTCGGCCTTCGGCCTCGGCACGATCCTCGGCCCGGCGATTTCGCCCTATCTGGTGCTGGGCCATCTGTGGCGCGGCGGGCCGGCAATCGGGCTGGCCGGACCTGCGCTGATCTGCAGCGTCGCGGCGCTGGCAATGCTGTTCGTCGTCGCCCGCCTGCTGCCGCGCGACGTCGATGCGGCGGTGAGCCAGGGCGCGGTGTCGAGCTATCCCTCGATCGGCGGGCAGGCGAGCGGCGCCAGCGTCACCGCCGCAACGGCGCTAAAGACCGAGCCGGTCGGCTTTTTCGATCCGCGCGTGCGCGCCTGGATGATCTGCGGCCTCGTGCTTGGCCATGCCCAGGCGGCGGCGGGGCAGGTGATCGGCTTCCTGATCATCGACCGGCTGGGCGTGCCGCCGATCGAGGCGATCGAGGCGACCGGCCTCGTGCTGATGATGGGCGCGGGCGCCGCGCTGCTCGCGCAATGGGGGGTCATCCCGCTGCTCAACCTGTCCCCGCGCGCGCTGATGTTGAGCGGGCTGGCGCTGAGCGCGCTGGGCTGCATCGCGACCGGCAGCGCGACGACGCTCTACGGCATTGCGACAGGCTATGCGCTGGCGACGCTTGGCTTCGGCTTCTCGCGGCCCGGCTTCACCGCCGGTTCGTCGCTGGCGGTCGGGCAGGGCGCGCAGGGGTCGGTGGCGGGCAAGGTCACCTCGATCAATGGCGCGGCCTATATTTTTGGACCGTCGATCGGCGTGCTGCTGTACGGGCTGTGGCGGCCGCTGCCCTATCTGTCCGCGGCCGCCCTGCTCGTCCTGCTTGTCCTTTACGGCTGGTTCAGTCTTCGACCTTCGTCCCGCGGCCCTGGAGCATCCCCGGCGCGATGAACCCGATCGGGTTCAGCGCCACCGCATCCTGCTTCATCCTGGCGACGATCTGAGCATATTCGGCCTCCATCTCGGGCGTGACGGTGGCGCGCGAATCGGCCAGCGCCGCCTCGAAATGCGCCATCGTCACTTCCCGGTTGGCGAGCGATTCGCGCAGCGCGGCAAGGCCAGCGCGACGCGTCACATCCTCCAGATCGGCACCGGTGAAACGCTCGGTGCGCGCCGCGACCTCGGCCAGATCGACATCCTTGGCGAGCGGCATCTTGGCAGTCTGGATGCGCAGGATGCGCTCGCGCCCGGCCTTGTCGGGCACGCCGACATAGATCAGCTCGTCGAGCCGGCCCGGCCGCATCAGTGCGGGATCGATCAGGTTCGGGCGGTTGGTCGCGCCGATCACCACGACCGATTGCAGCTCTTCGAGCCCGTCCATTTCGGCGAGGATCGTGTTGACCACGCGCTCGGTCACCTGCGGTTCGCCCATGCCGCTGCCGCGCGCGGGCACGAGGCTGTCGAGCTCGTCGATGAATATCACGCACGGCGCGACCTGCCGCGCGCGGGCGAACAGCCGCGCGATCTGCTGCTCGGACTCGCCATACCATTTGGACAGCAGGTCGCTCGACTTGGTGGCGATGAAGTTCGCCTCCGCCTCGCGCGCCACCGCCTTGGCCAGCAAGGTCTTGCCGGTGCCGGGCGGGCCATAGAGCAGGAAGCCCTTGGCCGGGCGGATGCCGAGGCGGCGGAACGCGTCGGGGTCCTTCATCGGCAGCTCGACGCCTTCCTTGAGACGCATCTGCGCGTCGTCGAGGCCGCCGACATCCTCCCAATGGACGTTGGGCTTCTGCACCATGACTTCGCGCATCGCGCTCGGCTGGACGCGCTTCAGCGCCTCGACGAAATCCTCGCGCGTGACGGCGAGGGTCTCGAGCACGTCGGCCGGGACGGTTTTGTCCTCGAGGTTGAGCCGCGGCATGATTCGCCGCACCGCCTCGATCGCCGCCTCACGCGCCAGCGCCGCCAGATCGGCGCCGACAAAGCCGAAGGTGGTGCGCGCCAGTTCGGCGAGATCGACGCCTTCGCCGAGCGGCATGCCGCGGGCGTGGATGCCGAGGATCTCGCGCCGGCCGCGCTCGTCGGGCACGCCGACCACGATCTCGCGGTCGAAGCGGCCGGGTCGGCGCAGCGCCTCGTCGATCGCCTCGGGCCGGTTGGTCGCAGCGATGACGACGATGTTGGCGCGCGCCTCCAGCCCGTCCATCAGCGTCAGCAGCTGCGCGACGAGGCGCTTTTCGGCCTCGCCCGAGACCTGTCCGCGCTTGGGCGCGATCGAATCGATCTCGTCGATGAACACGATCGAGGGCGCATTGCTCGCCGCTTCCTCGAACACCTCGCGCAGCTTCTTCTCCGACTCGCCATAGGCCGAGCCCATGATCTCCGGCCCGTTGATCAGGAAGAATTGCGCATCGGATTCGTTGGCGACGGCACGGGCGAGGCGCGTCTTGCCGGTGCCGGGCGGGCCATGCAGCAGCACCCCCTTGGGCGGATCGACGCCGAGCCGCTGAAACAGTTCGGGATAGCGCAGCGGCAGCTCGACCATCTCGCGCAGCTGGTCGATCGTCGCGGCCATGCCGCCGACATCGTCATAGGTAACGTCGGCGCGGCGCAATTCCTTGGCCTCCTCGAAATCGGCGCGCAGCTCGATCTCGGTATTCTCGTCGATATGGACGATGCCGCGCGGCGTCGCGGAGACGACCAGTAGGCGGATTTCCTGAAGCGCATAAGCGGGCGCGCCGCGCAGATGCTGCATGACGTCGGCCGGCGTGTTCTGGACGCGCTGCTGCCCGACCGTGGAGACGGTGTCGCCCTGGCATAGCGGGCGGCCGATAAAGGTGCGCTTGAGCGCGTTGGACGAGCCCTCGAGCCGCAGGTCCTTGCGCGCCGGGGCGAACACGACGCGGGTGGCGGGACGCGATTCGGCGCGGCGGATCTCGACGAAATCGCCCGAGCCGACCCCGGCATTGGCGCGCTGGAGCCCGTCGATGCGGACGATCTCGAGCCCCTCGTCCTCGGCATAGGGGAAGACCGCGCGTGCCGGGGTACTGCGCTTGCCGACGATTTCGATGACGTCGCCTTGCTGGACGCCGAGTTCGGTCATCAGCGTGCGCGGCAGATGCGCAAGCCCGCGGCCGCTGTCCTCCGGGCGCGCATTGGCGACCTGATATTTGCGCGCGGGTGTTTCGGTGTCGGCCATCGGCTCTCCTTCCCTGCAAGGGTGGACGCGCAGATAGGCATGCGGTTCCGCATCGGCTAGGGCGAAACCGTTTCGCCCGCGATTCGGGCAAAAAAAGGGGCCGGTCCGAAGACCGACCCTTTGAAAGGTTTAGGAGAGGATGCCTGAAAGGCCTGCTCTATGTGCAGTGCAGCGTAGTTTTGTGCAAGTGCGAAAGGAATCATCGCGATTGCAATTTCTGCAATCTGTCACAATTCCGTTGTAAGCTGCCCATAAAGGCCACTTCACTCCCGCTCGCAACCGTAATGGGTTGCAAATGGAAACGCTGCACCACACAAAACAATCATGCGCAGGCTCCCTCCCCTCACCGCCATCGAGGCGTTCGTGCAAGTCGCGCGGCTGGGTTCGGTCAAGGCCGCGTCGGAGGAACTGGCGCTGTCGTCGCCCGCGCTGAGCCGCCGCGTGCAGGCGCTGGAGCGGTTTATCGGCAAGCAATTGTTCGAGCGGCGGCACCAGTCGATGAAGCTGAACGCCGAAGGTGAGCGGCTGCTCGGACTGATCGCGCCGGCGCTCGACACGATGAGCGACGCGATCGAGAGCATGACCAGCGGCGCCGAGCTGCTGCGGCTGCGGCTCGGCACGCCGTCGCTGTTCGCGACCCAGCGGCTGCTGCCCTACCTGCACGAGTTGCGCACGGCGCATCCGCAGCTTCACCTCGACATCGACACCGGCGGGCATGGCATGTCGCGATTGGGTGACGGTCTCGACGCGGCGATCGTGCTGGCGCGCGACATCGAGCCGACGCTGTACGCGCGGCGGCTCGACCGCAACCGCATCCGCCCGATCGCGGCGCGCGCGCTGGCCGAAGGGCCGGACGCGATCACCGATCCGGCGCAGCTCGCCGGCTACAGCGTGCTGGCGCATCGCGACATGGCCGACAGCTTCGAGATCTGGCGCGCGGCGATCGGCCTGCCCGACCTCGAGCCGGTGGCGATCGACCTGTTCGATTCGGGCACGCTGATGCTGGAGGCGGCGGCGCAGGGCGTCGGCGTGGCGTTCATGCTCAGCTCGCACACGATCGACCCGAACGACCCGCGCATCGCGGCGCTGTTCGGCGACCCGACCGTGAAGAGCCCGTACAGCTACTGGTTCGTGTGCCGCCCGCGCGCGCTGGAGCAGCGGCCGGTCAAGCTGTTCCACGACTGGCTGATCAACTTGATGGATATCGAGTAGGAAATCAGAGCGGCCGGCCGTCCTGATCCATCAGCACTTCGCGGCGCCCGACATGGTCGGGACGCGAGACGAGGCCGTCCTTTTCCATCCGCTCGATCAGCCGCGCGGCGCTGTTATAGCCGACGCGCAGCTGGCGCTGGAGCCAGGAGGTCGAGGCCTTCTGGCTCTCCGCGACGAGCTGCGCGGCGCGGCGGTAGAGCTGGTCTTCGGCGCTGTCCTCGCCGGTCGGGGCGCCGTCTAGTGCGAATTCCTCGCCCTCGGGCTCCTCTGTGACAGCCTGGATGTAATCGGGGGCGCCCTGTGAGCGCCAGTGATCGGCGACCGCCATGACCTCCTCGTCGCTGACGAACGGGCCGTGGACGCGAGCGATCTGCTTGCCGCCGGGCATGTAGAGCATGTCGCCCTTGCCCAGCAGCTGCTCGGCGCCCTGCTCGCCCAGGATCGTGCGCGAATCGATCTTCGAGGTGACGTGGAAGCTGATCCGAGTCGGCAAATTGGCCTTGATCACGCCGGTGATGACGTCGACCGAGGGGCGCTGAGTCGCCATGATCAGGTGGATGCCGGCGGCACGCGCCTTTTGCGCGAGCCGCTGGATCAGGAATTCGACTTCCTTGCCCGCCGTCATCATCAGGTCGGCGAGTTCGTCGACCACGATCACGATCTGCGGCAGCGGGGTGAGGTCGAGCGTTTCCTCTTCATAGATGGGCTGACGCGTGTCGGGATCGTAACCGACCTGTACCTTGCGGCCGAGCTTCTGGCCCTTGGCGAGCGCCTGGCGGACCTTGTCGTTGAAGCTGCCGAGGCTGCGCACATTGACCGAGGCCATCATGCGATAGCGCTCCTCCATCTGCTCGACCGCCCATTTGAGCGCGCGCACCGCCTTGGGCGGATCGGTGACGACGTCGGCGAGCAAATGCGGGATGCCCTTGTACATGCTCAGTTCGAGCATCTTTGGGTCGATCATGATCATGCGGCACTGGTCCGGGGTGAGCCGGTAGAGCAGCGAGAGGATCATGCAGTTGAGGCCCACCGACTTGCCCGAGCCGGTGGTGCCGGCGACCAGCAGATGCGGCATCGGCGCGAGATCGGCGATGACCGGATCGCCGGCGATGTTCTTGCCCAGCACCAAAGGCAGCTGCGCGCCCATGTCGATGAAGGTGTCGCTGTCGATCAGCTCGCGCAGATTGACCGCTTCGCGCTTGGCGTTGGGCAGTTCGATGCCGATCACGCTGCGGCCGGGAATCGTGGCGACGCGGGCGGAGACCGCGGACATGTTGCGCGCGATGTCGTCGGCGAGCTGGACCACGCGGCTCGCCTTGATCCCGCTGGCGGGTTCGAGCTCGTACATGGTCACCACCGGGCCGGGCCGGACCTCGACGATCTGGCCCTTCACATGGAAGTCGTCGAGCACGGATTCGAGCAGGCGCGCATTGCGTTCGAGCGCCGCCTTGTCGATCGCGGTGCTGCCGCTCTTGGGGCCTTGCTTGAGCAATTCGTGCGAGGGGAGCTGGTAATTCTCCTTGAAGTCGAGGCTCGCCTGGACGGGCTTGGCGGCCTTGGGCGGGGCGGGCGGCGCGGTGCGCTCGGCGATCACCGGCCCGGGGCGGGTCTCGGGCAGCGCGATCTTGCGCGGCTTGGGCGCGGCGGGGGTGAACAGGTCGGCGCTGTCGTCGTCGAATTCTTCGTCCGCTCCGGCGGCGGCGCGTTCGCGGCGCGGCAGCTGGAGGTGGCGGCTGACATCGATCTGGACGCTGCGCGCCCAGATGACCACGCCGCCGATGCCGCAGATCAGGCCGATGACGCGTCCGCCCCACAGCACGGCGGCGGGCGCGCCGGTGAGGCCGAGCAGCCAGCGCACCAGATTGGCCAGCGACAGCCCGACGATCCCGCCCCAGCCGCCGGGCAGTTCGAGCACCGAACGGCTCGACACGAAGGCGAGCGCCGCGCCCATCAGCGCAATGCCGAGCGCCGCGCCGCGCAGCATCCGGCTCCAGCGGCCTACCGGCTCGCCGCGCCACAAGCGCAGGCCGACGATCAGCCCGACCGGCGCGAGCAGTACGACCGGAAGCCCAGCGAGCGCGAGCAGCAGGTCGGCGAGATAGGCGCCCGGCGTGCCGAGCAGGTTCTGCGCGGGACCGCCCGAGGCAGTGTTGAACGACGGATCGCCGCCGCTATAGGTCCCCACCGCGAGCACCGCGGCCACGGTCAGCACGAACAACGCGATCGCACCGATCAGTGCGCCGCTGCGTTTCGCCCCCGCCTTCATCGTGTCACGCCACAGCATCGGCTGCACCCGGCTCGCCATGTCCCGCCCCAAGGATGTTCGAATTACGTTCGCGGATTCTCTACCGTGCGGACTCTGGCGTCAAGGCAGCCGCTGCGTTACTCGCCGCATATGACTCAGGCGGACCTTCTCATCCTTGGCGGTGGGCTCGTGGGGAGTGCGCTTGCCATTGCCCTCGACAAGCATGGCATTTCCAGCATCGTCGTCGATTTCGCCGACCCCGAGGTGATCCTGGCGGCGGCGCATGACGGCCGCGCCTCGGCCATTGCCGCCGCGCCGATGCGGATGCTCGAAGCGATCGGCGTCGCCGAACGGCTGGCGGGCAAGGGCTGTCCGATACAGAGCATCCGGGTGAGCGATGGGCTGGAGCCGGGCAAGCTCGACTTCGATCCGCTCGACGGCGAGGGCGCGCTTGGCACGATGTTCGAGAACCGCCATCTGCGCGCGGCGCTGATGGCGGCGGCGAACGACGCGCCGCTCGCCGATGTGCGGATGAAGACGCGAGCGGTGTCGGTCGAGCGCGGCGAGCATGGCGTGACCGCGCTGCTGAGCAGCGGGGAGACGGTGAGCGCGCGGTTGCTGATCGGGGCGGAGGGGCGCAACTCGCCGACGCGC
This sequence comes from Sphingomonas tagetis, assembly GCF_024211275.1. Classification (GTDB taxonomy): domain Bacteria; phylum Pseudomonadota; class Alphaproteobacteria; order Sphingomonadales; family Sphingomonadaceae; genus Sphingomonas; species Sphingomonas tagetis. The sequence continues at coordinate 45,760 of NZ_JAMLDX010000011.1, forward strand.
GACGCGGCGCATCTCAACGTCGCGCGCTGGACCTACGATCATTCGGCGATCGTGACCTCGCTCCATCACGAGCACAGCCACGAGAATGTCGCGTTCGAGATCTTCTATCCGCAGGGGCCGTTCGCGATCCTGCCGCTGGTCGACGACGCGGCCGGGCATCGTTCGGCGATCGTATGGTCGGTCAAGCGGCACGAGGAAGCGGGGATGATGAAGCTGTCCGAACGCGGCTTCCTCGCCGAGGCGGAAAAGAAGATGGGCGGCTTCCTCGGCAAGCTCGGTCCGCTGGGGCCGCGCTTCAGCCATCCGCTCGGCTTCCATCATGCCGCGACGATCACGGCGCAGCGGCTGGCGCTGGTCGGCGACGCTGCGCACGGCATCCACCCGATCGCGGGACAGGGGGTCAATGTCGGCTTCCGCGACGTCGCCGCGCTGGTCGAGGTGCTGGTCGAAGGCAAGCGGCTCGGGCTCGACATGGGCGACGCGCAATTGCTCGCGCGCTATCAGCGCTGGCGCAGCCTCGACACCTTCATGGTGTCGGTCGCCACCGACGCGCTGACGCATCTGTTCGGCATTCCCGGCAAGACCGCCCACGCCGCGCGCCGCTTCGGCCTGTCCGCGGTGGACAAGGTGCCGGCGCTCAAGAACTGGTTCATGGCCGAGGCGCGGGGTGAGTCTGGCGCGACGCCGCGATTGCTGCACGGCGAGCTGGCATAGCGCTTACTGCAGCGTTCCTTCGTCGCCCTCGTGGCGGCCGAAGAATTGCATCAGCTGCACGGTCAGCTCGGCCCGATCCCGCAGGGTGTTCGCTTCGAGCAGCGCCTGTTTCGCGGCGGGGTCGAACGGGGCGATCTGGGCGATGCCGTTGACGAGGTTCTCGTCGTCGAGCCGCGTGACCGCTTCCCAGTCGACCGCATAGCCCTGCGCGTCGGCGAAGCGGCGCGATTCGAGTTCGAGCGATGCGCGGTCGCCCATCGCCAGCACTTCGTCTTCGGGATCGGCGATCAGCTCGGCCTCGACCTGGCGGAACGGCGTCGTGACGTCGAGCTCGCGGGTGATGCGGAAGCGCGACAGGCCCTCCAGCACGATGTCGAAGCGGCCATCGTCGAGCGCCTCGACCTCGGCGATGCGGCCGACGCAGCCGATCTCGAACAGCGGCGGCGGTTCGCCATGCCGCTCGATGAAGCCCGGACGGGGCTGGATCATGCCGATGCGCCGGTCGCGCGCGAGGCTGTCGGTCACCAGCGCGCGGTAGCGCGGCTCGAAAATGTGCAGCGGCAGGTGCATCCGCGGGAACAGCAATGCGCCCGCCAGCGGAAACACGGAGAGCCGGGTGCTCATCCGAACAGGATGGCGGAAAGCTTGCGGCGCTGCGCCGAAACCCACGGGTCTTCCAGCCCGACCGCCTCGAACAGCTTGAGCAGGCGCGCGCGCGCGGCGCTCTCATTCCACTCGCGGTCCTCGGCGATCATCGCGAGCAGCGTGTCGGCGGCGCCCTCGCGGTCGCTCGCCATCAGCGCGCCGGCCAGCTCGTAGCGGGCCGCCATGTCGCCGGTCGCGGCGCGCGCGCGGATGTCGCCGAGCTCGTCGTCGGCGGGCGCTTCCTGCGCCAGCGTCAGCGCCGCGCGCGCGCGTTCGACCTCGGGCGCCTTGCCGACGTCTTCGGGCAGCGCGTCGAGTGCGGCGGCCGCCTCGTCCAGCCGGCCGAGCGCGGTCAGCGCGCGGGCGCGGCCCGCCGCTACCAGCGGATGGCCGGGCGCCATCTCGCCGATCTGGTCGAGGATCGACAGTGCGCGCTCATTGTCGCCGCCCGCCAGCACCTCCTCGGCCATCGCCAGCAGCGGCTCGAGTTCGGCTTCCTGCTGTGCCGCTTCGCTCTCGACCGGAATCTGCTTGAGGATCTGGTCGAGATTGGCGCGAAGCTGCGCTTCGGTGCGCGCGTTGGTGAGGTCCGCGACGAGCTGGCCCTGGAACATCGCATAGACCGTGGGGATCGAGCGCACCTGAAACTGTGCGGCGATGAACTGGTTGGCATCGACGTCGATCTTGGCGAGGATCACGCCCTTGTCGGCATAGTCCGCCGCGACCTTTTCCAGCAGCGGCGCCAGCGCCTTGCAGGGTCCGCACCATTCCGCCCAGAAGTCGAGGATGACGAGCTTCGTCATCGACGGTTCGACGATATCCTTGCGAAATGCCTCGACGGCATCCTTGTCGGCGGCGGACAGTCCCAGCGTGGCCACGGCGATTCCCTATTGGTCAGAACAGGCGCCTTATGTGGGCGTTCGTGCCGCAGCGGCCAACCCCTTTTGCATCGTGCGATTCGGGGCTTGCGGACCCCCCACCTCGCTGCTAGAGGCCGCCACCTTGCCCCGCCCCCTCGGTTTTCCGAGCGGGCACAAGGCGCCAGAGAGCGGGCGTAGCTCAGGGGTAGAGCACAACCTTGCCAAGGTTGGGGTCGAGGGTTCGAATCCCTTCGCCCGCTCCAGTCGCCGTTTTGGCGGGCGTCTCGGCAGTTGCAGCCGGTATCGCCGAACCCTCGAGTCCTTATGGCCTGCGCGCGAGATCCTTGGCCGCCATTCGCCCCGCGCGGGGATGACGATGATCAGGCAACCACTTTAGCATCACTGCGTTTAGCGCCAGCGCAGATTATCAGCGCTTGAAAGGGGACTGTTCCATGAAGAAGACCATTATTGCCGCGGCGAGCGCGGCGCTGATGCTTGCGGGCATCGGCGCGGCGCAGGCCAATTCGGCCCAGTCGCTGAGCCTGTCGGGAAGCCCGGCGCGTGCGGCGACCGCGGCCGACGAGAGCAACGAATTGCGGGGCGGCTTCATCATCCCTGCAATTGCGGTCATCGCGATCATCCTCGGCATCCTCGCCGCAACCAGCGGCGACAGCCATCCCGACAGCCCCTGACGGCTGCCGGACCAGGTCTTTCGCGGAAATGGCGGCTTCGGCCGCCATTTCTATTTCTGCACGCTGTGTTTCGGAAATTGCCCCTTTCCGGCCCTTTTCGTGCCGGGTCGCGTACCCATTTGTCTGTGCACAAGGCGGTGCCGATCGTGTCGGATCGGGCGAGTGAAGCGTAAGCGAAGAGGTATTTCATGCAGATCAGCGCAACGAAACGGCGGGCGACCGGCCCGCGCCGCTGGACCGCTGCGCTCGCCGGCGCGCTGATCGTCGCGATGACGCCGGGTGCGAGCGCCGGCGGCGATGTGGCGATGCCGGCGGCGAGCGACTGGCGCAATCCGGGCAACACCGTCCATATCCGCCTGCGGCCATGCGGCGGCGACCGGATGTGCGGCACCGTCATCTGGGCGAGCGACAAGGCCAAGGCCGATGCGCGCCGCGGCGGCACCGAAAAGCTGGTCGGATCGAACCTGTTCCGCGATTTCCGGCGCGTCGCGCCCGGCGAATATAAGGGCCGCGTGTTCGTGCCCGACCTCAACCGCACCTTTGCCGGGCAGATGAAGGTCGAGGGCGATGCGATGACCGGCAAGGGCTGTGTGCTGGCCGGCCTGATCTGCAAGCAGCAGGTTTGGAAGCGCATTTCGTGATGTTCGGCGCGGTGCCGCGGGCTAGACACGCGGCATGAGCGACGGATCGATTCGAATCGGGATTGGCGGCTGGACCTTCGAGCCCTGGCGCGGGACCTTCTATCCGGAGGGTCTGAGCCAGAAGAAGGAACTCGAATTCGCCAGCCGCCAGCTGACCGCGATCGAGATCAACGGCACCTATTATTCGGGGTTCAAGCCGGCGACCTTCGCGGGCTGGGCCTCGACGGTGCCCGATGATTTCATGTTCACGGTCAAGGCGTCGCGCTTCTGCACCAATCGCAAGGTGTTGGCTGAGGCGGGCGAATCGGTGGCGAGGTTCGTCGGCCAGGGCATCGTCGAGCTGGGGGAGAAGCTCGGGCCGATCCTGTGGCAGTTCATGGCGACCAAGAAGTTCGACGCGCAGGATTTCGGCGCGTTCCTCAAGCTGCTGCCGGCTGCGCATGAGGGCGTGAAGCTGCGCCACGCGATCCAGGTGCGGCATGAGAGTTTCGCCGTGCCCGAATTCATCGCGATGTGCCGCGACGCGGGCGCGGCCATCGTGTTCGCCGATTCGCCCGAATATCCGGCGATCGCCGATGTCACCGCGGACTTCGTCTATGCCCGGCTGGAGAAGGGCGAGGACGCCAACCCGCTCTGCTATCCCGAGCCCGACATCGATCGCTGGGCGGATGCGGCGAAGTTGTGGGCGGCGGGTGGCGTCCCCGCCGGGCTGCCCTATGTCGAGGCCAGGACGCCGCCCGAGCAACCGCGCGACACGTTCGTTTTCTTCATCCATGGCGGCAAGGTGCGCGCGCCGGCGGCGGCGCAGGCGCTGATCGAGCGGACGCGCGGCTGAGCATGGCCGCCGCGCCCGAGCCGGACGCCGCGCCGGCCTGGTATCAGATGGACGCGATGCGCGCGGTGCTCGCGCTGGTGGTGGCGTTCGGCCATCTCTGGGGGCTGCTGATCGAGGATTATCGCGGGGATGGATCGCTGCTGGTGCGCGCGGCCTATTTCGCCGCCGGCTTCGCGCATTCGGCGGTGATCCTGTTCTTCGTGCTGAGCGGCTACTGGATCGCGCGCAGCGTCACCGCGCGCGCGGCGCGGGGCTGGTCGTGGCGCGGCTATCTGATCGACCGGCTGGCGCGACTCTGCATCGTGCTGGTTCCCGCGCTGGCGCTGGGCGGCGTGCTCGACTGGATCGGCTATTATGGTCTGGCGCTGCCGACGCACCACGATCTGACCCATGCGTGGGTGCTGACGCAGGACCTGTCGCGCAGCCTGACCTGGACTGCATTGGCGGGCAATCTGTTGTTCCTGCAGCATCTTCTGGTGCCGCCGTTCGGCAGCAACGGGCCGCTGTGGAGCCTGGCATTCGAATTCTGGTATTATCTGTGGTTCCCGGCGCTGTGGCTCAGCCTGACGCGGCGGCGGCTGTCGCTGGCGTTGCCGGTGTTGCTGATCGCGCTGGCCAATCCTGAGCTCGCGTTCGGCTTTCTGAGCTGGCTGTGCGGGGCGCTGCTGTATTTCGCCGAGCAGCGCGCGCGCGACGCCGGGTCGCGCGTGCCGCGCTGGGCCGCGCCGCTCGCCGGATTGCTGTGTCTCGCGGCGCTGGTGTGGGGACGGACGGGCAATTTCAGCGCCGAGGATCCGCTCGAGGCGGCGTGCTTCGCGCTGTTCCTGTTCACGCTGCTGCGCGGCGCGCCACGGCGCTGGCGGTTGCTGCGGCCATTCGCCGCCTATGGCGCGCGGGCGAGCTTCTCGCTCTATGCGATTCACTTTCCGGTGATGGCGTTTCTCGCCGGGCTGGCCGTTGGCGGGCAGCGCTTCGCGCCCGATGCCCGCGCGCTGACGGTCGCCATCGCCATCCTGCTGGCCGTGGCCGGTGCGGGCTGGGCGTTCGCCGCCTTGACCGAAGCGCGTACTGGCGCGCTGCGGCGGTCGCTCCACGACCGGTTTGCCGGGGTGAGGGTGGCGCCAGCGGCCGACTAGAACGCCGCGATGCCGGTGATGGCGCGACCGAGGATCAGGCCGTGTACGTCGTGCGTGCCTTCATAGGTGTTGACCGTTTCGAGGTTGATCGCGTGGCGCATCACGTGGAATTCGGCCGAGATGCCGTTGCCGCCATGCATGTCGCGCGCGACGCGGGCGATATCGAGCGCCTTGCCGCAATTGTTGCGCTTGATGATGCTGATCGCCTCGGGCGACAGGCTGCCCTCGTCGAACATCCGCCCCGCGCGCAACGCCGCCTGCAGCCCGAGCGCGATCTCGGTCTGCATGTTGGCGAGCTTCAGTTGGACGAGCTGGGTTGCGGCGAGCGGGCGGCCGAACTGCGCGCGGTCGAGCGTGTATTGCCGCGCTGCGGTGAAGCACGCTTCCGCCGCGCCCATCGCGCCCCAGGCAATGCCGTAGCGCGCGCGGTTGAGGCAGCCGAACGGGCCTTTCAGCCCCTGCACCTCGGGCAGCAGCGCGTCCTCGCCGACCTCCACCCCGTCCATCACGATCTCGCCGGTGATGCTCGCGCGCAGCGACAGCTTGCCCTCGATCTTGGGCGTCGACAGCCCCTTCATGCCGCGTTCGAGCACGAAGCCCTTGATCCCACCGCCATGCGCCTCGCTCTTGGCCCACACCACCATCACATCGGCGATCGGCGAATTGGTGATCCACATCTTGCTGCCGGTCAGCTTGTAGCCGCCATCGATCTTCGCGGCGCGCGTGCGCATCCCGCCCGGGTCCGATCCGGCGTCCGGCTCAGTCAGGCCGAAACAGCCAACCCATTCGCCGCTGGCGAGTTTGGGGAGGTATTTCTGCCGCTGTTCTTCGGTGCCGTAGGCGTAGATCGGGTGCATCACGAGCGAGCTCTGCACGCTCATCGCCGAGCGATAGCCCGAATCGACCGCCTCGACCTCGCGCGCGACCAAGCCATAAGCGACATAGCCAAGTCCGGCGCCGCCATAGCTTTCGGGAATGGTCGCGCCGAGCAGTCCGAGCGCACCCATCTCGGTCATGATGGCGCGGTCGAAATCCTCATCGAGAAAGGCGCGGGTGACACGCGGGAGCAGCCTGGCCTGCGCATAGTCGCGCGCGGTGTCGCGCACCATGCGCTCCTCGTCCGTCAGCTGCGCGTCGAGCGCGAACGGATCCTGCCAGTCGAACCGGGCCGGCGTCGCCATCGTCATTCTCCTGATTATTCAGCGGCGTCCTGCGCTGCGGGCGGTGGTGCGCCAGTTGGGGGCTGCACGCGGCCGGCGACCGCGGCCGCTTCGAGCGTGTCGAGTGCGCGCCGCGCCGCGATATAGCGGCTCGCCGCCGCCATCCAGCTTTCCGCTCCCTGTGCGCCGGGCAGGCGGTTGATCTCGGCGAGCGACGCCTCGACATGGCCCTGCGCGAGCAGACGGCGTGCGCGGGTGAGCCGCTCGCGCGGGTGCGAGCTGGGCGAGCTTTCCTTACGGACGATGACGAGGCTGCCGATCTCGCGCCGCATCGCGTCCCACCAGCCCGCGCCGGGCGCGGCGGTCGACAGGCGCGGGGCGATCTGTTCGAGCGCGAAGCGCAAATCCTCCAGCGTCACCGGTTCGCTCGCCGCGCGGACGATGGTGGCGACGGCCTGCGGCTCGACCGGCGTGAAGCGGGCGCGCAACTCGCCTTCGACCGAGCCGAGTTCCTGCCCGCGCTCGATCGCGCGGCGGGCCGAGGACACCAAAAGCATCGCTTCGGCACGGCCCGCGGCGCTGCCGGCGGTGCGCGCATCGGTGTCGCTGGTGCGGATTCGCATGTCGAGCGCGTCGAGCCGTGCGGCCAGCGCCTGTTCGCGCGCGGCCAGCGTCGCGATATCGGTGCCGGGCGGCAGCGCCGGCCGGGGGTCCGCGGCGGCGGCCTGCGGCTGGACGGGGGGCGGGGCCGGTTTCCACCAGTCGCCGAAGCGGAAGATCGCGGCCATCACCACCAGGCCGAGCATGAAGGCGATCAGCCCCGCGACCAGCGCGACCGTGAGCGTGTTGGCGCGAGGCGGGGTGGAGGACGGCGCTTCGGAGGTCATCGGCCTGTTATTCTCCCGATGCGGTCAGGGGTCAATCGCGAGCGGTCGGGCCGCGGCGATCAGTGCGTCGTCGTGGGGTGCGGCCGCGACGGCGAGGGCCGCCCAGCCGGGACCGGCGGCCTGCGCCACCTTCGCGCTCAGCGCGGCGACGCGAACCTGCATGCGCGGGATGCCGCGGCGGTCAAGCTCATCGGCGAGGCGGCTGGCGGCGCGCGCGGAATGGAGCAGCGCGACGCTGTTCGCGAGGCTCGCGGCTTCCTCGGTGGCGATCGGGCGCGGGTCGGCGCGATAGATCGCGAGCGTCTGCGCCAGCGCGGGGTGGTGGATCGCGGTGCGGTCGCGGCCCGACAGCCACAACAGCCGCAGATCCGCGCCGAGTCCGGCGAGCAGGTCGGCGACATCGCTGCTGCCAGTGGTTTCGACCGCAAACCCGGCGGCCCGCGCGGCGGCGGCGGTCGCGCTGCCCACGGCGAGTACCGGCAGCGACTGCAGCGCCGACAGACCGGGGCCGCCATGCCGCACGGCGTTCGCGCTCGTCAGCAGCAGGCGGTCGAACATGGCGGGGTCGGGCGGGGTCCAGGGCACCGGCGCGACCTCGAACAGCGGAAGCGGGATCGCGGTCAGCCCGGCGGCGTGCAGGCGCTCGACCGTTGCCCGGTTGCCCGGTTCGGGCCGCAGAACGGCAACCGCGCGGGTCAATGCCCGAACAACGCCCGCAATGCGGGGGAAGCGGCCGCGAGCAGCTCGCGCGCAGCTTCGCCCGCGGCGTCCGGGCCGGAAAGGCCGGCGCGGTCGGCGGCGACATGCTCGCTGCCGTCGCTGGCGAGCAGTTCGGCGCGCAGCCGCAGCTGGCCGTCCTCAATCGTAGCGAGCGCCGCGACGGGGGAGTGGCAGTCGGCGGCGAGCGCGGCGAGCAGGGCGCGCTCGGTCAGCACGCAGGTCTCGGTCGCGCGGTCACCGATTGCGGCGAGCAATTCGCGCGTCGCCTGGTCGCCGGCGCGCGTTTCGATCCCGACCGCGCCCTGCGACGGCGCGGGCAGCATCATGTCGAGCGGGATCGTCGCGCCCACTTCGGGCCGCCCCAGCCGTTCGAGGCCGGCGGCGGCGAGCAGGGTGGCGTCGGCCTCGCCCGCCGCGACCTTGGCAATGCGCGTGTCGACATTGCCACGCAGCGGGACGATAGCGAGATCGGGGCGGATGCGGCGGATCTGCGCGGCGCGGCGCGGCGAGCTGGTGCCGATCCGTGCGCCGTGCGCCAGCGCGGCGATCGAGTCCGCCCCGATCAGCCGGTCGCGTACATCCTCGCGCGGCAGCATCGCGGCGATGGCGATGCTGTCGGGCCGGATCGTCTCGACATCCTTCATCGAATGCACGGCGAAGTCGATCTCGCCGGCGAGCAGCGCGCGGTCGAGCTCCTTGGTCCACAGCGCCTTGCCGCCGATCTCGGCGAGCGGGCGGTCCTGCACGCGATCGCCGGTGGTGCGGATCGGGACGATCTCGATCCCGTCCGGCGCAAGGCCGTGCGCGGCGAGCAGCGCGTCGCGCACGAGATTGGCCTGAACGAGCGCGAGCGGTGAACCACGGGTGCCGAGACGAAGCATGCGCGGCCTCTAGCGCGTCAACGCGGCGCTGTCGAAGGGGGCTCAGTCGGTGAACGCCGGGTCGCGTTTCTGCATGTTGGCCATGACCGCTTCGATCTGGTTGGGCGAGCGCAGCAGCCGGGCCTGTTCGGCGCTCTCGGCGGTCAGGATCGCGGCGGCATCCGCGTCGGCGGCATGGTTGGCGAGCCGCTTGGCGGCGCGGACCGCATGCGGATTGCGCGCGGCGATGGCGCGCGCCAGCTCAAGCGCGGCGGCGTGCGGATCGTCGGCGATTCGCGTGACGAAGCCGAGGCCCAGCGCCTCGTCCGCCGAAAATTCGCGCGCGGTGTACGTCAGCTCGCGCAGCACATCGTCGCGCACCTGGCCGCGCCACAATGCGAACCCCGCCATGTCGGGGACGATGCCCCAGCGCATCTCCATGATCGAAAAGCGCGTGTCCGGCGCGGCGATGCGGATGTCGGCGCCCGACATGATCTGGCACCCGCCGCCGAACGCGACGCCGTGCACCGCCGCGATCACCGGCACCGGCAGCGTGCGCCAGCCCCATGCGACCTGCTGAAACAGATTGGCGTCGCCATGGCTGCGCGCGGCGAGGTCGAGTCCGGTGCCGCCGCCTGCCATGCTCGCCATGTCGAGGCCGGCGCAAAAGGCGCGGCCCTCACCCGACAGCACCGCCGCGCGCAGCCCGGCGGTGCTGCCGAGCCGGTCGATCGCATCTGCGATTTCGGCGAACATCGCCGGGTCGAGCGCGTTCATCTTGTCGCCGCGCGTCAGCCGGACATCGGCGACGCCATCCACGATATCGATGCTCACGCGCTCGCCGGTCATCTGCCTCTCCTCGTTTTTCGGTCCGCACCCTAGTCGGTATCGAGGCGATAACCGACTCCCTTGACGGTGTGCAGCAGGGGGAACGCGAAGCCGCGGTCGAGCTTGGCGCGCAGCTTCGACATGTGCACCGCCACGACGTTGGTGCCCGGATCGAAGCGCAGCTGCCACACCGCGGCGAGCAGTGCGCGGCGGCTCACGCACTCGCCGCGCCGCTCGGCGAGATGGAGCAGCAACGCATATTCGCGCGGGAGCAGCGGGATCGTGTGGTCGGCGCGCGTGACGTGGCGGCGCACCGGGTCGATGCGCAAGTCGCCGATGACGATCGGGTGCGGCGCATGGTGGCGGATGCGGGCGTCGAGCCGCGCGGCGAGTTCGTGTGCATCGACCGGCACCGCGACGGCATCGGCGGCGCCGGCATCGAGCGCGGCCGCCACCGCTGCGGCGCAGGGGGTGACGGCGATCTCGGGAATGCCGGTGCCGCGCAACGTGATGCCAGGCCCCCATTTGCGCAGGATCGCGGCGGGCAACGACGAATCGGGCGCTTCGTCGGCGCTGGCGAAGCCGACCGGCACCAGCGCATAGCCGCGCGCCAGCATCGCCTCGGCCAAAGCGGGTATCTCGATTTCGGTGATGATTCGCTGACCCACGCAGCAAATCTCTAGTCAGGCGGCAGCATATGTCTGCCGCAGAACCATCCGGTCTGGATCAACTTGCGAGTCGCGCCAGCGCTTGCCGGGCGAGCGACCGGGGCAAGGCGGCGGCATCGGCCGCCGCGCGCTCGAGCGTCGCGGTCGCGTCCACCGCAGCCCCGGCCGAGAGCCGCGCGGCGAGCGCGGTCGCGCGCATGCGCGGGTGCGCGTGGGAGACCGCGAGATGCTCGACCAGTTCGCGCCCGGCCTCGCCGCCGAGATGCGCGGCGAGCGTCGCCAGCGCCTCGGACGGCGCCATCGTCAGCGCCTCGGCGATCACGCCGCGGCGGATGTCGAAACGGTACTGGTCGATCCATGGATGCGAAGGGTGCTGGCCGAGGATGTTGAGCGATACCGAGAAGCTGTCGGGCGGTAGCTGGACATGCACGTCGCGCTGCATGCGGTAGAGCATGAGCTTGCCGGGATCGAGGCGGGAGCGTTCGACGAAGCGCAGTCCGGCGGGTTCGCCGACCTCCCCTGCGCCGTCATATTCGTAATAGTCGCTCCAATAGCCCGGCCCCAGATAGCCATAGGTCAGGAACGGGAAATTATGGTCGTGCGGCAGGTCGTAGAAGAACGGCGCGGTGCCGCTCACCTGCACCACCGGATCGGTCAACGCCGGCCAGAAATTGGCGCGGACGACATAGCGGCCGTTGGGCGGGGCGAGCAGGAAGACCTGCGGACCATAGCCATTGGCCGCGCTCTGGTTGGCACAGCGCGCCTTGAGTTCGGCGAGCGCGAGATCGGCGAGAAACATGCGGTTGCGGCCGAGCCGAGCGAGCAACGGGCCGAGCGCGGCGAATTCATCCTCATCGTGCGGATCGAACGAGCAGGCGTCGAGTGCGTCGGTGAGTTCGTCTAGGCTGATCGCTTCGTCGGTGCCGGGATCGATCAGGCGGGGCATGGCGGTTCCAGATGACGGTCGAGCGCGGCGAGCGTGGCCGTGGCGGCGGTGCGGACCTCCTGGTTGGCGTCGCCACGGGCAAGCTCGGCGAGCCGCGGCCGTGCGCTGCGTGCGTCGAGCATCAGCCACTCGCGCATCGCCGCCCAGCGCAGGTGAAAGGCGGGATGGCGGGTCGCCGTTTCGAAACCCGACGCCGCGTCCGGGCGCCTGGAGGCTCGCAGGAAGGTCAGCAGCATCTCCATCCGCGACGCTGCCTCGTCGGCGCAGGCGGCGCGCACGAAACTTCCGTCGGCCACGGCATATTCGCGCATAAGCGGTGCGGCACCCGGCTTGATCGTGATGGCGAGCGCGACGATGTCGCGGTCCGCTGCGACGATCAGATGACCGTCGGTGCGGCCGTCATGCCGGAGCACCATCCCGTCGTGTAGCGTCAGGGGGCTGCGCTCGACGCAGGGCGGCGCGGCGGCGGCGGTGAAATCGGGCGTCGCCGGATCGGTCCGCCAGCGCCGCATCCGGGCATCGCCGCCGCGCACATAGCGCGTCAGCGTGAGGCGGCCCGGGATCACCAGCGTCGTCGGCGTCGGCGCCGCATTGAGCGTGGTGGCGCGGGTGACGGTGGCGGCGATCGAAATCGCTTCGCTTTCGAGCAGCACTGCGCCGGTCCGCAGCGCGTCGTGGCTGGTACGCAACCCCGGCTCGAACCAGATGTCGGCGGCGAGCGCATCGATCAGCGGGGCGAGCAGCGTGGAAACCCAATGCTCACCGGAAAGCAGCGCTTCGGCGCGGGCGGCGAGCGCCTCGGGGTCGGTCAGGCCATCGAACTGCGCGGCGAGCGCCCGGCATGGCCCGGCGTGCCAGTCGGCATTGACCGGGCGGGACCGGTGCCGGGCACCGGCCAGCGCCTCGGGAAACTGCGCCGGCCGCATCGCCCGCTGGCCTCAGCGCGGATAGTTTTCGTAGATCAGGATCGCGACCGCGATCATCGACTCGAACACGTCGTCGCCCGCGATTTCGGCAATACGGAGCGCGCCGTGCGTGGCGACCTCGGTTCCCAGCGTGGCGATCTGAGCGAGTGGCAATGTGAGCATGACTTCCTCCTCCAATAACCATGCGAGGCTAGGCAGGGCCGTCGGAACGGCAGAGTTAATTCGAGTTAACCATGCTGGCGGCGCGGGATTGCCCGCTGGCGGCGCGGGATTGCCCGCCGGCGACGCGAGGGCTAGGCGGGGGCATGGAAATGCTGCCGATCCCGTTCGATCCCAAGGTGTTCCTTACCGACTGCCAGGATGGGCATGGCGGCCGGCTGGGTATCCGCTACGTCGCGCACGGGGCTGACTGGTGCGAGCTCGCATTGCCCTTTTCGCTCGAGCTCATCGGCCATCCCGCGCGCGGCGTGATCGCATCCGGGCCGATCATCGCGTTGCTCGACATGGCCACCAGCGTCGGCGTGTGGATGAAGCGCGGCGGCTTCCTGCCGCATGCGACGCTCGACCTGCGCGTCGATTATCTGCGCCCCGCCACGCCCGGTCGCGACGTGATCGGCCGCGGCGAATGCTATCGGCTGACGCGCTCGATCGCGTTCGTCCGTGGTATCGCGCATGACGGCGATGCGGACGATCCGGTCGCGCATGTCGCGGGCACGTTCATGACCACGGGGGCAGGCGTTTGAAACTGCCGCCCTATGCCGCGTTGCTCGGCGCGTCGATTGGATCCGAGGATGGCACCGCGGCGCCGGTGCTGGCGATGCCGTTCGGCAACGACGTGACCGGGCGCCCGGGCTTCGTTCATGGCGGCGCGCTGGCCGGGCTGCTCGAGCTGGCCGCGATCACCGCGCTGGAGCATGCGCTGGCGGCTGAGGCGCGCGGCGAAGCCGGGTTCAAGCCGGTCAACGTCACCGTCGACTTCATGCGCGGCGGGCGCGAGAAGCTGACGCGCGCGCAGGGCCATGTCTCGCGGCTCGGGTCGCGCATCGCCAATGTCGAGGCGGTGGCGTGGCAGGACGACCGCGACCGTCCGGTAGCGGCCGCGCGGATGAACTTCCTGATCAGCGGTTAGGCGTCAGCTTCAACAGGCGGCCCTGCGAGCCCTGGCCGCCATCTTCGAGCAGCCAGATCGCGCCGTCCGGCCCTTCCTCGACCTCACGGATGCGCGCGCCCATCGGCCACTGATCGCCCTTTTTCGCGCTCGTGCCGTTCACATCGACTCGCACCAGCGCCTGACTCGACAGTCCGCCGATTAACAGGTCGCCAGCCCATTGCGGGAACGCCTTGCCCGAATAGACGATCAGCCCGCCGGGCGAGATGACCGGGTTCCACGACACTTTGGGCGCTTCGAATTCGGGCCGGGTCTTGTGGTCGGGAATGTCGCGGCCGTCATAATGATCGCCGTCGGAGACGATCGGATAGCCGTAGTTCCTGCCAGGCAGGATCAGGTTGACCTCGTCGCCGCCCTTCGGCCCCATTTCCTGCTCCCACAGATTGCCGGCCTTGTCGAAGGCGAGGCCGAGCAGGTTGCGGTGGCCATAGGACCATATCGCCGGGTGGAAGCCCTTGGCGGTCAGCCCCGGGTCGCCCGCCGGCTTGCCGTCGATGGTCAGGCGCAGCACCTTGCCGAGCGTCGCTTTGGGATCCTGTGCGGGGTCGAACTTCTGGCGCTCGCCATTGGTGAAGAAGACGTGCTTGCCGTCGGGCGCGAACGCGATGCGGCCCGAATAATGGCCGTTGCCGGTGACATAAGGCGTGGCGCGGAACACCGTCTCGACGCCGGCGAGACTGGGCGACTTGCCGTCGGTGAAGATGCCGCGCGCGAGCACCACGCCCTTGCCGTTCGTCGCCGCCTCCGAATAGCTGAACCAGACGCGCTTGTTGTGGACGAAATGCGGGTCGAGCACGACATCCTTGAGCGCGCCCTGCCCCGCGCTGTCGACCACGGGAATGCCCGACACCGGCGTGCTGCTCTTGCCGTCGGCGGTGACCAGCAGCAGCACGCCCGCCTTTTCGGTGACCAGCATGCGGCCGTCGGGCAGGAAGGTCATCGACCAGGGCGAATCGAAATCGGCGACCGGCGTGACCGTGAACGGCAGACCGGGGGCGGCGGCTTGCTGGCTGTTGCCGGGTTCGGCCCCGGTGCAGGCCAGCAGGGTGAGCGAGACGGCGGCGATCGGCAGCAGGCGCATCGGATTCTCCGGTGATGAATGTCGCGAAACGCGCGGGGCGAAACGATGTTGCACCGGCCGGTGGCCGCCGCCAACTCGAATATCTTGCCGTCGCCGCGACAAGGGACTATAGCGGCACCGTTCTCGACATTGGAAACTTGCCGAGGCCGGCCCGCAGAGGGTTCGGCAGCGTCGAGTTGCATTTGGAGTTTGTGCGTGGCGGACATCGCCAAATTGACCGCGATCATCGAACCCGAAGCCGCCGCGCTCGGGCTCGCGCTGGTGCGCGTCAAGATGTTCGGCGGCACCTCCGATCCGACGCTGCAGGTGATGGCCGAGCGGCCCGAGACGCGCCAGCTGACGATCGACGATTGCGCCGAACTGTCGCGCCGCATTTCCGACCGGCTCGACGAGCTCGAAGCGGCGGGCAGGGATCCGATCGACCATGCCTATCGGCTCGAGGTCAGCTCGCCCGGGATCGACCGGCCGCTGACCCGGCTCGCCGATTTCCAGGACTGGAAGGGGCAGGAGGCGCGGATCAACCTGACCGAGCCGACCGAAGATGGCCGCAAGCAGCTCACCGGCGACCTGATCGGGGTCGAAGGCGACCAGGTCAGCATCGACGTGCGCAAATATCGCGCCGTCACCATCCCCTATTCGCAGGTCGCTGACGCCAAGCTGCTGATCACCGACCGACTCATTGCCGCAACCGCGCCGCTCTCCGTCGAGGGCGCCGACAAGATTATCGAAGAAGAGGTTTGACGATGGCCACCGCCGTTACCGCCAACCGTGCCGAACTGATCGCGATCGCGAACTCGGTGGCGTCCGAGAAGATGATCGACAAGGGCATCGTCATCGAGGCGATGGAGGACGCGATCCAGCGCGCCGCCCGCGCCCGCTATGGTGCCGAGAACGACATCCGCGCCAAGCTCGACCCGCAGACCGGCGACCTGCGCCTGTGGCGCGTGGTCGAAGTGGTCGAGGCGGTCGACGACTTCTTCAAGCAGGTGAACCTCAAGGAAGCGCAGAAGCTTCAGGCGGGTGCCGTTGTCGGCGACTATATCGTCGATCCGCTGCCGCCGATCGAGTTCGGCCGCATCGCCGCACAGGCCGCCAAGCAGGTGATCTTCCAGAAGGTTCGCGATGCCGAGCGCGAGCGGCAGTATGAAGAGTTCAAGGACCGCCAGGGCGAAATCATCACCGGCGTGGTCAAGCGCGTCGAGTTCGGCCATGTCGTGGTCGATCTGGGCCGCGCCGAGGGCGTGATCCGCCGCGACGCGCAGATCCCGCGCGAAGTGGTGCGCGTCGGCGACCGTGTGCGCTCGCTGATCCTCAAGGTGGTGCGCGAGACGCGCGGGCCGCAGATTTTCCTCAGCCGCGCGCATCCCGACTTCATGAAGAAGCTGTTCGCGCAGGAAGTGCCCGAGATTTACGACGGCATCATCGAGATCAAGGCCGCTGCCCGCGACCCGGGTTCGCGCGCCAAGATCGGCGTGATCAGCCATGATTCGAGCATCGACCCGGTCGGCGCCTGTGTCGGCATGAAGGGCAGCCGCGTGCAGGCCGTCGTGCAGGAGATGCAGGGCGAGAAGATCGACATCATCCCCTGGTCGCCCGACACCGCGACCTTCGTCGTCAACGCGCTGCAGCCGGCCAATGTCGCGCGCGTGGTGATCGACGAGGAAGAGGATCGCATCGAAGTGGTCGTCCCCGACGATCAGCTCAGCCTCGCGATCGGCCGCCGCGGCCAGAATGTGCGTCTCGCCAGCCAGCTCACCGGCAAGGCGATCGACATCCTGACCGAGACCGATTCGAGCGAGAAGCGCCAGAACGAGTTCATCCAGAACAGCGAGATGTTCCAGAACGAGCTCGACGTCGACGAGACGCTGGCGCAGCTGCTGGTGGCCGAAGGCTTCAGCAGCCTCGAGGAAGTTGCCTATGTCGAACTCGACGAGATCGCCGGGATCGAGGGCTTTGACGAGGATCTGGGGCAGGAGCTTCAGAACCGCGCGGCCGAGGCGCTCGAGCGCCGCGAGGAAGCCAACCGGCAGGCGCGTCGCGAGCTGGGCGTCGAGGACGATCTCGCGACCATGCCGTATCTGAACGAGGCGATGCTGGTTACGCTGGGCAAGGCGGGCATCAAGACGCTCGATGATCTTGCCGACCTCGCCACCGACGAGCTGATCGCCAAGAAGCGGCCCGAGCCGCGCCGCCGCGGCGACGGTCCGGCCGCACCGCAGCGCGAAGCCGACAAGGGCGGCGTGCTCGGCGAATATGGCCTCAGCGAAGAGCAGGGCAACGAGATCATCATGGCGGCCCGCGCGCATTGGTTCGCCGACGAAGAAGAGCCGGCTGCGGCTGGCGGGGAGGACGCAATTGCGGACTCCGAACAATGAAACCCCGGCTGAACTGACGGACGGTCAGCGTGCGGAGGGCGCCGGTAAGGGTGGCGCCGTCCGCACCTGCATCCTCTCGCGCGAGGAATCCCCTCGCGACGGGCTGATCCGGCTCGCCCTCTCGCCGCAGGGCGAAATTCTCCCCGACGTGCGCGCCAAGGCGCCAGGGCGGGGCGCATGGATCGGGGTCAACCGCACCGAGCTCGACGCCAGCGCCAAGAAGTTGCGCGGGGCATTGTCGCGCGCGTTCAAGACGAACGAGCTGCGTATCCCCGAAGATCTCGGCGCGCGGATCGCCGCGCAGCTCGAACGCGCCTTTCTCGACCGGCTCGGGCTCGAGGCCAAGGCCGGCTATGTCGTGATCGGCGGCGAGCGCATCGAGAAGGCCGGGCGGATGGGCAAGCTGCACCTGCTGCTCCACGCCGCGGACGCGGGCGCGGACGGCAACCGCAAGCTCGATCAGGCGCTGCGCGTCGGCACCGATCGCGAAGGCTCCGGCGACACGGGCTTCACATTGCCGGTGCAGCGCACCATATTGTCCGTGGCCCTGGGCCGCGAAAATGTGGTACATGTCGGCCTGACAGACCCCAGGGCAGCTGGCCGGGTGAGCGAAGCGCTTGCCCGCTGGCTGCATTTTATCGGTCCCGATCCAGCCTCCGAGCCTTGCGAAACCGCTTCGCAAGGCGCATCGGGCGCTGGCGGCGGCCGGACGAACGAAGAACAGACGGGAATTTGAGTTGAGCGATACCGAAAACGAAAAGCCGAAACTGGGCATGCGCCAGCCGCTGGGGCTGAAGCGCACGGTCGAGACCGGCAAGGTGAAGCAGAGCTTCAGCCACGGGCGCTCGAACACCGTCGTGGTCGAGGTCAAGCGCCGCCGGGTGCTCGGTCCGCAGGGCGCGCCGGTGCAGGAAGAAGCAGCACCCGCGCCCGAGCCGGTCGCGGCGCCGCCGCCCCCACCCGCCCCCGCGCCGCGTCCGTCCGCCCCGGCCGGCGAGACCGCGCAGGAGCGCCAGTCGCGCATGCTGCGCGAAGCCGACGAGCAGCGCATGCAGGCGCTCGAGGAAGGCCGCCGCCGCGAAGAGCGCGAGCGCGCCGCCGCGCTCGAAGCCGAGCAGCGCCGCGCCGAGGAGCGGGCGCAGGCCGCGGCGCAAGCCGCGCAGGCGCCCAAGGACGAGCCGAAGGCTGCGCCCGTTGCCGAAGCGCCCGTCGCTGCCGCGCCGGCGCCTGTTCCGGCACCCGCACCCGCGCCGGCGCCGGCGCGTCCGGAGCCAGTCGCGCTTCAGCTCGACCCGACCCGACCCGCGCCGCGCCAGTTCACACCGGTGCAGCGTCCCGAAATCCCGCGTCCGGCCCCGGCGCGTCCCGAGCCGAACGTGGCGGCCCCGGCCAATGCCGGCGGTGCTGCTGCGCCGCGCCCTGCCGGTGGCGCCAATCTTGGCCCCAACCGCGCGCCGGCGCGTCCGCCCGAGCCGCAAAAGCCGCAGCCGCGCGACCGCAAGGGCGGCGACGAGCGCCGAGGCGGCAAGCTGACCGTCAACCGCGCGCTCGGCGGCGACGATGGCGCGCGGGCGCGCAGCCTCGCCGCGCTCAAGCGTGCGCGCGACAAGGAAAACCGCCGTCACTCCGGTCCGCGCGAGCCGCAGGTCAAGCAGATCCGCGACGTGCAGGTGCCTGAGGCGATCACGGTCCAGGAACTCGCCAACCGTATGGCCGAAAAGGGTGCGGACCTGGTCAAGACGCTGTTCAAGATGGGCATGCCCGTCACCATGACTCAGACGATCGACCAGGACACCGCCGAGCTGCTGGTGACCGAGTTCGGCCACAACATCGTCCGCGTGTCGGATTCGGACATCGATCTCGTTACCGACACGGTCGATGACGCCGAGGATACGCTCAAGGCACGCCCGCCGGTCGTTACGATCATGGGCCATGTCGATCATGGCAAGACCAGCCTGCTCGACGCGATGCGCGGCACCGACGTGGTGCGGGGCGAGGCCGGCGGCATCACCCAGCATATCGGCGCCTATCAGGTGACGCTCAAGGACAAGTCGAAGATCACCTTCCTCGACACCCCGGGCCACGAAGCGTTCAGCGAAATGCGTGCGCGTGGCGCGAACGTCACCGATATCGTCGTGCTGGTTGTCGCCGCCGATGACGGGCTGATGCCGCAGACGATCGAGGCGATCAACCACACCAAGGCGGCCGGCGTGCCGATGATCGTGGCGATCAACAAGATCGACAAGCCCGAGGCCAATGCCCAGAAGGTGCGCGAGCGCCTGCTCGAGCATGACGTGCAGGTCGAGGGCATGGGCGGCGAGACGCAGGACGTCGAGGTTTCGGCGCTCAAGAAGACCGGGCTCGATGACCTGATCGAGAAGATCCAGCTTCAGGCCGAACTGCTCGAGCTGAAGGCCAACCCCGACCGCGATGCCGAGGGCACGGTGGTCGAGGCCAAGCTCGACAAGGGCCGCGGTCCGGTCGCGACGATCCTGGTGACGCGCGGCACGCTCAAGGTCGGCGACGTGTTCGTCGTCGGCGCGGAGAGCGGCAAGGTGCGCGCGCTGATGGACGACAAGGGCCGCCAGCTCAAGCAGGCCGACCCGTCGATGCCGGTCGAGGTGCTGGGTCTGTCGGGCGTGCCGATGGCGGGCGATCCGCTGCAGGTGGTCGAGAGCGAGGCGCGCGCCCGCGAGGTCGCCGCCTATCGCGCCGGCGTGATCCAGAACAAGCGCACGACCAACACCCCCGCCAGCCTCGAGAGCATGTTCAGCGCGCTCAAGGAAAAGCAGGCGATGGAGTATCCGCTCGTCGTCAAGGCCGACACGCAGGGCACGGTCGAGGCGATCGTCGGCTCGCTGCACAAGATCTCGACCGACGACATCAAGGTGCGCATCCTGCACTCGGGCGTCGGCGGCATCACCGAGAGCGACGTCAACGTGGCGGCGGCTTCGGGCGCGCCGATCATCGGCTTCAACGTCCGTCCCAACGCCAAGGCGCGCGAGATCGCCGAGCGCAACAAGGTCGCGCTCAAATATTATGACGTGATCTACGACCTGACCGACGAGATCCGCGCCGGCATGGCCGGGCAGCTCGGGCCCGAAGCGTTCGAGACCGTGGTCGGCCGCGCCGAAATCCGCGAGGTCTTCTCGGCGGGCAAGCATGGCAAGGCGGCGGGTCTGCTGGTGGTCGACGGGGCGATCCGCAAGGCGCTCAAGGCGCGCATCACGCGCGACGACGTCATCATCTATCAGGGCGAGATCGCGTCGCTGCGCCGCTTCAAGGACGATGTCGCCGAAGTCCGCGCGGGCCTGGAATGCGGTGTGACGTTCACGCAGAACTTCACCGACATCAAGGCCGGCGACTTCCTCGAAACCTTCGAGGTCGAGCTGCGTGAGCGCACGCTTTAACTCAATCTCCGCCCCGGTCCCGGCCGGGGCGGCGGATGCCGGCCATGAAGCATAACGAGACGTCCGAAACCCGCTCCGTCCGCCTGCTGCGCGTGGGCGAACAGGTGCGCCATATCCTGTCCGACATCCTCGCGCGCGGCGAAGTGCATGACGATGTGCTGACCAGCCATGTGGTGAGCGTGACCGAAGTGCGCATGTCGCCCGACCTGCGCCACGCGACGGTGTTCGTGAAGCCGCTGCTCGGCAAGGACGAGGAAGCGGTGCTCAAGGCGCTGCGCACCAACACCGCCTATCTCCAGCGCGCGGTCGCGAGCCGCGTGAAGATGAAATATGCCGCCAAGCTCAAATTCCTCGCCGACGAGAGCTTCGACGAGGGCAGCCATATCGACCGGCTGCTGCGCGATCCCAAGGTGGCGCGCGATCTCGACAGCGAAGGCGACGGCGAAAGCTGATCACGTTAGGGAGCGGCGATGGCCAAGCTCTATTTCTATTATGCCAGCATGAATGCCGGCAAATCGACCACGCTGCTGCAGGCCGATTTCAACTATCGCGAACGCGGGATGCGGACGTTGCTGTTCACCGCTGCGGTCGATGACCGCGCCGGCGCGAGTCGCGTCGCGTCGCGGATCGGGCTGGCGGCGGAAGCGATCGCGTTCGATGGCGAGATGGACCTGCGGCTGCGCGTCGAGCGTGAGGCGGACACGGGACCAGTGCATTGCGTGCTGGTGGACGAGGCGCAGTTCCTGACATCTGGCCAGGTCGATCAGCTCGCGGCGGTCGCCGATGTGATGGGGATTCCGGTGCTCGGCTATGGGCTGCGCACCGATTTTCGCGGCAATCTGTTCGAGGGTTCGGCGCGGTTGCTCGCGCTCGCCGACGCGCTCATCGAGATCAAGTCGGTGTGCCGCTGTGGGCGCAAGGCGACGATGAACCTGCGCGTCGATGCCGAGGGCCGCGCGGTCGCCGAGGGCGCGCAGACCGAGATCGGCGGCAACGACCGCTATGTCGCCTTGTGCCGCCGCCATTTCACCGAAGCGGTCGCGGCGGCGAGCTGACGGGCATGCATGGCTGGATCATCCTCGACAAGCCGCTCGGGCTTGGTTCGACGCAAGGCGTGAGCGCGGTCAAGCGCGCGCTGCGCGATGGCGGTTACGGCAAGTTCAAGGTCGGGCATGGCGGCACGCTCGATCCGCTGGCGACCGGGGTGCTGCCGATCGCGCTGGGCGAGGCGACCAAGCTTGCCGGGCGGATGCTCGACAGCGACAAGATCTACGACTTCACCGTGCGGTTCGGGGTCGAGACCGATACGCTCGATCTGGAAGGGCGCGAGATCGCGGCGTCTGACGTTCGCCCGTCGCGCGATTCGGTCGAGGCGATCCTGCCGCGCTTCACCGGGCCGATCGAGCAGGTGCCGCCTGCCTATTCGGCGCTGAAGGTGGATGGCGCGCGCGCCTATGATCGCGCGCGCAAGGGCGAGACGGTCGAACTGGCGACGCGCGCGGTGACGGTCCACTCGCTGACCTTGCACGACGCCGATGCCGAGTCGGCGACACTGACCGCGCACGTTTCGAAGGGCACCTATATTCGCAGCCTTGCGCGCGACATTGCGCTGGCGCTCGGCACGGTCGGGCACGTCACCATGCTGAGGCGGACCAGGGCCGGGCCGTTCGGGCTGGAATCCGCGATTTCGCTGGACAAACTGGCCGATGCCGCTAAGGGCCGCACGCTTGAACAATTGCTCCTGCCGTTGAGGGCGGGGCTGGACGACATCCCGGCTCTATCTCTCGCACCCGGTCAGGCAGGGGCGCTCCGTCAGGGGAAAGTGCTGACCGGGATTGCTGCGAATGATGGCCAACACTTCGCGCTGGACGGCGATACGCCGGTCGCGCTGGTCGAGGTTTCGGACGGCACCGTCCGGGTCGTGCGCGGCTTCAACCTGTAAAGAGATGTCGAAGGAAAACAGATGACGATCACGACCGAGCGCAAGGCCGAGCTTTCCAAGGAACATGGCCGCGCCGAAGGCGACACCGGCAGCCCCGAAGTCCAGATTGCGATCCTGACCGAGCGGATCCTCAACCTGACCGGCCACTTCAAGGGCCACGCCAAGGACAATCACTCGCGCCGCGGCCTGCTGATGATGGTCAACAAGCGCCGCAGCCTGCTCGATTACCTCCGCAAGACGGACGGCGATCGCTATACCGCACTCATCGCGAAGCTCGGGCTTCGCAAGTAACCGGAAAGGCGGCCTTCGGGTCGCCTTTTTGTCATTCCGGGGAAGTAACCCCGGCTCCCGGTGTCACGGCAATCCGGCCGCTGACCCACAAAGGCGTGAACACCACGCCGCACCGCGCAGGCCGGACAGCCTGCACACAGGCCCCGGACGCATTGGGCGTCCGGTCCAAAGGAAAACAGATGTTCGACAAGAAAACCGTATCGATCGAGTGGGGCGGACAGACCCTGACACTCGAAACGGGCAAGGTTGCCCGTCAGGCCGATGGCGCCATTATGGCGACGCTCGGCGAGACCGTGGTGCTGTGCGCCGTCACCGCCGCGAAGACCGTCAAGGAAGGGCAGGACTTCTTCCCGCTGACCGTTCACTATCAGGAGAAATATTCGTCGGCGGGACGCATTCCCGGCGGTTTCTTCAAGCGCGAGCGCGGCGCGACCGAGAAGGAGACGCTGGTCTCGCGTCTCATCGACCGCCCGATCCGCCCGCTCTTTCCGGAGGGCTTCTACAACGAGATCAACGCGATCGCCCAGGTGCTGTCCTATGACGGCCATAACGAGCCCGACATCCTCGCGATGGTCGCGGCGTCGGCCGCGCTGACGATTTCGGGCGTGCCGTTCATGGGCCCGATCGGCGCCGCGCGCGTCGGTTATGTCGATGGCGAATATATCCTCAACCCGACCGACGAGCAGGTCGCGCAGGGCGATCTCGATCTGGTCGTCGCCGCCACCTACGACGCGGTGATGATGGTCGAGTCCGAAGCCAATGAGCTGTCGGAAGACGTCATGCTGGGCGCCGTGCTGTTCGCGCACGACGCCTGCCGCGAAGTCGTCAAGGCGATCGTCAAGCTCGCCGAGCAGGCCGCCAAGGAGCCGTGGGAGCTCAGCAAGGTCGACGACAAGTCGGCGACGCTCGCCAAGCTCGACAAGGCGATCGGCAAGGACATCGCCGCCGCCTACAAGCTGACCGACAAGCAGCAGCGCCAGAATGCGCTGAACGAGGCCCGCGCAAAGGCGCGTGACGCCTTCGCCGACCTCAAGGAAAGCGATCCGGCGCAGTATCTGGGCACGCTCAAGCTGGTGAAGAAGCTCGAGGCGAACATCGTTCGCGGCGCGATCCTCAAGGAAGGCATCCGCATCGACGGCCGCTCGACCACGCAGATCCGCAAGATCGAGGCCGAGACTCACTTCCTGCCGCGCGCGCACGGCTCGGCGCTGTTCACCCGCGGCGAGACGCAGACGATCGCCACCGCGACGCTGGGCACCAAGGACAGCGAGCAGATGGTCGATGGCCTGAACGGCCTGTCGTACCAGCACTTCATGCTGCACTATAACTTCCCGCCCTATTCGGTCGGTGAAGTCGGCCGCTTCGGCGCGCCGGGCCGCCGCGAAGTCGGCCATGGCAAGCTGGCGTGGCGCGCGCTGCACCCGGTGCTGCCGACCAAGGACGAGTTCCCCTATACGATCCGCCTGACCAGCGACATCACCGAGTCGAACGGCTCGTCGTCGATGGCGTCGGTGTGCGGCGGCAGCCTCGCGATGATGGACGCCGGCGTGCCGATCAAGCGTCCGGTCTCGGGCATCGCCATGGGCCTGATCCTGGAAGGCAAGGACTATGCGATCCTGAGCGACATCCTGGGCGACGAGGATCACCTCGGCGACATGGACTTCAAGGTGGCGGGCACGTCCGAAGGCATCACCACGATGCAGATGGACATCAAGATCGCCGGCATCACCAAGGAGATCTTCGAGGCCGCGCTGCGTCAGGCCAAGGAAGGCCGTGCGCATATCCTCGGGGAGATGAACAAGGCGCTGGGCGAGACCCGCTCGGAGCTGTCGGCGCACGCGCCGCGCATCGAGACGCTGCAGATCGACAAGTCGAAGATCCGCGACGTCATCGGCACCGGCGGCAAGGTGATCCGCGAGATCGTCGCCACCACCGGCGCCAAGGTCGATATCGACGACGAGGGCCTGATCAAGATCAGCTCGTCCGACACCAGCCAGATCGAAGCCGCGATCAACTGGATCAAGGGCATCGTCGAAGAGGCCGAGGTCGGCAAGGTCTATAACGGCAAGGTCGTCAACCTGGTCGATTTCGGCGCGTTCGTGAACTTCATGGGCGGCAAGGACGGTCTCGTCCACGTCTCGGAGATCAAGAACGAGCGCGTCGAGAAGGTCAGCGACGTCCTGAGCGAAGGCCAGGAGGTCAAGGTCAAGGTGCTCGAGATCGACCAGCGCGGCAAGGTTCGCCTGTCGATGCGCGTCGTGAACCAGGAAACCGGCGAAGAGCTCGAAGACACGCGTCCGGCGCGCGAACCGCGTGAAGGCGGCGACCGTGGCCCGCGGGGGGATCGTGGTCCGCGCCGTGACGGTGGCGACCGTGGTCCGCGCCGCGATGGCGACCGTGACCGCGGCCCGCGCCGTGACGGTGGTCCGCGTGGCGAAGGCCGTGGTGACCGCGGTCCGCGCCGCGAATCTTCGGACGGCGGCAAGGACGAGGCGCCCGAGGCGTTCTCGCCCCCGGCCTTCCTGACCGGCGACAGGGACTAACTGTCGCTCGACCGGCGACGGGATTGAGCTGACGTCCAAACGGACGCGGAGAGGATGAAGGGGTTCGGCGCAAGCCGGACCCCTTTACCTTGTCAGCGCTGCGCCTGCGCGTTCCACGCCGCGACCTTGGCCCGGGTATCCGCCAGCATCCGATCGAGCGTGGCGCGGTCGTGGACCTTGCCCCGAAGCACCACGGTCCGGATCGCGCGCGTCGCGGCGATGTCGATGAGCGGATTGCGGTCGAGCAGCACGAGATCGGCGGCCTTGCCCGGCGCGATGGCACCATAGCGGTTCAGCCAGCCGAACCAGGCCGGGCCGGCGCGCGTTGCCGAGGCGAGCGCCTGCGCCGGCGTCAGGCCCTGTTTCACGAAAAGCGACAATTCGTCGTGCAGCCCGATGCCGGGATAGTTGAACGCATTGAGAAAGCCGGCATCGGTGCCGGCGATGATCGTGACGCCGGCCTGTTGCAGCAGTGGCAGGATCGCGGCCATGCGTTGATAATGCGCGTGGCGGGCGGCGACCGCGGCGGCATCGGCCTGCGCGGCGCGCTCGATCCGCCAGTCATAGGTCTTGCGCAGCTTCGGCCCGATATAGGCCAGATAAGGGTCGCGCGAATGATCGTCGCGGTCGAGCCAGGCGAGGATGCGGCTACCGTTGAGTGTCGGCGTCACGAACACGCCCTTGCGGGCAAAATCGCGATAGGCGGCAAGCGCGGTGGCGCGATCGAAGCCCCTGTCGATGCGGCGATTGGCCTCGGCGCGGTCGATGCGCCCGGCGGCGAAATCGGCGGCGATCGCCGCCTCGTCCTTCACGCCGGCCTTGTACGCATAATCGAGATGCTCGATCGAACTGATCCCGGCGTCGACCGCCTGGCCGACGGTGAGCGCCATCGGGATATGGCCGGAAGTGCGCAGGCCGAGCGCCTTCGCGCGGGCGAGGGCGTAGAGAAACAGCTGCGGATCGAGCGTGCTGTCGGTGATCTTGACGAAGTCGACGCGGTCCCGCTGCAATCGGGCAAGCGCGGCATCGGCATCGGCGCGGCTGCCGACCTCGATCGTCCCCTTCCACACCGGCTTCAGCCCCTCGATCTTCGCGCCCGAGGTCAGCAGACGCGGGCCTGCCAGCGTGCCCCGCGCGATGGCGCTGCGCCATGCGAGTACCTGATCGGGCAGGTCGCCCGAACAATCGCGGATCGTGGTGATGCCATGCGCGACATAGAGCGGCAGCAGCGCCCGGTTCTCGTCGATCAGCGCAGGGCCGCCGCCGAAATGGACGTGCATGTCCCACAGGCCTGGGATCAGGAAGCGGCCCTTGCCGTCGATCGCGCGTGCGGCGCGCCAGCCCCGCGCGACGGCGGCGTCGGGACCGACCGCGACGATATCGGTGCCGCGGATCACGACGGCCTGACCGGGACGGGCGCGACCATGCGCCACGTCGATCACGGTCACACGGCGGATGATGGCGTCGGCGCGCTGACTGGCGGCAGCGGATGAGGCGAGCGCAGCGATCGCGAGCGGCAGGCAAGCCAGCAGCAGTCTCATGGCATCCCTCCAACCATTGGCACCCTCATGGCACCGAATGGCGGCGTGGCAAATGTCGCGCTGGCTCCTTTTCTTTTGCCCTCGGGTCGGCATGATCGCGCGATGCGCCCGTTCACGCTGTTTGCCCTCGCTATGCTGATAGGCGGTTGCGCCGCGACTGGCCGGCCCGGTGCGGCGGTGTCGGCTCAAGTGCGCGTCGCGTTCGATGCGGAGGCGGTGACCGGTGCGCGCGCGTCGGGCGCGGCCGATCCAGTTTCGGGGCGGCGCGTGACAGCAGACGATGCGGTGCGCGTCGCGAGTATCTCGAAGCTGGTCGTTGCGCTGGGCGTCATGCGGATGGTCGAGGCGGGGCAGCTGGATCTCGACCGCGATGTGTCGGCCTGGCTCGGCTGGCCGCTGCGCAATCCGGCCTTTCCCGATGTGCCAGTGACGTTGCGGCAATTGCTGTCGCATCGATCGGGGCTGATCGATCCCGAGGAGTATCGCGTGCCGCTCGGCGAGCAGTTACGGGCCGTGGTTACGCGGCCGGGGACATGGGATGCGGCGCACCGGCCCGGCGCCTGGTTTCGCTATGCCAATATCGGCTTTCCGGTGATCGCGAGCGTGATGGAGCGTGCGGGCGGCGAGCGGTTCGACCGGCTGATGCAGCGGCTGGTGTTCGAGCCGTTGAAGCTCGACGCGTGCTTCAACTGGTCGACGTGCAGCGACGGCAAGATCGCGCGCGCCGTCGTGCTTTACCGTTCGACCGGCGAAGTTGCGCTAGACGACTTGGACGGAAAGCGGCCCGACTGTCCGGTGATCGCCAAAGCCGGCTGTGACCTTGCCGGCTATCAGCTCGGCGAGAATGGCGCGCTGTTCAGCCCGCAGGGCGGGCTGCGCGCCTCTATGCGCGATCTGGCGGTGATCGGCCGGATGCTGCTGCGGAACGACGGCAGCTTCGTGAAGCGCGAATCGATCGCGGAGATCGAGTGGGTGGGGTGGCGTTTCGACGGCGCCAATGGCGACCCATCGGGCGGCCTTTACTGCCAATATGGGTTGGCGGTGACGGCCCTGCCGACCGCGCAGGCGGGCTGCGCGGACGATCTGTTCGGCGACACCCGCGCGCGCGTCGGTCATGCCGGTGAGGCCTATGGGGTGCGCTCCGGGTTGTGGATCGATCGCGCGGCGGGGACGGGCGTCGCCTTCTTTGCCACGGCGACGCCGCCGGACAGTAAGGGCCGGTCGGCATTCAGCCGCGAGGAAGAACGTCTCGCGCGAGCAAAGTGAAGTGGGGAGCTTCTGTTGCTCGGTGCTCCCCCTACCGCCGGAATCCGCTTCTGTTGCCCGGTGCGGTCCAACCGCGCATTTTAGAATAATCCTAGACCGTTAGGTCTTGGGATTACGCCGCAATAGCGAGTGCTTCGTTATCGTTGGCACTTGTGTGTATGGGCCGTCGCGGTGGTCCCATTCCGAACGAAAGAAGCGCTTTTCAACACACGTCGATCCTGGTTCGGCCCCGTCAGAAACGGTGTCCAAGAACACCACCTTATGGTGGAGCCGCCGGGTACTGCCCCCGGGTCCGCTGCATCTATTGCACGCCACAATTTATCGTCATAGCCGGGCGAACCCGGCGGAACCGATATAGGGTGCGGGGCGGAGTTTTGAAAGAGGTTGCCGCGCCCGCGAAAATCCCCCCTAAAAATACTGGGATTTGGCCTTCACAAGGCCATAAAGGGGGTGCAAGGAAATTGTCATGCTTACCCAGCGTTCCCGTTACGCCCTGCGCGCCATGCTTTTTCTGGCGAAGCAGCCGGTGGACGGCGCGCCGACGCCGATGACGCGAATTGCCGCCGAGGCCAATGTACCGCGCAAGTTCCTCGAGCTGATCCTGGCCGATCTGCGCGAGGCGGGGTTCCTCGATTCGACGCGCGGCAAGATGGGCGGCTATCGCCTGTCGCGGCCCAAGCATCTGATTTCGCTGGGCGAGATCATCCGAGTGATCGAAGGACCGCTGGCGCTAGTGCCGTGCGTCAGCCGTACCGCCTATCGCCCATGCCTCGACTGCAAGGACGAGGCGAGCTGCGCGATCCGCCACGCCATGGCGCGCGTGCGCGACGAGACCGCGCGCATCCTCGACGGCACGAGCCTCGCCGACGCGACCGCCGAGGAACTGGCAGCGGCCTAAGCGCCTCCGTTCTTCCTGCGCAGCTCGTCGCGGATCTCGCGCAGCAGCACGACATCGGCCGGATCGGCGGCGGGGGCTTCCTCGGGCTTGGCGATGACCTTGTTGAGCGCGCGGATCAGCAGGAAGATGATGAAGGCGATGATCAGGAAGTTCACCGCCTGCGTGACGAACTCGCCATAGCCCAGCAGCGGCACACCGGCCTTTTTGAGTGCGGCATAGTCGGTCGAGCCCTGAAGGTTTGCCGGTACCTCGCCCAGCACCAGGAAATAGCTCGAAAAGTCGAGTCCGCCGAAGATCTTGCCGATCACCGGCATGATGATGTCCTCGGTCAGCGAGGTGACGATCTTGCCGAACGCGGCGCCGATGATCACCGCGACGGCGAGGTCGAGCACGTTGCCGCGGGCGATGAAGGCCCTGAATTCCTTGATCATGACGCTCCCCTTGTCTGCGCGGCACCGGCTCGCTCCCCCACCCGGCCACCCATAGGATATTGCCGTTGGGTGGCCGGGTGGGGGAGCGGGCCGGTGCCGCAGCCAACAAAGTCTAACCGCGTGATTCATCTGGATCAATGCGCGGTCCATTGCGCAGGCGGCACGGTGTCCCTACCTTCGCCGGTGTCGTATCGATGCGACACACGTCAATTGAGCGTATCGCAAACATGCGGCACGCCTGGAGGGATGGTTCGACATGAAGCTTCGTCTGGTTGCCGCGATGGCTGGCGCTGTGCTGCTGTCCGCCTGCGGGCTCAACAGTGTGCCGACCGCGGAAGAGAATGCGAAGGCGAAATGGGCCGAGGTGCAGAACCAGTATCAGCGCCGCGCCGATCTCATCCCCAATCTCGTCTCGACGGTGAAGGCTGCCGGGGCGCAGGAAAAGGCCATTCTGGTCGAGGTGACACAGGCGCGCGCCGCGGCGACTCAGGTCAAGGTGAGCGACGCGGACCTGACCGACCCGGCCAAGCTGCAGGCCTATGAGCGGGCGCAGGCCGGCGTCACGCTGTCGCTGCAGCGGCTGCAGGAGGCTTATCCCGAACTGAAGTCGCAGGCCAATTATGCGACGCTGATGACTCAGCTCGAGGGCACCGAGAACCGCATCGGCATTTCGCGCCGCGACTATAACGAGGCGGTGCAGGGCTATAACACCACGATCCGCACCTTCCCCGACGCGATCGGCGCCAAGATCTTCTACGGGGCCAAGCCGATGGTGCCGTTCCAGGCGACCACGCCCGGCGCGGATACGGCGCCCAAGGTCGAATTCGGCAACGGCAGCTGATCGGCGGCGGGGCCGGCTGATGGACGCAAGGGCGCCGATGCTCGCCGCAGGAGTGGCATTGGCGGCCTGTGGCGGTCAGGCGGAACCGAAGCGTGAATCGCCCGTCTCGCCGGGCCGGGTGGTCGATCGTGCCAATCTGCTGACGGTAGCGGAGGAAGCTCGGCTCGAACGTGCGCTCGCCCGTTCCGAGCGCAGGACGCGCGCTCAATTCGTGGTCGCGACCGTACCCGACCTCAAGGGGAAGTCGATCGTGGACTTTGGCGTGGATCTGGGCCGCGAATTGGGCGTCGGACGTTACGATATCGACGACGGCGTCATGCTGATCGTCGCACCCACGGAGCGGCAGGTGCGGATCGAAGTCGGATACGGTCTCGAAGGTATTTTACGCGACGTGGAGGCGAAGGCGATCATCGACGGGAAGATCATGCCGCGCTTTCGCCGGGGCGATATGGGCGGCGGCATTCTCGCCGGCAGCGCCGTGATCATGCGTGAGATCGACGTGCCGGGAGCGACGCCGTGAAAATGGCCCGTTTCCTCGTCGCGCTGATGCTGGGCGTGCTGTCGTTGGGCAGCGCGGCGCGGGCGCAGACCTTTCCCAAGCTGACCGGCCGGGTGGTCGATGCGGCGAGCCTGCTCTCGCCCGAGCAGGAAGCGCAGCTCGCCGCGATGTCGACCGCGACCGAGAAGGCGACGGGGCGGCAGCTGGTGGTGGCGACGGTGCCCGACCTGCAGGGCTATCCGATCGAGGATTATGGCTACAAGCTCGGCCGGGCGTGGCAGATCGGGCAAGCCAAGGCCAATAACGGCATCATCCTGATCGTCGCGCCCAATGAGCGGCGCATCCGGATCGAGGTCGGCTATGGGCTCGAACCGATCATGACCGATGGGCTGTCGGGCATCATCATCCGTGACACGATCACGCCGCTGTTCAAGGCGGGCAAGATGGGCGAAGGCATCATCGCTGGCGCGAGCGCGATCAACGAGCAGCTCAAACTGCCGCTGGAGGCCGCCGAAGCGCGGGCGAAGAAGCTGATCGACGAAGGCCAGCGCAAGCAGCGCAGCGGCGGGGGCGGCGCCAATATCGTCACCATCATCTTCTGGCTCGGTATTCTGCTGTTCGTGATTCTGCCGATCGTGTTCGGCTCGGCCAAGGGCCGGCGTTATCGCCGTGGTGGCGGGCCGGTGGTGATCTGGGGGCCGGGCTGGGGGGGATCGGGCGACGGCGGCTCATGGGGCGGCGGCGGTGGCGACTGGGGCGGCGGAGGCGGTGGTTTCTCCGGCGGCGGCGGGTCGTTCGGCGGCGGCGGCGCATCGGGGGGCTGGTGATGGCGCGGAAATTTACCCCCGAAGAACACGCCGTGGTCACCGCAGCTGTGGCGCAGGCCGAACGCGGCACCGATGGCGAGATCGTCACGATCGTCACCGACTGGTCGGACCATTATCATGACGTCTCGCTCTATTATGCCGCGGCGGTGATGGTCGCGGCGCTGGGGCTGTTCGCGGTGTTTCCGGGGCTGCTCGATGCCAAGCTCGCCTGGTTCACCGGCGGTTGGGGCGAGGCGGAACGGCATGTCGAGCTGGCGCTGCTGGTGGTGGTGCAGGCGGTGCTGTTCCTGGCGGTGCGGTTCGGGTTCGAGGCGCTGCCGTTCCGCGGGCTGCTGATTCCGAGCGCGGTGCGCGGGCGGCGGGTGCGGCGGCGCGCGGTGCAGTTCTTCAAGGCGAGCGCCGAGAAGCGAACGGTGGCGCGGGTCGGGGTGCTGCTCTACCTCAGCCTTGCCGAGCATCGCGCCGAGATCGTCGCGGACGAAGCGATCGTCGCCAAGGTCAAGGACGAGGTGTGGGGCGAGGCGATGGTCGCTTTGGTCGACCGCATCCGCGCCGGCGACCCGGCGGGCGGAATGGCCGCCGCGGTGACACGGATCGGCGTGGTGCTGAGCGAGCATTTTCCCAAGACGAGCGAGGACCCCAACGAGCTTCCCGACCGGCTGATCGAGCTGTGAGCGCGCCGGATGCCGATGCGCCGGTCGAGACCGTCTGGCAGGGCAAGTTCATCGCGGCGAAGAAACAGGGGCGGTGGGAATATGTCTCGCGGGCGCGGGGCATCCGGGCGGCGGTGATCGTCGCGATCGACGACGGGCATCTGATCCTGGTCGAGCAACATCGCGTGCCGCTGGGGCGGGCGTGTCTCGAGCTGCCGGCGGGGCTGGTCGGGGACGACAGCGATGGCGAGGCGGTCGAGATCGCTGCGGCTCGCGAGCTGGAGGAGGAGACCGGCTATCGCGCGGGGCGAATCGAGTCGCTCGGCGAGTATTTTTCCTCGCCCGGCATGGTAAGTGAGAGCTTCACGCTGGTCCGCGCTTTCGATCTCGAGCGCATTGGCGAGGGCGGCGGGGTGGAGGGCGAAGGCATCACCGTCCATCGCGTGAAGCTGACCGACGTGCCGGCCTTTGTCGATCGATGCCGCGCGCGGGGCATGGCGATCGACGTCAAATTGCTGCTGGTGCTGGCGCCGTCATTGCTCGGCTGATCGCGATTTCAAAGCGCGGTCCAGCCCCCGGCATCAACGAAAATTGTCGGCGTAGGCCTGCAGCTTGAGCTTGCGCTGCGGCGCGGGGACGACGTGGTAGGCGATGTTCTCGCGCGCGGCATAGTCCTGCGCGGCTTCGAGCGTCGGGAAGTTGAGGCGAAGCTGCGCACGGGTGTCGCCCGAGCCGGCCCAGCCGGTGAGCGGGTCGGCTTGCTGCTGTTCGGCAGGATCGAATTCGAGCACCCAGCGGTCGGTGCGGGCGCGGCCCGACTGCATGGCGTTCTTGGGGCGCTGATAGATGCGTGCGGTGGACATGAGAGGCTCCTTATCGTGTCCCTGCGCGCCTTGCATCCGCATTTTTGGTGCGCAGCGTGGCGTTGGCGGCGGCGGGGTCGTCCGGCCAGGGGTGACGCGGGTAGCGGCCGCGCATTTCCTTGGCGACATCGGCCCAGCTGCCCTTCCAGAAGCCGGGCAGGTCGCGGGTGGTCTGGATCGGGCGGCCGGCGGGTGAAGTGAGCGAGAGGATCAGCGGGATGCCGTCGCCAATGGTGGGATGCGCGGCGAGACCGAACAGGGATTGCACGCGCATCTCGGCGGTGGGGCCGGCCTCGGCGGCATAGTCGATTTCGTGGCTGGAGCCGGCGGGGGTTTCGAAGCGGGCGGGGGCGCGGCGCTCGAGCAGCTTCTGGCCGTCCCAGCCGAGGCGGTTTTGCAGCGCTTGCGTGAGCGATTCGGGCGGAACCGCGTCGAGACGGCGCTTGCCGGCGAGCGCGGGCGGGAGCCAGTCGTCGAGCTCGGCGATGAGCGCGGCGTCGGACAGCGCGTCGATCCCGGCATAGGCGGCGCGCGTGCGCAGAGCGTGACCGGTTGCGGACCATGGCAGCAGGTCGAGGCCATGCTTGCGGACGCCTTCGAGCAGGGCGTCGGTGATTTCGCCGGGGTCGGCGTGCGTGTCGGGGCCGGACGAGAGGCGGATCGCGCCGAGGCGGCGCTCGCGCGTGGCCTCGACGCGGCCGGTCGCGGGATCGAAGCGGACGGTGCGGCGGGTCTCGATCCGATGGGCGAAGAGGGTTTCGACCGTGGCGGCGTCGATCGGCGCGGCGGAGAGAATGCGCGCGCCTGCGGCCATGCCCTGCGTCTCGGCGACGGCGAGCCAGTCGTGGCGGGCGACCGAGGACGTCGGGTCGAGGCGGAAACCGCGGCCGCCGGCCGACGCCCAGGTCTCGCCGGTGTCGTCGCGGCGCCTGGCGATGCGGTCGGGGAAGGCGAGGGCGATGCAGGTGGCGACGGCCTCGGCCGAGCTTTGCTCGGCACCCACCCCCAGCCCCTCCCTTGCAGGGAGGGGAGCGAGTTTGGACCATCTGTCGGCGAGCTTTCGGGCATTTTCGGCGCGCTGCCCGCGTTCGGTGCGCCAGCGGCGCAGGCGATGTTCGAGGTCGGCATCGGGACCGCCAAGGCCGCGCTCGCCGAGCAGGACGGCGACCTGTGCGGCGGTCGAGGCGAGGCCGATTGCGGCGGCGCGAGCGAGCATATGGCCGAGGCGTGGAGGCAAGGGCAGGCGGGCGATGGCCTTGCCGTGCGGGGTGGGACGGCCATCGGGGTCGAGCGCCTCGAGCGCGGTCAAGCGGGTGCGGGCTTCCTGCACCGCAGCTTCGGGGGGTGGATCGAGCCAGTTGAGGTCGCGCGGGTCGGACACGCCCCATAAGGCGCAATCGAGCGTGAGCGCGGACAGGTCCGCTTCGAGGATTTCGGGCGGGTCGAAGCGCGGCAGGCCGGCGGTGGCGGCGGCTTCCCACAGGCGATAGGCGGTGCCCGGCCCCTGCCGCGCGGCGCGCCCGGCGCGCTGTATGACCGCGGCCTGGCTGGCGCGTTCGGTGACCAGACGGGTCATACCGGCGGCGCGGTCGTAGCGCGGGCGGCGGGCGAGGCCGGAATCCACAACGACGCGAATTCCGTCGAGCGTCAGCGAGGTCTCGGCGATCGATGTGGCGAGGACGATTTTGCGGCGGTTTTGGGGGTCGGGCGCGATCGCGGCACGCTGCGCGGCGGGGTCGAGGCTGCCGTGGAGCTTGTGCAGGATCGTGCCGGGGGGCGGATCGAGGCGCTCCGCGGTACGCTCGATCTCGGCAACGCCGGGGAGGAAGGCGAGGATGCCGCCTTCACTTTCGCGGAGGGCCTGGCGGATCGCGGCGGCGACGCTGTCCTCGATCCGGGCTTCGGCGGCGCGGCCGAGATGGATGAGATCAAGCGGATGGCTGCGGCCCTCGCTTTCGATTACCGGGGCGTCGCCCATCAAGGCCGAGAAGCGCGCGCCGTCGAGCGTGGCGGACATGGCGACGAGGCGCAGGTCTGGCCGTAAGGCCGCTTGGGCATCCAGCGCGAGCGCAAGGCCGAAGTCGCTGTCGAGGCTGCGTTCATGGACTTCGTCGAACAGCACCGCCGATACGCCGGCGAGTTCGGGATCGGCCTGGATGCGATTGACGAAAATACCCTCGGTGACGACCGTCACTCGGGTCTGCGCCGAGCGACGCGTGTCCATGCGGGTGGCATAGCCATAGGTCTTGCCGACGGGTTCGCTGGCGAGGTTCGCCATGCGCTCGGCGGCGGCGCGGGCGGCGAGACGGCGGGGGGAGAGGAGGAGGATTTCGCCGGTGCACCAGTCTTCGGTCAGGAGCGCCGGGGCGACCGCGGTGGTCTTGCCGGCGCCGGGCGGGGCGACGAGGACCGCGTTGTTCGTCTCGCGCAGCGCCGCGAGGAGGTCGGGCAGGACGGCGTGGATCGGAAGGCCGGTCATGCGGCGACTCCCGCGTTGGGGACGTAAAAAGTCCCAAAAGTCACACCTGCTACGCGCGAGGCCGCCGCCGTCAGCCGGGCCATGGACCGGGCGCTGATCAGGGCGGGGTGGCGCGGATACATGCGGGAAACGCAAGCAAATCGGTTCCTACATTGCAACCGCGTTCCGCTATCCACCCGGGCGACTTTGCGGCATATGCTGACGGCATGCGGGCGTTCGTGCTGACGAAATATGGCGGGCCGGAAGCGGCGGTGTTGCGCGACGTGCCGCGGCCGTCGCCGCGGCCGGGCGAGGTGCTGGTCCGGGTGCATGCGGCGGGCCTCAATCCAGTCGATTTCAAGACGCGCGAAGGCAAGCTCAAGGTCGTCCAGCGCTATGCGCTGCCCGTGGTTATGGGCAACGAGCTTGCCGGCACGGTCGAGGCGCTGGGCGAGGGCGTCACGCGCTTTGCGGTCGGGGACCGCGTGTTCGGCCGCATGGCCAAGGCGGCGATGGGCGCTTTCGCCGATTATGCGGCGGTGCCCGAGGACGTGCTGGCGACGATGCCGCCGTCGCTCGATTTCGAGACGGCGGCGGCGATCCCGCTCGCCGGGCTGACGGCGCTGCAGGCGTTGCGCGACGAGCTGCATTTGCGAGCGGGCAGCCGCGTGTTCATCCCGGGTGGTGCGGGCGGGGTTGGGACCTTCGCGATCCAGATCGCCAAATGGCTCGGCGCCGAGGTGACGACCACCGCCTCGCCGCGCGGCAAGGCGCTGGTCGAGCGGCTCGGCGCCGATGTGGTGATCGACTATACGGCACAGCGCTTCGAGGATCATGTCAGCGGCATGGACGGCGTGTTCGACCTGATTGGCGGCGAGACGCTCGAACAGGCGTTCGGTGTGGTGAAACGAGGCGGTACGGTGGTGTCGGTCGCGGCCTTGCCCGAGCCGCAGACCGCGCTCAAGGATCTGGGCCGGGGCATGGGGCTTGCGGCGCTGTTCTGGGCGGTGAGCTGGCGGCTACGCGCCCAAGCGCGCAAGCATGGCGTCCGCTACCGCTTTCTGTTCATGCATCCGAGCGGAGCGGAGCTGGCTGAGCTCGGCCAGCTGGTCGAGACGAGGCAGCTGACGCCGGTGATCGACCGCGTGGTGCCGTTCGAGGCGATCGGCGACGCGTTCGCCTATCTCGAATCGGGCCGGGCCAAGGGCAAGGTGGTGGTGCGGATGTGAGGCGGCGCTTGGGCTAGTCCCGCGCCAGCCCCCGCGCCAGCATCGTCGCAACCGTGTCGGCCACGGCTTCGGGGGTCAGTTCCTCGCCCCACACGCCGTAGCGCAGGCCGAGGAACACGTTCATTCCCATGATCGCCCAGGCATGGACTTCGGACACGTCGGCGCGGACTTCGCCGCGTTCGGCGGCCGCCTTCAGGCGCGCGGCGATGCGGTCGGCGGTGGTGGCGTAATGGAGGCGGAAGCTTTCGGGATCGACGAATTCGGATTCGTCGATGATGCGGTAGATTTCCTTGTGGCTGCGCACGAACTCGATGAAGGTTTGCAGGCCCGCACGTTCGGCGGCGATCTGTTCGGGCGCGGCGCGGATCGCGGGGGCGACATGCTCGCGCACCTGATCGCTCATGTCGCGCACCAGCGCGCGGAACACTTCGTCCTTCGAATCGAAATAGGTGTAGAAGCTGCCCAGCGCGACGCCGGCGCGGCGGGTGATGCCGCTGATCGAGCCGTCGTGGAATCCCTTCTCGCCGAACTCGGCCGCGGCGGCGTCGAGGATCGCGCGCAGCGTGCGCTGCCCGCGGGCCGTGCGCGGCTGCTTCCCCTCGCTGGCGATAGCGGCGCCCCTTCCGTCCGATGCTGTGTCACCCGACTGTGTGACTGTGGCCATGATGCCACGTTTTTCAGCCACTGCCACCCTCCCCGTCGATCCGAAGTTGAAACCCGGTTCAGGTTTCAGTATAGCCTCGCTCAACGTCTTACAAGCCGGTGTTAAACTGCCGGCCATTTTGGGGAGGAAGCTTCGATGCTGCGCCTGATTCCGTCTGCCCGTCCGATTCTTTTACGGTCAACGGCTATGATCCCGAGACGATCGACAGCTATGAGCTGGGCGTGAAGGGCGCGTTCCTCGACCGCACGCTGTT
This sequence comes from Sphingomonas tagetis, assembly GCF_024211275.1. GTDB lineage: Bacteria > Pseudomonadota > Alphaproteobacteria > Sphingomonadales > Sphingomonadaceae > Sphingomonas > Sphingomonas tagetis. The sequence goes on from NZ_JAMLDX010000011.1 coordinate 83,511, forward strand.
CGTCAACCTCGCCGGCTTCTACTCGAACTACAAGGACCAGCAGGTCACGATCCAGGTGCCGGCGCTGCCGAGCGGGATCGCCAGTTTCGTCGATAATGCCGGCAAGGGTGTGATCTATGGCTTCGAGCTGGAGACGCGGATGGTGCCGTCGCGCAACTTCTCGGCCAGCGTCGTGGTCGGCTACACCAATGCCGACTACAAGGAGTTCTTCACCCTGATCGGCGGCGGAACCACGCCAGTCGACGTGTCGAACCAGCGCGCGTTCCAGAACACGCCGGAATGGACTGCCAACGCATCGATCACCTGGTCGGACGATCTGGCGGGCGGGACGATCGCCTTCACGCCGGCGGTGTCGCTGCGCAGCGACATCCAGCTGTTCGAACTGGCGACCCCGACGCTCGATCAGGACGGCTATGCGCTGGTCGAAGCATCGGTCAACTGGACCTCGGGCGACGGCAAGTATCGCATCGGCATCGCCGGCCGCAACCTCACCGACGAACGCTACCGCGTCGGCGGCTACAACTTCCCGGGCGCGCTGACCGGCAATTCGGTGATCGGCTATTACGGCCCGCCCCGCACCTTCACCGCGACGCTCGAGGTGAAGTACTGATCGTCTTGCCGCGTCGAGTATGACAGACTGAGATGGCCGGGCGCTCGCGAGGGCGTCCGGCCAAAATTTTGGAGGGGATGGGATGAGCGACGCGGCGAACACGCAGGCGGGTCATTCGACGCCTGGCTATCGCGCGCTGGTGCTCGCGATGCTGCTGCTGGTCTATACGTTCAACTTCCTCGACCGGCAGATCCTCGGGATTCTGGTCGCGCCGATCAAGGCCGATCTCGGGCTGACCGATACCCAGCTCGGCGCGCTCGGCGGGATCGCCTTCGCCTTTCTCTATTCGACGCTGGGCGTGCCGCTGGCGCTGCTGGCCGACCGCACCAGCCGGACCTGGGTGGTGACCGCGTCGTTGACGGTGTGGAGCGGATTCACCGCGCTGTGCGGGCTTGCGACCGGCTTCTGGAGCCTGTTTCTGTTCCGCATCGGCGTGGGCGTGGGCGAAGCGGGCGGGGTCGCGCCGTCCTATGCGATCATTTCCGACTATTTCCCGCCGCATCAGCGGGCGCGGGCGCTGGCGATTTATTCGCTCGGCATCCCGATCGGGCTGGCGACGGGCACGCTGCTCGGTGCCTGGCTGGCGGCGAATGTCGACTGGCGCGCGGCGTTTCTGGTGGTGGGCATTGCCGGCGTGGTGATCGCGCCGTTCTTCCGGCTGATCGTCAAGGAGCCGCCGCGGCCCGCGAGCAGTGCCGGGCGCGCGCCGATCGGGCAGGTGTTCGGCATCCTCGCGAAAAAGCCGAGTTTCTGGCTGATGGCGTTCGCCGCCGGGTTCAGCTCGATGTGCGGCTATGGGCTCGCCTTCTGGGCGCCGTCCTTCTTCATCCGCAGCTTCGGCTTCGACCTTGCGACGACGAGCTATTATTTCGGATCGATCCTGCTGATCGGCGGGACGATCGGGGTGTTCGCGGGCGGGTGGTTCGCCGACCGTGCCGGGCAGGGCGACCGCGGTTTCTATGCCAGGCTGCCGGCCTTGGCGTGGCTGGTTTGCGTCCCGTTCTTTGCCGGCGGGTTCCTGACCGACAATGTGACGCTGGCGTGGTTCCTGTTCCTGATCCCCAACGGGCTCAACATCCTGTGGCTGGGGCCGGTGAATACCGCGGTCCAGCATCTCGTCCCGCCGCATATGCGTGCGACGGCGAGCGCGAGCTTCCTGCTGATCAACAACCTGATCGGGCTGGGCGCGGGGTCGTGGGTGATGGGGATGATGTCGGACGCGATGACCGCGAGCTATGGCAACGAGGCGCTGCGCTATGCGGCGGTGGCTGCGTTGAGCTTCTACCTCGTGGCAGCGGGGTTGATGTTGCTGGCGGTGAAGCCGCTAAGGCGTGATTGGGTCGGGTGATCGGGAGGGGGCTGTCATTCGGATGGGCCATCGCTTGGCGACACGCCCTCCCCTACCCCTCCCGCAAGCGGGAGGGGGACTTGAGCTGCCGCATTCCCTTGGTACGGCTGGTGAGGTGATAGTCGCGGCACAGGGCGCAGCGATAGACGCGGAGCGTCACCTGCGCGTCGCGGGCTTCCTGCATCGCTTCGTCTTCTGACCGGAACCGACGCTTGCGTGCGCAGATGCCCGGCCGGGTCTTCACCGCTCGCGCGTCGCCAGGAATTTCACCGCGGGATAGCGGTCGGCGACGTAGCCGACTTCCCACGCCGACTTCGCTAGGAATACCGGGTCGCCATCGCGGTCCTTGGCCATCGCGCCCTGGTTGAGGTCCATGAACGCCTTGATGTCACTTGCCTCGCCGCCGAGCCAGCGCGCGGTGTCGAACGGGGCGGGCTCGAGCACGGCGGCGACCTTGTACTCGGCCTCGAGCCGCGACAGCAGCACGTCGAGTTGAAGCTGACCGACCACGCCGACCACCCAGTTCGAGCCGATCTCGGGATAGAAGACCTGGATCACGCCCTCTTCGGAAAGGTCGTCGAGCGCCTTGCGCAGCTGCTTGGTCTTGGTCGGGTCCTTGAGCTGGACGCGGCGCAGGATTTCCGGCGCGAAATTGGGCAGGCCGGTGAAGCGGACCTGCGCCTTTTCGCTCAGCGTGTCGCCGACGCGCAGCACGCCATGATTGGGGATGCCGATGATGTCGCCGGGAAAGGCTTCATCGGCGAGTTCGCGCTGCTGCGCGAAGAACATGATCGGCGAGTGGATCGCGATCGGCTTGCCATGGCCGGTCGGGGTCAGCTTCATGCCGCGCTTGAAGGTGCCCGAGACGAGCCGCATGAACGCGATGCGGTCGCGGTGATTGGGGTCCATATTGGCCTGGACCTTGAACACGAAGCCGGTGACCTCGCTATTGTCGGGTTCGACCGGGGCGGGCTCGGCGGGCAGCGCGTGCGGCGGCGGCGCGTGCTTGGCGAGCGCGTCGATCAGCGAATCGACGCCGAACTCCTTGAGCGCGGAGCCGAAGAAAACGGGGGTGAGATCGCCATTACGGTACGCTTCGCCGTCGAAATCGGCATAGCCGGCGAGTGCCAGTTCGGCATCCTCGCGCAGTTTCGCGAGGTTGTCGGCCGATACCAGCGCGTCGAGCTGGGGATCGTCGAGGCCGGTGGTCTGGATGACCTTGCCCTGGAATTCTCGGCTCGGACCCTCCGGCAGCAGCAGGCGGTTGGTGCGCAGGTCGTAAATGCCCTCGAACGTTCCGCCCATGCCGACCGGCCAGGTCATCGGGCACACATCGAGCTGGAGCAATTCGGCGATCTCGTCGAGCGTCTCGAACACCTCGCGGCCCTCGCGGTCGACCTTGTTGACGAAGGTGATGATCGGCACGTTGCGCAGGCGGCAGACCTCGAACAGCTTGCGTGTCTGGCTTTCGATGCCCTTGGCGACGTCGATGACCATGACGGCGGAGTCGACCGCGGTCAGCGTGCGGTAGGTGTCCTCGCTGAAATCCTCGTGGCCCGGCGTGTCGAGCAGGTTGAAGGTGACGCCATCGCGCTCGAACGTCATCACCGAGGACGTGACCGAGATGCCGCGCTGCTGTTCGATCTTCATCCAGTCGGAACGGGCGCGGCGGGCCTGACCGCGCGCCTTGACCTCGCCGGCCAAGTGGATCGCGCCGCCGAACAGCAACAGCTTTTCGGTGAGCGTGGTCTTGCCCGCGTCGGGGTGGGAAATAATCGCGAAGGTGCGGCGGCCGCTATGGGTAGGCCGAGAAGGGAAAGACATGGGCGGCCCTCTAGAGGGCTGCGCGCATTCGGGCAAATATTAGCCGCGCGGGCGCGTATCGGCGCGAGCCATCTGCTGGCCGTTGCGCTGGCATGTGGCGGCAATGGTCGGGAAGGAAAGGTCCATGTGGCGCGGCAGAACCTGCGCCATCGCGGCCTGACATTGCGCCGCGCTCTGGTAACGGGTCGGCTCGACGCGCGCCTGCTGGCATTGATCCTGAAGATCGCCGCAGCCAAGGATCGCCATCACGAAATAGACCGGTTCCATATTCCTCGCTCCTCGCCGGTGTTAACGAATGTGGCGGAGCGCCGTTCCTTCTGTTGCGCTGGCGAACCGAGATCGCCGGGCGGATCGGTTGCATATGGCGGCTGGCGCGCCCAAATGGCGTCCCTATGCCGCCCGACACCGCACCCGCCGGCGGCGAACGCCCGTTGTTCGCCACGCTGAGGCGTTTCCTCCCCTATCTGTGGCCCGCCGGCATGCCGGGGCTGAAGGCGCGTATCGTCGGTGCGCTGCTGCTCGTGCTGTTCTCGAAGGTCGTGCAGGTCTATGGCGCGGCCTATGCGCTGAAGGCGGCGGTCGACAGCATGTCGGTGAGCGACCGCGGCGCAGTGACCTTCGTGGTGCTGATGGTGGTGGGCTATGCCGCGGCGCGGCTGGGTACCACGGTGTTCGACAATCTGCGCAACACGGTGTTCGAGAAGGTCGGGCAGGACGCGACGCGGCGGCTGGCGATCGTCACCTTCACCCATCTGCACCAGCTGTCGCTGCGCTTTCATCTCGAACGGCGCACGGGCGCGGTGACCAAGGTGGTCGAGCGCGGCACCAAGAGCATCGATTCGATGCTGTATTTCCTGCTGTTCAACATCGCGCCGACGATCCTTGAGCTGGCGCTGGTGCTGCAGATTTTCGGGTCGAAATTCGGCTGGTGGCTGGTCGCCTCCACCATGGCGATGGTGGTGATCTATATCTCGTTCACACGCTGGGTGACCGACTGGCGCGCGAAACTGCGCGAGCGGATGAACGACCTCGACACCGGGGCGGTGGCGCATGCGGTGGATTCGCTGCTCAATTTCGAGACGGTCAAATATTTCAACGCCGAGAAGCGCGAGGCGGACCGCTATTCGGCGGCGGTCGAGGCCTATGCCACGGCGGCGGTGAAGAGCGAGAATTCGCTGGCGTGGCTCAACATGGGCCAGTCGCTGATCACCAACTTCATGCTCGGCGCAGGCATGGCGGTGGTGGCGTGGGGCTGGTCGACCGGCGAGTTCACCGCGGGTGACGTGGTGTTCGTGTCGACGCTGTTGTCGCAGCTGTTCCGGCCGCTCGACATGCTCGGCTGGGTCTATCGCACGATCCGGCAGGGCGTGATCGACATGGGGGCGATGTTCGATCTGATCGACACGCAGGCCGAGGTGAAGGATGTGGCTGGCGCGGCGTCGCTCGAGGTCGGACGCGGCGAGGTGCGGTTCGAGGGGGTGCGTTTCGGCTATGAGCGCGACCGCGATATCCTCAAGGGTATCGATCTGGTGATCAGGCCCGGGCAGACGGTGGCGGTGGTCGGGCCTTCGGGGGCGGGCAAGTCGACACTCGCGCGGATTTTGTACCGTTTCTACGATCTGAACGGCGGGCGCGTGACGATCGACGGGCAGGACATTTCGCAAGTGACGCAGGCGTCGCTGCGTGCCGCCATCGGGATCGTGCCGCAGGATACGGTGCTGTTCAACGACACGGTGGGCTACAATATCGCTTATGGCCGCGAGGGCGCGACGCCGGAGCAGGTGGCGCAGGCGGCGCGCGGCGCGGCGATTGCCGGGTTCATCGAGTCGATGCCCGACGGCTATGCGACGCGGGTCGGCGAGCGCGGGCTGAAGCTGTCCGGCGGCGAGAAGCAGCGCGTGGCGATCGCGCGGACGTTGCTGAAGGACCCGCCGATCCTGATTCTGGACGAGGCGACGTCAGCGCTGGATTCGCGGACCGAGTCGGAGATCCTCGATACGCTCGAAGCGATCGAGCGCGGGCGCACGACGATCGTGATCGCGCACCGGCTGTCGACGGTGGTCAATGCCGACCGCATCGTCGTGCTGGAGGCGGGGCGGATCGCCGAGAGCGGCACGCATGCCGAATTGCTGGAGCTGCGGGGGCTTTACGCCGACATGTGGGCGCGGCAGCAGGCCGAGCGCGAGGCGGTGGCGGAGGCAGCGGAGTAGTTACCCGAACTCGACCGCCTCGAACCGCGCCGGCCGGCCATGCGCCGCGTTGGCGAGCTGGCCGTCCCACATCACCTGACGTCCGCGGATGATCGTGCCGATCGGCTTGCCGGTCAGCGTGTCGCCGGTGAAGGGCGACCAGCCGCAACGCGAGGCGAGCCAGCTTTCCTCGATCGTCCATTGCGCCTTCAGATCGACCACCGTGAAATCGGCGTCGTAACCGGCGGCGATGCGGCCCTTGCCGACCAGGCCGAACACGCGCTGCGGGCCGGCGCTGGTGAGGTCGATCAGGCGCGCCAGCGTGGTGCGACCCTTGGCGACATGGTCGAGCAGCAGCGGGAGCAATGTCTGCACGCCGGGCATGCCGCTGGGGCTGGCGGGATAGGGCTTGGCCTTTTCCTCGATCGTGTGCGGCGCGTGGTCCGAGCCGAGCACGTCGGGCACGCCTTGGTTGAGCCAGTGCCACAGGCCATCGCGGTGGGCGGCGGAGCGGATCGGCGGGTTCATCTGGGCATAGCTGCCGAGGCGCGGATAGGCGTCCTCGCCCGCCAGCGTCAGGTGCTGCGGGGTGACCTCGCAGGTGGCGATGTCCTTGTGCTGCGCGAGCAGCTCCAGTTCGGCGGGCGTGGTGACGTGGAGGACGTGGATGCGGCGCTTCGCCTCGCGCGCGAGCTTGAGAATGCGGCGGGTGGCGAGGATCGCGGATTCATCGTCGCGCCAGACGGGGTGCGACGAGGGGTCGCCGGCGATGCGCTCGCCTTCGCGCGCGTTCATGCGAAACTCGTCCTCGGCATGGATCGCGACGCGGCGGTGGCCGCTGGCGAGGACGCGGGCGAGATTGGCGTCGTCCGACACCAGCAGGTCCCCGGTCGAAGCGCCCATGAAGATTTTCACCCCCGCGGTGCCGGGCATCCGTTCGAGTTCGGCAAGGTCGGCAGCGTTGCTGTTGGTGGCGCCGACATAGAAGGCGTGGTCGCACCACATGCGGTCCTTGGCGCGGGCGAGCTTGTCGTTCACCGCATCCGCGCTGTCGGTGTTGGGCTTGGTGTTCGGCATCTCGAACACCGCGGTGACGCCGCCCAGCACCGCGGCGCGGCTGCCGGATTCGAGGTCTTCCTTGGCTTCCAGGCCGGGTTCGCGGAAATGGACTTGCGTGTCGATCACGCCGGGCAGCACGTCGAGGCCGGTACAGTCGATCGTCTCGCCCGCGTCGCCGGTCGCGCCGATCTCGACAATCTTGCCGTCGCGCACGCCGACATCGGTGTGCACCGGGCCGGAAGGGAGGTGGACGGCGCCGCCGGTGAGCTTGAGATCGAAGGTCGCCATATCCGCCTCTTTCGGTTGGGTCGCGGGCGTCCTACCTGTTCGGCATGAGCGATGCCACCCTGCTGTCCGCCACCCGATTGGAAGGGCGTGCCCTGATCCGCGTCTCGGGGGAAGATGTACGCGGGTTCCTGCAAGGGTTGGTGACGCAGGATGTCGCGATGGTGCGGCCGGACGCGCCGTTATGGGCGGGGCTGCTGACCGCGCAGGGCAAGGCGCTGTTCGATTTCCTTCTGTGGGGGGATGGCGACGATGTGCTGATCGACTGCGAGGCGGATCAGCGCGAGGCACTGGTGCGGCGGCTGTCGATCTACCGGCTGCGGCGGAAGATCGTCATCGAGGCGATCGAAGGCGGGGTGCATTGGTCGCGAGAGGCCGGGCGGGGCGTAGCCGACCCGCGGCTGGCGGAACTGGGGTTTCGCTGGCTGGGCGAGGCTGGTGGCGAAGCGGCGAGCGGCTGGCTGGAACACAGGCTGCGGCTTGGCGTCACCGAGGGCGTGGGTGAACTCGGATCGGACAAGACGCTGTGGTTGGAGTGCAATGCCGCCGAGCTGAACGGCGTGAGCTTTTCCAAGGGATGTTACGTCGGGCAGGAGAATACCGCGCGGATGAACTGGCGCGCCAAGGTCAACCGGCGGCTGGTGGTGGCGCCGCTGGGCGAGGCGGGCGAGCGGACGCGGGCGGTGTATCCGGAGATCGGGCTGATGGTGGAGTTTCGGCGAGTCGAGGCGCTTGGCGATGCGGTGCTGCCGGCGTGGCTGGCGGGGGCGCTCGACTAGAGTTGATGACCTGTGCGATCCCGCTTGGTTGCGAGGTAGCGTTCGTTGTGGGGGTTCGGCGGCAGGTGATGCGGCACGCGTTCGATCACTTCGATCCCGGTCGCTTGCAGGCCTGCGACCTTGGCGGGATTGTTGGTGAGCAGGCGCACCCTGTCCTGCCCCAATAGCTTCAGCATCCGCCCGGCCACGCCGAAATCGCGTGCATCGACCGCGAAGCCGAGGCGGGTGTTGGCGTCGACCGTGTCGAAGCCCTGATCCTGCAACGCATAGGCGCGGAGCTTGTTGATCAGGCCGATGCCGCGGCCTTCCTGGCGGAGATAGAGCAGCACGCCCCAGCCGGCTTGCGCGATTTCGGCGATCGCGGCGTGGAGTTGCGGGCCGCAATCGCATTTGAGGCTGCCGAGCACGTCGCCGGTCAGGCACTCGCTGTGCAGGCGGACGAGCGGCGGCGCGCCGGTCGGCTGGCCGATCAGCAGCGCGATATGTTCGTCGGGGGCTTCAGGCGTGCGGAAGGCGACGATCTCGGCATCCTCCGCGCCCGCGACCGGGAGTCGCGCGCGGGTGACGATCGCCAAGCGCGCGGGGTCTTCGTGCGCGTCGATATCGGCTGGCGTGACGGCTTCAGCGCCGCCTTCCTGTACGAAGAAAGCGGGGACCAGCCCGGCAATGCGGGCGAGACGCAGCGCGGCGGAAGCGGCGTCCGGCGTGGTGACGGGGATCGCGCGGAACGGCCCTTTGAGCGGGGTGGCGAGATCGAGCTGCGGGTCGGCGAGCGCGACCGCGCCATCGAAGTCGAGCCATGGCGCGCGCTGGACGAGCACGGGGGCGTCGGGGGTGGCGGCTTCGAGCTGGTTGGCGAGCTTGAGCGTCACCGCGCGACCGGCGGAGATCAGCACCGGTGCCGTGGCGTCGGGGTCGAACTCGGCGAGGCGGCCGGCGTCGGCGGTCTCGATCGCGAGCAGCGACAGCGTTCCCGCCTCGCCGCGAATCGCGATCGGCCAGCCGCGGCGCAGGGCGTCGATCGCCTGAGCAACCGCGCGCGCGTTCAAAAGTCGAATTCCGTCACGATCGGCACATGGTCCGACGGCTTGAGCCAGCCGCGCACCGGTTCGCACACGCGATGCGCAGTGGCCTTCGCAGCGACGTCGCGGCTCGCCCACATGTGGTCGAGCCTGCGGCCGCGGTCCGAGGCGAGCCAGTCCTTGGCGCGGTAGCTCCACCAGGTGAAGCAGCGCTCGGGCGCAGGGATGAACTCGCGGCCCAGATCGATCCAGTCGTTTGCCGCCTGCAACCGCGCGAGCGCGGCGACTTCGACCGGCGTATGGCTGACGACGCCGAGCAGCTGCTTGTGGCTCCACACGTCGCATTCGAGCGGGGCGATGTTGAAGTCGCCGGTGACGATCGACGGGATGCCGGAGAGGCCCTCTGACCAGCGCGTCATGCGTTCGACGAAGTCGAGCTTCTGGCCGAATTTCGGATTCAGCTCGCGGTCGGGAATGTCGCCGCCCGCGGGCACGTAGACATTTTCGAGCCGCACGCCGTTGGGCAGGCGCACGCCGACATGGCGCGCCTCGCCATTGGCCTGCCAGTCGAAGCGGTCATCCTCGGTCACCGGGATACGGCTGACGATCGCGACGCCGTGATGCATGCGCTGGCCGTGAATGATGATGTGGTCGTAGCCGAGCTCGCGCAGCGGAGCGTGCGGGAAGTCGCCGTCGATGACCTTGGTTTCCTGAAGGCACAAGATGTCGGGCGCTTCTTCGCGCAGGAATTGCTGGACGATGTCCATGCGGAAGCGGACCGAGTTGATGTTCCAGGAGGCGATTTTCATTGCGGGGCGGATGTAGTCGGGTTGGGGTGGGGGCGCTAGTGGGGCGCGACATCGTCGGTGGGGTGGAGAAGAAGCGGGACCCCGGGTCAAGCCCGGGGTGACGAGGGAGGTGGGTGTCGCACCAGTCCGCTGCGCCAGCCGGACGCCCTACGTCAGTATTCCATGGGTGGCCGGGTGGGGGAGCGGGCTGGTGCGGCGCCCAGCGCAGCGCCTCAAAAACGCCAAAGGCCCCCGCTCCGGGGGCATGGAGCGAGGGCCGACCTGGCGTTCGTCACGCAGGCGGGAAGGGACATTGTCCAGGCAACAGGGGGAAAAATCCCGGACGCCCCGTCCGCAAGAGCCGTGTTAGCGGGGCGAAGCTGTCGCCAACATGAATAGGGCGGTCAGCGGTTGCCGCCTTTTCTCCGCGGGTCGTTCCAGCGGAACGCTCCGTCGCTGATTGCGGCGTTGAAGCGCTGATTCGACAGGCGCACGGTGGTGCGGTTGTTCTGGCTGTCGAGCGCGACCCAGCCTTGCAGCATGAGGCCGCCGGGGGCCGAGGCCTGTTTGGCGAACACCAACGTCAGCCGGCCATATTCGGGCCGCTTGGGGTCGTGCGCCTCGATGCTGACGACATTGGGGTTGCCGGTCGGCACGACCTTCGCGACGCGCGACAGGTCGCGATTGGGGTCGAGCAGCACGCCGAGCGGCGAGTTCTTGACCGGCCAGCGCGACACCTGCCGCACCGAATAGTCGATGAACCAGAGCGAGCTGCCGTCGCCGACGATCAGCAGCGGCACGCCCTTTTCATATTGGAAGCGGATCTTGCCCGGCTTTTTGAGCGTCAGGGTGCCGCGCACGGTCTTGCCGGCGCGGTCGGTCTGCTCGAACGCGGCGGTCATGGTCTGCGCGGCGCGCAGATGGTCCTGCACCTGTGCGAGCGTGCCCTGCTGCGCGGCGGCAGGCAAAGCGAGGGTGATCGCCGCAACGGCGGCAAGGCTTCGTGTCATCATGGTCGTGCCTAACATGCTCGAAGCCCTGCCGGTTCCGGATTGAACTCCCGCTTAACCGCCTTTTAAGCCGCGGTCGTCGCCTTGACGATCTTGCCCGGGTTGCGCGGCGGCTCGCCCTTGGGGAGCGCATCGACATGGTCCATGCCCTCGGTCACTTCGCCCCACACGGTGTACTGGCGGTCGAGGAAGGTCGCGTCGTCGAGGCAGATGAAGAATTGCGAATTGGCGCTGTTGGGATCGTTGGTGCGCGCCATCGAGCAGACTCCGCGGACGTGCGGCTCGCTGCTGAACTCGGCGGGGAGGTTGGGCTCCTTCGAACCGCTCATGCCGGTGCCGGTGGGATCGCCGCCCTGCGCCATGAAGCCCGCGATCACGCGGTGGAAGACGACGCCGTCATAAAAGCCGCTGTCGGCGAGCTTGGCGATGCGCTCGACATGCTTGGGCGCGAGATCCGGACGAAGGCGAATCTGCACGTCGCCCGTATCGAGGGTGAGGGTCAGGCGCGTGGGAAGGTCGGACATTGCGTTGCTCCAATGGGGAATGCGGATGCCAACTAGGCAAGTGCGGCTGCCGTTGCAAATCGGGTAGCGGCGCAACGGCATTGGCAGCATGATTTGAGCGCGTTAGAGGAGGCGCGCAGGCGCCACACGGGAGGGCTCGATGACCGACGAGACCGATACCGTTCACACGCCCGAATCGGCGCATGAGGGGCATGAGCATCTCAGCCCCGACTTCGTCCGCGCCGTGCTCGAACTGGTCGAGGCGGGCGAGATCGAGGCGGCGCGCGAGAAGGTCGAGCCGCTCCACCCCGCCGACATCGCCGATCTGGTCGAACTGACCCCGGGCGACCAGCGTCAGGCGCTGGCGGCGGCGATCGCCGGGCTGATTGACGGCGACGTACTGTCCGAAATGAACGACTGGGTCCGCGACGAGCTGATCGAGGCGCTCGACCCGCACGAGGTGGCCGACATCGCCGCCGAGCTCGATACCGACGACGCGGTCGCGATCATCGAGGACATGGAGGAGGAGGACCAGCGCGCCGTCCTCCGCGCGCTGGACCCCGATGACCGTGCCGCGATCGAGGAGGCGCTGTCCTATCCGGAGGAATCCGCCGGCCGCCTGATGCAGCGCGAGCTGATCGCGGTGCCCGAGCACTGGACGGTCGGCGACGTGCTCGACTTCCTGCGCAAGACCGAGGATCTGGCGACCGATTTCTGGGAAATCTTCGTCGTCGATCCGGGGCACAAGCCGGTCGGCACCTGCGCGCTGTCATGGATTTTGCGCACGCCGCGCGCGGTGTCGATGTCGGACGTTATGAAGCGCGAGCAGACGCTGATCCCGGTCGAGATGGACCAGGAGGAAGTGGCGCTCAAATTCCAGAAGTACGCGCTGATCTCGGCCGCGGTGGTCGACGACAGCGGCCGGCTGGTCGGTATGATCACGGTGGACGACATCGTCCACATCATCTCCGAGGAAGCGGGCGAGGACGCGCTGCTGCTGTCGGGTGCTGGCGACGGCGACATCAACGAGCCGGTGCGTGACAGCTATCTCGCGCGCGTGCGGTGGCTGATCGCCAACCTGTTCACGGCGCTGGTGGCGTCGTCGATCATCGCGCTGTTCGGCGGCGCGATCGAGCAGATGGTGGCGCTGGCGGTGCTGATGCCGATCGTCGCGTCGGTCGGCGGCAATGCCGGCACGCAGACGATGGCGATCGTGGTGCGCGCGCTCGCGACCAACCAGCTGACGCAATCGAACACCGTGCGGACGATCCGGCGCGAGATTCTGGTTGCGCTGTTGAATGGCGGGACGATCGCGGTGCTGCTGGGAATCGGCGCAGCTGTGGTGTTCGCCAACGCGGCGCTGGGCGGCGTGATCGCGGCGGCAATCGTGATCAACATCCTCGTCGCGGGGCTGGCCGGCGTGCTGGTGCCGGTGACGCTGGACCGAATGGGGCAGGACCCGGCGGTCGCCTCGTCGGTGTTCGTGACGATGGTGACCGATTCGATGGGGTTCCTCGCATTCCTCGGGCTGGCGGTGGCAGCCGGGCTGGCGGGTTGATCCACGGCCTCGCGCTGCCCAGATTGGTGCGATGCCGCTGCATCTCACCAAGGTCGCCTATGGCTGCGACAGTATCGAGTATCTCAGGGAGCGGCTCGCGCTGCGTGCGGCGCATGGGCCTTCCTTCCTGACGACGCGCTATCTGCCCAAGCGGCATGAGGAGATCGTCGGGGGTTCGCTGTTCTGGATCATCAAGCACCAGCTGATCGGACGGACGCCGATCGTCAGCTTCGGCGAGGCCGAAGGCGGGCGGGTGGCGATCCATCTCGAGTCCGAGCTGATTCTGGTGCAGCCGCGGCCCAAGCGCGCGCATCAGGGCTGGCGCTATCTCGAGGGAAAGGACGCGCCGCCGGATCTGGGCAGCGGCGACATGGCGTCATTACCGCCGGAGCTGGCGGGGAAGCTGGCGGAACTGGGCCTCGCCTAGCGCGCGAGCGAGGGGAAGGCGGCGCGGAAGGCGGCGACCTTGGGCTTGTCCCAGCGCACGATATAGGGGTGGCTCGGGTTGCGGCGGGCGAAGTCCTGATGCTCCGGCTCGGCGAGATAGAATTGGCCGGTCTCGACCGTGGTGACGATCGGCTGGGGATAGGCGCGGCTGGCGGCCAGTTGCGCGATATAGGTTCGCGCGACGCGGGCTTGCCCCGGGTTCTGTGGGAAGATCGCCGAGCGATAGCTGGGGCCGGTATCGGGACCTTGGCGGTTGAGCTGCGTCGGGTCGTGGGCGACGGCGAAATAGATGCGCAGCAGCGTGGCGTAGCTGACCGCGCGCGGGTCGTAGACGATGCGGATCGCCTCGGCGTGGCGCGTTCGTTCGCTCGAGACCTGATCGTAGGTGGCGGTGCCGCGAGTGCCGCCGGCATAGCCGCTGGTCACCGACCTGACGCCCTTCACCCCCTCGAACACCGCTTCCATCCCCCAGAAGCAGCCGCCGGCGAGGACCGCGACCTGATTGCCGGGTGCGGCGGCGACGTCGTGCGTTGCGGCGGGGATGTTGACGGCCTTTTCGGCGGCGCCCGCATAGCTGGCGGCGGCGAAGAGGCCGAGGCTGGTCAGCCCGGCAAGGGCGAGGACAACGCGCACGCCCTAAAAGATGGTGTGCGCGGCGACCTGTTCAATGTTGAACGCCACCATTCCGATCGCGCCGAGCGAGAAGCCGGCGAGGAAACGGTGGAACATCGCGGATTTGAACATCGCGAGCATGAGCAATTCCCTGTGCTTGAATGCGGGAGAGGTCGGAACCCCGTCCCGCGAATCCAAGCCAAGTTTTAGTTGTCGCCGATGAACCGGCAGTGGCGCCTTGTGTTAGGCGAGGTTCAGCTTAGCGCAGCGCGGCGCAGGCTTCCTGAATGCGGCCGCACGCCTCGGTCAGGATATCCTCGCTGGTCGCATAGCTGATGCGCAGCGCCGGCGAGAAGCCGAACGCGCCGCCATGCACCGCCGCCACCTTGGCGTCGTCGAGCAGATAGCCGACCATCGTCTCGTCGGTGTCGATGACGAGGCCCTTGGGCGTGGTCTTGCCGATCAGCGCGCTGAATTCGGGATAGACGTAGAAGGCGCCTTCGGGCCGCGGGCAGTTCATGCCGTTGATCTGGTTGAGCATCGATACGACGAGGTCGCGGCGCTTCTGGAAAGCGGCGGCGCGGTCCTTGAGGAACGACTGGTCGCCATTGAGCGCCGCGACCGACGCGGCCTGCGACACGCTGCATGGGTTCGACGTTGATTGCGACTGGAGCTTGCCCATCGCCTTGATCAGCCATTGCGGGCCGCCGGCATAGCCGATGCGCCAGCCGGTCATGGCATAGGCCTTGGACACGCCGTTCGCGGTCAGCGTGCGATCGTGGAGCGAGGGGCAGACCTGCGCGATCGTCTTGAACTCGAAGCCGTCGTACAGGATGTGCTCGTACATATCGTCGGCATAGATCAGCACATGCGGGTGACGTTCTAGCACCTGGCCCAGCGCGCGCAGCTCGGCCTCGCTATAGGCCGCGCCGGTCGGGTTGGACGGCGAGTTGAGCACGACCCATTTGGTTCTGGCGGTGATCGCGGCGTCGAGCTGCTCGGGCCTGATCTTGTAGTTCTGATCGGCGCCGGCGCTGATGAAGACCGGCTTGCCGCCGGCGAACTCGACCACGTCGGGATAGCTCACCCAATAGGGGGCGGGCACGATCACCTCGTCGCCCGGGTCGATCGTCGCGCAGAAGGCGTTGAACAGCGTGTGCTTGCCGCCCGAGTTCACGCTGATCTGGTTCTCGGCATAGGTGAGGCCGTTCTCGCGCGCGAACTTGGCGACGATCGCAGCCTTGAGCTCGGCGGTGCCGTCGACATTGGTATATTTGGTCGCGCCGTTGCGGATCGCCTCGATCGCCGCTTCCTTGACGAAGTCGGGCGTGTCGAAGTCGGGCTCGCCCGCGCCGAGGCCGATCACGTCGATGCCCTGCCGTTTCAGGTCCAGCACGCGGCTCGTCATGGCGAGCGTGGCGGAGGGCTGGATACGGTTGAGCGCGGCGGAGGTCTGCATGACGGGTCCTGACTGGAGGGAACGCGCGCGCCCTATAGGTCCGAGGTACCCTCTTCCGCAACCGTAACAGCTGATATCAGTCCGCGCAGCGCGTTGCCGATGAAGAACCCGCTGGCGAGATCGGCCGGGGTGAGATCGGCTTCGGCGGCGCGGCCGGTGTCGAGCAGCTCGGCGCGCAACACGCCGGGGAGCAGGCCGCGCGACAAGGGCGGGGTGAGCAGGATGCCGTCGCGCTCGACGAAGATCGAGGAGAAGCTGCCCTCGGTGAGGTGGCCGTCAGGGTCGGTGTAGATGGTCTCGAACGTGCCTTCGTTGCGCGCGTAGATGCGGCGGTCGCTGGTCTTGTGCGTGAGGCGGAAGTCGCGCGGCGCGACTATGAGCGGACGGATCGCGACGGTGACTGGCGCTTTGGGCGCGGGCGGCAGTGGCGCGGTGCCGATCGCGATATTGCTCTTCGCCGACAGCAGCAGCCGCACGCGCGCCGGACCACGCAGGCGGAAAGTCGCCGCCTGGAGCTCGTTGCGTGCGGCATGGCGGTCGAACGTGAAACCGAACACCTCGGCGCTCTCCTTGATCCGCGCGAGATGACGTTCGAGCAGCGCGATCCCGTCCACGGGGTCGAAACGCATCGTCTCGATCAGGTCGAAGCGGCGCTGGCCGCGCGTCAGGAACGCGCCCTTGGCAAGGCATTCGTCCCATTCCTCGCCCGCGCGCGAATCCGCGACCACGCCCGAGCCGAGGCCGATGCTGGCGGTGTCGCCGCCGGCGGGCAGGTGCAGCGTGCGGATCGCAACGTTGAACGCGGCGTCGCCATTCGGGTCGATGCGGCCGATCGAGCCGGTGTAAACGCCTCGCGCGTCGGGCTCGACCGCGCCGATCACTTCCATCGCGCGAATCTTGGGTGCGCCGGTGACCGATCCGCACGGGAAGGTCGCGGCGATGATTTCGCCAATGCTGGTGCCGGGGGCGAGTTTCGCAGCAATCGTCGAGACCATCGTGTGCAGCGTCGGATAGGTTTCGACCTTGAACAGCTCTGGCACCGAGACGCTGCCGGGCGCGGCGATGCGCGTGAGGTCGTTGCGCATCAGGTCGGCGATCATCAAATTCTCGGCGCGCTGCTTTTCGTCGCTGGCGAGGGTGGCGCGGGCGGCCTCGTCTTCGTCCGGGGTGGCGCCTCTTGGCGTGGTCCCCTTCATCGGGCGCGCGATCAGTTCGCCGCCGCGCAGCGCGAGGAACAGTTCCGGCGAGAAGGACAGCAGCCAGTCGCTGCCGGTCCATACGATGCCGCCATAGCCGGCCGCGGCGCGCTGGCGGACCGCGGCATAGGCGGCGAGCGGATCGCCGAGCACGCGGACGGCGGCGCGGAAGGTGAGGTTGGCCTGATAGATGTCGCCGGCCTCGATCCACTCATGCACGCGGGCGAAGGCGGCGCCGTAATCGGCGCGCGAGATGCCGGGCCGGGGCCGGCCGAGCCAGGCGCTGGCCGGGTCGGGCAAGCGCGACGGGATGTCGGCGGCGGGGATGATCTCGACGCAATCGAACAGGCCGAACCACAGTAGTGGACCGGCCGTGATCGGGGCTTTCAGTCTGGGTTCGAGCGCGTGCCCGGCTTCGTAGGCGATGTAGCCGGCGGCGTGCAGGCCTTCGGCCTGCGCGGCATCGAGCGCGGCCAGCGCATCGCGGACCTCGTCCGCGCTGTGCGCCACGATGGTGCGAAGCGGGTCGCGGTAGAAATGCGCATCCACGCCGCCCGGCCGGGCATCGTCGAGCAGCACGAAAGGGGCGTCGGCGCGCATTGCGCAACGGCATGCAATCCCGCGCGCCAAGCCGCAAGCCGTGATTGATGCACGGCTTTGTTGCCGCAGGCGCGCGCGCCGCCTATCTCGCAGCGCGATGACCGATGCTTCCAATCCTCCGCTGCGTGCCGCGATCGTGCCGGTAACCCCGTTGCAGCAGAACAGCACGCTGATCTGGTGCACGCAGACGATGCGCGGCGCCTTTACCGATCCGGGCGGCGATCTCGACCGGCTGAAGGCGGCGGCGAAGCAGCATGGTGTCACCATCGAGAAATTGCTGATCACGCATGGCCATATCGATCATTGCGGGCAGGCCGGGACGCTGGCCAAGGAACTGGGCGTGCCGATCGAGGGCCCGCACGAGGCCGACCGCTTCTGGATCAGCCGGCTGGAGGATGACGGCCGCAGCTATGGCATCGACGGCAGGATCTTCGAGCCCGACCGCTGGCTGGTCGATGGCGACACGGTGACGGTGGGGAATTTGACGCTCGACGTCTATCATTGCCCCGGCCACACGCCGGGCCATGTCGTGTTCCACCATGCGCCGTCGAAGCTGGCGATGGTCGGCGACGTGATCTTTCAGGGATCGATCGGGCGCACCGATTTCCCGATGGGCAATCATCAGGACCTGCTCGACGCCATTACCGGCAAGCTGTGGCCGCTGGGCGGGGAAACGGTGTTCGTGCCCGGCCATGGCCAGCCCAGCACGTTCGCGCAGGAGCGGCAGAGCAATCCGTTCGTGGCTGACGCTGTACTCGCGCGAAGCTAAACCGATCGGTTGACTATTCTGAGGCGAGCGGGTAGTTCAACCATATGGTTGAACGACTCGATGCCACTTTTCATGCGCTGGCCGACCCGACGCGGCGCGGGATGCTCGCCAG
This sequence comes from Sphingomonas tagetis, assembly GCF_024211275.1. Lineage (GTDB taxonomy): Bacteria > Pseudomonadota > Alphaproteobacteria > Sphingomonadales > Sphingomonadaceae > Sphingomonas > Sphingomonas tagetis. Next base: position 101,681 of record NZ_JAMLDX010000011.1, read on the forward strand.
CCTCGCGCTGGGCGAGAAGAGCATCGGCGAGCTTGCCCAGCCCTATGCGATGAGCTTCGCCGGGGCGTCGAAGCATGTGCAGGTGCTCGAACGAGCGGGGCTGGTGACGCGCCGCAAGGCCGGACGCGCGCAGCTCTGCCGGCTGGAGGCCGGGCCATTGGCCGAAGCCGAGCAATGGTTGCGGCAATGGGAGCAGTTCTGGAATCTGCGGCTCGACGCGCTGGAAGCACTGCTGCGCGATCACAAGGAGACCGAGCGATGAGCGAGCCGGTCGTTCTTACCGTGCGGCGGGAACTCGCCGCCTCGCCAGAGCGCGTGTTCGACGCCTGGCTCGATCCCGAGATGGCGCGCCGTTTCCTGTTCGCGACGCCGGACGGCAAAATGCAGACGGTGGAGATCGACGCACGCGTCGGCGGCCGCGCGCTGATCGTCGAGCGGCGCGAGCGCGGCGATGCCGCGCACCGACTGAAATATGAGGTGATCGAGCGGCCGTCGCGGCTGGTCTTCCTGTTCGCCGCCGATCCGGCGGAAGAGGGCGAATGGACTCGCGTGTCGATCGAGATCGCGCCGACGGAAACCGGCTGCACGCTCACCCTCACGCATGAAATGGACCCGCAATGGGCGGCCTATAAGGAGCAGACCCGCAAGGGCTGGACGATGATCCTAGACAGCCTCGCCCGCATCACGGAGTGACCCGCATGATCGACCTCGAAATCCCCGCGCCCGGCACGCTGCGTATGGAGCGGCTGCTCGATGCGCCGCCGGCGACGGTGTGGCGCTATCTCACCGAGGCGAGCCTGCGCGAGCAATGGTTTTCGGGCGGCACCGATGCGCGCGCGGGCGAGGCGGTCGAGCTGGTGTTCGACCATGATAATCTGTCGGCCGACGATGTCCCTTATCCGGCGGCATATGCCGAATATAAGGGCGCGAAGGGCGTCGAGCGCGTGCTCGAGTTCGACCCGCCGCGCGTGTTCGCGATCAGCTGGGACGGCGGCAAGGAAGGGGTCGCGAAGTTCGAGTTGTTCGAAGCGGAGGGTGACCGCACGCGGCTGGTGCTGACGCATAGCGGGATCACCGGCCCGGGGCCGCTCGCCAATTTCGGCGGGGGCTGGCATTCACATCTGGCGGTGCTGCAGGGCGTGCTACGCGGCGAGCCGGTGCGCGACTTCTGGGCATTGCACGCACAGTCCGAAGCCAAGGTCGCGGCGGCGATGGCGCAATCTTCGACAAGTTAAGCACGAATGCCTAGATCGGGGCCATGCTGATCCTGGGCCTCGAATCGAGTTGTGACGAAACCGCCGCCGCGCTGGTGACCGACAAGCGCGAGGTGCTGGCGCACCGGCTCGCGCGGCAGGACGAGGCGCACCGGCCGTTCGGCGGGGTGGTGCCCGAAATCGCGGCGCGCGCGCATGTCGAGGCGCTGGCGCCTCTGGTCGAGGCGGCGCTGGCCGATGCGGGCGTGACGCTCGCCGATGTCGATGCGATCGCAGCGACCGCCGGGCCGGGGCTGATCGGTGGCGTCATGGTCGGGCTGGTGACCGGCAAGGCGCTGGCGCATGCCGCGGGCAAGCCGCTGGTGGCGGTCAATCATCTCGAAGGTCACGCGCTCTCGCCGCGGCTGGCCGATCCCGATCTGGACTTCCCCTATCTGCTGCTGCTCGTGTCGGGCGGGCATTGCCAGCTGTTGCTGGTCGAGGGCGTCGGGCGGTATCGGCGCCTTGCCACGACGATCGATGATGCCGCCGGCGAGGCGTTCGACAAGACCGCGAAATTGCTGGGCCTGGGTTTTCCCGGCGGGCCGGCGGTCGAGCGCGCGGCCAAGGATGGTGACCCGCGCGCGGTGCCGCTGCCGCGTCCGCTGGTCGGGTCGGGCGAGCCGCATTTCTCGTTCGCGGGACTGAAGAGCGACGTCGCGCGCAAGGCGGGCAAGTTCCCCGCCGCCGATCTCGCGGCCTCGTTCCAGCAGGCGGTGGTGGATTGCCTGGTCGACCGCACGCGGATCGCATTGGGCAAGGCGCCACAGGCGTCGGCGCTCGTGGTCGCCGGTGGCGTCGCGGCCAATGGCGCGGTGCGTGGGGCGCTCGAAGCGCTGGCGGGCGAGCATGGGCTGCGCTTCGTCGCGCCGCCGCTCTGGCTCTGCACCGACAATGCCGCCATGATCGCCTGGGCCGGGGCGGAGCGCTTCGCCGCCGGACTGACCGATCCGCTCGACCTGGCCGCGCGCCCGCGCTGGCCGCTCGATCCGGATGCGGAGAAGGTGAGAGGGGCGGGCGTGAAGGCATGAGGATCGGCGTTCTTGGCGGTGGCGCATGGGGCACGGCCCTCGCACAGGTCGCGGCGCGCGGCGACGCGCCGGTGACCTTGTGGGCGCGCGAGGATGACGTCGTGGCGTCGGTCAACGACGCCCATGAAAACCGGCTGTTCCTGCCCGGCGTGCCGCTGTCGCCATCGATCCGCGCAACCGGCGAACTGGCCGATCTCGATGATGCCGAAGCGCTGCTGGTGGTGGTGCCCGCACAATTCCTGCGGTCCGTGCTGGTGGCGGCACCGGTGGCCGGCCGGCCGCTGGTGCTGTGCGCCAAGGGGATCGAGGCGGGAACGCGCAAGCTGGTCGCCGAGGTCTCGCGCGAGCTTCATCCCGACGCCCCGGTGGCGGTGCTGTCGGGGCCGACCTTCGCGCACGAGGTGGCGAAGGGATTGCCGACCGCAGTGACATTGGCGTGCGAGGATGAAGGGTTGCGCGAGGCACTGGCCGAGCGGCTCGCGGGGCCGGCGTTCCGCACTTATGGCTCGTCCGATGTCGCGGGCGCGGAGATTGGCGGCGCGGTCAAGAATGTGCTGGCGATCGCGTGCGGCGTGGTCGAGGGCGCGGGGCTGGGGCTGAACGCGCGCGCGGCGCTGATCGCGCGCGGTTTTGCCGAGATGACGCGCTTCGGCGTCGCGCGCGGCGGGCGGCCCGAGACTCTGGCGGGGCTGTCGGGACTCGGGGATCTGGTGCTGACCTGCTCATCGATAAATTCTCGCAACTTCTCGCTCGGCGTCGGCCTGGGGCAGGGCAAGGCGGCGGTGGAGCTGCTCGCCGACCGCCGCACCGTGGCGGAAGGTGCCGCGACCGCACCGGTGCTGCGCGAGGCCGCGCAGGCGGTTGGGGTGGACATGCCGGTCACAGCAGCGGTGTGCGCGTTGCTCGAAGGCGCACCGGTCGAGCAGGTCGTGCGGTCGCTGCTGGCGCGGCCGTTGCGCGAGGAAGCCCATTGAAATGAGCGGATCGAGATGGGCGGCGCTGCTGCGCGGGATCAATCTCGGCAAGCGCCAGCTGAAATCGGCGGAATTGAAGGGGGTGGTCGAGGGGCTGGGCTTCACTGACGTCAAGACCCTGTTCGCCTCGGGCAATGTCGTGTTCACCGCGCCGGGCACGAACGCGGCGGCGCTGGAAGCCGCGATCCATGACGCGCTGGCGAAGGCGACCGGACTCAAGTCCGAGATTTTCGTGCGAGGTCCCAACGAGATGGACGCGATCGTCGCCGCAAATCCGTTTCCGGAGGTGGCAAAGGAACGCCCGAGCCAGCTGGTGGTGATCTTCCATCGCGACGCGATCGACCCGGCGCCGCTCGGCGAGCTGCTGGAAAGCTACGACGGGCCGGAGCGGGTGAAGGCAACCGGGCGCGAGCTGTTCATCGACTTTCCCGACGGGCAGGGGCGGTCGAACCTCTATCCGGCGATGAGCAAGGCGCGGCCGAAGCTCGATCCGGTCAACACGGCGCGCAACTGGAACACGGTGTTGAAGATCCGCGACGCGCTCTAGAAGTCGACCGCGATCCCCTTGCGCTCCCAGTCGCCATAGCGCGTGGGATCGTTGCCGAGCGGGTCGGTTTCCGCCTTCGTGCCCGGTTCGGGCTTGGGCAAAGGCGGACTCTTCGAGAGATAGGCCGGCGGCTTCACATGATCGGGGCGCTTGCCCATGAGCTTGTCCTGGTTACAGCGGCAGTCAGGCCCCACATCGGGGCGGCAAAGGAGCGGGTCAAGTGAACGGTTCGAAGACACGCCCATCGCATCTGGCTGCCGATCCGCCCGGCGTGCCTGCGCGCCGCGCCGCGTTGCGGCTGCTCGACGCGGTTCTGCGGCGTGGCCTCGCGATCGAGCAGGCGCTCGACAATGCGACGAGCGGACTGGCGCCGCCCGACCGTGGGCTCGCCCATGCCATCGCGGCCGAGGTGCTGCGCCGGCTCGCCGATCTCGACGCGCTGATCGACAGCGCGACGCGCAACCGGCTGGCGGACGACGCCAAGGCGCGCTTCGTGCTGCGCATTGCGCTGGTCCAGGCGTTGCAGTTCGGCACGCCGCCGCATGCCGCGATCTCGACCGCCCTGCCGCTGGTCGAGGGCGGGCCGCGCAAGCTCGTGCACGGCGTGTTCGGTACGCTGATGCGCCAGAACGCGACCCTGCCCGAACATGCCAGCCTCCCCGACGCCGCCTATATGCGGCTGATGGCGAATTGGGGCGAGGCGGTGGCCGACGCGGCGGCTGTCGCGATCACCGACCAACCGCCGCTCGACCTGACCGTGCGGGGCGAATCGCCGGTCGAAGGTGAGAGCCTGTTGCCGGGCCATGTTCGAGTCCGGACCGATGTGCCGGTCCAGCAACTGCCCGGCTATGCCGAAGGGCAATGGTGGGTGCAGGACCTCGCCGCGTCGCTGCCCGCGCGGCTGATCGGCAAAGGCACCGGCCGCGCGCTCGACCTGTGCGCCGCGCCCGGCGGCAAGACGTTGCAGCTCGCCGCGGCTGGCTGGGACGTCACCGCGGTCGACATCTCGGATAGTCGTCTGGCGCGACTTTCGGAGAATCTCGACCGCATCGGACTGACGGCGAGCGTCGTCACCGCTGATCTGATGAAGTGGGAACCGGGGTTCGCGGCCGATGCCGTGCTGCTCGACGCGCCGTGCAGCGCGACCGGCATTTTCCGCCGCCACCCTGATGTGCTCCACCGCGTGCGCCCGCGCGTGATCGCCGAGATGGCCGAGATGCAGGCGGCACTCCTCCCGCGCGCGGCGAAGTGGGTGCGGCCCGGTGGGCTGCTGGTCTATGCGACCTGCTCGCTCGAGCCCGAGGAAGGCGAGGCGCAGATCGAGCGTTTCCTGAGCGCGCATGCGGACTTTGCGATCGATCGCGTGAGCGCGGACGAGCTGCCCGCCGGGCTGTACGCGCATGAGCGCGGCTGGCTGCGCACGCTGCCCGGCATGCTGGCGGAACAAGGTGGGCTCGACGGCTTTTTCATGGTGCGGCTGATGCGTGTTGCGGGTGATTCGCGGGCGGCTTAAGGGGTCTTCATGTCAGCAGTCCGCATCGCGCCGTCCATCCTCTCCGCCGACTTCGCCAAATTGGGCGAGGAGGTACGCGCGATCGACGAAGCGGGTGCCGACTGGATCCATATCGACGTGATGGACGGGCATTTCGTGCCCAATCTCACGATCGGTCCGGCAGTGGTTAAGGCGCTGCGCCCGCACAGTGCCAAGCCGTTCGACGTCCATCTGATGATCGCGCCGGTCGATCCGATGCTCGAAGCCTTTGCGGAGGCTGGCGCGGACTGCCTGTCGGTGCATCCCGAGAGCGGGCCCCATCTCCACCGCACGCTGCAGACGATCAAGGCGCTGGGCAAGCGTGCCGGCGTGGTGCTCAATCCGGCAACACCGGTCGATGTGGTCGATCATGTGCTCGACCTCACCGATCTGATCCTGGTGATGAGCGTCAATCCGGGGTTCGGCGGGCAGAAGTTCATCGAGAGCCAAATTGCCAAGATCGCCACGCTGCGTGCCAAGATCGACACCAGCGGGCGGCAGATCGACCTCGAGGTCGATGGCGGGGTCGATGCCAATAATTGCGCGCGCGTGATCGCGGCGGGCGCCGACGCGCTGGTCGCGGGCACCGCCGCGTTCAAGGGCGGGCCGGCGCATTACGCCGACAATATCCGGGCGTTGCGGCCAGAGATCGCAAGCATCCGGTGAGCGACGAGCGCGGCGATCCCGCTACCGACGGGATCGAGCAAGGCAAGCGGCTGATCCGTATCGGGGGCGACCGGGGGCTGTCGCTTGCCGATCGGGTCAGCGAGCGCCTGCACCGGCTGGCCTGGCGCACGCCGATCCACAGCTTTCGCCTGCGCGGCCGGCATCCGCTCAAGCTGATCGCGGTGGTCGATGATCCCTTCTTCGGCGATGTCGCGCGCGGGCGGGCTTTGCTCGACGGCAAGCTGAGCTTTCGTGGCGAGAACCATGTGGTCGAAGGCCTCGATCTCGCCAGGCCCAACTGGTCCAAGCCGTTCGGCGACTATCTTCACAGCTTCGCCTGGCTGCGCGACCTGTCGAGCGTGGCGACGCGGGTGGAAGCGGTGCCGGTGGCCGAGACGCTGATGCGCAAATGGCTGGCCGCGCACGCCGACAAGGTCACCGATCCGGCGTGGCGCGCCGATCTGTGGGGGCGGCGCATCCTGTTTTGGACCGCGCATGCGCCGCTGATCCTGTCGAGCACCGACCTCGTCTATCGCTCGAAGGTGCTCAACACGCTGGCGCGCGGCGCGCGGCATCTCGACCGTTCGGCCGAGCGGGTGCCGCTGGGCGTGCCGCGCATCGCGGCGTGGTGCGGCGTGCTGACTGCGGGGCTGATGATCCCGGGCGGCGACCCGCGCCGCGCATTCGGCGAGGCGGGGCTGGCGCGAGCGCTGCGCGGATCGGTAAGCGACGATGGCGGAATCAACGGACGCTCGCCGCAGGCATTGCTCGACGCGGTCATGCTGCTGACTTTGCTGCGTTCGACCTATGCCGCGCGGCGGCTCGAGGCGCCCGAGCTGGTCAGCGCGACGCTGACGAAGATGGTCACCGCGCTGCTCGGGGTGACGCATGGCGACCGGGGGCTGGCCAGCTGGCAGGGCGGCGTACCGGTCGATGGCGAGACGATCGACGCGATGATCGCGGCGACTGGCGCACGCGTGCGACCGCTGCGGCAGGCACGGGCCTGGGGCTATCAGCGGCTGGCGCAGCAGAAGACGGTCCTGATCATGGATGCCGCGCCGCCGCCGATCGCGCGGGTGATGGAGGGCGGCTGCGCCTCGACGCTCGCGTTCGAATTTTCCGACGGGGCGGACCGGATCGTGGTGAGCTGCGGCGGTGCGCGCGGCGCGGACCTGCGGCTGCCGGCGGCGCTGGCCGAGGGGTTGCGCACCACCGCGGCGCATTCGACCTTGGTGGTACGCGACAGCAATTCGACCGCGATCCATCCCGACGGCACGCTCGGGCGCGGCGTGGTCGAGATGGAGCTGAGCCGGCAGGAGACCGAGGCGGCGAGCCGGATCGAAGCGAGCCATGACGGTTATGTCCGGCGACACGGCGTCATCCACCGCCGCGCGATCGCGCTGGGCGCGGATGGGCGCGACGTGCGTGGCGAGGACAGCCTGTTGCCTTCAGGCCGCAAGAGCAAGGCGACGGCAATAGGCTTCGCGATCCGCTTTCACCTGCATCCCGGCGTCGACGTATCACCGACCGCTGACGGCTCGGGCGCGCTGTTGCGGACGAAGTCGGGCTCGGCGTGGCAGTTCCGTGCGCGCGGCGGCACGCTTGCGATCGAGGAAAGCGTGTGGATCGATGGTCGCGGGATTCCGCGCGAGACTCAACAGCTTGTGCTCACCGGCAACGCGCCCGCCGGCGGGCATAGCGTGTCATGGCTGTTCCATCGCGCGCGTTAGGGGTTGATCGATTGGGCTGACCGCCTAAAGCGCGCGGCCATGAGCTCCATCCAGATCAAGCGCGCCCTTCTCTCGGTCTCCGACAAGACCGGTATCATCGAACTCGGGACTGCGCTCGCCGCCAAGGGCGTCGAGCTGGTGTCGACCGGAGGCACCGCCAAGGCGCTGCGCGATGCCGGGCTGGACGTGCGCGACATTTCCGACCTCACCGGCTTTCCCGAAATGATGGATGGGCGCGTCAAGACGCTGCACCCGGTGGTGCATGGCGGCCTGCTCGCGGTGCGCGACGACGCTGGCCATATGGGGTCGGCGAGCGAGCACGCCATCGGGATGATCGATCTCGTCGTCGTCAATCTCTACCCGTTCCAGCAGACCGTCGCGAAGGGCGCCGGCCGCGACGAGGTGATCGAGAATATCGACATCGGTGGCCCGTCGATGGTGCGCTCGGCCGCGAAGAACCACGCCTATGTCGCGATCGTCACCGATCCCGCCGACTATGCGGTGGTGGCGCAGGGCGAGACCACGCTGGACGACCGCCGCCGTTTCGCCGCCAAGGCCTATGCGCTGACCGCGCAATATGATTCGGCGATCGCCGGCTGGTTCGCGCATGTCGATCAGGGCGAGCGTTTCCCTGCGACCGTGGCGGTGCCGATGCTCAAACAGGGCGAGCTGCGCTATGGCGAGAACCCGCACCAGATCGCCGCGCTCTATACCCAGGCCGGCGGCGGCGTGAACGGCATCGCGCAGGCGCGGCAGGTGCAGGGCAAGGAACTCAGCTACAATAATTACAATGACGCCGATGCGGCGCTGGAGCTGGTCAGCGAGTTCCGTGACGGGCCGCCGACGGTGGTGATCGTCAAGCACGCCAATCCGTGCGGCGTCGCGACCGGCGAAACGCTGATCGAGGCCTATCAGGCCGCTTTCGCGTGCGACACGGTATCGGCGTTCGGCGGGATCATCGCGGTCAACCGTCCGCTCGACGAGGCTACGGCGGAAGCGATTTCGGGCATCTTCACCGAAGTGGTGTGCGCGCCCGATGCCGACGAGGGTGCGCGCGCGGTGTTCGCGCGCAAGAAGAACCTCCGCCTGCTGCTGACCGGCGAGTTACCCGATCCGGCGCGGCGCGGGCGCGCGATGAAGTCGATCGCGGGCGGTTTTCTGATCCAGTCGCGCGACGACGGTCGGATCACCGCGGATGATCTGAAAGTCGTCACAAAGCGCGCGCCGACCGAGCAGGAATTGCAGGACTGCCTGTTCGCCTGGACCGTCGCCAAGCACGTCAAGTCGAACGCGATCGTCTATGCCAAGGGCGGCAGCACGGCAGGCGTCGGCGCGGGGCAGATGAACCGGCTCGAATCCGCGCGCATTGCGGCATGGAAGGCGAAGGACGCGGCGGACAAGGCTGGCTGGGATCAGCCGCGCACGATCGGCAGCGCAGTGGCGTCGGACGCCTTCTTCCCGTTCGCCGACGGATTGATGGCTGCGGCGGGCGCGGGTGCGACGGCGGTGATCCAGCCGGGCGGCTCGATCCGCGACGACGAGGTGATCGCGGCAGCGGACGAAGCGGGGCTGGCGATGGTGTTCACCGGGGTGCGCCACTTCCGGCACTAAGCCGGCGTCGCTGCTTCCCGCTTCGGCAGCCGCTTGAACAGCTTGCGGTCCTCGTCATTGAGCGCCCATTTGCCGATCACGAAGAAATAGGCCGCGAAGATCGCCGGGATGCCGACCGACAGCTCGACCCATTCGAGGCTGGGCGGCAGCCGGGTGAATGCCCAGCCGACCACGCCCGCCAGCGCGATCGCGGCGAAGAAGCCTGGACGCAGTGCGAACACGCGCGTGCCGACCAGCCGGGTGAGCATCGTGCACTTGATCGCCGAGCCGAGGCCCACGGTCAGCGCGAGCGCGACCGCCGGACCCGCCGCCTGATAGTGGATGCTCCACCCCCAGCTGCGCATCGCGAAGACCAGCGCGAAGGATAGCGCCGCCTGGAAGCTCAGCAGCAGGATCGACACCATCAGATTGCGGTGCCGCGCCATATAGACCAGCCCCGCCTCCGCCATCGCGCCGGGCGAGGCGAGCACTTCGGCGGCGAGCAGGAAGCACAGCGCGCCGGCGCCGGCGACGAATTGGGGGCCGATCACGCCCATTACGCCTTCGGCGGGGATGCCGCACATCAGCAGTAGCGCGGCCTGCAAGGTGATGATCCAGAAGGCGACCTGCTTGACCTGTCCGGCGATCGCGCTGCTGTTGCCGGCGGCGAGGTTGCGCGCGATGCCGGGGCCGAGCACCGGGTCGAAGCTGGTCTTGAGCTTGCCCGGGATCGAGGACACTTGCTGCGCCATGTAATAGATGCCGACGATCGCCGGCGGGAACAGCAGGCCGAGGATGAAGCGGTCGATGTTGCGCGTGCCCCATTCGATCGCGTCCGCGCCAGCCAGCGGCACGTTGCGGCCGGCCAGCTGGAGCAATGGAGTGACATGGGGCGACCAGCCGCGCGGCAGACCGTAGCTGCGGATGAACGGCAGCAGGCTGGCGCCGAGCGCCGCCAGCATCGAGAGGACATAGGCGTAGATCAGCCCGTCGCGCGACGAGACGTAATAGAAGCCGAAGGCGGCGATGCTGATCGTCCACGGCTCGACGATCGCGCGCGCGGTCACCGCGGCCTTGACGTTGCCGCGATAGGCGAGCGCGGCGAGGCTGATGTCGGACCAGGCGACGGCGAACACCACCAGCGCGAGCAGCCGCTCCATCCCCATCACCGGGCTGTTGGGGAACATGATCTGCGGGAAGGCGAACAACAAAGCGCTGGCCACGACCGACACGACGAAGGCGACGACCATGCCGTCCCACACGACATGCGCGTGCGGGCGCTCGGTCGAGGCCAGCGCCTGGGCAAGGCCGCGCTTGAGGCCGAGCGTCGCGAGCAACGCGGCAAGTTCGACCACCACGACGGCGAGCGCGAAGCGCCCGACCGTCTCCGGGCCGTAGAGCCGCCCGGCGATGAACAGGAAGGGCAGTCGCGCGGCGAGGCGCAGGATGAAGCCGAGGATGTTGGTCCGCCCGCCCTTGGCGAGTGCGGTGATCTCTTCGGACCCCTGTGCCGGCTGGGTCAATGCGCCGCGCCCCAGCTCTTGCCTGTGCCGATCTCGACGCCGAGCGGCACAGTGAGCTTGATCGCGGGTTCGGCGGCGGTGGCCATGACGCGTTCGATCACGGGCCTGGCCGCTTCGACATCGCCTTCGGGCAGCTCGAAGACGAGTTCGTCATGCACCTGCAGCAGCATCCTGACGTCATGCAGGCCCGCGGCGGCGAGCGCCAGGCCCATCCGCGCCATGGCGCGCTTGATGATGTCGGCGCTGGTGCCCTGGATCGGGGCGTTGATCGCGGCGCGCTCGCTGCCGGCGCGTTCGTTCTGGTTGGGTGCGTTGATCCGCGAGAAATGCGTCTTCCGCCCGAACAAGGTGGTGGTGTAGCCGCGTGCCTTGGCCTCGGTCAGCGTGTCGGCGATGTAGCGGCTAATCCCGGGGAAGCTCTGGAAATAGCGGTCGATCATCGCCTGCGCCTCGTCCGGCGTGACGTCGAGCCGGCCCGCCAGACCCCATCGGCTGATGCCGTAGAGGATCGCGAAGTTGATCGTCTTGGCGCGCCCGCGCGTGTCGCGGTTGACCTCGCCGAACAGCTCCATCGCCGTGCGGTTGTGAATGTCCTCACCCTGCTCGAACGCCTCGCGCAGCGCGGGCACGTCGGCGATGTGCGCGGCGAGGCGAAGCTCGATCTGCGAATAGTCGGCCGAGAGGATGACGTTGCCGGGCTCGGCAACGAAGGCGTCGCGGATCTGGCGCCCAGTTTCGGTACGGATCGGAATGTTCTGGAGATTGGGGTCGGTCGAGGAGAGGCGCCCGGTCTGCGCGCCGGTCAGGCTGTAGCTGGTATGGACGCGGCCGGTGGCCGGGTTGATCTGTGCCTGAAGCGCATCGGTATAGGTCGATTTGAGCTTCGAGAGCTGGCGCCAGTCGAGCACCTTCACGACCATCTCGCGCCCGGGCGAATCCTTGTCGGCGGCGATGCGCTCGAGCTCGTTGACGTCGGTCGAATAGACGCCCGACTTGCCCTTGCGCCCGCCTTTGATGCCCATCTTGTCGAACAGCACGTCGCCCAATTGCTTGGGGCTGCCGATGGTGAATTTGAACCCGGCGATGGCGTGGATCTCGGTTTCGAGCGCGGCGATCTGGGTCGTGAAATCGGCCGACAGCTTCGCCAGCACACCGGCATCGACCTTGATTCCGGCCAGTTCCATCTCGGCGATCACGCGCACCAGCGGGCGATCGACCATCTCATAGACGCGCGTCGCACCTTCATAGGCGAGCCGCGGCCTGAAGCGGCGCCACAGTCTGAGCGTGACGTCGGCATCCTCGGCGGCGTAGCGGGTCGCGGCCTTGAGATCGACTTCGGCGAACCCGATCTGCTTCTTGCCCGATCCGGTGACGTCCTTGTAGGCGATGCACGAGTGCGACAGGTGGGTGGCAGCGAGCTCGTCCATGCCATGGCCGTGCAGCCCGGCATCGAGGTCGAAGCTCATCACGATCGTGTCGTCATAGGGCGCGACGGTGACGCCGAGCCGCGACAGCACGATCGCGTCATATTTGAGATTGTGCCCGATCTTGAGCACCGAAGGATCTTCCAGCAGCGGCTTGAGCTTGCCGATCACGGTGTCGCGGTCGAGCTGAACCGGCTTTTCGGCGAACATGTCGGTGCCGCCATGCGCGACCGGGATATAGCAGGCGTGGTTGGGGTGAAGCGCCAGGCTGACCCCGACCAGTTCGGCGCGGGTGGCATCGACGCCGGTGGTCTCGGTGTCGAATGCGACCCAGCCCTGATGCCGCGCATCGGCGATCCAGCGGTCGAGTGCCGCCTCGTCCACCACCGTCTCATAGGCGTCGTGGTTGCACGGCGGGTCTTCCTCCAGCCCCGGCACGTCGGGCGTCTCGACCGGCGCGTCGGCGACGGAGGTGCCGGCATTGCCGAGCCGCGCGAGCAGGGTCTTGAAGCCGTGATGTTCGAGGAACGCGCGCAGCGGCGCGTCGGGAATGCCGTTCAATTCCATCGAATCGAGCGGGTCGGGCAGCGGCACGTCGCAGGCGAGCTCGACCAGCTTGCGGCTCAATCGCGCCATCTCGGCATGTTCGATCAGATTGTCGCGCAGCTTGCCCGGCTTCATCGACGGCGCGGCGGCGAGCACGGCTTCGACATCGCCATATTCCAGCACCAGCTTGGCGGCGGTCTTGGGGCCGACGCCCGGCACGCCCGGGACATTATCGACGCTGTCGCCCATCAGCGCGAGCACTTCGCCGAGCTTGTCGGGGCCGACGCCGAACTTCTCGAATACCGCTTCCGGCCCCATCCGCCGGTCCTTCATCGTGTCGAGCATGTCGATGCCCGGCTCGGTGAGGAGTTGCATCAGGTCCTTGTCGGAGCTGACGATGGTCACGCCCCAACCCTGCGCCAACGCGGCCTTGGCATAGCTGGCGATCAGGTCGTCCGCCTCCCACCCCAGTTCCTCGATGCACGGCAGCGAGAAGGCGCGCGTCGCGTCGCGGATCATCGGAAATTGCGGGACGAGATCTTCGGGCGCGGGCGGGCGGTGCGCCTTGTACTGATCGTACATCTCGTTGCGGAAGGTGTGCTCGCTCTTGTCGAGGATCACCGCGAGATGCGTCGGGCCGTCCGCCTTGTGCAGTTCGTCGGCGAGCTTCCACAGCATCGACACATAGCCATAGACCGCGCCCGCCGGCTCGCCATGCTTGTTGGTGAGCTTGGGCAGCACATGATAGGCGCGGAAGATGAAGCTGGAGCCATCGACGAGGTAGAGATGCGGCATGGCGCAGGCTTAGCAGCGCCATTCAGCGGGTGCGAGCGCTAACGCGTCAGCCGTGCCACTCAACGATGGTTGGCGACCACCGCCGACACCACCGCCTGCATCAGCAGCTGGCGTTCGCGCGGCGGGCGCGAGGTGTCGCCGATCATCACCGCGACCGAATAGGCCTTGCCGTCGGGCGCGGTGAGGATGCCGATATCGTTGAAGCCGGCGGTGCGCCCCGCCAGATCCTGCCCGGTGCCGGTCTTGTGCGCGAGCGACCAGCCGATCGGCACCGCCGCGCGCAGCCGCGCCTTGCCGGTGCGCGTGCCCGACATGACGTTGGTGAGGAAACTGGTCGAGGCCGGCGAGAGCAGTTCGCCCGCCTTGAGCCGCGCCAGCGCCAGTGCGATCGCCGCCGGCGCCGCGCCATCGACCGGATCGGCGACATAGGCGTCGAACGCCGCGCGCCGCACCGTCGGCGGTAAAGCCGAGCGGGCGCGCTGGAACTCACCGGCCATCGAATAGCGCGACTGCCAGGTGAGGCCCGCGGTGCCGGCCTGCAACAGCCGCTCGCCCGGGCCGAAGCGGATTTCGCCGAGGCCGCGCTCGCGGATGAAGCTGCGTACCGCTTCCGGCCCGCCGACGAGGTTGAGCAGCCGGTCGTTGGCGGTGTTGTCGCTCTGCTGCATCGCGCGCAGCAACAGTTCGCGCACCGTGGTCTGATAGACGCCGTCGCGCGCGACGAGCGCGGCGATCGGCTGGTGGAAGACGGTGAGGTTCTCGCGCGTCAGCGTCACCGGATCGTCGAGCGTCAGCCGCCCGCGGTCGCGCGCATCGAGTACGGTCATCGCCACCCACAGCTTCGACACGCTCTGCTGCGGCATGCGGCGATTGCCATTGGCATCGATCTGCCAGCCCCAATCGAGGCTGCGCACCGAAATGCCGACCACGCCACCGAAATCGCGCGCGAGCGTGGTGACGGTCGAAGACAGGATGGCGGGCGCCGGGAAGACCGGGAGCGGCCTGGGCGCGGGCGGGACGGCGGTGCGGTAGGTCGGCGCGGCAAGGCCCGGCGGCAGGTCGTCGCGATGGACGCCGGCGCCGATCAGCAATGCGGGGGCGAGCCCGCCGAGCGTGAGCGCTCGCTGTAGAACCGAAAACGCCTGCATTCGTTACACGCTAACAACTTGCCCTTGCCCAATTCGATCATGTCGCGTCGGGGCGGGTCGGCTCAAGCGCCGTCACCGGCTTCTGCGACGAACGCCCTGAATATGGCGATAAAGCGTGAACAAACCGGCAAAATCTTATGGAACCAGCACCGTATCGACCGCTTGCGGCGCTAGCTCGGGGTAATCGAGCGTGTAATGCAGCCCGCGGCTTTCGTGCCGGTGCAGCGCCGAGCGCACGATCAGCTCGGCCGCCTGGAGCAGGTTGCGCAGCTCGATTAGGTCGGGCGTGACGCGGAAATGGCCATAATAATCGGCGACTTCCTCGTTGAGCAGCTTGATGCGGTGCGCGGCGCGTTCGAGCCGCTTGGTCGTGCGCACGATGCCGACATAATTCCACATGAAGCGGCGAATCTCGGTCCAGTTCTGCTTGATCACCACTTCCTCGTCGGAATCGGTGACGCGGCTCTCGTCCCAGGGCCGGATCGCGGGCGGCGGAGGGAGGCTCTCCCAGCTCGCCGCGATGTGCCGCGCCGCCGCTTCGCCGAACACGAAGCATTCGAGCAGCGAGTTGCTGGCGAGACGGTTGGCGCCGTGCAGCCCGCTTTCGGTGCACTCGCCCGCGGCGTAGAGTCCGGGCAGGTCGGTGCGGCCGTCGAGGTCGATGACGATCCCGCCGCAGGTGTAGTGCTGCGCCGGGACCACCGGGATCGGCTGCTTCGTCATGTCGATGCCGAGGCCGAGCAGCTTTTCGTGGATGTTGGGGAAGTGGCCGCGCACGAAGTCGGGCGGCATGTGGCTGATGTCGAGATGGACGTAATCGAGCCCGTCGCGCTTGATCTCGGCATCGATCGCGCGCGCCACCACGTCGCGCGGCGCGAGTTCGAGCCGCTCGTCATAATCGGCCATGAAGCGCTTGCCGGTCTGCGGGTTGATCAGCCGCCCGCCCTCGCCGCGCACCGCTTCGGTGATCAGGAAGTTCTTGACGTCGAGATTGTAGAGGCAGGTCGGGTGGAACTGCATCATCTCCATGTTCGAGATGCGGCAGCCCGCGCGCCACGCCATCGCGATGCCGTCGCCGGTCGCGCCCTTGGGCGCGGTCGAGAAGAGATAAGTGCGGCCCGCGCCGCCGGTGGCGAGGATCGTCGCGCGCGCGGTGAACAGCTCGACGCGGTCGTTGGTGCGGTTGACGGCATAGACGCCCCACACATGCCCCGCGCCCGAATAGCGCTGCTCGTGACGGCTGGTGGCGAGGTCGATCGCGACCATGTCGGGGACGAGGGTGATGTTGGGGTTGGCGCGCGCGGCCTTGATCAGCGCTTCCTGCACCGCCCAGCCGGTGGCGTCGTCGACATGGACGATGCGGCGCGCGCTGTGCCCGCCCTCGCGCGTCAGATGCCAGCCCTCGCCATCGGTGTCGGCGTTGAACGGCACGCCGAGCTGCGCCAGCCGGTCGATCGCGGCGGGGGCGTTCTCGACGACGAACTCGACCGTGGCGCGATCGTTGAGCCCGGCGCCGGCGATCATCGTGTCGTTGATGTGTGCCTCGAACGTGTCGCCAGGCTCTAGCACCGCGGCGATGCCGCCCTGCGCCCAGGCGGTCGAGCCTTCGTTGAGCGCGCCCTTGGCGAGCACCGTGACCCTGAACCGGTCGGCGAGGTTGAGCGCGGCGGTCAGCCCGGCGGCGCCCGAACCGATGATCAGAATGTCACTGCTATGGCTATCGTTCACTAGGCTCTCCGGCTGCCCTTAGAGCGGGCCGGGAGGCGTTGCACAAGTCAGCGCTGGACGATCACCGTGTAGCTCAGCTTTGCGGTGCCGTTGGCCGGGACGGTGGTCGCCCACAGATTGCGGCCGTTCTTCCTGGCGAAGCGGACCGACGGATCCTTCACCGCCTCCTCATCGATGTCGAATTCGCCTTCGAAGCGCACCGGGAACGGGTTGGCGTTGCGCAGCGTCAGTTCGAACGGCTGCTTGCCGGGTTCGCCGGGCAGCCTGAGCTGTTCCAGCGTCACGTTCGAGGCGACGTAGAATTTGAGTTCGACCTCCTCGCCCACGGCCTTGTCTTCGGTCGAGGATTCGCCGATCAGCAGCTCGCGGCTCCCCTGCCGTTCGAACAGCGCGACGGGGCCGGCAGGAAGCGGCAGACCCAGACCCTCGCTCGTCTTGTTCATCGCGCGAAGGCGAACCTGCGGTTGCGAAGCGCCGTAGAAGGAGATGGTCGAGCCATAGATGATGCTCACCGGCACCGCGTCCTTTGCGAGCAGCGCGACCTGCTTTTGCGACTTGGCGGCGACGGTGGTCGGTTCGGGCACGCGATAGGCCTTGAGATCGCCGAGATCCTCCTGAACCACCGGACGGATGCGCGAGCCGGTGACGACCACTTCCGCGCGTTCCATCGCCGGTGGCGGCGGCGCCATCGGGGCGGGCGGGGGCGGGGGCGGTGGCGGTGCGAACGCGTCCTCGGCCAGCGCCTCGTCGGGCAGATAGCATTTGAATTCGAAGCGATCGGCGGACTCATATGGATTGGCAGTGCGGCCGGTGGTGCGGTTGACCTTGCCCGCCATCACCATCGTCTGCGCGTTCTCGAAGCTGGTCATGTCGGTGCTCGCCAGCGTGACCCAGGCGAACAGGTCGGCCGCCTTGCTGCCTTCGTGAAGGGTCGCGACATAATTGGCCTGCCAGTCGAACCCCCAGGCGAGGTAGGACAGGGTGACCGTCGCGGTACCGGCCTGCGTGGAGTCGGTCTCGACCGACAGCGTCGGCTTGGCCGACAGGCCGGCGGGCACCCCGTCATAGGCGATCGCGTCCCTGGTCGGGCCGCAATTGAGCACTTCGAAGCCGCGCTCGGTCTCGACGATCGCCGCGCCGGCCGGGCCGGAGCGGATCACCGCACGCTCCTCGACCGTCTTGCCGCCGCGCATGCGGCGCAGCGTCACCGGACGGGCATAGCCGCGATTGTAGAGCGACGCGGCCGAGAGCAGCTCGCCATCGAGATTCTTCTCGCGCACACCCTGCGGCAGGCCGGTGACGATCGCGCTTTCGGGCAGGATACCCGACGCGACGCCCTCGAAGCGGATCACGGCGCGGCCCTGGGGAATGCGGATCGTGCGCGTCTCGGTAATCAGCGCATAGCCGCCGAGATAACCCAGATCGATCTTCTCCGAGGCGCTGCGATAGGGCGCACGGTAGATCGTCACCGCGACCGCATCCGGCGCGGACGAGGTCTGCACCTCCTGCGCATGCGCGATTCCGCTCCACGCGACGGCGCTCAACAGGATCGTGCGGATGCCCCGCACCAGCGCGGCCCTCAGTACCGGGTTTCGAAGGTGGCGGTGAGCGTGGCCTCGCCATTGGCGGGGACGCTGACCTTCCACAGCGCCTCGTCGGCGTTGACGCGCTCGCTGGCCTGGCTTTCCTCGAGGATCCTGGTGTCCTTCCACCAGCTGTCGAGTCCGCCCTGCGATAGTTCGACCACCACGGCGTCGGGCCGCGCATTGGTCAGCGTATAGACCATCGTCGTGCGCCATTTGCGGTCGTTCACCTTCTCGCGCGTTTGCACCACGGTCTTGACCTTCACGTCGAACGCCTCGCCGGTCTTGATCGCGATGCGCGAGCCCATCGGGGTGTGGCCGATGCCGTTTTCGCCGATGAACTGCGGTGCGCCGCGCGCGTCGCGCATATAGATGCGCACGGTGCCGGCGGGCAGCGCGTCGCCGAGTCCGCCATCCTTCGAGGAGGAGAAGCGGAGCACCGTATCGACGCTGCGCGGCTGGTCCTGCCGGCCGAGCCAGCTGTTACGATAGGCATAGGCCTTGGCCGCGGGCGCGCCGGCGACGTCGAGGAAGCTCACCT
The DNA here is from genome assembly GCF_024211275.1 of Sphingomonas tagetis. Classification (GTDB taxonomy): domain Bacteria; phylum Pseudomonadota; class Alphaproteobacteria; order Sphingomonadales; family Sphingomonadaceae; genus Sphingomonas; species Sphingomonas tagetis. The sequence goes on from NZ_JAMLDX010000011.1 coordinate 120,291, forward strand.
GCTTCTGCTGGCGCTGCGCGATCGTGACGCGGCCGGGGATCGGATAGACATAGAAGTCGCCGATCCGCTCGCGGCCGGCGGTCTCGGTGCCGGGCTGCATCACCGATCCGGCGCCGCGCCCGCCTTGCCCGCCGCCGCCCGCGACCAGCAGCGTGTTGGCATTGGTATAGGTGGTGCCGCTGTTGTTGGTGAGCGTCAGCCAGCCTTGCACGTCGATCTTGCCGGCCTTTTCATCGAACAGCACGACATAGTCGGAGCGCCAGCCCATGCCATAAGTGAGGTAGCTGAGCGTCGCCGGGCGGGCGCCCGCGCTGTCGGCGTCGAGCGTCACCGACAGCGTCGGTCGTGCGCGCAGGCTCGGCGGAAGCGCCGGGAAGACCACGCGGTCTTCCTTTTGCAGGATCTCGATGCGGCCGTTGATCTCGACCACCGCGCCTTCGTTATAGGCGAGCACTTTCGCGGGCAGGCTCTGGCCGCCGCGCACGATCGTGACGTTCTGGCCAACCGCCTTTTCCATCAGCGATTCGGGCGTGAGCAGGTCGAAGTCGAAATTCTGCTCGACGATGGTCGCGCCGGTGGTGGCGAGCGTCACCGTCTCGGGCCGGATTTGCGCCGAGACGTCGGGGAAATCCTGTTTCGACTTGCCGGCGGGCAGGCGCAGTTCGCGCTTGTCCTGCACCAGCGCCATATTGTTGTTGTAGATGGTGACGGCGACGTCGCCCTGCGCTGTCTGGGCAAAGCCCGTTCCGGGGAGCGCGGCCCCTGCCGCTGCCAGAGCCAAGGTCAGACGCCGCATCGCATTCCCCCAAACCGGTGATTGCGCGCAGCATCGCGGGTGCCGCCGGCCCAAGTCAACGGACAAAGCGCCATCGAAACGAAAAAGGCCGGCCCGTAAGTGACGGACCGGCCTCGATTTCTTAGCCCTGAGGCGGGCGGATCACTCCGCCGCTTCGGGCTCGCCCTCGTCCTTCTTCACGCGGCGGCGGCGCGGCTTGGCTTCGGCCACCACTTCACCCTCGACGCCGAGCGCCGGCGGCAGGATCGCGGCGATGCCGGCGGCGTCACCCGCATCGGCTTCCTCACGGCGCGGACGGCCGCGGCGGCGCGGCTGTTCGCTGCGCGGCGCTTCGTCCTCGTTGGCGGGAGTCGGTGCGGGGGTTTCGGCGACCTCGCCTTCGCGGAAGTTGCCGGCCGGGCGGCGTTCGTTGCGCTCGTAACGCTGGCGCTGGCCTTCGCGCGGGCGGTCGTCGCGCTGACGGTCGTCGCGCTGGCGATCTTCCCGGGGGCGGTCATCACGGGGACGGTCGTCGCGGGGGCGGTCATCGCGGTTGCGGCGGTTGTCGCGCTGCTCGGAGCGGTCATAGCCGTCCGATCCGCCACGTGGCTCCTCGTCGCCAGCTTCGCCTTCGCTGCCGCGCTGGCCCTCGGCGCCGTCATTGTCGAACTCGTCGTCATAGAGATCGATATCGGTGCTGGGGCGGCGGCCCGGCTGCTGCTGGCCCGGATTCTGCTCCTCGAAGCGCGAGCGGCTCTCGGCAAGGACGCGGAAATAGTGATCGGCGAACTGCAAATAATATTCGGTGTTGACGCGGTCGCCCTGCATCTGCGCGTCGCGCGCCAGATTCTTGTACTTTTCGAGCAACTGGGCTGCATTGCCCCGCGCGCGGCTGTCGATGCGGTTGCCCTGGTTGGGGTTGCCGCCACCTTGCTGGCGCTGGCCACCGCGGCCGCGACGGCGGCCGTTGTTCGCCTGACGATTGTTCATCAACGTCTGTGTGTCCTGTCCTTACTCAATCCGCCATCGGTCAAACAGCGATCCCGGATGCGTGTTACACCGCACACCGCGCCGGTCCCGTGGGTCCGGAGCGGCTCCCCGCATGGCTGCCGGACAATCAGCAGCGCTCATGCCTGAAGTGGGTAGGCGTTCGTTCTCAACGATTTAGGTTGAAACTGCCTTCCCCGGGCTCATCCTTAGCCCGCGCGGCAATATTCTCCAAGCACTATATTGGTATCGCGCGGCGATAGTTCAACTTGCGGTAACGACGCGCGGGCGGCCGCCGAGGTCGTGACGGACGGCGGGCATGAGGCCGGCCGCGCGGACCAGCGCCGATACGGCGTCGGCCTGAGTCCAGCCAATCTCGAGGATGGCGATTCCGCTGGGCGCGAGCCGCGCGGGCAGCGCGGGGATGATGCGGCGGTAATCGTCGAGGCCATCGGCGCCAGCGAACAGCGCTTCGTTCGGCTCGTGATCGCGCACTTCCGCGCCGAGCGCCTCGCCGGTGCCGATATAGGGCGGGTTGCACAGGATCAGGTCGAAGGCGCCTTCGATGCCGTCGAGCCAGTCGCCGCGTTGAAAGGCTGCGCGGTCCGCCAGGCCGAGCGCGTCGGCATTGCGGCGGGCATAATCGAGCGCGGTGTCGGATGCGTCGATACCGAGGCCCTGCGCGCCCGGCCACTCCGCCAGCGCGGCAAGCAACAACGTGCCCGGCCCGGTGCCGAGATCGAGGATGCGCAAGCGTGCCGTGCGATCGGGGCAATGCGCGACGGCGGCCTCGATCAGCGCCTCGCTGTCGGCGCGCGGTACCAGCACTCCGGGGCCGACTTGCAGGTCGATGCTCCAGAAGCCGCGGCTGCCGGTGATGTACGCGACCGGCTCGTGCGCGAGGCGGCGATCGACCAGCGCGGCGAAGGCGTCGGGCGCGGGGTTGCCGAGATGCTTGAGCAGCATCGCCTCACGCGGCACGCCCAGCGCATGCGCCATCAGCAGTTCGGCATCGAGGCGCGGGGTGGCGGAATCGATGCGGGCGGCCGCCTCGGTGATGGCGCTGCGAATGTTGGAGGATGCCGCCATCAGATCAAACTCGTCACCCCGGCCTTGTGCCGGGGTCCGCCGCGCGGCGAAATACGGTCGTCGAGCCTTGTTCGTCTCGCATGCGGCCCTGTGGACCCCGGCACGAGGCCGGGGTGACAAGGGAATGCGAGGGTCACGAATCCAGCGACGCCAGCCGCTCTGCTTCATCCTGCGCGATCAGCGCGCCGAGCAGCTCGTCCATCTCACCTTCGAGGATTTCCGGCAGGCGGTGCAGTGTCAGGTTGATGCGGTGGTCGGTGACGCGGCCTTGCGGGAAATTGTAGGTGCGGATGCGTTCGGAGCGGTCGCCCGATCCGACCATCGACTTGCGCGCGCCCGAACGCTCGCTCGCCAGCCGCTCGCGCTCGAGTTCGTAGAGCCGCGTGCGCAGCACCTGCATCGCCTTGTCGCGATTCTTGTGCTGGCTGCGCTGGTCCTGCTGGATCACGACCAGGCCGGTGGGGATATGCGTCAGCCGCACCGCGCTGTCGGTGGTGTTGACGTGCTGCCCGCCTGCGCCCGATGCGCGATAGATGTCGATGCGCAGGTCCTCGTTGCGGATCTCGACATCCACTTCTTCCGCCTCGGGCAGCACCGCGACGGTCGCGGCGGAGGTGTGGATGCGGCCGCCGCTCTCGGTCACCGGCACGCGCTGGACGCGGTGGACGCCGCTCTCGAATTTGAGCTTGGCGAACACGCCCTTGCCCGCGACGCTGGCGACGACCTCCTTGTAGCCGCCGGCTTCGGAGGTGGAGGCGGAGATCAGCTCGACCTTCCACCCCTGGCGCTCGGCATAGCGGGTGTACATGCGCAGCAGGTCGCCCGCGAACAGCCCGGCCTCGTCGCCACCGGTCCCGGCGCGGATCTCGAGCATCGCCGCCCGCTCGTCGGCGGCGTCGCGCGGGAGCAGCGCGAGCGCGAGCGCGAGGTCGGCGCGTTCGAGCGCGGCGGCGTTCTCGTGCAGCTCCTCGCTCGCCATCGCGCGCAATTCGGGGTCGCCGTCGCGGCTCATTTCGGTCAGGCTCATCGCCTCGGCGCGCAGCCGCCGCACCTCGCCTGCCGCCGCCGCGACGGGCTCGAGCTCGGCATATTCCTTGGAGACCGCGACGAAACGGTCGGAGGGCAGGTCGCCGGTCGCCATCATCGCCTGCAACTCGTCCCGCCGCGCCTCGATCTGCGCGATACGTTCGGGGGAGATGGTGGTCATGCTTCCGGCAATTCGTGCTCAAGGGGGTCCAGAATCGCGCGTACCTTTGAGGCATCAAGTAAGCCGGCACGGATGATCTGATGCCCGACGCCGTTGGTCCCGTTGCGACGATCAAGGTTCACGATATAGGCCGGATTGGCTTTTCGAACCTTGTCATAGCGCTTTTTCGGATTGCCCGTCGCGTAAAGCTCGACGCGGAAATCAGCCCGTCTGAGCGCAGCAGCGAACTTCATGGCCGACTGATCGAGGTCTCGGTTTTCAGAGACGACAATGATGAGATCGTCCTCCGGCTTCGGCTCCCCGATCATCATCCCCAGCCGCTCGATCCCCGCGGCCCAGCCCACGCCAGGCGTCTCGGGCCCGCCGAGATTGCCGATCAGCCCGTCATAGCGCCCGCCCGCCAGCACCGTGCCCTGCGCGCCCAACCGGTCGGTGACGAACTCGAACGCGGTGTGGCGATAGTAATCGAGTCCGCGCACCAGCCGGGCATTGCGGGTCCATGCCACCCCCGCCGCGTCCAGCCCGGACGTCACCGCCTCGAAAAACGCACCAGCCTCGCTCGACAGATAGGCGTCGATGTCCGGCGCCGAATCCGCGATCGGGCGGTCGCGCGGGTCCTTCGAGTCCAGAATCCGCATCGGGTTCTTGTCGAGCCGGGTGAGACTGTCCTCGGACAGCTCGCCGCGATGCTTCTCGAAATGCGCGACCAAGGCCGTGCGCCACGCGTCGCGCGTCTCGGCGTCGCCCAGCGTGTTGAGCTGGAGCGTGATGCCGTCCGATATGCCCAGTTCGTGCAGCAGCTGGTCGGCCAGCGTCAGCAGCTCGACATCGGCCTGCGGTTCCGCCGCGCCGATGATCTCGGCGTCGATCTGGTGGAACTGGCGGTAGCGGCCTTTTTGCGGGCGCTCGTAGCGGAACACCGGGCCATGGGTGGTGAGCTTGAGCGGCGCATATTGCTGCCAGCCCTCGGTGATATACGCGCGGCAGATGCCGGCGGTGAATTCGGGGCGCAGCGTCAGCAGCTCATCGCCGCGGTCGGGAAAGGTGTACATCTCTTTCGACACCACGTCCGAAGTCTCACCCATCGATCGGGCGAAGACGTTGGTCGCCTCGAAGACAGGAACTTGAACCTGCTGGAAGCAATAGAGCCGCCGCACCTTCTCGAACGCCTCGACCACGCGGGCGAAGCGGCGCTGCTCTTCACCGAAAATATCCTGCGTGCCGCGCACGCGCTTGGGGGTCTCGATCCGTGCCATTTGGTGGCGCCATCTATTGGAGCGCGGGCGCGAACGCCATAGGGAAGCGTGATGACCGCAAACCGTCCCTCCGCGTTGCGCGCGTTCCTGACGAGCGAGGCGGCGGGCGGGGTCGTGCTGATCGTCGCGGCTGGGCTGGCGATCCTGGCGGCCAATTCGCCGCTGGCCGGCGATTATTTCGCGCTGCTGCATGCCAAGGCCGGGCCGCTGAGCGTCCAGCACTGGATCAACGACGCGCTGATGGCGGTGTTCTTCCTGCTGGTGGGACTCGAGATCAAGCGCGAGTTCGTCGATGGCGAATTGTCGAGCTGGGGCGCGCGGCGGCTGCCGATCGTTGCGGCGGCCGCGGGGATGGCGGCCCCGGCGCTCGTCTATCTTCTCATAACTGGCGGCGGAAAGCTGGCGGCGGGCTGGGCGATCCCGGCGGCAACCGACATCGCCTTCGCGATCGGCGTGCTCGCGCTGCTGGGGTCGCGCGCGCCGGCGTCGTTGAAGCTGTTCCTGGCCACGGTGGCGATCGTCGACGATATGGGCGCGGTGGCGATCATCGCGGTCGCCTATACGGCGGGCCTCAGTGTCGGCTGGCTGGCATTGGCGGGGGTGGTGCTGGGCGCGATGCTGCTGCTCGGCAGGATCGGCGTGCGGCGGTTGTGGCCATTCCTGATGCTGGCGGCGGCATTGTGGGTCTGCGTGCTGCTGTCTGGCGTCCACGCGACGATCGCGGGGGTCGCGGCGGCGATGACGATCCCGATCGCGCGCGACGAGGCCGTATCGCCGCTTCACCGGCTGGAGCATGCGCTGGCGGGGCCGGTGGCGTTCGTCATCGTGCCACTGTTCGGCTTCGCCAATGCCGGCGTGAATCTGGCGGGCGTGTCGCCGGCGGTGCTGCTGGCGCCACTGCCGCTGGGGATCGCGGCGGGGCTGTTCCTCGGCAAGCAGATCGGCATTTTCGGCAGCATCTGGATCGCCGACCGCACCGGCTTTGCGGCCCGGCCGGCCGGGGCGAGCTGGGCGCAGCTCTATGGCGTGGCGCTGCTCGCCGGGATCGGCTTCACGATGAGCCTGTTCATCGGCGGGCTGGCGTTTCCGGGTGACGCCGCGCTGATAGACGAGGTCAAGATCGGCGTGCTGGCGGGGTCGCTGCTGTCAGCGGCGGCGGGGTTCGTCGTCCTGCGTTTCGCCGCCACCAAAAAAATTTAGGTGACCGTGGAACCGATTGGATAGCACGGACGTTGTTGTCTGGCTTGATCGATAAGAAAGAGCATTTTGACGACCCGAACCCATGTGGAACGGATCGTCCAGGGAGCCCCGCCGCTGAATAAGCGACGGGGCTTACTCGTTTCTGGGGTTCAAACGAAAAGGGCGACCATCCGAAGATGGCCGCCCTTTAGCTTGCCCAAGGCAAGCCGTTACAGTTTCTCGGTGAGTTCGGGCACGATCTTGAAGAGGTCGCCGACCAGTCCGATGTCGGCGACCTGGAAGATGGGGGCGTCCTCGTCCTTGTTGATGGCGATGATGGTCTTGGAGTCCTTCA
>NZ_JAMLDX010000012.1 GCF_024211275.1 Sphingomonas tagetis
CGCTCCCCCACCCGGCCACCCACATCGTATCCTGAATGGGTGGCCGGGTGGGGGAGCGGGCCGGTGCCGCATCGCGCATGGTTCTGACCAGCCTGATCCGCACGGTCGAGGAGACCGGATCGACCAATGCGGACATGCTCGCGCTCGCCGCGGCGGGTGCGAGCGAGGGCAGCTGGCTTCGTGCCGAGCGCCAGACCTCGGGCAAGGGCCGGCAGGGCAGGGCGTGGGAATCGCCTGCGGGTAATCTCTACGCCAGCACGCTCGTCCGGCTGCGGCCGAGTGATCCGCCCGCCGCAACGCTCGCGCTGGTCGCGGCGGTCGCGCTGGAAGAGGCGGTGCGCGTGTTCCTGCCCTCAGGTGGTACGCTCAAATGGCCCAACGACCTGCTGGTCGATGGCGCCAAGCTCTCCGGTATCCTGCTCGAACGCGCGGGCGATGCGGTGGTGATCGGCATCGGCGCGAATCTCGCGCATCGTCCCGATCTGCCCGACCGGCCGGCGACGAGCCTTGCCGCGCACGGCGCATCCGCCGACCCTGCGACCCTGCTCGACGTGCTCGCCGAAGCGTTCGCCCGCTGGCTTGGGCGGTGGCGAGGCGAGGGGCTCGATCCGGTGCGCCAGCGGTGGCTGGAGCGCGCGCATTCAACTGGAACCGCGCTGACCGCACGGCTGCCCGACGGTAGCGCGGCCGATGGCCTGTTCGACGGCCTGACCCATGACGGCGCGCTGATCCTGCGCTTGGCCGATGGCTCGCGGCGTGTCATTCACGCGGGCGACGTGTTCCTGATCTGAAGGACCCGAAATGCTGCTCGCCATCGATGCCGGCAACACCAATGTCGTCTTCGCGCTGCTCGAAGGGCGCGAGATCCGCGCGCGCTGGCGCATCGCCACCGATCCGCGCCGCACCGCCGACGAATATGCCGTGTGGCTGAGCCAGCTGCTGAGCCTCGAAGGCTTCGACCGCGCCGACGTGACCGCCGTCATCGTCGGCACCGTCGTCCCGCGCGCGCTGCACAATCTGCAAGTGCTCGCGAGCAAATATTTCAAGACCGACGCGGTGATCGCCGGCGCGGACGGCTGGCCGATCCGGCTGGATGTCGAGGAACCGCAGAGCATGGGCGCCGACCGCGCGCTCAACGTCATCGCCGCGCACGAGAAGCATCCCGGCGACCTGATCGTCATCGACTTCGGCACGGCGACGACCTTCGAGGTCGCGGATTACAGTGGCGCGTACAAGGGCGGGATCATCGCGCCGGGGATCAACCTGTCGCTCGACGCGCTGGTCAACGCGGCGGCCAAGCTGCCGCGCGTCGCGATCGAGGCGCCGCAGACCACCAGCGTGATCGGGGTCAACACCGCCGACCAGATGCATATCGGCATCTATTGGGGCTATATCGCGATGATCGAGGGGCTGGTCGCGCGGGTGAAGGCCGAGATCGGGCGACCGGTGAAGGTGATCGCCACCGGCGGCCTCGCGGTGCTGTTCGAGAAGCATACCGATGTGTTCGACGCGATCGAACCCGATCTGACCATTCAGGGGCTTGCGCTTCTGTGGGAACGGACCCAGGCGTCTGCCTGAACATTCCCGCATCATGCGGAACGAAGGAATAACGTGACACCCGGCAACGAACTTCTTTTCCTCGCGCTCGGCGGTTCGGGCGAGATCGGCATGAACGTCAATCTCTACGGCTGCCGCGGCAAGTGGATCATGGTCGATTGCGGGGTGATCTTCGGCAATCCCGACTATCCCGGCATCGACCTGATCCTGCCCGATTTGCAGTTCATCGAGGAGCGGCTGGACGATCTGCTCGGCATCGTGCTGACGCACGGGCATGAGGACCATATCGGCGCGCTGCCCTATCTCGCGCTCGACCTCGGCGTGCCGCTCTATGCCACGCCGTTCACCGCCGGGCTGATCCACGGCAAGCTCGACGAGGAAGGCATCGCCGATCGCGTCGAACTGAACGTCGTGCGCGAGGAGGAGCCGTTCGAGCTCGGTCCGTTCGGCATCCGTTACGTGCCGCTGGCGCATTCGATTCCCGAGGGCAATGCGGTGCTGATCGACACCCCCTATGGCCGCGTGTTCCACACCGGCGACTGGAAGATCGACGAGACGCCGGTGATGGGATCGCCCTCGACCGCGCAGGAACTGACCGAGATCGGTGACGCCGGCGTGCTGGCGCTGGTCTGCGATTCGACCAATGTCTTCAATCCCGAGGCGTCGGGTTCCGAGCAGGAAGTGCGCGAAGGGCTCGACCGCGTGATCGCGGGCGCCAAGGGGCGCGTGCTGGTCACCACCTTCGCCTCCAACGCCGCGCGGCTGCAGACGCTGGGGCAGGCGGCCAAGGATACCGGGCGCGCGATGTGCGTCGCCGGGCGTTCGCTCGACCGCATCCTGCGCGTGGCGAAGGCCACCGGCTATCTGCGCGACTTTCCCGAGACGGTCGACTTCGACACCGCGATGACGCTGCCGCGCGACAAGGTGATGATCGTTGCTACTGGCGGGCAGGGCGAACCGCGCGCCGCGCTCGCGCGCATCGCCGAGGGCAATCACCAGCTCAAGGTCGATGACGGCGATCTGGTGGTCTTCTCGTCCAAGCAGATCCCCGGCAACGAAATGGCGATCGGCCGGATCATGAACCAGCTTGCGACCAAGGGGGTCGACATGGTCACCGACCGCCAGGCCTTCGTCCATGTCTCGGGCCATCCCGGGCGCCCGGAACTGGCCGAGATGTACCGCTGGATTCGGCCTCAAATTCTGGTGCCGGTGCATGGCGAGATGCGTCACATCGCCGAACAGGCGCATTTCGGGGTCGAGCAGGGCATTCCCAGCGCGGTCGTGCAGAACAATGGCGAGATCGTCCGTCTCGCCCCCGGCAAGCCCGAAAAGCTTGGCTTCGCCCCCGCTGGCCGGCTGGTGCTCGACGGCGATGTGATCCTGCCGGCGGACGGCTCGACAATGAACGAGCGCCGCAAGCTCGGCCTTTACGGCCAGATGTCGGTCGCGGTGGCGCTCAAGGCGAACGGCAAGCTCGCCGGCACGCCCGAGGTCCGCATCCAAGGGGTGCCGGTCGAGGAGGATCGCGAACCGTTCCTCGAGGAAGCCTGCGAGGCTGCGGCCAAGGCCGTGACCACTGCAAAAGGCGGCGACCGCGAGAAGCTGCGCGAGGCGGTGCGGCTGGCGACGCGGCGCGTGGCGGTCAGATGGACCGGCAAGAAGCCGGTCGTCGATGTGATGCTGATCGAGGTCTGAGGGTTTAGCCGATGTGGTGGGGCAGCGCGCTCGCGATCTATTTCCTGTTCTGGTTCCTGGCGCTGTTTCTGGTGCTGCCCTTTTCGGCGCGCACCAGCGTCGAGGCGGGCGAGGCACTGGTGCCGGGGCAGGCGGAGAGCGCGCCGCACCGGTTCGAGGCGGGCCGCATCGCGCTGCGCACCACCATCGTCGCGACGGTGATGTTCGGCCTCTTCTATCTCAACTATGTCTTCGGCTGGATCACCAGCGACATGCTCGACTACTGGAACTGAGCCGGGACTATCTCACCATCGGTTCGCCGGCCTTGAACTTGGCGTTGTCGGCCTGCGCCTTGCTGTAAGCGCGCTGCTCGTCCGATTTCTTGAAGCTGGCTGCGGCCTCGTCCATCGACTTGATCGCCTCGCCCTGAATCTTGCCCATGTTCGTCATCATATAGCCGGACATGGCGTCGGAAATGCGGGCATAGTCGAACTCGCGGCCATCGAGGCGCGCGTCGATCTGCTCGTCCATCGAGGCGCGGCCGATCACCTCATATTGGTCGGCGCCCTTGATCGCGAAGCCCTTGCCCAGCGCCTTCTCCGCCGCGTCGGTCATCTCGAAACTGGTCGAGATGCGCGCCTTCTTTTCGCCCGCAGACGCAATATCGACGGTGTATTTGGCGACCTGCACGCCGTTGGCGTGGAAATACCAGACCATCGACTTTTCGGGCGTACCGCCGCGTGTCACCGATCCGCCGCGCTGGTTATAGACCATTTTGTCGAATGCCGAGGGCAGCGGGCTCGATTCGACGATGCGATAGACCTCGGCCACGGGCTTGTCATAGGTCTCGCCGCCCTTGAGCGGACCATGGAAATACACGCCCGCCGCCAGCGCCGCGGCCACGCCGCCGAACATCAATTCCTTCATCGTCAGCCCCCGATGGTTGCGGGGCCGGGTTAGCGCACGGGCGTCAATCGCCGCCCAATAAGCATCCCTAATCCGGCATTAGCCATCACGTCAGGGGCAGGGCGTAGAAACAGTTGAACTCGGTCGCCTCGTAATCGGCGAACGCGGGCGAGGGCACGAAGCCGTGCCGCTTGTACAGCGCGTGCGCGGCGTCGAAGGCCGGGCCGGTGCCGGTTTCGAGCTTGAGTGCGCGATAGCCGCGCTGGCGGGCGCGGGCGATGATGTCGCGCAGGATCGCCGTGCCGACGCCGCGGCCCAGCGCCGCCTGCGCAGTCCGCATCGACTTGATCTCGCCGGTGCCGTCGCCGAGCGCCTTGAGCGCGCCGATGCCGAGCAGCGTCTCGCCGTCCCAGCACGACAGGAAGGTGATGTCGGGCGTCTTGAGCCCGGACAGGTCGAGGAAATGACAGGTGCCGGGCGGCGAATTGGCGAGCATGCCGCCGGCATGGATTTCCAGCAGGCCGATGACCTGCGGATCATCCAGGCCGCCCTCGCGGATCTCCATCAGAGGTCGTCGATCATGCCCGCCAGCGTATCGAGGCAGGCGTGGGCAAGCGCCTTGCACCGCTCGGGCGACCAGCCGAATTCGGCGTCGGGGCTGGGATCGTGATCCTTGAACGGCATTTCCAGCGTCATCGCGACCGCGCCGAACCGCTCGGCGAGCTGGTTGGTCGACATCGACAAATTGGCCATGCCCGGCGCCGACTTCTCATAGCCCTGTTCGAGCTGGAACAGCGGTGTGGCGTCGGCGAGGCGGCGGCCGTAATCGTAGAATTTATCGCCGAGCGCGTCGGTCCAGCTCGGAATGCCCTCGAAGCCGGCGAGGAAATTGGCGGGAATGGCCTCGTCGCCATGCACGTCCATCGCGAAATCGACCCCGGTTTCGTCCATCGCCGCGCGGACGAGGAACACTTCGGGGCTCTTGTCCATGCTCGGCGAATGCCATTCGCGGTTGAGGTTCACGCCGACGGCATTGGTGCGCAGATGGCCGCGGAAGCTGCCGTCCGGGTTCATGTTGGGAACGAGATGCAGCGTCGTCTTTTCGCGCAGCGCCCTGGCGGCCGCGTCGGTGGGGTCGGTGAGCATCTCCAGCGCGCCCTCCATCCACCATTCGGCCATCGATTCGCCCGGATGCTGGCGGGCGTAGAGCCACACCTGTTTCGGCCCGTCGCCAAGCGTCAGCAGGTCGAGCGCCCGCCCGTCGAGCGTGCGGCCAAGCTCGCGGTGGGTGACGCCGGCCGTTGTGGCCATGCGTGCGATCAGATCCTGGTGCCGCTCCATGCTGTAGGGCGCGAAATAGGCGAACCAGGCGATGTCGCTCTCGAAGCTGTGATTGAACGAGAAGACGCCGTCGGCATAGGCGCCATCGGTCAGCCGCCAGGTCTCGCGGTCGGTGCTGACGCGGGCGCGATAGCCGGGCCAGCCGAACGCATAGGCGGCCTTGCCGGCGTTGACGATGCGGAAGGTCACCCGACGCCCGCGCGCGCCGGCGACGCGAAAATGGAACCACTGGAAGAAATCGGACTGGTGATCCGCCACGATTTCGAGGTCGATTCGGTCGCCGTCGATGGCGGCGACGCGGATGTTGCCGCTGTCGAACGCGGCGTTGATGTGGATCGTCATTTCACCTGAATAGTGATGCCGGATTGTCCGGGGAACCCCTTGAACAGCGCAGCTGCCATCCGTGCAGCGCCGTCGACCGGCTGCGCGCCGGGCTGGCCCTCCAGCGTCTCGGCGAGTGCGCGGCCTTCCCAGATCATCGTGTTGTCGCCGCGGCGGCGGAGCTGCACCGTGAGCTCGCTGGCATAGACGGTGCGCGTCTTGCTGCCGATGCCGAAGCTGGCGCCGCCGCCGAGACCCACGCCGCCGCCATAGCTGCCCCCGCCGATGCCGATCGTCACGGGCGGGCGAGTGCGGACCTGGCCGCGGTCGGTGCGGCTGAAGCCGACCGTGGCGATATAGTCGGCCCTGGTGGCGTCGGCTGCCTGCGCGAAGCCCAGCCGCGCCATCTCGGCGCCGACCGCGCCCGAATAGAGCGCATATTCGGGGCCGCCCTGCGCCGGGCTCTGCGGCGCGAGCGCGACCGTCCCGGCCGGAATCGGCTGCGAAAGGTGATAGCGGACGACGTCGACCGGCGCGGTACGGCTGGTGGTGGTCGAACAGCCTGCCACCAGCGCGGCGGTGGCGGCGAGGGCGAGCAGCGCGCGGGTCTTCATCGGAACATGTCCTCCTGCCGCTCGGCACGAACGGCGCATCCTGATCAACATCGTTACGCCCCTGCCGGTTCCGTGCAATGGGTTGCGCGGCGAACCGCGAAATTCTCGCCTGCTTCCTTGACTTCCGCAGGACTCACATCTAGGCGGGCGCCTCTTTTCCGGCATAGCCAAACAACGAGTACGAGACGGGTCATGAAGATCGTCAACAGCCTTAAGTCGCTCAAGGGGCGGCACCGTGACAACCGCGTGATCCGCCGCCGCGGCCGCGTGTACGTCATCAACAAGACCCAGGGCCGCTTCAAGGCCCGCCAGGGCTGAAGCCTGACCTGTGGCGGGACGTCCGCACGCCGTTATCTTCGATATCGGCAACGTCCTGTTCCACTGGCATCCGCGGTTTCTCTACGAGCGCCTGATCGGTGACGATCGGGCGCTCGAAGCGTTTCTGAAGGATGTTGTCACGGTCGAGTGGCACTTCCAGCATGATGCGGGTCGCGACTTCGCCGACACCTCGGCGGAGCTGAGCGCGCGATTTCCCGAACATGCCAAGCTGATCGCCGCTTGGGGGCCGCGCTTCAACGACAGCGTCGACAGGCCGGTCGCAGGAATGCACGAGCTGGTCGCCGAACTCGACTCGGCGGGCGTGCCGCTGTTCGCGATCACCAATTTCAGCCACGAGTTCTTCCCGCCGTTCCGCGCGGCATGGCCGGCGCTGTTCGACCGCTTCCGCGATGTAGTGGTGTCGGGAGACGAGCGGCTGGTGAAGCCTGACGCGGCGATCTACCGGCTCGCGCTCGACCGCTTCGGGCTGCGCGCCGAAGATGCGGTGTTCATCGATGACAGCGCCGCCAATGTCGCGGGCGCACAGGCCCTCGGCATCCGCTCGATCCACTTCAAGGACGCGGCATCGACCCGCGCCGAACTGGCCGCCGCGAACCTCATCTGACTGTCTGGAAAAGTTTTAGGCCCGGAAGCGTCACCGGGGGGGGGAGGGGTTGACGCTTCCGGGCCCATGTCTTGGATAGCGAGAGCGGGGGGGCAAAAGGTCACTATCCGAAGTTCAAAACGCCGACTTCGGCACCCGGTTCCGCGTCATTGCGATTTTTTTGAATCTTTTTTCAGATGCGTCCGGTGGTGGCGATCTGCCATTCGAACGCACCGATCAGCGGGTCGTGATGCAGCCTTGAGCGCAACTGGCGGACGAGGCCGCCGATCACGCGGCCGTAGCGCGTGTCGTTGAGACGCGTGAAATCCGGGCTTTCCACCAGCGCGGGCGAACTGATCCGCAGCGTCGCGCGGCTCGGTTCGCCGGCGCCTTCCTTGAGCGAGATGCGGACCTGCGCCATCGGGCTGCAGTTCATCGCCAGCTCGACGATCTCGGTGATCAGGAAGGCCACCGCCACGGCATTGTCCTGTGACACCAGCAGCGGTTCGAGGTCGAGAACGATGCCGACCGGCCGATCCTCGGGCGCGGTCGCGCGGATGTTCGACGCCAGCTCGCCGATCACCGGACGCAGCTCGATCCCGCGCGTTTCCTCGAACCCGGCATAGTGATGGCGATGCACCACCGCGAGCGAATCGACGCGGCGCTGGATCGAGGCATAGGCGGCGAGCGCCTCGGGCGATTGCGCGCCCCGCGCGTGGAAGTTGATCAGGCTGGCGATGACCTGGAGGTTGTTCTTGACGCGGTGGTGCACCTCGCGCGTCAGCTTGGTCTGGCGTGACAAGCCCTCGGCCAGATCGCTTTCGTGCGCCTGCACCGTGCGGCTGATCTGGCGGAAGGTATCGCCGAGCGCGCGGATCTCCTGCGCCGGAATGTCGCTGCCTGCCACCGGGTCGATCAGCTCGCCCGGCTGATAGGCGCTGACGGTCGTGCGCAAACGGCGCAGCGGACGGATCAACAGCCGGTCGACGACGAACCATGCGATGGCGGCGGCCGAAATCCACATCACGAACGGCAGCAGTGCGGCGAGGATCATCGACGAGGTGATCGGCGCGCTCGCCACCGTCATGCGCAGCGCCAGATTCTGCACGCCGATCGCGACCTGCTGGGTCTCGCGCCGGCTGAGCATGCCGCCGCCCGGCAGCTTGCGCAGGTCGAGCAACTGCCCTGCGCTCGTAAGTGCGACGCCGAAGTCGTCGCCCATCGCGCTGGGCTCGGCGGCGGTCGCCAGAAACGCGATCGGGAAGAAGGCGCGGGCGGTATGGCCGGTCATCCCGGCAACCTCGATCTGGATGCCACGATCGGCGATCAGCCGGATGTCGGATTCGCCGGGTACCGCCGGGCCGCTCCGCGCTGCTCCGATCGGCGTCCCGCACAGCAGGCGCCCGTTCGGGTCGGTCATCGCATAGCGGATACCGCTGGCGGCCTGCGGCTCGAACACGCCCGCTAGCCGTCCGCAATTGGGGAGGCGATCGGGTGACGCGGGCAGGGCGCCGCGCAACTCGCGCAATTCATAGGCAAGCTCGCTGCGCAGCGAGCGCGCCGATTCCTCGATCGCGATGCGCAAGCGGGCTCGCACCTCCTGATCGGCGATGCGGCTGGTCTGAATCGAGGCGAAGAAAGCGATGAGCGCGAGCGGCAGCAGCGCCGCGCTGAGAATGAAAAGAACCTTGGCGCCGGTGGGCATCCGGGCAAGGACGTCGAGCGGACCGATCAGGCCGGACTTCTGGTCTTCCCCCTCCATATGGCCATCAGGCCGTCGGTCAGTCGAGCTTGCGTAGCAGGTTCAGCAGATCGTCGGGCACCTGCTCGTCGACCGCATCGCTGTACACACGGCGCAGCGCATCGCCGATATTCCGGTCCTTCCGCGCGTTCATGCCGCCGCCCGTCCGCTCAAGCGGTTCCTTCTTCTTCTCTTCGGCCGAACGCACTACGTCCCCCTGACAGCCCAAGAACGGGCGGATGCACAAAAAAGCCGGGAACCGCAAGTTCCCGGAAACACGAAGATTGCACCTCGTGTCCGACGCATGAAACCAATTCACGCTTCGTTTGTTCCACAGGCGATGCGATTTCCGGGGAGGGGCCATTCTTCGGGACCGCAGCACTTGAATTGCAGCGGCGGCGCCAGCATCAATAGGCGTCGTACCGGAGGAGAAACGAATACAATGTCGCTTGGACAGCAGCTTGCGCCGCATCTTCCCTTCCTGCGCCGCTATGGCCGCGCGCTGACCGGGAGCCAGACCGAGGGCGACCGTTATGTGCGCGCGACGCTGGAGGCGATCGTCGCGGCGCCGGAGGAATTCCCGCGCGACGTCGATCCCAGACTGGGACTCTATCGCACCTTTCAGGCGATCTGGGGCTCGACCCATCTCGACGACCGCGCCGAGGATTTCGATCCGCTCAACGAAGGCGAGGCGATTGCCCGCGCGCGGTTGTCGCGGCTGGCGCCACGCTCGCGTCAGGCGCTGCTGCTGACCGCGATGGAGGGCTTCACAAGCGAGGACACCGCCTATCTGCTCGAGGAGACGCCGGATTCGGTCGAGGGCCTCGTCGCCGAGGCGCTGTCGGAGATCGACAAGCAGACTCGTGCGCGCGTGCTGATCATCGAGGACGAGCCGCTGATCGCGATGGATCTGGAGACGATCGTTCGCGACCAGGGGCATGACGTGACCGGCGTTGCGGTGACTCGCGACGAGGCGGTTGCGCTGGCGATGGAGGATCGGCCCGGCCTCGTGCTCGCCGACATCCAGCTCGCCGACGACAGCTCTGGCATCGATGCGGTCAAGGACATCCTCGCGCAGTTCAGCGTGCCGGTGATCTTCATCACCGCCTTCCCAGAGCGGCTGCTGACGGGTGAGCGGCCCGAGCCGACCTTCCTGATCACCAAGCCCTTCCAGCGCTCGACGGTTAAGGCGGCGATCAGCCAGGCTTTGTTCTTCGACGAATCCACAGTTCCGGCCGGCTAGGACGCGAAAGTTCCATTTCTTTCGGACCCAAAACGTTTCTCACGGGTTGATGCGATATGGACGACAACGAACCCCAGCACATCTCCACTCAGGATGCGCGTGCCGGCGCGACGCCGCACATGACCCGCTATATCCTCGCGATATCGCTGGTCTCGATCATCGTCATCTACGCCATCTACCTGCTGATCTGAGCAGGCTGGCGGATGCGGGCCGCGCACCTATCTGACCCGGCGCGGCATGCCGCCGCGCCCGACGAACGGAATCGAATGACCGACAGCGACGAGGAAGGCGAGCAGGACGCGGCGCCGGTAGAGCATGTTTCGCTCTCCGATCCGGAGTTCAAGCAACAGCTGGCGACGGTCATCCCGCACCTGCGCGCGTTCGGCCGCTCGTTGTCGGGCAGCCGCGACGTGGCCGACGACCTCGTGCAGGAAACGCTGCTCAAGGCGTGGGCGGCGCGCAAGCGCTTTCAGGCCGGCACCAACATGCGCGCCTGGACCTTCATCATCCTGCGCAACCTCTATCTCAGCCAGATGCGCCGCGCGCGCTTCAAGGGCGAGTGGGACGATCTCGTCGCCGACCGGCTGCTCGCGGCGCCGGCGTCGCAGGACAAGCATGTCGATCTTGCCGACATGCAGCGTGCCCTGCTGCACTTGCCGCAGCCGCAGCGCGAGGCGCTGATCCTGGTCGGCGCGGGCGGCTTCGCCTATGAGGAAGCCGCCGAGATTTGCGGCGTCGCGGTGGGCACGATCAAGAGCCGCGTGGCGCGCGGGCGCGTCGCGCTCGAAGGGTTGATGACCGATGGTCAGCTTCCCTCGCGCCGCGACAGCGAAGTCACTGGCCGCAGCGCGCTCGATACGATCATGGACGAAGTGGACGAACTGAGCCGCGACCGCTGAACCGCGGCCGCGCGCTCAGCAATCGCGGCTGGTCGCGGGTCGGCCGTTGATCTTGCGCAGCAGCAGCAGCATGTCGTCGGGCAGGCCCAGATCGCGCTCGAACGCGTCACGCAGCACGACGCCGATCGCGTCGCAGGTGCGAGGCAGTTCCACCCGGTAACCGTTGTCGGACGATCCGGGTCCAGTCGAGGGCTTGTTGCGTGCCATGCGATCTAAACGAAGGTTAGCCCGATTTGTTGCTTGACAGCACTCGGTCCGGCGCGTCCTGACCGATTTTGATGGAAACGGCGGTCGGTGACGAGGATGCGGTCGGGCGTGCGCTGGAACGCGCGCAGGCCAACTCGCCGTTCCTTGCCCATCTCATCGAGCGCGAGGCCGAGACCGTCGCCGAAATCGCGCAAGCGCTGGACGATCCGGTGGTCGCTTCGCGCATCGACGACCCGGCCATGCCTGTGGCCAGGCGGCTGCGGATCGAGCGGCGGCGGCTGGCGCTGATCACCGCGATCGGCGATCTTGCCGGGTTGCTCGACTTCCGGCGAGCCACGCAAGCGCTATCCGATTTCGCCGATTACGCGCTCGACAGTGCGATCCGCGCCGCGATTGCCGAGCGCGTGCCCGGCGCGGACGCCGCCGGGTTCGCCGCGATCGCGCTGGGCAAGCAGGGGAGCCGCGAACTCAACTATTCGTCCGATATCGATCCGATCCTGTTGTTCGACCCGGCGACGCTCCCGCACCGCGAGCGCGAGGCGGTCGAGGAGGGGGCGGTACGGATCGGCCGCCGCGTGGTCGAGCTGCTCCAGGGGCGCGATGCCGATGGCTATGTGCTGCGCATCGACCTGCGGTTACGGCCCTCGCCCGAGGTGACGCCGATCGTGTTGCCGGTGAATGCGGCGATCAGCTATTATGAATCGCAGGCGGTTGCGTGGGAGCGGGCGGCGTTCATTCGCGCGCGGGCTGCCTCGGGCGATGTCGCGCTGGGACAGGGCTTCCTCGACACGATCCGCCCGTTCGTGTGGCGGCGCGCGCTCGATTACGGAACCATCCGCGACATTCGCGGTATCTCGCGCCGCATTCGCGACCATCATGCGCAGGGGCAGGCGTTCGGCGCGGGCTATGACCTAAAACGCGGCCGCGGCGGCATCCGCGAGGTCGAGTTCTTCGCGCAGATCCACCAGCTGATCCATGGCGGCCGCGATGCCGCCTTGCGCGCGCCTGCGACGCTCGATGCCCTCGCTGCGCTGGCCGAGGCGGGGCAGATCGATCGCGGTGAGGCGGCGCAACTGGCCGAAGCCTATGTGCTGCTGCGCACGATCGAGCATCGCGTGCAGATGATCGACGACCGGCAGACGCACCAGCTGCCGCAGGGTGAGGCGCTCGACCGTGTGGCGCGGCTGCATGGGCTGGAGAGCGGCGCGGCGCTGCTCGACCTGCTGGCGCCGCATGTCGAGCGGGTGGGTCGGATCTACGATGCGCTCGACGGCGATGGGCAGACCCAGGTCGCCGCAGGAGGCGCAGGGGTCGAGCAGGCGCTGGCGCAGGCGGGCTTCGCCGATGCGGGCGGCGCGGCACGGCTGATCGAGGGCTGGCGCAGCGCGCGCTATCCGGCGTTGCGCAGCGTGCCGGCGCGAGCGGCGCTCGAGGCAGTGCTCCCGGGGCTGCTCGCGGCGATCGGCGAGGCGCCCGATCCGGGCCGCGCGCTTGCTCGGCTCGATACGATCCTCTCGCGGCTGCCGAGCGCGCTCAACCTGTTCCATCTGCTCGAGGCGCGGCCGGCGCTGGCGCGGTTGCTCAGCACGATCCTGTGCCATGCGCCGACGCTGGCCGAGGCGCTGGCGCGGCGGGTGGAACTGATCGACGGGCTGATCGACGCGACCGCGCTGGCGCCGGTCGGAATGGTGGACGAACTCGCCGCGCAGATGCGCGAGCGCGAGGCGGGCGACGATTATCAGCGGCTGCTCGACCATGTCCGCAAGCTGGTCGGCGAGAAGCGCTTTGCGCTCGGCGCGCAGATCGTCGCCGGCGCGAGCGATCCGCTCGACGTGTCGGCGGGCTATTCGCGCGTGGCGGAGGCGGCGCTTGCGGTGCTGGCCGAGGCCGCGATCGACGAGTTCACCGTGCGCCACGGCCGCGTACCCGACAGCGAGCTGGTCGTGCTGGCGCTGGGCCGGTTCGGCGGCGGCGCGCTGACCCATGCGTCGGATCTCGATCTGGTGTTCCTGTTCACCGGCAATCATCTGGCCGAATCCGATGGCGAGAAGCCGCTCGGCGCGGTGACCTATTACAACCGGCTGGCACAGCGCGTCATCGCCGCGCTGTCCGTGCCGACCGCTGCCGGTGCACTGTATGAGGTCGATACGCGGCTGCGGCCCTCGGGTGCGCAGGGGCCGCTGGTCGTATCGCTCGACGGCTTCGCAAAATATCAGCGCGAGGAAGCCTGGACATGGGAGCATATGGCGCTGACCCGCGCGCGTCCCGTGTTCGGATCGGTCGCGGCGCGCGCGGTCGTGCAACAGGTGATCGACGCCGTGCTGGGCGGCGAGCGTCCGCCGCGCGACATCCTCGCCGATGCGCGCAAGATGCGCGAGGACATGGCCGGGCACAAACCGCCCAAGGGCCCGCTCGATGCGAAGCTGTTGCCGGGCGGGCTGGTCGATCTCGAATTCGCGGTGCACACGCGTCAGTTGATCGACCGCACCGGCTTCGATCCCGATCTGCGCCGCGCGATCTCTGCGCTGGCCGGGGAAGGCCGCCTGCCGCCCGAACTGGCTGCGGCGCATGATTTCCTGACGCGGCTGCTGGTGACGTTGCGGCTGGTGGCGCCCGATGCCGAACCGCCGTCGAGCGCGAGTCGGCCGGTCGTGGCGCATGCCGTCGGCGTGCGCGACTGGCCGCAGGTGGTTGCATCGCTCGACCGGCACCGGCAGGAGGTCGCGGCGGCGTGGGCTGGTGTGGCCGAAGGAGGAAATTGAGCATGGCGATCAAGGAAGGCGACCGGATTCCGGCGGTCGAACTGCTGGATATCGAAGGCAATGCGTTCGCGCTCGATGGCCATGTCGGTGCGCCCTTCGTGCTCTATTTCTATCCCAAGGACGATACCGCCGGCTGCACGCGCGAGGCGCAGGAGTTCAGTGCCGCCAAGCCGCAATTTGATGCTGCGGGTGCGAAATTGCTCGGTGTGTCGCGCGACAGCGCGGCGCGGCACCAGAAGTTCACCGCCAAATATGATCTCACCGTGCCGCTGGCGACCGATCCGGACGGCAAGCTGCTCGAAGCCTTCGGCACATGGGTCGAGAAGACGCTGTACGGCAAGAAATATATGGGCATCGACCGCTCGACCTTTCTGTTCGACGCGGAGGGGAAGCTGGTGCGCGCCTGGCGCAAGGTGAAGGTGCCGGGCCATATCGACGAGGTGCTGGCCGCGGTGAAGGCGCTGGGCTGATCATGCGAAGCGTGGCGCAGGCGGTGCGCGACGTGCTGCTGACCGCCGAGCCGATCGCCAAGGTCAAGGCGGCGCGGCGGGTCGCGCGCGACTGGCGGCTGGGGCGGCTGGCGCATGTGTTCGACGTGGCGATGCCCGACCGGCCTGCCTCGCCCGCCCAACCCGAGCTGCTGCCGCCCAATCGCATGCCCAAGCGCGGACGCGGTTCGGCGCATGGCCGGATCGCGCTGATCCACGCGCTGGCGCATATCGAGTTCGTCGCGGTCGATCTGGCATTCGACATGGCCGGGCGCTTCGGCGGCGCATTCGACCGGGCGTTCACCGATGACTGGCTGAAGGTCGGGGCCGACGAAGCGATGCACTTCGCATTGCTCGACCGGCGGTTGCGTCAGCTTGGCAGTCGTTATGGCGCGATGCCGGCGCATGGCGGATTGTGGGAAGCGGCCGAGGCCACCGCGCATGACGTTGCGGGGCGGCTGGCGGTCGTGCCGATGGTGCTCGAAGCGCGCGGTCTCGACGTGACGCCGATGACGATCGAGCGATTCGAGGCGGCGGGCGATATGGCGACGGGACGCATCCTGCGGCGCATCTTCAACGACGAGATCGTCCATGTCGCGGCGGGCACGCGCTGGTTCGAATCATGTTGCGCTGCGAAGGGATTCGCACCCGAGACCGAGTGGCGGGCGTTGCTGAAACGCTATTTCGGTGGCTCGATTAAGCCACCGTTCAACGACTCGGCGCGTCAGTCAGCCGGTTTAACGCGGGAATATTACGCGCCCCTTGCGACCTGAGCGCGGGCAGGTTCTAACAAAATCCGTCAGATGCGGTGGGGCTGCATCCTGGATTTTGTTTCAACGAAGGCGTGTGCCGGCTGGCGCGTGTCTGTGGTCGCCGGGGATACATGGTAACTACTGCACCGAACGCGAACCTGGCACAGCGGTTCCGTAACTTCTTCGTCACCCGGGATTTCATTTTGCATGACGGTCGCGATCTGCGCCGTTTCAGCATTGCCGGCCGGACCCAGGCGCTGCTGGCCGGTGTCGCCGCGATCACCGTGACCTTCTCCGCTTATGGCGTCTCGCAGGCCGCGTTCGGCGCGATGACCGCAACCAGCGCCACCACCCCCGAAGCACGCATGGCCCGGATGCAGGCCGAAATCGCGCAGATGGAAGCCGATGTCGCCGCCGTGAAGCAGGCCGCGCTGAAGCATGCCGCGCGGGTCGAGCAGCGCCAGAAGATCATCAACGGCGTGCTGGACGGCAAGGGTTCGCCCGCCGATATCGGCGCGCCGGTTCCGGCCGATGCCGCCGCGACCAACAACATGGCGCGTGACGTGCTCGCGCCGCTGCGCAAGGTGGAGGCCAATCAGGCGCAGCTCGCCGCCAAGGCGCAGCGTGTCGCGCAGCTTCGCCTGACGCTGACCGAGCGTCACCTGCGCAGCCTCGGCGTCCGCCCGGCGCGTTATGTGCAGGGCGGCATGGGCGGCCCGTTCGAGGCAGCGCCCGCCGATGGCGCCGTGGCCGAGGGCAATGCCGACGCGCAATTCCGTTCGCTGTTCCAGACCTGGCAGAAGCTCGACGTGCTCGAGCAGACGGTGATCGCGATCCCGTCGATGCAGCCGGTCGACAACGTCAAGCTGACCAGCAGCTTCGGCGTCCGCGCCGATCCGTTCCACGGCAGCGCCGCGATGCACGCCGGCGTCGATATTCCGGGGCCGCAGGGCACGCCGGTCTATGCGACCGCCGATGGCGTGATCGGCCGCTCGGGCCGTTTCGGCGGCTATGGCAATCTGATCGCCATCAATCACGGCAAGGGCATCGAGACCCGCTATGGCCACCTGTCGAAGATTCTCGTCGCCTCGAACACCCGCGTGCGCCGCGGCCAGCTGATCGGCCTGATGGGCTCGACCGGCCGTTCGACCGGCAGCCACCTCCATTACGAAGTCCGTATCGACGGCGCGGCGGTGAACCCGATGCCGTTCATGCAGAATGCCAATGTGCTCGACCAGATTCAGGAGCGCGCCGCGCGCGTCCAGCTGACCGCCGCCACCGGCAACTGATTTCCGAGGTACCGGAGAGGAAAGGGCCGCCCGCACGCACGGGCGGCCCATTTTCTTTGCGGCCCGTTTCGGTTGCGGCGAGGCGGCGGCTCTCCTATCTCCACAGCATGGCAACCGCACTTTCCGAAGACATCGCTCTGACCCCCTCCGCCGCCGCGCGCGTCGCGGCGATCGCGGCCAAACAGGGCAAGCCCGCGCTGCTGCGCCTGTCGGTCGAGGGCGGCGGCTGCTCGGGCTTTCAGTACAAGTTCGAGCTGGCCGAAGGACCGGAGGGCGATGACACGATCGCCGAGACCGATGGCGTGCGGCTGGTGGTCGATCCGGTCAGCCTCGACCTGGTGCGCGGCGCCAGCGTCGATTTCGTCGAATCGCTGGGCGGCGCGGCGTTCCGCGTGACCAATCCGCAGGCGGCCTCGGGCTGTGGCTGCGGCACCAGTTTTTCGGTCTGATTCGCGTTGAAGATCGTCAGCTATAATGTGAACGGCATCAGGGCGCGCCTGCCGCGCCTGCTGGAGTATCTTGCCGAGCAGCAGCCCGAAGTGGTGTGCCTTCAGGAGCTCAAATCGGCCAATGAGGGCTTTCCCGAAGCGGAAATCCGAGAGGCCGGCTATGGTGCGGTGTGGCATGGCCAGAAGGGCTTCAACGGTGTCGCGATCCTCGCCAAGGGTGGCGATCCGGTCGAGCGCAAGCGCGGGCTGGAAGGCGAGCCGGAGGACGAGCATAGCCGTTATATCGAGGCCGATGTCGATGGCGTGACGATCGCTTCGATCTATCTGCCCAACGGCAACCCGGTTCCCGGGCCGAAGTTCGACTACAAGCTGCGCTGGATCGCCCGGCTGTCGGCGCGCGCGCGCGAATTGCTGGCGGAGGAGCGGCCGGTGGTGCTCGCCGGCGATTACAACGTCATCCCCAATGACGACGACGTGTTCTCGGTCCGGGCGATGGCGACCGACGCGCTGATGCAGCCCGAATCGCGTCAAGGCTATCGCGCGCTGCTGGCGCAAGGCTGGACCGATGCGTTGCGCACGCGGTTTCCGGCGGGCCGGGTATGGACCTTCTGGGACTATCAGGCCGGCGCCTGGCAGCGCAACGCCGGGTTCCGCATCGACCATCTGCTGCTCAGCCCGCAGGCGGCTGACCGGCTGGCGGGGGCGGGCGTCGACAAGGATTATCGCGGCCGCGAAAAGGCCAGCGACCACGCGCCGACCTGGGTTCGTTTACGCGTGTAAACGTTTGCCGAACTATTGGCGAATTTTCCCAACCATCGGTGACGTATTCCGCCATCGTAACAACTGAAACTCGCTAAGTAACTGATTTTACACGCGCTAAGCGTTTGGCACGACTAATGCACTAACACAGATACGGGCGGAAACCGGGAGGGAACTCCGGCCTCTTGCCCAGGTGCAGAAGAGGAGCTGTCATACCATGCGTACCATCATCAACGGTTTTGCCGCCGCCGCCATCCTGATCGCCGCCCCCGCGCTGGCCGAGACCAAGCCCGGCACGCCGACCCCTGCCGCGGGCGAGTCGAGCGAGCAGGCCGCCGCCCAGGACAAGCGCTATTGCGCCAAGCACAGCGCCACGGGCAGCCGCATCGCCAAGAAGGTCTGCAAGACCCGCGCCCAGTGGATTGACGAAGACGGTTTCGACCCCCTCGCGCAGAAGTGACGAGGGCGCGGCCCGCGGTTCCCCTATGCCGCGGGCCGCAACGTCCTTCCGAATAACAGTCGGCGCCGGCTCGCGCCGCAAACATCAAAGCGTCTTCGCGTAGATATGATAGACGCGATTGATCTTGCTCTCGATGACGTCGGCGATGGCGACCATCCCCTGATTGTCCTCGAGCACCCAGCCGATCTCGCCGCGCTTGGCGTCGAACTTCTCGACGGCGATGCGCCGGATATATTCGATCATCATGAAAGCGAGCTGGCTGGCCATGCGCGAGCCCTGCAGCCGCTTGACGACGCCCATCAGCGGCACGCGCATCCCGTCCGCCTTGCCGCGGCGCAGCCATAGCAGCAGCTTGGCCCAGCCGAATGGGAGCAGGTTCCCATGGAGCGGTTTGATCGCTTCGTTGAGGTCGGGGAGCGTGATCATGAACGCGACCGGCTCGCCATCGAGCTCGGCGATGCGGATCAGGTCCTCGAACACGATCGGCTTCAATTTCTTGCCGACATCGTCGATCTCCGGCGGGGTCAGCGGCACGAACCCCCAATTGTCCGCCCAGGCATCGTTGAGGATCGCAAGGATGATGGCGGCCTCCTCCTCGAAACGCGACTTGTCGACCTTGCGGATGCGGATGCGGTCGCTCTTCTCGCCCATCTCGACGATGCGCTGAACCAGCGGCGGGAACGGCTGGATGACGTTGAGATCATAGGTCAGCAGCCGCTTGACGCAGTGATAGCCGGCGGTTTCGATCCACGCCTGATATTCGCGCTTGTGATGCCCCATCATCACCATCGGCGCGTGATCGTGCCCCTGAACCAGCAGCCCCGGCTCTTCCCAGATCGACAGCGAAACCGGGCCGAGCGCACGGGTCATGCCCTTGCCGCGCAGCCAGCTTTCGGCGGCCGCGATCAGCGCGTGCGCGGTATCGGCGTCCTCCGCCTCGAACAGCCCCCAGAAGCCGGTGCCGGGGCCGAACCCCTGTTCGGCGGGCATTTCCAGCGCAAGCCGGTCGATATGCGCCGAGATGCGCCCGACGGTGCGTCCGTCGCTCTCGGCCAGGAACAGCTGCGCCTCGGCGTGGCTGAACCAGCCATTCTTCTTCGGGCTGATCGCCGCCGCGACCTCGCTGCGCAGCGGCGGCACCCAGTGCGGATCGCCGCGGTTGAGCCGATAAGCGAGTTCAATGAAGTCGCGCGTGTCCGCTTTGCCGTTGACCGGACGGATGGTGAGAGGGGAATTGGCCAAGGCGCGGACCTTTGTGGTTGGATTGGTTGTGATCCAGTCTCGCGTTGCCGGAGCCAAGTCAACAGCGGGTGAAATGCCACGCAATGGCCACTATCTCCTGCCAATGGCTCATCGCATGAATACGCTTGCCCTCGATACGACGGACGTTCCGGCGGCGGTCGCCGGCGCCAGGATCCGGCTGTCCGGCATGGCCGACGACCGCGCCATGCTGCGCGCCGCCGCCGATCTGACGCGCGACCTGCAAAAGCCGAATCCGGTGATCTATTGGGGCGATTTCCTCGGCTCGGCCGCGGTCGGCTATGCTGCGCTGGCCGGCGCGATCCTGCTGCCTGCGACTGGTTGGGCGATCGCTTCGGGCGTGCTGGCGGTGCTGGCGCTCTACCGCGCGAGCCTGTTCATCCATGAGATCACGCATCTCAAACATTCGGACCTGCCCGGGTTTCGCGTCGGCTGGAACCTGCTGCTTGGCATGCCGATGATGCTGCCGTCCTTCATGTACGAGGGGATTCACAGCCTCCACCATTCGCGCACGCGTTATGGCACGGCGGAGGACCCGGAATATCTGCCGCTCGCGCTGATGAAGCCGTGGACTTTGCCGTTGTTCCTGCTCGTCTCGGTGCTGATGCCGGTCGGGCTACTGCTACGCTTCGGCCTGCTCGGCCCGATCTCGATGCTGTCGCCGCGGCTGCGCCGGCTGGTCGTTGCGCGCTATTCGGGCTTGCAGATCAACCCGTCGTTCGAGCGCCGAGCGCCCGAGGGCGAGTTCGCGCGCCAGTGGCGCTGGCAGGAGGCGGGCGCTACCCTCGTCGCGGTCGCGCTGATCGCGACGGTGGCCACCGGCGTGCTGGCGCTCAAGCCGTTCCTCGTCTTCATGGGCGTGATCTCGGCAGTGGCGATGCTCAATCAGGTCCGCACGTTGGTCGCGCATCTGTGGGAGAATGACGGCGAGCCGCTGACGGTGACCGCGCAATATCTCGACAGCGTCAATGTGCCGACCGGCGTGCTGCCGTGGTTGTGGGCGCCGGTCGGACTGCGCTTCCATGCGCTTCACCATCTGCTGCCTAGCCTGCCCTATCATTCGCTGGCGGAGGCGCATCGGCGGCTGTCGGCGGCGCTGGGGCAGGGCACCACCTATCATGGCGCAAACTATCCGACGTTACGCGGGCTGATGGGTCGCCTTGCAGCCAGCACGATGGGCCGCCGCGCCGCCTGACGGCGTATCAATTCAACCACTTGTCCTGAACATTCGCGCCGCGCATGATGCGCCGGAAGCGAACGGGAGAGATGGGATGTTGAAGCTGGTATTCGCGATGGCGCTCGGCGCGGCGATCCCCGCTGGACAGGCGCAGGAGGCGGCGGTGCAGCCCAGCGTCGATTCCGCGGCCGAGCGCGTGACGCTGCGCAACCTCTCGGCCTGTCTCGCCAAGTCGCGCCCGCGCTGGGCGCGGCAGGCGCTGGCCAAACCCTATCTCAGCCCCGATCAGGAAAGTCTGCTGCGCGACGCAATGTCGGGCGGTGACAATTGCCTCAACGGCGGATCGAAGCTGCAAGTCTCGGTGCGCTCGTCGGGCATGGTGAGCGGGCTGGCCGAGCATTTCCTGACCACCGAGCTCGACCGCGTCGGATTGAAGCGGGTCTCTGCCGAACTGGTCAAGGTAACGTCGCTGAATGCGTCGGAGGATTTCGCGTTGTGCGTCGCGGCGCGTAACCCGAAGGCAGCGCAGGGTTTGGCGATGAGCGAACCCGGAAGCGACGCCGAGCGTCAGTCGGCCGAATCGCTCGCCAAAGGCATTCAGCCGTGTCTGAACCCGGGCGAGACGTCGAAAATCGACTTGCAGTCGTTCCGGGCGCTGGCGGCCACCGCGCTGTATCGCGGCCTCACCAGCGCCCAGGGATCGCGCGGCTGATTAGAAAGCGGGCGAGCTGTTGTCGAAGCGGGTGACGTTTCGCTCACCCTCGCTATGTCCGCGGCGGGCGGCCTCGCCCTGCTTGTCCCATTCCTGCTGTGTGCGGCAATCGCGCTTGCCCATGCGCGTGCCGACCGGGGCGACCTTCTTGCAGACCAGCTTGGTCGGATCCTTGGCCTTCCCCTGCGGCGCGTCCTGCGCCAGCGCCGGGGTGGCTGCCAGGCCGGCAGCCATCAACATCGACATTACAATCACTTGCTTCTCCATCTCGCCACGCGGCGGCATGGCCGTTGGTTACAACAAATACGACTCAAGATACAGAGGGCAGATCGCGGCCGTGCCGCCCTATTCCTCGGTCTTGAGCAGCACCGCTTCGCCGATCATCGCGAACAGCAGGAACGGCGCCCAGGCGGCGAGAAATGGCGGGTAGGCGCCGAGATTGCCCATCGCGAGCGCGAAATTGTCGGCGACGAAGTAGAGGAAGCCGAGGCCCATGCCGATCACGGCGCGGACGAACAGCTTGCCCGACCGCGCGATGCCGAACGCCGCGACCGCGCCGAGCAGTGGCATCAGCACCGCCGACAGCGGGCCGGACAGCTTGTGCCACAGCGAACCTTCGAGCGCCTTGGTCGGGCGTCCAGCCGCCTTGAGATCGCTCACGGCCTCGCGCAGCGCGCCGAACGACATCGATTCGGCGTCGACGTTGGACAGGGTGAACTGATCGGGCCGCACACCGTCGCCGATCTTGATGGTGCCGAGCGGCGTCATCGTGCCGCCGGCGACGTCGAAGCGCTGCGCGGCGGGAAGGCGCCAGCCGCTGCCGTCGCGGGTCGCGCGCTTGCCGCTGACCAGTGACTTGAGCACCGCGCCCTCACGTTCATAGACGGTCACGCCAGCCAGCTGCGCCGCATCGCCGCGGCCGCGAATCTGCTGGACGTGGATGAGGTGGGTGCCGTCGCGCACCCACACATTGCTGCGGTCGCCGCGATCGACGGGGAGCGGGCCGTATTCGACCTTCTTCCATTGCGCGAGCGTGGCGCTGGCGCGGGAGACGATGCGGTCGTTGAAGGTGAACGAGATCGCCGCGACACCCAGCCCGGCGAGCATCAGCGGCGCCAGCACCTGATGCGCCGACAGCCCCGACGCCTTCATCGCGATCACTTCGCTGTTCTGGTTGAGCGTCGAGAGCGTGATGATCGTACCGAGCAGCACCGAAAAGGGCAGGAAGGTCGCGATGATCTGCGGCGTGCGCAGGCTCACATATTTCCACACCTGCGCGTCGCCATTGCCGGGATAGGTCAGGATGCGGCCGGATTCGCTGAGCAGGTCGAGCGTCTGGAGGATCAGCACCAGCCCGAACAGGAAGGCGAAGGTGTTGATCAGGAACGAACGCGCCATGTAGAGCGACACCGTCCGCGACGGGAAGAAGTCGGTCAGCCCGCTCATGCCGACACCGCCTTGCGCCGCCGTCCGGGCAGATAGCGGCGGATCGCCTTCCATGTCTTGGCGAAGAATTTCTCGAGCGCGCCGATCGGCTGGCCGCCGGGCACGAAGGCAATGGTGTAGAACATCCAGATCACCAGCCCGGCGAAGATCAGGAATGGCCCCCATAGCGCGAGGATCGGATCGATCCGCCCGAGGCTGCCGATCGACTGGGCGTATTCGTTGATCTTGTGATAGGTGACGATCATCACGATCGACACGAACACGCCGAGCGCGGAGGTCGATCGCTTGGGCGGCACGCCGAGCGCGAGCGCCAGCAAGGGCAGCAGGAACATCGTCGCCACCTCGACTACGCGGAAGTGGAAGGCGGAGCGGCTGGTGTCGCGTTTCTTCTCGGTCTCTTTGGGATCGCCGCCCATCCGCGCCAGTTCGGGCAAGGTCAGCTCGAGATTGCGCTCGCCGCGCTGACGGAACTGCTCGAATTTGGGCAGGTCGATCGGCAGGTCGTGCGCATCGAAGGTCAGCACGCGGGGCGTGCCGAACTTGGGCGACTGGTGAATCAGCGTGCCCTTGGTCAGGCGGAAGATGATGACGTCGGGATCGTCAGTGCGGAGGAACTGGCCCTTTTCCGCGGTCGCCGACACCTGATCGCCGCCGGGGGCGCGGGCGTTGACGAAGATGCCCGAGAGATTACGGCCCTCGTCCTCGCTGCGCTCGATCCGCAGTGTCATGCGGTCGCCCATGTTGGTGAACTCGCCGACCTTGATCGACGCGCCCAGCGCACCGGTGCGCAGCTCGAAGCGCAGCGCCTCATAGTTGAAGCGGGCATAGGGCTGGATGTAGCCGACGATGGCGAGGTTTAGGCCCGCCAGCAGCAGGCAGTACATGTACGGCACGCGCAGCATGCGGCCGTAGCTCATGCCGACGGCGCGCAGCACGTCGAGCTCGGACGAGGTCGCGAGGCGGCGGAACGCGAGGAGACAGCCGAGCAACAGCCCGATCGGAATGCCGAGGCCGAGATATTCGGGCAGCAGGTTGGCGAGCATCCGCCACACCACGCTGACCGGCCCGCCCTCGCTCGCGACGAAGTCGAACAGGCGCAGCATGCGGTCGAGCACCAGCAGCATCGCCGAGATCAGCAGCGTCGAGATCAGCGGAACCGCGATCAGGCGCGCCATGTACCGGTCGAGTGCGGTCATTCGGAAGCTGCGCCCTAGATCATCAAGCTCGCCGGACGAACCGGCTGGGACGGGCAGCTATATCGAATGAGACCAGTAAATCCACCCGTTAGCGTTACGCGATGACACCCACCGCTTGGCCCGCCGCCTTGAACATGCCGAGCACGCGCTGGATCTGTTCCGGCGTATGTTCGGCGCAGAGCGAGCAGCGCAGCAGGAAGGTGCCGGCCGGGGTGGCGGGCGGGCGGGCGAGGTTCACGTACAGGCCGTTTTCGAGCAGCGTCTGCCACATCGCCGCGCCCTGCACCTGATCGGTCAGGATGACGGCGATGATCGCGCTGTCGGCATTTTCGGTGCCGAGCTTGAAGCCCATTTCCTTGAGCCCGGCGTGGAGCGTGCGGGCATTGTCCCATAGCCGCTCGCGCTTGGCGGTCGCGGTCATCAGCTTGCGGATCGAGGTCGCGGCGGTGGCCACCACCGAAGGCGGCAGGCTGGCGGTGAAGATGTAGGCGCGGCAGGCGAGGCGGATCGCCTCGAACTTCGGGTGGTTCGACACGCAGAAGCCGCCAACCGTGCCGACCGATTTGGAGAAGGTGCCGACGATGAAATCGACATCGCCCTCGCACCCCAGCGCCTCGTACACGCCGCGACCGTTGGGGCCGTAAAAGCCCATCGAATGCGCTTCGTCCGAGAGGACCATCGCGCCGTGCTTCTTGGCGACGGCGACCATTTCCTTGAGCGGGGCGATGTCGCCGAGCATCGAATAGACGCCCTCCAGCACCACCAGCTTGCCGGCTTCGGGCGGCAGGCGGCCGAGGCGCTTGTCGAGGTCCTCGACGCTGTTGTGACGGAAGCGGACGATTTCGGCGACGCCCTGTTTGCAGCCGTCATAGATCGAGGCGTGGCTGTCCGCGTCGAGGATGATGTAGTCGCCCTTGCCGGCGAGGGTCGAGATCATCCCGAGATTGGCCATGTAGCCGGTCGAGAAGACGATCGCGCCGGTCGTCCCGTAGAAGTCGCGCAGCGCCTGTTCGACCTCCATATGGTCGCGGAAGGTGCCGTTGAGCATGCGGCTGCCATTGGTGCCGCTGCCGAACTGATCGAGCGCAGCCTTGCCCGCGGCGATGACGTCCGGGTCGAACGTCATGCCCATGTAATTGTAGGTGCCGAGCAGGATCGTGTCCTTGCCCTTGATCACCGCTTCGGTCGGCGACTTCACCTGCTCCATCACCACCGCATAGGGATCGGTGAAGCCGGCATCGAGCAGCGCGCGGCGTTCGGCGATGATCGCGTCGAACTTGCTCATCAGGTCGGGCTTCGCGCCAACCAGTTCGGTCGGCGCGTCGGGCGTTGCGATCGCGTCGGTCATCTCAGTCGGCCTTCAGCTTCTGCACCGCATCGACCAGCTGGCCGACGGTCTCGATTTCGGCCTGCATGTTCATCGTGATGATGATGTCGAATTCGTCCTCGATCGCTGCGACGAAATCCATCACGGTCAGGCTGTCCCATTCGAGATCGCCGGCGAAGGTGGTGGCGTCGGTGAGTTCGATGCCCTTCTTGTTGAAGGGCTCGATCTGGGCCGAGACGGTGGCGAAGATGTCGTTACGGTCGCTCATGCGCGGTCCTTAGATTGCTGTGCCCGCAGTGCCAAGCGATTGCGGCGGAAACGGGGTGAGGTTGGGGCGGAGCGTGACCTACCCAAAATGATCGAAGTTGACAGTGTCCTGAGGGGAAGTTGACAGTTTTGGGGGGTGTCATGCGCGGCAGATCAGCGGTTGGCGAGGGGCGGCGTCATCGGCTGAGCCAAGCAGGCGAAATCCTACATTTCAAGCTAAAGCAGCCGGTTGGCGCGATACCAGTCGGCGGTCTGCTTCAACCCCTCGGGCGTGGCGATCTGGGGCGCCCAGAGCCTGGCCGGCGGGCGGCGGTCGGGCGTGGCGGTCCAGTCGGGGTGGCACAGATAGGCGGCGCGGTCAGGGGTGAGCTTGGCGAAGCTGTCGCGGAAGAACGGGTCGGCCCAGCCGGCGAATTTGAGCAGCGCGCGGGGCATGGGCAGGGGCAAAGGCCGCTTGCCGACCGCAGCGCCGACCAGCCGCGCAAATTCGCTGTGCGTGTAGCCGCCGTCATGGCCGTCGTCGCATTCATAGGTTTCGCGGCCGGGATCGGTGGCGGTGAGCGTGACGAGCAGGCGGGCGAGGTCGGCGACATGGATCAGCGAGATGCGGCCCGGCGGCGGCAGGATGACGAGGCCGAGCTTTGCCATGCGGAAGACGTCGCGCATTTCGAGGTCGCCGGGACCATAGACGCCGGGCGGGCGGATCATGGTCCAGTCGAGGCCGGACTTGCGCACCGCATGCTCGGCGCGTTCCTTCGAGCGGCCATATTCGGACAGGTCCGGCTCGCGGGCGGCCATCGACGAGACGTGGACGAAGCGTTTGACGCCCATCGAGGCCGCGGCGGCGGCCATGTTGCGGGTGCCGTCGACATTGCCGTGGATGAAATCGAGCTTCGACCCGTTCACGACGCCGGCGATGTGGATCACCGCGTCGGCGCCGCTGGCGAGGCGGGCGAGGCTGTCCTCTTTCGCCAGCGTGCCGTTGACCCAGGTGACGCCGTCGCGCGGCGGCTGATCGCGGCGGGTGAGCGCGCGGACGTGGAAGCCGCGGGCGAGGGCGTTGTCCACCGTTGCCTTGCCGACGAAGCCGGTGGCGCCGGTGAGGGCGAGGGTGGTCACAGCAGCGCCATGTGGTTGCGGTGGACCAGCGCGGAGCGCGGGGCGTAGCCGAGGCGGTCGGCCTGATCCTCGCTGCGGATGCCGAGGATCGCCTGTGCGTCGGCGGCGTCATATTCGGCGAGGCCGCGCGCGATCGGGCCGTTGGGACCTTCGATCGTCACCAGATCGCCGCGGAAGAACATGCCGCGGATCGACGTCGCGCCGATCGCGAGCAGGCTGCGGCCCTCGGCGAGCGCCTTTGCCGCGCCTTCGTCCACGGTGATGCTGCCCTTGGCGGTGAGGCGACCGGCGAGCCACGCCTTGCGCGCGCGGGTGCGCTTTTCGGGGAGGAAGACGGTGTGGCGGGCGTCGGCGGAGAGCGGGCGGTCGATGCGGCCATTGGCGATGGCGAGCGACACGCCGGCACTGGCGGCGATGCGCGCCGCCTCGATTTTCGAGACCATGCCGCCCGAGCCCATGCCCGAGGCCGAGCCGCGGTCGGCCATATTCTCGATGCGGCGGTCGATCCGCTCGACCGTGGCGATATGCTCCGCGCCGGGCAGAGCGGGGTTGCGGTCGTAAAGGCCGTCAATGTCGCTGAGCAGCACGACGCCGTGGGCGTCCGCTGCTTGGGCGACGCGCGCGGCGAGGCGGTCATTGTCGCCGAAGCGGATTTCGGCGGTGGCGACGCTGTCATTCTCGTTGATGATCGGGACGACATTGAGCGACAGCAGGCGGCCGAGCGTGGCGGCGGCGTTGAGGTAGCGGCGGCGGTCCTCGAGATCGTCGAGCGTGACCAGCATTTGCGCGGCGGTGAGGCCGTTCGCCGCGAGCACCTCCGCCCAGACCTGCGACAGCGCGATCTGGCCGGTGGCGGCGGCGGCCTGCGCGTCCTCGAGGCTGGCGCGGCCGCCCTTGACGAGCTTGAGGCGGCGGGCGCCGAGCGCGATCGCGCCGGACGAGACGACCGCGACCTGCTGGCCCGCAGCCACGCGCGCGGCGATGTCGGCGGCGATGCCTTCGAGCCAGCCGCGGCGGATCGCGCCTTCGGGATCGACGAGCAACGCCGAGCCGATCTTGACGACGAGACGCGGGCAGGAGGCGGGCGGGAAGAGATGCATCGTGACGCGCGCTTAGCGTGCGCGGCCCCCGTCGCCAATCTCAGTCTTGCTTGCCCCCGAACGTATAGCTGAGCGCGAACCCCAACGAGGGCTGGTTGCGCGAGCCGGCGGTGCGAACATAGGGCGAAGCCGCGGCGTCGCCGACCAGCCGGTCGTAGCGAGCATAGGCGGCGATGCCCCAGCGGCGGCTGAGCTGGTGCAGATAGCCCGCAGTGACGCCGACGCTCTCGATCCCCCCGCCCGGGCTGTAAGTCGGCAGGCCGGATGCGACGCTGTCTGCCGGGGTGACGCCATACCAGGCGCGGTGATAGCCGGCATCGGCGAGGGCGACGCGCGGACCGATCGAGAACATCCAGTCGTCGCGGTCGCGCCAGACATAGTCGAGGCTGACTTCACCCACCCACCCGCGATGGCCGCTCACCGCCTTGCGCGCCTCCGCCCGGACGCGCAGCTGGTCGGCCAGGTACGTCTGGACGAAGCCGCCGATTTCGAAGCTGAAATCGACTTCGTGCAGCGCGAGGCCGATATCGGATGGCTTGCGCTTGCTCTCGAACCCCAGCGCCGGGCCGAACTCGACGCCGCCGGTGCGGGCGATGGTGAAGCCGAAGCTCTCGTCGGGCGCCTCGAACGGGAAGGGATCGTCGCCGCGGGCGCGGGAGATGTCGAAGAACGGGCCGAACGACAGGTCCGATGCGCCCGGCGTGGCGGGGGACAATTGCGGCCCGGCATAGATTCGCGTGCGCATCGGCTCGCGTTCTGCCTCTGGCGCGTCGGTCTGTGCGGCGGCGGGCGTCGCGATGACGAGCGCGACGAGCGTGAAGGTGCGGACGGGCATGGATACTCCGATGTTACGCGGCGCGAACGAGCCGGGGTGCCCGGTGTTCCGTCAGATCGGCGACCATTCCAGTTCGTCTTCGCCCTCGTCGTCTTCGCTCACCCGCGCATGATCGGGGCCGATCGCTTCGAGCAGCTTGTCGAGCGCCCAGTCGAGGCCGATGCCGGCCGCGCCCGAAATGGCGATGACCTCGGCGCCGCTGGCTTCCTCCAGTTCGGCGGACAGCGCCGCGATCAGCTCGTCGTCGAGCATGTCGATCTTGTTGAGAGCAACGATGATCTTCTTGTCGAGCAGGCCCGCGCCATAGGCGTCGAGCTCATCGCGGACGATGCGATAGCTCTCGCCGACGTCAACGTCATTGGCGTCGACGAGGTGGAGCAGGACCTTGCAGCGCTCGATATGGCCGAGGAAGCGGTCGCCGATGCCGGCGCCTTCGGCCGCGCCCTCGATCAGGCCCGGGATGTCGGCGACGACGAATTCGTTGCCCTTGTGGCGCACCACGCCGAGCTGGGGGCGGGTGGTGGTGAAGGCATAGGCGCCGACCTTGGCCTGCGCATTGGTGACGGCGTTGATGAAGGTCGACTTGCCGGCATTGGGCAGGCCGACCAGCCCCGCATCGGCGAGCAGCTTGAGCCGCAGCCAGACATAGGCTTCCTCGCCCGGCCAGCCGGTGCCGTGCTGGCGCGGGGTGCGGTTGGTGCTGGTCTTGTAGCTCGCATTGCCGCGGCCGCCGTCGCCGCCGCGCAGGAAGACGATGCGTTCGCCCGCCTTGGTGAGATCGGCGAGCAAAGTGCGTTCCTCGTCATCGGCGAGGATCTGGGTGCCGACGGGGACCTTGATGACGAGATCGTCGCCGCCCGCACCGGTCTTGTTGCTGCCCGATCCGCCATGGCCGCGCTGGGCGCGGAAATGCTGGGTGTAGCGGAAGTCGATCAGCGTGTTGAGGCCGGGCACGGCTTCGAAGATGATGTCGCCGCCCTTGCCGCCGTCGCCGCCGTCGGGGCCGCCATATTCGATATACTTCTCACGCCGGAAGCCGACGGCGCCGCCGCCGCCCCAGCCGGATTTGACGTAGATCTTGGCCTGGTCGAGGAAATGCACTGGATCAGCCCCACATCTTTTCGAAGCGCGGCGAAGCGATCAGCTGACGCAGCGCGATTTCGCGCGCCGCGCCGCGCGGCAGGCCGAGCGATTTGGCAAGCGGTTCGCCGAGCAGCGCGTCGCCCATCGCCATCAGCACGAGGCTGAGCGTGTCCTCGCGCAACTCGACGCTCGATTCCTCGCCCTCGACCTCGGCGATCTGATCGACCAGCTGGTGGATCGTCTCGAGGATCGGGTCGAGCGCGTCCTCATTGCCCGACAGGATCATCCAGCTGGCGAGCGCGCCGGCGCCGGACTTGTCGAAGGCGTCGAAGGCGAGATCGACGACCTGGCGCGGCTTGTCCTCGCTGCGCTGGCTCTGGTCGGCGCGAGCCTCAGTGATCAGCGTGGCGATGCGTGTGCAGACCGTCTCAGCGAGGCTGCGCGCGAGCGCGCGCTGAAGCCCCGCGGCCGAACCGAAATGGTGGAGCAGGTTGGCATGGGTGCGGCCGATGCGTGCGGCGACCGCCTTGAGCGTCACCGCCTGCGGGCCGGCTTCGATCAGGATCGCGCGTGCGGCTTCGAGCGCGGCGTCACGCGATTCCTCGGGGCTGAGGCGCCGCCGTTCGGGGAGGGGTGTTATTGACATCTGTGTAAGTAAGCGCTAGTTTCCAATGCCACGATGCCTTGGAGGAAAACCGTGTCGAACGCAAAGACTCCCGCCGACCTGACGATCACGCCGCGCGACCGGCGCTTCGGACGGGCCGCGCGGCAGGACCGCTGGTGGCTGAACGGCGATCCGGTGGCGACGGCGTTCTACAATGCGCTGTCGGTCACCTTTCCCAAGGGCGAGGCCTATTTCATCGAGAGCGTGAAGCAGTTCCGCGAAGGCGTGGACGACAAGCTCGCACGCGAGATCAAGGCGTTCACCGTGCAGGAAGTGGTGCACAGCCGCGAGCATGTCGCGTTCAACAAGCGCGTGCTCGACCATGGCTATGACATCAGCCGGCTGGAGGCGCGGATCGATCAGGTGCTGGAGATCGCGCGGGCGCGGCCGGCGATCGTCCAGCTCGCGGCGACGATGGCGCTCGAGCATTACACCGCGATCCTGGCGTCGCAGCTGTTGCGTAACCCCAGCCACCTCGCGGGCGCCGACGCCGAGAATGGCGAGATGTGGCGCTGGCACGCGCTCGAGGAGATCGAGCACAAGGGTGTCGCCTATGATACTTATCTGCACGCGACGCGCGGCATGAGCCGGTGGCGGCGGTGGAAGATCAAGTCGCTGACGATGATGCTGATCACCGGCACCTTCTGGGCGCACCGGATCGAAGGGACGCTGGAATTGCTGCGGCAGGACGGCATCACCGGCTGGCGTGCGAGAGCAGCGGTGGCGCGGTATCTGCTGGTGTCGCCGGGGCTGGTGACGCGGATGATTCCGGCGTGGCTGAGCTATTTCCTTCCGGGCTTTCATCCGTGGAATCACGACGACCGCGCGCTGATCGCGAAGGCCGACAGCGCCTATGAAGCGGCGGTTTTGCCAGCTGCTGCCTGAGCCGTTCAATCTCCATCATTGGCGATGGGGATTACTGAACGAACAATTTCAGAAATTGTCCGTTGCGGGGTTGAAACACCCGTAACGAAGTCCCAATTGCCGCATTGCAGCAAAGGGGAATATGCATGCGAGCGGCTTTCGCTATTCTTGGTCTTACGCTTCTCGCGGCCTGTAGCGGCGCGCAGCAACCGGCCGCGCCGCCGCCGTCGCAAGTGACCTTCGCGACCCCGCTGCAGCGTGAAGTAATCGACTGGGACGACTATACCGGGCGCTTCGTTGCGCCGGAGGATGTCGAGATCCGCGCGCGCGTCAACGGCGTGATCACCGGCGTGCATTTCCGCGACGGCCAGGATGTGCGCCAGGGCCAGCCGCTGTTCACGATCGACCCGCGGCCGTACCGCGCGACGTTGATGCAGGCGCAGGCACAGATCGCGCGCGCGCAGGCGGCGCTGACCAATGCCCGGCAGGTGACCGCGCGCAGCCGCAAGCTCGCCGCTGCGCAGGCGGTGAGCGCCGAGGAGCTCGAGACCAACGTCGCGGCCGAACGCGCCGCCGCTGCCGATCTCGCGGCGGGGCAGGCGGCGGCGTCGGCGGCACAGCTCAATCTTGGCTTCACCACCGTCCGCGCACCGTTCAGCGGGCGCGTCTCGGACCGCAAGGTCAGCATCGGCGATTCGGTCGCCGACGGTCAGACCGTGCTCACCCGCATCGTCTCGCTCGACCCGATCTGGTTCGAGTTCGAGGGGGCGGAGAGCTTCTACCTCAAGAATCTGCGGCAGGATGCGCGCGGCGAGCGCGGCTCGTCGCGCACCACCGCCAATCCGGTGCAGATCCAGCTCGCCGACGAGAATGACTATCGCTGGAACGGGCGCATGGCGTTCCTCGACAATGCGGTCGATCCCAACAGCGGCACGATCCGCGCGCACGCGGTGGTGCCCAATCCGA
Organism: Sphingomonas tagetis; assembly: GCF_024211275.1. Classification (GTDB taxonomy): domain Bacteria; phylum Pseudomonadota; class Alphaproteobacteria; order Sphingomonadales; family Sphingomonadaceae; genus Sphingomonas; species Sphingomonas tagetis. The sequence continues at coordinate 32,401 of NZ_JAMLDX010000012.1, forward strand.
CGCGATTCCTGACGCCGGGCATGTTCGGGCGTGCGCGCCTGCTGGGATCGGGCACCTATCGCGCGATGCTGGTACCCGACGAGGCGATCGTCACCGACCAGACCCGCCGCCTCGTCTATGTCGTCAGCAAGGACAACAAGGCGACCCCGCGCGTGGTCGAGATCGGCGCCAAGGCAGAGGGGCTGCGCATCATCCGTGACGGCCTCGCGCCGACCGATCGCGTGATCATCACCGGCATCGGGCGGTTGCAGCCGGGCGCGCCGGTCAGCCCGAAAAAGGGCGTGATCAAGCCGGACGCGACCAAGCAGGCAGCGCCGACCAAGCCGATCGAGGAGCCTGCGTCGAGTCAAGCCACCGTCCGCTAAAGGACCGAAGCGATGAAATTCCCGCATTTCTTCATCGAGCGGCCGATCTTCGCGGCGGTGCTGTCGATCCTGATCGTGATTGTCGGGCTGCTCGCCTTCCCGGCGCTGCCGGTGCAGCAATATCCCAACATCGCGCCGCCGACGGTGGTGGTCACCGCCACCTATCCCGGCGCGACCGCGGAAACGCTGGCCGAGACGGTCGCCGCACCGATCGAGCAGGCGATCAACGGCGTCGAGAACATGATCTACATGTCCTCGTCCTCGACCGGCAACGGCGTCGCGCAGATCACGATCAGCTTCAAGCAGGGCACCGATGTCGATCAGGCGCAGGTGCTGGTACAGAACCGCGTGTCGACCGCCGAACCGCGTCTGCCCGAGGACGTGCGGCGCATCGGCGTGACGGTGAACAAGAACTCGCCCGACTTCCTGATGGTCGTGTTCTTCACCTCGCCCGACAAGAGCCTCGACCTTCAATATATCGGCAACTACGTCAATCTGCAGATCCTCGACCGTGTCGCGCGAACGCCCGGCGTGGGTCAGGCGCAGGCATTCGGCGGGCGCGATTACAATATGCGCGTGTGGATCGATCCGGGCCTCGCCGCCGCGCGCGACATGACGGTGGACGAAGTCGTCAACGCGATCCGCGCGCAGAATGTTCAGGTCGCGGCGGGATCGGTCGGCCAGCCGCCTTATGGCAATGCCAGCCCCGCATTCGAGCTGGGCGTGCAGGCCAAGGGACGGCTCAGCTCGCCGGACGAGTTCGGCAAGATCGTGATCAAGCGCGATGCTGCCGGGCGGCTCACCTTCCTGCGCGACGTGGCGCGGATCGAGCTGGGTGCGCAGGATTATGGCTTGAATGGCTATCTCGGCAAGGAGCCTACGGTTGGCATTGGCGTGTTCGCGGCGCCCGGCACCAACGCGCTGGAGGCATCGGCGGCGGTCAAGGCGGAACTGGCCACGCTGGCCAAGGACTTCCCGCCGGGGATGACCTATCGCGTCGCATACGACCCGACGACCTATATCCAGGAGTCGGTCGATGCGGTGTACCAGACGCTGATCGAGGCGCTGGTGCTGGTCGTACTTGTGGTGATCGTGTTCCTGCAGAGCTGGCGCACCGCGGTGATCCCGGTGATCGCGATCCCGGTGGCGCTGATCGGCGCACTCGCGGTGCTGTTCGGCTTTGGCTATTCGATCAACACATTGTCGCTGTTCGGGCTGGTGCTCGCGATCGGCATCGTGGTCGACGACGCGATCGTGGTGGTCGAAAATGTCGAGCGGCTGATGGAGGAAGAGGGGCTCGACCCCCGCGCCGCCGCACACAAGACGATGGACGAAGTGTCGGGCGCGATCATCGCGATCAGCCTGGTGCTGACCGGCGTGTTCGTGCCGACGATGTTCATTCCGGGCATCTCGGGCGCCTTTTATCAGCAGTTCGCGATCACGATCGCGTCGGCCACGGTCATCTCGGCCTTCGTCTCGCTGACGCTGTCGCCGGCGCTGTGCGCGCTGATCCTGAAGAAGCCCGAACATGGCAAGGAACCGGCGCCGGGCTGGCGCGGGCTGCCGACGCGCGCGGCGCGGCGGTTCAACGACGGGTTTTCGAAGCTGTCGGCGAATTACGGAAAATTCACCGCGAAGGCGGTGCGGGCGCTGATGCTGATCGGCGTCGTCTATGCCGGCCTCATCCTGATCGCCGGCTGGCGCTTCACCGCGACCCCGAGCGGTTTCATTCCGCAACAGGACCAGGGCTATCTGATCGGCGTCGTGCAGCTTCCGCCGGGCTCGTCGCTCAACCGCACCGACGCGGTGGTGCGGCAGGCGGTGGCGGAGTCGCTCAAGCTGCCGGCGATGGCCGACGCGATGGGCTTTGCCGGCCTCGATGGCGCGAGCTTCTCGACCGCGCCCAATGCGGGCGTGATCTTCTTCGGCCTCAAGCCGCATGCCGATCGCGAGGACAGCGCAGAGGAGGTCTTGCAGAAACTCTATGGGGCGTTCGCCGGGATCAAGGGCGGCGACATCATGGTGATCGCGCCGCCGCCCGTGCAGGGTATCGGCACCGGTGGCGGATTCAAGATGATGATCGAGGACCGCAGTGGCCTCGGCTATGAGGCGCTGGCGCAAGCGGGCTTCGCGATGATGATGGCGGCGAACCAGCAGGAGAGCGTCGCGGGCGCGTTCACGATGTTCAACACGGGCACGCCGCGGCTGACCGCCGATGTGGACCGCGAGCGCGCCGAGCGGATGGGCGTGCCGGTGGCGAACGTGTTCTCGACGCTGGGCGCCTATCTCGGCTCGGCCTATGTCAACGACTTCAACTATCTCGGACGCACCTTCCGCGTCACGGCGCAGGCCGATGCGCCATATCGCGACGATCCGTCGGACATCCAGTCGCTCAAGACGCGGTCAGCATCGGGCGAGATGGTGCCGATGAGCTCGCTGATGACGCTGAAGAACGACGCCGGGCCGTATCGCGTGGTTCGTTTCAACCTCTATCCCGCGGCCGAGCTGCAGGGCGACACCAAGCCCGGCTATTCGACCGGCCAGACGCTGGCGAACATGGAGGCGCTGGCGGCGAAGACCTTACCGGAGGGTATGACCTTCGAGTGGACCGAGCTGGCGTTCGAACAGAAGCAGGCGGGCAATACCGGGGCGATCGCGTTCGCGCTGGCGGTGGTGTTCGTGTTCCTGCTGCTCGCTGCGTTGTACGAGAGCCTGGTGCTGCCGCTGGCGGTGATCCTGATCGTGCCGATGTGCCTGCTCGCCGCGATCGTCGGGGTGAACATCATGGGGCAGGACAACAACATCCTGACTCAGATCGGGCTGGTCGTGCTGATCGGTCTGGCGGCGAAAAACGCGATCCTGATCGTCGAATTCGCGCGCCAGAACGAGGATCAGGGCATGGACCCGCGCGCTGCGGCCGAGCATGCCGCGCACCAGCGGCTGCGGCCGATCATCATGACGTCGATCGCGTTCATCCTCGGCGTGCTGCCGCTCGTGATCGCGAGCGGCGCGGCGGCGGAACTGCGCTCGGCGCTGGGCGTCGCGGTGTTCTTCGGGATGATCGGCGTGACCATCTTCGGGCTGCTGTTCACCCCGGCCTTCTATGTGATCAGCCGCAAGTTCGGCGACTGGACCAGCGCGCAGTTCGCGAAGGTCCGCCGCAAGCCGCAAGATCCTGTCGTGGAGCCAGCAGAATGAAGCGCCTGATCCTTTCGCTGATGGCCGGATCGCTGCTCGCTGGCTGCGCCGTCGGGCCGAACTATCAACGGCCAGAAACAGCACCGACCGCAGCCGGTCCGTTCGTCGATCCGGGGACGACCAAGGTGTCGCCCGGCGCGGCGGAGGGCGAATGGTGGCGGCTGTTCAAGGACCCGGTGCTCGACCGGCTGGTCGTCGAGGCGCTGAGCTACAACACCGACATCCGGCAGGCTTCGGCGAATTTGAAGCGGGCGCGGGCGCAACTGTCCGAAACGCGTGGCCAGCGGCTGCCGACGACCGGGGCGAACGGGAGCTATACGCGCTCGCGGACCGGGGCGGAAAGCGCGCAGGGTGCGTTGCCGGCGGGTGTGGACGGGATCGAAAGCGACTTCTTCCAGCTTGGCTTCGACGCCTCCTATGAGATCGACATTTTCGGGCGCGTGACGCGTTCGATCGAGGCGGCGCGCGGCGATGTCGATGCGGCGCAGGCGGCGCTCGATGCGGCGCGCGTGGCGATCGCAGCGGAGACGGCGCGGACTTATGCGCAGGCATGCGGTTTCGCGGCGCAGGCCGAGGTGGCGCGCGAGACGGTGCGATTGCAGACGCGCACGCTGGAACTGACGCAACGGCTGTTCGAGGCGGGGCGCGGGACGGTGCGCGATGTCGATCAGGCGCGCGTGCTGGCGGAGAATGCGCGCGCGCAGGTGCCGCAGTTCGAGGCGGAACGGCGCGCGGCGCTCTATGCGCTGGCGACGCTGACGGGCAAACCGCCGGCGGAACTCGATGCGGCGGCGAGCCAGTGCGCGACGCCGCCGGGCGTGTCGGCGCTGATCCCGGTCGGCGACGGACAGGCGCTGCTCGCGCGGCGGCCGGACGTGCGGCAGGCCGAACGCAGCCTTGCGGCGGCGACGGCGCGGGTGGGCGTGGCGACCGCGGCGCTCTATCCGTCGATCCGGCTGCTCGGGTCGGTGTCGCTCGGCGCGCAGAATATCGAGGATCTGGGCAAGGGATCGTCGTTCAACTTTTCGCTCGGGCCGCTGCTGAGCTGGAGCATCCCCAACCTCACCGCGGCGCGCGCGCAGGTGCGGCAGGCGGAGGCGGGGGCGGAAGGTTCGCTCGCGGCGTTCGACGGCACCGTGCTGACCGCGCTGCGCGAGGTCGAGCAGGCGCTGGCACGCTATTCGGGCGAGATCGAGCGCAACGTCGCGTTGCGTCGCGCCGATGCGGCGGCGACCAATGCCGCGCGGATCGCGATCCTGCGCTTCGAGGCGGGGCGCGACAGCCTGCTCCAGCGGATCGACGCCGAGCGCGATCGGGCAGGGACCCGCGCCGCGCTGGCGCAGTCGAATGCGGCGCTGGCGGAGGCGCAGGTGGCGCTGTTCAAGGCGCTGGGCGGCGGCTGGGAATCTGCGCCGGCGCCGGCGCGGCGCGAGGGACCGGTTTCGGGTAGCTGATACCCGGAGAACGGGCGAAGCCGTGTTGCGTATCGGCTTCGCCCGTTCGTTACTTTCTCAGGCCGCCATTCGATCATACGGGTCAGTGACGTCGGACTCCGACAACCGCTGCTCGAATTCGGCGCACGGGACGACCTCGCAACGCGCACGCGAGAAGCGCGGGACGATCCGGCCGGTGGGCCGGAAGCCGAGCTTGCGCAGGACGCGGCCCGAGGCCGGGTTGTCGACGAAATGGCCGGCCGACAGCCGCGGAATGCGCAGCGTGCGCGCGATGTCGATCACCGCGCGGCCCGCCTCGGTCGCATAGCCGCGGCCCCACGCGTCCGGCGTGAGCCAATAGCCGAATTCAGCCGGTTCGCGCTCGTCCGGGCCATAGCCGATCCCGCCGACGATGCGGCTGACGCCGTCCTCGATCGCGCAGATCAGGAAGAAGGCGTCGGCCGGGCCGCGCGGGCGCGTCAGGAAATCCTCGGCATCGCCCAGCGCATAGGGCCAGGGCGCGCGCGCGAGATTCTGAACTACGGCGGCATGCCCGATCGCGCGGGCCAGTTCGGGCGCGTCCTCGATCCAGCCGGGACGCAGCGTCAGTCTTTGTGTCCTTGCGAACATCTGCACTCTCCTCGTTTGCGCCGTGGCCCGTTTTGATGACGGGACCGCGACGATTGCGACTGGAGGGAGCAAAGAAAAAGGGAGACCGGGGCGACCCGTCTCCCTTTTGCGGTCTCCTGAGGCGGAGACCCGGATCGCCCTGGCGGGCAACCCGGCTGGTTACCCAATGTTATTCGGCTGCTTCCGCAATCATCTCTACCGAGCAGAATTTGCGGCCGAGCTTGCCGTCGTGGAATCGCACGCGGCCATCGGTGAGCGCGAACAGCGTGTGATCGCGGCCGATGCCGACATTGGCGCCCGGATAGAATTTCGTGCCGCGCTGACGGACGAGAATGTTGCCGGCAATCGCAGCCTGGCCGCCGAACTTCTTCACGCCAAGGCGCTTCGATTCCGAATCACGGCCGTTACGCGAAGAGCCGCCTGCCTTCTTATGTGCCATTTCGCGTTACTCCTTACGCTTCAGCGGCCGCCGGGGCGTCGCCCTCGGTCGCCTTGGCCTTCGCGGCCTTCTTCTTGGTCTCCTGCGCACCGATCGCGGTGATCTTCAGGATCGTGTGGTTCTGGCGATGGCCGTTCTTGCGGCGATAATTGTGCCGACGGCGCTTCTTGAAGACGATGACCTTCTCGCCCTTCGCCTGCGCGATGATCTCGGCCGAGACGGTCAGGCCGTCGGTCGGCTTGAGGTCCGAACCCTCGCCAGCGAGCAGCACGTCGCCGAGCGTGATCGACGAACCGGCTTCACCGTCGAGCTTCTCGACGACGATCTTGTCTCCTGCGGCAACGCGATACTGCTTGCCGCCCGTGCGCACGATAGCGAACATGGGCCTCTTCTCAATTCAAATGCATGTGCCCGCGCAGGCCAGACCCGGCGGGAGGAAGGGCGCGGTTATGAGATTCGGGTGCGGAAGTCAACCTTGCGGTTGCTGTTTGCGGGCCTCGCGGCCCGGTTGCGGTGCCAGCCCGCTCCCCCACCCGGCCACCCATTTCAGAATATCCTGCCGATGGGTGGCCGGGTGGGGGAGCGGGCTGGCACCGCCTGAGTGCGCTCTTCCGCGCACTCAGCAAATTATCAGTGCCGGTGCTCGCGCTTCAACTGATAACGGCCGCCACTCATTTCCTCGAACAGCCCGCTGATCGCCGGATGATCGACCGGCTCGTCGCTGTCGTCGTGCAGCAGATTCTGCTGGCTGACATAGGCGACATAGCTCGACTCGGCATTCTCGGCGAGCAGGTGGTAGAAGGGCTGGTCCTTGCGCGGGCGCACGTCCTCGGGGATCGCCTCATACCATTCGTCGGTGTTGGCGAAGACCGGATCGATGTCGAAGATCACCCCGCGAAAGTCGAACACGCGATGCCGCACGACATCGCCGACGTTGAAGCGGGCGTGTGAAACCGGCGGGAAGGGAACCCCGGCGGTGGAAAGATCGAGAGTCGTGTGGGCGCGAGTCATGTCCTCAATCTAGTGTGCATTGCGCGCTGCACAAGAACTGCCGGAAGGGTGCTTGTGCGGCCCGGACCTTTCGGTTAGAGGCGCCCGCTCGACCGGTCGATGGCGCCGCCAGGCGCATTTCGGACCCCTCGCGGAGAGGTGGCAGAGTGGTCGATCGCGCCGCACTCGAAATGCGGTTTACGGGGAACCGTAACGTGGGTTCGAATCCCACCCTCTCCGCCATTTACTCGCCCCGTCCCGGCGTTCAGCTCTGCAGCTTGCCCAGAATCATCATCGACTGTTCGCCGCCCGATTTGGGGACGATCTCGCCGGTGCGGTCGGCGATCGCCTGCCAGTGGGCGGCGACGCCTTCCGGAGTCAGTTCGTCGCCTTGCAGGCGAACGCCCTGCGTCAGCGTGACATAGGCGGCCTGAAACACGCCGGCGCCGGCGCCGACGATCGCGTTGGTCGGCGCGTCCTCGCTGACGAGATAGAGCGCGGCGGGCGCGACGCTCTCGGGCGTGAATGCCTTGAACGCGGCTTCGGGGAAGATGTCCTCGGTCATCCGCGTGCCCGCGGTGGGGGCGAGGGTGTTGACGCGGATGTTATACTTGGCGCCTTCGAGGTAGAGCGTCTTGGTCAGGCCGGCGAGCCCGAGCTTGGCCGCGCCATAATTGGCTTGCCCGAAATTGCCGTAGAGGCCGGTCGATGAAGCGGTCATCAGGATGCGGCCGTAATTCTGCTCGCGCATCGTCGCCCACACCGCCTTGGTGGCGTTGGCCGAGCCGTTGAGGTGCACGTCGACGACGAAGCGGAAGTCGGCGGGCTCCATGTTGGCGAAGCTCTTGTCGCGCAATACGCCGGCATTGTTGATCAGGATGTGCACCCCGCCCCAGCGCGCCTTGGCCTCGGCGACCATTGCCTGCATCTGCTCGTAATCGGTGACGCTGGCGCCGTTGGCGATGGCTTCGCCGCCGGCCGCTTCGATCTCGGCGACGACCTGCAGCGCGGCGTCCGAATGACCAGCGCCGTCACGCGCGCCGCCCAGGTCGTTGACCACCACCCGCGCGCCGCGCCGGGCGAGTTCGAGCGCATAGGCGCGGCCAAGGCCGCCGCCAGCGCCGGTGACAATGGCGGTCTTTCCGTCGAATCGAATGCTCATATCTTGTCCCGCGAGTGAAGATGCGATGCCGCACCGCTAGCGAACCCGCGGGAATATGCAAATCGCGCTGTGGGCAGCGCGGCCCGGCAGGACCGCGCCGCTGGGGTCAGCCGCCGCGCTGGCGGCAATTGTCGAACTGGCCGCGCTTGCAGATCGGATAGCTTTGCAGCGGCGGGGGCGGGGGATAGGCTTCGGTCGGCGATGGCGACGCCTGGAAGATGACCTGCTGCCCCGGCGCGGGCGCAACCGACATCGGCGGCGTGGCGGGCTGGTAGCCGCCGACCGGATCGTCGACGGTCTGGCCGGCGGTCGGCGCGGCAGGCGCTGCGGGGGCGGGGGCCGTGTCCTGTGCGATGGCAGCGGTGCCGGTCATCGCGAGCGCCACAGCTAGGGCGATCAGCTTCATCGGGGTGTCCTCCTGACATTGACGGTCAGAGCAATCTGCTCGGCCCGCCAACGCATCAGGCGGCGAATCTTTCCGAAACGATCCTAGTGCCCGGCGTCGAGCGAATAGCCGGCCGAGCGCACCGTGCGGATGATGTCGGGGCGGTTGCCGATGTTGATCGCCTTGCGCAGCCGCCGGATGTGGACATCGACGGTGCGGCTCTCGATGTCGCTGTCATGGCCCCACACCGCGTCGAGCAGCCGCTCGCGCGAGAAGACCCAGCCGGGATGCTCGAGGAAATGCTTGAGCAGGCGGAATTCGGTCGGGCCGAGCGGCACGACGTCGCCGCCGCGGCGGACCTTGTGACCGACCGTGTCCATCTCGATATCGGCATAGCTCAGCGCCTCGCCGGCGAGCGCCGGGCGCACGCGGCGCAGCACCGCGCCGACGCGCGCGACCAGCTCGCGCGGCGAGAAGGGCTTGGTGACGTAATCGTCGGCGCCGGTCTCGAGGCCGCGCACGCGGTCCTCCTCCTCGCCGCGCGCCGTCAGCATGATGATCGGGACGTTAGCGGTCTCGCTCATCCGGCGCAGGCGGCGGCAGACCTCGATCCCCGACAGGCTCTCGACCATCCAGTCGAGCAGGACGATGTCGGGCGGCGATTCCTTGGCGAGCAGCAGCGCCTCCTCGCCGTCGGGCGTGTGGCGGATCTCGAAATCCTCGCGCTTGAAATGATAGATCAGCAGCTCGGCGAGCGCGGCATCGTCCTCGACCAGCAGCATCCGGACGCGGCTCATCTCAACCCTCCGAACTGTCGGTGTCGCGGTCGGCGAGGTAGCTGCCGGTCGCCGCGAAATAGACCATCTCGGCGACGTTGGTCGCATGGTCGCCGATCCGCTCGATATTCTTGGCGACGAACAGCAAATGGGCGACCTCGCTCACGGTGCGCGGGTTCTCGACCATATAGGTGACCAGCGTGCGGAAGATGCTGTCGTAGAAATCGTCGAGCCGGCTGTCGCGCTCGCACACCCGGATCGCGGCCTCGGCATCGCGCGAGGCGAACGCGTCGAGCACGTCGTGCACCATCTCGCTCGCCATCTGCGCCATCGCCGGGATGACCGAGATCGCCTCGATCCGGTCGCTGCCCGAGGCGTGGATCAGCGGCACGCGCTTGGCGATGTTCTTGGCATAGTCGCCGATCCGTTCGACCACGCCCGCGATCTTGAGCGCGGCGACGACGTCGCGCAGATCGTCGGCCATCGGCGCGCGCAGCGCGATGACGCGGACGGCCAGCTTCTCGACCTCGGCCTCGATCGCGTCGATCGCCTTGTCCTTGGCGCGGACCTGCTTGGCAAGCTCGGTATCGTTGCGCTGGAGCGCGGTCATCGCGTCGCCGATCGCTTGCTCGGCAAGCCCGCCCATCTGCGAGATGAGCGCGCGCAGCTGCTTGATCTCGCTGTCGAACGCCTTGACGGTATGTTCGTGACCGGTCGCCATTTAGCCGTACCTTCCGGTGATATAGTCTTTCGTGCGCTCCTGGCGGGGCGCGGTGAAGATCTGGTCGGTCTCGCCATATTCGATGAGCGTGCCGAGGTGGAAAAAGGCGGTGCGTTGTGAGACGCGGGCGGCCTGCTGCATGTTGTGCGTGACGATCACGATCGCGTAGCGGCCGCGCAGCTCGTGGATCAGTTCCTCGATCTTGGCAGTGGCGATCGGGTCGAGCGCGCTGCACGGCTCGTCCATCAGGATCACTTCGGGGTCGACCGCGATGGCGCGGGCGATGCACAGCCGCTGCTGCTGGCCGCCCGAGAGCGCGGTGCCGCTGTCCTGCAACCGGTCCTTGACCTCTTCCCACAGCCCGGCGCGCTTGAGGCTGCGCTCGACGATCTGGTCCATGTCGCCCTTGGCGCGGGCGAGGCCGTGGATGCGCGGGCCGTAGGCGACATTCTCGTAGATCGACTTGGGGAAGGGGTTCGGCTTCTGGAACACCATGCCGACGCGTGCACGCAGCTGAACCACGTCCATCGTCTTGTCGTAGATATTCTCGCCGTCGAGTGTGATCAGTCCCTCGACTCGCGCACTGGCGACGGTGTCGTTCATGCGGTTGAGCGTGCGCAGGAAGGTCGACTTGCCGCAGCCCGACGGGCCGATGAAAGCGGTGACATTCTCCATGTTCACATCGATGGAGACGTCACGGATCGCCTGCTTCTCGCCATAAAAGACGTTGACGCCCTGCGCCGCCATCTTGGGCACGCCCGGCGCGACCGCGGGGGCGGCGCTGGTTTCGGCAGTGTCTGCGAAATCGACTTGGGTCATCACCAGCGGGTCTCGAATCGGTTGCGAAGATAGATGGCGAGGGCGTTCATCGCGAGGAGGAACACCAGCAGCACGATGATCGCGGCGCTGGTCTTCTCGATGAAGCCGCGGCTGACCTCGTCCGACCACAGGAAGATCTGGACGGGCAGCACGGTGGCGGGATCGAACACGCCGCCGGGCGGGGTGACGATGAAGGCACGCATGCCGATCAGCAGCAGCGGCGCGGTCTCGCCGAGTGCGCGCGCCATGCCGATGATCGTCCCGGTGAGGATGCCGGGGAGCGCGAGCGGCAGGACATGGTGGAACACGACCTGCACGCGGCTGGCGCCGATGCCGAGCGCGGCGTCGCGGATCGAGGGCGGTACCGCCTTGATCGCGTTGCGCCCGGCGATGACGATCACCGGCATGATCATCAGCGCGAGCGTGAGGCCGCCGACCAAAGGCGCCGAGCGCGGCAGGCCGAACGTGCCGAGGAAGACGGCGAGGCCGAGCAGGCCGAAGATGATCGAGGGGACCGCGGCGAGGTTGTTGATCGACACCTCGATCAGGTCGGTCCAGCGGTTCTTCGGCGCATATTCCTCGAGATAGACCGCCGACAGCACGCCGATCGGGAAGGCGATCAGCAGCGTCACCAGCATCGTCAGCAGCGAACCCTTGAACGCGCCCCAGATGCCGACTGCAGTCGGATCGGTGGAGTCGGCACGGCTGAGGAAGCCGGCGTTGAAGCCGCTCTGCAACGCCCCGCGCTCGCGCAGCTTGCGCACTTCGGCCTGCATCGCGGGCTCGCCGCCGCCGTCCGCGGCCGCGTCGAGATCGCTGGAGGCGGGCACCCAGACATGCGCGCGCTGGCTGAGCAGGTTGGGATCGGCCTTGATCGCGTCGCGCACCGCGGTCCAGGCATTCTCGGCGATCAGTTCCTCGCCCTTTTCGCCGAACGCAGCGGTGGCGGCGGTGGCGACACGGTCCTGAAGACCGGCGCCGGCGAGCGCGAGATCGGCGCCGCGCGTCGCGAGCTGGGCGCGGTCGATGTCGAGCGGGGCGGCCTTGAAGTCGATCGGCAGCGCGACCTCGGTCCGCATGAAACCGGCAGCGCCGTTGCCGACCATCACCGCGAGCAGGAAGATCAGGAACGCCGCCGACATCGCCACGGCGGCGAGACCGAGCGCGCGGAAGCGGCGTTCGGCGCGATAGCGCTTGCGGATGCGCTTCTGCATCGCATCCGTCTTCCAGTCGGTGGGCGCCCGAAAGCCGACGGCGTCAGTCATAGGCTTCGCGATACTTCTTCACGACGCGCAGGGCGACGATATTGAGGAGGAAGGTGATCAGGAACAGCGTGAGCCCGAGCGCGAAGGCGGCGAGCGTCTTGGGGCTGTCGAACTCGGCCTCGCCGGTGAGCAGGTCGACGATCTGCTTGGTCACGGTGGTCGCGCTCTCGAACGGGTTGGCGGTGATGTTGGCGGCGCCCGAGGCGGCCATCACCACGATCATCGTCTCGCCGATCGCGCGGCTGACCGCGAGCAGCACGCCCGCGACCACGCCGGGCAGCGCGGCGGGGAGCAGCACCTTGCGGATCGTCTCGCTCGACGTGGCGCCCATTGCCAGGCTGCCGTCGCGCATCGCGCTGGGGACGGCGGCGATGCTGTCGTCGGCCATCGACGAGACGAACGGAATGATCATCACGCCCATGACGAGGCCCGCCGCCAGCGCGCTTTCCGAGCTGGCATAGGTAAAGCCCAGCGACACGGCGAAGTCGCGGATCGCCGGGCCGACGGTGAGCGCGGCGAAATAGCCATAGACCACGGTGGGGACGCCCGCGAGAATCTCGAGCATCGGCTTCATCCATTTGCGGACGACCGGCTTGGCATATTGGGTGAGGTAGATCGCGCTCATCAACCCGAACGGGATCGCGACGAGCATCGCGATCACCGCGCCGATGAAGAAGGTGCCCCAGAAGAGCGGCACCGCACCGAGCGTCGCGCCGGGATCCGCGGGATCGATCACCTGCGGGCTCCAGGTCGTGCCGAACAGGAAGTCGGTGATCGGGACCATCGCGAAAAAGCGCAGTGATTCAAACAGGAGCGACAGGAAGATGCCAAGCGTCGTGAGGATCGCGATCAGCGAGGCGACCAGCAGCGCGAGCATTACGGTGCGCTCGACGCGGGTGCGGGCGCGGAAGTCGGCGCGGATGCGGGTGTAAGCGAATGCACCGCAGGCAAAGGCCAGCAGGATCGCGATGCCGGTGCCGATCCAGCTATAGAAGCGGCTGGCCTGGAGATAGACCGGCGCGAGCTGCTCGGCGGCCGGGTAGAAGCCGTATTCGCTGCCCGCGGCGCGCGCGCGGATCTCGTTCAGCACCGCCTCGCGTTCATAGCCGAAGGCCGGCAGCGCGAAGGCTTGGGGATCGCGCAGCACGGCTTCGGTCGCGAGGTTGGGCGTGAAGATCGACCAGATGATGACGAAGAACAGCGCCGGGATCACCGTCCACATCGCGACGTACAGGCCATGCTGGCCGGGCAGCGAGTGTAGCCGGTGCTTGCTCGCCGCCCCGTACCGCGCGGCGCGCGCGCGGCCGGTGAGCCAGGCAATGACGCCCAGCCCCGTGACCAGAAAAAGAAGCGCGTAGAGGTTCACGGGGCTGGCCGGCGCTTACTTGAGCGAAGCCGGGTCGAGCAGGGTTTCCATCTCGATCGCCTTGGCCGAGGCATCGCGCGCCGCCTGCGGGCCGGCGATCAGGCCGCGCTTCACCAGCGGGCCGTCGGGCGCCCACATCTGGGCATATTGCGCGAGGAACTCCTTGAGCCCGGGCACCGCCTTGAGATGCTGCTTCTTGACGTAGATGTAGAGCGCGCGGGCGCCGGGATAGGTGCTGCCGGCGATCGTCTCGTAGGTCGGCGTGACGCCTTCGACCGGAATGCCCTTCAGCCGCTGGGCATTTTCCTCGAGATACGAATAGCCGAAGATGCCGATCGAATTGGGATCGGTCGAGAGCTTCTGGACGATGAGGTTATCGTTCTCGCCCGAGTCGATATAGGCGGCGTCGCTGCGGATCAGCAGGCAGAGATTCTCGAACTTGGTCTTGTCCGAGTCCTTGAGCGCCTTGGCGTCGGGCGACACGGCCTCGCAGCCCTTTTCGAGGATAAGCTCGGCAAAGGCGTCGCGCGTACCGGAGGTCGAGGGCGGGCCGAGCACCTTGATCGGGATCGCCGGAAGCGACGGATTGACGTCGGCCCAGGTCTTCGCGGTGTTGGGCTTGCCGCCCGGATTGGCGGCGAGCGCGAGGTAGATGTCCTTGCGGGTCAAAGCGAGCTTCGGGCCGTTGACGGATTCGGCGAGGGCGATGCCGTCGCTGCCGATCTGCACCTCGATGATCTCGGTCACGCCGTTCTTCTGGCAAAGCTCGAATTCGGACTTCTTCATCCGGCGCGACGCATTGACGATGTCGGGATGGGCGACGCCGATGCCGCCGCAGAACAGCTTCATGCCGGGGCCGGTGCCGCCCTGTTCGATCACCGGAGCCTTGGCCTGGGTGCTCTTGTTGACGAACGCCTCGGCGACGGCGGTGGTGAACGGATAGACGGTGGACGAACCCACCACCTTGATCTGGTCGCGGCTGGCCTGCTGGCCACAGCCGGTCAAGGCGAGCATTGGCGCCAGCGCGGTGAGCGCGATCAACGGAAAGCTGCGCATCTGAAGTCCCCTCGGCCCATCGTTGCGAGTCGCAATGTTGCGGGGGGCCGGCCCCGTCGCCGGGCCTCTGTTGCAGTTACGTTACCTATTTATGACAGCGTCGCGAAGCTATTGTGACACGCTATTGTGACGCTGGGGCCGCGGGCAAAAATATTGTTACGGTGGTGCCCTTGCCGACCACGCTGCCGATGTCGAGCCGACCGCGATGTCGCTCGACGATGTGCTTGACGATGGCAAGGCCGAGGCCGGTGCCCCCCGCCGCGCGGCTGCGGCTCGAATCGACTCGGTAGAAGCGCTCGGTGAGGCGCGGCAGATGTTCGGGCGCGATGCCCTCGCTCTCGTCGGCCACCGACAGCCGGATCATCGAATCGCCCGATGCCTTCAGAGTCACGGCCACCGGCGTCCCCGCGCGGCCATATTTCATGGCGTTACCGACAATATTGTGCAGCAATTGCGAGAGCTGGACCTTGTCGCCGCGCACCGGGGGGAGCGCCGCCGCGTCGATGACGACGTCGGATGCGCGTTCCGGCGCGACTGCGGCGAGTTCGTCGCGGACCTCACGGGCCAGCGCCGCGAGATCGACCGAATCGTCGGGCGCGCGGTATTTTTCGGCCTCGATCCGCGACAGCGACATCAGGTCATCGATCAGCCGCTGCATGCGGCGCGCCTCGGTGCCCATGACGTTGAGGAAACGCGCATGCGTCTCGGGATCGTCCGCAGCATCCTCGAGCGTCTCGATGAAGCCCAGGATCGAGGCGAGCGGCGTGCGCAGCTCGTGACTGGCATTGGCGACGAAATCGACTCGGATGCGGTCGGCGGCGTGGCTGCCGGTGCGGTCGCTCAGATGCACGATGCGCTGGCCGCCGGGGAGCGAGCGTACGCGCATTTCCCAATGCTGGTCGCGGCTGCCCAGGCCGATCAGCTGGATCGGCGCATCGGACGCGGATTCTTCGGGGTCGAGCAGCCGTTCGGCGGCGGCGGGGTGACGGATCGCGACACGGACATCCTCGCCCAGCACATGCTCGCCGAGCAGCGCGCGGGCAGCGCGGTTGGCGGCGGCGACGCGGTTCGACGCGACCAGCAGCACCGGTTCGAAGATCGCCTCGATCGCATCGGCGATGCCCGCCGGCGGCGGCGCCTCGCCCTCGCCCGGGAACGGCGCCTCGACCTCACCGGGCGGGGTGGCGATCATCAGAATGACGATGCCGCCGATAAGGGCGATGCCGGCGGCCTCGATGCCGCCTGCCAGCCAGATCGCGCCGGTGATGATGAGCACGACCAGAACGGCGATGATCGTGCGGGGCGAGCGGCGGGCCATGAGCGCTCTCTAGGGTCAGGACCCATTGCTCGCAACGGCCGTGACGGAGCGGAATTCGGTTCGGGGCTAGGAGAGAGGAGGGAGTGATGCAGATGCATCGTGACCCCAAGGGACCTTGGCTCGCGACGCCGCCACGGGCCGAATTCCGCCCGCCGCGAAGCGGTTGCCCGGACGCGTCCGCCGGCTGCGTCGCGGGGCTTGCGCGTAGCGCCGCTACGCGCTGCGCGCCGCTCCTTGCCGGACGAACCCGTCCGGGCAATCACGACCATTGCGAGCAATGGGTCCTGACCCTAGCCCAGCGTGAGACAGGTGCGATAGCCTTGGTGCTTGCGCGCGATTCACCTTTGTGAAAGGCAGCTGTGGCAGGGAGGGAAGGATGAGCGAGAAGACGCCACCGACCGACAAGGCCAGGAGCCCGAGCCGCCGGGCGCTGATGCTCGGCGCGGCGAGCGCATCGGCGATCGTCTCGATCAAGCCGGCGCTGGCGCAAACCGCCGGGTCGGTGCTCAATTGCGAGATCCCGGTGCCCGATGCCGGACGCGCGGGCAACTATATCGCCGCCGACGGATCGCTGGTGCCGTCGGGCACGCAGGGCGCGTTTCCGCCCGCTGCGCGCCCGTTCAGGGGCGAAGAGGTCAAGCAGGCGTTGGGCGGCGCCAACCTGCCGGGCACGAGCTATGAGCAGAGCCGGGCCTACACCAACTACATCCGCCGGTTGCAGCGCGGCACGAGCGGGTTCACCTGCTTTGCGTCGCTACAGATGCCGCGCGGCTGAATTTCGTGACTCGCTATTGCGCCGCGGACCCCGCGACGCTCCGGATCGAACCGCTCGATAGCCTCACCCTGATCTATCACCGGTCGTCGGGCATCACGCATGTCGTGGATTCGCCGGTGCCCGAGCTGCTTGCGGTGCTTGGCAGCGATGCGCTCACGCTGGACGAAACGCTGGCGGCACTGGCCGAGGCGCATGACCTGATCGATCCGGATGCGGGCGCGCTCGCGGCGAGGCTGGACGAACTGGTCGAGGCCGGGCTGGTGGAGCGCTGCTGATGCGGCATTCGACGATGCTGCGGATCGGGCCGGTCGGGTTTCGCGTGGGCAGCGACTGGCGCGCGCCGGTGGCGGCGCTGGAGGCGCTGTACCGGAATTATCCAAAGCCGCAGGACGGCATTCCGGATTTCAGCGTGCGGCTGTTCGCGGCGCGGCCGTGGCGGCGATTCGTGCGATCGGCCGTGCATATCGGGGGCGATTTCGTCATTCCGGATGCCGCGCCGCTGCCGCTGGCGCAGGGCCTTCTGGCGGCCGAGATGGGCATGAACCTGCAGATGGCGCTGGGGCAGCGGCGCTATCTGCTGCTGCATGCCTCGGGCGTCGAGAAGGACGGCAAGGCGCTGCTGATGACGGGCGAGTCGGGCGCGGGCAAGTCGACGCTGGCAGCGTTGCTGATGGCGCGCGGCTGGCGGCTGTTGGGCGATGAGTTCGTGCTGATCGACCCGGTGACGGGGCATGCGCACGGCTTTCCGCGGCTGATCAGCCTCAAGAACGAAGCGATCGGGGTGATGGCGCGCGAGGCGCCGGGCGGGCGTTGGGGGCCGCTGCTGGAAGGGACGCCGAAGGGGACGATCCGGCATCTGGTGCCCGATGCCCGGGCGATCGCGGCCATGGACCAGCCAGCGGTGCCCGCTTTGCTGCTGTTTCCCAATTTCGGGTTCGAGGCGGCGGCGCGCGAAGTGCCGCCGAGCGAGTGTTTCGTGCGGCTGACCCAGGCATCGACCAACTATGTTTCGCTGGCGGAGACGGGGTTCGATGCGCTGACGCGCTTCGTGCGGGCGGTGCCGGCGCGGGCGATCGACTATCCCGATACGGCAAGCGCGGTGGCGCTGGTGGAGCGGTTGTGGGGCGAACTCGCATGAGCGGGGCGTTGCTGGCACGGGCGCTGCGCGAGCCGCAATCGGTCGAGGCGCTCGATGGCGCGGGCTGGACCGCGTTGCTCGCGGCAGCGCGGGCGGAGCAGCTGATCGGTTCGCTGGCGTGGCGGGTGGATGGGCTGGCGATGCCGGATGCGGCGCGGCGGGTACTCGCCGATGCGCGCGCGGCGGTGGAGCAGGGGCGGCTGGCAGCCCTGTGGGAAGCGGAGATGGCGCGGCGTGCGCTGGCGTCCTCGGGCATGCCGGTGGTGCTGCTCAAGGGCACGGCGTTCGTCGCGGCGGGTCTGGCGGCGGGGATGGGGCGACAGATCGGTGATCTCGACATCCTCGTGCCGCGTGAGCGGATCGAGGAGGCGGAGACGGCGCTGCTGGCGGCGGGGTGGGAGTGGGTGAAGCCGGATCCCTATGACGACGAATATTACCGCCGCTGGATGCATGAGCTGCCGCCGCTGATCCACCGCGAGCGCGACCGGATGATCGACGTGCACCACACGATCCTGCCGCTTACAGCGAAGGTGACGCCGGATGCGACGGCGCTGATCGAGAGCCGGGTGGCGCTGGAGAACGGCCTGTATGTGCTGCCGCCCGAGGGCATGGTGGTGCACGCGGCGGCGCATCTGTTCGCCGACGGCGATTTGCAGGGCGGGTTGCGCAATCTGTGGGATATCCATTGCCTGACCGACGAGTTCGGCGGGGCTGAGTTCGACGAGCGGCTCGCGGTCTGCGCGGCGCGGCATGGGCTGACGCGGGAAGTGGCGCGCGCGGTGCGGCTATCCGGCGCGTTGTTCGGTGACGGTGACGCCGTGACGCTGGTTGACCGGCTCTATATCCGCCGCTTGCTTGCGCGCGACGGGTGGGGGCAGCCGACGCGCAAGCTGACGGAACAGGCCTTTTACCTGCGCGGCCATTGGCTGCGCATGCCGCCGCTCATGCTGGCAAAGCACCTCTGGACGAAATGGCGGAAGGGGTATCGCCCAGCCGGATGAGCGCGGGGATCAGCTCGTCAAAGCCGTCGATCACCGCGTCCGCGCCCAGCTCCTCGACCGGCTGCATCAGGAAGCCGAAGCTCACCGCGATGCTTGGGATGCCGGCATTCTTCGCGGCGAGAATGTCGTAGATCGAATCGCCGACGAACGCCGCGCGCCCGCCGCCACAGCGCCGGATCATCTCGTGGATCGGCTCGGCGGAAGGCTTGGCGTTGCCCTTGCCCATCGTGTCGCCGCCGATCACGCAAGCGAAACGGTGATGCAACGCGAGTTCGGCGACCAGCTTGACCGCGAAGCGCTCGAACTTGTTGGTGACGATCGCGATCTTGACGCCGCGCGCTTCGAGATCGTCGAGCGCCTCGATCAGGCCGGGGAAGGGCGTGGTGCCGTGGCTGAGATTGGCTTCATAGAAGTCGAGCAGCGCCGGATAGGCGACCCGCATCACCTCGGGATCGAACCCGCCTGACGCCTCCAGCCCCTGTTCGAGCATATATTTCGCGCCGCGGCCGATCATCGGGCGCACGCGCTCGGCGGGCAGTAGCGGTCTTTCCACCAGCGCCAATGCGTGGTTCACGGCGGCGGTCAGATCGGGGCTGGTGTCGAACAGCGTGCCGTCGAGGTCGAAGCCGACAATGTCGAAGGGGAAATCAGCCATGCTGCCCCGATGCCCGCTACGCTATGGAAATTGCAATATCTTCGTGGCAGGGGCGACATATGGGGACCATCCAATGACCGCCCGTCCAGTCGCCGCCGTCATCCTCGCCGCGGGCAGCGGCACCCGCATGAAATCCGACACGCACAAGGTGCTGCATCCGATCGCCGGGCGGCCGATGCTGTTGCATCTGGTCGATACGGTGGCGGGGCTTTCGCCCGAGCGCACGGTGGTTGTGGTGGGCGCGCGGCGCGAGCAGGTCGAGGCGGCGGTCGCGCCGCATAGCGTGGCGATGGCGCATCAGGCCGAGCAGCTCGGCACCGGCCATGCGGTTGCGCAGGCGGAGGCCGCGCTGGCGGGGTTCGCGGGCGACGTGCTGATCCTCTATGGCGACGTGCCGCTGGTGAGCGCGGAGACGATGCGGCGGATGGTCGAGCGGCTCCACGGCGCGGATTCGCCGGCGGCGGTGGTGCTGGGCTTTCGACCCGCCGATGCGGGCGCCTATGGCCGGGTGATCGCCGATGCCGATGGGCGGATCGCCAAGATGGTCGAGTATAAGGATGCCTCGCCTGAGGAACGCGCTGAGACTTTGTGCAATTCGGGGCTGATGGCGGTGCGGTCGGTCGACCTGTTCGCGCTGCTGGCGCGGGTCGGCAACGACAATGCCGCGGGCGAATATTATCTGCCCGACATCGTGATGCTTGCCGCCGGTGACGGGCGTGCCAGCGCGGTGATCGAGACCGATGCGGTCGAGGTGACCGGCGTGAACAGCCGCGCCGAGCTCGCCGCGCTGGAGGCGCAATGGCAGCAGGCCCGCCGCGCGCGCGCGATGGCGGACGGCGCCACGCTGACCGCGCCCGAGACGGTGTGGTTCGCGCATGACACGGCGATCGGGCGCGACGTGACGATCGAGCCCAATGTCGTGTTCGGGCCGGGCGTGAGCGTGGCGGACGGCGTCGCCATCCGTGCGTTCAGCCATATCGAGGGCGCGACCATCGCGACCGGCGCGACGGTCGGACCCTATGCGCGGCTGCGGCCCGGTGCGGTGGTCGGCGAAGGCGCACATGTCGGCAATTTCGTCGAGATGAAGAAGGCGGTGCTGGGTAAGGGCGCCAAGGCCAATCACCTGACCTATCTCGGCGATACCGAGGTCGGGGCCGGGGCGAATATCGGCGCGGGTACGATCACCTGCAATTATGACGGTTTCTTCAAATACAGGACGCAGATCGGCGCGGGTGCGTTCATCGGATCGAACAGCGCGCTGGTCGCGCCGGTGTCGATCGGCGATGGCGCGATCGTGGCGGCTGGATCGGTGGTGACGCAGGATGTGGCGGCCGACGCGCTGGCGCTGGTGCGGCCGCCGCAGACCGCCAAGCCGGGCTGGGCGAAGCGCTTTCGCGCGATGATGACGGCGCGCAAGGAGGCCAAATGACCGACCGCTATGCCGGCAAGCCATTCCTCAAGCTGCTCGACAGCTATGTGCTCGACGCGATCGGCGCGCTCGATCCGGCGAGCGATGCTTCATTGACCGCGATGGAATCCAGGTTTCGCGAGATCTTCGGTGCGAGCGGCGACTGGCGCACGATCGTCGCCGAGCGCATGCAATTCCCCAAGGGGATGGCCGGCGCGATCCGTGAAGTGTGGGAAAAGGGCAGCGCGAAGTTCGTCGCGGCGCAGGGCCACCAGCCCGACCCGCATGAATTCACGCGGACGTTCGTGGACACCAATTTCCCGCATTGAGCGGCTGGGGGACGAGTTTCGATGTGTGGAATCGTTGGAATCCTGGGCAAGGACGACGTCGCCGACCGGCTGCTCGACGGGCTCAAGCGGCTGGAATATCGCGGCTATGATTCGGCCGGCATCGCGACGGTGGTCGGTGGTGCGATCGAGCGTCGGCGCGCATCGGGCAAGCTGGTCAATCTCGGCAAGGTGCTGGCGGCGGAACCGCTGGCGGGGGTGACCGGTATCGCGCACACGCGCTGGGCGACGCATGGCGGGCCAACCACCAACAATGCGCATCCGCATGCCACCGATCGTGTCGCGCTGGTCCACAACGGCATCATCGAGAATTTCAAACCGCTGCGCGAGGAATTGCTGGCGCGCGGCCGCAAGCTCGAGAGCCAGACCGATACCGAGATCGTCTGCCATCTGGTGAGCGAGCAGATCGAGGCGGGACTGGATCCGGTCGAGGCGGTCAAGGTCGTGCTGCCGCGGCTGCACGGTGCGTTCGCGCTGGCGATCCTGTTCCGCGATCATCCGGACATGCTGATCGGTGCGCGCTTGGGCTCGCCGTTGGTGGTCGGTTATGGGGATGGGGAAACCTATCTCGGTTCCGATGCGCTGGCGCTGGCGCCGCTGACGCAGCGCATTTCCTATCTCGATGAAGGCGACTGGGTCGTGCTGACGCGCGGCGGCACGCAGGTCTATGACCAGGCCAACAACCCGGTCGAACGGGCGATCGTCAATTCGGGCGCGTCGGGCCAGCTGATCGACAAGGGCAATCACCGCCACTTCATGGCGAAGGAGATTTACGAGCAGCCGATCGTGGTGGCGCAGACGCTGCGCGCGTATCTCCAGCGGCTCGAGGACAAGGTGACGCTGCCGATTCCCGACTTCGACCTGTCGGTGATCAAGCGCGTGACGATCGTGGCGTGCGGCACCAGCTATTATGCCGGCATGGTCGCCAAATACTGGTTCGAGCAGTTCGCACGCGTCGCGGTCGACATCGATGTGGCGAGCGAGTTCCGCTATCGCGCGCCGGTGATGGAGGATGGCGGGCTGATGATCGTCATCAGCCAGTCGGGCGAGACGGCGGACACGCTGGCGGCGCTGCGTCACGCGAAGGCCGAGGGGCAGACGATCGCGGCGGTGGTCAACGTGCCGACCAGCACGATGGCGCGCGAAGCCGATTTGCTGCTGCCGACGCATGCCGGGCCGGAGATCGGCGTCGCCTCGACCAAGGCGTTCACCTGCCAGCTCGCGGTGCTGGCGGCGCTGGCGGCGAACCTCGCCAAGGCCAAGGGCCGGATGACGCCGGAGGAAGAAAAGGCGATCGTCGCGCACCTCGCCGAGGCGCCGGCGGCGCTCAACGATGCGCTGGGCCGGGACGAGGCGATCGAGGCGATGGCGGGCGCGGTCGCGGGCGCGCGCGACGTGCTGTATCTGGGCCGCGGCACCGACTATCCGCTGGCGCTGGAAGGCGCGCTCAAGCTCAAGGAAATCAGCTACATCCATGCCGAAGGCTATGCCGCGGGGGAGATGAAGCATGGGCCGATCGCGCTGATCGACGAGCATGTGCCGGTGATCGTGATCGCGCCATCGGGGCCGCTGTTCGAGAAGACCGTCAGCAACATGCAGGAAGTGCAGGCGCGCGGCGGCAAGGTCGTGCTGATCAGCGATGCCGAGGGGATCGCGGCGGCGGGCGAGGGGTGTATCGCGACGATCGAGATGCCCAAGGCGCACCCGCTGATCGCGCCGATCGTCTATGCGGTGCCGGTGCAGCTGCTCGCCTATCACGTCGCGGTCGCCAAGGGCACCGATGTCGATCAGCCGCGCAATCTGGCGAAGTCGGTCACCGTCGAATAGGCTGGCCGCGCAACGGACGGGGGTAGGCGATGCGGTGGCTGGTTCTCGGGGCAGCGGCGATGCTGGCGGCATGTGGTGGCGCACCGGCGGGCAACGAGACCGCCAAGGCCGAGGGCGCGCAGCCCGGTCCCGAGGCGCCGATCGATCCGGCCCATGTCAAATGCGACCAGCGGCCCGATTTCGTCGTGCTGCGACCCGATGCGCAGATTCAGAGCTGCACCTCGGGCAAGGGGCCGTCGCCGCGCCGCGAGAGCGGCACCGTGATCTATCTGACCGCCGACAAGGCTGCCGACGTAACCGCCTGGTATCGCGAGCAGGCCAAGGCGTTCGGGATGCAGGACGCGCTGATCGCGGATACGCCCAGCCCGATCTATTCGGCGAAGGATGGGACGAAGCGCAATTTCATGGTGCTGACCGAGGCGGTCGGCGCGCGCACGAAGATCACGCTGAACTGGGGCCGCGACGGCTAGGAAGCTGGAGCGGGTGAAGGGAATCGAACCCTCGTCGTAAGCTTGGGAAGCTTCTGCTCTACCATTGAGCTACACCCGCGAGAGGCCGCGCCCTCTATCCACATCGCACCTGTTCTAAGCAAGGGCAAAAAGCGGTCGCTCGCCTTGGGCGCGCGGCAGCCGGGACGCGGCATGGTTGGCGGAAATGGTAAAATTGGCATTAACCATGTTCTCATCACATTACGTAAGTTTCCTGCATTACCCATAATGATCACGCGCGGCGGAAGAAACCGGCGGACCGGTGCGCCGCGCGCGACATTGTTGGAGGGGGAAGCGATGTTCCAGCTCTGGAAGCCGGGTCGGCAAGAGGCCGATAACTATCATCTCGCACGAGCGTATGAAGAGCGTGTTCGCGCGCAATTGACGCAATCGGACGCAGCACGCGTAGCACATCTGCAACTGAGCGAACTACATTATGCGGCGTCGCGAGCGGCGGTGGCGAAGCCTGCGGCTGAGCCCCGGCCCATGGGGGATGCGATACGCGTGTGCAGATTGCCCGCTCAAATCGCCGGCCCGCGATACGCGGAGCGAGGCAGCACGCCGCTGCTCGCCTATCGCGGTGAAGTGATCGAGCTGCGTTCCCGGCGCCGCTGAGGTTTCAACGCTGCAAGGTTAGGCTACGGGCACGCCGAAGAGGTCGTGATCGTCGGCGTCCTCGATCTCGACCTTGACGATGTCGCCCTGCTTGAGATGGCCGGCGTCGCGGAGGAAGACCGTGCCGTCGATCTCGGGCGCATCGGCCTGTGACCGTGCGTTGGCGCCGTCTCCATCGACTTCATCGACGATCGCTTCGAGCGTGCGGCCGATCTTTGCCTGGAGCTTGGCGGCAGAGATCGCGGCGGTCTTTTCCATGATGCGGGCGTAGCGCTCTTCCTTGATCTCCTCCGGCACCGCACCGGGGAGATCGTTGGCGGCGGCGCCCTCGACCGGCTCGAAGCGGAACGCGCCGACGCGGTCGAGCTGGGCTTCATCGAGCCAGTCGAGCAGATATTGGAAGTCCGCCTCGGTCTCGCCGGGGAAGCCGACGACGAAGGTCGAGCGGATCGTGATGTCCGGGGCGATACTGCGCCATTTCTTGAGGCGTTCGAGCACCTTGGCCTCGTTCGCCGGGCGCTTCATCGTGCGCAGGACCGTGGGGCTGGCGTGCTGGAACGGGATGTCGAGATAGGGGAGGACCAGCCCCTCGGCCATCAGCGGGATGACCTGATCGACATGCGGGTAGGGGTAGACATAGTGGAGCCGCACCCACGGCGCGATCTTGCCCAGCTCGCGGGCGAGGTCGGTCATGTGCGGGACGACCGGCGCGCCCTTCCACATGCGCGGTTCCTTGCGGATATCGACCCCGTATGCCGAGGTGTCCTGGCTGATGACCAGCAGTTCCTTGGTGCCCGCTTCGACCAGCTTCTCCGCTTCGCGCAGGATCGCATCAGGGCGGCGGCTCACGAGATCGCCGCGGATCGAGGGGATGATGCAGAAGGAACAACGGTGGTTGCAGCCCTCGGAAATCTTCAGATAGCTATAGTGGCGCGGGGTGAGTTTCAGGCCGCTTTCCGGCACCAGATTGATGAAGGCGTTGGCCGGCATCGGCGCGGCGTCGTGCACGGCCCCGACGACTTCCTCATAAGCCTGCGCCCCCGAGACCGCGAGCACGCCCGGGAAGCGGGCGCGGATGACCTCGGCCTCCTTGCCCATGCAGCCAGTGACGATGACGCGGCCATTCTCGGCGATGGCCTCGCCGATCGCCTCGAGGCTCTCCTCCTTGGCGCTGTCGAGGAAGCCGCAAGTGTTGACCAGCACCACGTCGGCGCCGGCATAATCGGCCGACATGGCATAGCCGTCGGACCGGAGTTTGGTCAGGATACGCTCACTGTCGACCAGATTCTTGGGACAGCCGAGCGACACCATGCCCACCTTGGGGGCTTCGGGGAGTCGCGTTGCCATGAGGCAGGCGCACATAGGGATTTTTGGGGAAAAAGATAGTGGCCAGCGCCGCGAACGCGCGCAGACGGACTCGCTCAGCCTTTCGCCTGGGTGTGGATCACCTCGACGATGGTGTCGCCGGGCTGG
Source organism: Sphingomonas tagetis (assembly GCF_024211275.1). GTDB lineage: Bacteria > Pseudomonadota > Alphaproteobacteria > Sphingomonadales > Sphingomonadaceae > Sphingomonas > Sphingomonas tagetis. Next base: position 58,051 of record NZ_JAMLDX010000012.1, read on the forward strand.
AGCGCATTCGCTTCGGGGGTGAAGAAGCCGAACATCTCGTTGTTGCGAAAGATGCGCAAGCCGATGCCGGTGGCGAGTGCCGAGAGCGGCTGACCGACTTCCGCCGGGGTGACGGCACGCTCGGCGAGCGCGACCGGGCCGTCGATCGATGCCAGGTCCATCATGTAGTCGGCGATGTGCTGGCTCTTGCACGAATTGGCGAGCAGCAGGCCGGCGAAGCTGACCGGGTTGATGACGGTGGTGGCGCCGGCGGCGCGGGCGGGGAGTTCATTGTCCTCCGCCTTGATCACCGTGCTGATGCGCAGGCCCGGCGCGAGGTGGCGCGCGGTGAGGGTGATCAGCACCGAGGTGTCGTCGCGGCCGGCGCTGACGATCATCGAGGCGGCGCTGCGGATCTTGACGTCCTCGAGCGTCGCGTCGCGCGTGGCGTCGCCCTGAAGGATGTTGCAGCCGCAATCGCGGGCGCGTTCGAGCGTCTCGGCGACGCAGTCGATCACCACGATGTGGCCCGGATCGGTGCCGCGCGCGATCAGCTCATCCACCGCTTCGGCGCCGGTGGTGCCGTAGCCGGCGACGATGATGTGGCCGGTCAAATTCTTCTGGATCACGGCCATACGCCATTTGTCCCATGTGCGCTTGAGAACGAAATTATAGGCGGTGCCGATGAACAGCAGCACCGCGAAGATGCGGATCGGGGTCACCACCAGCGCGTCGAACAGCCGCGCCTCGTCGGTCACCGGGGTGATGTCGCCATAGCCGACCGTGGTGATCGAGATCATCGTGAAATAGACGACGTCGGCGAAGCTGACATGGCCGTCATAATTGTCGCGAAGGCCCGACCGGTCGAACCAGTGGACGCCGATCGCGAGCACGAACATGCCGATCACCGCGAGGACGCGCCAGCTGATCGACACCCAGACGGGAAGGGTGGATTTCCGCTTGAGGGTCGAGTGGGGCAGTAGCGCCATTCAGCGTGCCGGGAGCCTCGGGATCGGATCGACGGGGGTGCGTCCCTGCCGCATCTCGAAATGCAGCTGGGGCCGGTTCGTTCCGCTGTCGCCCGACAGCGCGATCATCTGGCCGCGCTTCACCGACTGGCCGCGCTGGACGATGAGCTGGCCGGCATGGCCGTAGATCGTCGTCCAGCCGCCGCCATGCTGGATCATCACCAGTCCGCCGAGCGACGGGATGTCGCTCCCGACATAGGCGACCGTGCCATCGGCGGCGGCGAGGATCGGGGTGTCGAGCGGGACGGCGATCTTGAGACCGTCGCTGCGCTCGCCGGTCGCGACGGGGCCGAAGCGGCGCAGGATCTGGCCGCGTGCGGGCCATTGGAAACCGCCGACCAGCGCGGCGGGCGGGGCGACCGGGCTGGTCGAAGGCAGCACGCGGGCAGCGGATGCCGAGGGTTTAGCGGGGCGTGCGCGTTCGGTGATCGCCGGCTGGCTGCCGGTGACGATGTCGTCGATGTCGATGCGGAACGCGGCGGCGCGCTCCTCGCGCGTAAGCGGACGGTCTTCGCCCGGGATCAGCACGCGCTGGCCGACGCGCAGGATATAGGGTTCGGCCAGATCGTTGGTGGTGACCACGCGGCCCCAGTCGACGCCATAAGCACGCGCGATGGCGATACCGGTCTCGCCCGCGCGGACGAGGTGGTAGCGGCCGCCGGGAATGGTCAGCCGCTGGCCGATGCGGATCGCGAACGGCGGTTCCAGGCCGTTGGCGCGGGCGATGGCTTCGGAGCCGGCGCCGGTCTTGCCGGCGATACCGCGCAACGTGTCGCCGGATTCGACGATGTAGGTCGAGCTTGTGACGGTGCGCGCGTCGGGGGTGACCGGGCGGGCCTCCCACGCGGGCGGCGGGGCGGGAAGGGCGGGGACGTCCTGTTCGCGGCGAGGGGCGGTGGTGGGGTCGCCGGTATAGACGACACGCTGGGGCCGTGGTTCGGGGCGCGGTCCCGCGCCCTGCGGGATGCACGCGGCGAGGAGCGGCAGCATCGCTACCGTCAGACCCGCTCGCATTGCCCCCTTTGCGATCATGCCTCCCCCGGCATTAACCATAAGCAGCGGCGAGCATATCCAAGGATTCGCGGTGAGTCATGTCGAGATGGAGCGGCGTGACGGTAATCAGGCCCTGCTCGATCGCTTCGAGATCGGTATCGGCGACTGGCGTGTGCGGCACGCGACCGAGGCCGAACCAGTAATAGTCGAAACCGCGCGGGTCGGTGCGCTTGTCGAGCTTGAGCCGGCCATAGTCGCGCAGGCCCTGATGGACGGGCTTGATGCCGCGGACGTCAGCGGCCGGGATGGGCGGGAAATTGACGTTCATCAGCGTGCGCGGCGCCCAGGGTGCCTCGAGCAGCGGGCGCAGCACGCGCTCGCCCCATGTCTCTGCCGCGTCGAAACTCACGCGTTCGCCTGGTGCGGTCGCGCCGTAGCGCTGGCTGAGCGCGACCGAGCGGATGCCGGCGAGCGCGCCTTCCATCGCGGCGGAGACGGTGCCGGAATAGCTGACATCCTCGGCGAGATTGGCGCCGCGATTGACGCCGGACAGGATCAGGTCGGGCTTGTCGTCCTTCATGATCTGCGCGAGCGCCATCATTACCGCGTCGGTCGGCGTGCCGGTGACGGCGAAGCGGCGCTCGCCGAACTGGCGCAGGCGGACCGGTTCGGTCAGGCTGAGCGAACGGCCCTTGCCGGACTGTTCCTCCAGTGGCGCGACGATGGTGATGTCGTCGGACAGCGTGCGGGCGATGCGCTCGAGGACTTCGAGCCCGCGCGCATGCACGCCGTCGTCATTGGTGAGGAGGATTTTCACTTGGCGGGTTCGAGACGGTTGAGGCCGCGCAGATAGGGCTGGAGCACTTCGGGCACTGCGACCGCGCCGTCCTCCTGCTGATAATTCTCCAGCACCGCGACCAGCGTGCGGCCGACAGCTAGGCCCGAGCCGTTGAGCGTATGGACGAAGGCGGGTTTGCCGTCGGCGTTGCGGTAGCGTGCGTTCATCCGCCGCGCCTGGAAATCGGTGCAGGTCGAGCAGGACGAGATCTCGCGGTAGCGCGCCTGGCCGGGGAGCCACACTTCGAGGTCGTAGGTGCGCGCCGCCGAGAAGCCCATGTCGCCCGCGCACAGCTTCATGCGGCGGAAGGGCAGGCCGAGCTTGTCGAGTATGCCTTCGGCGCAGGCGGTCATGCGCTCATGCTCGGCTTCGGAGGCCTCGGGCGCGGTGATCGAGACCATCTCGACCTTGTCGAACTGGTGCTGGCGGATATAGCCGCGCGTGTCGCGCCCGGCGGCGCCCGCCTCCGAGCGGAAGCAGGGGGTGAGCGCGGTGAAGCGCAGCGGCAGCGCCTCGGCGGGCAGGATCTGCTCGCGCACGATGTTGGTCAGGCTGACCTCGGCGGTGGGGATCAGCCAGCGGCCGTCGGTGGTGCGGAACAGGTCCTCGGCGAATTTGGGGAGCTGGCCGGTGCCATACACCGCCTCGTCGCGGACGAGGAGCGGCGGGTTCACTTCCTCATAGCCGTGATCGGCGGTCAGCGTGTCGAGCATGAACTGGCCGAGCGCTCGGGCGAGCTTCGCGGCGTGGCCACGAACGAGCGTGAAGCGCGCGCCGGCGAGCGCGGCGCCGGTCTCGAAGTCGAGGCCGAGCGCGGGACCGAAGGTGTCATGCTCTTTCGGCTCGAACGCAAAGGCGGGCTGGGTGCCGCGGGTGTGGACGAGCTGGTTGTCGTCCTCGTCCTTGCCTTCCGGGACATCGGCGGCGGGGAGGTTGGGGATGGCGGCAAGCGCCGTCCGCAGCGCTTCGTCAGCCTCGGCCTGATCGGCGGTCAGCGTCTCCAGCTCGTCCTTGAGCGTGCCGACCTCGGCCATCAGCGCCTGCGCGCGCGCCTCGTCCTTCGCCGCCTTGGCCTGGCCGACCTGTTTCGACAGATCGTTGCGGCGCGCCTGGACCTCCTGCTGGCGCGTGGTCAGCGCACGGCGCGCCTCGTCGAGCGAGGTCAGCGATGCGGCGAGCGGCTCGGCGCCGCGGCGGGCGAGGCCGGCATCGAAGGCTTCGGGATTTTCGCGGATCAGGCGGATGTCGTGCATGGGCGCAGGCTATGGCGTTGCGCGTTGAACGGCGCAACCCGGTCCGCGTCCCGCGCGTTCACCCCGCAATAAATCGAGGAGACGAGAGATGCAGGTTCCCCACAACGCCTTTGTCGTGGTCGCCGATGGCCGCAAGATGCTGTTCCTGAGGAACGAGGGCGACGTCGAGCATCCCAATCTGCAGGTCGAGCGCAAGCGCGTGCAGGATAATCCCGACAATCACGAGCAATCGGCCGATGTGTCGGGCCGTGCGCAATCGACGCGGATGGAAGGCGGCACCTTCGCCGCGGGCGGCGGCACGATGGAGAATGCCGATTTCCACCAGATCGAGGAGGACCGCTTCGCGGCGGATACGGCGGAACTGCTCAACAAGCGCGCGCTCAACAACGACTTCGAATCGCTGATCATCGTCGCGCCGCCCGGGACGCTGGGCGAACTGCGCAAACATTATCACAAGGAGGTCGAGAATCGGCTGGCGGGCGAGATCGACAAGGACCTCACCCGCCATACCATAGCTGAAATCGAGCAGGCGTTGATCGCCGCTTAGTTACCCGGCCACTTCCTTCACCTTGCGGTTCTGGAAGCGCTTGCGTGCGACCAGGGCCGCAGCGGCGGCGCCGAACAGCAGCACCATCGGCGGCGCCGGGACCGGCTCGGGGCCGCCCGACGAACTGCTGGTCCCGCTCGAGGTGGAGGACGAGGTGCTAGTGGAACTCGACGTGCTCCATCCGCTCGACGTGCTCCAGCCGCTCGAAGTCGAGGTCGACACATCGCCGGACGAACTGGCCGAGGTCGAGGACGAGGTCGACGCGGACGTCGATGCCGAGGTGGACGATGAGGTCGAGACGTCGCCCGAGGACGAGGCCGAGGTCGACGAGCCGCCGGTCGAGGTCGAAGTCGAGGAGCCCCCCGTCGAGGTGGACGAACCACCGGTCGAGGTCGAGCTGGACGTGCCGCCGGTCGAGATCTCGCCCGAGCTGGTGGTCGACGAGATGACGATGCCGCTGCTGCCCGAGCCGCCCGAGCCGCCGAAGAATCCGCCTGCGAAGAAGCCGCCGCCGCCGCCAAAGCCACCGCCGCCGACGACCGCGCCGCCGGTATCGGCTGCCGCGGCATAGACGGGTGCAGGCGGGAGCGGCACGGGTGCGCCCTGCGTCGTCACCGTCACCACTTGCGGCTGGCACTGCGTCGTCGTGACCGTGCGGCGCACGATGCGCTTTTTGACCGGGCGCGACACGACGCGCTTCTTGACGATCACGCGCTTCTTCGCCGCCTGCTTCTTCACATAGACGCGTTCGGCGCGGGCAGTGTCGGCCATATGGACCGCACCGCCACCCACAACCGCGCCGCCGCAAGCACATGCGCAAAGTTTAGCCAAGGCCATCCGTACCGACATGACGACTACTCTCTTGTCCCTGAACCTGTTCCCCGTGCTGCAACAAGCAGCTTCCTTGATGGCTCAGTGACAGAAAAGGGCAGAAGAAAGTATTAAGCGCAACCGCGTTAACCATATATCGGGCTATCATTCGATATATTTCAGGCGGTTCGTCGGCTGTTCGATAGTTAATGTTCCTGAAAGGGACATGTGGTGGTTCATTACTACCAGAATGTTAGTAAAGATGGTTAATTATTAAGGATTGCTGACCAGCGGATTCAGGCCGCTGCAATTTCCCGCATGGCAATAACGGTTTGCCGCGCGAATCTGTGGATTCGGACGCTTGTGGAGAGCGCTGCGCACTCGTATAGCGCCGGCGGGCAAAAGCGGACTTTCGATCGGCTTCGCTGTCGGAAATCCGGGGTGGAGAGTGCAAATGGCGACCGTGTACGATCATCGCGATGACCCCGAAAAGCTGCCGCCGGCCGCCAATGACGCGGCTGACGGTTATCGGCCGAGTGCCGACGAACCTTTCATGAATCCCCGCCAGCTTCAGTATTTCCGTGAGAAGCTGCTGGCGTGGAAGGACGCGATCCATCGCGAGGCGGCGGGCACGCTGAGCCAGCTTCAGGTCGATTCGCTGCGTGAAGCCGATTTGACCGACCGCGCATCGAGCGAGACCGACTGGTCGATCGAACTGCGCACTCGCGACCGCCAGCGCAAGCTGATCGCCAAGATCGATGCCGCGCTGCGCCGGATCGAGGATGGCGAGTATGGCTATTGCGAGGTGACCGGCGAGCCGATCAGCCTCGGCCGGCTCGAGGCGCGGCCGATCGCGACGATGACCGTCGAGGCGCAGGAGCGTCACGAGCGCAACGAGAAGGTCTCGCGCGAAGAATAATCCGGCGGCCCGTCACGGAAGCGCCGGGTTAACGCTTTGGATAGTGATTGCTGCTCTAATCGCGCGCATCGAGATCAACATGAGCGCCCGATGGACCAGTTTTCCACCGACCCCCTGAACGAATTGTCGAGTGACGACCTCGCGAGCCAGCGCAATGGGTCGCGGGATAGTCTGCTGCTGTCGGCTCAGCTGCGCACGGCTGATGGGGTGGATGTGACGGTGCGCGTTCGCAACCTGTCCTCGGGCGGGCTGATGGCTGAATATTCGCAGCCGATCACGCAAGGGACGCCGGTCGAGGTCGAGGTGCGCGGCGTAGGCTGGATCAACGGCCGCATCGCCTGGACTGCCGAGGGCCGCATCGGCATCGCGTTCGAGCGCGAGATCGACCCGATGGCTGCGCGCAAGCCGGTCGCCGCGGGCCGCTCGTCGCCGGTTGCCAAGCCGGTTCGCCGCGCGATCTGACGGTTTTGGTTCAGCTTCGCTGAACGCGGCACCGCCCTCCGCAGCTTCCATCGATCTTCGATCGCTGGAGCCTAGCTGCTCCGCCCGCTCCCCCACCCGGCCACCCAACGGAAGTGTATTCTATGGGTGGCCGGGTGGGGGAGCGGGCCGGTGCCGCACTCATCCAGCTGTGCTGGATCAAAAAATGTTCGAGTAGCGGCGCCACCCCGGTCCAGGCCCAGGGTGACACCGGATATGCGCGTCAGATCAGCGCGATTTCTTCCTTTACCCTGAGTTTTTGGCGCTTCAGTTGGGCGATGATCATCTGATCGGGCAATGGCCGGTGCGTTTCGTCGCTGATTTTGCGATCGAGAGTCGCGTGCTTGGCCTCAAGTGCCGAGAGATGCGCGTTCTGCATGGAAGCAATCCTCCTGCTCATCGTTGCAAGGATCATGGAGTAAATCACGATTCGCGGCGCTTGTCGCCCCTTGCGATTCGGGTGATCGACAAGGCAACGCTGATCTGCGACGGGCCGATGTTGCGGAACGCGCGCGGGGGTTGCGGCTGGTGATGGAAGAAAGCGAGATTCTGCGCCGGCTGGAGCTGCTCCGGGTCGAGCATCGCGACCTCGACGTCGCGGTCGACGCGCTGCGGATGGCCGGCGCGCCCGACCAACTCCAGATCGCGCGGCTCAAGAAGCGCAAGCTGCGGCTGCGTGACGAGATCGCCCTGCTCGAGGATCAGCTGATCCCCGACATCATCGCGTGATTCGTTCCGGCACAGCCGCTCCGATTTTCCCGTGAATTGGCTATTTCGTTAACGAGAAGTTTCTGACAGCGTAGCCGGCATGATCGGGGCTGTGAGCACATCGCGTATCCACCGCAAGCTGATCGATTCGCTCTACACCGAATCGATGCTGCTGGCGGACGAGGCGCGCGGCTATTTCGACGAGTTCGGGCGCGCGGAGCGGGATACGCTCGACGCGATGACGCGCGTGATGTTCTCGTGCGAGTCGCTCAAGGTTACGACTCGCCTGATGCACGTCATCGCCTGGCTGCTGACCCAGCGCGCGGTCGATGCCGGCGAGCTGCCGGCGCTCGACGCGCTCGATCCCTCGCGGCGGCTGGGCGTCGCGCCGGAGACGGACGAGGCGTCGTTCGGGGTGATGCCGGTGGCGGCGCAGGGGCTCATCACGGCGAGCATCGACCTGTATCGCCGAGTCGAACGGCTCGACAGCGCGCAGGGCGAGGAAGCGCCGGTGATCGTCAGTCCGGCGCGCACGATGCTCGACCGGCTGGCGCACGCCTTCTAGGCGGCCCAGCCCCCGGCGCCCATTGCCGCGAATCGCGCCCGCGCCGCGCGATATTCCGCATCGAGCCGATCGACGAAGTCGGCGACTGGCGTCACCGCCTTGACCGCACCGATTCCCTGGCCAGATCCCCAGATGTCGCGCCACGCCTTGGCCTTCTGGTTGCCGCCCGAGCCGAAATTCATCGTGCTGGGGTCGCTGACCGGCAGCTTGTCGGGATCGAGCCCGGCGGCCTCGATCGAGGCGCGCAGGTAGTTGCCGTGAACCCCGGTGAACAGGTTGGTGTAGACGATGTCGGACGCGCCGCTGGCAACGATGCCGGCCTTGTACGGGCCCTCGGCATTGGCCTCGGCCGTGGCGATGAAGGGCGAACCGATATAGGCGAGATCGGCGCCCATTGCCTGCGCGGCGAGGATCGCGCCGCCATTGGCGATCGCGCCCGACAGGATCACCGGCCCGTCGAACCAGGTCCGCGTTTCCTGCACGAACGCCATCGGGTTGAGCATGCCGGCATGGCCGCCCGCGCCGGCACACACCAGGATCAGCCCGTCGGCGCCCTTTTCCACGGCCTTGCGCGCGAAGCGGTCGTTGATGACGTCGTGCAGCGTGATGCCGCCCCAGCTGTGCACGGCCTGATTGAGTGCCTCCTGCGCGCCCAATGAGGTGATGACGATCGGCACCTGCCATTTGGCGCAGGTGGCGAGGTCGGCTTCGAGCCGGTCGTTCGAGCGGTGGACGATCTGGTTGACCGCGAACGGTGCGGCGGGGCGGCCGGGATTATCGCGGTTCCACGCCGCGAGTTCCTCGGTGATGCGGTGCAGCCATTCATCGAGCTGGCTCTGTGGCCGCGCGTTGAGCGCGGGGAACGAGCCGACGATCCCCGCCTTGCACTGGGCGATGACGAGATCCGGTCCGGAGACGATGAACAAGGGCGAGCCGATGACCGGCAGGCGCAGGCGATCGAAGAGCGGGGGCAGGGCCATGACCCGTTTCATAACCGAACCGATCGGGCTGTCCAGCGCGCCGTACCCGATCTTTGAAAAATCAATCGATGCGAACAAGTCCGGCGCGGAAGCGGCGCTGCCGGTCCGCATAGCTTTGCGCGGACAACAACAAATGGGCGCGGGCCGCAGGGTCCAGCTCGCGCACCGCGCGCGCGGGACTGCCGACGATCAGGCTGCCCGGCGGGAAGCTCTTGCCCTCGGTCACCAGCGCGCCGGCACCGATCAGGCAGTCGTCGCCGATCACCGCGCGGTTGAGCACGATCGCACCCATGCCGACGAGCACGCGATCGCCGAGCGTGCAGCCGTGGAGCATCGCCTGATGGCCGACCGTGCAGTCCTCGCCGATCGTCAACGGTACGCCGGCGTCGGAATGCAGCATCGCATTTTCCTGGATGTTGCTGCGTTCGCCGACAATGATCGGCGTGTTGTCGGCACGGATGACCGCGCCGAACCACACGCTGGCGCCGGCTGCTAGCCTTGCATCGCCGATGACGTCGGCGCTCGGCGCGACCCAAGCATCCGCATCGACCACCGGCGTCACGCCCTCGAATGCATAAATCGCCATTTTTCAGCCCCCTTGCCGCGACTGCGCATTTTGCACGGTGGCGGAACGTCCCGCCGTTTCAACCGTATATCCACATGACTCGGCGCTGCCGAGCCGGTTTACGGGAGACGGCAGATGATCAACCTTATCGTATTGCTTATCGTGGGCGGCGTGCTTGGCTGGCTGGCCAGCATCGTCATGCGCACCGATGCCCAGCAGGGCATTTTCCTGAATGTCATCGTGGGCATTGTCGGCGCGTTGCTGGCGGGCCTGCTGATCACGCCGATGATCGGCGGCGCCAGCATCACCGAAGGTTCGTTCAGCGCGACGTCGCTGCTGATCTCGTTCCTGGGTGCGGTCGTGCTGCTTGCGATCGTCAATCTGGTGCGCCGCGGATCGGTGCGCTGATCCACGCCTGAAGCAGAAGTTCCCAAGCAACTGGGGCGGCTTGTCCGCCCCAATTTTTTGCGTCAGCGAAGCGCCGCGTCGGGCAGGCCAGGGACGTGAACACCGAGTGCGACCGCCAGCCCCACGGCCCCGAACAGCACCGCCAGCGTCGACGACATGGAGAACAGACCCCAGCCGACTACGGTCACCATTTGCGGGTTCGGGCGCGCGAGGCGGCGATTTTGCTCAGCCGACAGCAACACGAACATCGACAACATGCCGTAGATGAAAACGGAAAACTCGATCATTCCTCAACCCCGCCCACGCGTGTCCCCGACGCCAGCCTATGCGCGAACGATTAAATCTTCACAATCCGGCCGCACGTAATTTCGCCGCACTGCAGCGTAATTTCGTCGCGTAACGCCGAGCTGTGCGACCGCTTTGCCCGTCCGCAGGCGTTGCTGGCCCGGCGGCGCTGCGCTTGCGCGGGCCGCAACGCTCCCCTATCCGCCGCGCGAGACGAGAGAGGGAGACTCGCGCGATGAACAAGCTCTACCCCAACGCAGCCGCCGCTCTGGACGGATTGCTGCATGACGGCATGACCATCTGTGCCGGAGGGTTCGGGCTGTGCGGCATCCCCGAGCGGTTGATCGACGCGATCCGCGACCATGGCGTCAAGGACCTGACCATCGCCAGCAACAATGCCGGGATCGACGGCGAGGGGTTGGGCAAGCTGCTGCGTTCGCGTCAGGTCCGCAAGATGATCTCGTCCTATGTCGGCGAGAACAAGGAGTTCGAGCGCCAGTATCTTGCCGGCGAACTCGAGGTCGAATTCTGCCCGCAGGGCACGTTGGCCGAGCGCTGCCGCGCGGGCGGGGCGGGCATTCCGGGCTTCTATACCAAGACCGGCGTCGGCACGAAGGTGGCCGAGGGCAAGGAGAGCAAGGTGTTCGACGGCCAGGAATATATCCTGGAACGCGGCATCCGCGCCGACCTTTCGATCATCAAGGGCTGGAAGGCGGACGAGGCGGGCAATCTGATCTTCCGCAAGACCGCGCGCAACTTCAACCAGCCGATGGCGACCGCGGCGAACGTCTGCGTCGCCGAGGTCGAGGAAGTGGTGCCGGTCGGCAGCCTCGATCCCGACGCGATTCACCTGCCCGGCATCTATGTGAAGCGCATGATCATCGGCGCGCCCTACGACAAGAAGATCGAGTTCCGCACGACGCGAGCCCGGGAAGCCGTGTGATCCGGCTGCGCGCCGCGCTGGTGCTTGCGTCGGCGGCGGTGCTGACGGGCGGATGCGTGGCGGCAGCGATTCCGGTGATGGCGGGCGGCGTGATCGCACGCGACAAGCTGCGCGATCGCGAAGCTGTCCGCAGACAGGCGGATGCGGCGAAGCGCGAAGCGGTGCCCGCGACGCTGAAGACGCAGGCCGCGCAGGATGCCGTGCGCGACGTCGGCACGGCAGCGTTGCCGTCGGCGGATCGCATCGTGCCGACGACGCTGACCGAGCTGCCGCGGCCGGATAGCGCAGCGGGTGAGGATGCGGCGGCGAGCCTGCAGGCTTATCAGGCGCTGTGGATCTATCTGTCCGCTCAGGCCGCCAAACGGCGGCGCGGCGAACCGCTGCGTTCGGTCGTTCTCGAGCCCGGATCGACGCTGGACGCGCCGCGCTATGTGCCGTGCGAGTCCAAGCCGCTCGCGATCCTGTTCGACCTTGACGAGAACCCGGCCAAGAGCGCGGACGCTGACGCGCGATGGCGGCGGTGGAAGGGCGACGGCAGCGACCCGCTCGTTGCGGTTCCGGGCGCCGTCGATGGCGTCGCGGCGGCGCGGCGCGAAGGGATCGCCGTGATTTTCACGAGCGCGCGCATGCCGGAGGGCGCGAGCGGCGTGGCGGCGGCGGTTGCTCGGCTGGGGCTTGGAGAAGTCGAGCCGGGCAAGACGCTGCAGCTGCGCGGTGGGTTGCCGGGCGACGGCGTCCGCCAGACCATCGCTGCCAGCTATTGCGTGGTCGCGATGGTCGGCGACGCGCTGGGCGATTTCAGCGACCTCTTCCCGCCGGCCGACGCGAGCGGTCGGCAGCCGGCCGCCGTGACCGAGACGATGGTCGCGCCGTTATGGGGCGCGGGCTGGTTCCTGCTCCCCAACCCGGTGCGCAGCACCGCGGCGATTTCAACTGCTTCCAACGGAGAGAAGTGATGCCCTGGACCCGTGACGAAATGGCCGCCCGCGCTGCCAAGGAGCTGAAGGACGGCTTTTACGTGAACCTCGGCATCGGCATCCCGACGCTGGTGGCGAACCATATTCCGGCGGGCGTCACGGTGACGCTGCAGTCGGAAAACGGCATGCTCGGCATCGGCCCGTTCCCCTATGAAGGCGAGGAAGACCCCGACCTGATCAACGCCGGCAAGCAGACGATCAGCGAATTGCCGCAGTCGGTCTATTTCAGCAGCGCCGACAGCTTCGCGATGATCCGCGGCGGGCATGTCGATCTCACCGTGCTGGGCGCGATGGAAATCGCGCAGAATGGCGACATCGCCAACTGGATGATCCCCGGCAAGATGATCAAGGGGATGGGCGGCGCGATGGACCTGGTCGCCGGGGTCAAGAAGGTGATCGTCGTGATGGAGCACAACGCCAAGGACGGCAGCCCCAAGTTCATCGGTGAATGCACGCTGCCGCTGACCGGCAAGAATGTCGTCGACATGATCGTGACCGATCTCGCCGTGTTCCAGCGCGCCGACCATGACTCGCCGTTCCGCCTGATCGAGCTGGCGCCGGGCGTGACCGAAGAAGAGGTCGCCGCGAAAACGACGGCGAATTACGAAGTCGCGCTCGCGGCGGCGTGACGTCACATCCGCGCCGGTTCCGCTTGTGCGGGTACCGGCGCGGGCGTAGCGTCCATGATTATGATTGCATGGTTCCGCCGCCGTTATCTGGACCTGCTCGGCTCCATCTACATTTATAACGAGCATCGCGGCTATACGAGCATCGATCGGGTGCTGGAGGCGGTGCGGGCGCGGGCGCCCGACGATCATGCGCTGATCGCCGCGATCGAGAAGCACCGCGCCGACGAGCGCAAGCATTACCTGATGTTCAAGCGCTGGTTCGAGCTGCGCGGGCAAATGCCGCTGCGCATCGACCGCACCTGCGGCCATATCGACCGCTTCGTCGAGATCATGTTCTGCCGCACGATCGACAATCTCGACACTGATCGCATCATCGCCGAGGACGCGCAGTTTGAACGGCTGTGCCGGGTGATCTCGCTGACCGAGCAGCGCGGGTTCAGGCAGGTGGAAATCCTGTTGCGCCACCCGCTGGTGCGGCACGACAAGGCGCTGATCCGCATCTTTCAGGTGATTCACCGCGACGAGCCGAGCCATTGGGCGCCCTATGACGGCTGGCTGCGCGATCACGGCAAGCGCGAGCCGCGCTGGTGGGAGCGCGCGGTCGACGGGTTCATCCATTCCGAACTGCTGTTCCTCAAGCTGCCGGCTTTGTTCCTCAATCCGCGGCTGCGGCGGCGCGACACCTGGGCGGACGCGGGCGAGGCTGCGATCTAAGCCCAGCTTCGCCCTTGGAAACGTCGCCTGTGCTTGCCGCCGCGCAGCAAAGGCGTAAGGCGAGCGCATCATGGCCAGCAAACCGCTCACCCTCTACGAGAAGATCTGGGCCGCGCACGTCGTGGAGCGCCGCGACGACGGCACCTGCCTGATCTATATCGACCGCCACCTCGTCCACGAAGTGACCAGCCCGCAGGCGTTCGAGGGGCTTCGCATGGCCGGACGGCGCGTGCGGCGGCCCGACCTGACGCTGGCGGTGCCGGACCATAATCTGCCGACCACCGCGCGGATCGATGCGGCGGGCAACCGCCTGCCGATCGCCGACATCGAAAGCGCGCAGCAGCTCGCCGCGCTGGAGCGCAATGTTGCCGAATTCGGCATCGACTATTTCGGCGCGACCGCGCCTGAGCAGGGCATCGTGCATGTCGTCGGGCCGGAACAGGGCTTCACGCTGCCCGGCACGACTCTCGTTTGCGGCGACAGCCACACCTCGGCGCATGGCGCGCTGGGGGCGCTGGCGTTCGGCATCGGCACGAGCGAAGTCGAGCATGTGCTCGCCACGCAGACGCTGCTGCTCAAGCAATCCAAGACGATGGAAATTCGCGTCGATGGCACGCTGGGCTATGGCGTGTCGGCCAAGGATGTCGTGCTGGCGATCATCGGCAAGACGGGCGCGGCGGGCGGCACCGGCTATGTCGTCGAATATACCGGCGATGTGATCCGTGATCTCTCGGTCGAGGGGCGGCTGACGGTCAGCAACATGTCGATCGAGGGCGGCGCGCGTTCCGGCCTGATCGCGCCCGACGAGACCACTTACGCCTATCTCAAAGGGCGGCCGATGGCGCCGCAGGGCGAGAATTGGGACAGGGCGCTGGCGTGGTGGCGGACGCTGCCGACCGATGCTGGCGCGCAATACGACAAGGTCGTGCAGCTTCACGCGAGCGACATCTCGCCGTCGCTCACCTGGGGCACCAGCCCGGAGGACGTCGTGCCGATCACTGGCGTGGTGCCCGATCCCGAGAGCTTCGCGGACCCCGCCAAGCGGATCGCCGCGCAGAAGTCGCTCGACTATATGGGTCTGACGCCGGGCACGCGGATGCAGGACATCGCGGTCGAAAACATCTTCATTGGCAGCTGCACCAACAGCCGGATCGAGGATCTGCGTGCCGCCGCATCGGTGGTGAAGGGGCGCCACGTCGCCGACGGCGTGCGGCAGGCGCTGATCGTGCCCGGCTCTGGGCTGGTCAAGCGCCAGGCTGAGGCCGAGGGGCTCGACCGCATCTTCACCGAGGCGGGGTTCGAGTGGCGCGAGCCGGGCTGTTCGATGTGCCTGGCGATGAATCCGGACAAGGTGCCGCCGGGCGAACGCTGCGCTTCCACTTCGAACCGGAATTTCGTAGGACGGCAGGGTCCGGGGGCGCGTACCCACCTCGTCTCACCCGCAATGGCGGCGGCGGCGGCGGTGACTGGAAAGCTGACGGACGTTCGGGACCTGATGGGTGCCCAATGAGGGGAACGGCCGGTGAAGCGCGTATTGGTGATGCTGGTTGCAGGAACGGCGCTGAGTGGCGCAGCGGCGCTCTATGCGACCGCGACGGCGCAGGCGGTGGAAACGCCCGTGCAGGCACGCGCCGCGCCCTGAGCGCGCGGCACGTTCGAAACACGGCCGATCGCGAACGGGCGGCGGGCAACCGCGCGCCCGCATTGGCGCGTCAGGCATCGGGAGTCTGAAGATGGAAGCGGTGAAGAAGGTCGAGGGCAAGGCCTATCCGTGGGGCGCCAAGAATATCGACACCGATATCATCATTCCGGCGCATTGGCTGAAGACGATCAGCCGCGAAGGGCTGGGCAGGGGCGCGTTCGAGAGCGTGCGTGCGCAGCCGGGTAACATCTTCGACGATCCCGCTTATGCCGGCTCGCCGATTCTGATCGCGGGCGACAATTTCGGCTGCGGGTCGAGCCGCGAGCATGCCGCCTGGGCGCTTGCCGACATGGGCATCAAGGCGGTGATTGCGCCGAGCTATTCCGACATTTTCTCGGGCAACGCCTTCAAGAACGGGATTGTCGCCGTGGTGCTGCCGCAGGAAGCGATCGACCGGCTGGTCGAGGTGGCGAAAACCGATGCGGTGACGATCGACCTCGAGACGATGACGGTCACCACGCCGTTTCAGGACCGCTTCGCATTCGAGATGGACCCATTCCGCCGCGATTGCCTGATGCAAGGGCTGGACGAGGTCGGGCTGACGCTGGCAAGAGATACCGCGATTTCGAAATATGAGTCGTCGGCGGCGGAATCGCGGCCGTGGCTCGTGCGGGAGAGCAGTAATGCGGGCGTTGCTGTCGAAGCAGGTGGGCGGACCTGAAACTCTAACGCTCGAAGAATTGCCTGATCCGACCGTCGCGCCGGGCGAAGTGCTGGTCGCGGTCAAGGCGTGTGCGATCAACTATCCCGACGTCCTGATCATCGAGGACAAATACCAGTTGAAGCCGCCGCGCCCGTTCGCGCCGGGCAGCGAGATCGCCGGCGTGATCGAGGCGGTGGGAGGGGACGTAACTGCGCTCCGGATCGGCGATCGGGTGCTGGGCGCGACCGGGTTCAACGGGCTGTCGGAGAAGGTCGCGGTCGATCAGCGGCGGCTTTACCGAATGCCGGACGGCATGAGCTTCGAGCAGGGCGCGTCGCTGCTGATGACCTATGGCACCAGCATCCATGCGCTGCTCGACCGCGGGCATTTGAAGGCTGGCGACACGCTGCTGGTGCTGGGCGCGGCGGGCGGGATCGGGCTGTCGGTGATCGAACTCGGCAAGGCGTTCGGTGCGCGCGTGGTCGCGGCGGCATCGAGCGAGGAGAAGGCGGCGGCCGCACGCGCGGCGGGAGCGGACGAGGTCTTGGTCTATGGCCGCGCGCCGTTCGACAAGGACCAGTCCAAGGCGCTTGCCGAGCAGTTCAAGGCAGCGGTCGGGCCGAATGGCGCGCAGGTCATCTACGATCCCGTCGGCGGCGACTATGCCGAGCCGGCGCTGCGCTCGATCGGCTGGGAAGGGCGCTATCTGGTGGTCGGCTTTCCGGCGGGCATCCCGAAACTGCCGCTCAACCTCACGCTCCTCAAAAGTTGCGACGTCTGCGGTGTGTTCTGGGGCGCCTTCGCGGCGCGCGATCCCAAGGCCAACGCGGCGCATGTCGAGCATCTGTTCCGGCTGTGGGAAGCGGGCAAGATCTCGCCCCATGTCAGCGAGACCTTCGCGCTGGAGGATGGCGGCAAGGCGATCGCGAAGCTCGCCGGGCGCGGCGCGATCGGCAAGCTGGTGGTGAGGGTGGCGAACTGACCGTTCAGCGTGCTGCCGCCGCCAGTTGCCAGTTCACCGCGGCCTGACGCGCGAACACCTGGCTGAACTGGCGGAACGTGTCGGCGCCTTCGCCGGTCTGGCGCGCGGCGATCTGGCGAATATGCTCTCCAGCGCGGCGATAGAGCGTGCGCGAGCGCGGAAAATCACCGCGGTCCTGCGTATAGATCGCCCAGTTGGCCAGCGCCTGCACGGTCACCGGCACCGTCGGCCCGAACACGCGTTCGAACACCATTGCCGCGTCGCGATAATAGGGGCCGGCCTGCGCGGCGCGTCCGGTCTTCTCATAGAGGATCGCCATGTGCAGCTTCGCGTTCGCCGCCAGCGCGCCGCCCGGCGCGGCGATCTCGCCTTGCTTGATCGCATGGTCGAGCAGCGGTTCGGCCTCGGCATAGGCGCGCTGTTCGAGCTTCAACGAACCGAGCTTCAACGCCGACACCAGCGTTAGTACCGAGGTGTCGCCCAACGCCGCGCGCGAAATATAATATCCGGCCTCCAGGAAGCTGCCGGCGAGATCGGCGCGGCCCTTTTCCAGCAAGGTCGAGCCGATATTGAGCGCGCTGACCGCGGTCAGCGGATGCCCGCCATAGACGCGCATCATGGTCATCGTTGCGTTGAGCTTGATCGTCAGCGCCTCGACCACGCGGCCCTGCGCCTCCATCGAATCGGCGAGGTCGAGAACGGCCAGCGTAGATTCGAAGCCGTCCCGGCCATAGCCCGCTTCCTTCAGATCGGCGATCGTCTGGTAGAGCTTCTCCGCTTCCTGCGCCTTCCCCGCCTTCTGCAGTGCGCGGGCGCGGCGCAGCATGGGGTTGGTGAAGCGCGCGTTATCGGCGGCGGCGAATTGCGCGATCACCTGATCCGCCACGGCGCTGGCCTCGGCGGCTGCCTTTTCATTGCCTTTCACCTCCGCCAGATCGACCAGCGCCTCGATCGCTTCGGCCAGCGAATCCTGATGGCCCGCGCCCAGCGCCTGGAAGAGGTTGATGCTCTGCATCAGCATCTTGGCACCGTCATCGGTGTTGCCGCGAATGATCTGTAGCGTCGCGACATTGAACGCCGCTTCGCCCATCTGCACCGAGGCCATCAGGTTGTTCGACTGGATCAGTCCGATCGCCTCGCCCAGCGCATCGACTGCCGGTTCCCAGCTGCCGGCGTAGATGCGTGCCTCGGCGACGACGAGCAGCGCTTCGACCGTCTTCATCGCAGGCAGTTTGCCCGCCTTCGATTTGGCCGCGAGTTCCACGCCGATCTTTTCCGCCTCGTTGTGACGGCCGATCTTAGCCAGCGCAAAGGCGCGCAGCACTGCCGCGTCGTGACAGCCGTCGGGGCGCTTGCATTGCTTGAGTTCAGCGTCGAGGAGCTTGAGCCCCTGCAAGACCCGTCCCGACCGCACGGCCAGCTCGGCTTGTTCGGTCACCTCCCAGCGTCGCGCCAGTGCTGCGTCGGCGGTTTGCGGGACGGCGAGCGCCACAAGCAGCGACAGCGGTGCCGCAATGTGGACGGTAATTGCCTTCAAGCCGAGCAGCATCGTCTCGATCCCCCGAACGATCCCGGGAGGTTAGCGAGCGATGTTGCAAAGGAAAGCGTTACTTGCCGCCTTGCCGCCGCGCCATGAACGCGAGCCGTTCGAACAGCATCACGTCCTGCTCATTCTTGAGCAGCGCGCCGTGGAGCGGCGGGATCGCCTTGGTCGGGTCGCGGTTCTGCAGCACGTCGAGCGGCATGTCCTCGTGCAGCAGCAGTTTGAGCCAGTCGAGCAGTTCGCTGGTCGACGGCTTCTTCTTGAGGCCGGGCACCTCGCGGATGTCGTAGAAGATGTCCATCGCCTTGCTGACGAGGATCTTCTGGATGCCGGGGAAGTGGACGTCGACGATCGCCTGCATCGTCTCGCGGTCGGGAAATTTGATGTAATGGAAGAAGCAACGGCGCAGGAACGCGTCGGGCAGTTCCTTCTCGTTGTTCGAGGTGATGACGACGATCGGGCGCTCGGCTGCGCGCACCGTCTCGTTGGTCTCATAGACGTGGAACGCCATGCGATCGAGTTCGTGGAGCAGGTCGTTGGGGAATTCGATGTCGGCCTTGTCGATCTCGTCGATCAGCAGCACGGGGAGCTGCGGCGAGGTGAACGCCTCCCACAATTTGCCCTTGCGGATATAGTTGCCGATGTCGTGGACACGTTCGTCGCCGAGCTGGCCGTCGCGCAGCCGGGCGACCGCGTCATATTCGTATAGGCCCTGATGCGCCTTGGTCGTCGACTTGACGTTCCACTCGATCAGCGGCGCGCCGACCGCCTTGGCGATTTCATAAGCGAGGACGGTCTTGCCGGTGCCCGGCTCGCCCTTGACCAGCAACGGACGGCGCAGCGTGACGGCGGCGTTGACCGCGACCTTGAGGTCGTCGGTCGCGACATAATCCTGTGTGCCTTCGAAACGCATGCCGGTTCCCGCGAGATTGGAAGATCGGGTAGGCGGTAGCGAGGTTTTGCGCCGCAGCGCAAGCGCGCTTTTGTTCGTAGAACCGCACCAGCCCGCTCCCCCACCCGGCCTCCCACACGGTACCTTCGATGGGTGGCCGGGTGGGGGAGCGGGCTGGTGCGGCCGAATGCGCCAGGCGCATTCGCAAAAGTCAGTGCCGGTCGCGGGCGCTCGCGCGGGCTTCGAGCAGGTCCCACAGGCCGCGATGTTGGGCGAGCATCTGCTGCGCGCCGAAAAGCATCGCGCGTTCGACCGAGAGACGCGCGGCGAGCGCGTCGATCACGGTCGCGGTCTCGTACAGCGGCGGCAGCGGCGAGCCGGGCGGGTCGATGCCGAGGCGGCGCGCGGCGATGTCGAGCACCGAGCGGATCGCCGGCCAGTCCATGATCAGCGCGAGCGCAGTGCCGTCGGCGCAGCCGGTGCGGTCGGACTGGGCGAGCATGTCGAGTGCGTGGCGCTGCGCGGCAACGGCGGCTTCCGAAGCGGCCTGCCCCGGCGTGCTGGGCAGCGGACCGGCGGCGGCGACGAGGCGGACGACGAAGGCGCGTTCGGCGGCAAAGGCGGGCATCACCTCGGCCAGCCAGGCGGAAGTGGCGGGTTCGCGCGAGTGCGATGCGGCCTGTTCGACCACGTCAGGATGGCGCGCGTGGAGCAGGCAGAGCTGATGCACCACGTCCGACAAGTCTCGCATCGCCGGCGTGCCGGTGCCCAGACGTGCGAGAAACCGATGGCTGGCGCTGCCATCCGCGGCGACGAGCGCCGTCAGGGTGCCCGACGCACCGCCCAATCCCGCAGTCTGGACCGAATCGAAAGCCATCATATCCCCACGCTCGAACGCGCGCCGGAAAGCCCGTCGCGTGCCGATCTTGTGCAACCGGGGTCTATACCGAAGCGCGTAAAGACCTGGTTGATGCCGGGTTTACCGTTCGTGCAGCATTCGCAGGCGAGCAAATGACGGGGTACGTCGCATCGGCTCAACCAAATCTCGATTGACAGGCGGGGCTGCCGCGCGCGAATTGGATGGCATGGGGATCGCGATCTCCCCACGAGGCGACAGCTGAAGAATCGCGTCCTGGCCATTTAGAAGGACGCATCATGCCCTCGTTCAACAATATTGCCGTCGACAAGCTCGCGCGGTTGATCGCCACGCCGGCCGCGCCGGCGCTCGTCGACGTCCGTGGCGGTTCCGACGGCCGCATCATTCCGGGATCGATTCAATATCCGGCGGATCAGGTCGAGCATTGGGCGGGCGCCGTCGGCGCCGCCTCGGCCGTGGTCATCGATGACGATGGCGGCACCACGGCGCAGGCCGTCGCGGCGTGGCTGCGCAGCACGGGATTGCAGGCGGAAACGCTGGACGGCGGCTATGCGGCGTGGCGCACGGCGAAACTGCCCACCGTCTCGCTCCACCGGCTGCCGCGCCGCGATGGCGAAGGGCGAACCTTGTGGGTCACGCGCGTGCGGCCCAAGATCGACCGCATCGCCTGTCCGTGGCTGATCCGCCGTTTCGTCGATCCGCGCGCACGGTTCCTGTTCGTTCCGGCGGGCGAGGTCATCACCATCGCCGAGCGGCTGGGCGCGGCGGCGTTCGACCTCAATCAGGACGGCGTGTTCTGGAGCCACCGTGGCGAGCGCTGCACCTTCGACCTGATGGTCGAGGAGTTCGGGCTGAGCGGCACGCCCGCGCTCGACTATCTCGCCGGGATCGTCCGCGGGGCGGACACGGGGCATCCCGATCTGGTGCCGGAGGCGGCTGGCCTGCTCGCCGTCTCGCTCGGCCTGTCGCGAATGTATGCCGACGATCTCGAGCAACTCGAGGCCGGAATGCTCGTCTATGACGCACTGTACCGATGGTGCCGCGACGCGCGCGACGAGACGCATGACTGGAGCGTGCACCAGCCGCGCGAGGTGCGCGCATGAGCGGCGTGGCCATCGCAGAGGCGGTGCCGGTGCGTCCGGCGCCGGTCTCGTTGCGCGAAGCCTTTTGGGTTTGGCTGCGCATCGCCGCATTGTCGTTCGGCGGGCCGGCGGGACAGATCGCGGTGATGCATCGCATTCTGGTCGAGGAGAAGCGCTGGATCGGTGAGCACCGGTTCCTGCACGCGCTCAACTATTGCATGTTGCTCCCGGGGCCGGAGGCGCAGCAGCTGGCGACCTATATCGGCTGGCTGATGCACAAGACCAAAGGTGGGATCGTCGCCGGGGCGCTGTTCGTGCTGCCGGGCATGATCTCGATCATGGCGCTGAGCTGGATCTATGTGCTGTACGGAAGGGTCGGCTTCGTCTCGGCGCTGTTCTTCGGCCTCAAGGCGGCGGTTCTGGCGATCGTGCTGCAGGCAGTGACGCGAATCGGGCGGCGGGCGCTGAAGAATGCGGCAATGCGCTGGATTGCGGCGGGCGCATTCGTCGCGATCTTCTTCCTCGGTGCGCCGTTTCCGCTGGTCGTGCTGGCGGCAGCGTTGATCGGCTATGTCGGCGGAAAGCGTGGCGTCGCGGCGTTCAGCGTGGGCGGTGGGCATGGCAGCTCGGGCGGCGTCGAGGTGGCCGATGCCGATACGCTGCTCGGCGAGGAATTGCCGGCGCATGCGCGGCCGACGATCCGCCAGACGGTGCGCGACGCGCTGGTCTGGCTGGTGTTGTGGCTCGCGCCGGTCGCCGCGCTGATCGCGTGGCTGGGGCCGGACGATGTGTTCAGCCAGATCGCGACCTTCTTCTCGACCATGGCGATGGTGACGTTCGGCGGCGCTTACGCAGTGCTCGCCTATGTCGCGCAGGAGGCGGTGCAGTCCTATCAATGGCTCGCGCCGGGCGAGATGCTCGACGGGCTGGGCATGGCGGAGACGACGCCGGGGCCGCTGATCATGGTGCTGCAGTTCGTCGGCTTTCTCGGCGCCTATCGCGATCCCGGTATGCTGTCGCCGCTGCTGGCGGGCACGCTGGGCGGGTTGCTGGCGACCTGGGTGACGTTCACCCCGTGTTTCCTGTGGATCTTCCTGGGGGCGCCGTTCATCGAGCGGATGCGCGACAACAAGGCGCTGTCGGGCGCGCTGTCGGCGATCACGGCGGCGGTGGTCGGCGTTGTGCTCAACCTCGCCATCTGGTTTGCGATCCACACGCTGTTTCGCGAGACGCTGCCGGTCGCGGCGGGGCCGCTGCGATTCGACATGCCGGTGCTGATGAGCATCGATCCCTGGGCGGCGGTGCTGGCCCTGGCGGCGATCGTCGCGATGTTCCGGTGGAATGTCGGCGTGTTCACGACGCTGGCGAGCGCCGCGGCGGCGGGCATCGGACTGCACCTCGCCGGGTTGATCTGAACCAAAAAGGGCGGGTTTGCGGCCCGCCCTCTGCTTCTACTGGTCGAGGAACGACCGCATCTTGCGGCTGCGGCTCGGGTGCTTGAGCTTGCGCAGCGCCTTCGCCTCGATCTGACGGATGCGTTCGCGGGTGACCGAGAACTGCTGGCCGACTTCCTCGAGCGTGTGATCGGTGTTCATGCCGATGCCGAAGCGCATGCGCAGCACGCGTTCTTCGCGCGGCGTGAGCGAGGCGAGCACGCGGGTCACGGTTTCCTTGAGGTTCGCCTGAATCGCCGCGTCGACCGGAATGATCGCGTTCTTGTCCTCGATGAAATCGCCGAGATGCGAATCCTCCTCGTCGCCGATCGGCGTTTCGAGGCTGATCGGCTCCTTGGCGATCTTCATCACCTTGCGGACCTTCTCGAGCGGCATCGAGAGGCGCTCGGCCATTTCCTCGGGCGTGGGCTCGCGGCCCTGCTCGTGGAGGAACTGACGGCTGGTGCGGACCAGCTTGTTGATCGTCTCGATCATGTGCACCGGGATGCGGATCGTGCGCGCCTGATCAGCGATCGAGCGGGTGATCGCCTGACGGATCCACCAGGTCGCATAGGTGCTGAACTTGTAGCCGCGGCGATACTCGAACTTGTCGACCGCCTTCATCAGGCCGATGTTGCCCTCCTGAATGAGATCCAGGAACTGCAGGCCGCGGTTGGTGTATTTCTTGGCGATCGAGATCACGAGGCGCAGGTTCGCCTCGACCATTTCCTTCTTGGCGATGCGCGCCTCGCGCTCGCCCTTCTGCACCATGTTGACGATGCGGCGGAATTCGGTGAGCGCCATGCCGGTCTGCTGGCTGATCTCGGCGACTTCGACACGGATGCGATCGACCGCAGCGGCCTCGTTCGTGGCAAAGGCGGCCCACTTCTTGTCGAGATTGCCGACCGCCTGAAGCCACTGCTCGTCCATCTCGTGATCGACATAGCGATCGAGAAAGTCCTTGCGGTTGACCTTGTGGCGCTCCGCGAGGCGCAGCATCTGGCCGCCTAGCGCGGTCAGGCGGCGGTTGAAGCTGTAGAGCTGGTCGACGAGATATTCGATCTTCGCCTGATGGAACTGGACGCTCTCGACCTCGGCGGTGAGCTCTTCGCGCAGCTTCTGATATTTCTTCTCGTCGGCCGCGGTCAGTTCGCCGCCCGCCGCCATCGCGTCGAGCCGCTGCTGCTGGACCTTGGAGAATTTCTTGTAGATCGCGGTGATGTTGGCGAACTTCTCGAGCGCCTGCGGCTTGAGCGTCTCCTCCATCTGGGCGAGGGAGAGCGTGTTGTCCTCCTCGTCGTCGTCCGACTGGCGCGGGGTGCGGCGCTCGGTCAGCTCGTCATCCTCGTCGTCGGCGGGGGCCTCTTCGGGCTCCTCCTCTTCCTTGATGCTCGCACCGGCTGTCTTCTCGCTGATCTCGCCGCTGTCATCCTCTTCGGCGCCTTCGACCTGCTCGGCCGAAGGACCCTTGTTGAGCATGGCGTCGAGGTCGAGGATCTCGCGAAGCTGCATCGTGCCTTCGTTGAGCGCGTCGGACCAGCCGATGATCGCGTTGAAGGTGATCGGCGATTCGCACAGGCCGAGGATCATCGTGTCGCGGCCGGCCTCGATCCGCTTGGCGATCGCGATCTCGCCTTCGCGCGAAAGCAGCTCGACCGCCCCCATCTCGCGCAGGTACATGCGAACGGGATCGTCGGTGCGATCGACCGTTTCCTTCTTCTTCTGGATCTCGAAGGCGGGCTCGTCGTCCTTCTCGGCATCGACCTCGTCAGGGGTATCGTCCTCGGGCTGGTCGTCCTCGCCGACATCCTCATTTTCGACGACGTTGACGCCCATATCGGACAGCGCCGACATCACGTCCTCGATCTGTTCGGAAGTGAACTGATCCTGCGGCAGCATCTCGTTGAGCTGGTCGACGGTGATGTAGCCGCGCTTCTTGGCGCGGGCCACCAGCTTCTTGATGGAGCCTTCGTTGAGATCGATCAGCGGCGCGTCGCCCGTTTCCGTGGTGTCCGCAGTGTCCGCCATGATTGCCTTTGCCATCGAATGCCTTTTATCGGATGGCGGCTATTATACGCCGCCTATTCGCTGAATTAGTCGTCGTCCGCAAGCATCAGATTCGCGAGCCGCGATTCGAGTTCCGCCTTGCGCCGCACGAGCGCCACTTGCCGCTCGAACGCCTCGTCGCTGAACCGCGCCTGCACCGCCGCCGTCGCCTCGGCAAGCGCGGCATCGACCTGCGGCCTGGCCGCCAGCACCGCGATCGCCTCACCCAGATCGAGCGACGCGCGCCCCGCGTCCCATTCCTTCTGCGTGAAGGTGAAGGGCAGCGTGTCTGCACGTAGCAGCTCGGATGCCACTGAATCGAAACCGGACGCGGCCAATATGGTGCGCAGGCGAGCGGTATCAAGCGCTTGATCTTCCAGCGCGACATCGACCACCGCCTCGAACAATCGGCCAAGGGCATTGTCGGCGAGCCGCAGGCTCGACAGCGTCTCCATATGGCGCGCGATCTCGGCGGGGTGGCGGATCAGGCCGGCGAGGATCGCCTTGGCCAGCACGCGGTCGATACCGGTGGCGCCAAGCGCCTGCGTCGCCGGGCTGGGCGGAGGTTCGGGCGGCTGCCAGCGTTGACCGGGCTTACCCGGCTTGAACGGCGTCCGCGGGCTGAAGCTGCGCGGGGCGGGGGCGAAATGCGCGTCGAAGCGGTTGCGGAACTCGGCGACATATTCGTGGCGGACATTGCCGTCCTGAATCGTCGCGGCGAGATCGGACAGGCGGCGCTTGAGCCCGGCACGCGCCTCGGGGGTTTCGAGCGGCTCGGCGGCGAGCTCGTGATGCCAGATACGGTCGGCGAGCGGCTGGGCGGCAGCGAGCAGCGCCTCGAACGCCTGCGGGCCGGCGCTGCGGACGAGATCGTCGGGGTCCTGGCCGTTGGGGAGCGTCACGAAGGCGAGGCTGCGGCCGGGCGCGAGATGGGGCAAAGCGCGGTGCGCGGCGCGGATCGCGGCCTTCTGCCCCGCGCTGTCGCCGTCAAAGGCGAGCAGGGGGACGTCGGCCATGCGCCACAGCCGCTCGATCTGGTGTTCGGTGAGGGCGGTGCCGAGCGGCGCGACCGCCTCGCCGAACCCGGCCTGAGCGAGCGCGATCACGTCCATATAGCCCTCGACCGCGATGATCCGTCCGGTCTTGCGCGAGGCGGCGGCGGCGCGGTCGAGATTGTAGAGCGTGCGGCCCTTGTCGAAGAGCGGCGTTTCGGGGGAGTTTAAATATTTCGGCTCGCCCTCGCCGATGATCCGCCCGCCGAACGCGATCACCCGCCCGCGCGCGTCGTTGATCGGGATCATCAGCCGGCCGCGAAAGCGGTCGTATGGCTCCTTGTTCTCGACCTGGATCAACATACCGGCCTCGACCAGCATGGGGTCGCCGTAGGATTTGAGCGCCTCCTTGAGCTTGGTGCGCGAATCCGGGGCATAGCCGAGGCCGAAGGCGCGGGCGGTGTCGGCGTTGATCCCGCGGCGTTCGAGTATCGCGCGCGCCTCGGCCCCGGCGATGCCGTGCAGCTGGTCGGCATAGAATTTGGCGGCGTTGGCCATCGCCTCGTGCAGGCCCTTGGCCTTTTCGGCCTTTTCGGCGGCGCGCGGGTCCGCCTGCGGCACGTCCATCCCGGCGGCGGCGGCGAGTTCCTTGACCGCGTCGATGAACGGAAGGCCCTGCTGATCGGTCAGCCAGCGGATCGCGTCGCCATGCGCGCCGCAGCCGAAGCAATGGTAGAAGCCCTTGTCGTCGTTAATCGTGAACGACGGCGTCTTCTCGTTGTGGAACGGGCAGCACGCCTTCCACTCGCGCCCGGCGCGCGTGATCTTCACGCTGCGGCCGATCAGGGCCGAGAGCGTGGTGCGGGCGCGGAGCTCGTCGAGGAAGGCGGGGGTCAGGCTCACCTCAAGCGAGCGCCGCCTTCACCAGCCCCGACGCCTTGCTCATATCCAGCTGGCTCGCATGCCGCGCCTTCAGCTCCGCCATGACGCGGCCCATGTCCTTCATCCCGCTGGCGCCGAGATCAGCCTTGATCGCCTCGATCGCGGCGCTCGTTTCCGCTTCGCTCATCTGCGCCGGCAAAAATCCCTCGATCACCGCGACCTCGGCCTTTTCCTTGTCGGCGAGTTCCTGGCGGTTGCCCTTTTCGTACATCTCGATCGATTCGCGGCGCTGCTTGACCATCTTTTGCAGCACCTCGACCACCAGCGCGTCGTCGTCGGCGACCGGCGCCTGGGTGCGCGCTTCGATGTCGCGGTTCTTGATCGCGCTTTGAATCAGGCGGATGGCGGCGGTCGTCGCCCTGTCGCCGCCCTTCATCGCGGTGATGACGGCGGCCTGGATGTCGTCGCGGATCATGCTTCTACCCAAAAATGAATCGGAATTTAGCGGCAATAGACCCCGCGAACGCCCGAGGCGAGGGTTGACGGAAGGGGGGGAGGGGTCTAGCGGGCGGGCCTTAGCACACATTGCCGGAAACCCCCTTAGGAGCGCCCTTTCATAATGGCCGACGCGACGCCCTTTACCGTGCCTGAAAACGCCACCGGCGTTCTGGTTCTTTCCAGCGGCGAGGTGATCTGGGGGCGTGGATTCGGGGCCGAGGGCAATGCCGCGGGCGAGGTGTGTTTCCACACCGCGATGACCGGCTATCAGGAGATCATGACCGACCCGAGTTTTGCGGGCCAGATGATCTGCTTCACCTTCCCGCATATCGGCAATGTCGGCGCCAATCCGGACGATGTCGAGGCGGACAACCCGCACGCGCTGGGCATGATCGTGCGCGAGGACGTGACCGAGCCGAGCAATTTCCGCAGCGTCCAGCGGCTCGACGACTGGATGAAGCAACACAGCCGCATCGGCCTGTCGGGGATCGACACGCGCGCGCTGACGCGGCGGATTCGCGGGTCCGGCGCGCCCAATGGCGTGATCGCGCATTCGGCAAGCGGCGAGTTCGACATTCCCTGGCTGCTGGAGCGCGCAAAGGCGTGGCCGGGGCTGGAGGGGATGGACCTCGCCATTACCGTCACCACCGAGACGCATTTCGGCTGGGAAGGCGGCGTGTGGCGGCTGGGGTTCGGCTATGATGCGGATGCGGTGAACGACGCGCGGCCGCATGTCGTGGCGATCGACTATGGCTCGAAGCACAATATCTTCCGCAATCTGGTGAAGGCCGGGGCGAAGGTGACGGTGCTGCCCGCGACCGCGACTGCAAGCCAAGTGCTGTCGTTCGCGCCGGATGGCATCTTCCTGTCCAACGGGCCGGGCGATCCGGCGGCGACGGGCGCCTATGCGGTGCCGGTGATCCGCGAGCTGCTGGAGACCGGCAAGCCGCTGTTCGGCATTTGCCTCGGCCATCAGCTGCTGGCGCTGGCGGTGGGCGCGACGACGACCAAGATGTTCCAGGGGCATCGCGGCGCGAACCATCCGGTCAAGCGGCTGAGCGATGGCGCGGTCGAGATCACGTCGATGAACCACGGCTTTGCGGTCGAGAGCGCGAGCCTGCCGGCGGGCGTGGTCGAGACGCATGTGTCGCTGTTCGACGGCAGCAATTGCGGGATCGAGCTGAACGGCGGGCGGGCGTTTTCGGTGCAGTATCATCCCGAGGCGTCGCCGGGGCCGCAGGACAGCTTCTATCTGTTCGAGCGGTTCGTGGGGATGATGCGGTGAAGCGCGCCGTGCTAGGCATGGCGCTGCTCGCGTCCCTGGGTGTCGCGGCGATGGCGCAGGAGCGCAGCGAGGTTGTTGCCGGCTGGACGCTCGCTGATCCCGCCACGGCGGTCGACAATGGCAGCAACACCGTCGCGCAGATCAGCAAGACCGCGTCCGGCGTGACTGTGACCTACGTCACGTTCGCGAAGGGCGAGGGCGGGAGCGTTTCGACGGACTTCCCAGCAACCAAATCATGCCGCGACCAATGGTTCGGCGCACGACTGGTCTTCGACGATCCGGCGGTGAAGCCAGCCGACGTGGTTCGGCGCGAAATACATGATGCGTTTCTCAAGTTCGCAGCGAAGTGCGGCGCGGCACCAGTCACCGAGGCGGCTCTGATGGCCGGCTTCGGCGAAGCCTTTGCGGCGGCGAACGCGCGGGACGTAGTGGATGCCGCGGCGAGGAAGGCAACGGAATGAATGTGCTTTTCGCGCTCGCTGTAGCGGTGGCGCAGGACAGCTTACTCGCTCTGAAATTCGGCTTTGTCGGTAACGAACTGGTTCCGGAAGAAAAATAATGCCCAAACGCACCGACATCTCCTCCATCCTCGTCATCGGCGCCGGCCCCATCGTGATCGGTCAGGCGTGCGAGTTCGACTATTCGGGCACGCAGGCGATCAAGGCGCTCAAGGAAGAGGGCTATCGCATCGTCCTGGTCAATTCGAACCCGGCGACGATCATGACCGATCCCGAGCTGGCCGACGCGACCTATGTCGAGCCGATCACGCCCGCTATCGTCGCCAAGATCATCGAGAAGGAGCGGCCCGACGCGGTGCTGCCGACGATGGGTGGGCAGACCGCGCTCAACACTGCGCTGGCGCTGGCCAATGACGGCACGCTGGAAAAGTTTGGCTGCATCATGATCGGCGCGGATGCCGAGGCGATCGACAAGGCCGAGGACCGGCTGAAATTCCGCGAGGCGATGGACAAGATCGGGCTCGAATCCGCCCGCTCGGCGATCGCGCATAGCGAGGCCGAGGCGCTGGCCGGGCTGGAGCAGGTCGGGCTGCCCGCGATCATCCGGCCGAGCTTCACGCTGGGCGGTACCGGTGGCGGCATCGCATATAATCGCGAGGAATTCCTGGAGATCGTGCGCAAGGGGCTGGATGCCTCGCCCACGACCGAGGTGCTGATCGAGGAATCGCTCCTCGGTTGGAAGGAATATGAGATGGAGGTGGTCCGCGACAAGAAGGACAACTGCATCATCATCTGCTCGATCGAGAATGTCGATGCGATGGGCACGCACACCGGCGATTCGATCACGGTCGCGCCCGCGCTGACGCTGACCGACAAGGAATATCAGATCATGCGCAACGCCAGCATCGCGGTGCTGCGCGAGATCGGCGTGGAGACCGGCGGGTCGAACGTGCAGTTCGCGGTGAACCCGAAGGACGGGCGCCTGATCGTGATCGAGATGAACCCGCGCGTGTCGCGTTCGTCGGCGCTGGCGTCGAAGGCGACCGGCTTCCCGATCGCCAAGGTCGCGGCGAAGCTGGCGGTGGGCTACACGCTCGACGAGATCGACAACGACATCACCGGCGCGACGCCGGCGTCGTTCGAGCCGACGATCGACTATGTCGTGACCAAGATCCCGCGCTTCGCGTTCGAGAAGTTCAAGGGCGCCGAGGCGGTGCTGGGCACCGCGATGAAGTCGGTCGGCGAAGTGATGGCGATCGGCCGCAACATCCATGAATCGATGCAGAAGGCGCTGCGGGGCCTCGAGACCGGGCTGACCGGCTTCAACAATGTCGAGCGCTTGCAGGGCGCGCCGCGCGCGGAGATCGAGGCGGCGCTGGCCGTGCGTTCGCCCGACCGGCTGCTGATCGCGGCGCAGGCCCTTCGGGAAGGCTTCACGGTCGCCGAGGTCAATGCGCTGGCGCAATATGATCCGTGGTTCCTCGAGCGGATCG
The DNA here is from genome assembly GCF_024211275.1 of Sphingomonas tagetis. Lineage (GTDB taxonomy): Bacteria > Pseudomonadota > Alphaproteobacteria > Sphingomonadales > Sphingomonadaceae > Sphingomonas > Sphingomonas tagetis. Next base: position 88,480 of record NZ_JAMLDX010000012.1, read on the forward strand.
CCGAGATCATCCGTGCCGAGCGCGACGTGTGCGCCAATGGCCTGCCGCAGGACGCGGCCGGGATGCGCAAGCTCAAGTCGATGGGCTTTTCCGACAAGCGCCTGTCGTGGCTGGCGCTGAGTTCGGCCCACCTGCGCGAGGGCGCGGCACAGATGGCGCGCTCGTCCGGGCTGATCGGCGAGGTCGTCAAGGCGATGACCGGCGGCGTCACCGAAGCCGACGTGCGCGCGCATCGCCACAAGCTCGGCGTGCGGCCGGTGTTCAAGCGCATCGACACCTGCGCGGCGGAGTTCGACGCCAAGACGCCCTATATGTACTCGACCTATGAAGCGCCGAGCTTTGGCGAGCCCGAGTGCGAGGCGGGGCCGAGCGACCGCCGCAAGATCGTCATTCTGGGCGGCGGGCCGAACCGGATCGGGCAGGGGATCGAGTTCGATTATTGCTGCTGCCATGCCTGTTTCGCGCTGGCAGATGCCGGGTTCGAGACGATCATGATCAACTGCAACCCGGAAACGGTCAGCACCGATTACGACACGTCGGACCGGCTTTATTTCGAGCCGCTGACCGCCGAGGACGTGCTGGAGATCCTCCACGTCGAACAGTCGAAGGGCGAGCTGGTCGGCGTGATCGTCCAGTTCGGCGGGCAGACGCCGCTGAACCTGGCGCGCGCGCTGGAGGCGGCGGGCATCCCGATCCTCGGCACCTCGCCCGACGCGATCGATCTGGCCGAGGACCGCGAGCAGTTCGCTGATCTGGTGTCGCGGCTGGGCCTCAAGCAGCCCGCCAACGGGATCGCGCGCAGCCGCGACGAGGCGATCGCGGTAGCGGAGCGGATCGGCTATCCGGTGCTGACGCGGCCGTCCTTCGTGCTCGGCGGGCGGGCGATGGAGATCGTCGATACGCCCGAGCAACTCGATCACTATATCCAGACCGCGGTGCAGGTGTCGGGCGACGCGCCGGTGCTGATCGACCAGTATCTGCGAGACGCGATCGAGGTCGATGTCGACGCCATCGCCGATGGCGACGATGTCGTGGTCGCGGGCGTGCTCCAGCATATCGAGGAAGCCGGCGTCCATTCGGGCGACAGCGCCTGTTCGATCCCGCCCTATTCGCTGTCGGACGAGGTGATCGCCGAGATCGAGCGGCAGACCGATGCGCTGGCGCGTGCGCTGAGCGTCAAGGGGCTGATGAACATCCAGTTCGCGGTCAAGGATGGCGTGGTCTATCTGATCGAGGTCAATCCGCGCGCCTCGCGCACCGTTCCCTTCGTTGCAAAGGCGATCGGCACCCCGATCGCCAAGATCGCAAGCCGGGTGATGGCGGGCGAGAAATTGAAGGACCTGCCCAAGATCGACCGCGACATCGACTATATCGCGGTCAAGGAAGCGGTATTCCCGTTCGCGCGCTTCCCCGGCACCGATCCGGTGCTGTCACCGGAAATGAAGTCCACCGGCGAAGTTATGGGAATCGATAGTGATTTCTCGATCGCCTTCGCCAAGGCGCAGCTGGGTGCAGGCGTGGTGCTGCCCGAATCGGGCACGGTGTTCGTCAGCGTCAAGAACAGCGACAAGCCGGTGATCCTGCCGGGCGTGAAGATCCTGGTCGAGCAGGGCTTTTCGGTCATCGCGACCGGCGGCACGGCGGATTATCTGGAAGCCAATGGCGTTTCGGTGGAGCGCGTCAACAAGGTGGCGCAGGGGCGGCCGCATATCGTCGACCGAATCCGCGACGGCGATATCGCGCTGATCTTCAACACCACCGAGGGCTGGCAGAGCCTCAAGGACTCGCAATCGATCCGCGCGTCGGCGGTGTCGCAGAAGATTCCGCACGTCACGACGGCGCCGGGCAGCGTAGCGGTGGCGCGGGCGATTGCAGGGTTGCGCGGCCAGTCCCTTGAAGTCCGCCCGTTACAGGCTTATTATTCGCAGTCGCACAATTGATCCCCCACAATCGAGGTTAGTGTGCGGGCGTGCCGGAACGGGCACGCTTGGGGTAGGGGCTTTGACGAAGGACGAATGCGATGGCCACGGTCGAAAAGATGCCGATGCTCCAGGAGGGCTATGAGAAGCTCTCGACGGAACTGAAGCGCCTCAAAGCCGAGCGGCCGCTGATCGTGGACGCGATCGAGGAAGCCCGCGCGCATGGCGACCTGTCGGAAAACGCCGAATATCATGCCGCCAAGGAGCAGCAGGGCCAGAATGAGGCGACCATCGCCGACATCGAGGACAAGCTGTCGCGCGCGCAGATCATCGATCCGCGCGAGCTGTCAGGCGACAAGATCGTGTTCGGCGCGACGGTGACGCTGCTGGACGAGGACGAGAAGTCGGTGAAGTACCAGATCGTCGGCCAGGCCGAGGCGGACGTGAAGACCGGCCGGATCAGCTACAACTCGCCGATCGGGCGGGCGCTGATCGGCAAGAGCGTCGGCGATGAGGTCGAGGTGACTGTGCCGGCGGGGGATCGCTGGTACGAGGTCAGCAAGATCGAGTTTATTTGAGCGAGTTCCCCTCCCGCAGGCGGGAGGGGAGATTTTGCTTATAGATCCGGCTCCATCAGGCGATGGAGGTGCACCACCACATATTTCATCTCGGCATCGTCGACCGTGCGCTGCGCCGCGCCGCGCCACGCCTTTTCGGCGCTGGCATAGTCGGGAAAGATGCCGACGACGTCGAGATTGCCCGGATCGACGAAATCAAGCGTCATCGGGTCCTTGACGCGGCCGCCGAAGACGAGGTGCAAAAGCTGGCTCATGGAAGCTCCTGGGGAAGGGATTGCGCGATGCCCTTAGGGCGGCGCCGCACTGCACTCAAGCGCGCGCAGTAACCCCCGAAACTGTCCTTCTACTGTCATCCCACTTTCGCGGGGACGACAGCTGTCGGTCGGTCAGGCTCGCGCTGCCACTCAGGCGTCGGTCTTCGGCCTTGCCGCATCCTTGGCCGCGGTGAAGGCGTTGCCGATGATCTTGCCGATCTGCTCCTTGGCTGCGTCGCGCTGGGGCAGGAGGGCGTCGATCTCGGCCTTGCCCGCGTCGCGCGCGGCTGCGGCTGCTGCGGTCGCGCCTTCGGCGATGCGCTTGCCGACCGGGGCGAGCAGTTCCTTTTCCTTGGCGAGGCGCGGGATCAGCGCACCGAGCACCACGCCGAGCGCCACACCGCCCGCGACCAGCGCCAGCGGATTGTTCTCGATCGCCTCGCCGGCCTTCTCGCGGCGGGTCTGCGGCTGAGCCTCGTTCGCTTCGGTCATTTGCTCGATCCTTTCTTACGCTTGGCGCGAGCTTTCAAACTCGCAGGTACGGTAGCAGTTGCATTCCGCGCGCCCTTCCAAAGCAGGCGCGCGAGCGGCTTGCGGGCCATGAACAGCAGCGCTGCGCCCGCTGCTACGGCCATGGTGCGAGGGCGAGCGCGGACCGTCTCGACCGTATCGCGAACGACATTGATCGCGACGCTCTCGACCGCGCCCTGTGCCAGCGCCATCGGGTTGAGCTTTTCCTGCACCTGACCGAGCGTGCCGAACAGCCGCTCGCGCGCATTGCGGCTGCGTGCTTCGGCCTCGATGAGTGCCGGGGGCAGGGGCGTATCGCTCATGGCTCGCTCCGTGGGCGGGTGACGCGGCGGAAGCGCTTGATTGCGACGCGGGCGAACAGCGCCGCCGCGCCCGCGGCGACGAGCACCACGATCAGCGTCGCCAACGCCGGGCCAACATGGGGGGTGAGGATCATGACGAACCCGACGATCAGCGCGATTGCCGCCGCCTGGGCGAGCAGGAACACGACGATGCCGAGCATCGCGACCGCGCGCGCGTCAGCGACGCGGTCGAGCACAAGCGCTCGCCAATAGGCAATCTCGGCATCGGCATAGGCGCGGCCGTCCGCGATCGCGCGGGCGACCAGGGCGCCGATGCCGTTATCGTCTTCGTTGCGTTCGTCCACCTCGCCCCCCGGATGCGGCGCTTACGCCTTCTTGTCGCCCTTGTCGGCCAGATCGCCTGCCGCATCGAGGCCTGATTTGAGCAGCCGGGCCAGCACGAAGCCGACGCCGGCGGCGATGCCGACCGCGACCGCGGGACTCTTCTTCACGAAGTCGCGCGCGTCGCCGATCAGGTCATCAACCTGCTTGCCGCGCAGCGATTCGGCAAAGCCCGAAATCTGGTCGGCGGCGTTGCGGGCATAGGCGCCATATTGCTCGCCGAGCTTTTCATCGACCGAGCCGGCGGCGTCGCGCATCAGCGTCGAGAATTCGTCGAGCGCGCCAGTCGCCTTTTCCTTGCCGGTATCGGCAAAGGACCGCGCCTTGTCGCCGGCCTGGTTGAACAGCTTGCCAGCTTCCTCGCGCGCATATTGGCCGGCGCCGCGTTTGCCCTCGACAGCCGCGTCGCCGGTATCCTTGACCGGCGCGGTGGCGACCAGCGCGTCGCTCGCCGGATCGAGGCTCGTGTCCCTGGGGAATGTTTCGTCAGCCATCGCTCAAGACCTTTCTGCCGTTTCCGGTTCAACCATGGCGCGCGGGGAGGGTTCCCTTCACGTCACGATTTGCCCGGCGGCGGCGAACGGGATAGAGGCCCGCGCGACGCCGATTGGCACAAGTTAGGGAGGCCGTTTCGTGACCGCAATCATCGACATCCATGCACGCCAGATTCTCGACAGCCGCGGTAACCCCACGGTGGAGGTCGACGTGCTGCTGGAGGATGGCAGTTTCGGCCGCGCGGCGGTGCCGTCGGGCGCATCGACCGGTGCGCATGAGGCGGTCGAGAAGCGCGACGGCGACAAGTCGGTCTATCTCGGCAAGGGCGTGCTGGAGGCGATCGAAGGCGTCAACGGCGAGATCGCCGAGGAGATCGTCGGGCTCGATGCCGAGGATCAGGCCGATGTCGACCGCGCGATGATCGAGCTCGACGGGACCGAGAACAAGGGCCGGCTGGGCGCAAACGCGATCCTGGGCGTCTCGCTGGCCGTGGCGAAGGCGGCGGCGGATGCGCGCGGGCTGCCGCTCTACCGCTATGTAGGAGGCGTCTCGGCGCATGTGCTGCCGGTGCCGATGATGAACATCATCAATGGCGGCGAGCATGCCGACAACCCGATCGACTTCCAGGAATTCATGGTCATGCCGGTCGGCGCGCAGAGCCTGGCCGAGGCGGTGCGCTGTGGCGCGGAGATCTTCCACACGCTCAAAAAGGGCCTGCACGACCGCGGGCTGGCGACCTCGGTGGGCGACGAGGGCGGCTTCGCGCCGAACATCGCCTCGACCCGCGAGGCGCTCGACTTCATCATGACCAGCGTCGAGAAGGCGGGCTACAAGCCGGGCGACGACGTGATGCTGGCGCTCGATTGCGCGGCGACCGAGTTCTTCAAGAACGGCAAATACGAGATTTCGGGCGAGGGCCTGTCGTTGTCGCCGGTCGAGATGGCCGATTATCTCGCCGATCTGTGCGCCGCCTATCCGATCCTGTCGATCGAGGACGGGATGAGCGAGGACGATTTCGAGGGCTGGAAGGCGCTGACCGACAAGGTCGGCGGCAAGGTCCAGCTGGTCGGCGATGATCTGTTCGTGACGAACCCCAAGCGGCTGGCGATGGGGATCGAGAAGGGGCTGGCCAACTCATTGCTGGTCAAGGTCAACCAGATCGGCACGCTGACCGAGACGCTGGAGGCGGTCAGCCTGGCGCAGCGTTCGGCCTATACCGCGGTCATGTCGCACCGGTCGGGCGAGACCGAGGACGCGACGATCGCCGACCTTGCCGTTGCGACCAATTGCGGACAGATCAAGACGGGCTCGCTGGCGCGGTCGGACCGGTTGGCGAAGTACAACCAGCTGATCCGGATCGAGGAGGAACTGGGCGATGCGGCGGTCTATGCCGGGCGCTCGATTCTGCGTTGAACATTACGGAATCGAATCAGCTTGATTTTTGAACGAGGCGCGACTCTGCGGGCTTGATCCGCGAGTCGCGTTGCGTCACAAAGGGGTCATGGCACGGACCATCCCCTTGAAGACGATCCTGACGCGCGCGGGCCTGCCCGCGGTGGCGATCATCTTCATGGGCTTTTTCGCTTATTCGGCGGTGCTCGGCCCCAATGGCGTGCTGGTCTATGGCGACTATAAGCGCCAGCAGGCAGCGAAGGGCGTCGAACTCGCCAAATTGGAGAAGCAGCGCGCCGAATTGCGCAACCGCGTCGCGCTGCTCGACCAGAAGGGCGCGGACCCCGACATGGTCGACGAATTGACCCGCAAGAAGCTCAATGTCGTGCATCCCGACGAGGTCATCGTCCCGCTGAATTGAGGCGCGGGCGATCAATCATACGACTTTACGCCAGCGTTAGCATTGCCGGGCGCGGGTAACCGCCCTATAGCGCGCCTTCCATCTTTCCCCAGGATGAGGACATCGTGGCAAAAACGCCTGCTAAAAGCCGTAAGATCGAACCGCCGGTGACAAACCGCGAGCGTCCAAACGAACCGGATCGGTACAGCGCCTCCAAGGAGGAGCTGCTCCAATTCTATCGGCAGATGCTGCTAATCCGCCGCTTCGAGGAGAAAGCCGGCCAGCTCTATGGCCTCGGCTTCATCGGCGGATTCTGCCACCTTTATATCGGCCAGGAAGCGGTCGCGGTCGGCCTGCAGTCGGCGCTCGATGGCGAGAAGGATTCGGTGATCACCGGCTATCGCGATCATGGTCACATGCTCGCCTACGGGATCGATCCCAAGGAGATCATGGCCGAGCTGACCGGCCGTGCCGCGGGTATTTCGCGCGGCAAGGGCGGGTCGATGCACATGTTCTCGACCGAGAAGAAGTTCTATGGCGGCCACGGCATCGTCGGCGCGCAGGTCTCGCTCGGCACCGGCCTCGCCTTCGCGCACAAGTACAACGAGGATGGCGGCGTCGCGATGGCCTATTTCGGCGATGGCGCGTCGAACCAGGGCCAGGTGTACGAGAGCTTCAACATGGCCGAGCTGTGGAAGCTGCCGATCATTTATGTGATCGAGAACAACCAATATGCCATGGGCACGAGCGTCAACCGTTCGTCGGCCGAGGACCAGCTGTTCCGCCGCGGCGAGAGCTTCCGCATCCCTGGCATCCAGGTCGACGGCATGGACGTGCTGGCGTGCCGCGGCGCGGCCGAGGAAGCGCTCAAATGGGTGCGCAGCGGCAAGGGGCCGATCATCCTCGAGATGAAGACCTATCGCTATCGCGGCCATTCGATGTCCGACCCGGCAAAATATCGCTCGCGCGACGAAGTCCAGTCGATGCGCGACAACAGCGATCCGATCGAGGGCGTGAAGAAGGAGCTGGAAGCGCTGGGCGTGACCGAGGATCAGCTGAAACCCATCGAGGCGGAAATCCGCAAGGCCGTGAACGAATCCGCCGACTTCGCCGAGCAGACGCCGGAACCCGATCCGAGCGAGCTTTATACCGATGTGCTGGTGGGGACGTACTGAGATGGCGATCGAACTGAAGATGCCGGCGCTGTCGCCCACGATGGAAGAGGGCACGCTCGCCAAGTGGCTGGTCAAGGAAGGCGACTCGATCAAGTCGGGCGACATCATCGCCGAGATCGAGACCGACAAGGCGACGATGGAATTCGAAGCGGTCGATGAAGGCACGATCGCGTCGATCCTGGTCGCCGAAGGCACCGACGGCGTGAAGGTCGGAACCGTGATCGCGACGATCGCGGGTGAGGGCGAGGATGCATCCGCTGCGCCTGCACCCAAGGCCGAGGCGCCTGCCGTAGAGCAGAAGGCGGCAGAGTCCGAAGCGCCCGCGCCAAAGAAGGCCGATAGCGGCACCAAGCAGCTCGCCAGCGACAAGGCGGCGAGCGTGGCCGATCCCGAGGTGCCGGCCGGCACCGAGATGGTGAAGACCACCGTCCGCGAAGCGCTGCGCGACGCGATGGCCGAGGAAATGCGCTCCGACCCGCGCGTGTTCGTGATGGGTGAGGAAGTCGCGGAGTATCAGGGCGCGTACAAGGTCACGCAGGGCCTGCTCGACGAGTTCGGCGCCAAGCGTGTGATCGACACGCCGATCACCGAATATGGCTTTGCCGGCGTCGGCACCGGCGCGGCGATGGGCGGGCTCAAGCCCGTGATCGAGTTCATGACGTTCAACTTCGCCATGCAGGCGATCGACCACATCATCAATTCGGCGGCCAAGACCAACTATATGTCCGGCGGCCAGATGCGCTGTCCGATCGTGTTCCGCGGCCCGAACGGCGCGGCGAGCCGCGTCGGCGCGCAGCATTCGCAGAATTATGGTCCTTGGTATGCCGGCGTGCCCGGCCTGATCGTGATCGCGCCCTACGACGCGGCCGATGCCAAGGGCCTGCTCAAGGCGGCGATCCGATCGGAAGATCCGGTCGTGTTCCTCGAGAATGAGCTGCTGTACGGCCGCAGCTTCGAGGTGCCCAAGCTCGACGACTGGGTGCTGCCGATCGGCAAGGCGCGCATCATGCGCGAGGGCAAGGACGTGACGATCGTGTCGTATTCGATCGGCGTCGGGCTGGCGCTGGAAGCCGCCGAGACGCTGGCGGGCGAGGGGATCGACGCGGAGGTCATCGACCTGCGCACGCTGCGCCCGCTCGACAAGGACACGGTGCTCAAGAGCCTCAAGAAGACCAACCGCATGGTGGTGGTCGAGGAAGGCTGGCCGGTCTGCTCGATCGCGTCGGAAATCGTGACGATCGCGATGGAAGACGGATTCGACGATCTCGACGCGCCGGTCGTGCGCGTTGCGAACGAGGACGTGCCGCTGCCCTATGCCGCCAACCTCGAAAAGCTGGCGCTGATCACCGCGGACAAGGTCGTCGCGGCGGTGAAGACGGTGACTTACCGCTGACTCAATCCTCCCCCTGGCGGGGGAGGATCAGAGTTCAGCAGCCCGACGCCGTCACGCCGGTGACTTGATACACGCCGTTCGTCCCGCCGGTGGTGTCGCGGCGGTCGCGGACCATCATCGAGGCGATTTCGGTCATGTCGGTGGTGGGCGCGAGCGAGGTCTTCACCAGCGGCTGATATTCGTAATACACCTCGACGAACATCGTCACGCCACTCGCCGGCGCCGCGACCTGGCGGCCGGTCGGGCCGATGCCAGTGACGTTGGTGCTGTTGGCGACAGTGCCATAAGTCGAGGCGTGCGAAGTCTTCGCACCGCGGCAGCGCTGCCAGCGGATGCGCGAATTGGCGGTATTGACCGTCGACGGCTCGACGCTCGAGATGATCACGCGGCCATTGGTGAACAGCGCGAGTTCGCCGCTTTGCAGGCCAGCGCCAGTCAACAGGTCGTTGATGTCGGCCTCGGTGATCTGCTTCGCCTGAAGCTGGCTGCCCGAGCCGATCCGCGCGGCGTTATCGGCGAGGTGCAGCGCGATCTGGCTGATCCGCATGCGGGTGATGATGTAGTTGGTCAGCTCCGCGCCGGTGAGGCTGAGCAGCAACAGGAGCGGCAGCGAGAAGGCGAATTCGAGCAGCGCGACACCGCTGCGATCGCGGCGCAACCGGTGCGCGAAGGAGGTGAGGCGGCGGGTCATGTGCAATTTCGTACCTGCATGGCCGCATACGTCCCTTGATCGCTGTACGGCTGGTTGCGCAGCACGGTCGAGGCGGTGACCTTGGTCGTGTTCGACCCGCCGACCAGATTGTAGATCGGGAAGAAGCGCGGATAGCTCATCGTGACGGTGTAGAGCGTTGCGTCCTTCGCGCCGCCTTGACCCGAATTGGCGCCGTCCTTGTCCCAGCTGCTATTGCGGTTGGCGTCCTCATAGGGTTCGCCATTGTCGCAGGTGCCATTGCTGTTGGTATCGGAATAGACCTCAGCCCGCGCCGCCGACGCCTCGGCGAAGGTGCGGTAATAGCGCCGCGTGATGTCGATCGTCGCGTTATTGGCGAGCGCGCGGACCTGGTCCTTGACCTTGTTGTCGAGCGCGGTCTGCTGCGTCGTAATCGCGCCGCTTTCCAGCGTGGAGTCGCGCGCGGTCTTCTGCACGATGCCTTGCAGCGCGGCGCGGGTGTAGAGCGTGTGCGACACGTCGAACGCGCCGAGCAGCACGAGGCACAGGACCGGCGCCACCATCGCGAATTCCACGATGGTGACGCCAGCCTCGTCGCGCGCGAGCGCGCCGGCGGTGATGCGGCGGAGGGAGAATCGCCGCGTCATTTGGTGAGCCTGAGCTGGGAGATCTGATCGGCGATCGAGCGGAAGGTCGTCTGCAGATCGGTCGAGTTGCGTGCGGTGAAGAAACGGCCCGACGTCGCACAATTCTCCAGCATGTCCTCGATCGTTGAGTTGGACGTGCCGAACCAGATCACCCATAGCGTGATGTTCTTGTTCTTGACGGCCGTGCACAACGCTGCGGTGCGGGCGTTGACCTGTTGCGTAATTGTACCGGTAGTGAGGCAGCCGTCGGTTGGCACACTGCCTTCGTCGGTCTGCCGCCGGTCGAACCATGCCACACCATAGGCGGTGTAATTGTAGTTCTCCGTACAGGCCTCACCGTCGGTCATGAAGATCAGATGACGTTCGATCTCCGCGCCCTGCGGGGTGAATTGGTTCTGCGCACGAAAGATGCCGGTGGGTGAGATGAAGCGGGCACCCCACAACAGGCCGATATCGTGATAAGTGTTCGACGTCGGCAGCAGGTTATCAACGTAGGTTTCGAAGGTGGACGCGGTGTCCCAGCGCTGCAGAAGCCGTGCTTCCGGCGGGCAGGAATAGCTGGACGAATTGCCATAGTTGGACGGCGTTTCGACCGGAGCCAAGTCCCAGTTCGATTGCGAGCCGCGCCGCGTGTAGATCAGCCCGCGCAGCATCGGGCCCCACTGCGTGGTCGAGTCCGACGTGCTCGGAACGAGATCGATGTCGAGATCCTTCGCGCCCGAAGGGATCGGGGAATAGGTTGCCTGACGTACGGTCGGACGCTCCTCGATGCAGCCATCCCAACCGATCGTCGCTGCGGCGCCGTTGTTGCCGGTGTTGGTGACGAACGACGAGTTCCAGGTATTGGAGGCGCGGTCCTTGAGGGCGCTGACATCCTTTTCGAGGAAGGCATAGCGGTAGCGGTCGAACACATCGACCTCGACCGTCGTACCGGTGTCGGTCTGGCTGTAGTTACGGCGAAGCGTCGAGGTGACGGTGCGTCTCTGGATCTGGCAGCGCCGTGGGTTGGATGAGGTGTTGGTCCATTGGTAGCGATACTCGTACCGCGCGCCCGCCTGGTTGGTGTACCAGGTGGTCACGCGCGTCGTGCCTTGCGTCGTCGTCTGGACGTTTTGCCGACTGCCTTCAGTCCCGGTGGCCGCCCATTCGGTGTTTTCCGGCACCAGGCCAGCGCACCAGGTCTGATCCTGAGCGGGCGTCTGATTCGCCTGACCCGAAATGGTGTTTTGCGTGCTCCAATTGCCAGTGCTTTCCGTGCCTTGCACACCGCTGACCAATGTCGGTGTGCCGTCGGTCCAGGTCGTTTGCTGTTCCTTGCGGTAGAGTGGCTCGCGAGATTGATAGGACCAGCGGTCAGCGATGAAGTCGAGCGGCAGTAGTTTCCCGACATTGACGTTCACGGAATAGGGCACAAAGCCGAAGCGCACTTGCACGGTGTTGCCGGTGCCGCCGGACGGCGCGCCGCCGACGCAGTTCTCGGTCGTGTCGAGCCGCGCGACCGTCTCGTAGAAGCACTTGACCGCCGAATGCAGCGCCTCGATCTTCGTCTGTGTGTCGGTCGATACCGCCTTGCTTGCCATCGAACCGGTGACGTCGAGCACGAACATCACATCCGTGTTCGGCAGCCGCATTTCGGCGTCGCAGGTGACGGCGAGCGTTTCGGTAGTGCGGCCAAAGATGCGCATGATCGTCATCGGCAGTACTGCCGAGGCGGTGCCGGTGACCTTGCCTGCGTTTTCGGTGAACGCCTTGGTCACCGTGTTCGCGCCATAGGGGTTGGCCTGGATGTTGGCATCGAAGAACTTCTCTGCCTGAGTCCGCGCCTCGTAGCCATTATAGGCCCAGGTGCCGCCGCCCATCTGCTTGCGGCCGGCGAGCGCGCCGGCGTCGCAGGCGTGTTGCAGGCGCGTCTTGACGATGTACATGCGGCTGATGTCCACGCCGCCGCCGACCATGCCCGCCAACGGGATAAGCGACATCGCCACGATCGCCATCGTGTTGCCGCGCGTGTCGCGCGCAAGCCGGGTGAGCCACGCACCCGCGCCTTTCGCACTCTGTTCGCGATCGCTCATCACTGCCTGGCCCCCAGTTCGATTCAACGCCATGCACTGCGTTGGGCTAACGGGTGTTGAAGGCGGATGGTTAACATCGCGTGCACCCATGAACTGGCGCGGAGCTTGCGGTGACTGACAATCCCGAACGCCCGCTGGTGCTGACCTATTCGCCGACCCCGGCGGCGGCGCGCGCGCTCGCGGCACTGCTGATGCTCGACGATCGACTGGCGGAGGCGGTGCGGACGACCAGCGAGCCGACGCTCGGGCAGATAAGGTTGAAATGGTGGCATGACGCCATCGCCGGACTGGATAGCGGACCGTCCCCGGCCGAACCCGTGCTGGAAGCGGTGGCGCGCGACGTCGTCGCGGCTGGGGTGGCCGGGGAGGAGGTGGCCGTGCTTGCCGAGGCGTGGAGCGAGTTGCTCACCGACGATCTGGATGCGGCGGCGCTCGAGCGGTTCGCGGTGCGCGGGCGGGTGTTGTTCGAGGCGGCAGGGCGGATTGCGGGTGCCGGAGGCGGCGATCCGCTCGTGCTGGCGGGTGAGGGATGGGCGCTGGCCGATCTGGCGCAGGGGCTGCGCGATGCCGGCGAGGCGGCGATGGCCCGGGCGGCGGCGCAGGTGCGGCTGGATGCGGCGTTGCGGTTGCAGTGGGGTCGTGGCGGGCGGGCGCTGGGGGCGATGGCGCATCTCGCGCGGCTGGACCTAGCGGGCAGCCGCACGGGATCGCCGCGGCGGGTGTTACGTCTATTATGGCATCGATTCACCGGGCGGTGACGCCTTGCTGTCGCTAGCGTGGCGGGACGAGGGCGGGAGAGTCGGCATGTGGCGCTATTTCGCGGGCGGGGTCGCGGCGTTGCTGATGGCGGGAGCGGGGGTGTTCCTGTTCCAGAGCCGCGCGGCGCCCGAAGCGCTCCCGCCCGCACCGCCGGCGGCACAGGTCGGCAACGGCAGCGAGGCGGTGGATGAGGCATTGCCGGCGCTCGCCCGGATTCCGCGTGCCAGCGATCGGACGCGCGAGCAGAAACGGTTCGACCGGTACGACAAGGACCGCAGCGACGGCATCACGCTGGCCGAACTGATGGAGCCGCGGCGCAAGGCGTTCGCCAAGCTCGACCGCGACCGCGACGGCAGACTGTCGTTCGAGGAGTGGGCGGTGCGCGGGATGACGCGCTTTGCCGGGGCCGATGTCGACAAGTCAGCGGTGCTGAGCCGGGCCGAGTTCGCCACGACGGCGCCGAAGCGCAAGGCCGCGGCGGCGCCGAAATGCGATTGCCGCGAGGCGGTGGCGAAGGCGCTGGCCGAGGCGGAGGAATAGTTCAGACCGTCTCCAGCCAGGGTTCGAGCGCGGCGCGGGCGCGGGCGGTGTACATGAGCTTGCGGTCAGCCTTTTTGGTGCGGCCCTCGATCGGCGGCATCAGGCCGAAATTGACGTTCATCGGCTGATAGGTCTCGGCTTCCGCGCCGCCGGTGATGTGCCCGAGCAGCGCGCCGAGCGCGGTCTCGACCGGGGGTGGCGCCATGGTGCGGCCGAGGATCTCGGCGGCGGCGAAGCGGCCGGCCAGCAGCCCGATCGCCGAGCTTTCGACATAGCCCTCGCAGCCAGTGATCTGGCCGGCAAAGCGGATGTTGGGGCGTGACTTCAGGCGCAGCGTCGCGTCGAGCAGTTCTGGCGAGCGGATGAAGGTGTTGCGGTGAAGCCCGCCGAGCCGGGCGAACTCGGCGTTCTCGAGACCTGGAATCGTCCTGAACAGAGCAACTTGCGCAGCATGTTTGAGCTTCGTCTGGAAGCCGACGATGTTCCACAGCGTGCCGGTCGCGTTGTCCTGCCGCAGCTGGACACAGGCATAGGGCCAGCGGCCGTTTGGAAACTCCGCCGAGGCCGTGCGCGGATCGTCGAGACCGACGCCCTTCATAGGGCCATAGCGCAACGTGTCGACGCCGCGCTCGGCCATCACCTCGATCGGCATGCAGCCTTCGAAATAGGGCACGTTCTCCCACTGTTTGAATTCGGCCTTTTCGCCGTCGAGCAGGCCCTGGTGGAAGGCGAGATACTGGTCCTTGGAGAGCGCGCAGTTGATGTAATCATGGCCATCGCCCTTGTTCCAGCGCGACTGGAACCAGGCGATGTCCATGTCGATGCTGTCGCGGTGGACGATCGGCGCGATGGCGTCGAAAAAGGCGAGCGCGTCCTTGCCGGTGGCCGCGCCGATGCTGTCGGCAAGGCCGGGCGCAGTGAGCGGGCCGGTGGCGATGATCGTCAGGCCCTCGGCGGGGAGCTGGTCGACGCGCTCGCGCACGATGGTGATGTTGGGATGCGCGGCGAGGGCGGCGGTGACGCCGTCCGAGAAGCCGTCGCGGTCGACGGCCAGCGCCGAACCGGCGGGGACCTTGTGGAGGTCGCCCTGCGCCATGATGATCGAGCCGAGCGCGCGCATCTCCTGATGGAGCAGCCCTACCGCGTTGCTGTTGGCATCGTCGGAGCGGAAGCTGTTCGAGCAGACCAACTCGGCAAGGCCGTCGGTATGGTGCGCGGGGGTCATGTCGCCGGAGCCGCGCATTTCGGACAGCTTCACCCGGATACCAGCCTGAGCGAGCTGCCAGGCGGCTTCGGACCCGGCGAGGCCGCCGCCGATGATGTGGATTTGGTGGTTACTCATAATGATCGAAGTTGACAGGTCTCTGAGGGGAAGTTGACAGTTTTGCAGGGTGTCATGCGCGAGCTTGACAGTCTGTCCGAATGTGCCGGACGTTGACCGACCCTTAGTCCAAGGGTGGGGCTGTAGGAAAAGGGAAAGTGATGCGCTGGCTGTTCTGGGTCGCTGTGCTGACGGGGGCGAGCAATTCGCTGAGCGCCTGGGGGCTGGTCGAGGCCGGCACGTGGCAGGCGGCGTGGAAGACGTCGGGGGTCGCCTTGCTGGCGGCGTGGGCGGCGACGCAGGCGCGGAACGCCGATGGCGGGCTGATCGCGGGCGTGCTGGCGCTTGGGGCGCTGGGCGATCTGTTGCTGGAGACGCATGGCTTTGCCGCGGGCGGCGCGGCGTTCGCGGCGGGGCATGTGGCGGCGATCTGGCTGTATCTGCGCAATCGGCGTGCGGCGCCGAGCATGAGCCAGTGGCTGCTGGGCTGGGCGCTGGTGCCGCTGGTGACGCTGATCGCGCTGCTGTTCTCGCGCGGCGACAAGGGCGTGGCGGTCTATGCCGTGCTGCTCGGCGCGATGGCGGCGACCGCGTGGATCAGCCGCTTTCCGCGCTATCGCGTGGGGATCGGCGCGATGCTGTTCGTGGCGTCTGACCTGCTGATCTTTGCGCGGATGGGGCCGCTGGCGGGATCGGCGGTGCCGGGGATGCTGATCTGGCCGCTATATTTTGCGGGGCAGGCGTTGGTTGCCTGGGGCGTCGTTCAGGCGCTGTCGTCGGACCAGCGGGTGTCGTAACGGACGATTACGCCGCTGATCGATCCAGTGGCGATCAATGCCAAGCCTAGCGGCGATTCGAGAGCTGGATCGAGCGGTAAAACGCCCAAAGCCATTACGGCACCGCCCACGATTGCCCAGATGGCGGGGTGGGCGAGGCCCGGATTGAGTGCGGCGGCCCGGCCCATCAGCCGGCCGCCAATCCACACCGGCACCAGCGCGAGGGCCGCGCCGAACATCGTCGCCATGATAAGGGCCGCTGCAATGCCGGTCAGATCGTTCAGTGTAAGGTTCGGTTCGATTGCCTGGCCGGGGTCGAGCATCATAGTTGCGAGTGCGATCATGAGCAGAAACAGCGGGCCGGCGGTCAGTGTAGCGATGAAACGCCTGTGCGAAAATTCGGTTTGCATTAGGGCTCTCCCCGCATTCGTCTGGTGAGAAGCAGCGCGCCCGCTCCGACGAGCTCGCTGCTTGCTGTCAGGCGGCTACCGGCCGTGTCTCGCTATCAAGCCAGTGGTTCACTTTGCGGCCGAACTGGGCGATGGCGCCCATGTTGAAGAAGTGCATCGCGCCGACCACGATCACAGCAAGAACGACCTTGCTACTGAGGAAACGGATCGCCTCGGGAACAGTGGTCGGCTCCCGGCCTAGGCTGAGCGTCAGGGTGATGAACCCAAGGTTGATCAGGTAGAAGCCGACGACCAACAGATGGTTGGTGGAGCGGGCGAGTGTCTCGTTCTGGCCGAAGCACTGGATCAGGAACACGATACCGTTGCGGCTGAGCGTGCGGGCGACCCAGATCGTCAGCGCGATCGTGATGACGAGGTAGAGCGCGTAAGTGGTTTCGACCATTGTTCGTCTCCTTTGAGTTAGAGGCTTGGCAGAGGAACGACCATCCGCATCCGCGCGGCCAGCCTTGGCGCGGCGGTGTCGAGGCGGGCGGCGAGGGTGGGGAGGCGGCTGACGGGCACCGCGGGGAAGAGGTGGTGTTCGAGGTGAAAGAACATATTGTAGCTGACGAGGTTGAGCAGCCGGCCGCGCTGGGTGCGGGCGATCGGACCGTCCTCGCAGCCGTGATGCGTGATCCACACCGCGAAGAAGGCGGTCAGGCATTGCGCGGTCAGCATCGCGGCGAGGTGGTAGAGCAACGGCGGCCATAGCGTGACGAGTGCGATTGCGACGATGAGCAGGTTGAGCGCGAGGTCTATAGTCATCCGCCGCCGCAGCTGCGGGCCGCCATGGCGCCAGCCGTAGAGGTGGGTCTCGATGGGGAAGCGCGGGCCGTAGAGCAGCACCTGCCACAGCTTCATATGACCGCACTTGCCCTCGATATCGTCGGCGGTGCCGATCCGGGCGTGGTGATGCAGATGATTGAATGCGACCGAGCTGTTGGAGCCGAGCATCAGCGCGCTGAGAACGTGGAGCACCCGGCGAGTGCCGCGCGGGCCGAAGCCGAGATTGTGGTGGATCGCCTCATGGTTGAGGCGCAACGCGGTGAGGAAGAACAGGAAGGAGCTGAGCGCGGCAAGCGGCCACAGGCGGAATTGCGCCGCGGTCAGGGATAGGGCGAGCCAGGGGAGCGGGTGGAGGCACTCGATCGCGCCGTCACGCGGACGCATGGGCACGAGATCGCGCCAGGAAACATGGCGCAGCGCCGGATCGGTGGCGGCTTGATGGGGTCTGGCCATGTCATGTCTCCCTGTTCTGTAATTTCAGAAATAGATTGACGAGGATGTGCGGTCTTCGGTCGGGTTGGGTCAGTCCTTGGGTGAGCGGGCGCCGGGGAGGAAGCGGGCGACCTTGCCGCCGAGCTTCATCAGCGCGACGAGCGTAGGCTTGGGCAGGACGCGGACCTGATCGTACCAGCCGCCGAGCGTGCCGATGAATTCGTGCATCCGCGTAACTCGCTCGCGCAGCTGGGGCGGGGCGGACTTGTCGGCGGCGAGGCGCTGGGCGAGCTCGCCGAGCAGCTGGACGGTGGGGTCGATCTCGCGGCGCTTGCGCTCGGCGACGATGCGCATGAGCATTTCCCACAAATCGGTCTCGGCGGTGAAATGGGCGCGGCGGTCGCCCTCGACATGCACGCGGCGGACGATGCCATAGCCTTGCAGCTCCTTGAGCCCGGTCGAGACGTTGGAGCGGGCAAGCCCGAGCGTCTCGACGATTTCCTCGGCATGGAGCGGGCGGTCGGCGAGGTAGAGCAAGGCATGGACCTGCGCGACGGAGCGGTTGACGCCCCAATGCGTTCCCATCTCGCCCCAGTGGAGGATGAACGCCTTGGCGTCGGGATGGGCAGCGAAATTTGTCATGTTTGTTATTTCTGTAATTTCAGAAATTAAAGGAGTCAACCGATGATCGATCATATGGGCGTGGCGGTCAGCGATGCGAAGCGATCGAAGGCGTTTTACGAGGCCGCGCTGAAGCCGTTGGGGATGAAATGCCTGACCGAAGTGCCGGCAGAGGAAAATGGGTCGGGCGGGGCGGCCTATGGCTTCGGCGTCGAGGGTGGCGGCGAGTTCTGGGTGGGCGACAATGAGAGGGTCGGCGAGGGGACGCATGTGGCGTTTCGGGCGGAAACGCGTGCGCAGGTCGATGCCTTTTACGAAGCGGCGATCGCGGCGGGCGGGCGCGACCATGGCGCGCCGGGGCTGCGGCCCCATTATGGCCCGGCCTATTATGCGGCTTTCGTTTTCGATCCCGATGGGATCAATATCGAGGCGGTTTGCTACGCGGCTGAATGAGGGACGCCATGAAGGTTTTCACCATCGGTTATGAGGGCGCGACGATGGACTCGTTCCTGGGCACGCTGGAACGGGCCGGGGTCGGGCAGGTGATCGATGTGCGGCAGCTGCCCTTGTCGCGGCGGCCGGGCTTTTCCAAGGCGCCGCTGACCGCGGCGCTGGCCGAGCGCGGGATCGGCTATGTGCATCTGAAGGCGCTGGGTACGCCCAAGCCGGGGCGCGATGCGGCGAAGAAGGGTGATCGCGCGACGCTGGAGGCGGTCTATGCCGGGCAGCTGGAATTGCCCGAGGCGCAGGCGCAGGCGGCGAAGATGCGCGAGCTGATCGCGGAGAAGCCTAGCGCCTTGCTGTGTTTCGAACGCGATCCGTGCATGTGCCATCGGACCTTGCTGATCGCGGCCGAGGGCGAGGGGGTCGAGGTGGAAGACCTGTTCGCGGATGCTATATCGGCGGCATGAGCAGCCGTCCGCTTTCGGTCTCCTCGCGCGCCGAGGAAGTTTACAATGATTTCCAGCGCGAGGTGCTGGCCGAGAAGGCGGCATCGCTGGGACGGGCGGGAAAGGCGCTGGAGGTGGCGCTGGCGACGCTGCGTGGGGCGGGCGCGGACGAGGATCGCGATGCGCTGGTGCAGGCCGCGGCGGATGCGGCTCATGTCTATCTGATCCAGCGCGAGGCGGCGGGGATCCATCGGCTTGGCTCGCCGCTCGAGGATTTCGGCGTGCCGGGCGAGGTGCGGGTGCGGATCGGGGCGCGGCCTAGCCCGCCACCGGCAGCCTGACGCTGCCGTCGTCGTCGCGTTCGAGCGGGGAATAGGCGATCACGGTTGCGAGCGTGAGCCTGCCGTAGAGGTGCGGGAATTCGGCATCGCCGCGCGAGATTTCCCATTTGATCGCGTCGCCATGCGCTTCGAGGTCGACCGCGGTGACCCACAGGTCCGGCTGGCCAACGAAATGCTTGTCGATGGTTTCGGTGAGCTGGGCGGCGGTGGAGAGGTGGATATAGCCGTCCGCCACGTCGATCGGCGCACCGGTGAAGCTGCCGGCCTCGAGCGCGGTCATCTGATCGGCGGTGAGGACCTTGTAGGCGGTGACGGGACGGCTCATTCGCCGTCCTCAGGCCCCGCGGCGAGGTCGTCGCCCGGGGTCGCATCCGGCACGGGTGCCGTCTCGGCCTCGTTGTCGGCCAGATTCGCCTCGGCGTCCTCCTCGGTCTCCTCGATGCGTGCGGCGGAGACGACATGTTCGTTGTCGGCGACGTTGAACAGCCGCACGCCGGCAGAGCCGCGGCTGATGATGCGCAGGCTGTCGAGCGGCAGGCGGATCATCTTCGCCTGATCGGTGACAAGCATCAGTTGGTGCGAGCGTGTCGCCGGGAAGCTGGCGACGACGAGGCCGTTGCGGGCGATGTTGTCGATATTGGTGATACCCTGGCCGCCGCGGCCTGTGCGGCGATACTCGTAAGCCGAGCTGAGCTTGCCATAGCCGTTGGCGCAGATGGTGAGGATGAACTGCTCACGCGTGCGCAATTCCTCGAAGCGCTCCGGCACAAGGTCGGGCTCGCCTTCCTTCTCGGCTTTCCACGGGGCGAAGCGGAGATAGGCTTCGCGCTCGTCCGAGCTGGTGCCGACGCGGTGCAGGATCGAGAGCGAGATGACCTCGTCGCCGTCGGCGAGGCGCATGCCGCGCACGCCGGTCGAGTTGCGGCTCTGGAATTCGCGGACGTCGTCGCCGGCGAAGCGGATCGCTTTGCCCTGGCGTGTTGCGAGCAGGACGTCGTCGCCCTCGTCGAGCAAGGCGACGCCGATCAGCCGGTCGTCCTCGTCCTCGCCCTCGAACTTCATCGCGATCTTGCCGTTCGACGGCACGTTGGTGAACGCGTCCATCGAGTTGCGGCGGACGCTGCCCTTGGCGGTGGCGAACATGACGTGGAGCTTGCCCCACTCGGTCTCGTCCTCGGGCAACGGCAAAACGGTCGAGATCGTCTCGCCCGCCGCGAGCGGGAGCAGGTTGATCATCGGCCGGCCGCGGGTGTTGGCGCCGCCTTCGGGCAGGCGCCAGACCTTCATGCGGTAGACCTTGCCGAGCGTCGAGAAGAACAGGACGGGCGTGTGAGTCGAGGTGACGAACAGCTCGCCGACCGCATCCTCGTCCTTGGTCGCCATGCCGGCGCGGCCCTTGCCGCCGCGGGCCTGGGCGCGGAAGGCGTCGAGCGGGGTGCGCTTGATGTAACCCTGCATGGTCACGGTGACGACCATGTCCTCGCGCTCGATCAGGTCCTCGTCCTCGATCCCGTCGGCGGCGGCGGCGATCTCGGTGCGGCGCGGGGTGGCGTACTGGTCGCGGACGGCGGTGAACTCGCCGCGCATGACTTCGTAGAGCTTGGCGCGGTTGGCGAGGATCTCGAGCAGTTCGGCGATCGATTCCGCGAGCTTGGCGAGCTCATCACCAATCTCGTCGCGGCCCAGCGCGGTGAGGCGGTGGAGGCGCAGGTCGAGGATTGCGCGGACCTGCACGTCCGACAGGCGATAGATGTCGCCGGTGATCTCGGTCTCGACCGCTTCGACGAGGCGGATGTACGAGGCGATCTCGGCGATCGGCCATTCGCGCATCAGCAGCGCCTCGCGCGCGGCGGTCGGGCTGGACGAGCCGCGGATGATGCGGACGACCTCGTCGAGATTGGTGACCGCGATGACGAGGCCGAGCAAGATGTGCGCGCGGTCGCGGGCCTTGGCCAGCTCGAACTTGGAGCGGCGCGTGATGACCTGTTCGCGGAAGCGGACGAACGCCTCGATGATGTCGCGCAGGTTGAGCAATTCCGGGCGGCCGCCGCGGATCGCGAGCATGTTGGCCGGGAAACTCGATTGCGCGGGGGTGTTGCGCCACAGCTGGTTGAGCACGACTTCGGGCGTGGCGTCGCGCTTGAGATCGATGACGATGCGCACGCCTTCGCGGCTCGATTCGTCGCGAATGTCGCTGATGCCCTCGACGCGCTTTTCCTTGGCGGCCTCGGCGATCAGTTCGACCAGCCGGTTCTTGCCCTGCTGATAGGGGATTTCGGTGAGCACGATAGACCGGCGCTCGCCGCGCTGCTCGGTGATGTGGCGGCTGCGCAGGATGATCGAGCCGCGGCCCGACTGATAGGCCGAGCGGCAGCCCGAGCGGCCGAGGATGATGCCGCCGGTCGGGAAATCGGGACCGGGGACGATCTCCATCAGCTCCTCGACCGTGACCGCGCCATTGTCCATATAGGCGAGGCAGGCGTCGATCACTTCGCCGAGATTGTGCGGCGGGATGTTGGTCGCCATGCCGACCGCGATGCCGCCGGCGCCGTTGACGAGCAGGTTCGGATAGCGGGCAGGGAGTACGGTGGGCTCGCTTTCCGAGCCGTCATAATTGTCCTGAAAGTCGACCGTATCCTTGTCGATATCGTCGAGCAGCGACATCGCGACCTTGGCGAGGCGCGCTTCGGTGTAGCGCATCGCCGCGGGCGGATCGGGGTCCATCGAGCCGAAATTGCCCTGACCGTCGATCAGCGGCACGCGCATAGCCCAGTCCTGCGCCATGCGCGCCATCGCGTCATAGATCGAGCTGTCGCCGTGCGGGTGATATTTACCCATCACGTCACCGACCAGGCGGGCGGACTTGCGATAGGCGCGGCCGGGCAGATAGCCGCCCTCCTGCGCCGCGTAGAGGATGCGGCGGTGGACCGGTTTCAGGCCGTCGCGGACGTCGGGCAGGGCGCGCGCCACGATCACGCTCATCGCGTAATCGAGGTACGAGGTCTTCATCTCGTCGACGATCGAGATGGGCGTGATATCCGAGGGGTCGGCGAGGACGGTCTCGTCGGTCAAGTGCTGGTGCTTTCTGGAGCTTGTTACAGTGTCGTGACCGCTCTAGCGGGGGCCAGACCACCTGCCAAGCCCGCGCGCGTGCTCGCGCGTGCGCGCACGCGAGGAATGCTGTGGATCGAAGGACGTTCAAAATGCGTTCAGCGTGACGGTGCAAGAGGCCGGATGTTCGCGCTTCGCCTTGACCGGCGCGAGCGGGATATTAGAGCGGCAGGCGCCCCAATAGTTGCCGCGCTTGCCGCGTAAGGAGAGTTCTGGATGAAGTCTGTTTCGAAAGCTGCGCTCGCCGCGGCATTTCTGATGAGCGCGCCCGCCTTCATCGCTGCGTCCCCCGCGGTTGCGCAGAAGAAGAAGGAAGAGGCCGGCGCGCTGAAGATCAGCGAGGAATTCCGCAAGCCGGCGGCCGAGGTCCAGAAGCTGGTCGAGGCCAAGGACTGGGCTGGCGTCAAGGCGCGGGTCGATGCGCTGGACGCGCTCGCCAAGAATGACGACGAGAAATATTATGCGGCGACGTTCCGGCTGCAGGCTTCGGCGGCGACCAGCGACAATCCCAACATCATCCGCGCGCTCGACATCCTGATCGCCAACCCCAAGACGCCGCCGGCGGATCTGGGCCGCTACCACTTCTTCCGCGGTGATTTCGCCTATCAGGAAAAGAAGTTTGCGGACGCGGCGGGGCATTTCGCCAAGGCGCGCGATCTGGGCTTCCAGCCGCAGGGCACCAACCTCAACCTGCGCATCGCGCAGGCACAGCTCGATGGCGGCCAGGTCGTCGAGGGCGCTGCCGCGATCGACGCCGCGATCAAGGCCGAGGAAGCCGCCGGCCGCAAGGCGCCGGAAGCGTGGTACAAGGTCGTCGTCTCCAAATTCTACACCAAGGGTGACAAGGCGAATGCGGCGACCTGGCTCGCGCGTCAGGTCGCGGCCTATCCCAGCCCCGATGCCTGGCGTTCGTCGCTGATGGTGTTCATGGAGCAGGCCAGCACCAAGGGCACGACGCTCGACGCCGACCACCGGCTCGACATCCTGCGGCTGATCCGTGCGGCCAAGGGGCTGGCGGGCGAGGCCGACTATTACGAATATGCCGATGCGGCACAGCGCCGCGGCCTGCCGTGGGAAGTCGTGTCGCTGGTCGACGAGGGCCGTGCGCTGGGCAAGATCACCAAGCCGAACCCGCGCATCGACCCGATCTATTCGCAGGCGGTGAACCGTCAGAAGGCGGAAGTGTCGCTGGCATCGGAAGAGAAGCGCGCGGCAGCCGGCGCCAACGGCGCGGTCGCGATGTCGACCGCCGACGCCTATCTCGCCAGCGGCAACAATGCCAAGGCGATCGAGCTGTATCGCCTGGCGTTGCAGAAGGGCGGCGTCGATACCTCGCTGGTGAACACGCGTCTCGGCATCGCGCTGGCGCGGTCGGGCCAGAAGGCCGAGGCCAAGGCCGCGTTCTCCGGGGTTTCCGGATCGCCGCGCGGTGATATCGCGCGCTTCTGGACGACCTGGCTCGACCAGCAGCCCTGACGCCGACGATGGAAATGAAGGAGGGGCGGCCGCCGTGCCGCCCCTTTTTCTATGCGTCGACGGGAACGCCGGGCAGCGCCTTGGACGAGCGGATCGTCAGCGATGTGCGGACATGCTCGACATTGGGGGCGGTGGTCAGTTTTGTCGTGAGGAACTGCTGGAAGCTGCTGAGGTCGCGCGCGACGATCTTGAGGATGAAGTCGATGTCGCCGTTGAGCATGTAGCATTCGCGGATTTCGGGGATTTCCGCGACATGTGCCTCGAACGCCTCGAGATCGGTCTCGGCCTGGCTCTTGAGGCTGACCATCGCGAACACGGTGATCGAATAGCCGAGCCAGGTCGGGTCGAGATCGGCGTGATAGCCGCGGATCGCGCCCTTTTCCTCCAGCGTGCGCACGCGGCGCAGGCAGGGCGGGGCGGTCAGTCCGACGCGCTCGGCCAGCTCGACATTGGTCATCCGGCCATCGTCCTGGAGATGCGCCATGATTTGCCGGTCGATCTCGTCAAAGGCCATTCGTCCGCTCCGCGCGCTCACAGGATTCAATCTCGATTCCTCCGTTAGACATAATAAAATTACGAGCAAGCGCAATTGTCCCACAATGCGACGTGCCGAAATCTCCGGGTGACGCGGACCCATTCCGGCGGTTAAAGAATCCTTACCGCACGGCTTTTCCGGCGGGTGGGAAACGGCAGATCGGTGCGGTTCGACGATACCCTTGAGACGGTGCTGGCGGCGGATGTTTCGACACCGTTCGGCAAGGCTTCGGCCTGGCGCCAGCTCGTCGACCTGATCGGCCGCCGCCGCGTGCCCGCGGACCCGCGGGCGCTCAAGCTGTTGAATGCGATCCGGGGCGAGGTGCCGGCGGCGGTCCGCGCCGCCAGCGCGCGTGCGCTCGAACTGGCGCAGCCGCCTTATGCGCTGGTGACGCTGTGCGCGACCGACGATATCGCCGCCGCCGCGCCGGTGCTGCGCGGCGCACAGCTCAATTCGGGCGAGTGGATCGAACTGCTGCCGCGGCTCTCCGCGGCGGGCCGCGCGGTCGTGCGGGCGCGGCGCGACCTGCCGCCCGGGGTCGAGCGGGCGCTGGCGACCTTCACCGCGGATTTCGCGATCGAGACCGCAGCCGTGGCTGCGACACCGGCCGGCACGATCGCCGAATTGCTCGGCCGCATTCGCGAGCGGCCGCACGCTGACACCGCCGAGGGCACGGGACAGGACGAGGCGGCAGTGCCGCAGATGCCGGCCACCAGCTTCGTCTCGATCGGGGCGGCAGCGAAGTCGATCCCGGTGGTCGCGGCGGCGTTGCAGCAGGCGGCGGATGGCGAAACGACGTCGCCCCAAAGCGAGACAAGCGACGAGCCGTCCGCCGCGGCGACTCTTGCGCCCGAGTCCGGCGACGCGCACGATTCCACCATGGCAGCGGAAGATATGATCCTCGCCGACCCCACTGATACGGCGATGGACCGTGCAGCGCGTCGCGAACCCGTCGATGCGCCGGCGGTCGATGGGCCGTTCGAGATCGCCGATGTCGTGGCGCGGATCGACGCCTTCTATACGCGGCAGATCGGCCGGCCTGCAGCGCCGGTGAAACCGCCCCGCGCCGACGGATTCCGTTTCGAGACCGATGAGCAGGGTTTCATCCGGTGGGTGGACGGCGTCGCGCGCGCACCGCTGATCGGACTGTCGCTCGACGTCACCGCGACCGGGCGCGAGGCGGGCGTGGATGGCGTGGTCGCCGGCGCGTTCCGGCGGCGCGCGGCGTTCAGCGACGCGCGGCTGGTGGTGGCCGGCGAGTCCGATGCGGCGGGGGACTGGCGCATTTCCGCGACCGCGGCGTTCGATCCGGCCACGGGCCGTTTCGCCGGCTATCGCGGCACCGCGCGGCGGCCGCGCGCGGAGGAAGATGCCGCCCCGGCGCCGCAACAGGGCGCGGCGGCGGATTCGCTGCGGCAGCTGATGCACGAGCTGCGCACGCCGACCAATGCCATCGCCGGTTTCGCCGAGATGATCGAGCGGCAGATGCTGGGCGAGGCGCCCGATGTCTATCGCGAACGCGCGGCGGCGATCCGCGACCATGCGCGTGCGTTGCTGGCGGCGATCGACGACCTCGATATCGCGGCGCGGATCGAAGCTTCGGCGCTGCGGTTGCAGCCGGGCGAGGTGGCGCTGCGTCCGCTGCTGGTGCGGATCGCGGACGACCTCGGTCCGCTGACGGAAATGCGCCATGCGTCGATCGTGCTTCCGGCGGGCAATGCAGTGGTTGCCGGCGATCCGCGCGCGGTGGAGCGGCTGTTGTCGCGCATGCTGGCGACGCTGATGTCGGCGGCGGGGGAAGGCGAGGCGATCACCGTGCGACTGGCCGAAGGCGACAATCATGTCGCGCTCGGCTTCACCCGGCCACGCGCGATGGCGGCCTATCCCGACGAGGCGCTGTTCGGCATCGACGACGAGCGCGAGGATGCCGCGCTGCTCGGCACCGGCTTCGCGCTGCGGCTGGTCCGCAACCTCGCGCGCGAACTGTCGGGATCGCTGGTGATCGCGGCGGACAGCCTGACGATCAGGCTTCCCGCCGCGGTAACCAAGTCTTTGGAGGTCGTCCGCTAGAGCCACGTCCGTGGAAGCGGCACGTCATCATCCGGGGCCGGGGCGGGGTTACCGCCCTTCGCCGCCGTCGCGCGACGCGCTGGTGGCGTGGCCGGACGCGTTCGGCACGCGCTTCACGGTGTTCGTCGATACCGAGGAGGAGTTCGACTGGGGCAAGCCGCTGGCGCGCGAGAACCGCGCGACACAGGCGATGCGCGCGCTGCCCGAGATGCACCGCCTGTTCGCCGATCACGGGGTAGGGCCGGCCTATATGGTCGATCATCCGATCGTGACCTGTCCGATGTCGGTCGATATCCTGAACCGGCTGCTCGAGGATGGCCGTTCGGCGATCGGGTCGCAGCTTCACCCTTGGGTCAATCCGCCGTTCGACGAGGACGTGACCCCGCTCAACAGCTTCGTCGGCAATTTGCCGCGCGAGCTGGAGGCGGCAAAGCTGGCTTCACTGACCAGCGCGATCGCATCAGCCTTTGGCCGGCGGCCGGTGATGATGCGCACGGGGCGCTATGGCATCGGGCCGAACACGCTCGGGCTGCTCGCGGCGGAGGGCTATCGCGTCGATACGTCGATGCGCTCGGGCTATGTCTATTCGCACGAGGGCGGGCCGGATTTCACCGCGATCGGCAATCATGCGTTCCGCACCGGCAAGGGCGACCTCGTCGAGCTGCCGCTGACCACCATCTATACCGGGGCGCTCGGGCGCGGCGGGGTGCGGCTGTACCAGGCGCTCGGGCGGGTTCCCAAGGCGCGCGGCGTGGCCTCGCGGCTGGGGCTGATGACCAAGGTCGCGCTGACGCCGGAGGATATGCCGATCGCGGCGGCGCTGGAGGCGATCCGCGTCGCGGCGGGCGAGGGGGTGCGGCTGCTGATGTTCACCTATCACTCGCCCTCGGCCGCGCCGGGCTATACGCCCTATGTGCGCGATGCGGCGGAGTTGCGGGCGTTTCGCGACTGGTGGGAGCAAGCCTTCCGCCTGCTGGCGCAGCTTGGCGTGGCGCCGGCGTCGCATGACGAGATCCTCGCGGCGCTCGACCGGGCCAGCTGACGCGACGCTTGCGGGGCGGGCGGATCGTCCCTAATCGCGTTCCACCGCTGGGGGCCTGTAGCTCAATTGGTTAGAGCTGGCCGCTCATAACGGCTAGGTTGCGGGTTCAAGTCCTGCCGGGCCCACCAGCGGAACGCGACCGGAATACCGGGATGCGGGCGTGGCGGAATGGTAGACGCAACGGACTTAAAATCCGTAGGGCCTTGGCCCATGGGGGTTCGAGTCCCCCCGCCCGTACCAGTCGTGGCCCTTTCTGTTGAACGATTCTGTGTAAACTTGTTCTCAGGATCGCTTCGCATTATATCTTCCGGAAAGGAGCTGAGCATGGCGCAGGCGACGAAGATTCCGGCTCATGGCGCCGAGGCGTCGCGCGTGCTGACCGAAGCGGTCGCGCGGATCGCCGATCTGTGGCGCTTGTCGAACGCGCGGCTGGGAGCGATCATCGGCTTGTCGGCGCCCACCGCCTCGCGGCTGCGGGCCGGGAGCTATCGGCTGGAGGCGGGGAGCAAGCCGTTCGAGCTTTCCCAGCATCTGCTTCGCCTGTTCCGCTCGCTCGACAGCTGGCTGGGGCAGGATGACGAGGCGGTCTGTTCGTGGCTCGCCACGGTGAACCTCGATCTGGGCGAACGGCCGATCGAGCTGCTGCCCACGGTCAGGGGCCTGTTGCGCACGAGCGATTATGTGGACGCCCTCCGCGCTCGCGTCTGAAGCCGGTGCGTATCAGCGCCGGGTCATTCGCATCGTCGAAGCGCAGCATCGCATCTCGACCAACCGCCTCGCCGGCAGCGCCCCCGATCAGGAACTGCTGGAGGCGCTGGCCGACGAGGTGAAGCCGCTATTGCCCGGAAGCGCACGCAGCCTGCCGTGGTTGCTGGCGTCGCCGTTTCGCTATGGGCTGGGCCGCCCCTCGCGCTTTCGGGCTGCCGATGTGCTGCCGGGCATCTTCTACGCATCGGAGGATATCGAGACGGCGGTGACCGAGGCGGCCTATTGGCGGCTGGTGGCGTTCAGCCGCTCTCCGGGCTTTCAGCGGCCGCGCACGCCGACGCCGATGTCGGCCTTTTCGGTGACCGTGCAGGCATCCGCGGCGCTCGACCTGCTGTCCGGGCGGTTCGTCGAGGACGAGGCGTCGTGGACCGATCCGGCCGATTATACCGCGACGCAGGCGCTCGCGGCAAATGCGCGCGCGGCCGGCGTTCAAGTCATCCGGGCGCCATCGGCGCGGCGGCGCGGCGGGGTGAATGCGGCGGTGCTCGATGCGAGCGCGTTGCGTCCGCCGCCCAGGCCGCATTCGAGCTGGGCGTTCCTCGCCACCGGCGACGGACTGCTTGCGACCCGCGAGATGAGCAACATGGCGATGCGGTTCACGCTGGAGTCGTTCGGCTAGCCGCTGTCACGGCAACCGGCCCCGCATGCCGCTTCATATCCCATGCTGGCGAAATGGTCGGGGAGACAGGATGGGAAACTCGAAGCCGCTTGACAGAGAAATGCTCAGGAGTCGCGGTATTCTGCCGTTTATTTGAAAACAGACTGTATATTTTACTGTATATTTTGTAGCGTTTGAGCTACCATACGGGCATGAAAAATGCCGCTAATCGCTACCTTTGGTTTCGCCCCGAATCTCGCAACATCTGGTTCCGCATGGCGGTGCCGAGAGAGGTTCAGGGGCGCGTCGGCAGGAAGCCCATACTATGCTCTCTTGGCACCGCCGATCGCCGCCAAGCACTAATCTTGGCGGGCAAAAAGCGCGCCGAGCTGTTTGAAGAATGGGGGTTAATGCCGAAGGCGAAGGAGGCCGCCCCGGTAATCGATCCTGCGTCGCTTGGCGTGCGTATCGGCTTCGACGACATGATCGCGGCGATGGAAGAACGGCGGAAGGCATGGCCGGCCGATGACGCTGAATACGCGGTGCGTCTCGCCGAGCGCGAGGCCACGTTGCGGCGCCTCACACGACGCTTGCACGATGGCGATCTGTCGGAATGGGAGGCTGTCGCCGATCGTGCCATCGCCGGGCGCGAGCTTCCTTTTGAAAAGGGTAGCGAGGCTTACGCGGCGTTGGTGCAGGCGCTTGCAGAAGGCAGCATCGATGCCGTGGGAACATTCACCCGCCGTCATGGGGGCGAGCTAAACGCCGAGCCGCAATCAACCGTTGTTCAAGAGGCGAAGGCGAAGGAAGCCGCCAAGGCAAAGCCCGGTGAGACGATCATGGAATTGTTCGAGCGTTGGGCGTCCGAAGTGCTCGACAAGGGTGACAAGCGTGCGGATACCGTCAATCAGGACCGCAAGGTTATCCAGCAATTTGCGGCTTTCGTGGGCGTTGATCGGGACATGCGATCGATCAAGCCAGATGAGGTTTTCGAATATCGCGAAACTCTGCGCGCCCTGCCGCCCAAGTGGACGACGAAGCGGGAATTACGTGGTCTCCACATGCGAACTGCGGCGTCCAAGGCGCGGGAACTCGATCTGCCGAAGACCGCCTTCACGACCGTCAACAAGCACCTTTCAACGATCTCGCCGCTGTATCGGTGGCTCCGTGGACAGCCGAAATGGTCCGGCCTCGGGAATCCCTGCGATGGTCTGTTCTACGCCAAGGTGAAGGGGAAAAACGCTCGCCCGCCGTTCAGCACGGCGATGCTCAACCAAATCCTGACTTCGCCGCTGTTCACCGGGTTTCTAAGTGACGATCGCGAGCATGTGGCAGGCAACATGCGCGCCGATGATTGGAGGAAGTGGATTCCCTTGGTGGCGATGTTCACCGGTGCCCGCATTGGCGAGATTGCGCAACTCCGCATCGGTGACGTGAACCGGCAGCATGGCGTATGGTTCGTCCATATCCGGCATGAAGAAGGGGAAGGGCTTACGACGAAAAGCGGCAAGAGCCGGTTCGCCGCAGTCCATTCGATGCTTGGGCGCATAGGCTTCCTCGACTTCCACGCACGGCGTCTCAAAGCCGCTGGCGGCGATCTCAGCGCGCCATTGTTCCCCGAATTGGAGCCGAACGCGCGCGGGCAAATTAGCGGCACGCCGTCGCGGTGGTGGCGGGATTACCTTTCGGCGATCGGCGTGAAGGACGGCGCGGACGGGTATGGGGCGCATAGCTTCCGGCACACGCTCGCCGACCGCCTGCGGGACGAAGCTGACTTGCTCGATGACAAGATCGCGGTGGTTCTCGGGCACAGCATCAAAACCACAACTTCCGGCTATGGCACCGTGCCCCAAGGCACTGTCCCGATGTTCAAGGCATGGATGGAAGCGGTGCGGTTCGAAGGGGTCGATTTTACGCATCTGATCGCCGACGCGGATGCGCTCAAGGTTGTCTGAGAGAGGGGAGGGGAACGCCGTTCTGGCGCACGCCGCGCGGGTTCCGGTCAAAACCGTTTGCCCCTTCGGGGTGCGCGTGTGCGTGTATATAATAACAAACTAAATATAAGATTCTTAGATTCAAGATTCAGATTCAAAATTTCCATTAACGTTGTTCTTCTTCGAAGAACGGACTGCGTCTCGTTTTTTGACAATTTTGGGAATGAGGTTTCGTTCAAGCTCTCGGCGTGGTCATGCAACCTCACGTTGGACCGCAAGCCTGTGGAGTGCAGGGATTAGCCTCCATTCTGCCCCCGGCGTGTCCCATGGTCCCGCAAAAAGTTCGATTTTTCTTGCTCGTCTCCGCGATGTCTGGTATTCTTTGCGAAATTGAAAACGATTGATGGCGTTACCATCCCTCACCCCGGAGGCTAACGGGAGGTTTGCGGCGATCACCTTAAGCGCGCGCTCTCGGAAATTATTGGGCCGCTAGGCGCGTAGCGCCGTTAGGCAGCAACACACATCGATTGGACCCTATGCGGTCCCGCCCAATCAACGGGCCGTCTAAGCCGGACGCAAACGGCGAACCGCTTTCCACCGTCTCAGGTGACGCAGCGCTTCCCAACCCCTCATCTGGTGTGTTTTCTTGTCCGCTTCCGCCGCCACGTCCAAGCCGAGTCTTGCCGCGTCGATCGCCTCATGGCGCGACGGCAGCGACGGCTTTTTCCGCTTTCTGGCGGACGTGCAGCCGCGCGTCCCGAGTGGCACCGGCGGGTTCATCCCCTTTAACCCCGGCCCCATTGAACGCGCCGAGATCGTCAAGGCGCTGGACGGCACCGGCGTTTCGATCGCCATCTTCTGTTGGCCTCGGAGGCATGGGAAAACTCTCACTAGCGCCATGATCCTCGTGTGGCGTTTCCTGACTCGCACCGCCGAGAACATCGCAGTTGTCGCCAATTCGGAACGACAGGTGGTCGATACCGCGTTCCGCACGATCCGGCAGACTTTCGAGCACACGCCGCTGCTCAAGCAACTTGTGGCAACCGGCACGATCAAGGTGGGCGCCGACCGCATTGAGCTGCCGAGCACTGGCAGCGTCATTCAAGCCTTCAGCTCGAACCCCTCTGCGCTTTGGGGCAAAAAGCTCAGCGCCGCACAAATCTCGGAAATTCACGCCGCTAAGAACGGCGGCGATGATGTGTTCGAAGCCCTCGCCGGCTCGCTGCTCGACACGACCGGCTCGCTGCTGCTGATCGACTCCACGGTCGCGCCCAAGAGTTCCAAACTGTGGGAGCTGTATCAGGCCGCGACCCATGCGACCGACCCCGATACGTCGATCGCGTTCAGCCACATTCAATATACCGATCTGGACGACGCATGCGCCAAGTCGCCGGCATGGATTGCGCCCGCGAAGCTGCGCTCCCTCGCTCGCCAGATGCTCCCGCACAAGTTCGCCTTGCTGCACCTCAACCGCTGGGGTGACGCCGCGAACCTGCTGTTTCCCGCCGCCGTGCTCGACCCTTGCCTTGAGGCTTACCCCCTCGTTCTCGATGCATTGGCGGCGGGTTCCGCGTCGATCGTTGGCGGTGGCCTCGACCGAGCTTTCGGCGGCACCGTCCGGGGCGATAAAACGGCAACGGCATGCGTCGCGAAGATCGCGATCGACGACGAAGAGCACATCTACGTGCTCGATGCGGAGTCGGTGCCGTTCAGCCGCATGGCCGGCATCAAGAACCGGCTCGATGGTTATCATGGCGCACACGGCATGAAGCGGTTGGTGCTCGAATCCTACGGTGCGCAGGATATCGCCGATTGGGCTGGCACGCGCCCCTACAGTGCGGGCACTGAGGTAGTGCATCCCTCGCGCCGCACGAAGTATGCGGCGTTCCTGGCGCTCTATCAGGCCGCCGCCGAATGCCGCCTGCACATCCACCCCAAATTCCGTGAGCTGATCGCCGAGCTGCGCGCCTTCGAAGTCCACGAAGACGGCAAGGCCACCGATGGCGAAGCGGCTGTCCCGAAATTCAGTCACCCGCGCGGCGGGCATGACGACTTCGTTCATGCGCTGGCATGGGCGGTCTATTCGCTGCGCTCTGTCACCCTGAACCCCTACGAGATAGCCGGCGTCAACTGCACCGGCATCGGTGCCAGCATCACGCACTGCGCGTTGAACGGCGGCGAGCACGTCCCGCCCTGCGCCGACGCATGCCGTTCAATGGGCGAGGCTCGCCAGCTCCACGGTGCTTACCTCGCACGCTCGCCGCTGGTCCCGCTCGACCTCGCCCCCTTCATCATAAGCAAGCTGCGCAACACCGGCGCGCACACGCTGCCCCGGTAACGGAGAGAATTTTGCTCGGCTTCCCCCGCCACCTCACGACCGATGTTGTTCGCATCGCCGCCGCGTCTCGCGCTCGCAAAAACGATACGGCGCGGCGCCTGTCCTACTATTGGGACCGGCAACAGGACGCGACGTATCGGCTGATCGCGCAGCGATTTAGCAAGCCCGAACAATTCCGCATCTTCAGCGTCAACATGGTTCGCGCCGTGGCAGACAAGCGCGCCAGCACCTACCGCATGCCGCCCCGCCGCACCTTCACCGGCATCGATCAGGCAACCGGTGACGCGCTCTACAAGGCGATGAATGCCGATGCCGTGCTCAAGAAGGCCAGCCGCTATCTTGAGGTTTGCAAAACGGTCGCGCTTCAAGTCGGCTGGAACGAAGCAACCGGCACGCCCACGCTTAACGTGCTCACGCCGAACGTGCTGGATGTGGTTTGCACCAATCCCGAGCATCCCGAGCGCATCATTGTCACTTACCCCGGAGAGCGTGCCGAAGACACGACCTTTGCGGACTGGACGCCCAACGGCTTCCGGCTGCTGAACCATCGCGGCGCGGCAAAACCGGTGCCGGGGAATCCCGGTGCTACCAACCCCTATGGTGTGTTGCCGTTCGTTCCGTGGTTCGATCGGCTTCCCGATGACTCGTTCTGGCTGCCGGGCGGTGACGACCTGTTCGCCGCTCAGGATGCGGTCAACGTCGCGCTGGCGTCGCTCTGGCGTGCGGTCGAGCTGCACTCGCATGGGCAAGCATGGGCTTCCGGCATCTCGGCAAATGAAGTTCTGCAATTCGGCCCCGACCGTGCCGTCGCGCTGCCACAAGGCGGACAATTCGGCTTCGCGGCCCCCAACGCTCCTATCGCATCGATCCTCTCGGCGATCGAGTTCGTCATGCGGCAAACCGCCGCGACGCACGGTGTCGGCAGCGATGTTTTCGACCTCTCCAAGGTCGCAGAATCCGGCTCGGCGAAGCATGCGGGCCGGCTCGACCTAAAGGAAGTGCGGCAGGACCAGATTGCACAGGCGCGCACGATGGAAGCGCGGTTGTTCGAAGTGCTGCGCGCCGTGGTCAATACGCATCGTCCCGGCACCATCGCCGAAGACGCGACGGTGGGCGTCGATTTCGCGGAGCAACAGGATCAGCTCAGCGAGGCCGAAGCGCTCGAAAACGCCCGAACCAAAAGCGAGTTGGGTGTGTGGTCGCCGGTCGATGTTCTGATGAACACGAACCCTGACGGCTTCCCCGACCGCGAGTCCGCATTCCGCGAGCTGCAACGCCGCCGCAACGAAGCCGCTGAGTTGGCGGCACCCCAACGAGAGGTAGCATAATGACCGACGAAACCAAGCCGCCCCCGGCACCCGAATTGGAAATCCCGGCGATCGATCACGCCGGCGAGCTGGCGGCGATCAAAGGTCAGCTCGCGACGCTGCTCGCCCAACTTGCCGAGCTGAACGAAGCCAAGGCGACAGCCCCCGCTCCGGTCCCGGCCACCGACACGCCACCGCCGGCGATAACGCCGAAGGCCCCCGATACGTCCGCCCTGCCAGTCTATGCGCGCTTGGCAGCCGGATACTCGAAGTAACGCGCACGAACCCCCGAGAGGATATTTCAAGTAATGTTGACGCAGACCGAATGGGCGAAGCTGAACCCCGACGCGCTTCAGAGCGGCGTTGTGGAGATTTTCGCCAGCACCAACCCCATCATGCAATACATGCCGTTCCAGAACATCGCCGGCGCGGCGTATGTCTATAACCGCGAACAGACCCTTCCCGGCATCGCGTTTCGTGGCATCAACGAGTCCTATGACGAATCCACCGGCGTCATCAATCAGCTCGCCGACCCGCTCAAGATTCTCGGCGGCGATCTGGACGTGGACGCCGCACTGATCGCGTGGAGCACCGGCGCTAACGATACCCGCGCCGTGCATGACGCTATGAAGGTCAAGGCGCTCTCGCTCTCGCACCTCAAAACCGTGTTCGATGGCGATGCGACGGCCAACGTCAAAGAGTTCGATGGCCTGAACACTCGCCTCACCGGGGGGCAGGTCATCAGCGCCGGCACCAATGGCGGCACGCTGACGTTCGCGATGCTGGACGACCTCGTTGACGCGGTTTCTGGCACGCCGTCGCTGCTGCTCATGAACAAGAAGCTGCGCCAGCAAGTGCGTGCGATGGCGCGCAACATCGGTGCGCTCACGATCGCAAAGGATGATCTCGGTCGCGAAGTAGATATGTATTACGGCGTGCCGTTCGGCATTGTGGAGGACGACGCGCAGGGCACCGTAATCCTCGGTTTCGATGAAACGCAGGGCACCGCGAACAATACGGCGAGCATCTATGCCGTCCGCTTCGGGGCCGACGGCATGTTCGGTGCGCAGACTGCGCCGATCAGCGTTCGCGATCTCGGGGAGCTTCAGAGCAAGCCGGCATTCCGCACCCGCGTCGAGCACTACAATACGATCGTGCTGGAACATCCCAAGTGCGCAGCCCGCCTCAAGGGCGTGAAGCTCGCCTAACGAACCCCGCCGCCAGCGAAGGCTTTCCCTCATTTCCGGTGCGCCATGTGATTGCTGGCGGCGCGCATCGGCGAGGGGAAGCAGCGGCCCGGTGTGCTCACATCCGGGGCGGACAATTCGGTGAGTGTCCGCGCATTGCAATAACCCCGAAAGCCGGCAGCTCCCTCCTCCTTGGGAGCGTGGTCGGCACCCCTTCCATCACGAGAATCCAACAATGTTTGTCGCCGCCATCCGACCACTAATGACAGCCGAAGTTCGGCATTGGTTGCCGCCTACCCGCGATATTCACGGCAGGCAGGCAAGCACCGGCAGCACGGCGCACCGCGCGCGTGTTTTGAACACGCCGGGCAGCATCATCAGTTCGGCCTTACGCGAGCGGATGGGCGATGCTTCGGCGGTCATCTGGCTTCTCAACCATCCCCGCATGATCGCCATCGGCGACACGTTCGAACTGCCGGCCGGCGAAACGCTCAAGGTCATCCGCGCCGAGCGCCGCACATCCGGCCCCGATACCCTCTCCAAGGTCTATTTGTCATGATCCTGCCTACTGCCGGCACAAACTCCTATGTGACGATCGAAGCGGCCAACGCCCTTGCCGGCGAGCGGCTGTTTGCGAGCGCTTGGAATGCTGCCAGCGGCGATGCACGCGCCCAAGCCCTGATGACTGCAACTGCGTTGCTCGACCGCCTGCAATGGCAGGGGCGCAAGGCGGTTTCATCGCAGCCGCTTGCATGGCCGCGTATCGATGATCGCTGCTCGGAAGGCTATCCGCTCGCAACCGAGATACCGGCGCCGATCGCAGCCGCCACGGTGGAGCTGGCAATCCATCTGCTCGCCACCGGCGAATTGCCCGGCGGCCCCGCCATTATGCAACGCATGCTCGGCGATAGCATGGTGATGCACTTCGCCCATGTCGCCGACGAGCTTCCCAAGCATGTCCGCCGCCTTATCGAACCCTTTCTGCGGTCCAGCTCGGCGAACATCGCTGAGGTGCGGTTTTGATGCTGCCCCATACCTTGCGTGCCTTTGATGATCGCGTGAGCTACACAACGCCGGAACGCCGCTTGATGCTGGCGACGATCGCAAATGCGGTAATCGACGCACTAGGCAATAGTGCCGACTGCCGCACCGGACCGCGCGAAAACGCCCGCCGCGATGCGCTCAACTGGTTCAAGCTCGCCGGCCCCGATTATCAGATGGTGTGCCACCTTGCCGGTCTTGATCCGGCGTGCACCCGGCGCGCGGTCCTGAGATACGTTGCCAGCGGTAAGCCGATGCCGGCCATTCGGCGCGGCAATCGCAGCACGCGGCACGGTGGCGTCGCGAAGCCGGCCATGCATGGTGCCACGCAAGCCGACATCGCGGCCCAAGCCGGCGTTTCGCCGGCCACCGTGCGCAACGTGCTCAACGGGACAGGCCAGCCGTCGCTCCAAATGCGAGAGCGCGTCCGCCGCGCGATGCGGGAGCTTGCTGACCTGAGGGATGCCGCGTGACCCCCGATCTCGACACCGTCACAAATGAACCGCTGATCATCGGCGGGCGCAAGATTGATGGCCGCACGATTGAAGCCCGGCGCTTTCGCAATCTCGCGTCCGATCTCGCCGCGCAGCTCAACCGCAACCCGTCGCCAGCCGATCGCCTGCTACTGCTGAACGCCGCCACGCTGGCGACGATGTGTGAGCGCTTTACCGCCGATCTGCTTGAAGGCAAAGACGTGGACGAGGAACCCTACCGCCGCAACTGACCAGCCCCCACCGAGTGGTCCGAGCGGATTGTTAGTGCATTGACGCTTCCATCTCCAGTGTTGGCCGTAGGTGGAGCGAAGCGGAACCGGAGGGCGACACTGGAGATGGGACGGCCTCCG
>NZ_JAMLDX010000013.1 GCF_024211275.1 Sphingomonas tagetis
TCGCTGTATTGCTGCTCGGACGGCGTGCGTGGTCGTGGCGCTCCCGTGACGAACCTGGCCCATAATGCTTCCTTCCATTCCAACGAAAGGGTCGCACCATCAAACCGTGGGATCAAACACCTAAGCGCTTGCGAAACGGGTATCAATCTTCATCGAAATGAAACCGGTCTGGTCCTAACCCATCAAGGTTGGCTGCCGGGGCGGCCGTATTGGACCGGATGGGATGTGATCGGGGGCAGGCAGCGCAAGACGCAGGACGGACGGTTCGCGCAAGCGGACGTGCGCGCCAGCGTGCCCGGGATCGTCGCGTCGGTCGAAGACCTCAAGATCAACTGGTTCTGGTCGACCGACCATGAAGGCCGCATCTCCTATCTGAGCAGCTGGATCGCCGAGGAGTTCGCTGCGCAGGGCGGCGATGTGCTGGACCGCGATCTGACCGCGATCTTCCGCGCCGAGAGCGAGCTGATCGAGGCGAACGGGTCGATCGGCTTTCTCGTCGCGCGGCAAAAGCCGTTCCGTGGCGTCAATGTGCGTTGCCCGTTCGACGTCGAGGAGCGCATCTGGACTGTATCGGGCAGCCCGCAATTCGACGACGCTGGGAATTTCCTTGGTTTTCGCGGCGTCGGCGCTGACGTCACCGCGGTGCAGGAATCGGCGAACGAGATCACGCGGCTGGCCAGCCGCGACCCGCTGACCGGGCTGCGCAACCGGCGCGGTATGGCGACGCTGGTCGAGCAGGCGCTGGCGCTGTCGGCGCGCGACGAGACCGGTTTTGCCGTGATGCTGATCGATCTCGACCGCTTCAAGCAGGTCAACGACACGCTCGGCCATCCGGTCGGCGACCAGCTGCTGGCGCAGGTCGCCGACCGCCTCAAGCTCGAGATCAGCGATCCCGAGCGCGTCGGGCGGATCGGCGGCGACGAGTTCCAGATCGTGCTGGGCGGCCCGATCGAACTCGACGTGCTGACGCGGATGGCCGGGTCGATCATCGAGGGGCTGTCACGGCCCTATTCGGTCAACGGCAGCCGTTGCGTGATCGGCGCGTCGATCGGCGTGGTCTGTTCGGACGGCAACGATACGCCCGAGGATCTGGCGCGCAAGGCCGACCTCGCGCTCTACGCCGCCAAGGATGCCGGCCGCGGCTGCCACCGCTTCTTCTCGCGCGACATGCTGGAGGCGGCCGAGGATCGGCGCCAGCTGGAGCACGACATGCTCGACGCGCTCGATCGCGGCGAGCTGGAGGTCAACTACCAGCCGCTGGTCGTCGCCACGACCAATCAGGTCGCGGGGTTCGAAGCGCTGCTGCGCTGGAACCATCCGCATCGCGGGCGCATCTCGCCGGCTTTGTTCATCCCGATCGCCGAGGAAACCAACCTGATCGCCCGGCTCGGCGAATGGGTGCTGCGGCAGGCCTGCATGGACGCCGCGCAATGGCCCGGCGATCTGCGCGTCGCCGTCAACGTCTCGCCGATCCAGTTCGCCAACCCGAGCCTCCCGCAGGTCGTGCTCAACGCGCTGGCCAGTTCCGGGCTGCGGCCCGACCGGCTCGAGCTGGAGATCACCGAAAGCGTCTTTCTCGACAGCAGTGGCGAGGCGGACCGGATGTTCGCGACGCTCAAGAAGATCGGTGTGCGGCTGGCGCTCGACGATTTCGGTACCGGCTATTCCTCGCTCGGTTATCTGAAGAGCGCGCCGTTCGACAAGATCAAGATCGACCAGAGCTTCGTGCGCGGCGCGGCCGACCCGGCATCGCGCAACAAGGCGATCATCACCTCGATCGTCGCGCTCGCCGAAGCGCTGGGCATGGACACCACCGCCGAGGGGATCGAGACCGTCGATCAGCTCGATGCGATGCGCGAGCTCGGCGTCGGGCTGATCCAGGGCTATCTCTACAGCCTGCCGGTCTCCGCCGAGGCCGTCGCCAACGCCGTCGCTGACGGCAGTTGGGAGATCAAGCCGATCGGTCCGGCCAAGCAGCGCGAGCATCGCCTCGCGACTTTTCGCCGGATCGGGGCGGTGCATGGCGATCATTATTATCCGGTGATCCTGCGCAACCTGTCGAGCAAGGGCGCGCTGATCCAGGGCATCCTCGATGTGCCGCTCGGCACGCGGTTCGTGATCGATTTCGGCGACCGGCAATGGAGCGTGGCGACGGTGATGCGGTCGCATCAGGACCATCAGGGGATCGAGTTCGACGATCCGCTGGTGAGCGACGGTCAGGGCGGATTCCGCCCGCGCTACCGCGTGTCAGCGGTGATGCTGACCCAGATCGGCGTCGTGATGGAGCGCTCGCGCGACCGTAACGGATTGCTGCCGAGCTATCAGGGCGCGCAGCCGGGGCTGCCGGCGTTCGGGACGTCACTCAGCTAAGCCCGTTGCGCGTGAGCGCTGCTTCGCCCAAAGCGGGGCATGATTCAGGATCACGTGCTCTTCATCGACGGCGAGGCGATCGTGATCGACAAGCCCGCCGGACTGCCGGTCGACCGTCCGCGTGACGGGGCGATCAGCCTCGAAAATCATCTCGCCAACCTGACCTTCGGGTTTCAGCGCTGGCCGACGGCGGTGCACCGGCTCGACCGCGACACCAGCGGCTGCCTGTTGCTCGCGCGCAACCCCAAGGCGCATGCGCGCTTCCAGCAGGCGTTCGAGGCGGGCAGCGTGACCAAGCGCTACCTCGCGCTGATCGACGGCGTGCCAGACGAGGAATCGGGGCTGATCGACCTGCCTTTGATCAAGGTGTCGAGCGCGGAACGCGGCTGGCGCATGACCGGCGACCCGAAAGGCAAATCGGCGCGGACCCGCTGGCGCGTGCTGGAGGCGAAGGAGGGGCGGGCGTTCATCGCCTTCTATCCCGAGACCGGGCGCACGCATCAGATCCGTGTGCATGCCGCTGAAGGGCTGGGCATCCCGATCACGGGCGATCCGGTCTATGGCGCGGCGAACGGGCGCCTGATGATGCTGCACGCCGCGCAGCTGACGGTTCCGCGGCCGGGCAAGCCCGACGTCCATGCCGAGGCGCCGACGCCGCAGCGCTTCAAGGACATGGGGTTCGCCGGGGGCGGCGATGGCTGACCTCGACGCCGCGATCGTCGAGGAGAAGTTCCTGGCGGCGTCGGGACCGGGCGGGCAGAACGTCAACAAGGTCGCGACCGCGGTGCAGCTGCGCATCGACGTGTTCCGGCTGGGGCTGCCGCCCTATGCCTATGCCAAGCTCAAGACGCTGGCCGGGAGCAAGTTGACCAGCGGCGGCGAGCTGGTGATCACCGCGCGCAAGTTCCGCACGCAGGAAGCCAACCGGCAGGATGCGCGCGAGCGGGTCGCCGAGCTGATCGAGAAGGCGCATGAGCGCGACGCACGGCGGATCAAGACCAAGCCGAGCAAGGCGGCCAAGGCGCGGCGCGTCGATGAGAAGAAGGGCCGGGCGCAGGTCAAGGCCGGTCGCGGCAAGGTGCAGCTCGACTAGTTGAGATAGCCCAACTCGTAGAGTCCCCAGCGCCGGCCCTCGAACGACAGTGGCACCAGCACGCTGCGCAGCGCACGGTAGCGGCCGTCGCCGAAATCCTGGCGGTAGGTGAAGAGGAAGAAATCCTCGTCATGGTCGAGCGCGTGGCGCGTCTGCGGGTCCATGAACATCTGGCGGTTGCGGCAATGTTCGAGATTCCAGCGGCGCTCGCCGGGCCGTTGCGGCAGGCTGCGCTCGGCGATGTGCGTCGGCAGATGGCCATTGCGGTCGATCAGGCAGCAGCCGACGATCGCCGCATCGGCTGCGGTCGCGGCATCGAGCAGCGGACGGATCGCGCGGTCGGCGAACGGCACGAAGCCCGTCAGGAACTGCGGCGGCTCGCTGCCCGGAATCGCGCGATAGCCGGTGTCGAACAGCGCGTCGGCGTCCAGCTCGCCGCTGCGCAGCGCAGTGTCGATCAGCGTGCGGACCTGTGCCGCTTCGTCCAGCGCGCGGTGGATGAACGGCGTGTCACGGGTCGCGCCGCCGGCATGGGCGATGCGGTTGAGCATCAGGTTCGACCCGCTTTCGAGCGCGTCGAGCTGCTCGCGCATCCGCGCCAGCTCGGCGACATTGGCGGTCGAGGCGGCGGAGAAGCCGTCAAAGCCTTCGTCGAGTGAGCCGACATGGCCGGTCATCGCATGGCTGGCAGCGTCGATCGCGGCGGCGCTCTGGCCGAATTGCGCGACCGCTTCGGTGATGCGGTCGAGCGCGTCGGCGATGCCGCCGGTATAAGTGCGGATCGAGCGCGCGCGAACGCCATCGGCGCGCATCCGCGTGGCGATCGCGCGGGCGAGGCTGTCGAGCGTGTCGATCCGCGCGGCGACGCGGCCCGACACGTCGCGCGCGCCGGTGGCGAGCCGCTTCACTTCCGCCGCGACGACCGCGAAGCCATTGGCCTGCGTGCCCGCACGCGCCGCCTCGATCGAGGCGTTGATCGCGATCACCCCGGTCTCGCGCGAGATCGCGGCAAGTTCATCGGAGATCGAGGTGACGTCGGCAAAGGCGACGAAAAAGGCTTCGAGCTCCTCGACCGTCTGGACGACGTGGTGAGTCAGCTCCTCGATTTCGCGCAGCGCGGCGTCGGTGCCGCCATGATTGGCCTCGAGCAGCGCGGCGGCGTGGCGCGCGACCTGATCGATTTCGCTCGCGGCGCGGCTGACGTCATGCTGGAACAGTTTGAGCTCGCCGACGCTGCGGCGCAGCTCTTCGAGCCGCGACTGGCCCGAGACGATGCGTTCGCTGACCTCGCCGACGAAGCCGGCGACGTCGCTGCATTGCAGCGCGAAGTCGCCGCAGCGTTGTCCGATATCGGCGATGTCGCGCTCGTAATCCAGCCCGCGTCCCCCTGAGAACATGATGCCGTGCTTATGCTGCAATGCAAGATAAAATCCGGTGAACGCGGCGGCCTTTCGGTTCGGTGGCGGCGCGCTACATAAGAGCGATGTATGATTTCGACATCGCCGCCGGATCGAAGGCGGAGCTTTATCGCGACCTGCACGGCGCGCTAGACGCGCTGACCGCGGGCGAGCCCGACGCGATCGCCAACATGGCCAACGCGGCGTCGCTGATCTGGCAGGTGATGCCCGATCTCAATTGGGCGGGCTTCTACCGCAATGTCGGCGGCGAGCTGGTGCTGGGGCCGTTCCAGGGCAAGGCGGCGTGCATCCGCATCCCGTTCGGCAAGGGCGTGTGCGGCGCGGCGGCGGCGAGCCGCGAGACTCAGCTGGTCGAGGATGTCCACGCCTTTCCCGGGCATATCGCGTGCGATGCCGCAAGCCGCGCCGAGCTGGTGGTGCCGATCGTGCATGACGGCGAGCTGATCGGCGTGCTCGATATCGACAGCCCGACTCGCGGGCGGTTCGATGCCGAGGACGCGGCCGGGTGCGAGGCGCTGGCCGCGTTGCTGGCGCCGCGGATCGCCGGTTAACTCATTGGCCCGATTCGGGATTCCTTAACCATAGGGCGCCGTGGAGGCGACCAACGTTAAATGTTAAGAAAAGGTGAAGAAGCGTGTCTTCACCCGTTGGAGGCGCGCCCGCAAAGGAGTTGCCGCCACGATGCGTTCCGCCACCCTGATCGTCGCTGCCGTCAGCAGTCTCTCGCTCGCCGCGCCGTCGCCGGCGCAGCAGCCGGGCGGGCAGGCGCGTGGTGCTTCCTTTCCGCGCACCGCCGTTCCCGCCGCGCGGCTGAACCCGCCGCAGCAGCCTGGCGGGTGGAAGCCGCAACCGGGCGCGCCGCGTCCGGGCGGCTGGCAGCCGAGCCGTCCGCCCCAGGGCGGGTGGAAGCCCGGTACGCCGCCGCAAGGGGGCTGGAAGCCCGGCAATCCCGGCAAGCCCGGAGGCTGGCAGCCCGGGAAACCGGGCCAGCCCGGCGGATGGCAGC
This sequence comes from Sphingomonas tagetis, assembly GCF_024211275.1. Classification (GTDB taxonomy): domain Bacteria; phylum Pseudomonadota; class Alphaproteobacteria; order Sphingomonadales; family Sphingomonadaceae; genus Sphingomonas; species Sphingomonas tagetis. The sequence continues at coordinate 5,888 of NZ_JAMLDX010000013.1, forward strand.
CGGGCAAGCCGGGTCAACCCGGCGGATGGCAACCGGGACAGCCGGGCAAGCCCGGTGGCTGGCAGCCCGGCAAACCGGGTCAGCCTGGCGGGTGGCAACCCGGCAAACCGGGCAAGCCGGGCGGATGGCAGCCGGGCAGGCCCGGCAAGCCCGGCATGCAGAAGCCCGGCTGGCGCTGGGGCGAGAAATATAAGGGCCGCTGGCAGGGCGGATGGAAGGCCCCGGGCGGCTGGGGCGCGTACAAGCGCCCGGTGCGCGGCTGGACGCTGCCGAGCTACTGGTTCTCGGGCGGTTTCTGGATTTCGGACTGGACGAGCTGGGGGCTGAGCAGCCCGCCTTATGGCTATAACTGGGTCCGCTATTATGACGATGCGGTGCTGGTCGACCAGTACGGCCGCGTGTGGGATTCGGTGAGCGGCGTCGATTGGGACCGCGGCGACGGCTATTATGACGATGGCGGCGAGTATGCCGAGGAAGACGATGGCTATGGCGCCGGCTATGACGCGCCGGGCTATGCCGACGCCCCGCCGCCGCCGCCGGGCTATGCACCCCCGCCGCCGGTGGTCTATGCCGCGCCTGCGCCGGGGATGCGCTGCGTTGCCAACTGCTATCCGGCGCCGGGTTACGGCTATGGCTATTACGGCGCGCCGGTCACGACGACCGTGGTGATCCAGTCGGCGCCGGTGGTGACGACGACCACGACGGTGACCGAGGTCGTCTATAGCGGGCGCAAGGTCGTGCGCCGCGCGCCGTCCAAGCAGCTCTATCGCGCACCGGCACGGGTCAAGACCAAGACCTGTTACTGCCGCTGAGCCGCTGCCCGCCACCGCCCGGGGAGGGTGACGGTGGCGGGTCAGACGTCAAGTTCGGTAACCGGCTGAACGCCGGTTTCTCCCGGTCCCGTCCGCGCCTGCGCGGGCGGGGCTTTTTTGATCAGCGCGGGGGCGGCGCGGCGCGCGTACCGAAGGTGACGATACTCTCGCTCCCGTCCGCGGCGACCGCGGACACGCCGACGAAATGGTCGTCGACCACCTTATCCTTGAGCAGTGTCTCGGTGCGCCCGGCGACGCCGCGCACCTCCTGCCAGTCCTGCACGTCGTTGCGCCGCCAATAGACGTTGTAGCTGCGCGCGCCGGGGACTTCGCTCCACTTGACCTTGACGTCCATCGACAGCGCGCCGTCGAGTGTCACGCTGGCGGGCGCGGCGGGGGCGTTGGCGAGACGGCGGATCGTCGCGATGTTGATCGCGGTGACCCTGGCAAGATAGGGGAAGTCCATCTTGTCGACGGTGTCGCCATAGACACGGCCTTGCTCGGTCCGCAGATTCTGGTGCTGCTGGTCCCAATTCTCGGCGCCGACCGAGAAGCGCACTGCCGGATAACCGAGCCTGAGGAACGGTTCGTGGTCGCCGCCGCGGCCGAAGCGGTCGGGACGGCGGACGACGAACACGTCGAGGGCACCCGAATCCGTCTGGCGCATGTCGCCGGCGACCTTGTCGATCGCCTTGGCGAGGGCACGGCTGGGGCCGTCATCCTCCCCGCCGTCGCCGCGGCGCCTGATGCCGTCCTCGAGCGCTTCGGACGCGCGGATGCCCTCCGAGAACACCCGCACGCGGTCGGCGACGCGCACGCCGTTCTGGCCGAGCGTGTTGCCGACGATATCGTTGTTAAGCACCGCGGTGACCGTCCAGCCGCGCTCCTTCGCGGTCTCCGCGAGCAAGGTGCCGCCCCACAGGCCCTGCTCCTCGCCCGACAGCACGGCGTAGACGATCGTGGCCTTGTGCTTCTGTTTCGAGAGGATGCGCGCGGCCTCGATCACCAGCGCGACGCCCGAGGCGTCGTCATTGGCGCCGGGGGCGTCGCTGGTGGAGTCCATGACGTCGGACACGCGGTTGTCGATATGGCCCTGCACGATGACGACGCGCCTGGGGTCCTCGCCCCGCTGGAAGCCGAGCACGTTGACGACTTCGACCCCATTGGGCGCGCGCGGGCCGGTAAAGGTGCGGCCGATCCGAGCGACCTTGATGCAGTCGCCGCACTTCGCGCCGATGCGGTCGAGTTCCTCCGCCGCCCATTTGCGCGACGCGCCGATGCCGCGCGTCGGGTGGTCGGGCGAGGAGAGGGTGTGGCGCGTGCCGAAGCTGACGAGCTTCTCGACGTCTGCCTTGAGCCGTTCGGGGTTGGGCGCTTCCGTCTGTTTCTGCTGGGCGATGGCAGCGTTGGGGGCGGGGGCCGCAAGGAGCAGCGCGAGCATGGGAAGGTATCGCATGAAACCTAGCTTAGCCGGTCGATCGCCTCGCGGTCGAGACTTCCCGGGATCAGCATCAGCGGGACCGGCAGCGCGGCCATGTCGGCGCCGGTGAAATGCGCGACCAGCGCGCCCGGCTTGCCGCCCTCAGCCACGCCGAGCACGAGCGCCGCGATCTCGGGATTGGCGTCGATCATCTCGCGGATGATCTTCGGTCCGTCGCCGTCGCGGATAGTGATGCTGGGCTTCAGCCCCGATTCCTGGATCAGCGTGCCGGCCGCGCCGGTGACCAGCGCCTCGGCGCGCTGGCGCGCTTCCTCCTCGATCGTCGCCATGACGCCGCCCCATTGCACGAAATCGGGCTTGGGGATGAGCGACAGAATCTCGACGCCGCCGCCGGTCTTGACCGCACGCCGGGCGGCGAAACGCAGCGCGATCTGCGCCTCGGGGCTCTCGTCGATCACCACCAGATAGGTGCGCATGATACCATCCTCCCCGATCGATATTGCGGTGGTGGCGTGCCAAATAGGAAAGCGCAAGCGATTGACGCGCGCGGCAGGCTTGACCGCCGCCGTCCGCCGCGCGACAGGGGCGGTGGACCACTCATCATACGACAGGATCCTCCCCACCCATGTCGATCGAAATCAAGATGCCTGCACTCTCCCCCACGATGGAGGAGGGTACGCTCGCCAAATGGCTGGTGAAGGAGGGCGATTCGGTGAAGTCGGGCGACCTGCTCGCCGAAATCGAGACCGACAAGGCGACGATGGAGTTCGAGGCGGTCGATGAGGGCGTGATCGCCAAGATCGTGATCGCCGAGGGCACCGATGGGGTGAAGGTCGGCAGCGTGATCGCGGTGATGGCAGGCGAGGGCGAGGACGCGGGCGCGGCGGCAGCGCCCAAGGCCGAGGCACCGAAGGCCGAAGCGCCCAAGGAAGAGCCCAAGACTGCTGCGCCCGCACCGGCGGCACCTGCGCCGAAGTCGAACGGCCTGGCCGCCGCCAGCGACGGCGCCAGGGACGATGGGCGCGTCAAGGCGAGCCCGCTCGCGCGCCGCATCGCGGCCGAGAAGGGGATCGAGCTTTCCGCGCTGAGCGGTTCGGGTCCGAACGGCCGGATCGTGAAGGCGGATGTCGAGGGCGCTAAGACGGGCGCGGCACCTGCGGCCAAGCCTGCAGCAGCAGCGGCAGCGCCGGCCGCGACGCCTGCGCCCACGCCGGCTCAGGCGCCCGCCGCAGTCTGGTATGACGAGAGCATTCCGCACGAGGAAGAAAAGCTCACCAACATCCGCAAGACGATCGCGCGTCGCCTGACCGAGGCGAAGCAGACCGTTCCGCATATATACCTCACCGTCGATATCCGCCTCGACGCGCTGCTCAAGCTGCGCGGCGAGCTCAACAAGAGCCTGGACGGGCGCGGGGTGAAGCTGTCGGTCAACGACATGCTGATCAAGGCGCTGGCGGTCGCGCTGGCGCAGGCGCCCAAGTGCAACGTAACCTATGCCGGCGACAGACTGATCAAGTATAGCCGTTCGGACATTTCGGTCGCGGTCTCGACCCCCACGGGCCTGATCACGCCGATCATCCGCGACGCCGCCAATATCGGCCTCGCCAGCATCTCGACGCAGATGAAGGCGCTCGCCGACAAGGCCAAGGAAGGCAAGCTGCAGCCGCACGAATATCAGGGCGGCACCGCCTCGATCAGCAATATGGGCATGTTCGGGATCAAGCAGTTCGACGCGGTGATCAACCCGCCACAGGGCATGATCCTGGCGGTCGGCGCGGGCGAGAAGCGGCCCTATATCGTCGATGACGCGCTCGGCGTGGCGACGGTGATGTCTGCCACCGGCAGCTTCGACCACCGCGCGATCGACGGGGCGGACGGCGCCGAGCTGATGAAGATCTTCAAGGCGCTGGTCGAATCGCCGATGGGCCTGCTGGCCTGAAGCCGGAGGGAGCGCCATGCGCGTCCTGGTCGAAGCCCTGCACATCTCGGCCGGCATCGCCGTCGCGCTGCTGATCGCGGCTTTGTGCAGCTGGGCCTATCCGCTGGCGCGCGGGGATGTGTGGATCGTGACCGGCGTGGCGATCCTCGCCGTGCTGCTGATGGGAATTGGCCCGATGCGCCGTGCAGCTGCCGAAGACCGGGCGAAGCGGCGCGCTGACCCGAACGGCGCCGGCGATGCCTGACCGCACGCCGCCGGCGATCGAGCCGACGATCCGCGTCACCACGATGCCCGCCGATGCCAATGCCTATGGCGACATTTTCGGCGGCTGGCTGATGGGGCAGATGGACATGGCCGCGGGACTCGTCGCCGCGCGGCGCTCGCGCGGGCGCGCGGTGACGGTGGCGATGGACGGGATGCAATTCCACGCGCCGGTCTCGGTCGGCGACGAAGTGTCGGTCTATGCCCAGCTGACAAAAGTCGGCCGCACGTCGATGCAGATCGATGTCGAGGCATGGCGGCGTCATCGCGAGGAGGACGAGCGCGAACTGGTCACGCAGGCCTCGTTCACCTTCGTCGCCGTGGGCGCGGACAAGAAGCCGCGCGCGGTGGATGCATGAAATGGGTGACCGCGGCCCTGCGGCGCTTCCTGCTGCCCGCGCTGGTCGGCGCGTGGCTCGCCAATCTGGTGGTCTATTGGATGCTCGAGGCCGAGGGCGGGGCGACCGACTGGACGAGCATCGGCGTGCTGTTCGCGATCATCCTCGCCGGGCTGCTGGCGGCATGGCCCGGCTTCGTGCTGCTGCGGCGGCTGGCGCTGCCGGGGATCGTCACCGCGATCCTGCTGATCGGGCTGGGCGCGGGGATCGGCGTGATCGCCGCATACCTCATCGCGATGCAGATCGTGCCGGACAATGCCGGCGACTATTCGCGTTTCGGGCTGGCGGTCGGACCGATCGCCGCCTTGTTCTGGCTTATCCTCAATTTCGACGCGCTGCGCCCGACGCGCCTGCGCCAAACTGGAGATCGACGTGGCTGAATCCTATGACGTGATCGTGCTCGGTTCGGGTCCCGGCGGCTATGTCGCGGCGATCCGCGCGAGCCAGCTCGGGCTCAAGACCGCGATCGTCGAGCGCGAGCTGCTCGGCGGCATCTGCCTCAACTGGGGTTGCATCCCGACCAAGGCGCTGCTGCGCTCGGCCGAGATCTTCCACTTCATGCAGCACGCCAAGGATTACGGTCTCGCCGCCGAAAAGATCAGCGCGGACCTCGAAGCCGTCGTGAAGCGCTCGCGCGGGGTGGCGAAACAGCTCAATCAGGGCGTCACGCACCTGATGAAGAAGAACAAGATCACGGTCCACATGGGCAATGGCAAGCTGACTGGGAAGGGGAAGCTGACCGTCACCGACAAGGACGGCAAGGCGACCGAACTGACCGCCAAGAACATCATCCTCGCCACCGGCGCACGCGCGCGCGACCTGCCGAACCTGCCTGCCGACGGCAAGCGGGTATGGACCTATCGCCATGCGATGACCCCGGCCGAAATGCCGGGCAAGCTGCTGGTGATCGGATCGGGCGCGATCGGGATCGAGTTCGCCAGCTTCTACAACGACATGGGCGCGGACGTGACCGTGGTCGAGATGATGGACCGGATCGTGCCGGTCGAGGATGCCGACATTTCGGCGCATCTCGAAAAGGCGCTGAAGAAGCAGGGCATGACGATCCTGACCAAGGCGGGGGTCGAGAAGATCGAGGCGACCGCCAGCGGCGTTAAGGCGTCGATCAAGGACAAGGACGGCAAGGTCACCGCATCCGAATTCAGCCATGTCATCGTCGCGATCGGCATCGTGCCGAACACGGCGGACATCGGCCTGAAGGAGCTGGGCGTCGCTGTGGACGAGCGTGGCTTTCTCAAGACCGACGCGGCGTGCAAGACCAGTGTCGAGGGGATCTATGCGATCGGCGACATCACCGCGCCGCCCTGGCTGGCGCACAAGGCGAGCCACGAAGGCGTGATCGCGGCCGAGGCAATCTCGGGCAAGCATCCGCATGCGATGGACCCGCTCAACATCCCGGGCTGCACCTATTGCCATCCGCAGATCGCCAGCGTCGGCCGGACCGAGGCGAAGGCGAAGGAAGCGGGCTATGAGGTCAAGGTCGGCAACTTCCCCTTCATCGGCAACGGCAAGGCGATCGCGCTGGGCGAACCCGAAGGCTTCGTGAAGACCGTGTTCGACGCGAAGACCGGCGAGCTGCTCGGCGCGCACATGATCGGCGCGGAAGTGACCGAGATGATCCAGGGCTATACCGTCGGCAAGACGCTCGAGACGACCGAGGCCGAGCTGATGGAGACGGTGTTCCCGCACCCGACGATCAGCGAGACGATGCACGAGGCGGTGCTGGCCGCCTATGGCCGCCAGCTCCACATGTGACAGGCGATCAGGCGTTCGCGGCGGCGAACGCCTGGATCAATCGCGGGTAATCGGACGGTTCGGGAAATTTCTCGAAGCTGTGCGGCGCGCCGGTCTGCGCCCAAGGCAGCTTTTCGCTGGTGAACGTCTCCATGAACGGCACGAACCAACTCGCGTCGTCGAGCATCGTCGCGCGCACGTTCACCGCGCCATATTCGGGCGGCAGGCGCGTGAAGAGCCAGCTTTTGCACCAGTCGCAATGATGGTGGCGGGCGTCCGGCCCGTGCACGCCGCCGATCACCGGCTCGCCCGCGATCACCTCAAGCGCGTCGGCGGGGAGGGTGAGCGTGGTGGAAAAGGCGCTGGCGGTCATTTTCTGGCAGCCGCGACAATGACAGACGGCCGTCACCAGCGGTTCGGCGTTGATCCGGAACCGCACCTTGTCGCAGCGGCAGCCGCCTTCCTGACCGATCATCATCGCATCCTCCGCTTTACACGCATGCCATCGCCCGGCACCCTCGCGTCATAATGCAAAGGGGAGCCACGGGTATGGGCATTTCGATCCTCTGGCCGACATTCGCGCTGGTCGCGCTCATCTTCATCGTGTTCCTAACGATGTTCGTGACGCGCGCCGGGCACATCAAGCGCAACCCGCCCAAGGCCGGCGAGTTCGACAGCGGCGATGCGGCGCTCCGCTATTTCGCCCCGATCGAGATGCCGGCGAACAACTATCGCAACCTGTTCGAGATGCCGGTGCTGTATTTCGCGCTGGTGCCGCTGCTGATGATTACCGATCAGGCCAGCGATGTGCAGGCGATGCTGGCGTGGCTCTATGTCGCGCTGCGCTACCTGCACAGCTTCGTGCATATCGGCCCGAAAAAGGTGCCGGTGCGCGCGCTGTTGTTCGCGCTGTCGGCGGTGGTGCTGATGGCGATGTGGATCGGCTTCGCGGTCGATCTGGCGAGCGCGCAGACCGCGTTCGATCGCGCGCCGGGCGAGGTGCTGACGGCCTGAAGCGCCAGTACTCCGGCCGCTGCGAGAGATCGTTACGCAAATGGACCGACCGCTGAAAATCTGGTAGCTTGCACGCGACAGTTGAGGGGGTTCCGATGAGTCTCGGCCGGCTGTGGCAGCTATTGTCGATTCTCCTGATCGCTGCGGCGCTGGCTGTTCCGGCGTCGGCGAATGCGCTCAACGACCCGCCCGTGCTTCCGCCACAGCCTTACCCGTCGCGCGGCAGCCTGGTTCTGTCGCCCCCGGAGAAATTCTGCTCGGAGGCGGAGCGGCAAGCCTATATCGCCAAGGCCGAAGCCGCGCTGAAGCTGATCGAGGCCGATGCCGACCGCGCCCGCGCCTACTTCATCGCGCTGCGCCAGAGTCTCGGCCACTATCAGGCCGCGAAGAACCAGCCCGCGGTCGATCGTATGATGGAGATGCTGCGGGAGTTCGAGCATGGTGAGGACCTGACCACGCCGAATGACGGGATGCTCCACTATCTGACGATCAGGCAGCCCCGTGAGGCGGAAGACAATATCGCCCGGGCGAAGGCGGCGCCGATCATCGACTGCTCGCTCGAGGGCCTCCAGAAGATGCGGCCGCAGCAGGACCGGGTCGAGCTTCCGCCGCTGCCCGCGCGCCTGTGCAGCGAGGCCGAGCGCGAGGCGCTGCGCCAGCGGCTGCGCGCCGCGGCGGCAGCGGCCCAGGCGAACATCGAACGGATGCGCGCCTATTTCAACCTGGTGAGCGAGCATGGCAGGGTCCTCGACGCGGCGGCAGATACCCGGGAGCACCGGCTGCACCTCGCCAATCTGCGAGCCGAACGGAACTGGGCGCTGGACCAGAACCTCGCCAATTCGCGGATCAGCTATTGGGCCGAGCAGCGCGAGAAGCTGCTGGCCGCGATGCCGATCGTCCCGTGCGACGGGCCGCCCGACGCGACCGCCGTTCCGGGGACGGTTCCCGGCGACCGTATGGGACGAAGCCCGGTTCCGCCGCGCCCTGTGCTGCCCGCATCCGGCGGCCCGGTCGCGGCCGGGCGGCTGTGCACCGAAGCCGACCGCAGCGCCCGGCTGGCGCAGCTCGATGCGGCGATCCGCGCCGCGCAGGCGCGGCTGGGTCCGGCGATGGCGCATTTGGGCGTTCTGATCCAGCTTCAGCTCGCGCTCAAAACGGGCAACGCCAACGAATTCGATCAGATGGATGTCGGATCGGAAGTGCGGAGCTATGGCGCGCTGGTGGAAGCGTTGAAGCTCGCGCTGGAGGATCTGGCCGCGCGGCGCGCCGAGACCGCGAGCCGGGCGCTCGATCCCTGCGCCACAACGCCCGAGCCGCGGCCCGCGCTGGTGGCGCCGGCGCCGCGCTTCGCGGTGCCGCAGCGCCCCGAACTGCCCGCCGCGCCGGTCGCGCCGGTGCCCGGGCGAATCTGTACCGAGGCCGACCGGACGGCGCTGCTCACGCAGCATGATGCCGCCATCGCCGCGGCGGATGAACGCCTCACCGCCGCGTCGAAACATCTCACCAGCCTCAATGAGCAGTCGGGGCGGCTCTCGATCGAGAAAGCCGACTTCAACACGATTCAGGCGGTGAGTGAGGAGACCCGGGCCTATCAGGCGGTGGTCAACGAGCTTTACACGGAGACCGAACGGCAACGCGCCGCGCGCAACGCCGCGCTGTCGCGGCCGCTCGATCCATGCGATCCGCCCGCCCAGCCCGAGACGCCGAATGACCGCGCGGTGGTGCCGGGCGGCAACCCCGTCCCGGTCACGCCCGGCGGCAAGAAAAAGGCGTGCCCGTCCGACGGCAAGAAGCCGGGCCGCGCGCCGATCAAAATCGGATCGAACGGCAAGGTGGGATCGGGCGCGCGCGCCGCGAAGAAACTGGTGTCGACGCTGGGCGGCCTCGCCGGGGGACTGTTGGGCGGCGGTGGTGGTGGTGGCGGCGGGGGTGGCAAGGGCGGTCCGCCGCTCGCCGATTGCAAGATCAAGGATTCCGAGAAGACGGTCTTCACCGACCCGGAGACCGGCATCTCGCTGCGCGTCGGCGCCAAGCGCGCGGGCGACACGGTGGTGGTGTTCGCCGATGTCGCCAAGTCGCCCGACAAGGGCACCTTCCAGTCGGGCTGGATCGAGACGCCCGAGGGCGACCTGCAAGCGCCCAGGCGTGCCGATATCTGCGCGATGTGGGGCGAGTGGTCGCTGACCGTGTCGTGGACGCGCGAGACCTATGTCGACGGCAATCTCGTGTCGCGCGAGACCGGCGGGTATCGCGAGGGCGGGCGTTTCTCGCTGCCCGGCCTCATCTCGACCGACGACAAGCCGGCGGGGCTGTGGAAGCAGTTCGGCTTTTCCAACGCGCAGGCGGGCGCGCGGGAGGTCGCGCTGAGCTATGCCTTGCCGCGCGGGCAGGCGGCGTCGCCGATGAACCTGCTGCTGCATGTGACGCGGCCGTCGCGCAATCCGGTGGATACGAAGCCGTTCAACCTCGTGATGCGCGAGGGCGCCCAGGGGTTCAGCTTCGCGCTCGCGCCGCCCGACCACGATATCTGCGTCCCCGAGGAGGGGCCGCGGGAGCCGGGAACCGATCCGAGTTGACCTGCCGCGTGGTAGCGGCGAGCGTTGCTGCCGCAGCGAACAAAGGAAACCCGATGAAGTTCAGCATGATGGGCGCGCTCGCCGCCGCGATGATGGCGATGCCGGCGGCGGCCGAGACGGTGGTGGTCACCGCCGAGCGCATGGTCGATGTCGTGAGCGGCAAGACGGTGGACTATCTCGCCGTCTTCATCACCGACGGCCGCATCACCAGCGTCGCCGATGCGCGCACGGTGAAGTGGGGCGCCGATGTCCGGCATATCGACTTGTCGGGCAAGACGATCCTGCCCGGGCTGATCGACATGCACGTCCATCTCGACAGAAACCCGCTCTATGGCGGCTATACCGGGCTGCAATTTACCGACAGCTTCTGGACGGCGCAGGGCGTCGCCAATGCGCGCGCGATGTTGAAGGCTGGCTTCACCACCGTCCGCAATGTCGGGTCGGAGAATTATGCCGATGTCGGCTACAAGCAGGCGATCGACGAGGGGCTGATCGTGGGGCCGCGGATCGTGCCCGCGGCGCATTCGCTCGGCGCGACCGGAGGGCATTGCGACCAGACCTATTTGCCGCCCTCGTTCAAGGCCAAGGGCGTGGCGGTCGGCGACGGGCCGCAGGAATTGCGCCAGCGCGTGCGTGAGCAGCGCAAGTACGGCGCCGAGGTGATCAAGATCTGCGCCACCGGCGGCGTCTTTTCGCGCAATACCGAGCCGGGGCAGCAGCAGCTGTCCGAAGAGGAGATGCGCTCCATCGCCGACGAGGCGCATCAATGGGGCCTGAGAGTCGCCGCCCACGCGCATGGCGCGGCCGGGATCAAGGCGGCGATCCGCGCCGGTATCGACACGATCGAGCATGCCAGTCTGGTCGATGACGAGGGCATTCGGCTCGCCGCGGCGCGCAAGCAGCCGGTGTGGTTCTCGATGGATATCTACAACACCGACTATACCCAGGCCGAGGGAAAGAAAAACGGCGTGCTCGAGGACAATCTGCGCAAGGACCGCGAAGTCGCGCAGATCCAGCGCGACAATTTCCGCAAGGCCCATGCGGCGGGCGTCAGGATGGTGTTCGGCACCGATGCCGGGGTGATGCCGCACGGCACCGCGGCGGGTCAGTTCCGCACGATGGTCGAATATGGCATGACGCCGATCGAGGCGATGCGCGCCGCGACCGTCAACGCCGCGCAGGCGCTCGGGCGTGAGAAGGACGTCGGCGCGATCGCCGTGGGCCGCTATGGCGACATCGTCGCGGTCGAGGGCGACCCGCTGAAGGACGTCGGCGTGCTGACGAAGGTGTCGGCGGTGATCAAGGGCGGGGTGCGGGTGGAGTAACCCGCACCCGGCGCGGTCAGGCCGCGCTGCTCTGGCCGAAGTTCGGGGTCAGCAGGTCGCCAGCCGGCGCGACCGGCGTCGGGTCGAGGCTCGTCGCGGGGGCCGACACCGATACGGTGCGGCTCATATGCTTGAGCCGGCCATCGATATGGCCGCCATTTTCCATCGTGATATTCTCATATTCGACATCGCCGGTAATGCGCGCGGTGCGCTCTACGGTAAGCTGGCGGACGCGGACCGTGCCTTCGATCGATCCGGCAAGGCGTGCACTTTCCGCGCGGACGTTGCCGACGATCTGGCTTTCAGCGCCCTGCAAGAGCGTGCCGCAATCGACATCGCCCTCGATCCGCCCTTCGAGGTGCAGCTCGGCGGTGGCGCTGACATTGCCGGTGATGGTGAGGTCCGCGCCGAGCACCGAGAACTGGCCGCGTTTCCCGTTCCCCGAACTCTGGATCGGCGTTGCGATCAATGGACGATCGTCGCCACGCGTGCCTTTGTTGAACATGAACTATTCCCCACTTCCCCGGATGATTCGCCGGCGAAGGTAACATGGCGCAGATCGAGGCCAAGCCATGGGGACGAAGCTTGCAGGTGCGGTCCGATATTGTCGTTTGCGGCCATCGGAGCTGAACGACGCGCGCTAAGTGCGCCTGCCAGCAACAGGATCATGATGAAAAGGCCGCAAACCGTGATCGCTGCGGTGCCATCGAGCAGTGCGAGAAGTGCGCCGCACAGCACCAAAATCGCGGTGATCCGATCGGCGCTGCGGTCGAGCGGAAGCATCGATGCGGCGATCAGCGCTGGCAGCATGCCCACTGTGCTCGCGTCCGGCATGAGCAGAAGCGCCGCCAGTGCGGACGGGAGCGCGGCGTGGCCGAGCGATCCGGCTGGCTCGGCGGAAAGCCGCGCGGCGTGGAAAGCGACGAGGCCGGCGAGCAGCGGCAACGCCAGGCCGATGACCAAGGCGCGGTCCGCGCCCAGCGCGACGGCCAAGGCGGGCAGGGAAGGGGCCGGCGCCCCAACTCCGCTCAACGCGATCGTCGCGGCGCATGCGGCCAAAGCGGTGACGATGGCGGCGGCGCGCGAACGGTGATAGGCGGGAAATGGAATCGGGTGCATCGCCGCTGCATCGCACGCCACGTCTTTCGATCCGGTTGACCGCATCGGCTCTGCTGCGTATAGGCGCCCGCGTCCCGAATGGCCGAGTCCAGGCGGGGCAGAGCTGAACGTTGCTGGAGACGCATCTGGCCTGGGAGGTCGTTTTCGACCGCCGGGGCCTTTTCGTATTCGCTCGTAAAGGGCTTCAGCAAAGTAACCGCCGGGCGACCGGTAAACACAAAGGTGAAGGGCTTCATGCCGACGATCAACCAGCTGGTCCGCAAGGGCCGCGAACCGCAGAAGGCCAAGTCGAAGGTCCCTGCGATGGAGCAGAACCCGCAGAAGCGCGGCGTCTGCACCCGCGTCTATACGACGACTCCGAAGAAGCCGAACTCCGCGCTTCGCAAGGTGGCCAAGGTCCGCCTGACGAACCAGCGCGAAGTCATCAGCTATATCCCCGGCGAAGGCCACAACCTGCAGGAGCACTCGGTCGTGCTGATCCGTGGCGGCCGCGTTCGCGACCTTCCCGGCGTCCGCTATCACGTGTTGCGCGGCGTGCTCGATACCCAGGGTGTCAAGGACCGCAAGCAGAGCCGTTCGAAGTACGGCGCGAAGCGTCCCAAGTAAGCCAAAGTAAGCCCCGGACGTGTTCCGGATACGCTGAAGTTTAGAAGGAAATTCAAGATGGCACGTCGTCGTCGTCCCGAAAAGCGGGAAATCCTGCCCGATCCCGTGTACGGAGATCAGGTTCTCTCGAAGTTCATGAACAGCGTCATGCTGGACGGCAAGAAGGCCGTCGCCGAAGGCATCGTCTATTCGGCGCTCGAAGTTGTCGAGCAGCGCGCGAAGAAGGACCCGATCGGGGTCTTCCACGAGGCGCTCAACAACATCAAGCCGGGCATCGAGGTCCGCAGCCGCCGCGTCGGCGGTGCGACCTATCAGGTCCCGGTCGAAGTCCGTCCGGAGCGTGCGCAGGCGCTCGCGATCCGTTGGCTGATCACGTCCGCGCGCAACCGTTCGGAAAACACCATGTCGGCGCGCCTGTCGGGCGAGCTGCTGGATGCTTCGAACAACCGCGGCAACGCCGTGAAGAAGCGTGAAGACACCCATCGTATGGCCGAAGCGAACCGCGCGTTCAGCCACTACCGCTGGTAATTTTCGAACCTATATCCTGGGGAGCCGCGACAAACGGCTCCCCAAATCTCTAAGGAACCCCGATCATGGCCCGCAGCCATCCGCTCGAGCGTTATCGCAATATCGGCATCATGGCGCACATCGACGCCGGCAAGACGACGACGACCGAGCGCATCCTCTATTACACCGGCAAGTCCTACAAGATCGGCGAAGTGCACGAAGGCACGGCGACGATGGACTGGATGGAGCAGGAGCAGGAGCGCGGGATCACGATCACGTCCGCCGCGACGACGTGCAAGTGGCGCGCCGACGAAGGCAAGGGCGAAGAGCACCTGATCAACATCATCGACACGCCGGGCCACGTCGACTTCACGATCGAAGTCGAGCGTTCGTTGCGCGTGCTCGACGGCGCGGTTGCGTGCTTCGACGGTGTTGCCGGCGTTGAGCCGCAGTCGGAGACGGTGTGGCGTCAGGCCGACAAGTACGGCGTGCCGCGCATGTGCTTCGTCAACAAGCTCGACCGCACCGGCGCGGATTTCTACTTCTGCGTCGATTCGATCATCGAGCGCCTCGGCGCGCGTCCGGCCGTTCTGTATCTGCCGATCGGCATCGAGGGCGGCTTCAAGGGCCTGGTCGATCTGGTCGAGAACCGCGCGATCATCTGGCTCGAAGAGTCGCTGGGCGCGAAGTTCGAATATCAGGACATTCCCGCGGACCTGGTCGAAAAGGCTGCGAAATATCGCAACGACCTGATCGAAATGGCCGTCGAACTCGATGACGACCTGATGGAAGCCTATCTCGAAGGCAACGAGCCGAGCACCGCCGACCTCAAGAAGCTGATCCGCAAGGGTACGCTCAGCATGGCGTTCGTGCCGGTGGTGTGCGGCTCGGCGTTCAAGAACAAGGGCGTGCAGCCCCTGCTCGACGCCGTGGTCGACTATCTGCCTTCGCCGCTCGACGTTCCCGCGATCAAGGGCGTGAAGCTCGACGGCGAGACGCCGGACGAGCGTCCTTCGTCGGACAGCGAGCCCTTCTCGGCGCTGGCGTTCAAGATCATGAACGATCCGTTCGTCGGCACGCTGACCTTCGCGCGCATCTATTCGGGCAAGCTCGAAGCCGCGTCGCAGGTCACGAACTCGGTCAAGGACAAGAAGGAAAAGGTTGGCCGCATGCTGCTGATGCATGCGAACAGCCGCGAGGACATCACCGAGGCTTATGCGGGCGACATCGTCGCGCTGGCGGGGCTGAAGGACACCACGACCGGCGACACGCTGTGCGCCATCAACGCGCCGATCATTCTCGAGCGGATGGAATTCCCCGAGCCGGTGATCGAGCTGTCGGTGGAGCCGAAGACCAAGGCCGACCAGGAGAAGATGGGCGTCGCGCTCAATCGTCTCGCTCGCGAGGATCCGTCGTTCCGTGTGACCTCGGACGCCGAGAGTGGTCAGACCATCATCAAGGGGATGGGCGAGCTCCACCTCGAGATTCTGGTCGACCGCATGAAGCGCGAGTTCAAGGTCGAGGCGAATGTCGGCGCGCCGCAGGTGGCGTATCGCGAGTATCTCAAGAAGCCGGTCGATATCGACTATACCCACAAGAAGCAGTCGGGCGGCACCGGTCAGTTCGGCCGCGTCAAGGTCAAGCTGACGCCGGGCGAGCGCGGGTCGGGCTTCGTCTTCAAGGACGAAATCAAGGGTGGTAACATTCCGAAGGAATATATCCCCGCGATCGAGAAGGGCTTCCGCGAGACGGCCGAAACCGGTTCGCTGGTCGGTTTCCCGATCATCGACTTCGAGGTGCTGGTCTATGACGGCGCGTACCATGACGTCGACTCGTCGGCGCTGGCGTTCGAAATCTGTGCCCGTGGCGCGATGCGCGAAGCGGCCCAGAAGTCGGGCATCACGCTGCTCGAGCCCGTGATGAAGGTGGAAGTGGTGACCCCCGAGGACTATCTGGGCGACGTCATCGGCGACATCAACAGCCGCCGTGGCCAGATCCAGGGCACCGACAGCCGGGGCAACGCCCAGACGGTCGAGGCGATGGTTCCGCTGGCCAACATGTTCGGCTATGTGAACCAGCTCCGCTCGTTCACCCAGGGCCGTGCGCAGTACAGCATGCAGTTCTCGCATTACGACGAAGTGCCGCCGAATGTGGCCGACGAAGTGAAAGCGAAGCTGGCATAATCCGAAATGAGTCGCTAAGGGGCCGCGTTCGCGTGGCGCCCTGACCGGCCGCGAAATTGATCTAGAAGGTAGGAAAAAATGGCGAAGGCAAAATTCGAGCGGAACAAGCCGCATCTCAACATCGGCACCATCGGTCACGTCGATCACGGCAAGACCTCGCTGACGGCCGCGATCACCAAGGTTCTCGCTGAGACCTCGGGCGGCGTCGCCGTCGACTTCGCCAACATCGACAAGGCGCCCGAAGAGCGCGAGCGCGGCATCACCATCTCGACCGCGCACGTCGAGTATGAGACCGCGGCGCGCCACTATGCGCACGTCGATTGCCCGGGCCACGCCGACTATGTGAAGAACATGATCACCGGCGCCGCGCAGATGGACGGCGCGATCCTGGTGGTTGCCGCGACCGACGGCCCGATGCCGCAGACCAAGGAGCACATCCTGCTCGCGCGTCAGGTCGGCGTGCCGACGATGGTCGTGTTCCTCAACAAGGTCGATCTGGTCGACGACGAGGAAATCCTCGAGCTGGTCGAGATGGAAATCCGCGAAGAGCTGAGCAAGCGCGACTTCGATGGCGACAACATTCCGATCATCCGCGGTTCGGCGACTGCCGCGCTGTCGGGTTCGGACGACAAGCTGGGCAAGGAAGCGATTCTCGCGCTCATGGCCGCCGTCGACGAGTCGATCCCGCAGCCGGAGCGTCCGCTGGACAAGCCGTTCATGATGCCGATCGAAGACGTGTTCTCGATCTCGGGCCGCGGCACGGTCGTCACCGGCCGCGTCGAGACCGGCATCGTCAAGGTTGGCGAGGAAGTCGAGATCGTCGGCATCCAGGAAGCCGTCCGCAAGACCACCGTCACGGGCGTCGAAATGTTCCGCAAGCTGCTCGACGAGGGCCGCGCTGGCGACAACATCGGCGCGCTGATCCGCGGCGTCGGCCGTGAAGAGGTCGAGCGTGGCCAGGTTCTCGCCAAGCCGGGTTCGATCAAGCCGCACACCGACTTCCAGTCGGAAGTGTACGTGCTGTCGAAGGACGAGGGTGGCCGTCACACGCCGTTCTTCGCCAACTATCGTCCGCAGTTCTACTTCCGCACCACCGACGTCACCGGCACGATCGAGCTGCCTGCCGGCACCGAGATGGTCATGCCGGGCGACAACGTCGCGCTGGGCGTCAAGCTGATCGCGCCGATCGCGATGGACGTCGGCCAGCGCTTCACGATCCGCGAAGGCGGCCGCACCGTCGGCGCCGGCGTCGTGGCGACGATCGAGAAGTAAGTATTTCGACCCGCAAGGGTTGAAACAGAAGAGCCCGGCTTCCCGAAGGGGAGGCCGGGCTTTTTCGTGCATACGCCCCGCTGTTCGGCGCCGTCATTGACGGCACTCCACGTTACATTACTTCAATGCCGGGCGGTGAAGCGAGGGGACGGTCGATGAAGCGCGTGGCGACCTCCCTGATTCTGATCCTCGCTGGCGGATGCGAGCCCGCACGCGTCCCGCCGGGCAATCTGTCGGTCGAGGGTTTGCCGGTCACGGGCAGCCTCGCGTTCGCGCAGCGCGCCGGATTTACGCGCTGCCTCGACTTCAACAGCTATCTGCGCTGCCGCCGGGACGGCATCTATCTGGCCGGAGAAGGCCCCTATCAGGGCGCTATCGACGCACGCGGAGCGGACGGGGGCGGCGGCTTCGACCAGCTGACGCTGTGGCACGAGCGCGACCAGCGCGCTGTTGTGGCGGTGGCCCGCAAACTAGCGGTGTCGGGATGGCGGTTGTGCCGCACCCAGATAGACGATCGCGGTGACCAGAACATCTGGCGCAAGGCTGGTTCGAAGGTGCGCGTGTCGATCGACGTCAGCTATTGGGGAAAGCGGCGGCTGCGCGTGTTGCCCGAGCTGGGGCAGGCGACGGGGAAGTGCCTGTAAGCGCGCGCGCGAAAAATCCCGCCTTCACCCCTTGATCCGAATCGCGCTTCCCTGTAGTGGCGCGCCTCCAGTTTGAGTTTGAACCAGCAAGAGACCCGGCAACGGGTCCCGCTCTTTCGCATCGGTAGGGTACATGGACAACAATATCCGCATTCGCCTGAAGGCGTTCGATCACCGCGTGCTCGACCAGGCCGCCAGCGACATCGCCGACACCGCGCGCCGCACCGGCGCCATGATCCGTGGCCCGATCCCGCTCCCGACCCACATCGACAAGTTCACGGTCAACCGTGGCCCGCACATCGACAAGAAGTCGCGCGAGCAGTTCGAGACGCGCACCTACAAGCGCCTGCTCGACATCGTGCAGCCGACCGCGCAGACGGTCGACGCGCTGATGAAGCTGGACCTCGCGGCCGGCGTCGACGTGGAAATCAAGCTGGCCTGAGCCAGTTGACGCAGCCTCGGGCACCAGCCGGGGCTGTTTCCGTTCCCGGCCCGCCGCAAAGCGCGGGGCAGGGGGTGGACAGGGAGGCCGGCCTCACGTAAAGGCGCCGCTTCCCACGAGATTCGCGTGATTCCATCGGGATCATGCAGGGTTGGCCGGATCGATCCCGATCCTTTTGGTCCGACCGGAGCCAAGGCTCAAAAACGACATAGGGATACCGCCGGGTTCGCCCGGGTCTGCGTCCCCCGTCTTTCCCCGCCGCAAGGCAGGGAACTCAGCCCGGACGGGGGCTCGCATCGCATATTCGGGCTGAAGGCACGCACCCATCGGAATGGTCCGGCGGGTGCCTCTGTTATGGAGTGTATGGATCATGCGCACTGGCGTGATCGCGAAGAAACTGGGGATGACCCGCCTGTTCAAGGACGACGGCCGCCACGTGCCGGTCACCGTCCTGAGCCTCGAAGGCTTGCAGGTCGTCGCCCGTCGCGAAATGAACACCGATGGCTACACCGCCGTCCAGCTCGGCGCTGGCAGCGCCAAGGCGAAGAACGTCGCCAAGCCGCAGCGCGGCCAGTTCGGCAAGGCCGAAGTGGAGCCCAAGGCGATCCTCGCGGAATTCCGCGTTGATGAAGACGGTCTGCTCGACGTGGGCGCCGAGATTTCGGCTGACCATTTCGTCGCGGGTCAGCTCGTCGACATCCAGGGCAAGACGCAGGGCAAGGGCTTCCAGGGCGGCATGAAGCGCTGGGGCTTCGGCGGCATGCGCGCGACGCACGGCGTCTCGATCAGCCACCGTGCGCTCGGTTCGACCGGTCAGCGCCAGGATCCGGGCAAGGTCTTCAAGAACAAGAAGATGGCCGGCCACATGGGCGACAAGAACCGCACCCAGCAGAACCTCGAAATCGTCGGCACCGACGTCGAGCGCGGCCTCATCTTCGTCAAGGGTTCGGTCCCTGGCTCGAAGGGCGGCTGGCTGTTCGTCAAGGACTCGGTGAAGGTTCCGGCGCACAAGGATGCGCCGTTCCCCGCCGGCCTCAAGCAGGCTGCCAACAGCAACAATGACGCCCCCGCGGACACCCCGGCAGAAGTGACCGAGGCCCCTGAGGCGACCGAAGGCCAGGAGGGCTGAACATGAAGATCAAGGTTCAAACCCTCGACGCGAAGGCATCGGGCGACATCGAGCTGAACGACGAAGTGTTCGGCGTCGAGCCGCGCGCCGACATCCTGCACCGTGTCGTCACCTGGCAGCTGTGGAACCGCCGCGGCACCGCACGTCCGACGCGTGAGCGTTCGGAAGTGTCGCGCACCGGCAAGAAGTTCGGCCGCCAGAAGGGCGGCGGTACGGCTCGTCACGGCGACCGCGCAGCCCCGATCTTCATCGGCGGCGGCAAGGCGCACGGCGCTCGTCTGCGCGACTTCAACATCTCGCTGAACAAGAAGGTTCGCGCGCTGGGCCTGAAGATGGCGCTTTCGAGCCATGCCAAGGCGGGTTCGCTGATCGTCCTCGATACGTTCGAGGGTGAGAAGTCGAAGTCGCTCAAGGGCCAGTTCGAAGGCCTCAAGGTCGGCAAGAAGACGCTGGTGATCGACGCCGAGGCCGGCAATGGCTTCCTCGCGGCGCGCAACCTGGTGAACGTCAACGTTCTGCCGGCGGTGGGCGCCAACGTTTACGACATCATGAAGCACGACACGCTGGTCCTGACCCGCGCTGCCGTCGAAAAGCTGGAGGCGCGCTTCAATGGCTAAGAAGCAGGAGCAGATCGACATCCGTCACTATGACGTGATCGTCGCGCCGCACATCACCGAGAAGTCGACGCTCGTCTCCGAGGCGAACGCCGTGGTGTTCAAGGTGGCCAACACGTCGACCAAGCCGCAGATCAAGGCGGCCGTCGAGGCGCTGTTCGATGTGAAGGTGACCGCGGTCAACACCATCGTCCAGAAGGGCAAGACCAAGAAGTGGAAGGGCAAGCCCTACACCCGGTCGGACATCAAGAAGGCGATCGTCACCCTCAAGGATGGTGACTCGATCGACGTGACGCAGGGGGTCAACTGAAATGGCTCTAAAGAATTATAACCCGACTTCGCCGGCGCGGCGTGGCCTGATCCTGGTGGACCGTTCGGGTCTGCACAAGGGCGGCCCCGTCAAGGCGCTGACCGAAGGCAAGCGCAAGACCGGCGGCCGCAACAACAAGGGCCACGTGACCTCGCGCGGCATCGCGGGGGGCCACAAGCAGCGCTATCGCATCATCGACTTCAAGCGTCGCACCTGGGACGTCGAGGGCACGGTGGAGCGGATCGAATATGATCCCAACCGCACCGCTTTCATCGCGCTGATCAACTATGGCGCGGACGAGAACGGGAAGGATCGCGTCGCCTACATCATCGCCCCGCAGCGCCTCGGCGTCGGCGACAAGGTGATCGCGGCGAAGAAGACCGACGTGAAGCCGGGCAACGCGATGGAGATCGGCCAGGCGCCGGTCGGCACGATCGTCCACAATGTCGAGATGAAGCCTGGCAAGGGCGGTCAGATCGCACGTTCGGCAGGCACCTATGTGCAGGTCGTCGGCCGTGACCGCGGCATGGTGATCGTTCGCCTGAACTCGGGCGAGCAGCGCTACATCCGCGGCGAGTGCATGTGCACCGTTGGCGCCGTGTCGAACCCCGACAACGGCAACACCAACCTCGCCAAGGCCGGCCGCAACCGCTGGAAGGGCATCCGCCCGCTGACCCGCGGCGTCGCCAAGAACCCGGTCGACCATCCGCATGGCGGTGGTGAAGGCCGGACCTCGGGCGGCCGTCATCCGGTCACCCCGTGGGGCAAGCCGACCAAGGGTGCTCGCACCCGTCACAACAAGGCGACGGACAAGTTCATCATCCGCAGCCGCCACGCGAAGAAGAAGGGCTAACCGATGGCTCGCTCAGTCTGGAAGGGTCCGTTCGTCGACCTGCACCTCCTCAAGAAGGCCGAGACCGCTCAGGAAGCCTCGGGCCGTGGCGGTCCGATCAAGACCTGGTCGCGTCGCTCGACCATCCTGCCGCAGTTCGTCGGCCTGACCTTCAGCGTCTACAACGGCCGCAAGTTCGTGCCGGTGTCGGTCAACGAAGACATGGTCGGCATGAAGCTCGGCGAGTTCGCGCCGACCCGGTACTTCCCGGGCCACGCCGCCGACAAGAAGGGTAAGCGCTAATGTCGAAGCCCAAGGCTCCCCGTCGCGTCGGCGACAATGAGGCGCTGTCGGTCGGCACGCAGATCCGCGGTTCGGCCCAGAAGCTGAACCTGGTTGCGGGCCTGATCCGCGGCAAGAAGGCCGGTGACGCGCTGAATATCCTTCAGTTCTCGACCAAGGCGATGGCGGTTGACGCGCGCAAGGTGCTGGCTTCGGCCATCGCCAATGCCGAGAACAACCATAACCTCGACGTCGACGCGCTCGTCGTCGCCGAGGCTTCGGTCGGCAAGTCGATCACGATGAAGCGCTTCCACACCCGTGGTCGCGGCAAGTCGACGCGCATCCTCAAGCCGTTCAGCCGTCTGCGCATCGTCGTGCGCGAAGTGCAGGAAGAAGCATAATGGGTCACAAGAGCAACCCGATCGGTCTGCGTCTGCAGATCAACCGTACCTGGGACAGCCGCTGGTTCGCCGAGGGCGCCGACTATGGCCGCTTGCTGCTGGAGGATCTCAAGATCCGCCAGTACATCATGAAGACGCTGCCGCAGGCGGCGATCTCGAAGGTCGTGATCGAGCGTCCCGCCAAGCTGTGCCGTGTTAGCATCTTCGCTGCGCGTCCCGGCGTGATCATCGGCAAGAAGGGCACCGACATCGAGAAGCTTCGCAAGAAGCTCGGGTCGATGACCAGCTCGGACGTGTCGCTGAACATCGTCGAGATCCGCAAGCCCGAAGTCGACGCCAAGCTCGTCGCACAGGGCATCGCCGATCAGCTGGAGCGCCGCATCGCGTTCCGCCGCGCCATGAAGCGCGCCGTTCAGTCGGCGATGCGTCTGGGCGCGGAAGGCATCCGCATCAACTGCGGCGGCCGTCTCGGCGGCGCCGAGATCGCGCGGTCGGAATGGTATCGTGAAGGCCGCGTGCCGCTGCATACGCTGCGCGCGAACGTCGATCATGCCACTGCCGAAGCGCACACCGCTTATGGCGTGTGCGGCGTCAAGGTCTGGATCTTCAAGGGCGAGATCCTGGGCCATGATCCGATGGCGACCGATCGCCTGAACATGGAATCGCAGACGTCGGGCGTTCGCCCGGCGCGCGACGACCGTCGCTAAGGGCTTAGGCAATGCTGCAACCGAAAAAGACCAAGTTCCGCAAGGCCTTCAAGGGCCGGATCAAGGGCGAGGCCAAGGGCGGCGCGACGCTGAACTTCGGCTCCTACGGCCTGAAGGCGCTGGAGCCCGAGCGGATCACCGCGCGCCAGATCGAGGCGGCTCGCCGCGCGATCACGCGTCACATCCGCCGTCAGGGCCGTTTGTGGATCCGCATCTTCCCGGACGTTCCGGTGTCGAGCAAGCCGGCTGAAGTCCGCATGGGCTCGGGCAAGGGCGGCCTCGAATATTGGGCCGCTCGCGTCAAGCCGGGCCGCATCCTGTTCGAGCTGGACGGCGTTCCCGGCCCGCTCGCCGCGGAAGCGTTCGAGCGTGCGGCGATGAAGCTGCCGATCAAAACCAAGGTCGTGGCCCGCCTCGGCGACACGTCGCACCTGGAGGGTTGATAGAGATGACCAAGGCAACCGATCTGCGCGCGAAGAGCGACGATCAGCTGGGCGAGGAGCTGGGCAACCTGAAGCGCGAGGCATTCAACCTGCGCTTTCAGGCGGCGACCAGCCAGCTCGAGAAGCCGAGCCGCGTGAAGGAAGTCCGCAAGGACATCGCGCGCATCAAGACGCTGCAGTCCGAGCGTTCGCGCTCGGCTGCGAAGTAAGAGGACACGAAACATGCCGAAGCGCGTGCTGACCGGGCAGATCGTGTCCGACAAGGGCGACAAGACGGTGGTCGTGAACGTGGAGCGCAAGGTCAAGCATGCGCTCTACGGCAAGATCATCCGCCGCTCGAAGAAGTATCACGCCCATGACGAGGGCAACGAGTACAAGGCGGGCGAGACCGTGCGGATCGAAGAGACCGCGCCGATCAGCAAGCTGAAGACCTGGAAGGTGATCGAGCGGGTGGATACTCACGCGACCCCCGAGCGGGCCGACAACGCCTAAGGTCTTCGGGCCTAAACAGCTTTAACTGGAACCCCCGGGCCATGGGTCCCGGTAGGCCGAGAGAGAAGGAACCGGATCGATGATCCAGATGCAGTCCAATCTCGACGTCGCTGACAATAGCGGCGCGAAGCGGGTGCAGTGCATCAAGGTGCTGGGCGGGTCGAAGCGTCGCTTCGCCGGCGTGGGCGACGTCATCGTCGTCAGCATCAAGGAAGCACAGCCCCGCGGCAAGGTGAAGAAGGGTGACGTGCATCGCGCCGTCATCGTCCGCACCGCCAAGGACGTCCGCCGCGCCGATGGCTCGGTGATCCGCTTCGACGGCAATGCCGCCGTCCTGGTCAACAAGAACGAGGAGCCGATCGGCACCCGTATCTTTGGCCCGGTGGTCCGCGAGCTGCGCTCGAAGGGCTTTATGAAGATCATTTCGCTCGCCCCCGAGGTGCTGTGATGGCTGCTGCCAAGATCAAGAAGGGTGACACGGTCATCGTCCTGTCCGGCAAGGACAAGGGCAAGACCGGCGAAGTCACCAAGTCGCTGCCCAAGGACGGCAAGGTCGTCGTCGCCGGCGTCAACGTCGCCGTGCGCCACACCAAGCCGAGCCAGGGCGATCCGCAGGGCGGCCTCAAGCGCGCCGAAGCGCCGCTGCACGTCTCCAAGGTCGCGCATGTGACCAAGGACGGCAAGGCCACGCGCGTCCGCTTCGAGGAGCGCGACGGCAAGAAGGTCCGCGTCGCCGTCAAGACCGGGGAGGTCATCAATGGCTGATTCCTACACGCCGCGCATGCGCAAGATGTATGACGAGACCATCGCCAAGGCGATGACCGAGAAGTTCGGTTACAAGAACGTCATGGAAGTGCCGAAGATCTCGAAGATCGTGCTCAACATGGGCGTCGGCGAAGCGACCCAGGACAAGAAGAAGGTCGAGAGCGCAGCCCAGGAAATGGAGCTGATCGCCGGCCAGAAGCCTGTCGTCACCAAGGCGAAGAAGTCGATCGCGCAGTTCAAGCTGCGCGAGGGCATGGCGATCGGCTGCAAGGTCACGCTGCGCCGCGAGCGGATGTACGAGTTTCTCGACCGCTTCATCACGATCGCGCTGCCGCGCGTTCGCGACTTCCGCGGCCTGAACGACAAGTCGTTCGACGGCCGGGGCAACTATGCCTGCGGCATCAAGGAACAGATCGTGTTCCCCGAGATCAACTATGACCGCATCGACAAGGTGCGCGGCATGGACGTGATCGTGACCACCACCGCCAACACCGACGAAGAAGCTCGCGAGCTCCTCCGTCTCTTCGGTTTCCCGTTCCCCATCGAGGCGGACGGCGAAGCGAAGCAGGCAGCGTAAGGGAAAGAGAACTTAAGTCATGGCGAAACTGAGTTCCGTGAACAAGAACGAGCGTCGCAAGCAGCTGGTGAAGAAGTACGCCGGCAAATATGCGAAGCTGAAGGCGATTGCGAACGACAAGTCGCTCGACGACACCGAGCGTCTGATCGCACGTCTCAAGATGGCCGAGATTCCCCGCAACGGGAACCCGACCCGCATCCGCAACCGGTGCGAGCTCACCGGCCGTCCGCGCGGCTACTACCGCAAGTTCCGTCTCGCACGCGTCATGCTGCGCGATCTGGCCAACAAGGGCCTGATCCCCGGCGTCACGAAGTCGAGCTGGTAAGGGCATACGAAGATGGCATTGACCGATCCCCTGGGTGATATGCTCACCCGCATCCGCAACGGCCAGCGCGCGCGCAAGGACAGCGTCCTGACGCCAGCGTCGAAGTTGCGTGCCCGCGTGCTCGACGTGCTCCAGCGCGAAGGCTATATCCGTGGCTACAGCGAAGAGCAGATGGGCCCCGCGGCCGGCATCCGCATCGAGCTGAAGTATTTCGAGGGCCAGCCCGCGATCAAGTCGATCGCGCGCGTCTCGAAGCCTGGCCGCCGCGTCTATTCGGGCTCGAAGGAGCTGCCGCGCGTCCGCAACGGCCTCGGCATCACGATCGTCTCGACGCCTCGCGGCGTTCTGTCCGACGCCGAAGCGCGCGACCAGAATGTCGGCGGCGAAGTGCTGGCGGAGGTGTTCTGATGAGCCGTACCGGAAAGAAGCCGATCCCCGTTCCCGCCGGCGTCACCGCCAGCGTCGAGGGCGGTGTGGTCAGCGTGAAGGGGCCGAAGGGCACCCTCACCATGCCGGCGTCGGACGACATCTCCTATGAGATGGGCGACGGCGTGCTGGTGGTAAAGCCGGCCAACGACACCAAGCGCGCCAAGGCGTTCTGGGGCATGCAGCGCACGCTGGTCCAGAATCTGGTGACCGGGGTGACCGAGGGCTTCACCAAGAAGCTGCTGATCACCGGCGTCGGTTATCGCGCCAACGCGCAGGGCCGCAAGCTGAAGCTTCAGCTGGGCTATTCGCATGACGTCGATCTGGACGTGCCGGAAGGTGTGGAGGTCAAGACCCCCGACCAGACGACCGTCGAGATCTCGGGCAACGACAAGCAGGCCGTCGGCCAGTTTGCCGCGGAAATCCGTCGCTGGCGTAAGCCCGAGCCGTACAAGGGCAAGGGCATCAAGTACGAGGGCGAGTTCATCTTCCGCAAGGAAGGGAAGAAGAAGTAATGAGCAAGGGTCTCTCTCTCTTCGAGAAGCGGCGCCGCCGCAATCGTACCGCGCTCAAGGCGCGCGCTGGCAGCCGTCCGCGGCTCTCGGTGCATCGCTCGGGCAAGCACATCTACGTCCAGGTGATCGACGACGCGCAGGGCAAGACCCTCGCCGCCGCTTCGACGCTGGAGAAGGACGTGCGCGGCTCGACCGGCGCGAACGTCGATGCGGCCAAGGCCGTCGGCCTGCGCATCGCGGAAGCGGCCAAGAAGGCCGGCGTGACGCAGGTGGTGTTTGACCGTGGCGGTTTCCTGTTCCACGGCCGGGTCAAGGCGCTGGCGGATGCCGCCCGTGAAGGCGGATTGGAGTTCTAAGATGGCGGATGAAATCAACACGACCGAGGCTCCGGTCGAAGCCGCTGCCGCTCCCGATGCAGGCGCACCGCGCGGTGGCCGTGGCGGTCGTGGCCGTGGTGGCCCCGGCGGCGGCAACAACAATCGTGGCGGCCGTGACAACCGTGGCGGTCGCGACAATCGCGGCCGTGGCGGTCCCGGCAACGACGATGGCGGCGAGGAGCTGATCGAGAAGCTGGTCCACATCAACCGCGTTTCGAAGACGGTGAAGGGCGGCAAGCGCTTCGGCTTCGCGGCGCTGGTCGTCGTGGGCGATGGCAAGGGCCGCGTCGGCTTCGGTCATGGCAAGGCGCGCGAAGTGCCGGAAGCCATTTCGAAGGCGACCGCCGCTGCCAAGAAGAAGATGGTCCGCGTGCCGCTGCGCGAGGGCCGGACGCTGCACCATGACGGTCAGGGCCATTTCGGCGCTGGCTTGGTGACGCTCCGCTCGGCCCCTGCCGGTACCGGCATCATCGCCGGCGGCCCGATGCGCGCCGTCTTCGAGAGCCTGGGCGTTCACGACGTGGTGACCAAGTCGGTCGGCACCTCGAACCCCTACAACATGATCCGCGCGACCTTCGAGGCGCTGGGCGACCAGACCTCGCCGAAGGCGGTGGCGCAGCGTCGCGGCAAGAAGATCGCCGATCTGCTGGGCCGTGGCGGCTCGCAGGCCGCCGAGGCCGAAGCCGCGGCGATCACGGAGTAATCGACATGGCGACCATCAAGATCAAGCAGACCGGTTCGCCGATCCGCCGCGTCAAGGAACAGCGCGCGACCCTGGTCGGCCTGGGCCTGAACAAGATGCACAAGGTCAGCGAGCTGGAGGATACCCCTTCGGTTCGCGGCATGATCCGTGCGGTGCATCACATGGTCGAGGTGATCGAGGACTAAGGTCCCCGGCGCCTTTCCAGGTGACAAGTTTAGGGGAGGGGGCTATCGGCCCCCTTTCCGATTTTCGGAAATCACCCGTTGCGGGCGATTTCAGCGCGACAAAAGCGAAAGCGAGTGCACGACATGAAACTGAACGACATCAAGGACAATGATGGCGCCCGCAAGGGCCGGATGCGCGTCGGACGCGGCATCGGCTCGGGCAAGGGCAAGACCGCGGGCCGCGGCCAGAAGGGCGCCAAGGCGCGCTCGGGCGTCGCGATCAACGGCTTCGAGGGCGGTCAGATGCCGCTCCACATGCGCATCCCGAAGCGCGGCTTCAACAACCCGAACGGCAAGGACTATGCCGAGGTCAATCTGGGCATGATCCAGAAGCTGGTCGACGCCGGCAAGCTGACCGCGACCGACATCGATCACGCAGCGCTGCAGGCCGTCGGTCTGGCGCGCGGCGGCAAGAACGGTGTCCGCCTGCTCGGCAAGGGCGAGTTCTCGGCGAAGCTCAGCTTCACCGTCGCCGGCGCGTCGAAGGGCGCGATCGAGGCGGTCGAGAAGGCCGGCGGCAGCGTGACGATCCCCGAGATCGTGCCGGCTGCCGACAAGCATGCCGCGAAGCATCGCTCGGTGCAGAAGGTCATCGCCGCCAAGAAGGCCGGTAAGGCTTAAGCCTCTCCGGGCCTGACTTAACTGTGGACGGGGCGATGCGCCGCATTGCCCTGATCCGACAGTAACCTATATGGGCGGCGGGGTAGCGGCATACGCTTCTCCGCCGCTTTGGTTTCCAGGATAATCGCGCACATGGCATCCGCAGCCGATCAACTCGCCTCCGGGCTCAACCTGTCCAAGTTCGGACAGGCCACCGAACTCAAGAAGCGCCTGTGGTTCACGCTCGGCGCGCTGATCATCTTCCGGATGCTGAGCTATGTGCCGCTGCCGGGCGTCGATCCGACTCAGCTCGGTCTGCTGGCGCAGCGCACGCAGGGCGGCGTGCTCGATTTCTTCAACACCTTCTCGGGCGGCGCGCTGGAGCGCATGTCGGTCATCGCGCTCGGCGTGATGCCCTACATCACCGCCTCGATCGTCGTGCAGCTGGCGACCTCGCTGTCGCCGCAGCTCGCCGCGATCAAGAAGGAAGGCGAGAGCGGGCGCAAGAAGCTCAACCAGTACACCCGCTACGGCACCGTCGCGCTGACCGCGGTGCAGGGCTATGTCATCGCCGTGGGGCTCGAGACGCTGGGCGCGACCCAGGGCCTCGCCCCGGTGGTCGAGCCTGGCATGCTGTTCCGCGTCGCCGCGGTGATCTCGCTGATCGGCGGCACGATGTTCCTGATGTGGCTGGGTGAGCAGATCACCAGCCGCGGCGTCGGCAACGGCATTTCGCTGATCATCATGGCCGGCATCGTCGCGCATCTGCCGACGACGCTGGTCCAGCTGTTCGAAGGCGGCCGCACCGGTTCGATGAACCCCGTGACGCTCGTCGCGATCATGGCCGCGGTCGCGGGCCTCGTCCTGTTCATCTGCTTCATGGAGCGCGCCCAGCGCCGCATCCTGATCCAGTATCCCAAGCGTCAGACGCAGCGCGGTGTCCAGTCGGAGCGCAGCCACCTGCCGCTTAAGATCAACACCGCCGGCGTGATTCCGCCGATCTTCGCGTCGTCGCTGCTGTTGATGCCGCTGACGATCAGCCAGTTTGCGGGGCAGCAGCAGGCGGGCGCGGGCTGGTGGGGTGACTTCATCATCACCGTCAACCAGTACCTCCAGCACGGCAGCCTCGTGTACATGCTGCTCTATGGCGCGGGCATCATCTTCTTCTCGTTCTTCTACACCGCAGTGGTGTTCAACCCCGAGGAGACGGCGGACAACCTCAAGCGCTATGGCGGGTTCATCCCCGGCATCCGCCCGGGCAAGAATACCGAGGCCTATTTCGATTATGTGCTGACGCGCATCACCGTGATCGGCGCGGCGTATCTCACGATCATCTGTCTGCTGCCCGAGTATCTCGTCTCCGCCCTGGCGATTCCTTTCTATCTTGGCGGAACGAGCTTGCTCATCGTCGTCAACGTGACCATGGACACGGTGACTCAGATCCAGTCGCACCTGCTGGCGCACCAGTATGGCGACCTGATCAAGAAGGCGAAGTTGAAGGGCGGCCGTCTCCGCTAAGGGGCGGCAACAGAGGGGAAGTCTGTTGAACATCATCCTGTTGGGGCCTCCTGGGGCCGGCAAGGGCACCCAGGCGTCGCGGCTCGAGGACGAGCGCGGCATGGTCCAGCTGTCGACCGGCGACATGCTGCGCGCCGCGGTCAAGGCCGGCACCCCGGTCGGTCTCAAGGCCAAGGCCGTGATGGAAGCCGGCGAGCTGGTCAGCGACGAGATCGTCAGCGGAATCATCGGCGAGCGGCTCGACGAGCTGGGCGACGAGACCGGCGCGATCTTCGACGGCTATCCTCGCACCGCGCCGCAGGCCGCATCGCTCGACACCATCCTCGCCGAACGTGGCCGCACGCTCGACCATGTGATCGAGCTGGTGGTGGACGAAGACGCGCTGGTCGAGCGCATCACCGGCCGCTTCACCTGCGCCAGCTGCGGCGAGGGCTATCACGACAAGTTCAAGCTGCCCGCGGTCGCCGAGACTTGCGACCAGTGCGGCGCGCATGAGTTCAAGCGCCGTCCCGACGACAATGAGGAAACGGTGCGCACGCGCATGACCGAATACCGCGCCAAGACTGCGCCGATCCTGCCGATCTACGAAGCGCGCGGGCTGGTGAAGCGCGTGGACGGCATGGCGGACATCGCGCACGTCACCGACGCGATCGAGGCGATCCTCGACGGGCGGGGGTGAACTGAGGCGGTCTGCGCCGGTCTAGCCGGCCAGCCGCATCAGCAGCGCTTGTGCCAGCACCAGCGAATGCGCATCGCGCAGCTCGCCTTCGGCCACCATCTCGCGCAGCCGGTCGAAGCTGATTTCGTGCGTCTGGATATGCTCATGCTCACCCTCGGCGCCGCCACCGGGGCCGATGCGGTCGCCCGCGCGATATTCGGCAAGGTACAGGTGCACCCGCTCGGTCGACACCGAAGGCATCGACCACACTGACGCCACCGGAACCAGCGCGCCCAGCCTAAGGCCTGCTTCCTCGAGCGCTTCCTGACGCACCTGGTCGTCCGGCGCGGCGCTTTCGAGCATTCCTGCGATCGTTTCGAGCAGCGGCGGCTCGCCGGCCGCGATCACGGCGGCGCGCGGCTGCGAAATCAGCAGCACGCAGCGGCGCTCGAGGTCATAGGGCAGCACCGCGACGGCGGAGCCGTTGTCGAGCAAATGCCGCTCGGCCAATGCGCCGTCCGCCATCGTCAGTTCGAGACGATAGAAGCGGTACCAATTGTCATAGACCAGCGTCTGCCGGGTGATCGTCGCCATGCCGGCCGCCTAACGAACCCCGGAGGGATTCGCCAGACGGCCAGATGGGATCAACGCCGCGCGCGGCGCTTGAACTGGTCGAGGCTCACGACATTGCTCGGCCGCTCGATCGCGATGCCCGAATAGAGCGTCGCCATCGGCTCGTCGGTGACTTCGTGCACCGCATCGGCGCCAAAGCCGTTGAACGCGGTCCGCATCGCGCAGCCATAGGCGCCGAGCATGCCGACTTCGATATAGTCGCCGGCCTGAACGTCCGCCGGCAGCTCGAACGGGCCGGCCATATGGTCCATGTCGTCGCAGGTCGGGCCATAGAAGCTGAACGCCTCGGTCTCGCCCGCCGCTTCGCCCGCGTCACGCAGCAGCGTCACCGGGAAACGCCAGCCGACATGCGCCGCATCGAACAGCGCGCCATAGGCGCCATCGTTGATGTACAGCTCTTCGCCGCGGCGCTTCTCGACGCGCACGATCAGGCTCGAATATTCGGCGCACAGCGCACGGCCCGGCTCGCACCACAATTCCGCGCTGTACGAGATCGGCAGATTCTCGAACGCGTTGTGAATCACGCCGAAATAGGCTTCGAGCGGCGGCGGCTCCATGCCGGGATAGCTCGACGGAAACCCGCCGCCGACATCGACGATGTCGACCGTGACCGACGACGCCACGATCGCCGCGCGCACGCGCTCCATCGCCTCGGCATAGGCTGCCGGGGTCATCGCCTGCGAACCGACATGGAAGCAGATGCCGAGCGCGTCCGCCGCCTGGCGGGTGGCGACCAGCAAGTCCGCGACATCCTCGGGCTCCGCGCCGAACTTGGCGGCGAGGCTGAGCTTGGAATGATCCGACGACACGCGGATGCGCACGCACAAATTGAGGTCGGCCGCGTTACGAGTCGCGCGGACGATCTTCTCCAGCTCGTCCATCGTGTCGAGGCTGAAGGTGCGGACGCCGTGGACGAAATAGGCTTCCTCGATCGCTTCCTCGGCCTTGACCGGGTGCATGAAGCACAGGGTCGCCTTGGGCAGCGTGCGGCGCGCCATGCGCACCTCACCGATCGACGCGACGTCATAATGCGTCACGCCGGCGTCCCACAGGATCTGCAGGAGCTCGGGGGAAGGATTGGCCTTGACGGCGTACATCGTCGTCCCCGGAAACTTCTCGACGAAGAATCGGGCTGCTCGCTTTGCTGCGTGCGGACGAACGAGCGTTACCGGCTCGACGGGACGAAGGGCTTTCGCTAGCCCGAGCGCGCTATGATGCTTGTGCAACTCAAGGGACCTCCAATTGCCTTGCGGCATACGGTGAAACACTGCCTTGCGGTGGAAGTCCCATGGGGCAGCGGAGGGGTCATTTAGGGTCGGGGGTCCCCCTTGTAAAGTGATTCGGGGGTCCAGCCAGTGAAGCGGGGTGATCAGTGACGATTTTGCGACAGCCGACCCGGGCCGGGGTGCGCGACGCAGCGGCCAAAGTCGCGGCGATTCTGCCGCCGACGCCGCTGTTCGTGGCGGAAATCCGCGGCGTGCCGGTGATGATCAAGGCGGAGAGCCTCCAGCCGATCGGCGCGTTCAAGATTCGCGGCGCCTGGCACCGCCTCACTGCGATCGCGCCCGAACTGCGCGACAAGGGCGTGGTGGCCTTCTCCTCTGGCAATCATGCGCAGGGCGTCGCCTGGGCCGCCAGGCGGCTCGGCATGCCCGCGGTGATCGTGATGCCGTCCGACGCCCCGGCGGCGAAGCGCGAGGCGACGATGGCGCTGGGCGCGGAGGTCGTCGCCTATGACCGGATGCGCGAGGACCGCATCAAGATCGCCGGGCACCTCGCCCATGCCCGCGGCGCGACCCTCGTGCCGCCGTTCGACGATCCGTGGATCATCGAGGGGCAGGGCAGCCTTGGGATTGAGGTGCTGACGCAATGCGCCGAAATGCGGCTGCCCGATCCGGCGCAAGTGATCGTGCCGTGCGGCGGCGGCGGGCTGGCGGCGGGGGTGACGCTGGCGCTGCCCGATGCGCAGACGACGATCGTCGAGCCCGAGGGCTGGGACGATATGTGCCGCAGCCTGGCGGCCGGCTGGATCGAATCGGTCGGCGATTCGCCGCCGCCGACCGCCTGCGACGCGCTGCAGACCTTCCAGCCCGCGCAGCTCACCTTCGACGTGCTCTCGCGCCGCGGCGTCACCGGGGTGACGGTCAGCGAGGCGGAGGTGCGCGCGGCGCAGCGCTGGGCGGCACGCAAGCTGCGGCTGGTGGTCGAGCCGGGCGGATCGGTTGCGCTCGCCGCGCTGCTGGCGGGCAAGGTGCAGCCGGCGCCGGACATGCTGATCGTGCTGTCGGGCGGGAATGCCGACGCGGAGGCTTACGCGAAGGTGCTGAGCAGCAACGATTGAGCCTCAGCCGACGAACGCGCGCTCGATCACATATTGTCCCGGCTTGGCGTTCGACCCTTCCTCGAACCCCAGGCCCTCGAGCATCGCCGAGAGATCCTTGATCATCTCCATGCTGCCGCACATCATCACTCGGTCGGTCTCGGGATCGAGCCGCTTTTCGCCCAGCATTTGCGGGCCGAACAGCTTGCCGCTCTCGATCAGCGCGCCGATTCGCTCGCTGGTCGGAAACGGCTCGCGCGTCACCGTCGGCATATAGTTGAACTGCAACAGCGCCTGATCCTGCACCAGCGGGTCGCCGGCGAGCTGCGATTCGAGTTCCTCGCGAAAGGCGAGGTCGCTCACGCGGCGCACCGAATGGACCAGCAGGATCTGGTTGAACAGGTCGTACACATCGGGATCGCGCGCCAGGCTGAGGAACGGCGCGAGCCCCGTGCCGGTCGACAGGAAGAACAGGCGCTTGCCCGGCAGCAGCGCGTCGGTGACGAGCGTGCCGGTCGGCTTGCGGCCGAGGAACATCTGGTCGCCGGGCTGGATCAGCTGGAGCTTCGACGTCAGCGGGCCGTCGGGCACCTTGATCGACAGGAATTCCAGCTCCTCGGCCCAGGCGGGGCTGGCGATCGAATAGGCGCGCAGCAGCGGGCGGCCCTCACCGGGCAGGCCCAGCATCACGAACTCGCCCGAGCGGAAGCGAAAGCTTTGCGGGCGGGTGATCGTGAAGCTGAACAGATGCTCGTTCCAGTGGCGAACGCTGGTGACGGTCTCTACCGTCAGCGCTGCCGAAGGGGCGAGGGGAATGGCATTACGGTCGCTCACGAGCGCGAAATTCCTGATGGTTCGGGTTGTTGGCGCACCCCATAGCAGAGGCTTTTTGCGAATCAATCGCAATTAAGCCTTTGCTCGACGCAATCGCAGCTTCGCGTTAGGGGCGAGGCGATGGAGACGCAACTCAGTCCGACCGCCTCGACCGTGCTCGCATTGCTGGTCGCGGGTGTGTTCGCGCTGCTGTGGGGCGGGATTGTCATCCTGCGCCGGGGCGACCGGCTGAAGGGCGTGCTGATGCTGGTCTGCGCCGTCGTGCTGATCGGCAACGTGCTGATCTGGACGGTCTAGGGTCTGAACTCGATTAGAACGAGGATCGTGATCGCCCGTGGAAGGCCGCCGAGCAGCGTCGCGCGTCAGTCACGATGGATCCCCATCGCGTCCTCCTTGCTCCTAGCCTGGCGCCAAATTCGGCTCCGACACGACCTCGTTCTAATTGAGTTCAGACCCTAGTCCCGGTCGGGGTGCTGGTTGCTGCTCGCCGCGATCGCCGCGGCCCATGCTTCATCCTGCGCCTCGGTCGCGCCGATATCCTTTAGCGCGGGCAAATCGCCGAACCACGGCATCCGCGCCTCGCTGCCCATTTGCGTCCTGGGCGGGAAGGCCGCGGGATCGTCCAGCGAGCCGATCGTCAGGTTCGTTCGGCTGCCCTTGAGGTTGCGATAGTAGAGCGGCGTTCCGCACGCCGCGCAGAAACCGCGGTCGACATGCTCGGAGCTGCGGAATGCGGCGGGCTCGCCGCGCGTCCATTCGAGCGCCTCGTTCGGCGCGGCGACCAGTGCTGCGAACAGATTGCCCACCGCCTTCTGGCACATCCGGCAATGGCAGAGATGGGCGTTGTCGAGCATCTGAGTCGCGCGATAGCGCACCGCGCCGCACTGGCAGCCGCCGGTCACCGTGACGTCGATGCGCTCCATCGGCTCAATCCTGCCGCGTGATGCGCAGCGCCCAGCGGTCGTACCCCAGCGCCTCGACATGATCGAGCAGCGCCTGCAGCGTCGCCGGCGCCGGGCGCGGCTCGCGGCTCAGCACCCACAGATAGCGTCCGCTGGGTTCGCCCACGATCGACCAGTCGTAATTGTCGCCGTGATCCAGCACCCAATAGTCGCCGGTGTAGAGCGGGCCGAAGAACGAGACCTTGAGCTTGGCACCGGTCTCCTCGTCGGCGACGATCGCATGCCCTTCGGCCGCAACGCGCTCGTTCTCGCCTGCGCGAATCCCGCTGTTGACGATCGCGACCTTGCCGCCGTCCTCCAGCGTATATTCCGCCGTGACCGCGTCGAGCCCCTTCTGGAATTTGTTCTCGTGCCGTGCCAGCTCGAACCAGGTGCCGGCATAGCGCGCGAGATCGACCGGCTTGGCCGGCTGCGGTACCGTTGGGTTGATCACCGGCGGCCGCGTCGCGCGGGAATAGAGGAACAGGCCGCCAATGGCAGCGGCGGCGACGCCGGTGGCGATCTTGATCGCGGTCGATTGCTTCATCCCGCCATCATGCGACGGCGTGCGGCGGGATGACAAGCACCCGCCGCATCACCGGTCACCGGATCGGCGAGTTCGGGTCGAGCCGCATGTCGAGATATTTGTCCACGCTGCCCATCAGCTCGTC
The DNA here is from genome assembly GCF_024211275.1 of Sphingomonas tagetis. Lineage (GTDB taxonomy): Bacteria > Pseudomonadota > Alphaproteobacteria > Sphingomonadales > Sphingomonadaceae > Sphingomonas > Sphingomonas tagetis. The sequence continues at coordinate 41,476 of NZ_JAMLDX010000013.1, forward strand.
CATCTCATGCTCGAAGAAATGGTTCGCGCCCGGAATCGTGTCGTGATGAATCGTGATGTGCTTCTGCGTGCGCAGCTTGTCGACCAGCTTCTGCACGGCGCCCGGCGTGACCACCTCGTCATTCTCGCCCTGGATGATGATGCCCGAGGATGGGCAAGGGGCGAGGAAGGTGAAGTCGAACATGTTGGCCGGCGGCGCGATCGAGATGAAGCCGCGAATCTCCGGCCGCCGCATCAGCAGCTGCATGCCGATCCACGCGCCGAAGCCGAAGCCGCCGACCCAGGTGGTCGATGCCTCGGGGTGGAAGCTCTGCACCCAGTCGAGCGCCGAGGCCGCGTCGGACAGTTCGCCGATGCCGTTGTCGAACACGCCCTGGCTCTTGCCGACACCGCGGAAATTGAACCGCAGCGTCGCGAAGCCGCGGCGCTGGAAGGTCTTGTAGAGCTCCTGCACGATGCGGTTGTTCATCGTGCCGCCGGCATTGGGATGCGGATGCAGGATCATCGCGACCGGCGCACGCGGGCGGGGAGCGGGGGCGAAACGCCCTTCGAGACGGCCTTCGGGACCGGGGATGATGACTTCGGGCAATTCCCACCTGCTATGAAAGGGCGCGTTCGGTAGCGCGAAAAACGATGACGGCTATATAGTCGGCACGTCCGCACAAGCAATTGGAACGAATCTCCTGGCTCCCGACCGCATCTATCTCGACCACGCCGCGACCACCCCGATGCTGCCGCAGGCGGTGCTCGCGGTGAAGGATGCGATGCTGCGCTGGGCCAACCCGTCCTCTCCGCACAGCGAGGGCCGCGCGGCACGCGCGGCGCTGGAGGATGCGCGGCACCGTATCGCCGCCGCCTATGGCTGGCCGCACGAGCTGATCCTGACCAGCGGGGCGAGCGAATCGCTGTACATCGCGCTGCGGCGGTCGATGGCGAAGCATCGGCTGATCACCGCGGTCGAGCATGATTCGGTGCTGCGCCATTCGGAGGGCGCGGGCGTGCTGGCGGTGCGCCCGACCGGTCAGGTCGATCTCGACGCGCTGCGTGCCGCGATGCAGCCCGGCACGTTGGTCTGCGTGCAATGGGCCAATAGCGAGACCGGCGTGAAGCAGCCGATCGAGTCGATCGCCCGCATCGTGCGAGAGTTTGGAGGCCTGCTGCTGGTCGATGCCGCGCAGATGCCCGCGCGCGCCGACGACGCGCCATTGCTCTATGCCGATTTCATCGCGGTCTCGGCGCACAAGCGCGGCGGGCCGCCGGGGATCGGCGCGTTGATGATCCGAGACTTTGCGACGCTGCTGCCGGTGGGCGGGCAGGAAAAGGGCTATCGTGCGGGCACCGAGAATTTGCCGGGCGCGCTCGGCTATGCCGCCGCGCTCGAAGTGCCCGAGCCGCTCGAACCGCTGCGCGATTTGCGCCGCAAGCTCGATTTCGCGGTCGAACAGGCGGGCGGCACGATCGTCGGCTATGGCGTCGAGAACACGCCGGCGATTCGTGCCTATCGTATGCCCGGTCTGTCGGCAGCGGCGCAGCTGATCCGCTTCGACCTCGCCGGCTATGCCGTGTCGGCGGGCAGCGCCTGTTCGTCGGGCAGCATGCGGCCGAGCCATGTGCTGACCGCGATGGGCTGGCAGGAGTCCGAACTGCGCGAAGTGATCCGCGTCAGCTTCGGCCGCAAGACCAGCAAGGAAGAGACGCACGCCTTTGCCAAACTGTGGCAGAATATGGCGCAATCGGCGCGGCACGGCGGATTGCAGGCGTTCGAACGGACATGATCTACCTCGATTATCAGGCGACCACGCCGCTCGCCCCGCAGGCGCTCGACGCGATGCTGCCCTGGCTGCGCGACGATTTCGCGAACCCGCATTCGGCGCACGCCGCCGGGCGCAAGGCCAAGGCCGCGGTTGAGGTCGCACGTGAGGCGGTGGCCGAGCTGATGCCCGATGGCGGCACGGTCAGTTTCACCAGTGGCGCGACCGAGGCGCTCAACTGGGCGATCAAGGGCAGCACCGGCCCGATCGTCACGCTGGCGACCGAGCACGCCGCGGTGCTCGACACCGCCGCCGCCGAGGCGCGCCGCGGGCGCGCGGTGACGATGCTGCCGGTCGGCAGCGACGGCCTCGCCGATCTCGCCGCCGCGCGCGAGGCGATCAAGCCCGGCACCGGCCTCGTCGCCGTCATGCTGGTCAATAACGAGATCGGCGCGATTCAGCCGGTCGAGCAACTCGCCACGCTCGCAAAACAGGCCGGCGCGCTGTTCCTCACCGACGCGGTGCAGGGCTTCGGCCGCGAGATCGTCCCCGACACCGCCGATCTGGTCGCGGTCTCCGCGCACAAGATCCACGGCCCCAAGGGCATCGGCGCATTGTGGGTGCGCGACGGCGTGACGCTCGAGCCCCTCCTCCACGGCGGCGGACAGGAGCCGCTCGGCCGTTCAGGCACGCTCTCGCCCGCTTTGTGCGCCGGGTTCGGCGCGGCCGCGGCGCTCGCCAAGCAGCGGTTCGGCGCCGACCGCGCGCATGTCTCGCAACTGTTCCGCGCCGCCTTCCAGATGCTCGCCGGCGCCGGCTGGGCGCTCAACGGATCGAAGGACGAACGCTATCCCGGCAACCTCAACCTGCGCTATCCCGGCCTCGACGTGGCGCGGCTGATGTCCGACCTGCGCGGCATCGCCTTTTCGGCCGGTTCGGCCTGCGCCAGCGGCTCCGGCCGGCCAAGCCACGTCCTCAAGGCGATCGGACTCAGCGACGCCGAAGCACGGTCGAGCATCCGCCTCGGCTTCGGGCGCTACACCACGGAGGAAGATTTGCTCACCGCCTGCCTCGCGATCGACCAGGCCGCGCGCGCGCAACAGGTGGCGGCATGATCAAGGTGCGGTTTCTCACCGCCGACGGCGATCTCGCGGTCGAGGCCGAGGCAAAGCCCGGCGACCGGCTGCTCGAAGTGGGGCAGGCGAGGGGTATGCCGCTCGAGGGCACCTGCGAGGGCCAGATGGCGTGCTCGACCTGCCATGTCATCGTCGAACCCGGTGATTTCGCCCGCCTGCCGCGCGCCAGCGAAGAGGAGGAGGACATGCTCGACCTCGCCGTCGGTGCCGGGCGCACCAGCCGCCTCTCATGCCAGATCGTGCTCGACGACACGCTCGACGGCCTCACAGTCAGGCTGCCTTCAGAACATCGTGATATGCAGGGGCGATGATGAACCGACGCCACATCCTCGCCGCCGCCACCGCGTTCGCCGCAGTCCCCGCTTTCGCACAGAAGAAGGGGCCGCTCGCCCGCATCCGCGAGGAAACCGGGGGACGGCTCGGCCTCGCCGCGTTCGATACCGGCACCGGACGGCGCTATTTCGACGGGGCGGAAGCGCGCTTCGCGATGTGCTCGACCTTCAAACTGCCGCTCGCGGCGGCGGTGCTCGCACTGGCCGACCGCGGCAAGCTCGACCTCAAGCGCGAAATCCGCTTCGGCGAGGCCGATCTGCTCGAATATGCGCCCGTCGTGCGGGCGAATCTGGCGAAAGGCGCGCTGCCGGTCGAGACCTTGCTCGAAGCCGCCGTGGTGATGAGCGACAACAGCGCCGCCAACCTCGTCTTCGGCCAGATCGCCGGCCCGCGCGGCCTGACCAAGTTCATCCGCGACGCGGGCGATGCCGTCACCCGCTCCGACCGCGACGAACCCGAACTCAACCGCGTGCGCGGCGACGATCAACGCGACACCACCACGCCACAGGCGATGCTGTGGCTGATGAACCGCCTCCTGCTCGGCGACATCCTCTCTCCGGCGTCGCGCGCAAAACTGATCGGATGGATGGAGGCCTCGCCCACCGGCAAGGACCGGCTGCGCGCCCGCCTGCCCAAGGCCTGGCGCGTCGGCGACAAGACCGGCACCAGCGGCGACGGCTATGTCAACGACATCGCCATCGCTACCCCGCCGGGCCGCAAGCCGATCCTGATCAGCTGCTATTTCGACGCCCCCGGCCTCGATCCAGCCAGGGCGAACGCCGTGCACGCGCAGGTGGGGCAGCTCGTTGGCGCGCTTTTCGCCTGACATTGCAATCGCGCCGCGCTTCCCCCATATGCGCCGCGGGAGTCGGGCGGACGATGCCGTCGCCAACCCGGTCAGGTCCGGAAGGAAGCAGCCGTAACGATTTTCGTGTCGGGTCGTCCCGGCTCCCACCTTCCCCACATGACGCGAGCCGCATGACCCGCTAGGGTTCCCGTAATGTCCGATTCATTGCTTGGCCTCGACGAACCCCCGCAGCCGCGCGACCCCAATGCTGGGGCCTATCGCGTGCTCGCGCGCAAATACCGGCCGCAGACCTTTGCCGAGCTGATCGGGCAGGATGCGATGGTCCAGACGCTGGGCAACGCGATCAAGCGCGACCGGCTGGCGCATGCCTTTCTGCTGACCGGTGTGCGCGGCGTGGGTAAGACCTCGACCGCGCGGCTGATCGCCAAGGCGCTCAACTGCATCGGCCCGGACGAGCAGGGCGGTCCGACGATCGACCCGTGCGGCGTGTGCGAACCGTGCCGCGCGATTGCCGAGGGGCGCCATATCGACGTGATCGAGATGGACGCCGCCAGCCATACCGGCGTCGACGACGTGCGCGAGATCATCGATGCGTCGCGCTATTCGGCGGTCAGCGCACGCTACAAGATCTACATCATCGACGAAGTCCACATGCTGTCCAAGAACGCGTTCAACGCGTTGCTCAAGACGCTCGAAGAGCCGCCCGGCCATGTGAAATTCCTCTTCGCGACGACCGAGGTGCAGAAGGTGCCGGTGACGGTGCTCTCGCGCTGCCAGCGTTTCGACCTGCGCCGCATTCCCGCCGAGAAGCTGGCTGCGCATTTCGCCGAGGTGACCGGAAAGGAAGGCGCCGAGGCTGAACCCGAGGCGCTGGCGATGATCGCGCGCGCCGCGGAGGGCTCGGCGCGTGACGGCCTCTCGATCCTCGATCAGGCGATCGCGCATGCCGGGATCGAGGGCGGCGCGGTCACCGCCGACGCGGTACGCGCGATGCTCGGCCTGTCCGATCGCAATGCGATCCGCGCGCTGTTCGGGCTCGTCATCGCCGGCGATGCGCCCGGCGCGCTGCAGGCGTTGCGCGATCAATATGATCTGGGCGTCGATCCGCAGGCGGTGCTCAAGTCGCTGCTCGAGACGGTGCACCGCGTGACGCTGTCGAAGCTCGGCAATGAGGCGATCCCGGGGCAGGCGACGGAGGAGACTCAGGCGCTCGCCGAATGGGCGGCGAAGCTCGGCTTCCCGGTGCTGCATCGCCTGTGGCAGCTGTTGCTCAAGGGCCATGACGAGGTCGCCCGCGCCGCGCTGCCGATCGAGGCGTGCGAGATGGCGCTGCTGCGTGTGATTCACGCCTCGACTCTGCCCGATCCCGGTGAGCTGGCGCGCAAGATCGCCGAGGGACTACCGGTCGGCGGTCCTGCCGCCTCGACGCCCTCGGCTCCCGCCGAACCGGCTGCGCCGCGCGACCTTGCCGAACTGCTCGACCGGCTCGAAGCGGCCCACGACCATCACATCGCGGCGCGCGCGCGCAACCTCGTCCGCATGATTTCGTTCAGCGAACCAGTGATCGAGGTGAGCAGCCGCGGTCTGCCCGCCGATCTGGTGCGTGATTTCGAGCAGGCCGTGCGCCGCACGCTCGGCAAGCGCTGGTCGGTCAAGGTCACCGACGCGCCCGGCGAAGCGACGCTGGCCGAGGTCATGGCGGCCGCGGCGCTGGCGGAGCGTGACGCGGTGCTGGCTTCGCCGGTCGTCGCCGCGGCGATCGAAGCATTTCCCGACGCCGAATTGATCGGCTGGAACAACGACGCACGGAGGACCGCGTGAAGAGTATCGAAGACATCATGGCGATGGCGCAGAACGTCCAGAACGAGCTGACCAAGGCGCAGGGCAATCTCGACAATATCGAAGTCGATGGCGTGTCGGGCGGCGGGCTGGTCAAGGTCAAGGCCAGCGCCAAGGGCCGCATCATCGGCGTCGATATCGACGAATCGCTGCTCGCGCCGAGCGAGAAGCAGATGCTCGAGGACCTGATCGCCGCCGCGCTCAACGACGCACGCGCCAAGGCCGACGCCGCGTCGAACGCGGAAATGACCAAGCTCACCAGCGGCTTGCCGCTCCCGCCGGGCTTCAAGCTGCCGTTCTGAACATTTCACAACGGGAACAATCTATTTGGCGTCCGCGTTTCGCCGCCAATGTTCCAGTTGGAGATGCGAAATGGCTGAAGAACGGATTGTCGAGCGCGACGACGGCGTGACCGCCGAGCGCGTGACCGAGCGTACCGGCGGCGGCACCACCACCGTGATCGAGCGCAGGGGCGGCGGCGGCGGACTGATCCTGGGCATCATCGCCCTGATCATCGTCGTGGTCGGCGCCTTCTACTTCCTGAGCGAAGGCAGCAGCGAAAGCCGCAAGGACGACGCCATCGCCGAAGCGGCGAAGAGCGTGGGTGACACCGCCGAAAAGGCCGGCGATGCGATCGACAAGGCGGTGCCGGCGGAGAAGAAGTAAGCTCTGATTCCCCTCCCGCTTGCGGGAGGGGAGGCTAACGAAGGCAGGCGTCCAGCCCGTCGCGCTGAACCACGCCGACGCGCGCGGCGATCGAATTGCCGTAACGGCGGGTGAAGCCCTTGGGGGCGGCGCCCGCCCTTTTCTTGGGCAGCGGCAGCACCGCCGCGATCCGCGCCGCCTCGGCCCGCGTCAGATTGCCCGCGCCATGCCGGAAATAACGCTGCGCTCCGGCCTCGACGCCATAGGTGCCGATGCCGGTCTCGGCGACGTTGAGATAGACTTCCATGATCCGCTTCTTGGGCCAGATCAGCTCGATCAGCACCGTGAAATACGCTTCGAGCGCCTTGCGGAAATAGCCGCCGCCCTGCCACAGGAAGACGTTTTTCGCGGTCTGCTGGCTGATCGTCGATCCGCCGCGCAGCACCTTGCCGCCCTTGGCATTGCGGTACATCGCCGCCGCGATCGAATCATAATCGAACCCGCCATGTGAGCAGAAGCTCGAATCCTCCGCCGCGATCGCCGCGCGCGGCATGTCGGCGTCGATCTTGTCCAGCGAGCGCCAGCTCTTGGTCACGCCATGCCCGCCGAGCAGGTCGCCCGCCATCGTCCAGGTGAAGGGCGGAGGGACGAAGCGGTAAGCCGTCACCATCACCAGCGACAGCGCGACGAACGCCAGAATCGCCTTGCCCGTCCACATGACGAGCCGGCGGCCCCAGCGCCGTGGCTGCACCCTCGCCAATGCCGCCCCCGCTTGGCCGTCAGGCGGGAAGCAGACGGCGGTCGCCCGCCAGACGCATCATCGCGCGCTGCAGCTTCTCGAACGCGCGCACCTCGATCTGGCGCACGCGCTCGCGGCTGACACCATAGACCTGCGACAGCTCTTCGAGCGTCTTGGGATCGTCGGTCAGCCGGCGCTCGGTCAGGATGTGCTTCTCGCGCTCGTTGAGCTCGTCCATCGCCTCGGTCAGCATGGTGTGGCGGACGTCCGCCTCCTGCGCGTCGGCAACGACCGTATCCTGCAACGGGGCATCGTCCTGCAGCCAATCCTGCCACTGGCCCTCGCCATCCTCGCGCATCGGCACGTTGAGCGACGTGTCGCCGCCCATCGCCATGCGGCGGTTCATCGACGTGACCTCGTCCTCGGTCACGCCCAGATCCTTGGCGATCTTGGCGAGATGCTCGGGGGAGAGGTCGCCATCCTCGAACGCGTCGAGCTTGGCCTTCATCCGGCGCAGGTTGAAGAACAGCTTCTTCTGCGCGGCGGTGGTGCCCATCTTCACCAGGCTCCACGAGCGCAGGATGAACTCCTGGATCGAGGCGCGAATCCACCACATCGCATAGGTGGCAAGGCGGAATCCGCGGTCGGGCTCGAACTTCTTCACACCCTGCATCAAGCCGATATTGCCCTCGGAGATCAGCTCGCTGACGGGGAGGCCATAGCCGCGATAACCCATCGCGATCTTCGCCACGAGGCGCAGATGCGAGGTTACCAGCTGGGCCGCGGCCTCCGGATCGCCATGCTCCTGAAAGCGCTTGGCGAGCATATATTCCTGCTCGGGCGCCAGGATCGGAAACTTCTTGATCTCGGCCAGATAGCGATTGAGGCTCTGCTCACCGCCAAGCGCGGGGATCGTCGCGGGGACGTTGCTTCCGCTTGCCATGATCTACTTACTCCCTTTTTCGTTGGGCTGTGCGTCCCTGTCAGGCGACGCGGCCGGGGGCGACTCTCTATACGACGAGCCTGTTGAACAGTTCCTGCATATCGGCAGGCATGCTGCTTTCGAAAGCCAAAGCGTGGCCATTTATGGGATGAATAAACCCCAGATGCGCCGCGTGTAAGGCCTGTCGTTGGAAACCCAGGGTTTCCAGGACCTCTCGGTGTTCTTTCTTCGTTCTACCATAAACCGGGTCGCCGATCAACGGATGGCCGATCGACGCCATATGCACGCGCACCTGATGCGTGCGCCCCGTCTCCAGCCGGCACTCGACCAGCGCGGCCTCGAACAGCGGCTTGACCAGTGTCCAGTGAGTCACCGCGCGCTTGCCGCCGGACACGATCGCCATCTTCTTGCGGTTCTGCGGCGATCGCGCAAGCGGTGCGTCGATCGTCCCGCCTGACGTTTTCGGTCGGCTCGACACGATCGCCTGATAGCGCCGGTCGATCGAATGCGCCTTGAACTGGCGGGCCAGGCCGACATGCGCGCGGTCGGTCTTGGCCGCGACCATCAGGCCGGACGTGTCCTTGTCGATGCGGTGGACGATCCCCGGCCGCGCGACCCCGCCGATGCCCGACAGGCTGCCCTGACAGTGGTGGAGCAGCGCGTTGACCAGCGTGCCGTCGAAATTGCCCGCGGCGGGATGGACGACCAGCCCCGCCTGCTTGTCGATCACGATCAGATGCTCGTCCTCGAACGCGATGTTCAGGGCGATATCCTGCGCCTCGTTATGCGCGGGTTCTGGCTCGGGCACGTTCAGCGTGAACAGCGCGCCGCCCGGCGCCTTCTTCTTGGGATCGCGCACCTGCCCGTCGGGGCCGGTGACGTTACCGGTCGAGATCAGCGCCTTGATGCGCTCGCGCGAGAGGGTGGGGAGCGCGTCGGCCAATGCGCGGTCGAGCCGCCATCCGTCAGCCGTGTTCGCGATCCGCGCTTCGAGTGTGGCAACCCCCCGGTCCATTCTGGTAGGCGAGATGGGGATGGCGATCACGATTTCAAGCTGTGTTATCGAACTAATCCAGCAGGCCGCTGCCGAGGCGCTGCCCGAGGAAGCGTGCGGGCTGTTGTTCGGGACGGGCGGGCACCTCGGGCGGGCGAGCGTGACCGCCAACGTCGCCGCCGATCCGCGCCGCCATTTCGAGATCGATGCGGCGGCGCTGTTCGCGGCGTTGCGCGCCGAGCGCGGCGGGGGCGAGCGCCTCGCCGGCTATTGGCATTCGCACCCGGGCGGCGACGCCGATCCCTCTGCGACCGACGCGGCAATGGCCGTGCCCGACGGCAAGCTCTGGCTGATCGTGGCGAACGAGACGCTCAAGCTCTGGCGTGCGGTCGAAAATGGCGCGCGGCATGGCCGGTTCGATCCCGTCGCGTTCGATGTTCGCTGACGGGAGCAACGTCCGTTGCACCCGAGCACGCGCCATGCTTCGATGCCATCGTGCATTCGAGGGGGGACAGCATGAGCAAAGGTGGGGCAGGGCGAGTTCGGGGCATCGTGGTGGCAGCAGCGGCCGTGGCGGGCCTCTTGGCGAGCGCGCCGGCAACCGCTCAGGACGTTCACAACGAGATCATTCAGCGGCTCGACCGGATCGAGAAGCTGCTTCGCGCGGGGCCGAGTGGCGGAGAATCGAGTGAAGGCGTGCGTTCCATCGCCGATTTTTATTGTTCGCCCAGTCGCGACTGCGGCGATCGGGCAAAGGTGTTTTGCGTCAAGGCCGGATTCAGCGCGGGGGTCGTTTCTCGAACGGAGCGGGCGGGCTATAGCGGCGACGTCAGGGCCCTGGAAGTCACCTGCGTGCGCTGACCGCGTCCTCGCGGAACGTTCCGCCCCCGCAACACGTTGACGAGTCTCTGATTACGGAGACTCGCCATGTTGTGGACCATCGCCGTCATCCTGCTGATCCTGTGGCTGCTGGGCTTTTCGCTCAACGTCGCGGGCGGGGTCATCCATCTGCTGCTCGTCGTCGCGCTGATCGTGATCGTCGTGCAGTTCCTGCGCGGCCGCCGCGGCGTCTGACCGTTCCGGCATTGCCAGCCCAGCGGTGCTGCGCCAAAAGGCCCGGCATCAACTGGAGCGCATCGCTTGAACATCTCGCCGACCGATTTTGCCAGCCTGCTCTGCTCGCGCCTGTGCCATGATTTGCTGAGCCCGGTGGGCGCGCTCAACAACGGGCTCGAGCTGCTCGCCGACGAGCATGACCCGGAAATGCGCCAGCGCTGCCTCGAACTGCTCGCCGACAGCGCCAAGGCGAGCGCCAACAAACTCAAATTCTTCCGCCTCGCCTTCGGCGCGGCCGGCGGCTTCGGCGACACCGTCGATACGCGCGAGGCGCAGGCGGCGATCGAGGGGCTGTTCGGCGACAATCACCGCGTCAGCATCGGCTGGATGGTCGAGGATCCGGTGCTGCCCAAACAGGCGATCAAGGTGCTGCTCAACCTCGCGCTGATCGGCGGCGACGCGCTGGTGCGCGGCGGCCAGCTCGACATCGGTGCCGAGGCGCATGACGGCGCTGTCGAGATCGTGGTGCGCGCCACCGGCCCACGCATCGTGCTCGACCAGGAATTGCGCGGCGCGCTGACTGGCGAGACGGGCGACGGCGCCGTGACCCCGCGCGCCGCCGCCGCCTATCTGGTGCAGCAGCTGGTGGCGCAGGGCGAGGGCGAGCTGCAGGTCTCGCCCCCTGACGCCGAAGTGCTGCTGTTCGGAGCGGCGTTCCGGGCCTGATGGGCGCTGAGACGGTCGCAATCACCGCACGGGCGCGCAAGCGGCGCAAGATCGTCGATCATTTCTGCGCGCAGCACGCGGTCACCCCCTATGACACGATCCTCTACCAACCGCCGCTGCCGCTGAAGGCGGCGTTCGAGGCGATGCTGTCCGAGCGGCTGATCCGCAAGGAGGGCCATGCCTTTTACTGGCTCGACCTCAACGCGCTCGACGCCGCGGTCGAACGCCGCCGCCGCAAGCTGGTGCCCGTGGCGATCGTCGTGGCTCTCGTGCTCGCGATCGTGGCGATGACCTTCTACACCGACGCCACACCGCCGATCCCGGGCGAAGCGTTCAGCCGACGCTGAACGTCAGCCCCGCATTCGCCTTCAGTCGCTCGATCAGCGGCGCCGCCATCAGCGCCCCAGGCGTCCACACGCCCCCTCCACCATCGACGTCGCGGATCAGGCACAGTGCCGCCTCGGCGATCATCTTGCTGGTCGAGCCATAGCCGGGATCGCGGTCGCCGGTGACGGTGGCGGTCAGCCGGTCGCCCGAAGGCATTTCGGCGATGAAGTCGATCTCATAGAATCCCGCCTCGCGCTCGGCCTTCGAAGGCCCTTCGCCGGGTGCCGGTCCCTTGTCCGAATTCATCGGGTTGAGCTTCGAGATCGCCTCCGCCGCCGCCTTGCCGATATCCCCCAGTCCCGGCGCGACCATCATCTCGTCATAGCGGAAGTCCCGGCCATAGGGGTGGTGGGCAAGGAAGTTGGTGCGGTGGATATTCTTGGTGTTGATCACCGCCATCATGAACGGCGCGACCCAGCCGCCGACCGCCTCGTCATATTCGGGCATCATGCCCTTGGGCTGGTCCGGCCCCTCGAAGCCGGGTGTCAGCGCGAACGGATCGAGCAAGGTCTTGAACACCGCCGGGTTCTTCGCCGCCGCCGCTGCGGTCGCCTTGCCGCTGGCGAAGGTGCCGCCGGAAAACGTGCCCTGCATCTTGCGCACCCGGCCCTTAACCCGCGGCGCCGGTTCGCCGAACTTCGCCGTCGCCGCGTGCTGCACGGTCCACACGCCAAGGTCGAACGGGATCGAATCGAACCCGCATGAAAACACGATCCGCGCGCCGCTCGCCTTGGCGGCGGCGTCGTGCTGCGCGATCATGTCGTGCATCCAGTTGGGCTCGCCGCACAGGTCGACATAGCCGGTGCCGGTCTCGACACAGGCGGCGACGAGGTCGCTGCCGTAAAGCTGGTACGGCCCGACGGTCGAGATGATCACCCGCGCCCGGGCGGCGAGCGCGCGCAGGCTGGCAGGGTCGTCGGCATTGGCCGTCAGCAGCGGGGTGTCGGCGGGCGCGCCGATCTCGTCGCGCACCTGCTCCAGCTTGGACAGCGAGCGCGCCGCCATCGCCCATTTGACGCTGCCATCGGCGTAGCGCTGGCCGAGATATTCGGCGACGAGGCGTCCGGTGAAGCCGGTCGCGCCATAGACGATCAGGTCGAGCTCGCGTGCCATGTTATCCGCTCCTGTGTCCGTACCGCGCTTTCAAAGCGGGTTATAAGCCACAGGGGGAGCAGACGCGACCGCCTATTGCAAGCCTAGCGCTTCGTCCGCGCCAGCGCGTGCGCTTCGGCCTTCGACAACAGCACGTCGAGGTCCTCGCGGCTGATGTCGAAACTGTCGGGCAGTTCCGCCAGCGCGGCGTCGATATCCTCGAGATGAAAGCCCGGCGGCGGCGCGGCGGGGGCGGGTTCGTGCGGGTAGGTGTGACCCGACATGCGGTGGAAGAACATGCCGAGCGAGACGATCGCGATCGAGTTCAATGCGACCGGCGCAAAGGCGAAGGCATAGCCCGCGGCGTGGATCGCCTCGCTGCCGATCACCGCGGTCAGCGCCGCCGCGCCGCCCGGCGGGTGGAGGCAGCGGCACAGCGACATCAGTGCGATCGCGCCGCCGACCGCAACCCCGGCGGCGATCATCGGGTCGGGGATCGCCTTGAACGCGGCGATTCCGGCGAGCGCGGACAGCGTGTTGCCGCCGACCACCGGCCATGGCTGGGCGAGCGGGGAGGCGGGGACCGCGAAGATCAGCACCGCCGACGCCCCGATCGGCGCGACGATCAGCGGCAAATCGGCAACCGGCAAAGGAATCTCGGTACAGATGACCATGGTGAGCGCCAGGCACACCGCCGCCCCGATGCACGCGACCAGCCGGTCGATCGGCCGCGCACCGGCAAGGATGGGTTTGAAGATGCGGAAGGGCATGGCGGGGGCTTTAGGCGCGTGGAGCAAGTTGCCGGGAACAGGGGATTCTTTCGGGCGATGAAGCTGAGTCATCGGACCGCCCTTGAAAGGCTGCGAACAGCCCCCGACAATCACGGCATGACAGTGGCGAAACTGAACGGCTCCGGCGCGTCCGATCTGGCGCAATATCGAGTCCAGCGGCATTTCGCCGATCACCACGCGCTCGCGCCCGGCGATGCGATCGAATATGCCCCGGCCAGCCCGGCCGAGCGCAAGGCGTTCGACAAGCTCCGCGACACGGGGGTGATCCGCGAAACGCATCCCGCGCATTACTGGTTCGACCTCGACCGCATGGGCCGCGAAAAGCCGAAGCGCGATCCCAAAACCTATGTCGCTGCCGCCCTCGTCCTCGTCGTGCTCGCGCTCGCCTATATGCTGGTGACGAGCTAGGCGGTCTCGCTGAACTGCAGGCTGGCGAGCCGCGCGTAAAGGCCGCCCTTGCTAACCAGCTCGCCATGCGTTCCGGTCTCGACGATCCGCCCCTCGTCCATCACGATGATCCGCTTCGCCGCGCGCACGGTGGCGAGGCGGTGGGCGATGACCAGGGTCGTGCGCCCCTCCATCAGATGTTCGAGCGCGTCCTGCACCAGCCGCTCGCTCTCGGCGTCGAGCGCGCTGGTCGCCTCGTCGAGCAGCAGAATCGGCGCATCGCGCAGCAAGGCGCGTGCGATGGCGAGCCGCTGGCGCTGTCCGCCGGACAGCCGCGCGCCGTCCTCGCCGAGGAAGGTATCGAGCCCCTGCGGCAGTTCGCGCAGGAATTCGGCGGCATTGGCGGCGTCGGCCGCCTGCCAGATCTGCTCCTCGCTCGCGTCCCAGCGCCCATAGCGCAGATTGTCGCGCGCGCTGGCGGCAAAGATCACCGTCTCCTGCGGCACCATCGCCATCCGCGCACGGATCGCGGCGGGGTCGGCCCGACGCACCGGCACGCCATCGACGCGAATCTCGCCCGCCTCGGGGTCGTAGAAGCGCTGGACGAGCTGGAACAAGGTCGACTTGCCCGCGCCTGACGGGCCTACGACGGCCACCGTCTCGCCCGGCGCCACCGACAGCGTGAAGTCGTTGAGCGCCGACACTTCGGGCCGCGTGGGATAATGGAAGGTCACCCCATCGAACTCGATCCGCCCGTGCGGCGGCACCGGCAACGGCACGGGATCGGCCGGCGCGGCGATGTCTGGCTCCTGCGCGAGCAGTTCCGCCAGCCGGCTCGCCGCGCCCGAAGCGCGCAGCAGGTCGCCATAGACCTCGACCAGCGCGCCGAACGCGCCGGTGACGAGGCCCGCCGTCAGCACGAACGCCGTGATCGAGCCCCCGGAAATCCGCCCCGCCGCCACGCCGTACACCGCGTCCCACATGATCAGCGTGATCGCGGTGAACAGCACGAGAATGACCAACGCCGTCATCAGCGCGCGCGTGCTGAAGCGCTTGCGTGCCGACGCGAAGCCGCGGTCGACCGCCGCCTGAAAGCGCTCGCCCTCGCGCGTTTCCTGGCCGAACGCCTGCACGATGCGCATCGCGCCGAGCGTTTCCGCCGCAATCGCGCCGATGTCCGCGACGCGATCCTGGCTGGTGCGCGAGAAGCGCCGCACCCGCCCGCCGAGCCACATGATCGGCAGCACGATGATCGGCAGGCCGATGATCAGATAGGCCGCGATCTTGGGCGCCAGTACGAACAGATAGGCGGTGCCGCCGATGGCCAGCAGCAGATTGCGCAGCGCGACCGACACCGTGCTGCCGACGATCTGTTCGACCACCGCGGTGTCGGCGGTCAGCCGGCTGGCGATCTCCGACGGGCGGTTCTCCTCGAACCAGCGCGGCGGCAGGCGCAGCAGGTTGCGGTGCACCGCGGCGCGCATGTCGGCCACCGTCCGCTCGCCCAGCCAGGACACGAAATAGAAGCGCATCGCCGTCGCCAGCGCGAGCACCACCACGACGCCCAGCAGCCCGTGGAAATAGGGCGCGATATGCGACGGATCGGCGCCGGCCGCGAAGCCCTTGTCCACCACTTCCTTGAAGGTCCGCGGAATCCACAATGTCGCGCCCGCCGCGAATGTCAGCGCGACGATCGCCATGCCGATCTGCAGCGGATAGCGGCTGGCATAGCGCCAGACGACGCGCAGGCTGGACAGCTTTCGCGCCGGGGGAGCGACAGCGGGCTTCTTGATCGGCTCGGCCATGCGCGCCGCGTAGCGCGTGCCGTGCGCCAAGGGAACCGCATTCCTACCTCGAACATTGGGTATGGATGGACGTTGCACCGCAGCATTCGCCCGCTATAACCCTGCCACCGCTGTCATCCGGCGGTGTGGGGCGGAGACGTTGATCAACCATGTTGTATAACGCGTATGAAATGCAGAAATCGATGCTGGCGGGCGCAAGCGCGCTGGCCAATTTCAGCGCGGGACTGCTCAACAACCCCGCGAATCCGTTCGCTTATTTCGGCGGTGGACCGATCCTCGCCTCGGCGCTCGAAGTGTTCGCGCATGCCGCCGCACCGCGCGGCAAGCCCGACTTCGGGCTCGATTTCACCACGATCGGCGACAAGCGAATCGAGGTTCAGGAAGAGATTGTGCTGCGCAAGCCGTTCGGCCAGCTCAAGCGCTTCGTGCGGGAGGGCGTCGAGGGCGGGCCCAAGCTGCTGATCGTCGCGCCGATGAGCGGCCATTATGCCACGCTGCTGCGCGGCACGGTGGCGCGGATGCTACCGGTGGCGGACGTGTACATCACCGACTGGCGCGACGCGAAGCTGGTGCCGCTCAGCGACGGACGCTTCGACCTCGACGATTATATGGACTATGTGATCGAATTCCTCGCCGCGATCGGGGCCGAGGGTGATGCCCGGCCGCATGTGCTGGCAGTGTGCCAGCCCTCGGTACCGGTCTACGCCGCCGTCGCGCTGATGAACGCCGACAAGCATCCCAACCGGCCCAAGACGCTGACGATGATGGGCGGCCCGATCGACACGCGTGAGGCGCCGACCGCGGTCAACACGCTGGCGACCGAGCGACCGCACAGCTGGTTCGAGCAGAATGTGATCGCGACAGTGCCGGCGACCTATGGCGGCGCGGGGCGGCGGGTGTATCCGGGCTTCCTGCAGCTCGCCGGGTTCATGACGATGAACCTCGGCAGCCATCTGATTTCGCACTGGGAGATGTTCAAACATCTGGTGAAGGGCGACGGCGAGAGCGCGGATTCGACGATGCGCTTCTACGACGAATATCGCGCGGTGTGCGACATGACCGCCGAATTCTACCTCCAGACGATCGACGTCGTGTTCCAGGATCATTCGCTGCCCAAGGGCACGATGCAGCACCGCGGACGCCCGGTCGATCCCGCCGCGATCACCGACACCGCGATCCTCGCAGTCGAGGGCGAGAAGGACGATATCTCGGGCCTCGGCCAGACCAAGGCGGCGCTGACAATCTCGACCAGCCTGCCCGCCAGGATGAAGAAATATCACATGGCGCCCGATGTCGGCCATTACGGCATCTTCAACGGCAGCAAGTGGCGCAACCGGATCGCGCCCGTGCTGGAAGCTTGGATCGAAAAGCACGATTGAGCGGGTGGCTCAGTCGTAGCTCAGCATCACCAGTTCATAGGCGAGCAGCGCGATCAGCGCCCAGGTGGCGAGGATGATCGCGATCCCCCATTTGCTCACCGGGCGTTCCGAAGCGGCAGCCGCCGTCGCGCGGTGCTCGGCGAGCAATTCGACCGGGATCATCCGCGCGAACAGCCACACACCCGCCGGGATCAGTATCGCATCGTCGAGCAGACCGAGCACCGGAATGAAATCCGGGATCAAGTCGATCGGCGAGAGCGCATAGGCGGCCACGAGCAGCCCGACCAGCTTCGCCAGCACCGGCGTGCGCGGATCACGCACGGCGAGCCAGACGGCATGCGTCTCGATGCGGATGCGCTGCACGAAGGATTTGCTGGGCATGGGGGCTGGATGGAAGCAGGGCGGCAAAGCGTCAAGCGATGCGTCCGATATGGACGCACAACCTCCCCGAAGTCGAGATTTCGTTCAATGTGAACGCGGCGGCAATTCTGCCGCCGAACAGGAGAAGGCAATGGACTTCGCAGGTCTGTGCCTCTTCCTTGGCGTGTTGTTCGCCTTCGGCACCTTGCTTCTCAAGGTGATCGAGGTGGCTCGCGGCAAGTAGAGTGCATGGAAGGGGCCGGCCTGCCAGCCGGTCCCCAAACGCGAAGAACCCCGGCCGCTGCCACGACCGGGGTTCAGAAGAAGTATGAACTTCGCAACGCCGATATAGATAGATCAACAGCGCTGAAGATTCAACTTACAGCACCTCGAACAGCCCGGCCGCGCCCATGCCGCCGCCGACGCACATCGTCACCACGACATATTTCGCCCCGCGGCGTTTGCCCTCGATCAGCGCATGGCCGGTGCAGCGCGCGCCGGTCATGCCATAGGGGTGGCCGATCGAGATTGAGCCGCCATTGACGTTGAGCAGCTCATTGGGAATGCCCAGCTTGTCGCGGCAATACAGCACCTGCACCGCGAACGCCTCGTTGAGCTCCCACAGGCCGATGTCGTCCATCTTGAGGTTGAAGCGCTCGAGCAGCGCGGGGATCGCGAACACCGGGCCAATGCCCATCTCATCCGGCTTGGTGCCCGCCACCGCCATGCCGACATAGCGCCCGAGCGGCTGCAGCCCGCGCTTCTCCGCGAGTTTCTCCTCCATCAGCACCGACGCGGACGAGCCATCCGAAAGCTGCGACGCATTGCCCGCGGTGATCGTGCCGTTCGGCACCACCGGCTGGAGCGACTTCAGGCCCTCCAGCGTGGTGTCGGCGCGGTTGCCCTCGTCCCTGGTCAGCGTCACTTCCTTGGTCGTGACTTCCTTGGTCTCCTTGTTGACCACGTTCATCGTCGCGGTGACCGGGACGATCTCGTCGTCGAACTTGCCTGCGGCCTGCGCGGCGGCGGTGCGCTGCTGCGACTGGAGGCCGTACTCGTCCTGCGCGTCGCGGCCGATGCCATAGCGCGCGGACACCACCTCGGCGGTCTGCAGCATCGGCATATAGACGTCATTGTGCATCGCCAGCAGCTCGGGATCCGCCGCGACGCGCATCTGCGGGGTCTGGACCAGGCTGATGCTCTCGACGCCGCCGCCGATGGTGATGTCCATATTGTCGACGATGATCTGCTTGGCGGCGGTGGCGATCGCCATCAGGCCGCTGGCGCACTGGCGGTCGAGCGACATGCCCGAGACGCTGACCGGCAAGCCCGCGCGCAGCGCGGCCTGGCGTGCGATATTTCCGGCAGTGCTGCCCTGCTGGAGCGCCGCGCCGAACACGACGTCATGGACTTCGGCGCCGTCGATCCCGGCACGCTGCACCGCTGCCTCGATCGATTTCGACGCGAGCGTGGGAGCGGGCAGGTTGTTGAACGCCCCGCGATAGGCGCGGCCGATCGGGGTGCGGGCGGTCGAGACGATGACGGCAGAGCGCATTGGGACGGTCCTTCTGTACGGGTTAGACGAAAATCTGGCTGATCCATTCGGCGATCAGGGCGGGCTTGGCCTCGCCTTCGATCTCGACGGTGAATTCGACGGTCTGCTGCCACTGGCCGGAACGCTTCTCGGCCAGTTCGAGCGTCTTGAAGCGGCCGCGCACGCGCTTGCCCGAGCGGACCGGGGTGATGAAGCGGACTTTGTTGCCGCCATAGTTCACGCCCATCTTCGCGCCTTCGATCGACGGAATATCGATCTTCGACCGCAGCAGCGGCATCAGCGAGAGCATCAGGAACCCATGGGCGATGGTGCCGCCAAACGGCGTCGCGGCGGCGGCAACCGGATCGACATGGATGAACTGGTGATCGCCGGTTGCTTCGGCGAACTTGTCGATCATGTCCTGCGTGACCTCGACCCAGTCCGACACCTGCTCGACCGGGTCCTGGGCGGCCAATTCCGCGATCGTGATCGTGCCGGTCATTGCCGTCCCTCGCCTTGTTGCGGCGCATCTAGGCGAAACCGTCGCGAGTCGGCAAGACTTTACCTACTGCAAACGGGAATGGATCGATCGTTACAAGGAAAACTAGGCGAAGATCGCCAAACCAGACATTCGAAAATTATACTCTACGCGGGCTTCAGGCCAGTCTCCGCCTTGCCGCTGCCGTCCATCGCCATCGGCACGCTGGTATGGATGTGGACGATCTTCCACGCCCCGGCGATGCGGCGCAGCGCGACCGTGCAGCGGAACCACAGGTCGGTCTCGCCTTCGCCTTTCTTGGTGCCGGTCATGTGCTGGAGCGTGAACAATATGCCGAGATCGCCGTCGACCAGGATCGCGGGCTCCTGCGACGTCACTCGAACCGGCCCGTCCCAGCTGTCGAGCCATGTTTTCAGCCCCTCGCGGTCGAGCACAGCGGCGCCGCGCGTCTCCAGTGGCGGGGCGAGGTCATAAGCGACGGGGTTGGGGATATAGTCCGCGAACACCGCATCGACGTCGCGGTCGAGCACCGCTTGCTCGTAGCGGGTGAGGATCGCGGCGATCTGCTCATGGTCGTCCATCGGGCACCTCCTGCGGTTCGGGCGGGTAGGGATAGATCAGCTTGCCGTCGGGCGCGGCGGTGAACGCGGTCTGGGCGGGGTAGGGGATGGTGATGCCTTCCGCCGCGAATTTGCGCAGGATGCCGATGATGATCTTGTCGCGCGCCGCGTTGCTCGCCGGGACATCGTCGCCGGGCACGTCGAACTCCAGCACCAGATCGACCGAGCTGGCGCCGAACGCTTCATAGCTGGCGCGCGAGGCGTGTGCGCCCGCCGCCTCCACGATCGCCTCCAGCATCGCCGGAATCGCTTCGAGCACGTCGGGTGGCGTCTCATAGGCGATGCCGATCATCAGCCGGTTGCGCACATGATGCCGCGCCGAGACGTTCTGGATTTCCTTGTCGAGCAATTGCTTGTTCGAGATCACCCGCTCCTCGCCGGTGAAGGCGCGGATGCGGGTGGACTTGAGGCCGATCGCTTCGACCGTGCCCTTGGTCTGGTCGTAATGGATGCGGTCGCCGCGCCGGAACGGGCGGTCGAAGATGATCGCGAGCGCCGCGAACAGGTCGGCGAAGATGCCCTGCGCCGCAAGGCCGATCGCGATGCCGCCGACGCCGAGCCCCGCGACGAGACCGGTGACATTGACCCCGAGATTGTCGAGCACCACTACCAATGCGATCGCGAACAGCGCGAAGGTGACGAGCAGCCGGATCAGCCCGAGCGCGGAGAGCAGCGCCTCGCCATGATAATTCTCGCTCTCGGTGCGCTTCTCGATCGCGCCGAGGATCAGCTCGCGCGCCCAGATCGCCGCCTGGAACACCGCGGCGAGGGTGAACAGGAAGTCGATCGTCTTGGCGACCATCTCCGGCGGGTTGGCATAGCCCGCGACCAGCTTGGCGGCGAGCATGATGATGAAGAAATGCCCGGTGCGCGCGATCGTGCGGCCAAGGATCGTGCCCCAGCCGGCCGGTCCGACCGATTTCTCGCACAGCCGCATTCCCCAGCGGCGCAGCACGTGCAAGATCGCGACGATCGCGGTGGCGATGCCGACCGCGACCAGGATCTGCAGCCAGTGGCTTCCGAGCCAGGCGACGCTGTCGTTCCACAACGTCTGCAGCTGAATCTGAAAGCTTTCGGTCGTGACTTTGGCAGTCTTCTCGACCGCGGCGGCGGTATTATTCGCAGTCATGAGGTCCCTTCAGGCGGCCTTGGCCGAGATCGCGGTGCCGTCGAGAAAGGCGATCAGCCCCCGTTCGGCGCGCGTCAGGTAACGTGTGGCGCGCGGCAGGCAAAGCGCCTCGCGAAAGCTCGCCTGCGTCTCACGGTCCTTGGTCAGCTCGATCAGCGCGGGATGGACATAGGATTTGCGTGCGATCGCGGGCGTGTTGCCCAGCGCCTCGGTCACCGGCTCGAGCAGCGACTTGAGTCCGACATAGCCGTCCGCCCTGGCCAGCGCCTCGAACGCGATCGCGCTCGCGCCCCAGGTGCGGAAATGCTTGGCCGTGAACTCGTCGCCCATCGCGTCGCGGATATAGTCGTTGACGTCGGTCGAGGTCACCGGATGCGCTTCGCCGGCTTCGTCCAGCCACCGAAACAGATGCTGCCCCGGCAAATCCTGGCATTTCTTCACGAATGTGGAGAGGCTGCGGTCGGTGATCGTCAGCACGCGCAGCTTGCCCGACTTGGCGAGATACTGGAGCTTGAGCGTGCTGCCGGAAAGCTTGGCGTGGCGCTTGCGCAGCGTCGTCGCGCCGAAGCTCTTGTTCGCCGCGGCATATTGCTCGTTGCCCACGCGCACATGCCCCAGATCGAGCAGCCGCACCACCGCCGCCACCGCGCGTTCCTTGCTCAGCGACCGCTTGCGCAGATCCGCCTCGATCCGCGCGCGCAGCTTTGGCAGCTTGTGCCCGAACGCGCTGCACCGGTCGTACTTCGCCGCCTCCTGCGCCGCGCGGAACTCGGGGTGGTAGCGATATTGCTTGCGCCCCCGGTCATCGATCCCGGTCGCCAGCAAATGCCCGTTGGCATGCGGGCAATACCACGCTTCGACATAGGCTGGCGGCAGCCCCACCGCGTTCAGCCGATCGATCTCCTCGCGGTCGGTGATGCGCTTCCCGTCGGCGTCCCAATAGCCCCAGCCATGGCGGACCTTGCGCCGCGTGATCCCCGGTTTGCTGTCGTCGCAATATCGCAGTCGCATGGCGCAGGAATGCGCGGGGCCGCCGCGCGGTTCCGATGCCTTAACGCCGCGGTGACACCTGCACGCGCATAACCCGCGCCAAATCTGCCGGAGTCCCCCATGCGCCTGCCGCTCGTCCTGACCGCACTGCTCGCCACCACCGCCCCCGCCGTTCCGCAGCAGCAAGGCCCGTTCACCGTGCAGGAAACCGGCCGCCGCTTCGCGTCGCTACAGGAAGCCGTCGCCGCGATCGGCGAAGGCAAGGGCACGATCCGCATCGCCCCCGGCCGCTATGGCGAGTGCGCGGTGCAGGAGGCGGGCGACATCGCCTACACGTCCGAAGTCCCCGGCAAGGCGATCTTCGACCGCGCCATCTGTGAGGGCAAGGCGACGCTCGTCCTGCGCGGCCGCAGCGCCAGCGTCGACGGGATCGTCTTCATGCGCACGCTGGTCGAGGACGGCAACGGCGCCGGCATCCGACTCGAGACCGGCGACCTTGCCGTCACCAACGCGATGTTTGTCGACGGCCAGTGCGGCATCCTCACCGCCAGCTTCCCGCGCGGCCGCATCACGATCGACCGCTCGACCTTCGCCGGTCTCGGCAAGGACCCGACCGGTAACGGCGCGCATGCGATCTATGTCGGCGCCTATGGCTCGCTCAAGGTCACCAAATCGCGCTTCGAGCGCGGCACCGGCGGGCACTATCTCAAGGTTCGCGCGCCCGTCGTCGAGATCCTCGACAACAGCTTCGACGACAGCAAGGGCATGAACACCAATTATTCGATCGACCTCTCCAACGGCGCCAGCGGCCGCATCGCCGGCAACGCGTTCGAGATCGGCCCGAACAAGGACAATTACGGCACGGTCATCGCCGTCGCGCCGGAAGGCCCGAAACACAGCTCCGCCGGGCTGGTGATCGAGCGCAACAAGGCCTGGCTCTCCCCCGGCTTCAAGGACAGCACGACCTTGGTCGGCAACTGGTCGAAGGATGCGGTGACGGTGCGCGACAATGAGCTGGCCGACCGGATTGCGATTCAGGCGCGGCGGTGACCGCCGGCCTCAGGGGCCAGCCACCCGGCGATAATAGAGTTTGAATTCGTCGCCGCTGCGCCCGGTGTCGAAGACCGCGGCGGTGCGCTCCAGCCCGTGCTGGCGCAGTTCCGGTCCGGCGGTGTCGCGCTCGATCGCTTCCCACACCGGCTTGAACGTGCCGCTTGCCTTGTCGGGATCGGCGATGCCGGTGACTTCGCAGGCGGTCGCCGCGCATTTGACCCCGATATAGCGCTCGCCGCCGAGATACGGGATGCGCATGATGAACTGGCGGATCGCCGCTTCGCTGCGCGGCGCCCAGCCGCGGTCGCGCTTCTCGTCGATCAGGCGTGCGGCCTGCGCACCGGCGGTTAGCGCGTTGCTGTTGCTGGGTGCCACCGGGATCGGGGCCATTTTCGCCGTGGACGCGGTCGAAGCGCCGGGCATCGGCTGCGGGACCGGCGCCGCGCCGACGATCTCGACCTGACCGCGGCCGCCCGGCTCGGGATCATCGCCGAGAAAGGACAGGACCAACGCCAGCACGGCGAGGAAGACGAGCGTGCCGCCGATCAGCCAGCGGCCCACCGCGCTCTTCGGGAGCCCATGCATGATCCGTCCCTCCAGCCCGGAAAAAACGCTCCGGCGGCAGGTACGCCGCCGGAGCCAAACGGCTTGTGCGCGTCAGTTGAGCGGTGCCGAACCGAAGTACATGTCGCAGACCGCCGTCGTGCTGTTGTACTTCATCGTCATATGCACCAGATTCTTGCCGCCCGAGCCATTGGGCACCCACTGCAGCGCCGGCGAGAACCCTTCGCAGTTGCTCGCCAGCGTGTTGGTGAGCTGCACCGGCGCGTTCATCGAGTCCCACGGCCCTGACGGACTGCCGCTTGCGCTCTTGAACAGGATCAGGCCGTTCGCCTGCGACACGGTCCCTTCCTGAAGGTACAGGTTCTTGCCGATCCACAGCAGCGGCCCGCCATCGGGCACCGACTTCACCATCGGCGTGCCGTTGAAATAGCGGTTGGCGTTGCCGACCAGCGCCGTGCCGATCGAGTTGGTCGCGCCATAGTTCCAGCCATCGGTCGACGTCTTGTAGTGATGCCGGCAATTGACCGCCGCAGGCGAAAGCCCGCACACCTCATAGGTCAGCATCCAGCGGTTGGTGCCGTCGGTCAGCTTGACGACGATTGGCATGCCCGGGCGGTGAGCATCCTTGTTGTCGGGATCGTTGCCGGTGCCCATCGCGATCAGGTTGGAGCGCTCGGTCCAGGTGGCGCCGCCGTCATAGCTGCGGACCTTGATCAGCTTCTGGCTGCAACAGTCGCTGGTTTCGTCGGCATAGGTCAGCACCAGATTGCCGCTGCTGTCGAACGAGAAATTGGGTTCCCAGAACCCGTCATTGTCGGTCGAGGTGATCGCCTTGTTCGAGGTCGCCGCGGTCGACAGATAGCTCCAGTTGCGGCCCTGGTTGGTGCTCTTGAAGATCCTGATCTTCGGAATGCAGCCGATGCAGTTGGTTTCGGTGTTGATCCCCAGGATCAGGTCGCCATTGGGCATCACCACGAAATCCGGGCTGCTGGTATGCTGCGTTGGCCAGTTCGCCTCGCCGAACGTGCTCACCGCCGTCCACGACGCGCCGTTGTTGGTGCTGGAAAAGACCCTGACGCGATAATCGGTCGGAAACAGCAGCACCGTCGCGATCAGCTCGCCGCTGGGCAGCATGCGGATGCGCGGGTAACGCGCGCCGGCCTGAAGCAGCGTCTGCGCTTCCGCCGGTGCCGGCATCGCGCTCACGCCAAGGGCCGCAAGCACGGCCAGCACCGCGGCCCTGCCGAAGATGCGTTTACAGATACGCTGAACAAGGGATCGACCCACCATAACAATCTCCTCTCCGAAGGCATGCGCTGCGCGGGGCGCGGCGGTGCCGTGGTCATGTCGGCGTCGCGGCGCCCGCCGTTCGTGCGGCGGCCATTCCACGGCCCGTGGTCGCGCTGAGGCGAGCCGGGGCAGCGGCGAACTAACCCAAAATGAACGCCGGCGCAAATTTTATAGGATTGTTATGATAAATCGTAGTTTAGCGATATCGAGCCGCGGCTACGCCTTCCGCACGCGCTTCCTCCGCCGCTCATGCGCCATCGGCAGCGACCGATCGACCACCTCTGGATCGATCGCCCGCACTTCCGCCAGCCGCGCCCGTTTTGCCGCGATCTCCGGCCCCTCATCCACCGCTGCGACCCAATCCGCCTGCTCGGCCCCGATCTGCTCCCACGCCGCCTCGCCCTCGACCAGCGGCACCCATTCCTCCAGCTCGCTCACTGGCTCCAGCTCGCCGCGAAACTCCTCCGCGCCCTTGGGCAGCGCCACGAACACCTCGTCGGCATCGTCCTCCGCCGCGTCGCGCGCCGCCCGCCCGCCGCGTTCCATCGCCGCATCCGCCTCGCGCCGCCGCGCCGCGCAATCCGCCAGCGCCGCCATGATCGCCGCCTGCGCCTGCGCATCCAGCGTCACCCCGGCAAAGCCCTCGATCGCCTCCGCGCTCCCCGCGATCCGCGCCGCCGCCTCGGCATCGTCGCCGGTCACCGTCGTGCGCACGGTGGTGGTCTGCGCCTCCGCCACCGCGCCGACACCGCCGGCATCGTTCGCCGCCCCCGCGCTCGCGCGGCTCGAGAAATAGTTGATCGTCGTGCGCTTGCCCGAAGCGTCCTGGCCATAATGGCGCAGGCAGAACATCAGCAGCGCGTCGTTGCGCACCCGGCGAAAGCCCATCAGCCGCCCCGCGACGAACACCGGCACCAGCTGCCCCTCGATCGCGCGCTCGAAGGCGATGTCCTTCAGCCGCTGCACCCCGAAATCGAGCGCCGCCGCCCACGCCGCGCGAAAGCTCTCCGCCCCCGGCGCACGCCGCAGCGTATAGCAGTTCGCCTGCGCCATATTGACCATCCGCGCCGCCCGGCTGACGCAGCCGGTATCCGCCAGCGCCTCGATGAACGCCCGCTGCCGCTCGGGCGTCCACCCGTCATGGCGATTGTTGCGCCGCGGGACCGGCGTAAAGTCCGGCAGGGCAGGGCGATCCTCCCGCTTCACAGGCACCCGGTTCTGCATGTCTCCCTCCGATGCGATTGGCTCAACCGATCAGGGTGTAGGCAGAATGGTGGCGTGTAGGAAAGGATTTTGTTTTTGGTTTGTTCTAGTTGAAACGGTCTTGAGTCGGATCAGGCGGACCGGCTGCTTTCAAGCAGCACCAGCCTTAGGTTGCTTGCTGGAACTCACAGCGCATCGAGCAAATGATCATGCGGCTACTGCATTACGGAGCTGGCTGGCATCCTGAGCAGGCGGCCGGCCGAACAGCCGTGAATAGTCGCGGCTGAACTGGGAGGGGCTGTCGTAGCCTACGCTAAATCCGGCGCTGGCGGCATCGATCCCGTCCGCAACCATCAGTTTGCGGGCTTCCTGCATCCGCAGCTGCGTTCGAAACTCTATCGGGCTGAGCGAGGTCACGGAGCGGAAGTGCAAGTGGAAATTCGAACGGCTCATCCCGGCAATATCCGCAGCCTGCTCAATCCGGCAAGCCTCGCGAAAATGTTTGCGTATCCAGGCGATGGCCCGGGCGATCTGATTAAGGCGGCTGTCGGCGTGCGCCATATGCCGCAGGATGCCGCCGCCCGGTCCGGTCAGCAGCCGATAATAGATCTCGCGAAGCGTGAGCGGAGCGAGTGTCGGAATGTCATCGGGTGTTTCGAGCAACGTGACCAGCCGGGTGGCGGCATCCTGCAGTTCGAGAGAAGTCTCGTTGAGCGACAGGCCTGACGCCGGCACGGCCACGTCTCTCGCGGCGGGATGGCGCATGGCGAGTTCTGCGATCTCGGTCATGTCCAGGTCGATCTGAAGGCATAGGTAAGGCGCGGATTCGCTCGCCTCTATCACCGAACCCATGACCGGCAGGCCGACCGACGCGATCAGGTGGCGGGCCCGGTCATAGACATGCGACGTGGTTCCCACATTTGCCCGCTTGCGTCCTTGCGCGACGAGGCAGACCGTCGGCTCGTAGATCACCGGCATCGGCTCGCTCGGCGCCGACCAGCGGATCAGTTGCACACCTGGAAGCGGCGTGTCGAACGTGCCGTCCCCCGGCGTATGGCGCGCGATGCGACTCGCTAGCGCGGTAAATTCGGTCATGCGGCCTCCTCGGGTTCGGGCTTGGCTTCTTTCATGCTTTCTCCGCCCGCGAAAGCCGTCTGTCCGCATATCAGGACGATCGTGCAAGCATTCAGGACAAGCGGGCTACCGTTCGCCGAGCCTGCCGGATGACAAGGACGCGTCTGACGACACCGGACGGGACACGACGCCATCCGGCACATCAAAGGAGATCGCCATGAAGTACAAGCAACTCGGCAACACCGGCCTGATCGTCTCTCAGCTCTGCCTGGGAACGATGACGTTCAGCAGCGGCACCGGTATCTATTCACATATCGGCGCGGTCGATCAGAACGGAGCGGACGAGCAGGTCAAGACCAGCATCGAGGCGGGCATCAACTTCTTCGACACCGCCGACATTTATGCCGAGGGTGAGAGTGAAGAGACGTTGGGCCGCTCGTTCCGCAACCTGGGCATCCCGCGCAGCGACTATGTACTCGCCACCAAGGGCGCTGGCCGCATGGGACCCGGCAAGAACCATGTCGGCGCGTCGCGTGGGCACATCATGGACGCGGTCGAGGCCAGCCTCAAGCGGCTGGGAACCGATCATATCGACCTCTACCAGCTCCACGCGACCGACTCACTGACGCCGCTGGAGGAGACGATGCGTGCGCTGGACGATCTCGTCCGGCAGGGCAAGGTCCGCTACGTGGGCGTGTCCAACTGGCATGCGTGGCGGCTCGCCACGGCGCAGGGCGTCGCTGCGCGACAGGGCCTCGCCCGGTTCGAGACACTGCAGGCCTATTACTCGGTGGTCGGCCGCGATCTGGAGCGCGAGCTCGTGCCGCTGCTCGAAGCGGAAAAGATGGGCTTGCTGATCTGGAGTCCGCTCGCCGGCGGGCTGCTCTCCGGCAAGTATAGTCGCGAGAATCAGTCGCCCGAGGGCGCTCGCCGCTCCGGCTTCGATTTCCCGATCGTCGACCGGGAGCGCGGCTGGAACGTTATCGACGCGCTGCGCCCGATCGCGCAGGCGCATGGGTGCAGTCCTGCCCGCGTGGCATTGGCCTGGCTGCTCGCCAAGCCTGTTGTCACGTCGGTGCTGGTCGGCGCCAAGCGGCTGGACCAGCTCGCCGACAATATCGCCGCCGTCGATCTGACCCTGACGGACGAAGAAATGCGCCAGCTTGACGAGGTCAGCGAGCTGCCGTCCGAGTATCCCGGCTGGATGGTCGCGACGCAGGGTGCCGACCGCTTCGGCGTGACCGATCTGTGGGAAGCGGCGACGGCCCGGGCGTCCTGAGACAACGCGCCCGCCTCAGCCGCCGACGCCGAGCGCGTCGGCGGCTGAGGCTCAGGCGGTACCCAGCTAGGGATACCTCACCATGGACGTGCCCTATTTGGTTGCGCTGGCAGGCTTTGCTTGCGTCGTCCTGACGCCTTTGCCTGGGCCGCGGTATCATGCGTCCAAAAGCGGCTGTTCCTCTCCGCGGAGCGGGCCAGATTAACGAGCGGCCGTCCTTGAGCGGAAGGCCATCGCCAACCAAAGAAAAGGCGCCGGAGTTTCCCCCGGCGCCTTCACTTCAACCCTGGCCCGAAACCCTCAAGCCGCCTGCTTCGCCCGGCTCGCGCGCTTGCGCTCATGCGGGTCCAGGAAGCGCTTGCGCAGCCGGATCGTCTTGGGCGTCACCTCGACCATCTCGTCGTCGTCGATATAGGCGATCGCCTGTTCCAGCGTCATCTTCTTGGGCGGGGTCAGCCGGATCGCGTCGTCCTTGCCCGATGAGCGGACGTTGCTCAGCTGCTTGGCGCGCATCGGATTGACCTCAAGGTCATCCGGCTTGGCGTTCTCGCCGATGATCATGCCTTCGTACAGCGCTTCGCCGTGGCCGACGAACAGGATGCCGCGCTCCTCCAGCGTGTTGAGCGAATAGGCGTTCGCCTCGCCCGCGCCGTTGGAGATGAGCACGCCGTTCTTGCGGCCTTCGATATTGCCCTTGAACGGTCCGTATTTCTCGAACAGCCGGTTCATGATGCCGGTGCCGCGCGTGTCCGACAGGAACTCGCCATGATAGCCGATCATGCCGCGGCTCGGCGCGCTGAAGGTGATGCGGGTCTTGCCGCCGCCCGACGGGCGCATGTCGGTCATCTCGGCCTTGCGCAGGTTCATCTTCTCGACGACCGAGCCCGAATGCTCGTCATCGACGTCGATGATGACCGTCTCGTAAGGCTCGGTCTTCTGGCCGTCCTCGTCGCGGAACAGCACGCGCGGGCGGCTGATGCCGAGCTCGAAGCCCTCGCGGCGCATCGTCTCGATCAGCACGCCGAGCTGGAGCTCGCCGCGGCCGGCGACTTCGAAGCTGTCCTTGTCGTCGCTCTCGGTCACCTTGATCGCGACGTTCGATTCGGCCTCGCGGGCGAGGCGGTCGCGGATCATGCGGCTGGTGACCTTGCTGCCCTCGCGGCCCGCCATCGGGCTGTCGTTGACGGCAAAGCGCATCGACAGCGTCGGCGGATCGATCGGCTGCGCCTGAATCGGCACGCTGACGCTGGTGTCGGCGATGGTGTTGGAGACGGTCGCGACGGTCAGGCCGGCAAGGCTGATGATGTCGCCCGCCTGCGCCTCGTCGGTCGCCACGCGGTCGAGCCCGCGAAAGGTCATGATCTTCGACGCGCGGCCGGTCTCGATGACGTTGCCGTCCATGTCGAGCGCATGGATCGCCTGGTTCGCGCGGACCTTGCCGCTGGTCACGCGGCCGGTGAGCACGCGGCCGAGGAAGTTGTCGCGGTCGAGCAAGGTGACGAGGAAGGTGAACGGCGCGTCGATGTCGAGCGCGGGCGGCGGGACATGGTCGACGATCTTCTGGAACAGCGGCGCCAGCGTGCCCTCGCGCAACGCGGGGTCCTCGCTGGCATAGCCATTGCGGCCCGAGGCATAAAGCACAGGGAAATCAAGCTGTTCGTCGCTCGCGTCGAGGCTGACGAACAGGTCGAACACTTCGTCCAGCACTTCCTGGATGCGCTCGTCGGGGCGGTCGACCTTGTTGACCACGACGATCGGACGCAGGCCGAGCGCGAGCGCCTTGCCGGTCACGAACTTGGTCTGCGGCATCGCGCCTTCCGACGAATCGACCAGCAGCACGACGCCGTCGACCATCGACAGGATGCGCTCGACCTCACCGCCGAAGTCGGCGTGGCCCGGCGTGTCGACGATGTTGATGCGGATCGACTCGCCACCCGGCGGCGTCCAGTCGACCGAGGTCGGCTTGGCCAGGATGGTGATTCCGCGCTCTTTCTCCAAGTCATTGGAATCCATGGCTCTTTCTTCGACGCGCTGATTGTCGCGGAAAGTGCCGGATTGACGGAAGAGCTGGTCGACGAGCGTGGTCTTGCCGTGGTCGACGTGTGCGATGATCGCCACGTTGCGGAGGTTCATGACTATTCCTGGATGCCGCTGAAGTGCGGTTCGGGCGGGCGCATAGCTGAAATTGTGCGGCGCGGGAAGGGG
Organism: Sphingomonas tagetis; assembly: GCF_024211275.1. GTDB lineage: Bacteria > Pseudomonadota > Alphaproteobacteria > Sphingomonadales > Sphingomonadaceae > Sphingomonas > Sphingomonas tagetis. The sequence continues at coordinate 72,086 of NZ_JAMLDX010000013.1, forward strand.
ATGGCTATTTCTTCTCGGGCGCCCATTTGTCGACGATGTCCGGATCGACCTCGTCGAGGATCAGGCTCGTGCCCCGGATCGAGAAGCCCAGCGTGAGGCTCCCGCCACTCGCGCAGCAATTGGCGTCGGTGTCGCGCCACAGCGGGCTGCGGCCGCCCATCCCGTTGAAGTCGTAGTCGATGCCTTGCCACGCGCTGAACCCCTTGGGCAAGCGATCCTCGAGCGTGTCGCGCCAGCTGGTCGTCTCGATCTCGACCCATTGGCCATCGCGCCTGACATAGAGCAGGTCGGCATTGCCGCCGCCGCTGCCGGCCATCGATCCCGGCACCCACAGCTTGCCGTCGTCGGTCAGGATCGGCGCTTCGTAATTCACGCCCTCGAACGACCAGCCGATCAGCTTCGGCGCGCCCGGCTTGCTCGCGTCCCACAGCAGAATGCCGTTGCCGATCCCATCCACGTCCGACGCACCCGCCTGGCGCTGCCACACAATGCGCGTGCCGTCCTCGCCGCGCAGGATCCCAGAGGCGGTCACACGGCAGCCCATATGGAGCCATCTGGCGAGGCACTGGCTGCCCAGCGCTGTCGCCTCATCGGGGACAGGCGAGAGGCCGCGGGCGCGATCAATTTCCTTGTCGAGCTCGAGCACTTGGTCCTGAAGACGCTGGATCAGGATCTCGTCGCTCGGGCGTTTGCCGTCGAGATCGGGCTGCGCCAGCCATTTGCGGAATTGCGCCGCGCGGGCGCGCCAGGTTGCGGGGCGGGCGGTGACGGCGAGGACCCGTGCTTCCTTCGCGGCAAGCTCGATCTCATGCGATTTGAGCGATGCGGTCGTGCAGACCCGCGCGCCGACTTCACCGGCAATCGAACAATCCTGCGGTGTGGCGAATACGGCGAGCGCAGCGGCGATCAGGCTAGCCAGCATCGGGCGCGGCCGGGGACTGAGCCTCGGGCGCCGGATCGGCCTTCAGGCGATAGACTTTGTCGAGATCGACCAAACGGGGTTGCGCCTGCGTGGCCGAAGCCACCGGCACCCACACCGCGATCGAACCGGCAATCATCATCTTGAGCCTACGTTCCATGAGCCATTCCTAGCAGGCCAATATTAACAGCCTGCGACAGGAAAACTTCTGACGAAGCCAGTCGTTGCAGCCGGTGCGAAGTGTATTATATTGGCGATACACTTGAAGGACGCGCGGTTCCCGTTCATCTTGCGCGGAACCACTGGAGAAGATGGGCGATGGCGACCGAGACTGCGACTGCCGAAAAGACCGACGATCTGGTGCTGACCGCGCCCGAGCCGCTGAAGGAGCGGCCGGTCGAGAAGATGGCCGGGCTGGTTCCGGTCGAGGAAGGCAAGAAGAACGAGCTGGTCACGCGGGTCGAGAGCTTCATCGACGATCTGGTCGCGCAGGACGTCAACTCGCCCGAATTCGGCAAGCGGGTCGACGCGATCACCGCGATGGGATCGAAGGAAATCCGCGACGCGGCGGGGCAATCGAACCGCTTCCTCGACCGTCCGGTGCGCGCGATGGACAAGGATGCCGGCGTCGGTACCGACCTTGCCGAACTGCGCCGCACGATCGAGGACCTCGATCCGGGCAAGCGCGGCGACCTGATGCAGCGCAAGAAGCTGTTCGGCGTGATCCCGTTCGGCAACAAGCTGCGCAATTATTTCGACAGCTACAAGTCGAGCCAGACTCACATCGCCTCGATCCTGAAGCGGCTGCAGTCGGGCAAGGACGAGCTGCTGATGGACAATGCCGCGATCGACGTCGAGCGACAGAATCTGTGGGCGGCGATGGGGCGGCTCGAGCAGATGATCTACATCTCGAAGGAGATGGACCAAAGGCTGGAGGACAAGGCCAACGAGCTGGATCACACCGACCCGGCCAAGGCCAAGGCGATCCGCGAGACGGCGTTGTTCTACACCCGCCAGCGCACACAGGACCTGCTGACGCAGATGGCGGTGACGGTACAGGGCTATCTCGCGCTCGATCTGGTCAAGAAAAATAACGTGGAGCTGGTGAAGGGCGTCGACCGCGCCTCGACTACCACCGTCGGCGCGCTGCGCACGGCGGTGACGGTGGCGCAAGCTTTGACTGCACAACGTCTGGTGCTCGACCAGATCACCGCACTCAACACCACCACCGCGAACATCATCGATTCGACCGGCAAGCTGCTCAAGGACAATACTGGCCGCATCCACGAACAGGCCGCAGCGAGCACGATTCCGATCGAGACGCTGCAGCGCGCCTTCCAGAACATCTACGACACGATGGACGCGATCGACACGTTCAAGCTCAAGGCGCTCGACAGCATGAAAACCACCGTTGGGGTGCTATCGAACGAGGTCGAGAAGTCGAAGGGCTATATCGCGCGGGCCGAGGGTGCGTCGCAGAACCAGGTTTCGGGCGGGACCGAGACGTTCAAGCTGGAGGCGCTGTAAGCCAGTGCCGAGCGAGATCGACCGGGAAATCGCGCGCGCCGATGCGGTGCTGAACCGCTCGCGCGAGCGCTACACGACGCTGAGCGCGCGTGCCAAGCGGCGGCGCGAGGGCGAGATCGTCCGCCGCGTCGGGCGGATCGCGGCGGCGGCGGGTGTGATCCTCGTCGCGGCGATGATCATCGGCTGGTTCATTCCGCTGGGGATGGGCGGCGCGCTGACGGTGATGGCGCTGTTGATCGCGGCGACCCTGTTCTTCGGGATGATGCCGGGCAGCGCCGAAGTGGAGCCGGAGAAGTTCGGCGAGGCGCCGCTGGCCGCCGTTCCGCTGCGCACGGAGGAGTGGCTCGACCGGCAGCGGCCGACCTTGCCGGGAACGGCGATGCCGTTGCTCGATTCGATCGGGACGAAACTGGACGTGCTGGCGGGGCAGCTCAAGACGCTCAATGAAGGCGAGCCGGCCGCGGCGGAAGTGCGCAAGCTGGTTGGCGAGCAATTGCCCGAGCTGATCAAGGGCTATCAGCGCGTGCCGGCGAATTTGCGCGGGCAGGAACGCTACGGCCAGTCGCCCGACAAGCAGCTGGTCGAGGGGCTGGCGCTGATCGATCAGGAGATCGCGCAGATGTCGGCGCAACTGGCGCAGGGCGATCTTGATGCGCTGGCGACGCGCGGGCGGTATCTTCAGGTCAAGTATCGCGGGGACGACGAGGTCAGCGGCTAGGCTGCTTGCCGAGCGCCTCCACGGCGCGCCCGCGCAGCCGCTCGGCGGCGGCATCATGGATGCCCGGCGCCGTCGCCAGTAACCCAAAGCTTTCGCCGCGCGGGGTGTTGAAGCGGAGCTTCTTGGCCAGCGCATCGGTGACCTTCGCACCGGCCTCGCGCGCGATCAGCGTGGCGGCGGCGATGTCCCAGTCGCTGCCCCAGCGAAAGGTGGCGAGCAGATCGGCTTCGCCCGCGGCGACCATCGCCATGCGCAAAGCGATCGAATTGGGCTTGTGGACGATGACGAGGTCACGATCGACCTTTGGTAGATCGTCGGCGGGGACGCGGGCGCCGTCGAGCAGGATGCGGTCCGAGGCGGCGATCGGCACGGCGTTGCGTGTCGCGCCCTTGCCGGCCTCCGCGAGCCAGACTTCGCTGCGCGCGGGGGCGGCGAGAACGCCGATCACGGGCTGGCCGTTCTCGACCAAGGCGACCGACACCGCCCAGCCGGGGCGGTCGCGGATATAGTCGCGCGTTCCGTCGATCGGATCGACCACCCACACGCGATTGCAGGAGAGGCGGGCAAGGTCGTCGGCGGTTTCCTCGGACAGCCAGCCGGCGTCGGGGAGCAGGACCGAGAGCCGTTCGCGCAGCAGCGCGTCGACGTCGAGATCCACTTCGCAGACGAAGTTGTCGGGCGACTTCTCCCATTTGCGCACGCCGGTCTTGAAGCGGACGAGCGCGAGTTGCGCTGCTTCGGCCGCGATGTCCGCGGTTGCCTGAAGGAGAGACTCAGCTGCTGGCGACGGTCATCCCCTCGATGCGCAGCGTCGGCACGTTGATGCCGTAGCGGAATTCAAGATCATTGGCGGGGGTCAGCTCGCGGAACATCGACTCGAGCGTGCCGGCGACCGTGATCTCGCTGACGGGTCGCGTAATTTCGCCCTTTTCGATCAGGAAACCGGCGGCGCCGCGGCTATAGTCGCCGGTGATGAGGTTGACACCATGTCCAATCAATTCAGTGATATAAACGCCATAGTCGATATCAGAGATGAGCGTTTCAAACGGCAGCCTGCCATTTTCCATATAGAGGTTGGACGGACCGACGCTGGGTGCGCCGCCGATGCCGCGGCTGGCATGTGCGGTCGGCTCAAGGCCCAGCTGGCGCGCCGCCGCGCTGTCCAGCAGCCAGGTTTCCAGCATGCCGTCCTCGACCAGCGCGACTGGTGAGACCGGCAACCCCTCGCCGTCGAACGGGCGCGAGCGCAGGCCGTGCGGGCGATGCGGATCGTCGAAGATGCGGATACCGCGCGCGAAGATCTGCGTGCCCAGTGCGTCGAGCAGGAAGCTCGTCTTGCGCGCGATCGCGCTGCCCGAGATCGCACCCGACAAGTGGCCGAGCAGGCCGGAACCAACGCGCGGGTCGAGGACGACGGGCATGGTGCCACTGTTGACGCCGCCGGGATTGAGTCGGGCAACGGCGCGCTCGCCGGCGCGGCGGCCGACTTCGGCGGCTGATTCGAGTAGGCGGGCGTGGCGTGCGCTATGGTGGGCGTAGTCGCGTTCCATCGCGCCGGCATCGCCCGCGAGCACGCTGGCCGAGACGCTGTGGCTGGTGACGGCATAGGCGCCGGCAAAGCCATGGCTGGTGGCGAGCGCCCAGACGCCGCGGCTGGCCGACGCGCCGCCGCCCTCGCTGTTGGTGACGCCGGCGACAGCGCGCGCGGCATCTTCGGCTTCGAGGGCGCGCGCCTTGAGCGTGCCTGGGTCGCCGAGCGTGCCGTCGTCGAGGTCGAGATCGGGGACATTGCCCTTGAGCAGCCGGTCGGCGGGCGCAAGGCCAGCCCATTCATCCTCCGGCGCCTCGCGCGCCATCGCGACGGCGCGCTGCGCGAGCGTATCGAGCGAGGCGGGAGAGAGATCGGTGGCAGAAATGCTGGCCGAGCGCGTTCCGGTGAAGACGCGCAGGCCCAGTTCCTCATGCTCGGCGCGGCCGACATCCTCCAGTGCGCCGAGGCGAACCGATACCGAGAGCGACTCGCCGCCGGACAGCATCGCATCGGCGGCGTCGGCGCCAGCTTTCAATGCGCGGGCGATGGCATCCTGGACGCGCTCGCGCGCCTGATCGGGGGTCAGCATCGATGCGATCTAGGGAGCGGGATGGTGAAGGTCAAAAGGCCGTCGTCCCGACGACGAAGCAGGCGGCGAACATCAGCAAGCCGGCGTTGCGGTTCGAGCGGAAGCGGTGGAGCGCGTTCGCGCCGTCGCTGGGGATCAGCGTGGCGACCTGCCAGATCAGGTGGAGCGCAACGGGAACCAGTGCGAGCAGCGCGAGAGGGTCGGGGCGGAGCTGCCAAAAGGCGGCGCCCCATAGCGTCAGCGCGATTGCGTAAAAGGCCGTGACCCCCGCGCGAACGTGCGGCCCCATGCGGCGCGCGGAAGAGCGGACCCCGACCAGCGCGTCGTCCTCGACATCCTGCAGCGCGTAGATCGTGTCGTACCCGATCGCCCAGGCGATGCAGCCGGCATAGAGCAGCAGGGCGGCAAGCGGCAGGTCGCCGGTGACCGCAGCCCAGCCGGTGATCGCCGCCCAGGAAAAGACGATGCCGAGCCATGCCTGCGGCCACCAGGTGATCCGCTTCATGAACGGATAGGCGGCGACCGGGGCGAGGCTGGCGAGCGCGATCATCGCGGCCACGGGGTTGAGCTGGAGCAGCACGACGAGGCCGATCAGGCATAACGACACCAGCCACACCCATGCCGCCTTGAGGCTCACCGAGCCGCTTGCCAACGGGCGGGTACGCGTGCGCTCTACCTGGCGGTCGAGATCGCGGTCGACGATGTCGTTATAGACGCAGCCCGCGCCGCGCATCGCGATGCTGCCGAGCAGGAACCAGGCGAGCAGATCCCAGCGTTCCACCGCGCCGCCCGCCAGCCCGATCGCCCACGCGCCGGGCCAGAACAGCAGCCACCACCCAATTGGCCGGTCGAACCGCGCAAGCAGGGCGTAGGGGCGGGCGGCGGCGGGCAGGAGCCGCATGAAGCCGCGATACTCGGTGTCGGGGACGGTCGCAGAGAGATCGGTCATGTGCGTCGCCACGAAGACGCGAAGGTTCAGCCTGCGTCAAGCCGCATTGCGGTGATGATGCCGCCTTAGAATGGGCATGATCCGCCCTATATGCCCGTGCGGCAACGAAGGAACGGTCAATTGCTGGTGACGCGTGTGTTGAGTCCGATCGTCTGCGCAGGACTGCTCGGTGCAGCCGCACCTCAGCCCGGCGGCTTGGAGGGGGTGTGGCGCAATGCGCGCAACACCATCCATCTGCGCATCGCCTCGTGCGGTGAAGCGCTGTGCGCCACGGTGGTCTGGGCGAATCCAGTGGCGCAGGCGGATGCGCGCAAGGGCAGTGGGCAGGACCTCATCGGCAGCAAGCTGATGACCGGGCTGCGCCGGCACCCGGACGGGAAATGGCGTGGCAGGGCCTATGTGCCGGATATCGACAAGCGCGCATCTGCGACGGTGATCCAACTGAAGGAAGATCAGCTGCGCGTGTCGGGTTGCATGCTCGGCGGACTCGTCTGCCAGACCCGGCATTGGCAGCGCATCGGCTGACGTTGCCGCGCGCTGTTCGTGCCCTTAGGACAGCGTGATGATCGCGACGCCCGCCTGGCCGCCTCAATCCACCCCGCGGCTGTTCGTCGAGCCGCCGTTGAGCGCGGGCGAGATGCGCCGGATCGACGGGCCGCAGGGGCATTATCTGGCGACAGTCATGCGGCTCAAGGCCGGCGATCCGGTCACGCTGTTCGACGATGCGACCGGCGAGTGGCTTGCGGTCGCCGTCGAGGCCCGCAAGCGCGACCTGACGCTCGAAGTGCGCGAGAAGCTGCGCGAACGCGAGGCGGTGCCCGATCTGTGGCTGTGCGCCGCGCCGATCAAGAAGGCGCGGATCGACTGGGTGGTCGAGAAGGCGTGTGAGCTGGGCGTGGCGCGCGTCGCGCCGGTGCTGACGCGGCGCGCGGTGGTCGACAAGCTCAACCTCGACCGGTTGCGCGTTCACATGATCGAGGCGGCCGAGCAATGCGGACGGACTGCGCTGCCCGAACTCGCCGAACCGGTGAAGCTGGCCACGTTGCTCAGGGACTGGCCGCCCGAGCGCGCGCTGTTCTTCGCTGACGAGACCGGCGGCGCGCCGGCGCTGGCGGCGATGCGCGCGCATCCCGGCCCAGCCGCGATCCTGATCGGGCCGGAAGGGGGCTTCGACTCCGAGGAGCGCGAGGCGATCCGCGCGGTACCCCAAGCGGTCGGCATTTCGCTGGGGCCGCGGATCCTGCGCGCCGAGACCGCGGCGGCGGCGGCGGTGAGCCTGTGGATGGGTGCTGCGGGCGACTGGTGAATCTTGCCACTGGCGCAACGGTTTGCGCGCGCCTAAATGCGCGCGATGAGCACCAAGACGGTTTCAAACAGCAACGCGCCTGTCATCGAGAGCCGTCAGCAGCTCATCGACTATTTTTCGAAGGGCGAGAAGCCGGCGGAACGCTGGCGGATCGGCACCGAGCATGAGAAATTCGTCTTCTCGACCAGCGACCATCACGCGCCCTCCTATGACGAGCCGGGCGGCATCCGCGACCTGCTCGCCGAGCTGACTCAGTTCGGCTGGAAGCCGGTCGAAGAGGGCGGCAAGGTCATCGCGCTGTCCGGGCCGGACGGAACGGTGAGCCTGGAACCAGCCGGGCAGCTCGAGCTGTCGGGTGCGCCGCTGGAGAATCTCCATCAGACCTGCGCCGAGACCGGACGGCATCTGCAGCAGGTCAAGGCCGTGGGCGAAAAGCTCGGCATCGGCTTCCTCGGCCTCGGCATGTGGCCGGACAAGGCGCGCGGCGATCTGCCCGTGATGCCCAAGGGCCGTTACGCGATCATGCTGAGCCATATGCCGCGCGTCGGCTCGCTCGGCCTCGACATGATGCTGCGCACCTGCACGGTTCAGGTGAACCTCGATTATTCGAGCGAGGCGGACATGGCGCAGAAGTTTCGCGTCGGCCTCGCGCTCCAGCCGCTGGCAACCGCGCTGTTCGCCAACTCCCCCTTCACCGAAGGCAAGCCGAACGGGATGCTGAGCTACCGCTCGCATATCTGGTCGGACACGGACCCGCACCGCACCGGCATGCTGCCGTTCGTGTTCGAGGACGGGTTCGGGTACGAGCGCTATGCCGACTATGCGCTCGATGTGCCGATGTACTTCGTCTATCGCGACGGCCGTTACATCGATGCGGCGGGGCTGAGCTTCCGCGATTTCCTGCGCGGCGAGCTTTCGGTACTGCCGGGCGAGAAGCCGACGATCGACGATTGGGCGGATCATCTCTCGACCGCCTTTCCCGAAGTGCGGCTCAAGACCTTCCTCGAAATGCGCGGCGCCGATGGCGGGCCGTGGGATCGGATCTGCGCGCTGCCGGCCTTGTGGGTCGGCCTGCTCTATGATCAGGGCGCGCTCGATGCGGCATGGGATCTGGTCAAGGACTGGGACATGGGCGAGCGGCAGGCGCTGCGCGACAGCGTGCCCAGGCTCGGCCTCGACGCGCCGCTGCCGGGTGGCGGCAGGCTGCGCGACATTGCCGGGCAGGTGATCGACATCGCCGGCGCGGGCCTGACTGCGCGTGCGCGGCTCAATGCTGCAGGCGACAATGAGAGCGGCTTTCTCGACCCGCTGCGCGAGATCGCGCGGACGGGCAAGGTGCCCGCGGAACTGCTGCTGGAGCGTTATGCCGGCGAGTGGGGCGGCGACGTCTGCCGCATCTATGCCGAGAGCCGGTTTTAGTCTGCGCAGGCGGGGCAGCCGGGGTCCTTGGGCAGCGTCAGCGTGCGAAAGCGCAGTGCCAGCGTATCGGCGATCAGCAGCTTGCCCGCGCTGTCCTCGCCGAACGGCACGATCGCGCGGATCACCTCGAGCGCGGCGAGGCTGCCGAGCAGACCGGTGAGTGCGCCGAGCACGCCCTGTTCGGCGCAGTTGACGCCGGGCGTCTCCGGGTCGGCGCCGGTGAAGCAGCGATAGCAGGGCTTGTCCGCTTCCCAGCCGCGGAACACGCCGAGTTGCCCTTCGAACTGTCCGACCGCCGCGGCGACCAGCGGGATGCGCAGTGCGAGCGCGGTGTCGGCGACGATCAGCCGGGTGGCGAAATTGTCGGTGCCGTCGAGGACTGCGTCGTGTCCGTCGAGCAGGCAAGCGGCGTTGGCCGCATCGATGCGGGTGACTTGCGCCGTGGCTTCGACATGCGGATTGAGGCGGCCCAGTGCGGTGACCGCGGCTTGCGCCTTCGGTTCTCCGGCGTCGGCGGTGCCAAACAAAGTCTGGCGCTGAAGGTTCGACAGATCGACTCGGTCGTCATCGATGATCGTGAGACTGCTGATGCCGGCCGCTGCGAGATATTGGAGGGCGGGGGAGCCGATCCCGCCTGCGCCGATCACCGCGACGCGCGCTGCCTTGAGCCGTGCCTGTCCCGCGCCGCCAATCTCCTTGAGCACGATATGGCGGGCATAGCGCTCCAGCTCTTCGTCGGTGAGCGTCATTTCTTCCAGACGAAGGTGACCGTCGCGCGATACCATTGCTCGGCGGCGGCGGTGCGCGCGGCGAGGTTGTTGCGCGCAAAGGCGGTGACGAGTCCGGCGGCATATTGCTCGACCATCGGGCAACCCGCCGCGCGCGGGACCGAGGTGCGCACGCCATCCTCGGGATGGACGAGCACTGCGACCTCGATGCGAAGCGCTGGCTGCTTGTCGGTGACGCGGCGCTGGACCTTGCAGCGCCGGGCGCGGGTCTGCGCCCTGACATAGGTGTTCATCGGCGCCGTCACCTGCGGCGGCTGGCGATAGGGCAGGTCGGGCAAGCTCGCCCAGTCGATCCTGGCGCGCTCCGTCTGTACAGGCGGCGCGGCAGGCGTTGCCTGCGCCGCAATCAGCAGCAAGGGGGCCAGCGCTCCGGCCATTATCGCCCCGTCGATCCGAACCCGCCGCCGCCGCGCGCCGTGTCGTCGAGCGCCGCCACTTCCTCGAACACCGCGCGCTGGACCGGCGCCGCGACCAGCTGTGCGATGCGTTCGCCACGGACGACCGCAAAGGGTTCGCTGCCGAGATTGGCGAGGATCACCTTGACCTCGCCGCGATAGTCGCTGTCGATCGTGCCGGGCGTGTTGAGGCAGGTGATGCCGTGCTTGAGCGCCAGTCCCGAGCGCGGGCGGACCTGCACCTCATAGCCGTCGGGAATGGCGATGGCGAAACCGGTGGCGACGGCATGGCGTCCGCCGGGGACGAGGACATAATCCTCGGCCGCGACCACGTCCATGCCGGCCGCGCCTGCCGTAGCATAGGCGGGAAGCGGCAGGCCCTCGCCATGAGGGAGGCGCTGGAGCGCGATGCGGATCGGCGTGCCGGTCATTTGCGCTTCTCGGGCAGGCTGGTGGCGAGGCGCTTCAGCGCATCGGCGACCTCCGGTTCGCTGAGCACCGCGCTGGCCGGACGCGCCGGGAGGATGCGGAAATCGACCGCGATGCCGCGCAGCGCCAACGCTTCGGCATAGGTGCGCGAATAGCGCGCCAGACCGGCCGGATCGTCGGCACCCACCAGTACCGCGGCGCGTAACGCCGGTGAGACGCCGCCGATCGTCTGCAGCGGATCGAGGCTCGTGACGGGCTGGTCGAACCCGGCATTGGGGCTGCGCTTCGCCATCGTCCGCCGCCATTCGGGCAGCGCGCACGGGCAGGATACGAGCAGCAGCCCATCGGCGAGCGTCGGATAGATGCCGACGAGATTGGCGGCGATCGCCGCGCCGCCGCCTTCGCCGATCAGGATCAGCTTGGCGCGGCGGTAGCGCTTACGCAGCGCGATCAGCGAGCGGGCGACCTCGCCAACGCGTTCGCGCGTATAGCCGTCGCCATTGGCGCGCCCGCGCTCACCCGGCGAACGGCGGCCGGCGGTGTCGGCATAGCCCGGGCGCAGCAGCGCGATCGAGGTACTCCCGGTCAGCGCCTTCGCGGTGGCCTCAGTGAAGCTATAGGCCGGCGCGACGCTGGTATCGCCATCGGCGTGGAGCACGACGGCAAGCGTGCGCACGCGCGAGGCGCGGTCCTCGCCATAGCGCTGCTCGTGCAGCATCGGCGGCTGCTTGGCCGCAGGCGCCGCATGCAGCGCGGGTCCGGCGGCGAGGAGCGCGGCGAGCGAGAGCTTAAAGCGCATCGGCGATCCGCTGGGCGAGGCGGCGCGCGACATCGGGCTTGGGCAATCGCTCCCAGCTTTCGACGCCGCTCGCGGTGACGAGGTGAACGGTATTCGCATCTCCGCCCATCACATCGCCCGAAACGTCATTGGCGACAATCCAGTCCGCGCCCTTGCGAGTCCGTTTCGCGGTGGCATGTTCGACGACCCGTTCGGTTTCGGCGGCGAAACCAATCAGCAGCTGCGGGCGGCGCGCGTTTTGAGCGAGCGTGGCGAGGATGTCGGGGTTCTCCGCGAGGGTGAGGGAGGGCGCCGCGCCACGCTTCTTGATCTTCTGATCCGACGTATCGGCGCTGCGCCAGTCGGCCACGGCGGCGACCATTACCGCGGCGTCTGCGGGCAACGCGGCCTCGACCGCCGCGGCCATCTCGCGTGCGGTCTCGACGTCGATGCGGTTCACACGCGGCGGGGTGGGGAGGGCAACCGGCCCTGCAACCAGCGTGACGCGTGCGCCGAGATCGACCAGCGCGCTGGCGATCTCGAACCCCTGCTTCCCCGACGAGCGGTTGGCGATGTAGCGCACCGGGTCGATCGGCTCGTGCGTCGGGCCGGCGGTGACGAGGATGTGCTTGCCGGCGAGCGGCCCGGAACCCGGCGCGAGCGCGGTCTCGATCGCGTCGAGGATCGCCTGCGGCTCGGGCAGGCGGCCGGGACCATATTCGCCGCACGCCATCGGGCCATCGTCGGGCTCTAGGATCGTCACACCATCGCCGCGCAGCGTCGCGACGTTGCGGCGCGTCGCGGCGTGCTGCCACATGCGCACGTTCATCGCGGGCGCGGCGAGAACGGGCTTGTCGGTCGCGAGCAGCAGCGTGGTGGCGAGATCGTCGGCGATGCCGGCCGCCATCTTCGCCAGCAGGTCGGCGGTGGCCGGGGCGACGACCACCAGGTCGGCGTTGCGGCTGAGCTGGATGTGTCCCATCTCGGCCTCGTCCTTGAGATCCCACAGCGTGGTATAAACCTGGTTCTCGGACAGCGCAGCGAGCGTCATCGGGGTCACGAAATGCTGACCGCCTCCGGTGAGCACGCAGGTGACATCGATCGCCGCCTTGCGGGCGAGGCGGATCAGCTCGCACGCCTTGTACGCGGCGATCCCGCCGCCGACGATCAGAAGGATGCGCTTCATGGCTCGATCCTCTGCACGCGCACGCGCCGCCTGTCGAGCGCACGCGCCGTGAGATCGCGCAGCCCGTCGGGCACGAAGGCGAGGCCGACAAGGAAAACCGGTGCGATCATCAGGCCCCAATAGAAGGTGTCGAGCCGCGCGAATAAACTGATCGCGGCTGCATAGGCGCTGAACGTCGTGATGGCGCGCAGCGCCAGCGGATCGCGCCAGCTCGCCCAGCCGAACAGCGCCAGCGCGACCAGCAACGCGGCGGCGATGGCCGGAAACAGCTGGAGCGCGGTCGCCAGCGTCATCGCGCGGACGAACAGGCCGAACCCATGCATCCCGCTCCAGCCCGGCGAGGCAGCGTCGAGCGGGCCGGTGACGCCATGCACCGCGACGGCATGCGCGGCGAGCGCGAGCGCGAAGATGCCGAGGGCGACGGCCCAGCCCATCGCTTCGCGGCGATGACCTTCGAGCAGGGCGAGCCCGCCCATGACCAGCACGAACAGTGCCGCGGTTTCACGCACCAGCATCGCGATCAGCGCAACCGCCACCGCCTCGATCCAGCGGCCCGGGCGGCGCAACGCAAGGCTCGTGGCGACGAGCAGTCCGGCCCAGATTTCGTGAAACGCGACGAGCCCCGGCTGGACGAAGGCGAGCATGCCGCCGGCGAGCAGAAACAGCGCCGCAACGCGCGCCGGGACGCCGGTGAGCGCCTCCCCCAGGCGGCGGTGCCACAGCAGGGCGGTGGTCGTGGCGAGCAGGTAGAGCAGTGCCAGTGCGACAAGCTCGGGCAGCAGTCCCTGCACCGTCGCGAGGCCCGGCATGCGAAAGGTTAGGAACGGGCGCAGCGGATAGCTGCCCGCACGCAAGGCGTCGGCCGCCGCCGTATAATAGTCCTCGCCATGCCGCACGGCGGAGACGATGCCTTCATAGAGCGCGATGTCGGTCGGCCGATCGACGCCCGCGCCCGTATCGGATTCGGCCGGCGCATTCACGCCGAGCACGGCAAACGAGGCGAGCAGCAGCGCCAGGAGCGCGCCGATCACGATCCGTGCCTGCGCGCGCGGCAGCGCGGCGAAGCGGCTGGGGCTCGCGAGCCAGATCGGATGGGGGCGCGTCATCGCACCGATGCTAGCCGAGCGGGCCCGTGCTGTCAGGTCAGCAGCAGCGTCGCCGCCACGCCGAGCCCTGCGGCAATCAGCGCGACCGCGATGTAGCGCCATCCGCCCCCGACGCGGACCACCTCGATCTCGCGCAGCGGGGGCGCAGGCGGCGCCCCGCCGGGATCGGGGAAGTGACGCTCGATGTTGCGGATCAGCTTGGGCAGCCGTGCGAGCGTCTGGATATCCTCGACCAGCCGGTCGGCGATGAACGCCTCCGGCCCCAATTCGGTGCGGATCCACTCGCGCACGAACGGGGCCGCGCTTTCCCACAGATTGATGTCGGGGTGGAGGCGGGTCGCCACGCCCTCGACCATCACCATCGTCTTCTGCAGCAGCAGCAGATGCGGCTGAGTCTGCATGTCGAAATCGCGCGTGATGTTGAACAGGCTGTCGAGCATCATGCCGACACTCATGTCCTTGACCGGCAGCCCGCGCATCGGCTCGCCCACCGCGCGCAACGCAGTCGCGAACTCGGCGACATTGTGGTGCGCGGGGACATAGCCTGCTTCGAAATGGATTTCGGCCACGCGGCGGTAATTGCCGGTGATCAGGCCGTAGAGGATTTCGGCGAGCCAGACGCGCGCGCGCCGGTCGATCCGGCCCATGATACCGAAATCGATTGCGGCGATGCGGCCGTCGGGGAGCGCGAACAAATTCCCCTGATGCATGTCGGCGTGGAAAAAGCCCTCAGAGATCGCCTGGCGCAGGAACGCGCGGACCAGCGTGTTGGCGAGCTTTTCGGTATCGTGCCCGGCGGCAAGGATCGCGGCGCGGTCCGACAGCTTGATGCCGTCGACCCATTCGAGCGTCAGCACCTTGCCGGTAGTGCGCTGCCAGTCGATCGCGGGGACGGTGAAGTCGGGTTCGGCCTCCATCGCCTCGCTGAGTTCCGAGGCGGAGGCAGCTTCGCGGCGCAAGTCGAGTTCGCGCGCGGTCCAGCGCTTGAACGTCTCGATGACGAGGCGCGGACGCAGCCGTGATGCTTCGCCGCCCATGCCCTCGACCTGCGCGGCGGCCCATTCATAGGTGTCGATCGCCTTGGCGAACTCGGCCTCGATGCCGGGGCGCAGCACCTTCACCGCGACGCGGCGGCCTTCGATCGTGGTGGCGCGATGGACCTGCGCGATCGAGGCGGCGCCGATCGGCACTTCCTCGACTTCGGCGAACAGCGCCTCGAGCGGCTTGTCGAAGCTGTGTTCGATCGCCGCGCGGATCACCGGGAAGGGGACCGGCGGCAGCGCGTCCTGAAGGCGCATCAGATCGTGCGCCGCGGCCTCGCCGATCAGGTCGGCGCGGGTGGCGAGCGTCTGGCCGAGCTTGATCGCCGCAGGGCCGATCGCCTGGAGCGCATCGGCATAGCGCGGGGTTTCAGGCGCGCGCGCGCCGAAGCGGGCGATGCGAGCAAGGCGGCGCACCGGCAACGGCGTGTTGCGGTCGCGCTCAATGCCCTGCAGCGCGCCATGACGCGCCAGCGTTCGGCCCCATTTGAGCAGGCGCCAGAGATGGACGATCGGAGCGGTCAAATCTTCCAGCCGCTATGAATGGCGACGAGTCCGCCGAGCATCGGCTCGACGCGCGTCTGCACGAAGCCGGCCTCTTTGATCATCCGCTCGAAGCTCGGCATGTCGGGGAAGCGCCGGATCGATTCGATGAGGTAGCGATAGCTGTCCTCGTCATTCGCCAGCAGCTTGCCGAGCTTGGGCACCAGATGATGCGAATAGGCATCGTACACGTCCGAGAAGCCGGGCCAGACCGTGGTCGAAAATTCGAGCACGAAGAACCGCCCGCCGCGCTTGAGCACGCGGTGCGCCTCGCGCAGCGCCTTGGGGATGTCGGTCACGTTCCGGATGCCGAAGGCGATCGTATAAGCGTCGAAGAAGCGGTCGGGGAATTGCAGCGTCTCGGCGTTCGCCTCGCTCCACACCAGACCGTCGATGCCTCGTTTGGCGGCGCGGTCGATGCCCACCGCGAGCATGTCCGGGTTGATGTCGGCAACCGTGATCGCCGCGCCCGATTCGGCCATGCGGAAGGCGATGTCGCCGGTGCCGCCGGCCATGTCGAGGATCGTTTCCCCCTCGCGCGGCTTCACGCGGCGGACGAAAACGTCCTTCCAGATGCGGTGCAGCCCGCCCGACATGGCGTCGTTCATCAGGTCGTAGCTGGATGCGACGCTGGAGAAGACGCCGCCGACGCGGGCAGTCTTTTCGTCGGGCGCGATGTCTTCATAGCCGAAGGAGACGGTGGAGGTCATGCGCGCGGCTCTAGCCAAGGGTTGTGATGGGAGCAAACGCAACATAGCTGGATCGGATGCCGGAACTTCCTGAAGTCGAGACGACCGTGCGCGGTCTGGCCCCTGTCCTGGAGGGGCAGCGCATCGCGCGAGTGACGCTGCGGCGGCCCGACCTGCGCCGCGCGATGCCCGAGGATCTCGGGCAGCGCCTGACCGGGGCGACCGTCACGGCGCTGGGGCGGCGGGCCAAATATGGGCTGATCGACACCGACCGCGGCGACACGATGATCTTTCACCTCGGCATGTCGGGGCGCTGGCGAGTCGATCCCTCGGAAATCCTGCCGCACGACCATCTGGTGCTGGAGACCGAGGCGGGGCGAACGCTGGCGCTCAACGATCCGCGGCGCTTCGGCTCGGTCGATCTGGTGCCGACCGACGCGATCGGCGAATGGCCGGCGTTCAAGGCGCTCGGGCCGGAGCCGTTGGGACCGCACTTCACCGCGGATCACCTCAAGGCCGTGCTCACCGGGCGCATCGCGTCGATCAAGCTGCTGCTGCTCGATCAGCGCGTGGTGGCGGGGCTGGGCAATATCTATGTGTGCGAGGCACTGTACGAATCGCGCATCTCGCCTAAGCGCGCGGGCGGGTCGCTGACCGGGAAACGGCTCGCGCGGCTGGTCGAGGCGGTGCATCTGGTGCTGGACGCTGCGATCGAGGCGGGCGGATCGAGTTTGCGCGACTATGCCCGGCCAGACGGTGAACTCGGCTATTTTTCGAAGCAGTTCAAAGTCTATGGCCGGGAAGGCGAGCCGTGCGAATGCGGTGGCACGGTCGCACGCTATGCCGAGGGCGGACGGTCCACTTTCTGGTGCCCGAAATGCCAGAAATAGGCCGTTTCGGCACGCCCGCGGTTGACCGAATCGCCTCTCCCCGCTAAGGGCCGCGCTTTCCCGAGGCTTGGAAGCTGCTTCCGCGCCTCTTTTCGCATCGAAAACAGGAACGAGACCTACATGGCGAACACGCCGCAAGCCAAGAAGCGCATCCGTCGCAACGCCGCCCGCGCCGAAGTCAACGGTGCACGCGTCGGCCGCATCCGCACCTTCGTCAAGAAGGTCGAGAGCGCGATCGAATCGGGCGACAAGTCGGCGGCCGAATCGGCGCTGAAGGCGATGCAGCCGGAGCTGGCGCGCGGCGTCGCCAAGGGCGTGGTTCACAAGAACACCGCGGCGCGCAAATTCTCACGGCTGACCAAGCGCCTCTCGGCGCTCGCCTAAGTCTCGGAAAATTCGGGCATTCCCAAGCCCCGTCGACAGCTGTCGGCGGGGTTTTTCTTGTTCGCTCAACGGTTTGGCGAATGCCGGATCGCCGAATCGGCGGAAGACCACGAGTCGCATCGTCACGCTGTTGTAACGATACACGCAAGTAATTGGAAACTGGCGATTTCATCGCGAATTGACGCATTTCCGGGGCGGATGCGAGTCAAGCCTACTTATTTCAGATTCTTTACACCCCGCCCTCTTGATCGACTCGAAAAATCACTCCTAAAACAGACTTCCGCCACGGCGTTTCTCGTCGGCGGATTCAGCGCAGGACACGAACCAGTGCGGATGCGATTCCGGCTGAGGGTCGGTTTTGCCCTGAATCGACGGGCATGAAGATCGATGTGCGGAGGGGGGCTTTTCGCGTCGATCGTGGCGGAACCAGCGCTTTTGGCGCGAGACTATTGAGGGGCGATTAGCATATGGATCAAGCCAAGGCCTGGACACGCGTGCGTGGCAATCTGCGACTTTCCGCAGGCCAGCGGCTGTTCGACCAGTGGCTGAAGCCGATTGTGCTGATCGACGGCAGCGATGCTGAGACGGTGCGCCTCGGCCTGCCATCGCCATTCATGACCAATTGGGTCAAGGGCCACTACGCCGAGCGGCTGCTGATGGAATTCCGCGCGCTATTGCCCGAGGTGCGCACGGTTTCGGTCGAGACGGTCGATGCGCGTGCGACTCGCGAACTGGCTGCCGAAGCGGCCGAACCTGTCGCGGCGGCTACGCCGGCAACGCCCCGGTCCGCGGCTTCGGGCGAGCGGCCGCGCTTCGATTCGCGCTTCACCTTCGACCGCTTCGTCACCGACACCTCGAATCGCGTCGCCTTCAATGCGGCCAAGGCGCTGGCGGAGCCGGGCAAGCCGCGCTTCAGCCCGCTTTACCTTCACAGCAGCACGGGGCAGGGCAAGACTCACCTGATGCATGCGATCGGCCAGGCGTTCCTCGACGCAGTGCCGGACGCGACCGCGATCTACATGCCGGCCGAACGCTTCATGTTCGAATTCGTCCGCGCTGTGCGCGAGAAGGATACGTTCAGCTTCAAGGCGCGGCTGCGCGGCGTCGACCTGCTGATGATCGACGACCTTCAGTTCATCGCCGGCAAGGAATCGACGCAGGAGGAATTCTTCCACACCGTCGACGAGTTCATGCGCGAGGGCAAAAGGCTGGTCATCGCCGCCGACCGCAGCCCGCTGGCGCTCGAGGGGATCGAGGCGCGGCTGGCGTCGCGGCTGGGATCTGGCCTCGCGGCGGACATCAAGCCGGCCGAGCTCGGCCTGCGCCGCACGATTCTCGACCGCAAGCTCGAGGATATGCCGGGCGCCGCGGTGCCGGGCGAGGTGCTCGACCTGCTCGCCGCGCGGATCAGCAGCAGCGTGCGCGAGCTCGAAGGCGCGCTCAACCGTCTCGTCGCTTATGCGCAGCTCAACGGCGAGACGGTGACGACTGAATTCGCCGAATCGGTGCTGGGCGAAGCGCTGCGCGGCAGCCAGCGCCGGATCACGATCGACGAAATCCAGAAGGCCGTGTCGTCGCATTTCGACGTCAAGCAGCTCGATCTGGTGTCACAGCGCCGCGCGGTGGCGATCGCGCGCCCGCGGCAGATCGCTATGTATCTTGCGAAGCGTCTGACGACCCGTTCGTTGCCCGAAATTGGCCGAAAGTTCGGCAATCGCGATCATTCTACCGTGATTCATGCGGTTCGTCGCATCGAGGAGCTTCGGGGCACCGATAGCGAGATTGACGGGGCAGTTCGAAGCCTTATGCGCCAGTTGGAAGCGTAGACGTTTCGTCCGGGTAACGGGCCAGAGGTTGCGTTGCGTGTTTGCGCCTCCTGCGGGGGGCGCCGGGGTGGGGGGTGTTCCCCCCAAATCTTCGCACCTCCCACCCCACGTATTTGCGTCAGGCCAGCGGCGGGAGCGGTTTTGCAAGCGATGGGCAAGGCATGACCGTCATTGTCGCACTGCTTCTCGCGCTCGTGAACGGCCTCACCTTCCTGTCATTCTGGCATGACAAGCAGCGCGCGATTCGAGGCGGACCCCGCGTGCGGGAGGCCGACCTGCTCGGTCTGGCGCTGCTCGGCGGGTCGCCCGCGGCGCTCGCCGCCCGGCACCTGTTTCGGCACAAGACGCGCAAGCAACCCTTTTCGACCCTGTTGCTGTTGATCGCCGGACTTCAGCTCGGCGCGCTCGGCGGCGTTTTGCTGCTCTAGCTCAGACCAGCAGCCCCATCGTCTCCTGCACGCGGCGCAGCAGCGGCGCGGCGAGCGTGGCGGCGCGGTTCGAGCCCTCGCGAAGGATCGCATCGACCGCCGGGCGGTCCGCGGTCAAGCGCACCATCTCGTCGCGGATCGGACCCAGCTTCGCCACAGCGAGATCGGCGAGCGCGGGCTTGAACGCGCCGAAGCCTTGCCCGGCATATTCCGCGACGACGTCGTCGGTCGTGCGGTCGGCGAGCGCAGCGAAGATCGTCACGAGGTTCTTCGCCTCGGGCCGGTCCTTGAGGTCGTCCAACTTCTCGCCCAACGGCTCGGGGTCGGTCTTCGCCTTGCGGAATTTCTGGGCGATGGCGTCGTCGTCATCGATCAGGTTGATGCGCGCGGCGTCCGAGGGATTGGACTTCGACATCTTCTGCGTCGCGTCGCGCAGGCTCATGATCCGCGGCGCGGCCTTGCTCACCAGCGGCTCCGGCTGGACCAGCAGCTCGACGTCATAATCCTGGTTGAACTTGGCGGCGATGTCGCGCGCCAGCTCGAGATGTTGCTTCTGGTCTTCGCCGACGGGCACATGCGTCGCCGAATAGAGCAGTACATCGGCGGCCATCAGCACCGGATAGTCGTACAGCCCGACGCTCGCGCCCTCGCGGTTCTTGCCGGCCTTGTCCTTGAACTGGGTCATGCGGTTGAGCCAGCCGACCCGTGCGACATTGTTGAGCAGCCAGCTGAGTTCGCTGTGCGCGGGGACGCGAGTCTGGTTGAACAGGATCGAGCGCTTGGGATCGATGCCGCTCGCGATCATCGCGGCGGCGATCTCGAAGGTGTTGGCGTGCAGCGCCCGCGGCTCGATCCATTCGGTCAGGCCGTGCAGGTCGGCGATGAAATACATGCTCTCGCCGCCAGCGGCCTCGATCTGCGCCTGCATCCCGACCCACTGCTTGATCGCGCCGAGATAGTTGCCGAGGTGGAGATTGCCGGTGGGCTTGATGCCGGAAACGACGCGCATGGGATGTCTCTACGTTGGAATTAGGCCGCGCGGCGGCGGAACAGCGCCTTGAGGTCGCCGATCCGCACCGCGCCGGTGCCGAAGCAGGCGACCGCGTACACGATGCACCCGGCGCCGACCAGCACCAGCATCGCCGCGGTGCGGACGGTCCACAGGCCGGTCGTGTAGGGCGTGAACAGGTCGTTGAGAAAGAACATCACCGCGCCCATCGCCGCCGCTGCGCCGACCAGCCGCCAGACACGGCGCGACAGCTGGGCGTCGGCCACGAAATCGCCGCGCTCGCGCAGCGTTCGATAGAGCATCGCGACATTGACCCATGAGGCAACCGCAGTGGCGAGCGGCGGCCCCATATGCTGGAGCGGCACGATAAGCGCGAGGTTGAGCACCAAATTCACCGCGATCGAGATCGTCGCGTAGCGCACCGGCGTCCTGGTGTCCGAACGCGCATAATAGCCCGGCGTCAGCACCTTCACGAGGATATAGGCGGGCAGCCCGACCGAGAAGGCCGCGAGCGCCTGCGCGGTCTTGAGCGTGTCCTCCGGCGTGAATGCGCCATGCTGGAACAGCGCGGCGACGATCGGGCCGCCGCAGATCACCAGCGCGGCGGTGGCGGGAAGGGTGAGGAACAGCGCCAGCTCCATCCCGCGATTCTGCGTGTGCATCGCCTCGGCTTCCTTGCCGCCGCCCAATTGGCGGGCGATCGTCGGGAGCAGCACCGTGCCCAGGCCGATGCCGATCAGCCCGAGCGGGAGCTGGTTCAGCCGGTCGGCATAATAGATGTACGACACCGATCCCTCGGCCAGCAGGCTGGCGGCGAGCGCGGTCGAGATGACGAGGTTGATCTGCACCGCGCCCGCACCGGCGGCGGCGGGCGCGATCAGCGACAGCAGCTTCTTCACGTCCGGTGACAGGCGCGGCAGCCGGAGGCGGAGCTTCACGCCCGCCGCGCGCGCGGCGAGCACCAGCCACAGCAATTGGAGCGCGCCCGACACCGTCACCGCGATCGCCTGATTGCGTGCGGTCACCAGCGTGTCGTCATGATGGAAGAACAGCAGCGCGGCGATCAGCGTCAGGTTGAGCAGGATCGGCGCTGCGGCGTTGACCCAGAATTTGTGGAGTGAATTGAGGATGCCGCCGAGCAGCGAGACGAGGCTGATCAGCAGCAGATAGGGAAAGGTCAGGCGCGACAGCTCGACCGCGTAGGCGAACTGGCCGGGCGTCACGTCGTTGAACCCGCCCGACAGCGCCCACACCACCGGGAAGGCCGCGATCTCCATCACCGCGGTCATGACGATCAGTACCGGCAGCAGCACCGACAGCGCCTCTTCGGCAAAGGTCAGCGCGGGGGCGGGGTCACCGTCAGCTTCGCCGATCTTCTTCGAGAACATCGGCACGAACGCGGCGCTGAACGCCCCCTCGGCGAACAGCGCGCGAAACAGATTGGGCAGGCGAAACGCGATCAGGAACGCGTCGGACGCGAAGCTCGCCCCGACATAGCGCGCGAACAGCGAATCGCGGACCAGCCCGAGCACGCGGCTGGCGAGCGTCAGCCCGCCGATCGACCCGAGTGCCCGGACGAGGTTCATGAAAGCGCCCCCGATGGCCGGATCAGGCCGTGCCGGCTTCCCCGGCCTCGCCCTCGGCGGCGCGCGCCTCGAGCTGCTGGTAATAGAGACCGTTGAAATCGATCGGCTCGAGCATCAGCGGCGGGAAGCCGCCGTCGCGCACGGCATCGGCCAGCACGCGGCGCGCGAACGGGAACAGGATGCGGGGCGCTTCGCCGAGCAGGAAGGGCTGGAGATGCTCTTCCGGCATGTTGCGGATGCCGAACAGGCCGGCATAGGACAGCTCGACCACGAACGCGGTCTGCTCTTCCATCTGCGCCTTGACGTCGATCTTGAGCGTCACCTCATGCACGTCCGCACCGACTTCGGCCGCACCGATGTTGAACTGCACGTCGAACGCGGGCTGGCCCTGCACCTGATAGATTGCCGGCGCGTTGGGATTCTCGAACGAGAAGTCCTTCACATATTGCGAGATCACGCCGACCGAGGTCGAGGTGTCGGCGCCGTTCGCCAGCGGCTCGTTGCCCACGCCTGCGTTTTCCGGCTCGCTCATGGTAATAAAGTCCTTCTGTATCTGGGATATTGCCGCGGTCATCCGCGTTTGAATGATGGTCGCGCCTAGCAGGGCGAATGCCCCGTTTCAACGGGCCTGCACCGCCTGTCGGGAAGCGGCATTTGAAAGAACGGCGCATCCTGCCTATGTGGGAAGCGGAAACGAGGTGATTGGCGTGCTTTTTGTCGTTCTATTCGCAGCGATCGCGGCCTTCCTGGCACTTAGGCTTTACGCCGTGCTGGGCAAGCGCACCGGGCACGAGCAGGCGCTGCCGCGCCCGGCCGAGGAACGAGTCAATACGCCGCCGGTGCCGCGCACGCTCGACATGCCCGCCGAAGTCCGTGAAACCGGCCCGCGCACCGTCGATCAGGGCGCGGAGAATGGACTGCGCGCGCTGGTCGCAGCTGATTCCAGCTTCGATGTCGGCCAGTTCGTCGAGGGCGCCAAGGCCGCCTATCGCATGATCCTGGAAGCCTTCTGGAAGGGCGACCGCGAGACGCTGGGCTGGCTGGTCGAGGATCAGGTACGCGACACCTTCGTCGCCGCGATCGATGCGCGCGAGGCGGCGGGCCATGTCGTCGATAACCGGCTGGTCTCGATCGAACGCGCCGGCATCTCGAATATCGAGGTCGAGGGCCGGATCGCACGGATCACGATGCGCTTCGACGCCGATGTCGCGATGGTCACGCGCGACGCCGAGGGCAATGTCGTCAGCGGGTCGATGAGTGACGCGGTCGAGACGCACGACATCTGGGAGTTCAGCCGCGACCTCAAGAGCGGCGACCCCAACTGGAAGCTCAGCGACACCGACGAAGCGTAAGGGGACGACATGCGCGCTTGGGGGGTAGCGGCACTTGCCGTGCTGTTGGGCGCCTGTTCGTCCGGCGTGGTGCCGTCGCGGCCCGGATCGGCGAGTTCGGCGCCCCGGCCTGTACCTGCCAGTCCTTCCGCACCCGTGCGGCAGCCCGTCGCTGCGACGCCGCTCGCACCGGTTTCCGCGCCAGCGGCGCCTGCCAGCGCGACGACTGCCGCGGCGGCCGGGCTGGTCGCGGGGCCGGCGATTGAGCGGCTGCCGATCACGATGGCCGGCGCCGCGCGCGCGCTGACGGCGTTTCGCACGAGCTGCCCCACCCTCGTGCGGCGCACCGATGCCAGCGGCCTGACTCGCGGCGAGGACTGGCGCGCAGCGTGCGATGCGGCGAAAACCGCGCAAGACCGTGAGGCCGCCCAGTTCTTTGCCACGCATTTCGAGGCGGTCCAGGTCGCTGATGGCAAGGCCTTCGCCACCGGCTATTACGAGCCCGAGATCGCCGGATCGCGCACGCGGCGCACGGGCTATGAAGTGCCGATCTATGGCCGTCCGTCCGATCTGGTCGATGTCGATCTGGGGAAATTCTCGGACGCGATGAAGGGCAAGTCGATCCGCGGGCGCGTCGAGGGCACCAATTTCGTGCCCTATCACGAGCGCACCGCGATCGAGCAGGGCGCGCTGCAGGGCCGCGGGCTCGAGATCGCCTGGGCCTCGGATCCGGTCGAACTGTTTTTCCTGCAGATCCAGGGTTCGGGCCGGTTGCGGCTGCCCGATGGCGGCGTGATGCGGATCGGCTATGCCAGTCAGAACGGGCGCGACTATACGGGCATCGGGAGGCTGATGCTCGACCGCGGCGTCCTCAAGCCCGGTCAGGCGTCGATGCAGGGGATCATGGCGTATCTGCGCGAGAACCCCGCGCAGGGCCGCGACATCATGCGCGAGAACAAGAGCTATGTGTTCTTCCGCGAACTGACCGGACCGGGTCCGCTCGGTGCGATGGGGCATCCCGTCTCGGCTCGCGGCAGCGTCGCCACCGATCCCAAGTTCGTGCCGCTCGGCGCGCCGGTGTTCCTGTCGATGGACCGGCAGGACGCCAATGGTCTGTGGGTCGCGCAAGACACCGGCGGCGCGATCAAGGGCACCAACCGCTTCGACACTTTCTGGGGCGCGGGTGACGAGGCACGCGCGGTCGCCGGCGGCATGGCGGCGCGCGGCACGGCGTGGCTGCTGCTGCCCAAGGGAACGCTCGCCCGCCTCACCGGCAACTGACATGGCCCGGCCGCCGCGCACGATGACTCCGGAGGAGCGGGCGCTGTGGACCCGCGTGATCGCGACAGTGACGCCGATCAAGCGGGACAAGCCCGTGCCGCCCATACCGATCGCGACCGCGCCAGTCGCAGCGGTCGAACCTCCCGCCAAGGTGAAGGGCAGGGTGCCTCCGGCACGGCCCGCGCCCGTCAAGCCGCCAGCGCCACGCGCGCCGACGCTTGACGGCTCCTGGGACCGCCGTCTCTCGCGCGGCCTCGTTTCGCCGGAGAGCAGCATCGACCTGCACGGCCACACCCTCTCCAGCGCGCATGGCTTGCTCGACCAGGGGCTTGAACGCGCTATCGTGCGCGGCGACCGGGTGCTGCTTCTGATCACCGGCAAGCCGCCGCGCCCCGAATCTGAACGCCCGCACGCGCGCGGTGCGATCCGGGCTGCGGTGGGCGACTGGATCGCCGCGTCGCGCCATGCCGACCGCATCGCGGCAGTGCGCAACGCGCATCCTCGGCATGGCGGTCAAGGCGCGCTTTACATCGTGCTGCGGCGCGATCGAACCGGTTCGGCTCGAAAATCTTAACCCTTTTGGCGGTATATCGGACGCTCGACCCGCGCTCCTGCGGGTTCATGGGGGATCGCGTACACGCGATGAACGGGGTTTCGCTCAAGAGCCGTGCGATCGCCTTTGCGATCTGTGCCGGGGCGTTCGTGTTCATTCTCGCGCTCGCCGCGACCTCGCGCGGCCATTTCGATGTTTCCAACGCCACCCGCGCGCTGATCGCCGCGATCATCTGCGCGGCGATGTGCTGGGCCTATGCCGAGCGAACCATCGCTCACACCGCCGCCGCTATCGACGCCGCGATCGCGCGCCTCGCCAGCGCCGCCAATGGCGACCTCGAGAGCGAAATCCCGCCCGAAGTCGGCGAGTGCGTGCCGCAACTGTCCGATGCGATGGACGGGCTGTTCCGCCAGCTTCACGCCAATCTCGACAGCGTCCAGCGGCTCGCTCTGTTCGACCCGGTGACGTCGCTGCCCAACCGCACGCATTTCCGCCGCAGTTGCGAGCGCGTGCTTACCGACATGCCGCCCGACGCGATGGCGGCGTTGTTCTTCATCGACCTCGACCGGTTCAAGGCGGTCAACGACACGCTCGGCCATGCGATGGGCGACCAGCTGCTGGCGATGGTCGCCAACCGGCTGCGCGCGGTCGCCGACCGCTTCACCAGCGACGCGGACGCGATGCCGCCGCTGATCGGGCGACTTTCCGGCGATGAATTCACCATGTTCTTCCCGGCGCTAGCGCATGTCCGCAACGCCGACCGCATCGGGCGCGGCATCCTGTTCGCGCTGTCCGAGCCATTCGACCTTGCCGATCAGGAAGTGTCGATCGGCGCGTCGGTGGGCATCGCGCTGCGGCCCGAGCATGGCACGACGCTGACGGGCCTGATGCGCGCCGCCGATGCCGCGATGTATCACGCCAAGGCCAGCGGCCGCGGTCGCGCGGAGCATTTTACCGAACGGCTGGCGACCGAAATCGCCGAGCGCGCCCAGCTCGAAAGCGACCTGCGCGGCGCGGTCGAGCGCGACCAGTTCACGCTGGTCTATCAGCCGCAGATCAGCGCCACCGACGGCCGCATCGTCGCTGCGGAAGCGCTGCTGCGCTGGCAGCACCCCGATCGCGGACTATGCCTGCCCGGCACCTTCATCGGCCGCGCCGAGGAAACCGGCCTGATCGTCGAGATCGGCGAGTGGGTGGTCGAAAGCGTTGCCAAGACGATCGCGCGCTGGGGCGCGTTGGGCGTCGAACAGCGCATGGCGGTCAATATCAGCCCGCGCCAGCTCGACCATGCGGCCTTCTTCCGCCGGTTGCGTGACGCGATGCAGATGGCGGGCGCGCCAGCGCGTCTGCTCGAGCTGGAAATCACCGAGACGCTGGCGATGCATTGCTCGAGCGAGGTGGTCGACGCCATCGCCGCGCTGCGTAACGACGGCGCGAGCATCGCGATCGACGATTTCGGCACCGGCTATTCCAACCTCGCGCGGCTGCGCGATCTGCCGGTCGACCGCGTCAAGCTCGACCGCAGCCTGATCGAGCATGTCGCGACTCAGGCCGAGGCGCGCACCATCGCGCAGGCCGTGATCGGCCTGATCCACGGGCTTGGTTGCGAAGCCGTTGCCGAGGGAATCGAGACGCCGGCGCAGCTCGACGTGCTGCGCGTGATCGGCTGCGACGTGCTGCAGGGCTATGTCATTGCTCAGCCGATGGTCGAAGCCGAATTCATCGCCTGGGCGCGCAGCGCGCCCGGTGAGGAAATCCGCGCCGCCGGTTAACCGAACACGCGCTTCAAGATATCGGCGTAGATCGCGGTCAGATCGTGCAGGTCGGGAATCGAGACCGCTTCATCCAGCTTGTGCATCGTCGCATTGACCAGCCCGAACTCGGCCACCGGGCAGATTCGCGACAAGAAGCGCGCGTCCGACGTACCGCCGGTGGTCGATAGCTCGGGCCGGATGCCGAGCAGCGCCTCGACTGCGTCGGAGATGACGCCGGAAAGCGCGCCGGGTTCGGTCAGGAACGCCTCGCCATAGACGCGGCCGCGCACGATCGCGGCCGGGGCATGGGTGTGGACGATCGCCTCGATCCGCTCGATTAGTGCCTGCCCGCGATGTTGGTCGTTGAAGCGGATGCTGATCCGCGCCGCCGCCTTGCCGGGAATGACATTGGTCGCGCGATTGCCGACGGTCAGGTCGATGACCTCGATGTTCGACGGCTGGAACCAGTCGGTGCCCTCGTCCAGAACGATGGCGTCGATCTCGGCCAGCGCGCGGACGAGGCGCGGGACCGGATTGTCGGCGAGGTGCGGGTAGGCGACATGCCCCTGCCGTCCGGGCACCTCGATATCGATCACGGTCGAGCCGCGGCGCCCGATCTTGATCGTGTCACCCAGCCGCGCGCTGCTGGTCGGTTCGCCGACGAGGCACAGATCGGGGATGAGGTTCGCCGCCTGCATCCGCTCGATCAGCGCGACGGTGCCGTAGGTCGCGGGGCCTTCCTCGTCGCCGGTGATGATCAGGCTGACCGTTCCGGCTCGCGGCGTCTGACCCAGCGCGGCGGCGAAGGCGGCGATCGAGCCCTTCATGTCGACCGCGCCGCGCCCATAGAGCAGGTCGCCGCGAATCTCCGGCTCGAACGCGCCCGATGTCCAGCCATCACCCGGCGGCACCACGTCGAGATGCCCGGCAAAGGCGAAATGCGGTCCCGGTCCGGCGATGCGCATCGCGAGCAGATTCTCGACCGGCCCGTCCGGCGCTTCGCCCGCGACGAAGCGCTCGACCGTGAACCCGAACGGCAGCAGTGCCGCCTCGAGCACATCGAACACCGCGCCCTGCGCCGGGGTGACGCTCTCCGCGGCGATCAGCGCCTTGGTCAGTTCGACGACATCGGGCAAACTAATTCCCCCAGCTAGTGGAGGCTCCATTGCCCAAGCTCGACCTCGATACAATCCCGCAGACCAACGCCACCGGCTATCCCGCGGAATATGCCGACGTCGTGCAGGGCCGCTGGTACCGCCGCCTCGCGCCTGCATCCGGCATTGCCGATTTCGGTGCGAGCCATGTGACACTCAAGCCCGGCGCCTGGTCGGCGCAGCGCCACTGGCACGAGGGCGAGGACGAACTGGTGGTGATGATCGCGGGCGAAGCCGTGCTGGTCGACGATTCGGGCGAAACGGCGATGCGCCCGGGCGACGTCGCGGCGTTTCCCAAAAATGACGGCAACGGCCACGTGTTGCAAAACCGCAGCAGCACCGATTGCGTCTATGTGGCGATCGGACGGCAGTCGGCGACCGACTGCCATTATCCCGACATCGACCTGCATTTGTTCGATGGCGAAGGTTTCCGCCGCAAGGACCGCAGCGGGTTCTGACGCCTACCCATTTCGATCGAAGTTGACAAAGTTGACACTCCCGCGGGTAGCTCGCGCGGCGGATGCAACTGATATGCTGACGATGGCCAAGAGCGGACCGGATCTGCGTGAGAGATCGGCAAACGCCAGCCAAGCATCTGAAATCCTACATTACAAGCGGGTCAGGCCGGCTCCTGCTCGAACTTCTCGATCACCCATTCCTCCTCCTGCGCGCCGGCGATCCAGTCCTGCATGAAGCGGTGCTGGAGTACGGCCTGCATATAGGCTGGCGCGAAGCGGGCGACGGGGAGCGAATAGGTGACGAAGCGAGTCACCACCGGCGCGAACATCACGTCGACCGCGCCGAATTCGCCGAACAGGAAGTCGCCGTCGCCGCCATAGCGAGCGCGGGCCTGCGCCCACAGCTCCATGATGCGCTGGATATCCTGCATCACTTCGTCGCTGGGGTTCTTGGGCGGATAGACCTGGCGGATGTTCATGCTGTGCTCGCGGCGCAGCGCGGCGAAACCCGAATGCATCTCCGCCGCCATCGACCGCGCCATCGCGCGGGCGGCGGGATCGGCTGGCCAGAATTTGTCGCCGCCCGATTTCTCGTTGAGATATTCGACGATGGCGAGGCTGTCCCACACCACCGCGTCGCCATCCCACAGGATCGGCACCTTGCCCGACGACGGGGCGAATTCGTCGCCCTGGCGCCGCTTCTCCCATGCCTGGTCGTAGAGCGGGACCACCACTTCCTCGAACGGCAGGCCCGAAAGCTTGCACGCGAGCCAGCCGCGCAGCGACCATGAGGAATAGGCCTTGTTGCCGATGAAGAGCTTGAGCATGGCCCGCGGGATAGCGGCGGGCGGGGGCGGGGGCAACTCACCCAAAGCGGATGTAAGTCCGCAAACCGGGTTGTTCGCGCCGAAATTTGCTTACACGATACGCAAAATGGGGACGACGGGGGACGGAATGCTGCGTGTGTTGGGGCTAGGCGTGGTGGCGGCTGCGTTGGGCGGAGCGGCGCCGCCGCAGACAGTGCCGGCCACCCCGGCACGGCTGCCGGTCGAGGCCTTTGCCGAGCTGCCCCGTATCGACGATCCGGTGCTCTCGCCCGACGGTCAGCGCTTCGCCGCCAAGATTTCCGGAGACGGCAAGCAATTCCTCGCCATCACCACGATGGACGGCGGGAAGCCGCGGCTGATCGCAACCGGCGACGTCGACCTCAACTGGTGGCGCTGGGTCAACGACGAATGGCTTGTCCTGGGCATCGGGGAAGAGATTCAGGTTCAGGGCGAGCCCTGGTATGTCTCGCGCGCGCTGGGCGTGAACGTGACCACCGGCAAGTATCAGCAGATCGTCGGACGGGACGCCGCGCAGAATGCCGATGACGTGATCTGGACCGCGCGCGACGGATCGGCGCGGGTGATGATCGCCTATCAAACCTCGATCTATTCGAACGAGATCGGCTTCTGGCCCAAGGTCGACGAAATCGATCTGGCGACCGGAAAGCGGCGGACGGTGCAGGGACCGCGCGCCGGCGTCCACGATTGGTATGCCGATGGAGACGGCGTGGTGCGCATGGGGATCGGCATCAGTGAGGACGGCCGATCGCGCCGCCTGCTGTACCGGCCCGGTGCCGACACCGCGTTCCGCGTGGTTGACCGCGCCAAACGCAATGAAAGCCGCCTGACCGTCCCGGCGATGTTCCTGCGCGACAAGACCAAGGCGCTGGTGATCGAGGATGATGAGGGCGGCTATTCGGCGCTGTACGAACTCGATCTGGCGACGCTTGAGCCCGGCAAGCAGCTCTTCGCCAGCAAGGGCCATGACATTGCCGGGCTGGTGCGCGGCGGCGACGGCTTCAGCTATCTCGGCGTGCGTGTCGAGGAGGAGCGACCGGAAATACGCTGGACCGATCCCGAGATGGCCGCCATGCAGACCGCGGTATCCGGTCTTGTAAAGGGCGCACGGGTCGAAATCGCCTCGCTCAGCCGCGACCGAAGCCGTGCGATTTTGCGTGTCGGTGGTGCGGATGCGCCGGGCGCATGGTTCCTTTATACCCCCAGCGACAACGTGCTGCGGCTGATTGCGGAGAACAGCGACGCGATCGGCATGCGGCGGCTGCATCCGGTGCGGACGATCCGCTACAAGGCGCGCGACGGGCTGGAGATCGCGGCGGTGCTTACCTTGCCGCGTGGCAAGAAGGACAAATTGCCGCTGATCGTGATGCCGCATGGCGGCCCGTTCGCGCGCGACAGTGAGACGTGGGACTGGTGGACGCAGTTCATGGCCGATCGCGGTTATGCCGTAGTCCAGCCCAATTACCGCGGCTCATCAGGCTATGGCACGCCGTTCACGAAGAAGGGCGAGGGCCAATGGGGCCTCGCGATGCAGGACGACCTCAACGACGCGGTGAAGGCGCTGGCCGATCTGGGGATCGCCGATCCGGCGCGCGTGTGCATGGTCGGCGCTTCCTATGGCGGTTACGCGGCGATGCGCGCGGCGCAGCGCGACGGCGCGAAATATCGCTGCGCGGTGTCCTATGCCGGCGTGTCCGACCTCAACCGGATGCTCGGCCACCAGCGCAATTTCCTGTTCTCGGGCTCGCGCACCGACTGGCTGCGCGAGCAGGCGCCGGACCTGAAGGGGGTGTCGCCGGTCAATTTCCCGGAGGACGTCTCGATTCCACTGCTGCTGATGCATGGCGAGAAGGACCGGGTCGTGCCGATCGTTCAGTCGCGCGTGCTGGCCCAGAAACTGAAGGCGGCGTCGAAGGACGTGACCTATGTGGTCCAGAAGGAAGGCGATCATCATTTCAGCCGCGCCGAAGACCGGTTGGAATTCCTGAAGGCGCTCGAGGCCTTCCTGGCGAAGCACAACCCGGCCTGAGCCGGGCGGTGGTCAGACGCTCACCGCCTCCAGCACGGCCGCGCGCAGCTCGGCGATGCCTTCGTTCTTCTCGCTCGACGTGACGATCAGGTCGGGGTGCGCGGCGACATGCTTGCGCGCCTCGGCGATGGTGCGTTCGGTGACCTCGGCAAGTTCGGCGGCGCTGATCTTGTCGGCCTTGGTCAGCACCAGCCGATAGCTGACCGCGGCGCCGTCGAGCATGTCGAGGATGTCGCGGTCGACCTCCTTGATGCCGTGGCGGGCGTCGATCAGCACGAGCGCCCGCTTGAGCACGTCGCGCCCGCGCAGGAAGTCGTTGACCAGATAGCGCCACTTTTTGACGACATCCTTCGGCGCCTTGGCGAAGCCATAGCCGGGCATGTCGACCAGCCGGAACTTCACCGGATCGCCGATGTCGAAGAAGTTGAGCTCCTGCGTGCGCCCCGGCGTGTTCGAGGTGCGCGCGAGCCCGTTGCGGCCCGCCAGCGCGTTGAGCAGGGACGACTTGCCGACGTTCGACCGCCCCGCGAACGCCACTTCCGGCACCGTCGGGTCGGGCAGGAAATGGAGCGCGGGCGCGGATTTGAGGAACGCGACGGGCCCTGCAAAGGTCTTGCGCGCGCGCTCGATCAGCTCGGGGTCGAAGTCGCTCACTTCTTCGCGGGCTTTGCGGGCTTTGCCGCAGGGGCAGGGGCCGGCAGCGGCTCCTTCAGCGCCGGGTGCCGCATATAGAGGAACTTCTGCTGCGCGATGGTGAGCAGGTTCGAGGTGATCCAGTAGAGCTGGAGTCCCGCCGCGAACGGCGCCATCACGAACATCAGCACCCATGGCATGATCGCGAAGACCTGCTTCTGCATGTCGTCCATCGGCGCCGGGTTCAGCTTGAACTGCGCCCACATCGACACGCCGAGCAGGATCGGCAGCACGCCGATCGCGAGGAACGCCGGCGGGTTGAAGTCGAGCAGACCGAACAGGTTGAGCACATGCAGCGGATCCGGCGCGGACAGGTCCTTGAGCCACAGCGCGAAGGGCTGGTGGCGCATTTCGATCGACAGCATCAGGCACTTGTAGAGCGCGTAGAGGATCGGGATCTGCAGCAGGGTCGGCAGGCAGCCCGCGAGCGGGTTCACCTTCTCGTCCTTGTACAGCTTCATGATCTCCTGCTGCTGGCGCGGCTTGTCGTCCTTGTAGCGGTCCTGCAGCGCCTTCATCTTGGGCTGGAGCGCGCGCATCGAGGCCATCGACGCGAACTGCTTCTGCGCGATCGGGAAGAGCAGCAGGCGGACGGTCAGCGTCAGCGCGATGATCGCGACGCCGAAATTGCCGATCATCCGGAACAGCCAGTTGAGGTAATGGAAGATCGGCTTCTCGAAGATTTCGAACCAGCCCCAGTCGATCGCCTTGCCGAACTGGCGGATGCCGCCCTTTTCCTCATAATCGTCGAGCAGGTTGATGTCCTTCGCGCCTGCGAAGAAGCGCGAGGTCTGGGTTACCATCTGGCCGGGGCCGACCTGGCGTGCCGACGTCGGCTCGAACTGCGCCTGGGTGGCGCCGCCGGGGGCCGGTCGGAAGCTCAAGGCGCCCTTGACGCCCTGATCGGGGACGAGCGCGGTGAGCCAGTAAATGTCGGTATAGCCCACCCAGCCGCCGGTCGCGTCGAAGCGCTGCGCGCCATCTTCGGCGACGGTCTTGTAATCGACGCCGTAATTGACCTTGCCCTCATAGGAGGCGACTGGCCCGGCATGGATCGTCCAGGTGTCGTGATCCTTGCCCGCGCCATAGCGGTAGAGATAGCCATAGGGCGCGACCGAGATCGCCTTTTCACCCAGGTTCGCAACCTTCTGGCGGATCGTGAACATGTAGTTCTCGTCGACCGACAGTTCGATGATGAAGCGCTGCGTGCCGTTGCTTGCGGTCAGCGTCACCGGCGTGGTGGCGGTCAGGCGGTTGCTGCTCGCCTTCCACACCGTGTCGGCGCCGGGAGCGGTGATACCCTGACCGCTCCAGCCGAAGCCGGCGAAATAGGCGTCGCGCGTGCCCGAGGGCGACAGCAGCCGGATCGGGTCGCTGTCCCTGGCGATCGTCTCCTTGTGCTTGACCAGCACCAGGTCGTCGATGCGCGCGCCCTTCAGGTTGATGCTGCCCTTGAGCGCAGGGGTGTCGATCTGCACGCGCGGGGTTTCGCCCAGCACGAGCTTGCGGTCGCGCACCGCGGCGGGCGAATCGGCGGCGGGATCGGCGCCCGGATTGGGCACGACCTCGGTCTTGCCGGCCTCGATCTTGGTTGCGGGCGGCGCGGCGGTGGGGAAGAATTGCTCGCTGAGCATCGGCCACGCGAACAACAGCATGGCGGCGATCACCGCGAAGAGCAGGAAATTCTTCTGTTCGTCTTTCACGTCAGTCCCCGGTTCAGCAGGTCACGGCACGGGATCATAGCCGTGCCCGCCCCATGGATGGCAGCGAAGGATGCGCCGCAGCGCCAGCCACCCCCCTTTGAGCGCGCCATAGCGGCTAAGCGCCTCGATTGCATAGGCCGAACAGCTGGGCGCGAAGCGGCAGCTGGGCGGCAGGATGCGCGACGGGCCGAGCTGCCAGCCGCGCGCGATCAGGATGAAGGCGCGGGCGATCATTTGCGCACCCGCGCGAGCGCCTTGGTAAGGTCGGCCCTGAGCGCCGCAAAGTCGCGTTCGATGCCCGAATTGCGCCCGATCAGCACATGATCGGCGCCGGCAACGCCCTCGGTCGGCAGGATTTCGCGCGCGAGTTCGCGAAAGCGGCGCTTCATGC
Organism: Sphingomonas tagetis; assembly: GCF_024211275.1. Classification (GTDB taxonomy): domain Bacteria; phylum Pseudomonadota; class Alphaproteobacteria; order Sphingomonadales; family Sphingomonadaceae; genus Sphingomonas; species Sphingomonas tagetis. Next base: position 106,313 of record NZ_JAMLDX010000013.1, read on the forward strand.
GATTGCGCACGACCGCATTGCCCACTTTCTTCGATACGGTGATGCCGATTCGCATCGTCACGTCATCGTCGCCGCGCACGCGCACAAGCAGCACGAACCCCGGCATCGGGGCGCGCTTTCCGGCGTTGGCGGCGAGATAATCCTTGCGCTGCGTGAGCCGCGCAAGCGGAGCTGGCGTCAGGCGCTCAGCTTGTTGCGACCGCGCGCGCGACGCGCCCGGATCACGTTGCGGCCGCCCGGAGTCGCCATCCGCGCGCGGAAGCCGTGCCGGCGCGCTCGCACCAGATTGCTCGGCTGAAAGGTCCGCTTCATCGCTCATTCCCTGAATATCAGAACGTAAAAGGGCCGCCACAGGGACGGCCTCGTGTCGGGCGCCTCTATGCAAAAGTGCGGGCGAAGTCAATTCGCGGCGACACTCTTGGCGCGCTGGCGGCGGCGTTTCGCGCTCGCCCGCACGAGAATGCGGTCGATCAGGTCGCCAACGCGGGGCCAGCGTGCCTTGATCCGCACGAACCGGTGCCGCGCCCAGGCCGAATTGCGCAGGATCAGGATGATTCCAGCGGCGGCGAGCAAGGTGCCGCCCGGACCCGGCAGCGGCGAAGCGAGCGGCGCCGCGATCAGCAGCAGCACGCCGGACACGAGTAGGGCGATGCGGAGCAGCGGGTTGGGCTTACGGCGCATCGTTCAGAAGTGGGGAGCGCGATCGCCCGGCGCAACCGCCATGGCGATACAGCCACAATGGATGTGCTTGCTTCTGGACCGGATCAAAGACGCCCTAGATAGCGGTGACCAAGGGGGAGCAATGGTCGCGAGCGTTTCGACAGTCGCCTATCTCGGGCTGGAGGCGCGCGCGGTCGAGGTGCAGTGCAACCTCGTCCCGGGCCTGCCCAATTTCATCGTCGTCGGCCTGCCCGACAAGGCGGTGGGCGAGAGCCGCGAGCGCGTGCGCGCGGCGATGGCGGCGATCGGACTGGCGCTGCCGCCCAAGCGTGTGATCCTCAACCTCTCGCCCGCCGACCTGCCCAAGGAAGGCTCGCATTTCGACCTGCCGATCGCGCTGGCGCTGCTTGGCGCGATGGGCGTGGTCGATGCCGAATCGCTCAGCGAACATGTGTTCGTGGGCGAACTTGGCCTCGATGGACGGATCGCGCCGTCGCCGGGCGTGCTGCTCGCGGCGCTGCACGCGGCGGAAACGGGGAAGGGACTGGTCTGCCCGGTCGCGCAGGGGCCGGAAGCGGCGTGGGCCGGGACGACCGGCGTGATCGCCGCGCCCGACCTGATCGGGCTGATCAACCATTTCAAGGGTCAGCAACTGCTCGGCGCGCCTGCGGTCGGGGAAGCGGAGGAGGTGATCCACGGCCCTGACCTCAATCAGGTGAAGGGGCAGGAGACCGCCAAGCGCGCGCTCGAGATCGCGGCGGCCGGCGGGCACAATCTGCTGATGATCGGGCCGCCGGGCGCGGGCAAGTCGCTGATGGCGAGCTGCCTGCCCGGCATCTTGCCGCCGCTCGAAGCCGCCGAGGCGCTGGAAGTATCGATGGTGGCGAGCGTCGCGGGGACGCTTCAGGGCGGCAAGCTCACGCGCATGCGGCCATTCCGCTCGCCGCACCACTCGGCGTCGATGGCGGCGCTGACCGGTGGCGGGCTGAAGGTGAAGCCGGGCGAGGTCAGCATGGCGCATCTGGGCGTGCTGTTCCTCGACGAACTGCCCGAATTCCAGCGCGGCGTGCTCGATTCGCTGCGCCAGCCGCTCGAGACCGGCACCGTCAGCGTCGCGCGCGCCAATGCGCATGTGACCTTCCCGGCGCGCGTCCAGCTGGTCGCGGCGATGAACCCGTGCCGCTGCGGGCATCTCGGCGATCCGGCGCTGGCTTGCGCGCGAGCGCCCAAATGCGCGGCGGACTATCAGGCGAAGGTCTCCGGCCCGCTGCTCGATCGCATCGATCTGCATGTCGAAGTACAGCCGGTCACCGCCGCCGATCTCGTCCTGCCGCCACCCGCCGAAGGGTCGGCGCAAGTCGCCGCGCGGGTCGCGGCCGCGCGCGCGGTGCAGACGGCACGCTATCGCGAGACTGGCGCGCGCACCAACGCCGAAGCCGACGGCCCGGTGCTCGACGCGCATTCGACGCCGGACGAGGCGGGGCGCAAGCTGTTGGCGCAGGCGGCCGAGGCGATGCGCATGTCGGCGCGGGGCTATACGCGCGTGCTGCGGGTGGCCCGCACCATCGCCGATCTGTCCGGCTCAGGGACAGTCGGACGAATTCACATTGCCGAAGCATTGAGTTACCGTCGTCAGGCGCCGCGTTCATGAGGGGTGCGGCCGACTGAAGGGGGTGCCGTCATGGAATGGATGATCCTACCGCTGAAGCGCTATTTCGATTTCAAGGGCCGGTCGCGGCGCAAGGAGTACTGGATGTACACCTTGTTCGTGATCATCGTGTCCATCGTCCTCAGCATCCTCGACGCCATGCTCGGCCTCGGCGGCAGTGCGACCGGCGACACGGACGCGAGTGCGACCGCTGTGGGCGCCTCCGGTGCGGTATCGGGCGGGCTGCTCGCCAACCTCTTCGCGCTGGCGACCTTCATCCCCGGGCTGGCTGTGATGGTTCGACGGCTGCACGATCTCGACCGCACCGGCTGGTGGGTCCTCGCTCTGATGGGACCGCTCTTCCTGGGCATTATTCTGGTTATCGTCGGTGCAGCCGGCGCGATGTCGGGCGGCAGCAGTGCCGGCTTCGGCGGTGCGGCGCTCGGCGGTATGATCCTGTTGGGTATCGGCGGCATTCTGGGCATCGTGCTGCTGGTATGGGCCTGCACGGAGGGCACCCGCGGGCCGAATCGCTTTGGCGAGGATCCCAAAGGCGTCAGCACCAATGCCGAAGAGGTGTTCGGCTAAGCCATTGCTTGCCCCGGCGTCGCGGATCGTCTAGCGACGCCGGCTCGCTGCCCCTGTGGCGAAATGGTAGACGCATTCGACTCAAAATCGAACGCCGAAAGGCATGCTGGTTCAAGTCCGGCCAGGGGCACCATTTCCTCGCGTCGATCGTCTCGGCGCGTTTCCGCTCGCGTGCCGGATGGCTTTACGTTAAAGTCAAGCCATGACCCAGGCCGCCATCCCGTTCGAGGTTCCGATCCCCGTCGATCCGGCGGACATCGACTTCATGGGGCACGTCAACAACGCCAGCTATCTGAAATGGGTGCAGGCGGCGGTGTTGAGCCATTGGCAAAAGCTGGCCCCCGCCGAGGAAGTGGCCAAGCACCTGTGGGTCGCGCTCAAGCACGAGATCACCTACCGCAAGCCCGCTTTCCTCGACGACGAGGTGGTGGCGACGGTGTTGCTCGAAAAGGTGCAGGGCGTGCGCGCCTTTTACGAGACGATCATCCGCCGCGGCGACGAGGTGCTGGCCGAGGTCAAATCGAGCTGGTGCTGTATCGACGCGCAGACGCTGCGCCCGGCGCGGATCGCCGAGCATATCGTCGAGCACTTCTTCGGCAAGCGCGAGGGCTAGGGTCTGGACCCTAGAGCCAGCGCGGCACGCGGTGGGTGTAGTCGAGATACGGATCGCCGAACTTGCCCGCCATATAGCGTTCCTCGCGCACGATCACGCCATGGTGGATCGTCATGATCAACGGCACGAGCAGCCAGAACACTACCGGCGCGTTCGCCGCAACGCCGAGCGCCAGGTAGATCAGCGTCATGCCGAGATACATCGGGTTGCGCGTCCAGCGGTAGACACCCTGCGCAACGAAGGCGGTCGTCGGCTGCCAGGGCGGGGCAGGCGTGCCCGCCTTGCTGAAGCGCCGCCATGCCGCGGCGATGAAGCCGGCGCCCGCGACGATCAGCAGGGATACCACGGTCCAGCGCAGCGCATCGGGCATGTCGAGACCTTGCGTGCGCACGACACCATATTCGAGCGCAATGCCTGCGATGAGAAAGCCCAGGAAGATCAGCGGAGGCGGCGCGATCACGCCGGCAACGTCACGGTTCGTTTCGGTCATGGGGTCTCCTAACTCGCCGCATCGAACTTGTCGCGCTTGCGCTGTCCGAACAGCAGCCGCCGTTCGAGATGCAGCCGCGCGGCGGCGTAATAAGCGTCGAGAAAGGCGCGGTCATCGCCCTCATCCACACGGCCGAGCTTGCGGCGGATCACGCCCGCGACGGTAACGATCGCGTCGCGGTCGTCGCGGCGCAGCACTTCTTCGAGGCGCTGCACCTCGAACTGGCCATAGACGGCGAGTTCGGCCGGGGTGAAGCTGTAATGCTCGGCGCGCGGATTGGGCCGCGCGATCAGGTCGGGCGCGATCTTGGGCCGCTCATTCTCCACGACCCAGGTGCCCGCCAGCATGTCGCCGGCGCGCAGTCGGTCGCGGTTGAACAGCGGCATGAACAGGAAGATGCCGGTCCACACGAAGCCGAACAGCGCGAGCCAGCGATTGCTGAACCCTTCCGCACGAGCGCTCACCACGAAGATCAGCGGCAGGAACACCTCGATCTCGCGCATCAGGTTGCGCGCGAGCACCGCGCCGCCGGTCAGCCGCCCGCCGTCGCGCGCGACCACCCGCAGCTTGAGCGCGCGCTTGCCCGGCGTGGCGGCACGCGCACCGCTTTCGAACAACGTGAAGTAGAAGTTGCGCAGCAGGAACAGCCCGAGCAGCCAGATGATCGCGGCCGGACCGAAGGTGCGGAAGCCGCCGAGGATGAACACCGCCAGCACCGTCACGGCGATCAGCGCGGCGAGCATGATCGCGGCGTCGATGCTGAAGGCGGCGGCACGTGAACCGGCGCTGGCGAGGCGCAGGTGCAGCACGACGCCCTCGGGCGTCACCAGCTCGCGGATGCGGCGGGCCTCGCGCTCAGCCACGTTGCGGCCGCCCGGCCAGCATGAAGTAGATCACCCAGAAAGCGAGCATCATCGCCGCGATCGTGTAGCGCGCGATGTCGGCGACGATCAGCTGGCGCGCAAAGCCTTCGAGCAGTCCGGCGATCAGCAGCATGATGACCACGCCGATCATCACCAGCGCGCCACGCCGCCCGGCCTCGCCCGCGGCGGCGAAGCGCGTGCGGTTACCCGGAAAAGCGACCGCGCGGCCGATATGCAGCCCCGCCGCGCCGGCCAGGATGATCGCGCTCAATTCGGTCGTGCCGTGGATCATCAGCCAGCCGGTCAGCCCGTAACCCAATCCCTTGGGCACGAACACGGCGTAGAAGGCGCCGAGCATGATGCCGTTCTGCGCGATCAGGAAGAAGGTCGGGATGCCGAAGGCGAAGCCGAGTGCGAAGGCGAGGATCGAGATCTGGGCGTTGTGCGTGAACAGATAGGTCGCGAACACCTCCAGCCCGCCCTTTTCGGGCCGGTCGTACAGCGTCGAGCGCAGATGCTCGGCGGTCGCCTGCATGTCGCGGCCGCCCGACAGCTCGGGCGAGACGAGGGCGGAGAACCAGGCTGGATCGGTCGCCACCAGCACATAACCGGCGAGCGCGCTGCCGGAGAGCAGCGCCGCGATCAGCGCGATCTCACCCCAGATGCCGCGCACCGCCGCCGCCCAGCCGCTCGCGAAATACTCGCCGATCTGCCGCCACAGCGAATCGCGGCAGCCATAGAGAATGAAATAGGCGCGCGTGGACAGGCTCTCGAGATAGGCGATCATCGACGCGTCGAGCGAGGTCTCGCGCGCGATCGACAGCGCCGACAGCGTGGCGCGGTAGAGGCGGGGCAACTCGATCAGATCGTCGTTGGTGAGGCGTTTGGGCGACTTCTTCTCGACCAGATCGAGCAGGGTTTCGAGCCGCTGCCAGTCGGCCTCGCGCTCGGCGCGGAAATGGCGCAGGCCGAAATTGGGTTGAGCGGTCGTCATGGCCGTTCGCGATCGCGGACGTAACGCTCGGCCAGCGCGAGCGCGAGGTCGCCGGGCGCGGCTTCGAGCACGTCCATGCCCATGCGCCTGAGCCGCTCGATGACGATCCGGCGCTCGCGGATCAGCGCGTGCGCGACATTGGCGCGGATCACGTCGTCGGCGCTCTCCGGCCGCGCGTCTAGGATCGAATCGAGCTCGGTGTCGTGGAACAGCACGAACAGCACGCGGTGGCGCTTGAGCATGCGGGCGGCGGCGGCGATCATCAGCTCGGCGGCGGTGGGATCGGTGAATTCGGTGAACAGGATGACGAGGCTGCGGCGCTGGAGCCGCTGGTCGAGGCTGACCAGCGAGAGCGTGTAGTTGCTCTCCTGCGTGCCGTAATCGATTTCGGCGGCGGTGCGGTGCAGGGTTGCGAAGCCGCTGCTGCCGGTCACGCTGCCCGAATCCGCATTTGGACGCGCTGCGAAGCCGAACAGGCGCACGCGGTCGCCGGACTTGAGCGCGACGAACGCGGCAAGCAAGGCGGCGGAGACGGCGCGGTCGACGCGGGGCAAACCGTCGACCGGCTCGCTCATCGCACGGCCGCAATCGACCGCGAACACGACGCTGTTGTCGCGCTCGGTGCGGTATTCGCGGGCGAGCAGCGAATAGCGCCGCGCCGATGCCTTCCAGTCGATCGCGCGGCGCTCCATGCCGGGCTGGAAATCGGTGAGTGACTGGAATTCGGTGCCGTCGCCGCTGTCGGGGCGGATGCGCGTGCCGAACTGGCGGCTGCGCATGAACTGCCGCATGCCCTGGTCTCGCACCGGCGCGAGATCGGGCGTGACGATCACCTTGGCGTCCACCGCCCGGCTCTTCTGGCGCCAGGCGAGTCCCAAAGGCCCGGCGACGCGCGCCCAGAGCCGTTCGACGGTGGCGGTGCCGCGGCGGGCGGCGGTGAATGCCGTCGGCCCTTCCGCCGCGTCGAGCGGCGCGGTCGCCTCGGCAGCATAGTCGAACGCATCGCCCGGTTTGAGATCGAGCCGTGCCCCGACCTCAACCGATCCAGGCACCGCCAGCGCCAGATCGCGCTCGCGGATCATCGGCGCCATGACGCCATCCAGCGCGGTGAGCACGCACACCGCCGCGACCCAGGCAACCGCCGCTAGCCAGCCGCTCGGCTGGATCACGCCGAGCACCAGCGCCATCGGCGCGGCGGCGGCGGCCAGCAGCACGGCGCGCTGGGTCGGGATGATCAACGCGGCGCCTCGACCCGGTCGATCAGCTGCGCGACGATGTCGTCGGCGCGGCGGCCGTCGATCTCGGCCGAGGGCGACAGCACGACGCGGTGGCGCAGCAGCGCCGGGGCGAGCAGCTTCACATCGTCGGGAATGACATAGTCGCGCCCCTCCAGCGCCGCTGCGGCGCGCGACGCGGCCGCGAGTGCGGAAGCGGCGCGCGGCGAGGCGCCATTGGCGAGGTCGGGATGCCCGCGCGTCGCCCGGATCAGCGACACGACATAAGCGATGATCTCGTCCGCCAGCCGCACGCCGAGCACCGCGTCGCTCGCCGCCGCCAGCGCGGCACTGTCGGCGATCTGCGCCACGCCGCTGTCCTCTGGCCGCGGCGAGCCCGTGCGCGTGCCGTACTGCGCGACGATCGCGCGCTCGGCGGTCTCGTCGGGATAGTCGATCGCCAGCTTGAACAGGAAGCGGTCGAGCTGCGCCTCGGGCAGCGGATAGACGCCCTGCTGCTCGATCGGGTTCTGAGTCGCCACGACGGTGAAGCGTTCGGAAAGTTTTTCCGTATTCCCGTCGATGGTTACGGCGCGTTCCTGCATCGCTTCGAGAAGTGCGGCCTGAGTCTTTGGCGGGGTGCGGTTGATCTCGTCAGCCAGCAGCAACTCGGTGAACACCGGGCCGCGCGTCAGCTGAAAGGACGAGGTCTGGAAGTTGAACAGGCTCGCCCCGATGATGTCGCCGGGCATCAGATCCGGCGTGAACTGGATGCGCCCGAAATCGAGCCCCAGCGTTCGCGCGAAGCTCTGCGCCAGCAGCGTCTTGGCGGTGCCCGGCGCGCCTTCAAGCAGGACATGCCCGCCCGAAAGGATCGCGATCGTCAGCAGCCGCGTCGTGCCCGACTGGCCGACCACCGCCTTGCTCACCTCGGCATCGATCGCCGCGCCCAATGCGCGGACGTCATCCAGGGTCATGCCTTCACTTCCTTTCGCCAATCGTCGAGGTGCTGCGCCGCGCGCAGCAGGTCGGTTTCGGTCTTCGCCTCGCGCAGCGCCGCAGCGGTGGCGGCGTAGCGGGTGGCGGTCTGCAAGCTGTCGAGATGCGCGTCGAGCGCCTCGCCTTGCAGCGTGCGGGGCATCGCCAGCCGCCGCGCGGCCCAGTCGCGGATCGCGTCGGCAAAGGCGGCACCGCCCTCGCGCGTGCGGCCGGCGCGGCGGGCGAGGCTGACGATATTCTCGATCAGCGCGCGCTTGCCGAACGCGAGCGCGCGCGGCTCGCGCCGGGCCGGGCCGAAGCGCGTGAAGGTTGCGATCCCCGCGAGCAGCGCCGCGGCGAGCAAGGCGATCGTCACACCCGCAAAAGGCGGCTCGAACATCAGCTGACCGATATTGCGCCCGCCCGCACCGAAGGGAAGCATCGTGTCGAACGCGACCACGCCGGCATTATCCGGGTCGAGCGCCCTGAGCAGCGCGATCGCCGCCTGCGCGTTCTGGCGATTGGCCATGCCGAGATTGTTGACGAAGTCGGGGTCGGCGAGGATGTAGGTGTTGGCGCCCTTGACCTCGGCCAGCACCGATGCGCCATCCGGCGCCTCGATCAAGCCTACGAGATTCTCCCCCTCGATCGCCTGCATCGCCTCGGCCGTGCGAAACGGCCGCAGTGCAAGGCCGGACGGGTAGCGCAGCCGCGCATCGGCATCTTCGCCATGCGGCTCGATCCTGGTGACCGAACTCAGCAGTCGCTGCAGCACGCGCGGTGCGACCATCGCGACCCGTTCCTCGCGGCTGGGCCTGAGCTCCTGCGGCGCGGCAACCCATTTCGGCAAAATGATCAGCTTGGGGCCGTCATGCGACGACATCGCCTCGAGCAACTCGTTGGGCTGGGTGCGAACATTGGGCAGCAGGATCAGCAGCCCGTCGTCGCGGTCGTCCGGCCCGCGGCTGAGCCACGGATCGCCGCCCGAGCGCTCGATCAACTGGTAGAGCGCGTGAAAGCCCGTGGCGTAGCGCGAATTGGGGCTCGGCGTGTTGCCGCGCTGGCGCTCGAACCGGTCGCCATAGGTCGCGGTGAGCAGGAAACCGAGCATCGCCACCACGCCGACGGCGATCAGCACCAATATTGTGCGCTTGCGGAACGGGCTGGCGTTGCTCATCGGCCGCTACCCGAATGTCCAAGTGCGAAGCCGGCATAATCGGACCGCGCGCGGGTCCAGTCGGCCTGCGCCAGCGCCGCGCCGCCGAACAGGCTGCGTTCGACATCGGCGACGATCCGGCCGAAGATGCCGCGCGCGGTGTCGGGCAATCCGTCGAACCGAGCGATGTCGCGGCTGGTCAGCGACGGGCGCAGCGGATCGCCGCGCCACTTCTCGATATCCTCGATGCTGCGGTGGAGAATCAGCCGCACCGCCTCGGCATAGTGGCCCTGCGCGGCAAGCTGGTCGGCCTCGTCGAGCAGCGCGCGGGCCACGGCTTTATCGGGCGCCCAGCGCGGCGCTTCTTTCACTTCGCGCCCGCGCCAGCGCGCGAGCCATTCGCGGGCGGGCGCGTATAATATGAACAGGATCGCGATCACCGCTGCGGCGCCGGTCAGCCACAGCAGCACCGTCCAGCCGTCGCCGACCCATTCGACGAACCGGCCCAATGCCGCGAACAACTCCTGCAGCCATTTGGGCGGCGGCTGCACATCGGCCTGACGCCATGGCAGATCGAACTGGATCGAATTGTCGGCGCGGATCGCCTTATGGGCGGCGTCCACCGTGGCCGGATCGCCGAACGCCGCGCCATTGCTTGCCGGTGCGGTCACTTGGCTTTCCCCATCGCTGTCCTTGGAGCAAATCGCCAAATTGCGCGCAATGGTTTTCGCCCCTAACGTCCGGTGAATAGAGATATTGTGCCCTCGGGGAGACCGCTTTGATCCGCACCCTCATCGGTGTCGCCGCCGTGGCGATGCTGACCGCCTGCACCACCAGTAGCGGCGACCGGCCCAAAAGCGCTTCGGCTGCGCCCAAGCGCGATCCGGGCAAACCTTATGACCGCAATCCCTATCCCTCGACCTACCGCGCTTATCCCGGCGTGCCGACGCTGCTGACCAACGTCACGATCCTCGACGGCGAGGGCGGGCGGATCGATCGCGGCGCGGTGCTGTTCCGCGACGGCAAGATCGTCGAAATCGGCCAGTCGATCGCGGCGCCGGAGGGTGCGAGCGTGATCGACGGCCAGGGCAAGTACGTGACGCCCGGCGTGATCGATGTGCACAGCCATTTGGGCGACTATCCCAGCCCGAGCGTGGACGCGCATTCGGACGGCAACGAGATGACCGGCCCGGTGACGGCGGAAGTCTGGGCCGAGCACAGCGTCTGGCCACAGGATCCGGGCTTTTCGCGCGCGCTGACCAATGGCGGGGTGACGACGCTGCAGATCCTGCCGGGCTCGGCGAACCTGTTCGGCGGGCGCAGCGTGACGCTCAAGAACGTCTATGCCCGCACGATGCAGGGGATGAAGTTCCCCGGCGCGCCCTATGGCCTGAAGATGGCGTGCGGCGAGAACCCCAAGCGAGTCTATGGCGGCAAGGGGCGGATGCCCTCGACCCGCATGGGCAATATCGCGGTCGACCGCGGCACCTGGGCGCGCGCGCAGGACTATAAGAAACGCTGGGACCGTTACGAAAAGGATGGCGGCGAAGCGCCCGGGCGCGACATCGCGATGGACACGCTGCGCGGCGTGCTGGCCGGGGAAATCCTCGTCCACAACCATTGCTACCGCGCCGACGAAATGGCCATCGTGCTCGATATGGCGAAGGAGTTCGGCTACAAGGTCGGCACCTTCCACCACGCCGTCGAAGCCTACAAGATCGCCGATCTGCTCAAGGCCAGCGGCACCTGCGCCGCAGTGTGGGCCGACTGGTGGGGCTTCAAGATGGAGTCCTATGACGCGATCGAGGAAAATCTCGCGATCCTCGAGCGCGAAGGCGCGTGCGCGATGATCCATTCGGATGACTCGAACGGCATCCAGCGGCTCAATCAAGAAATCGCCAAGGTACGCGCCGCGGCGAAGCGGGCAGGCTATGACATTCCCGAGGAACGCGCCTGGAAATGGGCCGCCATCACCCCGGCCAAGGCGCTCGGCATCGCCGATGTCACCGGCAGCCTGAAGCCGGGCAAGATGGCCGATGTCGTCCTGTGGAACGGCAATCCGTTCAGCGTTTATACCCGGCCCGAGAAGGTGTGGATCGACGGGGCGCTGCTCTACGATGCGCTCGATCCCAAACGCCGGCCGGTGTCCGATTTCGAGCTCGGCCAGCCGGGCGAAGGAGACGTGAAGTGAAGCGCCTCCTGCTCGCCGCCATCGCGCTGACCGCGCTCCCCGCCGCCGCCCAGACCGTCGCCGTCACCAATGCGAAACTCGTCATCGGCGACGGTTCGGCAACGGTCGAAGGCGGCACGGTGGTCGTGCGCGACGGGCGCGTGATCGCCGCCGGACGCGGCGTCGCCGTGCCGGCGGGCGTGCCGGTGGTCGATGCCGGCGGCCGCTACGTGACGCCGGGCATCTTCGCGGGCTTTACCCGCATGGGTATCGTCGAGGTCGATGGCGTCGACGAGACCAACGACACGGGCGCCAACTCACCGTTCAACGCCGCGATCGACGTGGTCCCGGCGGTCAATCCGCGCACCAGCGCGATCACGCTCAACCGCGCTGAGGGGATCACCCGCGCCGTGGTCGCCCCGCAGGCGCGCGGTTCGATCTTCGCCGGGCAGGGGGCGATCATCGATCTGGGCGCGGACATGGACGCGGTGACCAAACCGCGCGCCTTCCAGTTCATGGAATATGGCGAGACCGGTGCCGCGCGCGCCGGAGGCAGCCGTCCCGCTGCCTATGCCATGCTCAGGAACATCCTGTTCGAGGTGCGCGACTATGCCCGCAATCCCGCGAGCTTTGCCGATCGCGGCAAGGACGCGCTGCTGACGCGCGCCGACGCGCAGGCGCTGGTGCCGGTGGTCAATGGGCAAGTGCCGCTGCTGGTCCATGTCGAGCGCGCCTCGGACATCCTCGTCATCCTCGGCCTCAAGCGTGAAGTGCCGGCGCTCAAGCTGGTGCTGGTTGGTGTCAGCGAGGGCTGGACCGTCGCGCCACAGATCGCGGCAGCGGGCGTGCCCGTGCTCGCCTCGGCGCTCGCCGATCTGCCGGCCTCGTTCGAGCAGCTCGCCGCCACCCAGTCGAATATCGGCCGCATGCAGAAGGCCGGCGTCACCGTCGGCATCGGCATGATCAACGACGACGAAGCGCGGCAGGCGCGGCTGGTCAAGCAATATGCCGGTAATCTCGTCGCGCTGGGCAAGGTGCCGGGCGCGTCGGGGCTCGACTGGGGGCAGGCGTTCGCTGCGATCAGCTCCAAGCCAGCCGAAGCGATGGGGATGGGCGGCGAGTTCGGCTCGCTGCGCCCGGGCCGCCGCGGCGACATCGTCCTGTGGGACGGCGATCCGCTGGAGATCGGCAGCGCGGCGGTTCGCGTGTATATCGACGGGATCGAGCAGCCGCTGGCGACTCGGCAGGACAAGTTGAAGCAGCGCTATTTCGATCCGAAGGAGGGCGCGTTGCCGAAAGCCTATGAGCGCTGAGATCGCCCCAACCGCATGCCTGGCCGAACCGCGCAAGGCCGGGCGGCCGCGCGATCCCGCCAAATACAGCGCGATCGTCGCGGCGGCGCGTGAGGCCTTCTTCGCGCGCGGCTTCCACGCCGCGACGATCGAGGACATCGCGCACGCTGCCGGCGTTTCGAAGGTCACCGTCTATAGCCGCTTCGGCGACAAGGAGACGCTGTTCGAGGAAGTGATCCGCGCCGAGAGCGGGCGGATGGCGGCGCGGTTCGACGCGGAGATGGCGGCCGGGAACTCGCTTGAGGAGCGGCTCAACGCCTTCGGCCTGGCGCTGACCGGGTTCAAGTTCAGCGAAGAGCATCTCGCCGTCGATCGCGTGCTGATGAACGAGATCGCGCAAATGCCCGAGCTCGCGCAGCGCTTTTTTGCGGCCGGGCCGGAGCTGTGCATGGGCCGCCTCGGCGACGTGCTTGGCGAGGCAGCGGCGCGCGGCGAAATCGATATCGACGACGCCGATCTCGCCGCCGACGACATTGTCGGCCTGTGGCTCGGGGGCGGCGACCTCGGCATCAAGCTGGGGCTCGAGCCGCCGCCTTCGCCCGAGGCGTTGCGCGCGCGCGTGCAACGCGCGACCCGGCTGTTTCTCAAGATGGTCGGATCGAAGCCGTGACGAACCGCGTTATGCCTGGGATTGGAGATGCTGGTGATGCGAAAGACCGGATTCGTGATGCTCGCGGCGATGCTGGCTGGTGCTTGTCAGAATGACGCCCAGCCGGCCGCGAATGCTGCGGAAAACACCGCGATCGAGAATGAAGCCGACGCCACCAACTATCAGGCCGAGGTAATCGGCCTGCCGCTGAACGCACGGCAGGGCGTGTTCCTGCGCGCGGTGCGCGATGCCGGGCTGACCTGCCAGCAGGTGACCGAGAGCGAGAAGCTGGAAGACCGTGAGGGCAACCCGACCTGGCGCGCGATCTGCGACGGCGACAGCCCGCACATCATCTCGATCACCCGCGACGGCACCGCGAAGATCCTGAGCCGCAGCGACGCGCGTTGATTTGCGCCGCTCGCGCGGCGTCTCGGCACCGGCCCGCTCCCCCACCCGGCCACCCAGAATATACTGGCGTTGGGTGGCCGGGTGGGGGAGCGGGCCGGCACCGCGCTCAGCATAGCTGAACACAAAAAAGGGGAGGCGGATCGTGATCCGCCTCCCCGTTCAGTTGGGGGCATTCCTAAAGGCCGACGACGCCGCCGTCATTCTTGGTGATCACCACCACCGCCGAACGCGGACGCGTGCCGGCGGGCGCGGTGCCCGACTGGCTGGCCGGCCAGGCGCTGGTCGGCGCGGCGGGGGTGCCGCCTTCGCCGGGATGCTGGATGCCGACGAACAGCGTGCGGCCGTCCGGGGTCGAATCGACGCCGGTGATCTCGCACTCGACCGGACCGACGAGGAAGCGCTTGAGCGTCGCGGCGGTCGGCGTTGCGCCCACGCGCGTCGCCTGGGTCGAGGCGACGCCGGCCGCGGTGGTGTTGGTCACCGTGCGCGTGCCGCCGTCATTGACCGTGCCGGGCAGGCCGAGCAGCATCTGGTTGTTGGTCTGATCGGTGAACGCACCGTCGTCGGTCTGCAGCCACAGGACCGGCTTGATCAGGCCCGAGGCATTGGTCGGACGGCCGAACCACAGCCCGTCGGGGCTGGAGAAGTCGTTGTCCGCGGTCAGGCCCGACAGGTTGATGTTGGTCGCGTTGAGGTCCGACCCGGCGCCGAACAGATAGATGTCCCAGGCGAAGGTCAGCGCCTCGGTCGAGTCGCCGGTCTCGCGCAGGCGCACGACATGGCCGTTGCGATTACCGCGCGACGTGCTTGGCGGATCGACATAGACGCGCGGGTTGGCGGCGTTGGTCTGGCGCTGCGCCGCGGTCGGCGTGTCCGCGCCGGTGACGCGGTTGCCGTTGTTGGTGAGCGTCAGATAGACCTCGCCATTGGCCGGATTGACCGCGGTCCATTCCGGCCGGTCCATCGGCGTCGCGCCGACCGCATCGGCGGCGAGGCGCGTGTTGACCAATATGTCCGCCTGGCTGGCGAAGGGGTAGGCGGCGTTTGAACCGTCGAGCGGCGCGGTGCCGAACACCAGCGGCCGCCAGTTGCCGGTGCCGTCGGCGTTGAACACCGCGACATAGAGCGTGCCGGCGTCGAGATACTTGTCGCCGATCGCGAGCCGGTCGGCGGCGTTGGCATCGGCGGCGGCCCAGGCGGTGTTCGACACGAACTTGTAGAGATATTCGTTCACCGCATCGTCGCCCATATACCATGCGGGCTTGCGACCGGCGACGAACAGGCCGGGCCAGCAGCCTTCATGGCCCATGCGGCCGAGCGCGGTGCGCTTGCGCGGGACCGAGTTGGCGACATAAGGATCGATCTCGACGATCCAGCCGAACTGATTGGGTTCGTTGCGGAAATCGGTGGTGGCAGAGGCGCCGGTCGCGCGCGCGTCCCAACGGCGGAACAGCGTGTTGGCCGAATCGGCCGGAACCACGGTTGACCAGCCATAGCTGCCGGTGCCGCTGGTGACGCCGTAGCGGCCGAGCGCGGTCAGTTCCTTGGCGGTGCGCGCAGCATTGTCGCCGCTGCGGCGGAAATAGCCGGCCCAATTCTCTTCGCAGGTCAGGTTGGTCGCCCAGGGCGTGACGCCATTGGCGCAATTGTTGATCGTGCCGCGGCCGGTGGTGCCGTCGGCCGAATGCGCGGTCTTGAGGAAGTCGGTGCCCCGCACCGGGCCGTTGAACACGGTCGGGGTCGCCGGCGTGATGCGGCGGTTGAAGGTCGAGCCCTGAACATAGCTCCACGCGCGGTTGGCGCTCTGGACATATTCGGTGACGCTCAGCCCGTGGCAGTCGATTTCCTTCTGCGCCTCGCCCTCGGGGCGGATGCCGCCGGGCGAGGTCGCGCCGGCCGGATGCAGATATTGCTGATTGATGTTCTCGTGATTCTGCACGAGCAGCCCGCGCACGCTGCTGCTGTCCTCGCGCGTGCCGGTCGCCGACAGGCCGTACCAGTAGAGCGCGTCGCCATGGTCGCCGATGCGCTGCGCGAAATTGGTGTCGGTGCCGTTGTTGGCATAGGCGGACACGCCCGCGGCGAGCGGGTCGCCGAGCCGCGTCACCACGGTCACGGTGTAGCCATCCGGCACGGTCACGATGTCGTTGCGGTTCTTGGCGACGGCGTTGAAGCCAATCACGGCGGGCGAGACGGTGACCGTCACCGTGCCGCTGCTCGCTTTGCCGGTGCTGTCGGTCGCGGTGTACTGGAAGGTCAGCGCCGTCGCCGCCGCGACTGCTGGGGCGATGAAGCTCGCGCTGTCGGTGGTCGCGCCGAGCAGCGTCACCGTCGGGCCCGCCGTCTGCACCCAGGCCGAGGTCAGCGCGCCGTTGTCGGTCGCACTGCCGCTCAGCGTCACCGGACGCCCGGCCGTGGTCGCGCCGGTCGAATTGACCGAGGCGACGATCGGCGCCGGGTCCGTATCCGCCGCATTGTCGCATGCCGCCAGCACGCCACCGCCAAGGAATGCCGCCGCAGCGGCGGTGCCGCCCGAACGCAGCGTCTCGCGCCGCGAATAGCGCTTCTCGATCAGCGTGCCCAGCGAGGTGGCGGTGGAGCTGTTGGTGTCGACGTCCCCGTCGCTATAGCCAAAGGCGGTCCCGGTGATTTCGGTCATGTCTGGTTGTCCCCTCAGCCAGCCTCTGGGGTGAGGCGGCTACACGGGCGCTGTGCCGCCGCCGTTTGACAGGTTGATGCCAGTTCCTTGACGGACTCGTTTCGGTTCGGCGACGTTTCGATGACGGTCTGTCCTTTGGCGGGGCGGCGATGTAGGGCGCGGGCATGGACGACGAGCGGGACAGCAGCCTGATCGACCGCGCGGTGCAGCGCCTGTCGCCGCCGGCGACGCCGCGCGCGGCGCCGGTGCTGCCGAAGATCGACTGGCGCTTCGCGACGGCGCTCGCCGCCCTGATCGCGCTCGGCCCGCTGCTGACGATCGTCGGTGCAGGGTTGCTGGAGCGCAGCGCGCAGGCCGAAGCGGGGCGGCTGCGCACCCGGGCCGCCCCACAGATCAATGCGCTTGCCGCCGACCGCGAAGCACGCGACCTGCTGCGTGCGGCGGTGCGGGAAGCACCGGTCGCGGTGTGGCTCGACCGCGCGGCTCAAGCCCTGCCGGCCGACGCGCGCATTTCGCGGATGGCGCGCACCGCCGATGGCCGCTTCGAGATCGACGTCACAGCGCCCGATCCCGACCTTCTCCGCGGCGCGATCCGGCGCAATCCGGCCTTTGCGGGCTTTCGCGAAACCGGTCAGCGCCGCGCGGGCGCGATGATCCTGATCACTTACCGGCGGGCGGCATGACGCGGGCGACGCTGATCGCGGGTGCCGCGGGCGGGTTGCTCGCCGCGCTGCTGCTCGCGCCGGCGACGGGCACCGCGCTCGGCGAATTGTCGCGTGCGCGGGCGGCTCGGGCCGAGGCGGCGGCGTTCGATACCAGGTCCCCGACGTCGCCACCGCTGGTGGCTCCGGCGCTGCGGATCGGGGCACCGAACGAGGCAGAGGCGGCTCGCGCGCTCGCATCGCGCGTGCGGACGCTGGCCGCGCAGGGCGGGGTGCTGGTCGAACAGGCGCAGGGCGTGCGCGGCAGCGCCGGGCTGGTGCGGTTGCGGCTGCGGTTGTCCGGGCCGGACAAGGCGGTGATCGCGCTGGCGGACCGGCTGGAGCGCGACGCGCCGCTGCTGCGGCTGCGCAGCTGGCAGATCACCGCGCTCGGCGATGGCGGGCTGCGGCTGGACGGCGAGGCGGTGGCGGCATGGCGTTGACGCGGCCCCGTCTGATCGCATTGGGCGTCGCGGGCGTCTTCGCGCTCGCGATGCCGGTGCTGCTGCTCACGACTGGCGGGATGCCACCGGCGGCAGAAGCTGCGCCGCCGTTGCGCCCCGTGATCCCGCCACCGGTCCCGCCGATCGCTGCGATCTATGAACGCGGCTTGTTCGCGCCCGCCGAAGCCGGCGCCGACACCCCCGCCGACGCACCCGCGCTGGTCGGCATTGCCGGGCGGCTCAACCGCGATGCGGTGGCGCTGGTGCGGCTGGCGGACGGCAGCTCGCGCAGCATCGGCGTGGGCGAGAGCGTCGATGGCTGGCGGCTCGAAAGCCTCGCGATCGACGCCGCTTTCTTCACGCGCGGCCGCGAGCGGGTTCGCGTGGCGATGGCGGGCGAGGAACCGCCCGCCGACACAACGCCAGATCAGTAAATCCCGTCAATCTCCAGCGTCAGCCGTGGCGGGAGCGGCTTGAGCAACAGGCTGCTCGGCTTGTCGAGGTCCATCTCCTCCGCCCGCAGCCGCGCATATTTGGCCTTGGCGATCGCCGCCGCATCCTCTCCGTTGCGCAGGATCGTCGGTTTAAGGAAGATGAACAGCGTCCGCTTCTGGCGGCTCTCGCGGCGGCTCTTGAACAGCTCGCCCAGGATCGGGATGTCGCCCAGGATCGGCACCTGGCTCTTGACCTGGCCGTAGTCGTCCGAGGTCAGCCCGCCGAGTACGATCGTCTGGCCATTGTCGGCGAGCACCGTGGTGTTGATCGCGCGGCGGTTGGTGATCAGGTCGGTCGCGCGGCTGAGCTGCGTGGTCGCGATCGACGACGCCTCCTGCACCACTTCCAGCCGGATCGTGTCGCCGGCATTGATGCGCGGCAGCACCTTGAGCGTGATGCCGACATCCTTGCGCTCGACCGAGGTGTAGGG
>NZ_JAMLDX010000014.1 GCF_024211275.1 Sphingomonas tagetis
AAGCCGCGCTTCACTTCACCAAGATCAGCGGAAAACCGAAATCCCCATAATGCACCGCGTGCGGCCCGCGGGTTCCTGCATTAGAGGCTTTCGTACGCCTTCGGCGCCCCGAAACCCTTCACATTACGCCGTTTTGGACCGACAGGGTTCGACCCCATACCGGACGTGTCGAAATGACGGTAAGAACGTCGCCATGACCCCCCTGAAAGCCTTCGAACCTTTCGCAGCATCGGTGATTGGCTTACCTATAAGCCATGTTTGGCGGGGCTATGGCTCCGCTGTTTTCATCGAGTGCGGCAAGCTTTCGCCTGTCAGTAGGCGCGATGGTTCACCCGGCAATCCAGACGGCGAGGTTTCGCTGGGCGTTGAGTGGAGTTGGCGCATCGAAGACAAAGCAGCAATCCGATGTGGCAGTTGGAGCGAGGAAAGCCTTTGGGAACCGGCGTTCGACACACTGCGCAATGCTCGTATCGCGCGCTGCGAACTTTTCGGCGCTTTGCCGGAAGTCGCGATCACATTCGATAGCGGGATCCGCTTCCTCTCCTTCTCTACCACGGACGGGCAGCCGCAATGGCATCTGGTGGACCGTCGCGGCGATCAAGAGCAATGGTTCACCGTTCGCGAAGGACGTCTACATATTGGCGACGGCAGCGAGCCTACCACCTGACCGCCGGCTTCCCACCCGATATCAGCCGCCTACTTCGCCCCCCGCGCCGCCGCGACCGCCTGCTTCAGCGTGTCATACGGCACCATGCCGGAGATCACCTTGTCGCCGATCACCCAGCTCGGCGTGCCGGTGACGCCGAGCTTGCTTGCGACCTCGAGGTTGCGCGCGATCTCGGCCTCGGCGCGGGGCGACATCACTGCGGTCCTCGCCGCCGCCTCGTCCAGCCCGGCCTGCGCCGCCGCCGCCGCGATGCTCTGCTCGCTCAGCTGGCCGCCCGAATAGAGCGCGGTGTGGAACGGCTTGAACTTGCCCTGCTCGGCCGCCGCCAGCCCCCAGCGCGCGGCGACGCGGCTGACTTCGCTCAGCACCGGCAGCTCGCGATAGACGATGCGGACCTTGGGGTCCTCCGCCACCAGCCGCGCGATTTCGGGCAGGCTCGCGCGGCAATAGCCGCAGGCATAGTCCATCCATACCGAGACGGTGACGTCGCCCTGCGGGTTGCCTTCCCACGCCGCCGCATAGGGTTCGAAGATCGCGCTCTTGCTGCCCGCGACCGCCTTGCCGGTCTCGCGCGACTGCAACCGCTGCATCGCTTCGGGCAGGATTTCGGGGTTTTCGAGCACATAGTTGCGGACGACCTTGCCGATCGCCGCCTTGTCGGTGCTCACCGCGTCGCCGCCGTTCAGCGCCTGCACGCCCAGCACCACGCCGCCGCCCAGCGCCGCGGACACGACCAGCAAGCCGGCCAGCGCCAGTGGCGACTTCGCGGCGCGTTCGATCACTTCTTCTTCCTGTCCTGCAGCATGCCCTGGCTCGCCATGACGATATCCTGCGCGCGAATCCAGTCGGGCGAGCCCTGTGGCAGCCCGGCCATCGCCGCCTGCCCGCTCGCCAGCGCACGGCCGATCTCACCGGTCATGCTCGACCGCTCCGCCGTCGCCAGCGCGGCGCGCGCGCTGTCGCCCTTGCGCTCGTACAGCATGCCGAGCTGATACCAGGCGAACGGGTTCTCGCGGTCGCGCGCGACCGACTGGCGCAGCACGCGCTCGGCCTCGGGCAGCAGTGCCGCGTCCTCGGTCGCGAGCAAGGCATGGCCGAAGGTGGTGGCGATCAGCGGCTGATAGTTGGTCCGCGCGGTGGCCTCGCGCAGCGGCGGGATCGCCTCGCGGACCTTGCCGGATTCGAGCAGGATCTGCCCCTCAAGCTCGAGGAAATAGGGATTGTCGGGTTCGGCCTTGACCAATGCCGCCGCCTCGCCCGCCGCCTGCTGCGGATAGCCGGAGAGGTGATAGGCATAGGCGCGGGCATAGCGCGCCGGCACGGTCTGATCGGTCTCGGGATATTTGCGCAGCGTGTCCTTGGGATCGGCGACATAGCCGCGCAGTTTCGCCTGCACGCGCTTGAACCGCGCCTCCAGCGCCGGGTCGTTGGGCTTGCTCCATGCCGGCGCGCCTTGCAGGTCGGCGGTCAGCGTCGCGATGCGCTCGCCCGACAGCGGGTGGCTGATGACGTAGCTGGTGTCGCTGCCGCGCTTGATGCCGTAGCGATATTCCTGCTGCTGAAGCTTCTTGAAGAAATCGAGCATGCCGCGGCCGCTGATCCCGGCGCCGGCGAGATATTTGACGCCGGCCGCGTCGGTGGTGGCTTCCTGCGCGCGGCTGAAGGCGAGGAAGTTGCCGAGCGCGGCGCGCTGGCCGAGCTGCATCAGCCCGAGGCCGGCATCGGGCGAGCCCGCTGCGACCGCCGCCGCGCCGAGCAGCAGCGACAGGATCGTGATCGCGGTCGCGCCCTTGGCCATGCGGTCCTGCAACGGCACATGGCCGCCGGTAACATGGCCGAGCTCGTGCGCGATCACGCCCTGCACCTCGTTGGCGCTGCTGGCGGCGTCGATCAGGCCCGAATGGATATAGACCGCCTGCCCGCCCGCGACGAAGGCGTTGATCGACGGATCGTTGATCAGGACGATGCGGACATTGGCGGGCGATAGGTTCGCGGCGCGGATCAGGTCGCGCGACATGTCGGCGAGCAGCGCCTCGCTCTCGGCATCGCGCAGGATCGACTGGGCGAATGCCGGATTGACGACACCGATCAACAGAAACAGCGCGAACAGGCTGACGAGGCGCTTCATGGCCGGCATCATGGCGGATTATCCCCGGCGATCAACGGACGTTTTGGTCCGGACGCTTCGTTGCGGGATGGGTCGAGCCGCATGAACAGGGGATGAAAAGGGGCGGGACGGCTGGTGCCGCCCGCCCCGTTTTCGTCATGCTCCGAAGGTGCGCTGCCACCAGCCGCGGCGCGGCTCGCCGCCTTCGCCTTCACCCTCGGCATCGGCGGCTTCGGCATCCGCGCCGGCGGGGACGAGGTCCTGCGTCACCGGTGCCGGCTCGGCTGCGGTGGTCGCGGCCTTGGCGCGAGTGCGGCGCTTCGGCTTGGGTGCGTCCTCGGCGGGCACGTCCTCGGCAGGCGCTTCTTCGACGGCCGCTTCGGCAGGTGTCTCCACCGGCGCGGCCTCGACCACGTCGTCCGCCTTCTTCTTGCGCGAGCGCTTCGGCTTGGCGGGCGCTTCGGCTTCCGGCTGCGGCTCGGCGGCGATGCCGGCCTCGGCGGTCGCCAGGTCGAGCGCCGCGACCGGGACATCCGCCACGGCCTCGTCGGCCTTCTTGCGGCGGCTGCGCTTGGGCTTGGCCGGCGCTTCGTCGGCGACCGGCTGCCGCTCGGCGGCGACGGCTGCCGCCTCGTCCGCATCGACCACGCCCGCATCCTCGCTGGCTTCGGCGATGTCGGCGCTCAGCTCGTCGCCCGCACCGCGACGGCCGCCACGGCGGCCACGGCGGCGGCGCTTGCGGCCCTCGGCGCTTTCATTGGCGCTCGCTTCGTCGGCGGCAGGCGTATCGGCTTCGGCGGTCTCGACCGTTTCCACGGCCTCGCCGTCATCGCCGTCATCGCCTTCGCCGGCCTCGGCGCCTTCGGCAACCTCGCCCTGCTCACCGTCACGGCGGCGGCCGCGGCCGCGGCGGCGGCGGCGGCGCTTGCGGCCCTCGCCTTCGCTCTCGGCACGCTCGGGCCGGTCGCGGCGCTCGCGCGGCTCCCGGGCCTCGACCGCTTCTTCCTCTTCCTCCTCGTCGATCTCCTCGACGATGTCGTCCTCGGCTTCCTCGACGATCTGCGCGAACTTCGGCGCATAGGCCGGCGGCGGCCCGCTCGCCTCGACCGACATGCGCGCGCCTTCCAGCTCGCCGTCGGACAGGATCTCGACGGTCACGCCATAGCGGTCCTCGATCTCGGCGATGTCGGCGCGCTTCTTGTTGAGCACATAGAAGGCCGCTTCCTGGCTACAGCGCAGCGTCAGCAGCGAGCCGCGTCCGCGCGCCGCCTCGTCCTCGATCAGACGCAGCGCGGAAAGGCCCGCCGACGATGCGGTGCGGACGAGACCGGTGCCCTCGCAATGCGGGCAGGTCACGGTCGATGCCTCGAGCACGCCGGTGCGCAGCCGCTGGCGGCTCATTTCCATCAGGCCGAAGGGCGAGATGCGGCCGACCTGGATGCGCGCGCGGTCGTTCTTGAGCGCTTCCTTCATCGCCTTCTCGACCTTCCGGACATTGGACCCGTGGTCCATGTCGATGAAGTCGATGACGACGAGACCCGCCATGTCGCGCAACCTGAGCTGGCGCGCGATTTCCTGCGTCGCTTCGAGGTTGGTCGCGGTCGCGGTCTGCTCGATATTATGCTCGCGCGTCGAGCGGCCCGAGTTGATGTCGATCGACACCAGCGCCTCGGTCGGGTTGATCACGAGATAGCCGCCGGACTTCAGCTGCACCACCGGATGGTACATCGCCGAGAGCTGGTCCTCGACATGCGCGCGCTGGAACAGCGGCACCGCATCCGAGTAATGCTTCACCTTCTTGGCGTGGCTCGGCATCAGGAGCTTCATGAAGTCCTTGGCGTGACGATAGCCGTCCTCGCCCTCGACGATCACTTCCTCGATGTCGCGGTTATAGATGTCGCGGATCGCACGCTTGATCAGGTCGCTGTCGCCATAGACGAGTGCCGGCGCGGCCGACGCCAGCGTCTTGTCGCGAATCTCGTCCCACAGCCGCGCGAGATAGTCGAAGTCGCGCTTGATCTCGGTCTTGGTGCGCTGAAGCCCCGCAGTGCGAACGATGCAGCCCATCGTCGGCGGCAGCTTCAGGTCCGACATGATCGACTTCAGCCGCTTGCGGTCGGCCGAGCTCGAAATCTTGCGCGAGATGCCGCCGCCATGCGCGGTGTTGGGCATCAGCACGCAATAGCGGCCCGCCAGCGACAGATAGGTGGTCAGCGCCGCGCCCTTGTTGCCGCGCTCTTCCTTGACGACCTGCACCAGCAGCACCTGACGGCGGCGGATCACGTCCTGGATCTTGTAGCGGCGGCGCAGGCTCATGCGGCGCTGGCGCAGCGCCTCGACCTGATCGTCGCTGCCCTTGCGGCCGCGCCCGCGGCCACGGCGGCGGTTGTTGCCGCCTTCGCCCGCTTCGCCGTCCTCGTTCTCGCCCTCGCCGGTCTCGGCGCCGTCCTCGTCGTCGTCGCCACGCTCGACGGTCTCGACGTCGCCGCCGTCCTCGTCGTCATGATCGTGATCATGATCGTCGTCATGATCCTCGTCATCGGCCTCCTCGCGCAGCGCCGCTTCCTCGGCGGCGTGCTCGGCCTCCTCGCGCAGCAGCGCCTCGCGATCCTCCTTGGGGATCTGATAGTAATCGGGATGGATTTCGCTGAAGGCGAGGAACCCGTGGCGGTTGCCGCCATATTCGATGAACGCCGCCTGCAGCGACGGTTCGACGCGGGTTACCTTGGCCAGATAGATATTGCCCTTGAGCTGCTTGCGCTCGGCGGACTCGAAATCAAACTCCTCGATTCGGTTCCCTTTGACGACGGCCACACGGGTTTCTTCCCGGTGGCGTGCGTCGATCAGCATACGCGTGGTCATTTAATGTTCTCCGGGCGCGCCGTGCGGGTGTCAGCCGCGGCGCGCGATCATGAAATTCGCCCGGCCCGCCCCTGACGGACCGCGCGAGCCTGGATTGAAAGATGTTGGTTTGAAGATGTGCGTCTGCTGTGCGCGCACGCCCGAGCCCGCGGCCCGGATGCTTCACCGTCGCTGCCCGGCCGGCCGCAAGGGCCTGGCAATCGGAGCGGCGGGAAAATTGCGACATCACAGCATCAACCTGAATTACCGCCCATAAATCGGGGCGGCGAACGCCCGGCACAAGGGCCGGTTCGCGATGCGTAGCACCCCGGGACGGACCGGGCAACATGGCCTTTTTTGGTTGGTTCAGCGAGCTGAACCGGCTGCGGCGCCAGCCCGCTCCCCCACCCGGCCACCCACTTCAGGGTATCTTTGATGGGTGGCCGGGTGGGGGAGCGGGCCGGTACCGCCTTCCAGCGCAGCTGGATCAAACAAACCAACGGCAAGGCGCTGCCGCCCTTGCCGGCAAAATCATGCCGAACGCGCCGTTAACCGCACCGCTTCACCGCGTCTGAAGGCCCGGCCCGCTAGTGCGCTCAAGTCAGGCTAAATCGTTGTGTGAGTTTCGTTGCATGCTTTTGGGCTGGACCCTCCCCAGCCCGGCGCGGCATATCGCCCGGGTGTCCTTCTTCCTTGCCCTCCTCGCCGGATTTCTCACCGGCGCACCGAGTTGGGCAGGCACGATCCGCGATATCGACGTCCAGTCGAACCGCGTCGTCATCCGCTTCGACCAGCGCGTCGCGGAGGCGAGCAGCTTTGTCCTCGCCGGTCCCAACCGCATCGCGCTCGACCTGATCGGCGCCAAGCCCGGCGCGCGCGCCGAAACCGGCGGGCCGGTCACCGCGATCCGCCAGGCGGCACGCGGCGACGGCGCGCGCGTGGTGTTCGACCTCGCCCGGCCCGCGATCGTCAGCCAGGGCAGCTTCGCTTCCGACGGCGCCACGCTGACGCTCGAACTGCGAACGGTCGACGACGCCCGCTTCGCCCGCGCCGCAGCGGAAGGAAGGATGAGCTTCCTGCCCCCGTTCAGCTTCGCCCGCGCCTCAACCCGTCACGCCTATAGCGTGTCGGTACCGGTGCCGGCGCGCGCCGCGCCCTATTCGCTGCCACGCATCTACGGCAGCGACGACGACCGGCCGCTGGTGGTGATCGACGCAGGGCATGGCGGGCACGATCCGGGTTCGGTCTCGGCCGGCGGGGTCAAGGAAAAGGACGTCGCGCTCAGGATCGCCAAGGCGATCCGCGACGAGCTCGTCGCATCGGGCCGCGCGCGCGTCGCGCTGACGCGCGAGGACGACCGCTATCTGCTCCACCGCGACCGGTTCGAGGTGGCGCGCAAGCTCGGCGCGGCGCTGTTCATCTCGGTCCATTGCGACGCCGCGCACACCCCCGATGCGACCGGCGCGACGGTCTATACGCTTTCCGAAGTCGCCTCCGACAAGGAAGCGGCGCGGCTGGCGGCGCGCGAGAACAAGTCGGACATCCTCGCCGGCATCGATCTCGGCACGCAGAATCGCGACGTCTCCTCGATCCTGATCGACCTGACTCAGCGCGAGACGATGAACGCCTCGGCCAAGTTCGCACGCCTGCTCGGCCGCGAAGCTCAGGGCCTGATTCCGGTCAAGCCCAACTATCACCGCATGGCGTCGCTGCTAGTGCTGAAGGCGCCCGACATGCCCTCGATCCTGTTCGAGACCGGCTATATCTCGAACGAGAGCGACGTCGCGATGCTCAATTCCACCGAAGGCCGCCGCCGCATCGCGCAGAGCGTCGAACGCGCGGTGGCGATCCACTTTGCGACCCGAATGGCGTCACGCTGAGACCATCTGGCAAGTCGTCGCATCCCCCGCTGGCAACGCTCCGATATCCTGCTAAACCGCGCCCAAGATGTCGGATGCGTACCAACCCAATTTCACGCTGAAGTTCATGCGCGACGATGGCAACGGCGGCGGTTTCAATGGCCTTCGCCGGCGCTGGTGGTTTCGTGTGCTCGCCTGGCTCGCCCTGCTTTCGGGCATCGGCGCAGCGTTGGTATGGGCGCTGTTCCTGCGCGACCTGCCCTCGGTCGATGCGCTGCGCGCCTATGAGCCGCCGCTGCCGACCAATGTCCGGCAGGGCGACGGCACGCCGCTGCGCAGCTATGCCCGCGAGCGCCGCGTCGAGCTGTCCTATGAGGAATATCCCAAGCTGCTCGTCGGCGCGTTCCTGTCGGCCGAGGACAAGACCTTTTTCGATCATGGCGGCGTCGACTATCCCGGCCTGATCCGCGCCGCCTGGCAGGGGATGACCAGCGGCGAGACCCCGCGCGGCACCTCGACCATCACGCAGCAGGTCGCCAAGAACCTGCTGCTGACCAACGAGGTCAGCTACATCCGCAAGGCGCGCGAGGCGATCCTCGCCTTCCGCATCGAGAACACGCTGTCCAAGGAGCAGATTCTCGAACTCTACCTCAACCAGATCGCGCTCGGCCGCAACGCGTTCGGGGTCGAGGCGGCGGCGCACGCCTATTTCGACCGGCCGGTGAAGGACCTCACCCTCCCGCAATTCGCCTATCTGGCGATCCTGCCCAAGGGGCCGTCCAATTACATGCCCGAGCGGCATGAGGCGCGCGCGGTCGAGCGCCGCAACTGGGTGCTCGGGCAGATGCTCGAAAACGGCTATGTCGATCAGGCGCAGCATGACGCCGCGGTCGCCTCGCCGCTCGGCGCGGTGCCGCGCCAGACGCCATCGACCAGCCCGCTCGGCGGTTATTTCATCGAGGAAGTGCGCCGCCAGCTGCTCGACAAGTTCGGCGAGACCGAAAAGGCCGGGCCGTTCAGCGTCTATGCCGGCGGACTGTGGGTGCGCACCTCGTTCGATCCCGAGCTGCAAAAGGCGGCGCAAAAGGCGCTGCGCGACGGCCTGTTGCGCTATGACCGCGGCCGCGGCTGGTCGGGTCCGATGCGCGAAGTGCCGTTCAGCGGCGACAACTGGCGCAGCGGGCTTCTGAACACCAACATCAACCTCGATTATGAGGACTGGCGCACGGCCATCGTCATCTCGAAGAGCGGCGGGGCGGCGCAGATCGGCTTCGGCAACGGCAATGTCGGCACGCTCCCCGCTTCAGGCGCGCAGATGCCGGTACGCGGCGAGGGCGGCACGGCGTTCGCGAAGCTCAAGCCCGGCGACGTGATCGCGGTCGCGCCCGAGGGCGGCGTGTTCGCGCTGCGCTCGGTCCCCAAGGTGTCGGGCGGCATGGTGGTGCAGGACCCGCATACCGGCCGCATCCTCGCCATGCAGGGCGGGTTCGACGCGACCATCCAGAGCTTCAACCGCGCGACGCAGGCGCAACGTCAGCCCGGCTCGACGATCAAGCCGATCGTCTATTCCGCCGCGCTCGAGAACGGCATGACGCCGGCCTCGATCATCGTCGATGGCCCGTTCTGCGTCTATCAGGGCGCGGCGCTCGGCCAGAAATGCTTCCGCAACTTCGGCAACATGCGCGGCGCGGGGCCGAAGACGATGCGCTGGGGCATCGAACAGTCGCGCAACCTGATGACGGTGCAGGCCGCCAACACCACCGGCATGGACAAGGTCGTCGACCTGATCCAGCGCATCGGCGTCACCCAGCAGAAGCTGCCGCCCTATCTCTCCTACGCGCTCGGCGCGGGCGACACGACGGTGATGCGGATGGTCAACGCCTACTCGATCCTCGTCAATCACGGCCGCGCGCTGACCCCGAGCCTTGTCGACTTCGTGCAGGACCGCAAGGGCAAGGTGATCTGGCCGGAAAACTGGCGCGCCTGCGACCGTTGCAACGCGCCCGACTGGGACGGCAAGCCGATGCCGCGCCCGGTGATCCGCTCGCGCCAGGTGCTCGACGCGATGAGCGCTTATCAGATGGTGCACATCACCGAAGGCGTGATCCAGCGCGGCACCGCAACCACGCTGCGCGAACTCGGCCGCCCGATCATGGGCAAGACCGGCACCTCGTCCGGCCCGCGCGACGTGTGGTTCGTCGGCGGCACGCCGCAGATGATCGGCGGCCTCTATATCGGCTATGACACGCCGACCAATCTCGGCGGCTATGCGCAGGGCGGCACGCTCGCCGCGCCGATCTTCAAGCAGTTCGCGCAAAAGGCGTTCGAACGGCTCGACGTGCTGCCCTTCACCGCGCCTGCGGGTATCCGCATGGTCCGCATCGACCGCGCCAGCGGCCGCCCGGTCTATGGCGCCTGGCCGACAAGCGACCCCAAGGGCCAGGTGATCTGGGAAGCGTTCAAGCCCGAAAGCGAACCCCGCCGCCGCATCCGCCGCGGCGAGGAAGAGGAAGCGCCCAAGGCCGAGGCGACCAAGAAAGCCGTCCGCCGCGAAGCGCCGCGGGACAGCGACTTCTTGCAACGCGAGGACGGAATCTACTAGCGCGTTGAACGACGCAAAGACCCCCTTCGTCACCCCGGCCTTGTGCCGAGGTCCATGGTGCCCGAAGGGATGAACTCTAACCTCTGCCGCGTCGCCTGCCTCCCGGTGGACCCCGGCACAAGGCCGGGGTGACGGATAAGATAGTTTGGCTCGCGCTGCGGCCACGAACGATTGAAAGGTTTACCAATGCGCGCCGAAGCGCAGGCTTACGCCGACAAGATCAACGATGCGCTCGCGCTGCTGCGCCGT
Source organism: Sphingomonas tagetis (assembly GCF_024211275.1). Classification (GTDB taxonomy): domain Bacteria; phylum Pseudomonadota; class Alphaproteobacteria; order Sphingomonadales; family Sphingomonadaceae; genus Sphingomonas; species Sphingomonas tagetis. The sequence goes on from NZ_JAMLDX010000014.1 coordinate 10,326, forward strand.
TTCCTCGATTGGGACAAGGCGCTGCGCCGGCTCGACGAACTCAACGCGCGGGTCGAGGACCCGACCTTATGGGACAATCCCAAGGCCGCGCAGGATGTGATGCGCGAGCGCCGCCGCCTCGACGAATCGATCAACGCGACGCGATCGATCGAGCGCGAACTGTCCGACACGCTCGAGCTGATCGAGATGGCCGACGACGAGGGCGACACCGCGATGGGCGACGAGGGCGTCGAGGGCCTAGCCGCGCTCGCCGCGCGCGCCGAGGAGGACAAGGTCAAGGCTTTGCTGTCGGGCGAGGCCGACGCCAACGACACCTATCTCGAAGTCCATGCCGGCGCCGGCGGCACCGAAAGCCAGGACTGGGCCGAGATGCTCCAGCGCATGTACACGCGCTGGGCCGAACGGCACGGCTTCAAGGTCGAGCTGATGGACTATCACGCCGGCGAACAGGCCGGGATCAAGGGCGCGACGCTGCTGATCAAGGGCGAGAACGCCTATGGCTATGCCAAGACCGAGAGCGGCGTGCACCGCCTCGTCCGCATCAGTCCCTATGACAGCTCGGCGCGCCGCCACACCAGCTTCTCGTCGGTGTGGGTCTATCCGGTGATCGACGATTCGATCGACATCGAGATCAACGAGAGCGACCTCAAGATCGACACCTACCGCGCGTCCGGCGCCGGCGGGCAGCACGTCAACACCACCGACTCGGCGGTGCGCATCACCCACGTCCCCAGCGGCATCATCGTCGCCAGCCAGCAGGACCGCTCGCAGCACAAGAACCGCGCGACCGCGATGGGGATGCTCAAGGCGCGGATGTACGAAGCCGAACTCGCCAAGCGCGAGGCCGCGGCAATGGGCACCTATTCGGCCAAGACCGAGATCGGCTGGGGCCACCAGATCCGCAGCTATGTGCTTCAGCCCTATCAGCAGGTGAAGGATTTGCGCACCGGGGTGACTTCCTTCGCGCCGTCCGATGTGCTCGATGGGGCACTCGACCCGTTCATGGCCGCTGCGCTATCACAGCGCGTGACCGGCGAAACGGTCGAGGTGGAGGACGTCGATTGAAGCGAGCGGGGGCCGCGCTTGCACTGCTGATCGCGCTCGCTTTGGCGGGCTGCGATTCGACACGCCCGCGCCCCACGCCGACCCCGACCGACGATCACGCCTTCCCCGCGGCCGACCGACCGGTCGCCACCATCGTCTCGTCGCGCTGGTCGACCGAGGAAGCGCGCGACCGTGTCAACGAAGCCGACAAGGTCATGGACATGGCCGATATCCGCCCCGGCATGACCGTCGCCGATATCGGTGCGGGTGAGGGCTATTACACCATCCGCCTCGCCGCGCGCGTCGGCAAGGACGGCCGCGTGCTGGCCGAGGACATCATTCCCGAAGTCCGCGACGGCCTCGCGCAGCGCGTCGCGCGCGAGCGGCTCGACAATGTCAGCGTGCGCCTCGGCGATCCCGAGGACCCCAAGCTGCCCGACGCCAGCTTCGACCGCATCTTCATGGTGCACATGTATCATGAGATCGAGGAACCCTATGAGTTCCTGTGGCGGATGCGCCCGTCGCTGCGCCCGAACGGCACGGTCATCGTGGTCGATGCCAACCGCGAGACGCAGAATCACGGCACCCCGCCCGATCTGCTCAAATGCGAGATGGCGGCGGTCGGCTACAAGCTCGTGACGATGCGCGACATGCCCTCGGCCGGCGGCTATCTCGCCATGTTCCGCGCGCAAGGCCCGCGCCCCGAACCGCGCGCGATCAAGGCGTGCAAGAATCGCGGGCTGCCGACGCCGGGCGCGAGCGCGACCCCGGCGGGTCCGCGCAAGGGTCACAAGCCCGCCTAGAGCAAGCCGGCGCCGCGAAAGCTCCAGCGCCGCCGCCCCGCCACGATCACATGGTCGTGCAGCCGCACGCCCAGCACCCTCAGCGCCGCCGCGATCCGCCGCGTCACCTCGCGGTCCGCCCGGCTCGGCCAGGCTTCGCCCGAGGGATGGTTGTGCGCCATCATCACCACCGCCGCATCGAACGCCAGCGCATCGATCGCGATCCGCCGCACCGGCAGCTCGACCGCGTCGGCCAGCCCCGAGCGCGCATGGCGAAAGCCCAGCGCCCGCCCGTGCCCGTCGCAATAGGCGAACACCGCCACCTCCACCCGCTCATCCGCGATTTGCGAGGTGAGCTGCCGCGTGACGGCCTCGAACGGATCGGCAAGCCGGGCGAGCGCTGGTGAAGCCATGACGCACGAGTCGCCGCTCCCGCGCATCCGGTCGAGCCGAACCGCCTCCGCCGCGGACCAAAACCGCGCCACATCGGACGAACCCGATTGGCGACTCACCCCCGCTCGGTTAGGCTCGCGCGATGCGGCAATATCTCGACCTGATGGAACGCGCGCTGCGCGATGGCGCGGTGCAGAATGACCGGACCGGCGTCGGCACGCGCAGCGTGTTCGGCCACCAGATGCGCTTCGACCTGTCCGATGGCTTTCCGGTCCTCACCACCAAGAAGCTGCATCTGCGCTCGATCATCGTCGAATTGCTGTGGTTCCTGCGTGGCGACACCAACACGAAATGGCTCAACGACCGCAAGGTCAGCATCTGGGACGAATGGGCCGACGAAAATGGCGATCTCGGCCCGGTCTATGGCAAGCAATGGCGCGACTGGGAATCGCCCGACGGCCGCCATATCGACCAGATCAAGGAACTGATCGAAACGCTCAAAACCAGCCCCGCGTCGCGGCGCATGGTCGTCTCCGCCTGGAACCCGGGCGAACTGCACGCGATGGCGCTCGCGCCATGCCACTGCCTGTTCCAGTGCCACGTCGCCAATGGCAAGCTCTCGCTCCAGCTCTACCAGCGCAGCGCCGACATCTTCCTCGGCGTGCCGTTCAACATCGCGAGCTACGCACTGCTCACACACATGCTCGCGCAGCAATGCGATCTGGAGCCGGGTGAGTTCATCTGGACCGGCGGCGATTGCCACCTTTATTCCAACCATGTCGAGCAGGCCGAGCTGCAGCTGTCGCGCGCGCCCGACAAGCTCCCCCGCCTCGAAATCCTGCGCAAGCCGCCGTCGATCGACGCGTATGAGTATGAGGATTTCGTACTGCACGATTATGTCGCGCAGCCGCACATCAAGGCGGCGGTGGCGGTCTGATCACCTTCCATCTCGCGCGTGCCGATAATGGCGTCATCGGCGTCGATGGCGGCCTGCCCTGGCGGCTGCCCGCCGATCTCAAGCGCTTCAAGGCGCAGACGATGGGCAAGCCGATGATCATGGGCCGCAAGACGTTCGAGAGCTTCCCCAGCCCCCTCCCCGGCCGCCGCCACATCGTGCTCACTCGCGATCGGACGTGGCGGGAGGAAGGTGCCGAGGTCGCATATTCGGTCGACGAAGCGCTCAAGCTCGCCGCCAGCGAGCACATCGCGGTGATCGGCGGCGCTGAAATCTTTGCGCTGATGCTTCCGCAAGCCGACCGAATCGAGCTGACCGAGGTGCATATCTCGCCAGAGGGCGACGCGACGGTCCCGCCCTTTGGCGACGGCTGGTATGAGACCTTCCGCGAGGACCACGAAGCCGAAAGCGACCGCCCCGCCTACAGCTTCGTCACACTAGAGCGGCACCGCTAAATCCATCGTCACCCCGGCCTTGTGCCGGGGTCCACCGGGCGGCACACAATGCCGTCCGTGGCTCGCGGCACGGTGGGTGCCGGAACGAGGCCGGCATGACGAGGAGGGCACGGTCGCGTGAAGAACAAGTGGCTCTGGCTCCTCGCCCTCCTCCTGCTCGCGCTTCTCGCCTTCTTCGCGCTCGCCCCCGGCATCGTCGAGCGCGGCATGAACAAGGTCGTCGCCACCACGCTCCCCACCGTCACGCCGCAGACGCGGAAACTCCACGCCAGCCTCCAGATCGCCGACCTCCACGAAGACACGCTGATGTGGAAGCGCGATGTGCTCACCCGCTCGGGTCAGGGTCAGGTCGATCTCCCGCGCCTGATCGACGGCAATGTGGCGCTGCAAGTCTTCTCCTCGGTCAGCAAGACGCCCAAGAACCAGAATTACGACGCCAACAGCGCCGACACCGACAACATCACGCTGCTCGCGCTCGCCCAGCTCCAGCCGCCGCGAACCTGGACGTCGTTGCTCGAACGATCGCTGTTCCACGCGCAAAAGCTCGACCGCGCAGCCGCGGCCTCGAACGGCCAGCTGCGCGTCATCCGCACCCCCGCCGATCTCGACGCGCTCCTTGCCGACCGCGCCGTGGGCAAGACCCGCGTCGGTGGCCTGCTGTCGATCGAGGGGCTGCAGAATATGGAGGGCAAGCTCGCCAATCTCGACAAGCTCCACGCCGCCGGCTTCCGCATGGCCGGCCTCGCGCATTTCTTCGACAACCAGCTCGCCGGATCGATGCACGGCACCGCCAAGGGTGGCCTCACCCCGCTAGGCCGCCAAACTGTGCGCAGGATGGAACAGCTCGGCATGATCGTCGATATCGCGCATGCCAGCCACCAGTCGGTCGCCGAAATCCTGAAAATGGCGAAACGCCCGGTCGTCTCCAGCCATGGCGGCGTGCAGGCGGTGTGCAAGGTCAACCGCAACCTCACCGATGCCGAAATTCGTGGCGTTGCGAAGACCGGCGGCGTGATCGGCATCGGCTATTGGGACGCCGCGATCTGCGGCACCGAGCCCGCGAAAGTGGCCGCCGCGATCGCGCACGTTCGCGATCTTGTCGGCATCGACCATGTCGGGCTGGGATCGGACTTCGACGGCGCGGTGACCACGGGATTCGACACGGCGCAGCTGGTCTATGTGACGCAGGCGCTGGTCGACCGCGGCTTCACGCCGGCGGAAATCCGCAAGGTGATGGGCGGCAATGTGCTGCGGGTATTACAGGCGGGGATCGCCGCGGCGCGGTGAGCGGCCTGGCGCGCGTTCAGGACTTCCTGTTGCGCGACAGGTCCCATGCGGTCCGCACCTGCCCAAGGAAAATAGGCCGGTACCGGCGCAGCTCCGCCTCGGCGGAGCGGTCGAACCCCTTGAACGTACCCATGCGCAGCAAGGCGCCGCGCCCGGCAATCCCAAACAGCGTCCGCGTCTCGGCCGACCGGTTGCCCTGTTTTCGAAGGAATTTGGCCAGCCGGTGGGCGGTGCCGATATGGTCCGGATGATTCAGCGGCAATCCCATGCCGACCGCCGCCGCCTTGCGATACAGCGCTTCCGCCTCGCCCATGCGGCCCTGTGCCGCCAGCGCGTCGGCCAGCAGTTCGGTGGCGATGCGCAGTTCGCTATTGAACGCATAGACATAATTCCACGCCACCACGGTTCGGCGAGCCAGCGCTTCGGCTTCGGCCGGCCGCCCCTGATCGAGCAGATTGCCGGCCAGGTTGAGCATCGTGGCGCCATTGGCCGAATCCGAAGAGAACGGCGCCTTTTCCTGCATTGCCAGCGAACGGCGCAGCAGTGCTTCGGCCTCGGCATGCCGCCCTTGCGCATTCACGGTCGTCGCCAGATTCTGGATGATCTTCGCCATGTCCGCGCTTTCCGGCCCGACGATCCGGGCGGCCATGACAAGCAGGCGCCGATAGATCTTTTCCGCTTCGGCATGCCGCGCCTGCAAGTTCAGAATGTAGGCGAGATTGCCCAGGCCGATCACGATCAGTTCCGTGTCGTTCGATGCCTCGCCCAGCACGAGCGCCTCGCGGTAAACCGTCTCCGCATCGAGAAACCGGCCCTGCTCGACCAGATTGTCGGCGAGTTGCTTTAGCGCGGTTGTGAGCTTTGCGGGATCGCCGGGAACCTCGCTGCGTCGGATCGCGACGACACGCCGAAAGACCATCTCGGCGGCGGCATAATCGCGCTGATATTCCAGCGCGCTGCGCAGGGACTCGAGGCTGCGCTCGATATCCTTGTGGCCCGCGGGCAGCGTGCGGTCGGCCAGCGCCACTGCGGCGCGCGCATAACGCTCTCCCGCCGCGGGATCGCCGGAGGGACCGGTATTGTAGCCAAGCGAGATCAGGAACTCGAGGCATTCGTCGGCAATCGGGCGGGCGGCCTCGCACCGGGTCAGCTCCTCTTCGCCGATGCGGCGCATCGTTTTGTAATCGAGCGAATCGATCGCGATTTGCTTGTCGAGCCGGACGCGCGACCACCGTTCCGCTGCATGGGCGGTCAGCGGCAGGGACGCGGCAATGACGGCGATGGCGGTCCGGACGATATAGCGTGAGCCTGACATGGCGACACAGCCAACATACTCATCCTGCGGTTGCAAGCGCCGCTTTCTGACGATGCGCGGCGGGTCTCCCCGCTACAAGCCCCGCACCAGCTGCACCGCGCACGCAATCCATGCCGGGTCCGCCACCACCTGCTGCCGGGCGCCCGGTCCCAGCGGCAGCACGTTGAGCCGTCCCCCGCCAGTCTCGACATCGATCAGCCGCCCGAACAGGAACCGGCCCGCCGGGCGCGGGATCAGCACATCGCGGTTGAGCGCCTGGCCGAACTTGTCCGGATCCAGCCGCCGGCACCAGATCGTGTCGCCCGCGCGATAGTCACCGATCCCGGCCGAAACGGTCACCGCGACCAGCCCCGGCTCGACGCTCGGCGGCACCACCACCGCCTCGCGCCGCGGCGCATGCGCCCCGCCGGCGTCGAGCAGCGCGGCGACCGGAATGTCGGGCCGCTCGGGCAGCGTCACCAGATCGGCCGCGGTCACGCCCAGCGCCGCCGCGATGCGGTTGAGCCAGCCGACCGATACGGTGCGCGTTCCCGTCTCCAGCCGGCCGATCGTCTGCGCCGTTGTCGGCGGCACGCAGCGTTGCGCGACCTCCTCCAGCGTCAGCCCCTTCGCCCGCCGCACTTCCCGGATTGCCGTGATCATCCGCGCCTCTTGAACCTGATTGGTTCTTCACTTTCCTACAGAACATCCACTGTGGCAATCCCGATTCGCAATTCGGGAGAATGAACCATGCGCGAACTGGCGGAACGCACGATCGAGAACGGCCATATCATCCACGGCGCACCGGCGCGAAAGGCAGGACGCAGCGTCAGCCTCAACCTCGCCGAATCGCCGCTCGGCTGGCTCTATGCGCGAAAGCTTGTGACGCCGCGTCAGTTCGAGGCGGGCGAGCGGCTGCGTGCCGACTACGAGACGGCCTCGCTCGGTGCACGCGTCACGATGCGCTGGGACGCCAGCCCGTCGCATCGCCGCAACGGCGGCCCCGGCGAACCGCTCGACCCGACGCTCGCGCAGATCTCGGCCAAGCGCCGCTTCGACGCCGCCATCGCCGCCGCCGGGCCGGGCCTGTCGGACATCTTGTGGCGCGTGATCTGCGCGTGCGAGGGCATCCCCGCCGCCGAACGCGCGCTTGGCTGGCCGGCGCGCGCGGGCAAGCTCGTGCTCACCCTCGCGCTCGACCGCATCGCCGATCACTATCAGTTGCGTTAGTTGGTGATCAGCATCGCCTCGGCCGGCGCGGCACCCGGATTGGCGACCTTCACCGCGATCGCCCCGCTGCCCGGCGCGATCCGGCAGGTGAGTGTCGCACCCGCGGTGGTGTCGGCGCACAATTGCGCGCCCGCCGCATCGACCACGCGCAATGTCACCGGACCACGCGCAATGTCACCGGCATCGCGCCGACGCGCCGCACCGCGATCGTCAGCGGCTCGCCCATGCGGCGCGCCAGCGGCACCGACCAGCTCGCACCGCCGGGGATCATCTGGCGCATCGCCACCGCCTTGCCGTCGAGCACGCCGCGCGAGACCTCGGCCTGCGCTGCTTCGATCTCGGCGAGGATCACGGGATCGCCGTTCGCCAGCTCGCGCGCCTCGGCGTACAGCTTCTCGGCTTGCGGCGAGGGCGGCGCGTCATGCGCGCCCGCGCCGGTCGCGGCCAGCAGTGCAATTCCGCCGGCAAGCGCTCGAACCCACCGCATGGTCACGCGGCCTTGCCCGGGAACGTCACGCCCCACACCGCGCTCGCGTTGCGCAGCGGCGGCAGCGTGTTCACCATCGGCTTCAGGCCGATGCCGTCGCCCTGATGGCGCAACGCCCAGCTCTCCGCGACGTAATTGCCCCCGACGATCCGCAGCGTGCGCGGCGTGTCGTTCTGCACCCAGTCGATCTCGGCGAGCATCTCGGGATCGCCCTCGGCGAGGATGCGCGCCTCGGCGAACATCGTCGCGGGGGTCGCCATGCCCGGCTTGAACAGCTCGCGCTGTACCCCGCGCAACGTCCGGGCCGCCTCGATCATCGCCAGCGGATCGGCGGCGGCGCGGGCATAGTTCGCCAGCTCGGCGGCGAGCGACATGGTCTGCGCCGGCGAAGCGGGGGCGGCGGGCTGGCGGGGGGTGGAAAGGTCGGTCATTTGCGGCATCTCCCTGTGAACTTGCACAGGCCTTGTGCCGGGCGGGTCAGTCGCTCGCCACTGACGGTTTCGGTCGCGCGGCGCGGCCGAGGAAGCGGCCATAGACCCAGCTGATCCCGATCAGCGCGATGCCGAGACCGAGGAAGGACAGGATGCGCAACACGCCGTCCAGTGCCGCCGCATCGACCAGGAACACCTTGAGCGTGACGACGGTGAGCAGCACCAGCCCCGCGACGCGCAGGTCGCGCGCCTCGCTGCGGATACCCGCCGCCAGCCAGCCGAGCGCGAGCAGCAGCAGCGCGGCGGAGTATCCGTAATTCTCGCCGGTCGTGACTGGCCCGGTCAGCAGTGTGCCGTGCGCCGCCTGCCGCACCAGCGCCAGCACCGCGACCAGGCTGAACATCATCCCCAGCCGCCGCCACGGCGCGTCGAGCGCGAACCGCCAGCACCAGACCGCGGCCAGCACCGCATGCACCACCGCCGCATTGAGGAGCGGGATGATCCCGACTTGCTGCGCCACGAACGCCGGGTTGAGCAGTAGCAGGTCGAACCACACGATCCGCGCCAGCCCGAGGCCGAACAGGTAGATCCCGACCGCGCCGAGGCCGGGGCGCCGCACCAGCCACCAGCCCGCGCCGAGTAGCGCCTGGCTGATCAGCGCGCGCTCGACAAAGCCCCAACTCACAAAACGCGCCGCGTCGCCGATCGCCAGCGGCAGCTTGGCGAGATGCCAGATCAGGATCAGCCCCGTCGCGATCCCGCCGATCAGCGTGGCCGTGCGCAGCCGTCCGAACATCCGCGGCTCGGCGCGCAGCAGCAGCACCGCCGCTGCGACCGGCAGCAGCACGCGCAGTCCGTCGGCAAGCGCGGGGAGGTGGACGAACGGCAGCCTGTCGCCGCCCACCGACCTAATGATCGCGTCGAGATACGCCGCCACCGCTTCCCCGCCCGCCGCCAGCGCCACCAGCAGGCCGATCGCCGGCGCCAGCAACAGGTCGGCGTCGCCGGTCCGCCGCGCCCATGCCGCCACGGCAACCGCCGCCGCGACGATCACCGGCGCCAGCCAGACCAGCGGCACGACCTGTCCGACCGCGACGCATACCAGCAGCGCCGCGGTCAGCGCCCCGCCGACCAGCCCCGGATCGCGACTGTTCGCAGCCGCTTCCCGCCGCCAGCTCACGAACCCGGCCAACCCGGCCGCGATCAGTCCCAGCGCCGCCCATTGCCAGTCCGCCAGCCGCGAGGGCTCGAACGCATTGGCAATCAGCAACGGCCCGGCAATCCCGGCCAGCGCCACCATGCTCCAACCCCGTGCCCGGCCCAGCAGCGCGACGCCGGCGGCTCCGAACATCACCGCCGTCACCGCAGCGCCCGCCAACGATGCGCCGACGTCCGGCCGCGCGAGCCCGGTGGCGATCAACGCGAGCGCCAGCACCGCCGCGGCGAGCGCGCCGGACAGATAGCGCTCGTCGCGCCACGCCAGCACGAGGGTCGCGCCCGCCAGCGTCAGGTACAGCGCCCAGGCCAGCCCCCCGAAATCGAGCGCGGGGGCGAACGCCAGCAACTGCACCAGTCCCGCGACCAGGGGCGCGAGCCGTATCCAGGGCGATCCCACGCCGGCACGCGGCAGCGCGACGCTCGCCGCGACCGCCAGCACCACCGCGAACGCCGCCGCGGCGCCATGGCCGTCGGTGAGTACCACCAGCAGGAAGTTGATCCAGCCGAACCCGGCGACCGTCGCCGCGATCGCCAGCCACGCCCAGCCGCGATGCACCGCCAGCGCGAACAGCGCAGCGGTGAACAGCGCAAGATAGACCAGCAGCGGCGTGATCCCCGCGGCATCATAGCCGGCGACCAGCGGCGCCGCGAACCCGCCCGCCAGCGCCAGCACCGCGGTCGGCGGCCCGTGCCGCAAGGCGAGGAACAGCGCCAGCGCGGTCACGCCGAGCATCACGATGAAGGCAGGTAGCGGCGGCACCAGATCGTACAGCGCGGCGGCGAGATAGAGCGCGCCATAGCCGCTCGCGATCCCTGCCCCGGCCAGCGCCTGCGCGATGCGCGGATCGTCGGCGGTGGCGGGCAACCGCCGCGCCGCTTCGCTCGCTGCGACCAGCACCAGCGCGAACAGCCCCGCCGCGAACGTCCGCACCCCCGGCCCGAGCAACCCGCTCTCGATCGCGTAACGCACGAGGAAGAAGCCCGCCGCGATCAGCGCCACCGCCCCTATCCACACCGGCAGCCGTGCACCGATCAGCGATTCGAAGCCGGGCTTGCTCCAGCCGCGCTCGGGCTGGGCTGGCGGTTCAAGGGGTGCCGGTTCGGCGACAGGCGGCGGTTCGGGCGGCGTTGGCCGCGCAATCCAGACCTCCTCGGCGATCTCCGGTTCGGCCGCGACTATCGGCGCGACGCGTGGCGCCGCGACCGTCCGTGGCTCACGCTCGAGCAGGTCGATCCGCCGCGACAGCGTTTTCACCCGCGTCGTCAGATTGGCGACCACGATGCCCAGCGCGACCACCGCCAGCAGGAGGATGCCGGTCAAGCGATGGCTCGCAGATCGTTGCCGTCGGTCATCGCCACCCTTGTCGCATCGCCAGCGTCCCCGCGCCAGCCCCGGCTACCAACGGGTCAAGCGGATCTGCGGTTGCACGCGCCTCGACAGCGCTTAAGTGCAGGGCGATGGAACTCGCCTTCACCAAATGCCACGGCTCGGGCAATGATTTCGCGCTGGTCGATGCGCGCGATCCGACGCTTGCCGCGATCGACTGGGCGCCGGTCGCGCGGCTGGTGTGCGACCGTGCGGGGCCGGTCGGCGCCGACGGCATCCTGTTGCTGACGGCGGGCGACGACGATCACGCTTTCGGCATGCGCGTGATCAATGCCGACGGCAGCGAGCCGGAAAGCTGCCTCAACGGCCTGCGCTGCATCGGCCGCGCGGGGCTCGACGCGCTCGTTCTCGACAGTGCACGGGTGAAGCTCAAGACCAGCACCGCGCAGGTCGCGCGCCAGCCCGAGCTCGCGCCGGGCGTGGTCACCATCCAGACCATCGCCGGCCCCGCCTCCGCCGACCCGGCGGATGTCGGCCTGCATGTCGACGCGGCCGTGATCGACGCAGCGATCCCCGGCCTGCCCAACCCGCGCGCCTTCACCGCGCTGGCGATGCCCAACCCGCACCTGATCACCTTCGTCGACAAGATCGACGTCGCCGAGCTGACCGCCCTCGGCGAGTGGTGCGAGGGGCGTCCCGCGCTGCTCGCCGACCGCGCCAATGTCAGCTTTTGCGAGACGCGGCCCGACGGGCTGTTCGTCCACACCTTCGAGCGCGGCGTCGGCCTGACCAACGCCTGCGGTACCGCGATGGGCGGCGCGACCCACGCCGCGGGCCTCACCGGCCGCGTCCCGTTCGGGCAGGAGATCACCGTCCACAATCCAGGCGGCCGTGTGCGCATCATGGCGAGCGGCCCGGGCGGCGGCGACCGCGTCACCATCGCTGGCAACGCGACCTTCGAATATGATGCGGTGGTCGAGATCGATACGGACAAGATCGGCCCGCTGCGCATCACGCGCGACCGCGGCGGGGAAGTCGCCGCCTGGGCCAGCGTCACCCGCTAACGCCGCAGCAGCCTACCGACCAGCGAGCGGTCGCGCAGGATCTCGCGCGCGGCATTGTGCCCCGGCGCGCCGGTCACCCCACCGCCCGGATGCGTGCCCGCGCCGCACATATAGAGGCCGGCGATCGGCGCGCGGTAATCGCCATGACCCAGCACCGGCCGCGCCGCCCAGAGCTGGTCGAGCGACATGCGCCCGTGAAAGATGTCGCCGCCGACCAGCCCGAATTTACGCTCCAGATCGAGCGGCGAATGGATCTGCCGCGCGATCACCGACGCGCGGAAATTCGGCGCGTATTGCGTAAAGGTGTCGATGATATCGTCCGCCGCCGCCTCGCGCTCATCATCCCAGCTCCGGCCATTCGGCAATTCCGGCGCGAAATGCTGGCAGAACAGGCTGGCGACATGCGCGCCTGGCGGGGCGAGACTGTCATCGACCAGCGACGGGATCGTCATCTCGACAACCGGGGCGTTGGACCAGCCATAGGCCACCGCATCGGCGTGCGCGCGATCCATATAGTCCATCGTCGGCGCGATGATGATGCCGCTGCGGTGATGCTCGCCATCCTTGCCCGGCAGCACGGTGAAGTCGGGCAGTTCGGAGAGCGCCACGTTCATCCGGAAGCTGCCCGACCCTGTCTTGAAGCCATCGATGCGCCGCCGGAAATCCGCGTCCAGATCGCCCGGCTCGACCAGCTTGCGGTACAGCAGCGCCGGCCCGACATTCGCCGCGACGATTCCCGCCGCGATCTCCTCGCCGCCCTCCAGCCGCACGCCCACGGCGCGACCGCCATCGACGAGCACGCGCGAAACCGGCGCCTCCAGGCTGATCTCAGCCCCGGCCTCGCGCGCCGCCTCGGCCATGAAGCCGGTGATCGCGCCCATCCCGCCGACCGGATGACCCCACACACCCTTCTTGCCGTTCACCTCGCCGAACACATGGTGAAGCAGCACATAGGCCGACCCCGGCGCCGACGGCCCGGCGTAATTGCCGACCACGCTGTCGAACGCGAACGCCGCCTTGACGTGCTCATTCTCGAACCAGCCATCGAGAAACTCGCGCGCCGACTGCACGAACAGCGCCAGAGCATCGCGCTGCCCCTCGATCGGCATCCGCGCCGCCTCGCGCCCTTGCGCAGCGGCCGCCAACAGCGCCGTGATCCCGCCGCCGGCATTGGGCGGCGTCTTCAGCGCCATGCTTCGCAGCAAGTCCGCCACGCGCTCCAGCGCCGCCTCATAGCCGGGCAGCGCAGCGGCATCCTTCGCCGAAAAGCGCGCAAACTCGGCCCGGGTCCGCTCGCCGCCGCCACCGAGCAGCAGATGATCGTTTTCCAACGGGAAGAAGTTGCTCACCGGCCGCTCGATCACGCGATAGCCGCGCTCGGCCAGCTTCATGTGGGCAATCACCTTGGGCTGAAGCAGGCTCACCGTATAGCTCGCCGCCGAGTTGCGGAACCCCGGATGGAATTGCTCGGTCACCGCGGCGCCGCCCACGACGTCGCGGCGCTCGAGCACGCGGACCTTCAGCCCGGCGCGGGCGAGGTAGAAGGCGCAGACGAGCCCGTTATGCCCGCCGCCAATGATCAGCGCGTCGTAGCGCTTGGTCACCCGTTCAGCCGCTTGGCATGCCAGGCGACATGCTCGGGCAGGAATGTCGAGATGAAATAATAGCTGTGATCATAGCCCGGCTGCATCCGCAGCGTCAGCTCGATCCCCGCCCCGTCGCACGCGGCCTTGAGCAATTCGGGCTTCAACTGCTCGCTCAGGAATTGATCGGCATCGCCCTGATCGACCAGCATTTCGGGCACGCGCAGCCCGTCCGCGATCATCGCGCACGCATCATAGGCCCGCCAATCCTCGCGATCGCCGCCGATATAGCCCGTCAGCGCCTTCTCGCCCCATGGGCAATGCAGCGGCGAGACGATCGGCGCGAAGGCGCTCACCGACTTGAAGCGGTCGGGATTGCGGAGGCCGATGGTCAGCGCGCCATGCCCGCCCATCGAATGGCCGGTGATCCCCTGCCGTGACAGGTCCGCCATCGGAAACTCGCGCAGGATCAGCGCCGGCAGCTCATCCTCGACATAGGATCGCATGCGGTAATTGCCCGACCACGGCGCCTCGGTGGCATCGACATAGAAGCCCGCGCCCTTGCCGAAATCATAGCCGTCATCGTCGGGCACCTCGTCCCCGCGCGGCGAAGTATCGGGCGCGATGAAGATCACGCCATGTTCGGCGCAGGCCGCGCGATACTCGCCCTTTTCGGTGACGTTGGCATGGGTGCAGGTCAGCCCCGACAGATACCACAGCATCGGCAGCTTCGCGCCGTCTTCATGCGCGGGCACGAACACCGAAAAGGTCATCGGCGTGCCCGTCGTCGTGGCCTCGTGGCGATACACGCCCTGCACGCCGCCATGCGCCTTGTTGGTCGAAAGCGTCTCGAGGGTCATGAATCAATCCTGTTTCAGGCCGGCAAGCGATACATTGCGCAGACCTTGTTGCCCGCCGGATCGCGCAGATAGGCGAGATAGAGGCTGCCAAACGCGTTCGATCGCACGCCCGGCGGATCCTCGATCGCCGTGCCGCCATGCGCAAGCCCGGCGGCGTGCCATGCGTCGACCATCTCGGCACTGTCCGCCGCAAAACCAATCGTACCGCCATTGGCGTGGCACGCCGGCTCGCCGTCGATCGGCGTGGTCAGCATGAACACCCCGCCATTATGCATGTAGAAGGCGCGGCCCTTGTCATCGACCCGGCCGGGCCGGGCGCCGAGCGCACCGAGCGCGGCATCATAGAATGCCTTCGACGCGGCGACGTCGTTCGACCCCAGCATCACATGACTGAACATCGGCCCCTCCTAATCTGGTTGCAAATCGCAACCTGTCGGGCGGTGAGCGTCCGGTCAATACACCACGACGCTGCGGATGCTCTCCCCGGCGTGCATCAGGTCGAAGCCCTTGTTGATCTCCTCGAGGCTCAGCACATGGGTGATCATCGGGTCGATCGCGATCTTGCCGTCCATATACCAGTCGACGATCTTGGGCACGTCGGTGCGGCCCTTCGCGCCGCCGAATGCCGTGCCGCGCCAGTTGCGCCCGGTGACGAGCTGGAACGGCCGCGTCGCGATCTCCTTGCCCGCTTCCGCCACGCCGATGACGATGCTGGTGCCCCAGCCGCGATGGCACGCCTCCAGCGCGGTGCGCATAACTTCCGTGTTGCCGGTCGCGTCGAACGTATAGTCCGCGCCGCCATCGGTCAGTTCGACCACCTTGGCGACCGTTTCCTCGCGCGACAGCCCCTTGCTGTTGAGGAAGTCGGTCATGCCGAACTTGCGGCCCCACTCCTCGCGGTCGGGGTTGATGTCGACGCCGATGATCTTGTTCGCGCCCGCCATCTTCGCGCCCTGCAGCACGTTGAGGCCGATCCCGCCAAGGCCGAACACCACGACATTCTCGCCGACCTGCACCTTGGCGGTGTTGACCACCGCGCCGACCCCGGTGGTCACGCCGCAGCCGATATAGCAGCTCGTCTGGAACGGCGCGTCCTCGCGGATCTTCGCCACCGCGATCTCGGGCAGCACGGTGAAGTTCGAGAAGGTCGAGCAGCCCATATAGTGGAAGATGGTCTGGCCCTTGTAGCTGAACCGGCTCGTCCCGTCGGGCATCAGCCCCTTGCCCTGCGTCGCGCGGATCGCGGTGCACAGGTTCGTCTTGCCGGACAGGCACGATTTACACTGGCGGCATTCGGGCGTGTAGAGCGGGATGACATGGTCGCCCGGCTTCACGCTGGTCACGCCCGGCCCGACCTCGCGCACGATGCCGGCGCCCTCATGCCCCAGCACGCTCGGGAAGATGCCCTCGCTGTCGAACCCGTCGAGCGTATAGGCGTCGGTATGGCAGATGCCGGTCGCCATGATCTCGACCAGTACCTCGCCCGCCTTCGGACCCTCGAGGTCCAGCTCGACGATCTCCAGCGGCTTTTTCGCCTCGAACGCGACGGCTGCACGGGTCTTCATGGCTTCACGGCTCCCTCGAGTTTTTTGGTTCAGCAAGCTGAACCGCGGCGGCACCGGCCCGCTCCCCCACCCGGCCACCCAACGCCAGTATCCTATGGGTGGCCGGGTGGGGGAGCGGGCCGGTGCCGAGACAAAAATGACTTACGCCCTTTGACAAGCCGTCATGGGTATTTCCAGTTGGTTTTGCCTTTGAGTGATAGACGAATCAAATCACATCCATGTCGGCCTTGTAGTGGTGCCACGCCAGGATCGCCGCCGCGCCGCGGTGCGGGCGCCAGCCTTCGGCGATCTCGCGCGTCAGCTTTTCGGACGGGCGTTCGTCATGGCCCATGATCCGCCCGATCTCGATCTGCACCGCCAGGTCGCCGGCCGGCCACACATCCGGCCGCCCCTCGGCGAACAGCAGATAGATTTCCGCCGACCAGCGCCCGATGCCCTTGACCTTGACCAGCTGCGCGATCGCTTCCTCGTCGTCGGCGGACAGATTGTGCAGGTCGAGTCGCCCGCTCGTCACCTCCTCGGCGAGGCTGCGCGCATAGCTCGCCTTCTGCCGCGACAGCCCGGCCGCGCGCAGCGCCTCGTCCGACGCCGCCGCCACGACTCGCGGATCGGTCAGGTCGCCCAGCCCCGCCGCCAGCTTGTTCCAGATCGATGCCGCCGCCGCGACGCTGACCTGCTGGCCGACGATCGTGCGCAGCAATGTTTCATAGCCCGGATCGCGTAGCCGCGGCTCGGGATAGCCCACGCGCGCCACCGCCGCGGCGATCAGCGGCTCGGCCGCGGCAATGGCGTCGAGCGAGGTTTTCAACTGGTCGGCGCTCAGGCCCATATCTTGTATCCTTGAAACGCGCGCGATTTGCAGGCATTGGCCCGCGCCACGGAGGAGACCATCATGCCCAAGCTTATCGTCGTCACGCGCGAAGGAGAAGAACGCGAAGTGGAGGGCGAAACGGGCCTGAGCGTCATGGAAGTGATCCGCGACAACGGGTTCGACGAACTGCTCGCCCTGTGCGGCGGCTGCTGCTCGTGCGCGACCTGCCATGTCCATGTCGACCCGGAATTTGCGGCCAAACTCCCGCCGATGAGCGAGGACGAGAACGACCTGCTCGACAGTTCGTCGGACCGCAACGACTATTCGCGCCTTTCCTGCCAGCTCCAGTTCGGTCCCGAACTGGACGGCCTCAAGGTCACCATCGCCGCCGAGGATTGAGGTTGTTTGCGCGGTTCAGCGGACGCTGAACCGGTTGCGGCACCGGCCCGCTCCCCCACCCGGCCACCCAACGCCAGTATCCTATGGGTGGCCGGGTGGGGGAGCGGGCCGGTGCCGCTTCAACATCAACTCAGCGGCGCCAGCTTCACCACCGCCATTGGCGCGTCCTTGCTCAGCGGGGTCGCTTTCCACGTCACCGTGCGGCGCTTGCCGTCGGCCTTGGCGCCGTCCTCGTTATTCTGGCTGACGATCTCGCCATCGGTCACTAGCGTGAAGACGCCGTCGAGCTTCGACTTGTCGTCCATCTTGCCCTTCGCCGGCGAATCATTGTCGCCGAACGCCGGGGCCTTTAGCCGCACCATGTCCTTGCCGCGCAGTTCCAGAATCACGAACGGGAAGATCACCTCGGCGTCGACATTGAACGGCCACATGAAGCCGTGGGTCAGCTTGCCGCTGATCTGATAGTCGACCAGAAACACGCCGTCGCCCTTGTAGCTGACCGAGCGATAGCCCGCTTCCCTGGTCAGCGCCTCGCCGATCGCCTTGAACTTGGCTTCCTTCTTGGCCTTGTCCTCGGCCTTTTCCTTGGCGCTGTCCTCCGCGCTTTGCTCGGCCGCACCGCTGTCGGTCTCGTTGCCCGCGTCATCCGCCGCCTGCCACGACGCGGCTTGCAGCAGCGCGGTGTCGCTCGTTTCCTTCTTCTCTTCGTCTTTTCCGTCGCTCTTGAAGGCGTCGCCCATGCCCTTGGCCATCTCGCCCGCCAGATCGACCGCGATCACCTCGCCCTGATAGCTGAAGGTGAAGCTGCGGTCGGCCAGGATCGTCAGCGCCGCGGTGAACTTGCCGGGACTGAACGCGCAGCCGACCAGCAGCAGCGGCGCCATCACGGCCAGCGCCAGACCCCTTAGCGGCACGAACATCCTTCTTCCCCCCGTCAGCGCGACACCGCCGCATACAGCGCGATGGCCGCGGCATTGGACACGTTCAAACTCTCGATCCGCGGCGAGATCGGCAGCCGCGCCAGCTCGTCGCAATGCTGCGCGGTGTTGTGCCGCATGCCCTCGCCCTCGGCGCCCAGCACCAGAGCGGGGCGCGTGTCGCCCATCACCTGCGCCAGCGTGCCCTTGGCCTCGCCCGCCAGCCCGATCCGCCAGAACCCCGCCTCGCCGATCTCGTCGAGCGCCCGCGCCAGGTTCACCACGCGCACCCACGGCACGATCTCCAGCGCACCCGAAGCGGCTCGCGCCAGCGTGCCCGATTCGGGCGGGGTGTGCCGGTCATGCGTCACGATCCCCAGCGCGTCGAACGCCGCCGCCGAGCGCAGGATCGCGCCGACATTGTGCGGATCGGTGACATGGTCGAGCACCAGCAGCGGCCGCTGGTCGCCCGCGCCCTGATCGAGCAAGTCGCCGAGCCAGATTTCCTCGAGCGGATCGCACTCGATCACGATACCCTGATGCGGCGCGTCGGACGGCACCAGCCGCGCGAGGTCAGCCGCCTCGGCATAGGTAATCGGCAGTACCGGCGGCAGCTCCAGCGCCCCTAGCGCCTCACGCGTCCCCCACACCTTGCGCACCACGCGCTCGGGATTGGCGAGCGCCGCCGTCACCGGATGCCGGCCCCAGAAACGCGGACGCGCGCTGGATTGCGTGGAGGGGCGATGCCCGCGTTTCGGTCCCTTGCTCATGATGCTGCGCTTAGAGCGTTTCGGCCTGCGGCGGAAGCGGCACAAATCCCCCGCACAGGGCGTTGACACAGGGCAGCGGCTTCGGCATTGGCCCGCACTCGCTTCGGCGTGCCGCATGGAAGGGTGGCCGAGTGGTTAAAGGCAGCAGACTGTAAATCTGCCCGCGTGAGCGTACACTGGTTCGAATCCAGTCCCTTCCACCAAGCGCCTGTCCGTAGGCTTCCGAAATCATCCGAACATGTGTAGAACAGGCGCAGAAGCGCGCGGGTTCTAGCGTCCGGCATTGTCCGATCCGATCCAGCCCAAGCGCGACCCGTCCGGGGTATCGGCGGGGGTATGATTCGGAAATGGGGGGTAGCGATACCCCCACTGGAGGCGGGATGCTGACGGACACGCAGGTACGCAAAGCCAAGGGCGGCGAGAAGGCGTACAAACTCTCTGACAGCGGCGGGCTCTTCCTGCTGGTCTCGCCAACCGGCTCGCGGTCGTGGCGACTCAAGTACCGCTTCGGCAAGGTCGAGAAGCTGCTCACGTTCGGCATATACCCCGATGTGTCGCTGGCCGAGGCGCGCGAGCGTCGTGACGCCGCCAAGCGTGCCATTCGTGAAGGACGCGACCCGGGCGTCGAGAAGAAGCAGCAGAAGGCCGCGCAGGCGATCGGCACCGCACACACCTTCGAGGCATGCGCTCGCGCTTGGCATGCGCTCAACGCGCCTCGCTGGGGCAAGGTGCACGCCCGGAACGTCATCAACAGCCTGGAGGCCGATCTATTCCCCGCGGTCGGCGGCCTGCCGGTCAAGGATGTGACCGAAGCGCTCTTGCTGGACGCGCTGCGCAAGGTCGAGAAGCGCGGCGCGATCGAGACCGCCGCCCGCATCCGCCAGCGCGCCAGCGACGTCTTTGCCTATGCCGCGGCGGCGGGGCTCCGCACCGGTGACCCGGCCGCAGTGATCAAGTCGCTGCTCAAGCCCAAGCCCAAGGCCTCGAAGCAGCCAGCTATCACCGACATCGAGGCGCTGCGGCAGTTGATCCGCGATGTCGAGGCCGCTCCGGCCAGCCCAATCACCAAGCTCGCGAACCGGCTGGTCGCGCTGACGGCCGTGCGCTCGTCGGTTCAGCGGCACTGCAAATGGGAGCATCTGGAGGGCCTCGACGGCCCCTCCCCTCTGTGGCGCGTGCCGCCGTCCGAAATGAAGCTGATGCTCAGGCTGAAGGACGACGAGACGTTCGAGTTCCTCGCGCCGCTGTCGCGCCAGGCTGTTGAGGTCTTCGAGGCGATTCGTCCGCTGACAGGCCACTTGCCCTATGTCTTCCCGAACGACCGCCACGCCCACAGGCCAATGACCGAAAACGCGGTGCGAGCGCTGATCATCCGCGTCGCCGACGGGGCGTACCGGCACAAGCACTGCACGCACGGATATCGTTCGTCATTCTCGTCGATCATGAACGAGTGGCGACGCAAGGAAGGGCGGCCGGACGATCGCGAGGTGATCAACCTGATGCTGGCGCACGTCGTCGAGGACAAGGTTGAGGGAGCCTATAACAGAGCCGCGCATATGGAGCGCCGTGTAGAGCTGGCTCAAATCTGGGCCGATATGGTGCTAACCGATGCAGCGCCGGCCGCCACGCTGCTGGAGGGTCCGCGCAACTAAGCTCACCAGCCGCCTTGATCCTGATTGAAATCGTCGGGCGGCTCGGCATCGGGCGGGAAGTCGTCGGGCGGGGGAGGCATGGGCCGGGCGGGACGCAACGTCGGCGCACCGCCGCCGAACCGGATGCGTATCCACGCGGCTGTCGCGGACGGCTCTTGGAACAGGACCTCAAAGGGCTCGCCGTTCCTTATCTTGCTGCCGATCCACGGCGCTCGCTCGGCGGTCAGATAGCCGAGCTGAATGCCGCGGATGCTGAACACAGCTATCGCGTTCGGGTCGGCGGGGTTCTTAGGCTCAAGCCGCAGTTCGACGGGCTCGCCGGGCCTGCAGGCCAGCATCTCGAATCGGCGGTTGCCTTTCGGCTTGCCCTTATTCGGGAAGTCGAGACCGACGACGGCAAGACTCAGTTCGCGCTCATCCATCGATTGAAAATACCGGAATTTCCGGCAATTTGTCACGCATGGCCGCGCCGATCCGACCACTCCCCCGATTGCTGCAGCTCATGCGCGACAACCGCGTCTCGGTGAAGGCGGCGGCGGGGATCATCGGGAGGAGCGAAAGCTACCTGAGCAAGCGGCTCAAGGCCGACACCTATCTGCTCGACTTGCCGATCGAGGAGATCACGCGCCTCGCCCGGTTTCTGGGCGTGCCGCCGAGCGAGCTGGGGGGATAGATGGTGGAGCGGCCCGACGGGGTCGCACCGTCCTCGCACGCCCGGGGAGGGCGCTCGTCCGCTGGACGGGCCGCGCCCCTGCTGGTGCCGCTGGTCGCGGCGAACTGCAACAGCAGATCGTGCGTGCACATAGGGTCACGCACCTTTTTCGGGGCGCGGCGAAAATGGTTGGCATTCCCAACCTATCCATAGTCCGGCTTCGGATATGGCCGGGCTGGATACCGGCACCCCTTGGCGAAGCGCGGCTTGAGGAAGCGCAGATATCGGAACTGGCGCAGGGTGAGGCGCGTGGCGCGGTCGAGGTTCGCGAGCAGATGGGCGGCGCGCGGCGAGTTGGCCGTCTTGGCGTTCGTCGCCAGGCTGTTGTGATAGAACTCGCCGTCCAGTTCCCAGAAGATGCCGCGATGCTCACCGTGGAAGGTGAAGCCCGCCGCCTGATAGACGGTCCCGAACAAGCCGCAGCGCTCGTCGGCAAACGACTGAATCCACTTCACGTCCGGGCGCACGCGCCGGATCAGGCGGATTGATGCCGCCAGCGCCCGGCTCTCGCTGTTGCGGGGCGCGCGATCGTCCAGCCACATGCGGTTCAATTCGAGATACTCGCGCAGGCCGGTGCCGGTGACGACGCTGGCGCCCGAGGCCGGGTTCATGGCGAACCCATATTGCAGCACGCCGAGCAGCTCGCCGCCAATGAAGACGCCGAGGTGCAGCGTCGACGCGAGATAGACGCGCCGGCTGTAGTGGTTCGCGATGATGATGCGGTTGGCGAGGTCGCGGTCGATCGTGCGGACGTAGAACGCCGCCTCGCCGAACCCGATAGCCTCGCGCCGGCCGAGCAGATCGGCGGCCGGATCGAAAAGATAGCCGGTGGTTTCACCAGCAGCGCCGCCGACAAACGTCAGCGACGCGGGCGCGTTTAACGACTCCATAGGGAAAATGGCTCACGAAAGCCCTGCCCGTTGCGCGGGTGCGGGGCGTTGCGGCTGGGCCAGCCGCGCGTGACGGGTCTCCAGCCCGTCGGTTGCCGTGTTTCAGCACGGCACCCCCGCTCGGCCTACGGGGATTCCCGTAGACCTGCGGACGTGTTCAAAGAGGGTAGGATCCGAACTCGGCTGTTTTGCCGAGGAAATCGGTCAAAAGTGGCGGTTTTCTGCGGCCTTGACCCCGGATTCTAACCGAAAGGAAATCGGCATTGCACGGCGCTGCCGAACCGATCACGTCAGCGTGATATCCCACGCATCGGCCTCGAACGCTTCCCACGCGGCGACCAGCCCCTCTGACAGGTAGCTGTTGCAGACCGCGAAGCAGTGGATCGGCCCATTGAAGCCCGCGCCGTTGCCAACGTTAAAGCCGAGGTGAATGACGCCCGCCGAGAAGTCCGCGCCACCCGTGCCATTGCCGACCTCGACGTTGTTGACGCGCAAGCTCCAGTGCTTGTCCGAGGTCCGGTAGCGCGCCGTGATCACAAACCGATCGGTGAGGTCGATACCCGCAGTCACACTGCCCTGCACCGCGATCATCTGCCGCACCAGCCGCAGAGTCGTACCGCTACCCTGCATATCAACGCTTGGGCCGTTGTTGTTTACGCACCCGAACAGGGTGTTGTCGCCGTCGATACCACTGCCCGCCAGCTTGCCCACGATCAGGAACGTGAAGTCGCCCGTGCCTACGTCCACATTGCTGGGCACGTTATCATAGGTGCTCTTGGCAAATATCAGCGCCGGGTGCCCGTCCGCCGTACCGATGGTGGCTGGATTGCCCACGGATTGTAGCGTGCCGCTGCCCTGCGCCGCCAGCCAAACGTTCTGCCCGAGGCTGTTCGACAGACTGACATTGGCGTCCCAGCGCGCCATCAGGTCGGTCAGGTCATCGAGGCTGAACGGTGGGATGTCCGCTTCAGTCGCGGCCCCATCCGCAAACGTGTATTCCACGCTGGCGTGTGCGTTCTCCAGCAACATCGAGCCGCTGATGATCGTGCCAATATCGCCCGATACCTGTGTGTAGGTCGGGTTCGGATCGCCGGGCTCCAGCACAAACGGCGAGCCGAAGTCCACGCCATCGCGCGTGGGCTGCACCGTGATCGTGTCTGTGCGATACACTGCGGGGATCACATACGTCAGGTCCGAGCCTTCGACGCGCGTGCCCGAGACCGACAGCGCGGCGGCAGGTAGCTTGTAAGGCAGATACTGCCCAGTGCGAATGGCAGCCCAGGCAATGGACTTCGGCGTCGGGGCCTCGCCCACGTACCGATACAGGCCCCACTGCCCGCTGGTGCCCAGCCCCGTCGGGGAGTAATCGTTGAAGAAGGTCAGGCGCCGCGTCACGCCGACACCGCAGCGGCGAGCGAGTTCGGAAGCCGCGAAGTTGTGCACATCGCCCATGCGAGGGTCGTCGCGCCGGCGCTCCGCCTCCGTCATGTCATCTTCGAAATTATCGTGCTGGCCCCACTCGTAGAAGTCAGCCTCGATGTCCACCGGATCGAGCAGTTCGAGCTGATCCTCGACCAGCCCCGGGATCAAGGCGGCGCTTGCGTACAGCTGAGCGAAGTACTCGTCGTCGTCCGAGGGCAGCGGCGGCGTAGGATAGAAGTAGGGGGCGAAGGCGATCATCTTCACCACGCTGCTGTCGAACCCCGGATAATCCAGCAGCCACTGGGTGACCTGCGGGCTGCCCGTCTGCGAGCCGACGCTGGTGCGGACCCATGGGGCCTCCACAAGCAGAGCGGCGAAATTCTGCACCGCCCGGTCGGCCACGCCCTTGAGGATGATCTCCTGTTCGGTGCTCCCCGTCTGGCCCTCGAACAGGGCGACGGCGAGCAGCCAGCGGGTGGCTTGCGTCGCGAAGTTCCAGGCCTCGTTGTGAATCTCCACGATCGTATAGTCGCGCAGCTCCTCGTCCAGGTCGGCGTCCAGCATCGCGCCCAGCCCGGTGGCGTAGTTCTCGTTCGCGTTGAAGGGCATGTGCAGCCAGGGTCCAGCCTGGCCCACGTCGTTCGCAAGCTGGATGAGGTCAGGCCAGTAGCCGCCCATCGCGCCGTCGAAACCGCCGCTGAAGTTCGTCTCGGCCAGCGTCGCCACGGCCCCAGCTGCCAGCCCAGCGTTGTACTCATCCGAGCCGACGGGTGCCGTGTTCGTTCCAGCGAAGATGTTGACCATCAGCGGGATTTCGGCGTGCGCGTAGAGCTGGGCTGCGATCTGAGCGGCGCTGGTGGCCCCGGCTGCGGGTGTGACCACAATGTCCAGGTCGCCGTTCAGCGCCACCGAGCCAGCGCCCGAGGCGGCCAAGATCGTCAGGGTGAGCTCGTTGCCGCCCAAGCCTGTCCACATGGTGTCCGTGGCCATGCGCTCAGCCAGCAGCTCTGCCTGCTCATCGGTCTCGACGTAAGCTTTGACGACCAGCTTGAGCTTGCTCGATCCAGTGCCGTGCACCAGCTTCGCGCTGCGGTAGCCAAGCGCGTCCCGGCTGAGGGCGCGATCGGCCCAGTCGTCATAGAGTCGCGTGGGCATATGCGGGCTGTTGATGCCCTGCAAATCCAGCGTGCGGAAATAGTCCGCGTTGGCCTGAAGGCGAGCGACGAAGCCAGGATGCCAGGTGTCGGCGCTGACATACGCGCCCTCAGCGCCGGTGATCTCGCGGCAGTCGATGTTGGTGATGGGTGTGCTGGGAGTAGCCGTACACCGCACCTCGACGCCGGAGTTCGGCCCAGTGGTTCCCCCCGGAACGTCGAACTGGAACTCCCAGGTGTGCGAGTCGATCTGCACGACCGCGCCCTCGGTCGTGGCCGGGTCGGCGCTGACGTAAACGGTCGAGCCATCCCCACCGCCAGTCATGACGATGCGGAACCAGCCTGTGGTGCCTGCGCCGGGGTTCAGAACGTCGCGCGAGACGTAGCTCAGGCCCGCGGGCACCGACACCAGCGCGCCAGCGGCGTTGACGTGCGGGTAGGCTGTGTAGTCGTAGTCCCCAACCGGATCGATCCACGGGCGCTTCGCCAGCAGGTTGTTGTACGTCCGCTGGAAGCTGGGATTGACGTTGACGCCAAACAGCGCAGGCTCGGATGGTTCGGGCGCAGCCTCCACTGGGCCGACCTCGGCCGAGGTCGCGTCGGTCGTGCCCCCGTCACCGGACGCGGTCACCTTGAACGAGATATCGGCGCCCTCGTCGTCACCGACTAGCAGGTAGGTGGTGCCATTCGCCCCACTGATCGCTGAACTGTTGCGCAGCCAAGCGCGCGCCGAGACCGTGCCGTTGCTGATAGTGCCATCGCCGCCGGTTAGGGTTTCGCCAACCTGTGGCGTGCCGCTGATCGAAGGCTGCACGGACCAAGACGGCGCCGGCGTTGGGGAAGGCGTGGGCGTGCCATCTGCACTACGGCTGGCCGCGGCAGCGCGAATGACGGCGGCGGCAAGCGCCCTGGGAATGCGTGGTCGCGCCATTCGAACTTCCTTCGAGAAATTGACCCCGCCAGCTGGGCGGCGGGGTCAGAACAGGTCAGTCGGCGAGGTTGGCCGCCGTCGCGTCAGCATGGGCGTTGACCCGCGCTTCGAGCTGCTCGCGCGCTTCCTCGAGCTTGCGGGCATCGTCGGGTGACAGCTCGGCGGTCTCGCGGATTTCGTCGACCAGCGCGACGACCTTCTCGGCCGCAACGGCGAGCCCGGCGGTGGCGGGATGCAGCTTGGCGATGGCAGTGCCGATCTCCAGCGCGTGCGCGGCGATTTTCTTGATTTCCAAGGTGGCCTCCTATCGACCGAGGGCGGACTGGACGCCGGCGAGCGCGGCCTTGGCCTGCTCGAGCGCCGCACGGTAGCTCTTCGCATCGCCGACCCGCTGCGCCGCGGATGCGGCGTTGAGCCATCGCTGGGTCAGCCGGATGCCATCGCGGATTCGGATCGCGGTCGGGCTGTTCTTCACGATCGCGCCGGTGGCGACGAAGGCATCGATCACGCTCAGCGCGGCGTCGAACGACTTGAAAGCGATGCGAACCGCCTTGTCGTCGATCGTCACTGTGGCGGTGAGTTCCGCCGGCGGCGCGACCTGCAGCGCATCGGCGAGATCAGCCGCGACCACGGCGACCTGCTCGATCGCGTCCGTGCGGGACGGCGGCGCCGAGCCGGGCGGCTCGATGCCGGACATGGGGGTGCAGGCCACCGCGAGGCACGCGATGGCGCAGATGATCAGACGGCGCATGATGCGCTCCTTTCGTGGGATGCCGGCGACCCGCCGGCGGGGTCACTTCTTGACGATGGCCACCCGGTCCGGCGTGGCTTCTGCCATCTTCAGCTGCTCGGCGTGCGTGCGGCGGGCGTGCCACTGGCGATACGCCGCAGTGCCGATTGCGAGCAGCAGGCCGACGAACGCGAGGCCCGGCTCGCTGGCGAGCCAGTCGATCAGGGCCTTCACGTCGCGCTTGCCGAGGATCGCCACCAGCGCAGGCAGTGCGGCGACCAGCAACAGGATATCGCGAGCACCGGTCGCGGTCTGCGCGGGCGCTGGCGATGCCGAAACTTCGATCGGCTTATCGGGCGTGTCTGGATTGAGGTCAGTCATCTTCGCTCTCCGTTGGGGAAAGGGCGGGCATGACGCTGAGGTCGAGCGTCCCGGTCGTCTCGCCGCACCATGCGAGCAGGATTTTCGCGCGGCGGCCGTGCGGCTTTTCCGTCCAGTCCGCGTGCGGATAACACCGGCCCGTCACACCGGAGACCGCGCCGACCAATGCAGTCACGAGGCGATCGGGATCGCGGACGCCGTGTTCGCGCCATGGGATCGCGACGAGATCGATATCGCGGTTGAGCGACCCGTGGACCGTCAGCGCGTAGCCGAGATCCTTGGCTACGCGGCGCATCGGCGGCAGGATCAGGTCGAGCAACGCTCGATTATAGGCACCCTGCACGATATCATCGGCGTCGGTGCGCTCTCTCACGCGATCGCCTCCGCTAACAGCCCGGCGTACTTCTTCACCTGCCCGGTGCCGTTGTAGATCGCCACGAACGGCTCGCAGCTGCTCGGATCACCGGGGCGGCACGCGCGAAGCTCATCCTCGGCGCGCTTGCTCCGCACAAACCGCACGAAGCTGTCGAGATGCGCGGCCTCGCTCTTGGTCAGCGCGATCGCCATGTCGAGCGCATCACGATAGCCCAGCAGCCCGGCGTTCTCGCCCAGAACTTGGAACGCTCCCCAGCTGCATGCCTTGAACGCAGCATCAGGCGCCAGCGCGCAGGCGTCGAGCAGCTTGGGGTACTGCGCGCTGAGCGGACCATAGGCCCCGGCTTTCCATTGCCGATAGGACAGCTTCGGATGCGAGACGTTGAACTCGTGCCCGGACTGACGCGCGAAGACGTGCGGCTCATACAGGATCGAGGGGCGACCCTGATCGTCGAACGGCCCGCGCGGCGCTTCGACCTTGCGCACGCCCTTGATATGCCCCACGGGCACCCGCAGGTCACTGGCGGCCGCCGCGATGTCGTCCTTGGTCAGCGCCGGCGCGCTGCGGTTCGTCAGGGCCGCTATGACGGCCGCGCGCGTGCGCGGACCTGCCTTGCCATCATCCGGCCCCGGATCGAAGCCGAGCGCCATCAGGCGCCGCTGAAGCTGCGCTACGTCCATCATTCGTCCTTTCGATTGTCGGCGGCGACTATTGCTTGTCGCGGACGCCGAAGAGCACCTTGAGAGCGGCGAGCGCGCGGTCGCCGAACAGTTCGACGATCATGAGTCCCGAGAAGCCCAGACCGATCCCCATCATCACCGCCATGCCCGCGCCAAGCGGCTTTCCGTCGCCGAACTGGCCGGTCACCACCATGAACAGCAGGATCACCAGCAGCGCTGTCAGCGCGCGTTCCTGCCACAGCGACAGCTTGCGCAGCGGCGGCGGAGCGATGAACCGGGCGAGCAGCAGCCCGGCGACCGACAGCGCCAGCGCCATGATCGGCACATCGACGCCCGCGATCGTGACGATGGCGGGCCCGATGGTTGGCGCGGCGACCGCGGCAACGGCAACGCCGCCATCCTTCACCGCAATCCAGCCTTGTAGAGCGTCACCCCAACCGCGATGCACAGCACCAGTCCCCCAATCTTCAATTTGTCCCCGAAGGAGGTCCAGCGGAATGACAGCCGCACCGGCGGCGGCGCCGGGTCCGTAAACAGCCGGTGATCGACAGATTGCGCCGCCATCGTGGACAGGATGAACGAGCCTACCAGTGGGAAGGCGGTCAGGCCGTCGAAGAACCGGTCGAGCTGGAACAGCGCGAACATCGTGCCGTCGTCGGCCTCGCCCCACGAGAGCATGACGATCACATCGGGCAGCGCGCCGAACAGGATTGTAAGCAGGAAGCCGGATACGATCAGCCGGTGCAGCTGCAGCAGTGTCATCTCGACCCGCTTCGGGGCGCGGCGGACGCGGTTGTGGACGATCCGGTCGACCTCCCGCGCACGCCGCTCTTCGAGCATCGAGCCGATGAGCATCGCCAGCGCGATGGCCGAGATCAGGCTGAGGCTGAACAGCGCGAACGCATAGGCGACCGGGCTATCGTCGAAGACGGGCGGGAACCGCGGTGGCATCGCTCAACCCGCCTTCACTTCGCGCTGGTGCGCGCTGGCGAGCATCTGCAGGCCGAGGCGCGCCGCCTTCGTCGCTGGTCCGAACGGCTTCACGGCGTCCCCTTCCGTGCCCAGCGCCTCGATCTGCGTCAGCACGTCGGCGAATGCTGGCGAGGCGATCAGCTTGCCGACCTCCACCGCCTTCTCGGCCCGCAGTTTCGCATCATGCGCCTCGACCTGCGCGCGCATCTCGTCGATAGACAGCTTCGCCATCGTCATTTCTCCTGTGGTGGTGATTTTAGCCGTGCTGGACGTCGATGATCGGACGGCCGTCTCGGACCGCCCAGACCTTGCCGAGGCGGCGCATGTAGAGCGGAAGCGTCATATCGGGTTCCAGCACGGCCGCGGCGGTAATGCCGGTCCCGGCCTGTTGCGCGACCAGATACACGCCGACGCCGTCGCCAAGCGCATCCTCGATCGAGGCAAGCGTGGCCGGCCCGACATTGAGCGGGACCTGTCCGCTGAAGGCGATGCGATCGACGGTCTGACGCGCCGCTTCGAACGCCGCTTCCCACTCGGCAAGGTCGTCCTCGTATTGCTCGAGCTCAGAGGCATAATCAGGATTGATCAAGCCGGGGTCGATCGAACCAAACCCGGCCGGCGGCGTGGGCTTCGGATCGAGGTCCGACGCCCAGGTGTCGCCGCCGACCAGCGAAGGGTCCGTCGACTTCACAACGAAGCTGATTGCATCCGCCCAGTTGGTCACGAGCAGGCCGCTGGCATCCACGCCGCAGACGTCGCCAGGCGCGATCGTGCCGCAGCCCTCGGCTTTCGTCATGTACTCGGCATAGTCCGCGCCGCTGACGTTGACCGTGCCGCCAGCGTTGAGGGAGCGCGACGTTGTGGCGTCATAGCCAAACTTCACAGCGGCATTTGCTGCGTTCGCACCCCACCCACTCACGGCGATAAAGCTGGCGCAAGGTGCACCGGCGTTGCTTTCGACCCCAAGGATGACGTGGCCCGCCTCATAGGCTGCAACATTGCGACGGACGATGTGATAGCTTCCGCTCGCCACGCCGACGAGCAGGTTGCCTAAAGTATCAATCCGCCCTCGCTCAGTTGTGCCACCCGCCTTGAAGATCAGGTTGCCTTGGGACTGCTCGATCTCGGCACTCCACGCCTGATCAATCAGGGTGATCTTGGTGCCGTTTCCAACGGTATTTTCGAGTTGCAGAAGGTTGTTATCACCCCTTGCAATAGCGAGCCGGTAATTGCCGGGGTCGGTCTTGCCGATAGCAACATTACCGCCGCTAGGATTGAGCAGCAAATGCGTCCCGGCTCCACCAGCCAGCGCCTGGATGCAGCCCTTCCAGACTTCGCTTTCAGCAAAGTATCCTACGGTGACATTATAGGCAGAGTTGGCAGAGCTCTCCCCGATATAGACCTGACGAGCCGTGGCGACCGAAGTCGGGTTTGAAGTCGGGTGGATCGAAACCCGGCCCGTGACCTCCGCGCCAGTGCTGCTGAAGCGCACCCGTTCAGAGCCACCGGTCGCGAAGGCCATAATGTTGCTGCCGGGCCGAAAAGCGCCCGTGTCCTGATCCGACCCGAAGCGCATGCCCGGCGTGCCGACCGAG
Source organism: Sphingomonas tagetis (assembly GCF_024211275.1). Classification (GTDB taxonomy): domain Bacteria; phylum Pseudomonadota; class Alphaproteobacteria; order Sphingomonadales; family Sphingomonadaceae; genus Sphingomonas; species Sphingomonas tagetis. The sequence continues at coordinate 40,693 of NZ_JAMLDX010000014.1, forward strand.
CCATCGCCGAACATGCCCTGGCCGGCATTGTCGACGACGTCCTGATAATCCTCGATCAGCTCGGCGACGTTCTTCGCCAGCGTGGCGAGAGCATCCTGCAGCGGCATGATCTCATAGGCCTGCCCGCTCGCCGTAGAACCGGCATAGTTGCGGGTCAGCGTGATCGACGTGGCCGAGTTGACCGAAGCGATCTGGTACAGGCGTTCATCGGGACCGCGCAGCGCGTCGCCAGCTTTTACATTCTCGACGAAAGCGGTGCCGGTGCCGACGACGGCCGCGCTGCCGTTGGTCACGGCAATGGTGCCGGTGCCATACCAGGTCATGCAGTTTCTCCGATTTGTAGAGGGTTGCGCCGGAGCGCGATTAGAAGTGAGTCACGTCGAGGATCATGGCATCCCCGGGGGCATTGAACGGCGAGATGATCGGCACGTTCGGGGCGTAGTAGATGTATCCGGAGGTCAAGAACTCCTGCATCTCCACCCCGCCGGCGATTGACCGGAATCCATACGTGCCGATCACAACCGCGACGTCCGGCTGCCCACCGCTCCCGGTTCCGGTCAGCGGCATGTCATGCACCGTGATACCCGGTCGACATACGACAACGGCGTAGTCTCGATCCTCGGCATATTCGCCGCCGTCGGCCGATTCCCCGTCAAGCAGGAAGTCGACGACATCCATATATTCGTAGTCGGCATCGAAGGTGAGTTCGCCGGCGTCGGTCCGCATGCGAAACACGATCCCGGACGGCGTCGGATTGGGCAGCGGCACGTCAAAATAATAGAGCGTGACCGAGGTGCCGACTGGACCGTTGCACGCAATCGTGATGGTCAGGTCCGAGCCGGATACCACCTCCTTCGTCACCGTCGCGAAATGCGAAGTGCAGGCGATCGCGACCATGGGCTGGTCGCAGTCGGAAATGGTCAGCGTGCGGAAGCTGCCCCCATCGCTCACCGTGTCGGTTGCCACCACGGCCTTCGACCGCAGGGCGAGGTTCTTGTAGGTGTGGTCAAGCAGGACCGTGCCGCTGGTGTTGAACACCCGAACGACCGGCGCCAGCATATCAGCGCACTCCGAAGCGAATGCGACTGTTCGCCTTCGCCTCGCTGTAACCGCTCTCGAACGTCCAGCTGAGCGTGATTCCGCTGACGGTCACCTTCGGCGCATACCCCACCGCATCGGCGGCGGCCGGCAACACCCGCCAGACCGGCGTGCCTTGGGCAAACCCCGGATGATCGATCGAGCCGTTGCTGGTCCCGGTTTCCACCGTGCCCAGCCACCGGAACATCCGCTTTGTGAGATCGAGCTTCACGGTGCCGTCGGGACGACGGATACGGAACACCGGGGCGAGCGTCATACCTCCTCCACGCCCCATTCGAGCATGGCGACGCCCGAACCACTCAGCACCTTCCACAGGCCGTCGCTGTATTCCGTGCGAGGCTCGCCGTCTTCGCCGACGATCTTGAACACGTCCTGCTTGAACGTGACCGTCGACAACTCGCCGTCATTTTCGGACAGCATGCCGGAGACCTCGTTGCCTACCGTCATGCGGAAGCCCCAGGTCGCCTTTGCGATGCCCTCGGCTTCGGCGGCGACAGCGGCGATGATGACCAGTTCGGCCTCCGCATCATCGATCCGCGCGGCCAGCGTAGTGACCGAACTGACGCTGGCCTTGCCTTCATCGAGGTCGACCAGCGCCGCGTTGACGGTGACCAACTCCGCTTCGGCATCGTCCATGCGCACCGACAATGCCGTGACCGAACTCGCTTCGGCCTTGCTGGCCTCAAGATCGATGATCGCGAGGTTGATCGTCGAGATGCCAGCCTCGGCACCATCCATCCGCACCTCAAGCGCGGTCAGATCGCTCGCTTCCGCCTTGCCCGCCTCAAGGTCGACGATCGCCTCTTGCACGGTGAGGATGGAGGCCTCGGCGCCGTCGAGCCGTGCGTCGAGCCCTGAGATCGCCGCGGCGCGCGCCGTGGTCTCGGTCGCGTCCGCGACATCAAGCCGGGCAATCTCGGCCTCCACCTCGCCTTCGAGCGTGGTGACGGATGCCGATAGCGTGGTGATCGCCGTCGCGTTGGCGGCGTCACCACTGGCGCGCGCGGTCTGCTCGGCCGCGATCGCTGCCTTGTTCAACAAAACGTCGGCCGCGATGAGCAAGCGCTGACCGGCCTCCGCCGCCAGCCCATCGGCGAGCCGCGCAAACCCCTCGGTGCGAACCTCGGCCAGCTGGACGCGGCGCGTCTTGTTGGCGGCGTGCTGGGCGAGCAACCCCTTGAGCGTGGCCTCGGCATTGTCCTCGGCGATGAACCGGACCTGCCGGATCGTCGTCGTGATCGAGCTGACGTCGCCGAGCGTTTCGATCACCGATTCGACGCTGCCGACCCGGGCGTCGAGCGCGGTCACGACGCTGGTGTCGGCCTTCGTCGTGATCGTGCCGGCCAGCGCGTCGATGGTAATGCCGAGATTGGTAACGGTGAGCCCCAGCGCCGACAGATCGGCCGTGCTGGCCTTGAGTTCGATGCTGGCGAGCAGGCCGCTGATCGCGATCTCGGCCTCGCTCAACCGGGCGAAGATGTCTTCGAGCTCCGCGATCTGACTGGGGTCGATCGCGGCGAGCGAGATCTGTTCCAGCACCCATGACGACGTCGCGCGCAGCTGGATCAGCGCCTCTTGGGCGACGAGCCTGATCTCGGCGGCGTTGAGCCGCTCGCCCTGCTCGTCGACGGCCCGGATGTTGACGGACCCGTCCGCCGGATCGACGACGATGCCAGCGTCGCGCATCCGCACGCGGGTCTTGCGGGCATCCATGATGGTCCGCAGCAGCGCATCGGCCGCCGTAGAAGTTTGCCGCTCCAACTGCCGTGCTGCGGCCTCACTGCTGAGCCGCGCCCGGTCGAGGTCCACGATATCAAGTACCGCTGACGATAGCTCGAGCTCTGCCGCATCGATCCGCCCCTCGGCGTCATCGAGACGCCCCTCGGCGGCGGCAACCTCGATCTCCACGATCGCCAGCCCGGATTCGGTATCCTCGACGATGCCGACCAGTTCACCCGCCTCGACGCCGCCGACCACCTCACCGGTCTGCGGATCGAGCGTACCGCCGATGATCCAGCCATCGGGGGCACCTGGCGTGGCGCCCGGCGCGGCAGGCTTGAGATCCTCGACCGGGGTGCCGTCGGCGTAGATCGGCACGGTCGGGCCGTTCAACATGTCCCAATAGATGCTGCCATCCGCTGGCGCGTTGCCGCTGCTCGGCGTGGTGGCGACGTACAGCCAACGCGATCCGTCCGAGAGGGCGACGATATGTCCCTCACGATAGCTTTCCGCAGGATCGTACAGCCCGCGCTCGACCAGCACGGCGGAGAATGCGACCTCGCTGAGACCGTGGACGCTCCACGTTTTCTCTGCCTCGATCGCCAGCTTGTGGAACGGCGAAGCGATTTCCAGCTGCTCGACCGATGCCACGGGGGGCATCGTGGCACCTGAAGCATCGAGCGTCGTGTCAGGCGTGCCGAACTCGACCGGGGTCACGAACAGCTTGCCGAGCCATGTCACGCCAGCGACGGCATTCACGCTCGCTGCGATCTGTTGGATCAGCGCGCGGGCCGTCGTCTGCTCCCCGACATAGACCGAGATATTCCACGGTCGCGCGGTGTCGAGCGCGTCGAGCGAATCGTGATCAATGCGGTCGCTCGCGCCGCGCATCATCGCGATGCGCTTGATCACCGCACCGGGCTTGCGGACCCATCCCCCCGTTCCGGCCTTGTCGCCGCGAACCAGATAGCTGAGCCGCCCTTCGGGCGGTGCCCCATGGCGAACAAGGCCCTGCGCCCTGCAGGTCGCCCAGTTCCCCGCGGGGATCGTCGCGGCGACCAGCGCGGCGTAGCTGGCATAATTGCCGACGGACGATGAAAAGCGCGCGAGCCGGTCCATTGCGACTTCGACGGCCTCGATCTCACCATAGGCCGACAGCTGGACGACGGTGTTGGTCGCGTCGATCAGCGTTCCCGACACGTAGCGAGGCGCGCCCAGCGCGAGTGGCTTGGGCTGGCCCTTGAGCGCCGCATCCCCCTCAATGCCCGTCGTGCCCGCATAGGTGTCAAGCAAGGGCTCGTCGAGCCACCGGTCGTCGACAGCGACATTCAGCGAGGCGTTGCCATTCGCGATCTGCGGCTGCGCGGTGATCCGGCCGTCGAATAGCGGGGCGTAATCCGCCCAAGCCTGCCCGATGTTGCCAGCCCATAGCTGCACGCGGGCATCGGCGAGCATGAGGGCCGGAAGGCTCGGCCATGCGCCGATCGCGAGGCCCATGCTCGACTGCGGCGTGGTGATCGCTGCGCCGAATGCGCCGTCGAACAGATCATAGCGCAGCGCAGGCAGGGCCGAGAGCGCGGGCCACCATAGCTGGCCGTCGAGGTGGCAAACCCGATCATCGTCGACACTGGCCGCGCGCAGGATCACGGCATCGCCGCTCACCGGGTCGCGCCCGTCGATCTGAGCGAGAATGATGGTCACGTCAGGCCTGCTTGGGGATCGGTACGAGGTCGACCAGGCCGACGCGCCATTCCCAGCCGGCGGCATTGCGGCGGACCGTCCCGAGTTCGCCGAACAGCAGGCCAAACCAGCAATTGCGCTGACGCTCCGGCCCTTCCTCGGGATCGGTGACGATAACGACCGGCTCCTGCCCGGCGGCCATCTCGATCAGCGGCTGCACCTTCTGTTCGACTTCATCGCGATATACCGAGGGGAACGTGACGCCGAGCGTGCGCAACCGGGCGGCGCGGCGGCGGACGAGAACGCCCTGTGCCGAGAAGTCCGCCGATCCCAGATCGCGCACGCCTTGCCCGCCGCCGAATGCAAAATTGCGCCCGAGCTGCAGCCGCGCGCCCAGCGCGAGCCGGGCAACGCTGACCTGCGCGCTCGATAGCGATGCGATGGTGAACCGCCAGTAGCGGCGCGCGGTGACCGCCGCCTCCGACTGCCAAAACCCGACGCCTCGCCCATGGGTCGGGAAGCGTTCGCCCGCCAGAAACGGAATGCCGTCGGCGAGGGTGGTCACGCCAGTCGTGAAGCTGGCGTTGGTCGCGCTCTCGACTTTGAGCGTCCAGTCGAGCGATGCGCCGGTGCATCCGAAGAACAGCGCGGCGTCGACCGACTTTTCCGCGCCGAGATCTACGGCGATGATGACGCTTGCCGCGCCACCCGCGCTTTTCCAGACAATGCCGGCATAATCGTTGAGCATAAGGTCGGCCGTGTGGCCCGACGCGCTCGACGATGCTGAAATGGACGCCGGACGCAGCGGCAACATCGCCCAGGCGTTCATGCCATCACCTCATAGATCGTCTGTTCGGTTTCGGGCTGGCATTCGACGCGACACACAATGGCAGGCGCGTCGACCGCCTGCTCTGTATCGCGCAACGTGACGGTCGGCATGCCCAGTTCCGGGTGCGGGATAACCAGCTGGTCGACCACCACCTTGAACCGGCGGCGCTCGACGCCGATCAGCGCGCCGCGGGCCACGAGCGCTGTGACAGCGTTCGCTGCACTGTCGAAATACGCCGGCGACGGTGTTTCGCTGCCGTCGCGCGCATTCGGATACCGGGTTTTCATGTCCGGGTCTGACCATGTTTCGATGCGTGCCGAGCGCGTGCCGGCGGCGATGTCTGCTGGAAGCGCGGGCATCAGGCGGCCCGATTGTCAAAAAGGCGGCCGTCAGCGCCGATGAACTCGCCGCCGCTTCCGCCGCCCATCGCGGCCAATTGTGCGCTGATGGTGCTAAGCTGGTCGGAAACCTGCGAAAGCAGTTCGGCACTCGCCTGCGTGCTGGTCGCCGTTGCCTTCACCCAAGGGTCGGTTTCAACCCGGATCGGCTTGGCATTGTCGATATCGCTGATCGCCTTGTTGGTGAGGCTCTGAACCTTGTCCATCGCCTCGAAGAACGATCCGGTCGAGCCGAACAGCTGGCGTTGCAGATCGAGCCAGGTCTGCGCAGCCTCGGTGAACTTGCCCTGATCGACGCGTTCGCCGCGCAAGATCGCTTCCTCGAACGGCTTGAACGCATTGTATGCCATCCGCTCCTGATCGCGGATCGAGTAGGGCGAAGAAGACCCCATGTTAAGCCCGTTGAGGAACGCCTTGAGGTCAGCCGACGCCTCCTGCGCACTGGCCTTGGTCTGCTCGAGCTCCAGCTTGTAGAGCTTCTGCGCCTCGGCCATCTGCTCGGCGGACGCGCCACCTTCCTTGAGCGCGGCGATCGTCTTTTCCCACGACTTGTTGAACGTATCGACCGCGTAGCCAACGGGATCGATGATCGCCTGCAGACGCTTCGGCACGTCCTCGATCAGCAGGGCTTTCGTGATCGCGGACGCGACATCATCGCCGCCGGCCTTGATGATATTCTTCGAGGCCTGGCTGATCCCCTCCAGCGCCGCGTTCGTGAACGCATACTGGATGGCGTACTGGATCGCCTCCTGCTCGCCGCCCTCGCCAAAATCCTTGAGGACATCGGGGCCGAAATTCTTGCTGTGCAGCTTGGCGTTCGTGCTGGTGAGCGCGACGCGGGCCTTGCCGTCCCAGCTTCCGATGGTGACGCCCGGGATGCTGCTGATCGTTGCGCCGAGCTGTTCGGCCAGGCGGTTGATGCCTTCCGCGACGGATCCGGCGTTGCCGGTCGCGGCCTTGATCTGGCTCGCACCCTTGCCGACACCCTGCGCGCCGGACACCACGCCACCATTGAGCGACAGGCTCGCGCTGCCCCATTTCGGCGACGTGAACAGGCTCGTGATCATCGGCAGAACCGCCATGGCGATCGCCGCGTAGGGCAATGCCGAGCTGATCGCGCTGCCGATCCCGCCCAGTCCGCCAAGCACGCCGCTCGCCTTCGTGGCGCCGAAGATTTCGCCGCCCGGCATCAATCCGCCGGCGAACTTGTCCGCTTTCGATTTGCCGCCGAGAAGTCCGCCGAGCGCGCCCAGCAATCCGCCGCCACCGCCGCCGGAGGTCGCGCCCATGTCGGACAGGATACTGCCCAACGAGGTTTTCTGCCCGGTGAGCAACGCCACGGTGTAGCGCGCCGCGATCTCGGCGATCGCGTCCTTCATCTCGTCGCGGAAGCGCTGAACGATGCCCTTCGTGCCGCCGTCCATGGCGTCGCGATAAAAGCTGGCGAGCGAGTAAATTTGATCACGGCGGCGCTCGTGCAGATCGCGGTCGGACTTCTCGCGGTCCTTTTCCGCCTCCTCAATTGCACGCTTCTCGGCCTTCGAGCGATCATTGCCCTTGTCTTGGGCGGTCGAAAGTCTGGCTTGGACCCTCGCGATGGCGGCCTCGATCTGAAACCGCTCCTCGGCGGTTTTTGCGAGGGTTCGCGCGGCATCGAGCTGCGTCAGCATGGCGGCATTCGCATCGTCGAGCGCCTTACGCTGATCCTCGGTCAGATCAGTCTGATCCCCGGCTTTCTCGACCAGATCGGCGTAGATGTCGGCCTGCGATCGCAGCACGGCCAGTGCGGCGATGAGCATCGGGTGCACTTTCGACTGCTCGGCGCGATCCGCCGCCGTCAATTCGGCCATGCGCTCATAATGCTCGCGCTGCTTGCGCGCGATATCCGCCTCGACCGCGGCCTCTTCGTCTAGGCCGCGCACACGCATGCCAATGAAGCGCAGGCTCTCTGCTTCGACGTCGAGCTGCTTCTGCGATGCGGCCAGAATACGGTCACGCTGGTCGGCTTCGCGCTTCTGCTGCTCCGCACGCTCACGCGCGGCATCGGTCGCCGCCTTGTCGCCGGCACCCTCACGCACGGTGGCGCGCCGCGGATCGATCGGCCGACCATCCTTCGTGACGCCGTAATGCAGGTGGGGGCCGGTCGAGTTGCCAGTGTTGCCGGAGCGGGCGATCGTGTCGCCCGCGCTCACCGTTTGCCCCTTGGCGACAAGAATTTCGCTCAGATGGCCGTAGGTCGCGATGACCTTGTCGCCGTAATCGACGATCACGGCCTTGCCGAGCTTGCCCATGTTGCCAACCGACACGACGACACCGTCGGCGCCCGCCCTAACGCCGGTACCGACCGGCACGGCGATGTCGATCCCCTTATGGTTCGATGACGCGCCCGCTTTGGGCGGCGTGCGCGCGCCGAATCCCGAACGAACTTGGCCCCCAGTGACAGGGTCGAGCAACTTCATGCGCTGCTCGCGCGCACTTCCAGCGTCACGCTCAGCCTTCGCGGTCGCCCGGATCGCTTCGATCTGAGCCTGATAGCGCTTCTCGGCCTTGAGCTTCTCGGCCTCGTATTTCTCAAGGCTGATGCGGTTGGCATCGTATTGTTCGGCCAGTTTTTGCAGCGCGCGGCGCTTTTCCCCGGCCGCCTTTGCCTCCGGGTCAATGCGCTCTTGGACCCGGATATCAGATTCCTGCCGATCGATTTGGCGCATGCCGCGTTCGCCGGCCGCAATCATCTCCTCGTTCTCTTTGCGGGCGCGGTTTAGGCTCTCAATGCGCTTTTGTAGGCGCTCAACCTCTTGCTGATAGAGGTGCAGCGTGGCTCGGGCTGCGTCCCCAGCTGCGCCCGGATCGCGCATCAACTCCTTCTGGATGCGAAGCGCTTCCTTCGCGGTTTCGAGCTGCTGCTGCGCTTGGAGCTGGTTCAGCGCAATGTTCGGCCGGTCTCCGCGGGCGCTATTCAATTGCGCATAGAGACGGTCCCGCTGAAGCTGGATGTTCTGCTCGATCGTCCGATTCTGCGCCTCAAGCGCGGCCGTTTCCTTCTTCAGCGCCTCGATATGGCCCCAGACCGTCCTCGCGTACGCAGCCTTGGCGGCCTCCATCAGGCGCGTCTTTTGCGCGTTCTTTTCGAGCTCCTTGGTCTCGTTCGCGACCTCGTTGCCCGACTTCGAGATTGCGGAAATAAAGGTCGACAGCGCGGCGACCCCGATGAACAGCATCGTACCCCATCCGCCCGCCAGGAACCGTCCGAACTTGCCTGCCGCACCCTCGGAAGCGTAGAGGACCGCACCCAACTGCGAGAGCTGCTGGCTGGCGGCGACAATGGGGTTCTGCCCAGACTGCACCTGGATAGCAAAATCTTGAAACTGCTGCCCTGCCTGCATGGCCGCCATGCCGCCGCCCCGAGTGGAGCGTTCGAGCAGAAGATTTTTGGCCACGATTAGCTCGGTTGCGCTGGCCGTCTGGCCCAGCTCGGCCTGCAGCAGGTCGGCGAAATTGGCCTGTTGCACCATTGCGCGCGCATGCGCCTCGGCCGCATCCGCGGCGGCGCGCATGCCCATGACCTGAGCAGAGTTCGCTTCGGTAAGAGCCCCCTTTTGCTTTGCCAAACGCTCGGCGGCGTTGGCAACCTCGCGGAGCGCAATCGCCTCGGCTTCCGCGGCTTGCGCCGCGAGCCGAGCGCCAGCCGCGTTAATGTCGAGCGAGCCGGACTTGGTTCGAGGTGCAGTAACGGCGGTCTGCGCCATTCGCTCGATCTGCTGGTACGCGTTCGTAAATTCGGATTTCAGGTCCGCCGCAGCAGCCCGGGCGCCGTTCTGCATCTGCCCGAACACCCGCTGGGTCTCGGACGAAAACTGCGCTCCATTGAGCTGAAGCCGGGCAATAATGTCCGTCGATTGGCGGCCCATCGGCACCTCCGGCAACATTCGATGATATGAGGAGGCGCGCGCATGCGGCGATAAGCCGCGCGCTCAACTTAGTTCGATGTCAGCGAACCCGGGTTGCGCGCTCTATTTCGAGCGCGCCGCATGTGATGTCGATGTTGTTCTTCCACATCGGCACGTTCCGCGTCTCGCCAGCTTCAGTCCATGCCTCGAGAAGACGTCGGCCCTCACGGCACTGGTCTTCCTTCGTGCCGGTCTTCCTCGCTTCGGTATAGCGCCGCTCGGCCTTTTCCACGGCGGTCGGCTCTGGCCTGCCGCAACCGGACAAGGTCAGCACGAACATGATGGCGGCGAACGAGGCACCCTTCATGCCGCTTGCTTACCGAATGCGACCGGCCCGCGCTACATATTCGTCCGTCAGTCGCCTCCCAGCGCGGAACACCACGGGCTCGACTGCAAATGCGTTCCGATGGGCGACGAAGGGGATCAGGGTAAACATCAGGATCCGCTCAAGATGCCGCTCGATGCCGCGACGGCGATCGGCGGCGACCCGCTGGCGCGTCCGCGGCCGAAAGGCACCCGTTCGCCCGTTGGTCACACCCTCCAGCACCAGCGACGCATATTTGCTGCCGCGACCGGGCGGGAGAAAGATCAGTTCCTTGTTGAACTCCGCCTCAACTTCCACCGGCGTGAGCGGCTGGCGCTTGCGGCCTCGCCGGGGGACGGCGGCGCTGGGGATTGCCAGCCATTGACCGCGCTTCCCGACGATCCGCCCCGGTTTGCTCCAGAACGTCATGGCGCCGACGGTTCGGTCGCGCCCGTTGACGTACACTTCGCCGGCCGGATCGCGGGCGATCTTGCCCTTTTCACGCGGATAGACATTCGACGCCCATGCTCGCCATAGCCTGCCCGGCACCGCCCCGCGGGTAATCGCCTCAAGCTCGCGTTCGAGCCATTTCGTGGTGTCCGCGACCGCGTCCTTCGCCGCGCGCAGATGGCTGCGGGTGAGGTCGTCGCGAACGCCCGCGATCTGGTCGAGATCGATGTCGAAGATCAGATCAAGGCCAGCCATCAGCCATCCTTTGCCCAGCTATCGAGCAGCGCGAACGCGTCCATCAGCGCGGCAGGCTGCTCGCCGACGCTACCCGGGCACGGCAGCGGCGGAACGCCCTGGCCCATCGCGCTTACCGGCGTCAGGCGCCGGCAGGAGAGCCAGAGGTCGACGACGCCAAAGATGCCTTGCGGGACCGTGGTGAGCGGGTTTTCGAGCCAGATCGCTTCGCCGATGATCCAGCCTTTTTCTGCTGTCCCGGCTTCGAATGCTGCTGGTTCGCGCCGGGTGGCGAGAGCAGCACGGAGTTTCCCGAGTCGTCCGTCGCATAGAGCGCCTGATAAGCGCGCATGCCGGCAAGGCGGATGAGGAGCGGTTCGAGCTTGTCCATGGCGGCGAGGGTCAGCAACCCGTCCGGCCCCTTTTGGTGCAGAGGCAGGCCGTCGCCTTCCCAGCCAGTGCAGAACCGCCGAAACGCCAGCGTCGGGATCAGCTCGTTGCGGCGCGCGGCCTGACCGATCAGCGTGCGGTACGCTGGCCAGTGCTGCGCCACCGCCTCCTGCACGCCGCTGAACAGCGCGCGATCGGCGGCGTCGACATCATCGCCGGATTCGAGCGCGGCGGCGATCTCGCGGATACGCTCGATGTCGTCGGGATCGTCCTTCAGCAGTTCGGCGACGCCCGCCATGAGTGCTTCGGACAGCTGGAAATCGAACACGCGCGGGGCGCGATATTCGGCAAGCTCGGCTTCAAACTCGCTACGTTCGATCACGTCGCCGGCGCGCAGCCAGAACACCGCCTGGCCGTCGCCCCACGGGATCGGCCAGGCGAACGGTGCTTTCGTGGTTCGGATCATGCCCGCTCCGATCAGAAGAAGGTCAGGATGGCATCGCCATCGCGACCCTGATTGTCGCGGCCCGGGTTCAACGCGCGCCACACCATCGCATCGGCACGAAGGCGGCCGCGCATTTCGTCGGTCGCGGTGATCGGCTTGCTCTTGGGCGAGATGAGGCCCCAGCGGTTGCCGACGATCGAGCCGTGACGAAGCGCGATGATATGCTCTTCGTCATTCGCGATCTGGGCGATGGCGTCGCGGGTGCTGACCAGCGTGCGCAGCGGATCGGCCTCGAACGTGGGCGCGCGGCCGACGATCTCGCTCGCGCCGAACCCGTAGGGCGTGTTGGGATCGACGACGCCTTCCAGATCGCCACCAGTTCGCAGTGCCCAGCGGCTGATCGCCACTTCGGCGCGGTTGACCAGCGCCGCGCCGTTGACGCCGCCGACGCCCTTGGCGAGCACCGGCGCGGAATGGCTGGCGACCACCGCATTCGCGGGCATGGCGGCCGTTTCCGAGCCGAGATAGGTGCCGCTCATATTGAACGTGCCCATGCCCGGACGTGCGGTCTGGCCTTCCATGTCGAGGACACCGCGGACGTCCTGCCACTTATAGAGGTTGCCGTCCTCGTAGTAATAGACGGTCGCAAGCGGGTGGTCGGTCTCGCGCGCGGTCGCGTCGGCCGGCGACGTGCGCGCATAGGTCCAGTTGGCCGGAATGCCCGCCGTCGTGGTCGTGTCGAGCGTGGCGCCAAACAGGTCGACCAGCGTTGCGACCTTGCCCGTGGTATAGTCGGAGATCAGCGGAATGCGGCCATTGCCGACGCCTGCGGTGATCGCCAGCGGCATGCCGCGATATGCCTGGGCGGTGGTACCGAAGCCGGTCCCGAGCGTTGCCGAGGTGGTCGAGCCCGCCGTCAGCGCGGCGGCGGTGATCGCCGCGGTGAACTGGCCGCGCCAGCCGGCCACCTGCAGGGCCACATGGAGCGGCGGCTTGACCGAGCTGGTATAGGTGACGTTGGGACCGGCTCCGCGGATACGCGAGCGGAAGCTGAGCGGCACCTCCTGGCCGATGCGCATCGGCGCACCGGCGACGTAGCTGCCCGTTGCCTCGTTGACGTCCTCGCTGCCCCACGGCTGGCCCTTCGTGAAGCTGTCGGCTTCGAACGAGATGGCATGCAGCGTGGGATCTGGCGTAGCGGGCGCGCCGGGACCGCTCTGAACGGCGATCAGCAGCAGGGCGTTCTGCGGGCGAATGGTAGGCTCGAGCATGGCTGTCTCCTATGCAAACTCGTTGGGATCGCCGCGAACCGTGGCGAAGGTGATGAGGAAGTCCTGGGCGAAGGAAAGGCGGCGCTTTTCGGCGAGGGGCACGACCTGAACGCGGCGGCGGCCGATGATTTCGATATTCTCGACCAAACCGTCGAGATTGAAGAGGATGTCGCCGCACATCGCTTTGACCGTGTCGGCGTGGAGCGCGAGCATGGCGTCGTGCGTCGCCGCGCCGCCATGGCCCTCCATGTAGCCTTCGACCGAAATCTCCAGATCGAGGCGGGTCGCTACGGCCTCCTGCTCAGCCGGGTCATCGCCCTCGTCGAACACATGCAGCGCTGGGAAGATGTCGGGATCACCCGACGGCATCCGCTCATAGCTGCCGTTGCTTTGCGCGATCAGCAGCGCGAGGCGCTCGTCGATAGCGCCGAAAATCTGGGACAGCGCGGTCATGGCGCAGGGGCCTCCTCGACCGACAATATCCAGCTGTCGATGTCGTCGGCCTCGTTGCGGTCGATCACCGACCAGCGCGAGCCGTCTTCCTCGACGATGAGGTTGCCCTTGCGCGGCTCCTGCGGGAAATCGTCGCGGAATATCTCGAAGCTGAGGCCGTTCGGGCGACCTGCGAAACCTTCATGCGGCACGGCACGGGTGTCCGAGCGGATCGCGATGATCGTTTCGTCGGTCAGCCCGGCCCCAGTATAGGCGACCGGCCGCCCGTAGAGCGCGCGGATTCCTTCGAGCGCCGCGCGCTCATGGGCAAGCATCAGTCGTCAGCCGGTTCGCTCACCGGCGTGACCGGCGCAGGCTCAACCGCCGGCGCTGGCGCCGGAACCGGCGGGGCCGGCTTCTTTGCCTTCGGTTTTGCCTTGCGGGTCGGTTTGGCGGGCGCCTTCGGCTTCGCAGCCACGGCCTGCGTCATCGACAGCGCGCGGCTCTGGCCGATCAGGTCCTGCGCGACCGAGGCGACCACCGCACCGGCCTTCGAGCCCTCGCTGATCACGTCCAGCTCGGCGCCGGCATCGTGAAACTTGCCGGTGCTGTCCACCGCCGAGCTATGCAGCACGATTTTCTTGAGCATATCGCTCTCCCGTAGGAAATGGCGGCTCAGCCGGAGCTGAGCCGCCAGGCAGGGGACTGGATCAGACCACCTGGCCGGTGATCATCGCGCGGCCGACGGTGTCGTTGGACGCCTGCGCCTGCGCGGCCGCGCCGACGAGCGTGTTGCTGGTCGAGGTGGTCGTCAGCTTCTTGGCGGTGTTGTCCCAATAGACCTTCTGGCCTTGGGTCCACGCTTCGCCGGTGGCCTTGGCGAGGTCCATGACGCCGCGACGCCGGAACTCGCCCGTCTTGCCGCTGAGCACCGGCTGGAGGGCGGCGGCGAAGATCGCGCCAACGAGTGCGCCGCCGCCGCTGACGACGTCATACGGCGCGGTGAGGGTGATCGTGTCACCGTCCTGGATATAGCCCTTCACTTCGAGGTCTCCTTCTTCGGCTTGGCGGTCGGCTCACCCGTCACCGGGGGCAGATTGGCCTGATGGTCGATGCCCTCGTCGGCCAGCTGGGCGGCGGGGGATTTGGCGGCCTCGATCGATTCGACCGGGACTTCCTTGGCCTGCGCGCTGGTGAAGCCGTCGGAAACGTCTTCGGCGGCCGCGTTGTCGATCAGGCGCTTGGCCTCATCGTCTTCGAGGTGCAGGGCGCCTTCGTGCGGGTGCCGAAGCACGCCGTTGACGTAGGCAGAGGTGAGCAGCTTGACGAACTTCGACATGGTGGTTCTCCCACTGTGCGGGAGCGGCGCTGCACCGCCCCCGCAAGTTGCGGTCAGCGGCGATTAAGCGCCGTTGTTCTTGGCTGCGGACTGCGGATTGACGCCCGCGACGCCATAGTCGAGCCGGACCTTCCACTCGGTCCCGTCGACACGCCAGCCTTCCTCGCTGTCGAGGAAAGGCTCCTCGACGCCATCAAGGAAGCCCACGACGATCGCCGGGGCGACGCCCGGGTCGGCGAAGTTGTACCAGGCGGTGCCGGTCAGGCGGGCGGTGTCGACGATATCGCTGTACACGCCCAGCGCGATGTTGGTGCGCTGCAGCTTGTTCGCCGTGTCCGGATCATACTGGCTGCCGTTCGTGACCCGCGCGGCGCCGCCCAGCGAGAGCGGCCCGAGCCAGATCGACGGGCTGATCTCAAGGAACTCGTTCCCGCTGATGTCCTTCTGCGAGGCCATCAGCTGGCGCATCGCATCGACCTCGGCAACGGTGGGCGCAGCACCCGACGCGCGCAGGT
The DNA here is from genome assembly GCF_024211275.1 of Sphingomonas tagetis. Lineage (GTDB taxonomy): Bacteria > Pseudomonadota > Alphaproteobacteria > Sphingomonadales > Sphingomonadaceae > Sphingomonas > Sphingomonas tagetis. The sequence goes on from NZ_JAMLDX010000014.1 coordinate 55,744, forward strand.
TGCCATGCGCGGCCGAGAAGAACGCATTGCCGTCGCTCGTGTTCGGGTTCGAGTTGATGAACGCGAACACGTCCACCTCGATCGTCAGCTTCGCCGCGCGGCCGAGGTCGGTCGCGATGTCGGAGAAGGCGCCCAGATCGTCATTGATCAGGGCCTGACGGGACAGGGTGATGATGTTGCCCTTGGTCGAGGCGATCAGCGGCTCGCGCGCGCCGTCCGGGATCGGCTTCTGCTTGAACTCGCCAAGCTCGTTGACCGAATCCAGAACGCCGAAGGTGCCGCGGCGGTACATCTGGTGCGTGCGGAAATCGGTGACCGTGGTCTTGCCGCAGAACCGCTGCCACTTGTCCGGCGTGACCGTGTAGGACGCGATCAGGATCTTGTGCAGCACGTTTTCGAGCAGGATCGGGAAGTCGCCAGTGCCCTGCGTGATCGCCGCGCGTGCGGTGAACGCCTGACCCATGATTTCCTTCGGCGAGCGCGAGGTGAGGCGAACGCCGGACATCTGCAGCGATTCACGAGCCAGATCGACCATGCTGACGCCCCGGAACTCGCCGGGATCGATCTTCACGGTTTCACCCTTGGCCTCGGCCGCCTTCTTGACCAGATCGGCGACGCCCGAGCGGACCATGATCCAGTTGGCCGCACCTTCGGCGAACTTATCGCGCTCGTCCTGCGTCACACGCGCCGGGCTGCTGTGCCCGATGTTCTGCGCGTCGTCACGCTCGGCCAGCTCGTCGAGGATCTTCTCGCGGGCAGCCGCAAGCGTGGTCTCCGAGTTGACCAGGCCGTCAATGACGTCTTCGGCGACGCCATGCTTCTTGCCGAGGGCTCGGATCGAGGCGACGCGGCTTCGTTCCGCCGCGACGGCGTTCTGCACGTCGGCGGCGGTGAGCGCCGTGACCGAAGTCTCGGTTGCCGGGGCTGCGGCAGGCGGCGCAAGCGCCAGAGCGCCAGTCGCGGGCAGCGCGTCCTGCGCATCCAGCGCGATTGCGGACATCTTGATCTTGTTGATCTCATCCTTGTCGCCGCCGTCCTTCTGGAAAGCGGAAATCGCGGCAACCAGCGCCGCGCGGGTCTTGTAGAGGTCCATGGTTTTCTCCTGTGGACGTGATGGAGCGGCGGTCGCCGATCGCGGGAACCGGGCCATCGCCATCGCGGTGACACGGGGGGATTCGGGCACCTTGCGGAACCCGAAAGGCTGGACGTTGCAGGCGGCGACCGTCAGGCCCTCCGACAGCGACGTCACGAATTTCTGGTCGAGGGCGTCCTGCGCCGTCAGCCAGGTCTCTTCATCGAGCATGGTGATGAGATCGGCCGGGGAGATGCCGGTGCGCTTCGAATAGATGCCGACGATCTGATCGCGGATGCGGTCGAGCTGGTCCGCCGCGCGGCGAAGTTCCGTGGCATCGCCGCAGGCGCAGTCCCAGGGGTTGTGGATCACTATTCCACAATGGCGGATTTCCGCCGATTTATGCCGCCGTGCGCATCCCATGCGCAATCGCGGGCAGCGGCGCGGCAAGCAAATTGGCCGCGCAGGCGTCGAGTTGGTCAGCGCGGTGATGCACCTCTTGGATGACGTGCGAGTAGACCCGCGCTGTGATCATGACGTTGGCATGACCAAGCATACGAGAGACTTCCGGCAGCGGGACTCCAGCATCCAGCCACGCGCTTCCAGCGAAGTGCCGGAGCGCGTGGAAGTGCCTGTGCCCCACCTTGCTATTCGTGGCGATTTGAGCCCGGCGGAGTAGGGGGTACCATGCGTCACGATAGAAGGTATCCGTGATGGCGGTGCCGCCCTTTGTTCGAAACAACAGCCCCCGGCCGTCCAAAACGGCGAAGCGGCGCCATTGCTCGAGCGCCTGCGCCGCCAACCGGGACAGAGGTACTACGCGGCGACCTGATGCGGTTTTCGGCCCTTTGAGCAGGTCGGCCGGCGTCAGGCTCTTGCTCACGCGAACCTGCCCGGCTTTGAAATCAATGTCGTCCCATGTCAGCGCAAGGATCTCGCCCTTGCGAAGCCCACACATCACGGCGAGGTAGACCATGCAGCGCATGAGCGCTTGGCCACGTCGACTGATATGCGCGGGCCGATCCTCGATCGTGCCGAGCAGCAGACGGATTTCGTCCTGTGTGAAGGTTTCGATCGCCGCCGCCGGGAGCGAGCCGAGCTCCTTCATAGCATCGCCTACTACATTGCGAGCGGCATAGCCTCGGCGCACGCCGAACCCCACCGCGAGGTTCAGCGCCGCCATAGCCAGCTGGATAGTTCCGGCGGACAGGGGTTGGCCGTAGACCCGGCTTTTCATGCCGCGCAGCTTCCGGCCGTAATCGTCCACTTGCTGCCATGTCAGGTCGGCGGCAACGACGTGACCGAGATGCAACCGCGCGTAGGCGAGCGTGATGCGGTTCTGCTTCACGTAGCTCTCGCCCACCTGCCCCTCGTCGCGCCGGCGTCCCAAGTCTGCCAGCACCTCATCGATCAGCTGAGAGATGGTCCGTGACCGGGCGCGGGAAACATGGGTTCCCGCTTCCATCTCATTCTCAACCTTGCGCGCGAAGGCGTCGGCCTCCTTCTTGCGCTCAAATGTCTTCTGCCGGTGCGCGGGGCCGTCCTTATAGCGGACGATCCACGCCTCGCCGGTCGAGCCGTCCGGCTTGGTCCATTTGCGCTTGTTAACGCTCGCCATGTCGCGCCTCCCGTTCCAGCCGCGCGAAGTGCTTGGCAAGGGTCGAGCGCCGGGCGCAAATGGTCGCGCCAAGTTTGAATGACGGCAGCTCGCCCTTTGTGACGAGATGTTCCGCCTGCCGCGCTGTGAGGCCGATATGCCCGCCGATCGCGGCGAGGCCGTAAAGCAGGTCCGCGTCCTGTTTTTCGCTCATGAGTATCTCCGTGAAAGGCCCGCCCGACGCCAGCCGGGCGGGCAGGTAATCAACCGGGCAGCTTCCCGGCGCGGTAGAGGGTGCGCCAGTCGTCGAGCGCCCCTGTCGTCGCATAGGGGCACCCGCCGACCCGGAAGGTCGGCAGCTGCCCTTGCTTGTGCTTGTGCATCACCTGCGCGGCGCTGATCCCGAGATATTCCCCGATCGCGTCAGCACCCCGCAGCAGGCGCGGCATGCTCATCACCACGGCTGCACACCGGCCGGCAGGTGCTCGCCATCGAGCAACCGATATTCGACACGGCCATACCGGTACTGCGGATAGCAGCGCTCCATCTGGATATGCCGGCGATGCCGGGCGCGCAGCGAAACGTCCTCTGGCTCCCGGTCATCGTCGCCGATCGGTGACATGCCGAACGACCGCCCGTCTGGGCCAAGCTCGGGCCACGAACCCGGCTCGCCCTGATCCTCGACATTGCCGCCGGCGGGGTCGTCGTCCTCAAGGTCGCAATCACCGTCCTCAGCGTCCAGCCGGGCGATCAGCAACTCGACGGCAAGCTCGATCTGGTCGCGCTCGAACGCATCGATCATGCGCGCAAATTCGCCCAGGCGGACGCCGGGCGGCAGTATTGTCCCATCATGATACATGGTTTCGTCTTTCAGTATCGGCTTTCTACGGCCGTCACAGGTGGCGGACCTGTAACCGGGGGGTAGAAAACGGACTGAAAGACCGCCGACGTGCTTTTAAGCGTTTCCGCTCTGGACATGGCCCGTCGCCCCCGGCCATAAGGGCCAGGTGACGCCGTGCCGCCAAGCACGTGTCCAATTCGGCAGACGATTCCGCGCCAACGGATCGACCGCCTATTTCAGTCCGGGTTTCTACGCCCACGGACCAAGATGCACCGAACCAGATTTCAGCGCAAGCACCTCTCGCCAAAGGGGTCGCTTCCGCGCGTCAGGCGAACAGGCGGTTCTCATTCATGAAGCCGCCGCCTCCGCCCATCGCCGCCTGAATTTGCGCGAGGATGCGGTTCGTTTCCGCCGTCTGTCCCGAAATCTGGTCAAGCAGTTCGGCGCTCGCCTGCGTGCTGGTCGCCGTTGCCTTCACCCAAGGGTCGGTTTCAACCCGGATCGGCTTGGCATTGTCGATATCGCTGATGGCCTTGTTGGTGAGGCTCTGAACCTTGTCCATCGCCTCGAAGAACGATCCGGTCGAGCCGAACAACTGGCGTTGCAGGTCGAGCCAGGTCTGCGCAGCCTCGGTGAACTTGCCCTGATCGACGCGTTCGCCGCGCAAGATCGCTTCTTCGAACGGCTTGAACGCGGCGGCGGCGAGCCGCTCTTGGTCCCGCGTCGAGTAGGGCGACGTCGAGCCGTAATTTAGGCTCTTCTGGAAGCTACGCAGGTCAGCCGCCGCCTCCAGCGCCGCGTTCTTCGTCTCGGCCAGCTCCATCTTGTAGAGCTTCTGCGCCTCGGCCATCTGCTCGGCGGACGCGCCACCTTCCTTGAGCGCGGCGATCGTCTTTTCCCACGACTTGTTGAACTGGTCGATTTCGTACCCCACGGGGTCCAGCATCGCCTGCAGGCGCTTCGGCACGTCCTCGATCAGCAGGGCCTTCGTGATCGCGGACGCGACATCATCGCCGCCAGCCTTGATGATATTCTTCGAGGCCTGGCTGATCCCCTCCAGCGCCGCGTTCGTGAACGCATACTGGATGGCGTACTGGATCGCCTCCTGCTCGCCGCCCTCGCCAAAATCCTTGAGGACATCGGGGCCGAAATTCTTGCTGTGCAGCTTGGCGTTCGTGCTGGTGAGCGCGACGCGGGCCTTGCCGTCCCAGCTTCCGATGGTGACGCCCGGGATGCTGCTGATCGTGGCGCCGAGCTGTTCGGCCAGGCGGTTGATGCCTTCCGCGACGGATCCGGCGTTGCCGGTCGCAGCCTTGATCTGGCTCGCGCCCTTGCCGACACCCTGCGCGCCTGACACCACGCCACCATTGAGCGACAGGCTCGCGCTGCCCCATTTCGGCGACGTGAACAGGCTCGTGATCATCGGCAGAACCGCCATGGCGATCGCCGCATAGGGCAATGCCGAGCTGATCGCGCTGCCGATCCCGCCCAGCCCGCCAAGCACGCCGCTCGCCTTCGTGGCGCCGAAGATTTCGCCGCCCGGCATTAATCCGCCGGCGAACTTGTCCGCTTTCGATTTGCCGCCGAGAAGTCCGCCGAGCGCGCCCAGCAATCCGCCGCCACCGCCGCCGGAGGTCGCGCCCATGTCGGACAGGATACTGCCGAGCGAGGTCTTCTGGCCGGTCAGCAGCGCGATAGTGTATCGAGCGCCAATTTCCGCGATGGCGTCCTTCATCTCGTCGCGGAATCGCTCAACGACGCTTTTCGTGCCGCCGTCCATGGCCGCGCGATACAGATCGGCGAGCGAGTAGATCTGGTCACGCTGGCGATCGGCACGGTCCCGGTCGGCCCTTTCGTTATCGTTCGCGAGCCGCTCCGCTGCGCGCGCCTCGGCTTTCGCCCGGTCCTCTCCCGCCGCCCGCCCAGTGCCCATGGCAGCCTCAATCCGCGCCATGGCAATCTTGATCTGAAGCCGGTCCTCGTCGGTCTTCGCCAGCGCCCGTGCGCCGTCGAGCTGTGCGAGGAGGGCCGTGTTGGCGTCGTCGATGGCCTTGCGCTGTTGCTCGGTCAGGTTGGTCTGGTCACCGGCCTTGGCGAGCAGATCCGCATAGATGTCCCCCTGCGCCCGGAGCACGGCCAGCGCCGCATTCATCATCGGGTGCAGCTTCGATTGTTCCTCGCGCTGCGCGCCGGTCAATTCGGCCATGCGGTCGGTGTGCTCCCGCTGGAGGCCAGCGATCCGCATTTCGACCGCGGCTTGCTCGTCGAGTCCGCGCAGCTTCAAGCCGAGAAAGCGCATCGATTCCGCGTCTACGTCGAGCTGGCGCTGCGATGCGGCGAGCACGCGGTCATACTGGTCCGCTTCGCGCTTGCGCAGCTCCGCCAGTTCCCGGGCATTGTCGTTCGCCGCCTTCTCGCCGGCACCCTGCCGCACCGTGCGGCCCCGCGGATCGACCGGGCGGCCATTCACCTCAAGCGCATAGTGGAGGTGGGGACCCGTCGAGATGCCGGTGTTGCCCGATTTCGCGATCACCTGCCCGGCGGCGACCTGCTGTTGCGGCTTCACCAGCGCTTCGCTGAGGTGGGCGAACTTCGCTTTGATGCCGTCGCCATAATCGACGATCACGACATTCCCCAAACCGGCCATGCGCCCCACACTGACCACCGTGCCAGCCGCACCGGCCTTCACATCGGTGCCGATCGGCACGCCATAGTCTATCGCGAGATGGTTGGCGGATGCGCCCTTGCGCGGCCGGCTGCGCGAGCCATAGCCGGACGTGATGCGATCGTCGCCAAATGGCGTGGCGATGGTCTGACGCTGCTCGCGGGTGCCGCCGGAGCGCCGCTCGGCTTCCCCCCTCTTTTCAATATCCTTCCGCTCGCGCTCGCGCTGCTCGTGCAGCTTCCGGCTTTCCGCGCCGTGCTGGCGCAGCGTGATCGTGCCGTCGGCATAATCACGGTCGAGCTTTTTAATCGCGTCCGACAGGCGCTCCGCAGAAGCCCGCTCCTCGTCCATTTTCTGCGCCAGCTTGGCCCCGACCGCCTCGGCCTCAACAGCGCGCTCGAGCCGGCGCGAATCCTTGATGGTCTGTTGCAGCTCGGACGCCTGCCGCTCGAGACGTGTCACCTCCGCCCGCTTGTCCTTCAGCGCCTCCTCTGCTGCCTTCAAATCGCCGCGCGCCGCCTCGCCGCCGGCGCCGAGATTCTTGGCCGCGCGCTTCCGCAGGTCGTTGACCCTGCCCTCGGCGAGACTGAGCGCGTTATACGCCTTCTCCAGATCCTTGACGTTTTTCGTCGCCGCCTTTTCCGCCGACTGGGCGTCGTCGCGGTGGGCGATCTGGCGCGCGGCGAGGTTCTCGAAGATGGTACGGTTCTGTTCGTCCCAAGCCTTGGTTTCCTTCCTGATCTTATCGATCAGGCCATCGGCTGTTTGCGCATAGGCGGCCTTCGCGGCCTCCATTGCCCGGGTCTTCGCCTCATTCTCGGCGATCTTTTTCCCCTCGTCCTCGATCTCCTTGCCCGCGTCCTTCGCCTTGCCAGCGAACATGGTGAGCCCCATCGCGCCCGCCATGAGCGCCAAGCCCCACGGGCCGTTGATGATTCCCGCCACCTTGCCGACAGTGCCGCCGGTGTGCTGCAGGACCATACCGGCCTGCGACGCCTGCATGGCGAACGCCTGAATAATGTTTGCGCCGCCGCCGACCTGTATGAAGAAATCCTGAGCCTGCTGGCCCGCCATGACCATCGCCGACCCGCCGCCGCGCGTCGAGCGTTCCATGAGCCTGTTCTGCTGAACGACGCGCCCGGTAGCATCGGCCGTCTGGTTCAACTCGGCCTGCAACATGTCGGCGAAGTTCGCTTCCTGCGCCATCGCGCGCGCATGGGCGTCGGCCGCGGTCACGGCCTGCCGCATTCCCATGATCCGCGCGCTGTCGGCCTCGGATAGCTGCCCCTTTTTCAGAGCCAGGCGCTCCGCCGCGGCGGCAACGTCGCGAAGGGCCTCTGCCTCCACCTGCGCCGCTTGCGCCGCCGCGCGCGTGCCGGCCGCGTCGATATTCAGCGCACCGCCGGCGGCGCGGGGCGCGGAGGCGGCCCGCTTGGCGATCTTCTCCAGTTCAACGCCCGCGCTGGCAAATTCGGTCTTCATCGCGGTGGCGGCCGAGCGGGAGACGCTCTGGAGCGAGCCAAACAGCCGATTTGTCTCAGCCGTGAATTGCTGCCCGTTCATGGTCAGCCTCGCCACGATGTCAGATGCTGCGCGAGCCATGGCTATCTCCTAAATCGGCTGCGGGCAGGGCCGACCGACCCTGCCCGCTTGTGGCGCGCCGTGCGCCATTTGCCCTTTGGGGATCCAAGCGCCTCTATTCGCCGGGCGGCCCCTAATGGCGAGTATCCGCCCTGCTTTCTCGTTAAGCGCCTTCGTTCTTCACCGCGCCGCGCCAGTCGACGAACCCAGCGCCGAAATCATGCACGATGCGATAGGCCATGCCGAGCACGTCCCAGCCTTCCTTGCTGTCGAGCTGGGGCTCCTCCACACCGTCGATGTAGCAATATTCCAAGACCGGATATTGCTCGGGGTCGGCGAAGAGATACCATGCCGTCGTGTTGGTTAGGCGGGGCGTATCAATGACGTCGTTCAGCATGCCGAGAGCGACGTTGGCACGCTGCAGCTTGTTGGCGACATCGGGGTCGTACTGACTGCCGTTCACGACGCGGGCCGCGCCGCCCAGTGTCGTGTGTCCAAGCCAGACGGAGGGGGCCACCTCAAGATAGGAACCGCTGTTCGGATCGCGCTGGCTGGCAAGCTTGACCCGCGCCGCGTCAAAGCTCGCCACGGTCGGCGGCCCGCCGCTGCCGGTGGCGATCAGGTTCCCGTGAGCGGTCGAGAAAAGGGCATTGCCGTCGCTCATGACCGGATTGCTGTTCAGCAGAGCCGCGAGGATTGTCGCTTCGATCTCGGCCGCGCTGCGGGCCATGATGCGCAGCGTGTCGGCGAACGCGCCCAAATCATCGTTCATGATTGCCTGCCGGGAGAGCGTAAATTGCTTCGTGAACGTCTCCGGCTGGTAACTTTCCGAGCGGGCCAGCAGCGTGCCATGCTTAACTTCGGCGAACTCGGGCGTGCGATCCAACTGGCTGAACTCAGTCGTGATGATGGAGGTTTTCGGCCGGAAGTCCTTCGCGTTGGTTTTACGGGCCACCTTCTTGAGTGGATTCGACGCCACCGCGAATTGCGCCGCGAGGTATCGGTCTCCCGTACCCGTCAGCAGGTCCGGAAAATCCGCGGTGCCCTGCGTGATGGCGCCGCTACCCATCCACCCGCCGCTGGCGGCGGCCTGCGGTTGCTTCGCTCCGCCCTTCCCGCGCCCGTTAAATGTGTCCAAAACTGATTTCGGCGACATGCGCCGCGCGCCGGAAACCCCCTGACGGTCGAGCATATCACGTGCCATATCGACAAGGCTGAGGCCCATCAGTTCCTTCGCTGGCGCGCTCGGCGCTTCGCCGCTGATGCGTGCAAACAGCGCATCCTGCATCGCATTGAAGCTGAACGCCGGGTTGGCCCAAGATTGCTCGTTCGGGTTGCAGTGGCCGATGTTCTTCACATCGTCTCGCGTCGCCAGCCGGTCGAGAATGATTTCGCGGGCCGCATCGAGGGCCGTGCCCTTGCTGATGAGCTCGTCGCGCAAGGTCTCGGGCAGGCCGTGCTTCCCGCAGAGCGCCATGATGGAGGCAATGCGCCCGCGCTCGATTGCAACGGGATCGGAAGGAGTCGGGGTCGGGGTCGGCATTTGAGTTTCCTTCTCGGTCGTGGCGGCCGGCGCGTGCCGGAAACCAAAGGGGGTGAGGTCGGCGATTGCGGCAATTTTGAGCGGCTCGGCGATCGAGGTGACGAAGCCCTGCGCCAGCGCCTCTTCGGGGGTCAGCCACGTTTCTTCGGCAAGCATCCCGGCCAGCTCGCCGTGTTCGAGGCCAGACCGCTTGGCGTAGATGCCGATGATCTGGGCTTCGACGCGATCCAGCTGCTCGGCGTCCTTCCGCATCTCTTCGGCATTGCCGATCGAGGCATCCCAAGGTTTGTGCATCATCCAGAGGGCGCTCTCCGCCATCACGACTTCATCGGCGGCGGCGGCAATCACTGACCCCATCGAGGCCGCGAGGCCGTCGATATAGGCTGTGACCCGGCCGCCTTGATAGGCACGCATCGCGGCGACAATTGCCAATCCTTCCATGACATAACCGCCCGGCGAATTGACGCGGATCGACAGGGGGCCGCGCGCGGCGCGGATCGTGGCGCAGACGGTGGCGGCGTCGCACTTGTCCTCGGGACTGCCGATGATGCCGTACAGGATGATTTCAGCCATGCCCTGTCATCGGCGGCGCGGCGGGTGCGCGCGACTGGCATGTGTGGGCAAGCGCGGCTTTGTGTGGTCAGCCGGGTTGCTTCGTCGGGTTTACGCGGCAGCTCGTGCGGAAGGCCGCCAACTGATCAACGCTATAGCGGATGCGACCGCCGGGCATCCGGTGAAAGCCGATCGCGCCCATGCGCCGCCAGCGGCGTAGGGTGTCCGTCGAGACGCCAAGGATCCGCGCGGCCTGCGCTTCGTCATGGTCGAAGTCAGCCATTGCGACGCCTCTCCCTCGCAGCCAGAGACCCGGCCTGCCGCGCCTCTGACTTATACCGGGCCATGATCTTGACCAGCTGGGGCAAGGTAGCGTCGCGAGGGAACACGCCGCGCTTGCGCAGCTCGCCCACCCACCGGGGGGACATGCTGAACAGCCAGGCGATATCCTCTCGGGTCGGCTTGAAATCACGCAATTGTGCCTCGTCTAATGCCTTGAGGCAGCAGCTGTATCGACGGTTTTCTGCCATTTCTCGCTCCTTTGATATACCGGAGGGGGCGGCACTCACTCACAAAAGCTCATGGCTAGAGCCATGTTGCCCCTTCGCCCCCCGCATTGTCCCAGACCCCAGCAAGAACCTAAGGGTGGGGGGGTCAGGTCACGGCTCGCGGTTTGGGGTGGGCGATCTGGCGGGCGTGCTCGGCTGCCTCGCGCAGCATCGTCGCCGCCTTGGCCGGCCCCTCGACATCGATCGCCAGCTGGCACGCCGCGCCGATCATGATGATGGCCAGACGCTCGGCCCCCACCTCCTTTGCGATCGTCGTCGTCGCCATCGTCAGCAGCGCCTGCATCAGCTGCGCGTCGCTCATGTTGGCGAGGCTCATTGCACGGTGTCCGCAGCCGTCGGCGCGGCCCATGCCGTGATGATCGGGTTGAGCATCGCCAGCAGGAAGACGTGCGCTTCCTCATGGCCGACGCGCCGCTCGATCTCGATCGCCGCGGCGGTCAGCAGCGCGCCGACCTGCTCGACCGGATCCGGCGTGAGCAACCTCGCCTTGTCGGTCAGCGCCGCCGCCATCTTGGTCTGCCTCAGCATCAGTTCGGTGTTCATGGCATTCTCCTTCATGCGCCCGCGTTCAACTCGGCCAGCCGCGCCAACCCCTTCGGCGTGATCATCACCTGCTCGACCAGCTTGTCAGGCCGTCCGCGCACTTCGATCCGCGTTCCCTTGTGCTCGAGCATCCCGCTCGTGAGCTTGGCTTGGAACGCGACCCAATGGCCGCCCTCGCTGCGCCGATAGGTCCAGCTGTTCGCCTCCAGCCATGCGAACAGGCGGCGGGGCGGCACGCCCAGCGCCTTCGCCGCGTCCGTGATGCAGAGTGAGCCCGTCGAATCAGCTAGGCGGTCGAGCGCCGCCGCCTTCGGCTCCAGTTCGGCGATGCGCTCCTCACTTGCCAGCGTCTTGCCGGTGTGGCTCAACAGCAGCCGGTGCAGGGTTGCCGTGTCGGTAAGGTCGAGCGCCGCCGCCGGCGCGCCATAGCTGCCCGTCGCCCGGATCGACGGCAGGACGTCCCGCGTGATCCATTTCGTAAAGCGGCGGGCCGCCGCCTTTCGGCTGCGCATGGTCAGCTTGTAGAGGCCGGACTCGTCGATAACGGTCGCCTCCTGCCGCCCCCCAAGGGTGTCGGCAATAACGACATCCTTCTCGTCCTCATCCAGTCGCCCGGCCGCGTCACGCGGGTTGGCGATGCCGAGCACTGCACACACATCGTTGAGCGAGAACCACGGCACCCCGTCGCGCTCGATCACGCGCACGGCATGCTCGTCGAAATTGAACGGCACGATTGCGGTCATGCTTTCCTCCATCGATTTTCGGGTAGCTCGCGCGCGGATGCCTCGCAGAGACCGGCGCTCGCGTGGATCATCTGTCCCGCGCTTCAATTCCGTCCCTACCGCTAACGCTACGGGACGTGCGGCGCTTGAGCGCGCCGCCGTGCTGGGCATGAGAGCAGTGCTTTCTTGCTGACGGTGCGGAAGGCGCTCCGCTGGTAGTATCTAGTACTAAGGTTCCGTGTCCCGTGGCGGGACCGTTTCAGCCGGCGAAAGGGTGGTAAAAACGGGACCGGTTCGAGCCCGAAAAGTCGCGGCCTAACAGTCCGGTTTCGGGACCGTTTCGAGGATGACCAAGCGCCAGCATTTCACCTGCCGCGTCTTGCCGATCCGGTCGCCGGTGTCGAAGATGAGCCCGCACCGCTCAAGCCGCGCCATGCTCGCCATCACCCGCTTCCGCTCCAGCATCGTGAACTCGGCGACCGCCGCAACGGATGGACAGCACAGGCCGGTCTTTTCGTTCATCGCATCCGCCAGCGCCCACAGCACCAGCTTGTCCGTCGCCGCCGGCGGGCGCTGCCTTCCCGCCCACTCGACCGCTTTCCGGCTCATGCATCACGCGATGCAGCCGCCGCTGCGGCCTCCTGCGCGGCGAAATGCTTGGCGAGGGTCGAGCGGCGGGCGCAGACGATGCGCCCCTGCTTGAACGTGGGCCAGCCGCTAATCGCGATCTGGTGTTTCGTTTGAGGGATCGTCAGCCCCACAAAATCGGCGATTGCTTCAAGCCCATATAGCAGGTCCGCGCCTACATTCTGTGCGTCACTCATGCGTAACTCCATGCGTAAAATGATGCGCAACAGCACCGCCGTCCGCGCTGATCCGCTCCAATGTTTTCCGGTACTTAGTCATCCGTCCTCATCCGTAGCGGAGGCGGTAAAAAGGGGGCCGAAGCCCCCTAAGAAACGGCAGATTTCTGCGGGTTTCAGCCCGCAAATCGGTCAAATCCGTGGTTTTTGGATCATCATCAGGGCATTGTCGGCCATGACGATTTCACTGCCCGCCATAGCGATCACCGAGCCCATCGAGGCCGCAAGGCCGTCGATATGGCAGGTCACCTTGCGGCCGCTCGCCGCGGCGCGGATGATGGCGTTGTAGATCGCCAGCCCCTCCATGACGTAACCGCCCGGGCTGTTGATGCGAACATCGAGGTCGTCGTCGCCGGCCGAGATCATCGGAACGAGCGTCGCCGCATCGAGACCGTCCCAGCTGTCGCCGACGATCCCGTAGATCAGGATTTCAGACATTAAGGTTTCTCGCGCTGCGCGCGGCCCTCGACCGCGTCGTTTAGGTTCGTGGCGTTGCCCGCCGAGGTGACGTGTCGCGGGTCGCTGTCGAAAATCAGGCCGAGCTCATCGAGCCGCTTGGCGTCCGCGGCAGCCTCGGCAAAGAAGGTGTCCGGGTCTTCGCCGCGCTCGCGCGCCAGACCAGAAAGCGTGGCCTGCCCGGAGCGAACGGCGTCGCGGTTGGCGACGATTTCGCTCGCCGGGTCGAGCATTTCGGTTTTCGGCGGCGTCCACCGCATCTCGACGCCGGTCGTGTCAACGCCGGTCGCCTCGAGCGCTTCGATGTACCAGGCCTCCACCGCCGCGCAAAATTGCGGGATGAACATCAGCCATTGCCACGTCGCGACATCTCGCTTGTACGAGAGGCGACCAAGGCGGCCGGAGATGAAGCTCACGCCCGACAGGTCGCCGGTCAGTTCCTCGTATGGCACCCCCATGCCGACCGCGACCGCGCGCAGCGAAACCTTGGTGAAATCGGGATAACCGTCCGACTTGGGCGGGGTTGAGAACGTCACTTCCTCGCCCGGCCGGGCATATTGGAACGTTCCGGGCTCCAGATAGTCGAGCGGCTCCTGATCGATCGGAACCGGCATCGCATCGGGATCGTCACCCTCGGACACGATGCCGGGGATCGTCGCGTCGATGTCTTCGCCGGTCACCACACCGACATAGGCTGCGGACAGCTTCTGGCGGCTCAGCTCGGCGTCTTCGAAGTCCCCGAAATCCTTCATCCGAAGGAGCACGGGCGCGAGCCAGGTCGCGCCATGCTCCTGCTCGGGGCGGTCCGCGCGGTAAATATGCGCAATATCGCGGGCGGGGACGAACGTTGAGCCAACGCCGTGCATGCCGAGGCTGCCGGGATGAGAATTGTAGAGCCAGTATCCTTCGCGCCGACCGATCGGGCTGAACTGGATGCCGTAGATCGAATATCCCGGGGTCACACCGGGCGAGGCGCTGAGCGGCCCGGTCTTCGACGGGTCGATATAGTCCGCTTCCAGCACCTGAAGCTGAAACGGAAGGGGCAGCCGGTCACTCGCCCTGCGCCAGCGCCGGCGCATGACCGCCCCGCCGCTTTCAACGATGGCCCGCGCCGCCTGCAACTGGAGCCCGTAGAGGTCGTGGCGTCCGGCCGCATCGCAGTTGGGCTTGTCGAAATGGCGGCGGGCGACCGCGTTCAGCGCGTCGTCGACCTTGCCGTCACGATAGACCTGAAACGTGATGCCGGTGCCGACGATGTTTGCCGCGATCGAGGCGACACCACGCGCCGCGAACGGGTTATTGCGCACCAGTTCGCGCGCCGTGGCCCGGAGCAGCCGCTGGGCACGCGGGGTAAGCTCGCCGTTGGCATCGCGGATCGATCGCCGCCAGCCTGCGGCACGCCGCCCGTCGGTCGCGCCGTCATATTCGGCGCGAGGACCGCGGCGCGGCGCAGACGTCTTCGGCTTTTCGCCGATCATCTGCGCGGCGGGCGGGTCGCCGAACAGGATCCGCAGCGGATTCCACACCATCAGCGCACGCCGCTCCGATAATAGGGCACGCGGCGGCGGCGGATGCTGCTGGCCGACACGTTGAGCATCGCAACCTGTGCGGCAATGACTTCTTCGGCTTTCAGCAGCTGGTCGAGCGACTGATATTCGGTCGATCGGCCATCGGCGAAGGTGACCTTGCGGATGCCGCTCTTGATGGCGGCGCGGATCGCGACGAGGTCGTCGGCGGTATAGGCCATGTTACCTCCTCCTCGTCGTAAACGGGTTCGGCCGGCGCGGCTTGCGCTGGCTGGCAGGGCGTTGGGCATCGGGCTGCGGCGGTGGAGCCGCATATTCGCCCGGTGGCTGCGCCTTGATCCTTGCCTTGGGCAGTTCGCCCCGGATCTTCTTCCAGTCGCGGTCGGTCCATCGGTCGACGCCCACCGCGATCGCGACCGCGCGGGCGTAGATCGCGTTATCGAGCGCCTCGTTGCGCGGGCGGGTCTGCTGCCATTCGCGGGCCATCTTGCCGTTGCGGCGTTTGATGGTCACCAGCTGCTCGGAAACCAGCTGCTTCGTCCATTCGTCGGTCGCGCCGTCCGGCAGGAACACATAGCCGTCGGGATAGTCCTCGCCGTCGACCGGCTTATCCAGCTGCAGATTGCCGTAGAGCTCGAGCTTCAGCATGCTCGTGCCGACGAGCCAGAGCTTCACGCCCCGCCTGACCTTCTTCCCGTCGATCGTCGCATCGACGCGCGTCGGCCCAGCGATGGCCTGTTCGGCGCCAAGCGTTGCGCGCCCTTTCAGCGCCATCACGAAGGCCGGACGCCGGCGCGCCCAGCCATAGACAAACATGGTGTTCTCACCGTCGCCGGAATCGATGCCGACCCGGGTGAGCCGGAGGCGGCGACCGTCGGCGGTGAGCCATTCGCGGTCGACTTCCTTGTCGAGCTTCGCCCACGTCTTCTTGTCGGCAATCGCGCCGTGGACCTCGATGTGATCGACCAGCGCGCGTTGCCGGTTCGGGCCGAATGCCCAGATATCAAGTTCGATGCGCCCGCCGTCGGCGCGCTGCACGTCGGCCGCGCCGACGATGATGCCCGCCCAGTCGGGCACGGTGCCGATCGGCAGGCTCGCTTCGCGGCGCTCGTACAGGCGCTGCCATTCGGGCGCTTCGCCGGTTTCCTGCCACGCCTCGCCCAACACCTGGTTGACGAACGTGCGCAACTGGTTGGGGTCGTTCCTCACTTCCAGGAACTCCAGCGCTAACTTCAGCCACGCAGCGCCGGGGTGCTGACTATAGGCCGCCCAGATATGGAAGGAGCGATGGCGCGGGTACGCGGCGGGATTGTGCGCCCGCCACTCGCCGTTCTCATCCATCCATGCCTTGTGCGATTCCTCGATCGCTTCATTGCAGCCGGCGCACTGATACCAGGCGCGGGTCGGAGCATGGCGGGGCTCCCAGCGGATACCGGGGCCGGTGCCATCACCGAAGGTGAGGATCTGCATATGCCCGCAATGGGGGCAAGGGACGTAACGGTACTCCTGACTGCCCTGCTCGAACATGGTGTCGATGCGGCTGAACCCCTTGACCTTTGGGGTCGAACCGGCCGCGCTGAACCGGCGCGGTGAGGTCAGATTTCGCTTGTACGCCAGCCGGGCAGGGTCACCTTCTTCCTTCGATGCCCATGGGTAACCATCGCATTCCTCGAGATACACGCCGTCGGCGGTAACGCGGCGGAACTCCTTCGGGCTGTTCGCGCCTTTGATCTGGACCCATCCGCCTTTGTAGCGCTTGGCCCGGATCTGGTTGTCGGCATGCCGCGGCTTAAACGTCGCGACTTCGCGGACGATCGGCCACTGCAAAACGGGGTCGAGGTCATCGCGGCTGAACTTCTCGGCGTCGTCGATCGTCGGCTGGTAAATCAGGTCGCGCGCTGGATCGTACCGAATGCGATAAGCGACCCAGCATTGCAGGATGGTCGAATAGCCGATGCGGCTGCTCTTGCGGACCGACACCTGCTCGGTTTCCGGGTCCGGGAAAGCATCGGCCATGTCGGCTTGAAACGGAAACGGTCGGATACGGCGACCGTCGTCGGTGCGCCCATGCTCCGCCATGAACTCGGACAGCAGCGGCTTCTCGCGCGGCTTGAAAATCATCAGCCATTCGCGGACAGCCTTTGCGATCACGCCACCGGCAACCACCAGCGGCGGCAATTCAGCTTTCGTCGTCGGGGCCATCTTCCTCATGCAGGCCCCCGCCTCTCGCTTCCTCGACCTTGGCCACGCTCATTTCGTCGAGCGCGTCCGCTATGGCTCGGTCGATTCGAGCGCGCAGCTTGTGGTCCCCGTTGGCGACTTCGAGGCCGACTTGCTGAAGGCGCGTGACCGTCAATGCGATCACGCTGATCACGGCACCGCTCATGTCGGGCAGCGACGCCAGTTCCTTCCGGCGCTCAGCGTTGTCCATCGCCTTACTGTCGGCCTGTTCCTTGGTCAGGCGCGCGCGCTCGGTGTCGAAGTCGATATCGCCTTGCGCGCCTTCAACGCCGTACTTCGCCTGCGCCCAAGCCTCGATATTCTCAAGCAGGCTGGCGCCATCCTTGGGCAGATCGCCCTGCGCGCGAAGCTCGCCGATCCAGCGGCTTGACACGCCGAACACGGCGGCGAGCTGGGGGCGGGTCGGTTCGTCGATGTCGATTTCCACCGGACTTCCCTCCAGCGCTATCGCCAGTTCCCATGCGTGAGCGCCAATATTGGCGGATTTCCGCCGTTTCTCGCCGCATCAGGGAGGAAGAACCATAGCGAAAAACTGTGGCTAGACACTTTATGCGCCTTCGCCCCCCGCATTGTCCCAGAGCGCCGGAAGGACCCATGGGAAGGGGGTCGTCGGGTTCATCGCGGCACCGATGCGGGCGGCTGCGCGGGTTGCTTGGTGTCCGCGCACCGATGGCCAGCGCCTGCCTCGACCGGCGCCTCACAGTGGAAGCATCGATAGGCGCTGCTCATGGTGCGATGTCCGTAATCACGCGCCCCGCCCCATCGACCCGATCCCACTCGGCCGGGTTGCTGACGGTGGTCACGCGGACCGCGGTCACGCCGCCGTTGTTGGCGTGCACAATCACCGCAGCAGCGCTGTGCTTGTGCCGGATCAGATCGCCGGGCTTGAGCGCCCGCATCTCGTCTGCGGTCATGGCCCGACCTCGACAGGCGGCTCGTGCTTCTCGATCAGACGGCAGATCAACTTAAAAGCGCATTTCATTGACGGTTCGGCGATGGCGAGGAACGCGCGATGGTCGGGTGCGCCGAGGCGCTTGGCCGCATCATCCATCACTGCGACGCTTGGTCGATAGTCACCCATGCTATCCGCCCCTCACGATCAACCGCAGGCGCGCGGCCAGTTGCTCGCCCTGCTCGATGCGGCGTTCGGTCTCGGCATGCGACCGTGCGGGCAGTGCATAGTCCTGCGCCAGCCATTCGACGTCGCGTGCAATGCGCTGCAGATCATGGGCGGCGCTGCCGGTTCGGCCCATCCGCACCTCCGACAGATAAAAAGATAGGCCACTTATCTTTCCGCTTGCATAGGAAAGATAAGCAGCCTATCAAAAGCATGTCGGCGGGAAAGCCCTCCCGCTGACGAACCGAAGGAGAAAGCTGATGATCAGCTTAATCATTCGGTTGGTGACGAAGTGGTTCACGATCGAGATCGAGACCCGCTTCTAACCTAACCGGGGTCCGGCGACCGAAATATCGGCGTCGGGCTCCAAGGGCTGAAATATAGATGGAGCCCGGTTAATGCAACCTGACGAACTCAAGGCCGCCCGCAAAGCTGCTGGCCTGTCGCAACATGAGCTGGGCGAACTGATCGGCCTTTCCCGTGTGACGGTGGGCCTCATGGAGCGCGGCAAGGCACCTATCACGGACCGGACCGCAAAGGCGGTGCAAGGGTTCTGCGCGCACAGCCGGTCCATCAAAGACGTCTTCACCGTGGAACATATGGGCGGACTGCATTGTGTCATCCGCCGCAGAATGCGGGAATACACTGGCGGTGCTGCAATGGCCTCGTTCAACCATCAGGCGACGATGTACGGGCGCTTCCAGCGCCGCGACCATGCCTACCGCTGGGCCGCAGCGCTGATCCAGTCTGAAGCCGCCGCCGGGACTTCACGTCGATCGCGCGAACTCGTCCGCAGCAGCATGGTGATCGCCACCGCCCAGCCCAATGCGGGACTCGAACCCGCGCCCTCGGCCATTGCCACTCGGTCGTGACGAACGGTCGCGCTCTACCAGCTGAGCTAATCGGGAAGGACGGTGGCGAAGCGAAGCGGCGTAGCCGGCCCGAACGATACACGGGCACTTAGGCGGACGCGGTGATGAAGACCAACGCGCCTGGCTGGTATTCCAGCCGTGGCCGCTATCTGCCGGGGCATGCCCGACAAGGGGATACTATCTACGCTTCGGCCGGAAATTGGCGGCGTCGCGAGCAAACGCCGCGCCCCATGCCTCGGCATCTTGTGCGGCCAACGATCCTGACCCGTCGGGCGTGAACTTTGCCCCGCGCAGCCCGCGCGCTGCGGCGATGGCCTGATCCTCGAACCATTCGGCGCAGTTCAGTTCGTTGTCGTGCTCGTCCCAGATGTCGATGCCGAGATGCTCGAGCCAGTCAACATCGTCCCATTCTTCAGGCGCGCCAGCCGGAATGGCGAGGCTGGCCTGCCATTCGTCATATGCGTGCTCAGCAACGCGGAAGGAGCCCTCGCTGACGAAATCCGCCTGCTGCGGCTTGGGGTAGCGCTTGATCCCGAACAGCGCGACCGAGACCTCGTCGACCTTAGCCTCGAACTCCGGCCGCCATGTCACGCCGCGTTCCTGCGCGATCCATTGCTCGATTTTGACGAGCAGCGGGATGTCGCGAAAGACTATCGGCGCGGGAGCCGCGAGGGGCTCAATCATGTGGGGGAAGCGCTTCAGGCATAGCTGTGGCAGGGCCTTTTTGCCGATTTTCGTGGCCACCTTCAAGCACTTTCTGCGTCTCCGGTGCTCTCAGCGCCGAACGCCCGCTCGCGGACGATTTCGGCGATATCATGCCACGGCTTGAGCAAGCCGCGATCGTCGAGGAACACGGGGTCGATCGGGGGCAGCAGGTACGGCTCGTCGGTCTTGTCACGACCCGCCTCCATCGCCCGAGCCAGTTCATAGTCGGCGGCCGTGCGGCGAACATGCGGTTCGGATGTCGGAAGGACACGAGGTGGGCGCGCCTCGTTCATCGCATCAACCGTCTCCTGATCGATGGCCGAAAACGCGCTGGCGACGCATAGCGGCCAGCGATCGAGCGCAACGATAAGCAGGCGGCGGGCCTTTCGGTTGTGGACGCGGTAGCGCCGGGCCACGACGGTGTAACCCTCCTCGCCGACGATCATGTCGAGCGTCAATTCTCGCGGCAGGGGCAGCGTCTGGCGCCAGATCGTATAGGCGTGATGCATACGCACGCGATGAATGCGCTCGGCGACCGCACCACCGCGGCGCGAGCTGTCGACCCGGGCCTCCAGGCTGGCGACCTTGACCGCGACATCGGACTCGATGCTGCGATGCACGTTTGCGATCTGGGCGGCGTGTTCGACCTGCTCTTTGGTGATCGTGCCGTTCTTCTCCATCTGGATCAGCGCATCGGTATGCTTGCCGTCCTGTTCCCAGGTCTCGGGCGTCCCGACAGCCTTGTGCGACCACTTTTCGCGCAGCTGCACGGCTTCCTCGATTCCGGGCTCGAGCTTTGCACCCTCCGCCAGCAATCGCTTCCGCTCGATCTTCCACGTCGCCTTCGTCATGCCGTCCGGGCGCTTCAGCTCGACCGGTGCCGGGCGCGGCTTGCCCAAGACGAGGTGATCAACCCGTTGACGCTCGCGCTTCGCCGCCGCGGCCAGCTTCGCCATGCGACGGTTGAACTGCTGAACGGCGGCCGGATCTGTCTCGTAGCGCTTGGCCAACATCCGCCGAGCCTCGGCAATGCGTTCCAGGCGCTCCTGCGCTCGGCGCCGATCATTCGTCTCCACCGTCAATTCCTCCGCCCCTTCACTCAAATCGCTCACCGGATTTCCTCTGCCTGTTGACGGGAGCGGGGTGGATGGGGTAGCGCGTTAGCGCGCTCCCCATACCCCTCCCCAGGCTGGCGCGCTGGCAGGCCATCTAACCGGCCCCCTGCCCAGACCCAGAATGGAACCCCGCCCGCCGCGAGAAGGCGGCGGTCAAATGTGTGAGTATCGGCGGCGGTCACCCGGATCAGGGCGGTGTCGGCATCTATCGCTTCGACGCTGGCGCCCTTGAGGAAGCGGCACAGGCCCACCCGGTCGAGACGCCGGGCGCGTTGGTCGAGTTCAACCCCAAAGACGTCCACCGTCGACCAGCCGGCTTTGACGAGATCTTCGCCCCAGTTCGTGACCAGCGCTCTCGCGTCGGCAATCAGCCGCCGCCAATCCGACGCCCTGATACCGTCTGGCGCGGTCGTGCCGCGAATAGCCTCGATCGCAGACGACCAATTTGCGACACTTGCGACAGGTGCGACACTGCCAAGGAACTCACTCTCGGAAGCGCAGAAAACCGCGATTTCTTGTGTCGCATCGTCTGTCGCGTGACTCGGTTGCGACACTGCGACAGCGCGCGCTTGGCCGTCCGGTTCTGCGACATTTGCGACATTTGCGACATCATCATCGTTCCACCCGAAATCGCCTGAGAAAGCCTGAGCCGACGCCGTCGCATTACCTGTCGCACCCGACTGCGACGCGGCCGCCGGGCGGGTGCCTGCATATTCACAGGGGCGTGTCGCAACGGGTGTCGCAACGGGCGCGACATCATCCCAAGCAAAGCCGGCGCTGAAAAGATCGGCGATCATTCGCCGCCTACCGGAATGACGGTATAGGCCTGCGCGTAGAACGTCGTTTCGTCGCCTTCGAGCGACAGGTGCGCCCCGCCCTTAATCTCGGTTAGATGCTTATGCTCGACGAGAATTTCGATGGCGCGCTTGAGCGCGGCGGCGCCGCGGGTCTGCGTTGGACCGCGGCGATTGAGGAAGCGAAGGCCCACCGCGCCAAGTCCGCGCTTCCTGATCCATTCGATCAACGTCGCGGCATTGGCCGTGTCATTATCAAGGGCCGAGGTACCGTACAGCCTCACCGCCTCGCTTGCGTAGAACTCCATCAACGCGATGCCGGCGCTGACCGCCTGCTCGCTTAGCCCCTCTTCAACCAGTTTGAACCGACCCTCAAAAAAGCTGATCGTCGCCGCCAGCCGGGTTGCGTTCTCGGTCATCTTGGACGCGAAGTCCGCGATCTGCTCATAAATGCCGCCGGCCGCGAGCTGACGTTCACAGTGATCGCTGAACGCAATCAGCTTGGCCTTGGCGCCGGATGTCAGTTTGACGATCGAGAGGTCGAGGGCGCGGGTCTGCGCATCACGATATCTGAACTCGGTCGCAAGCAATCGGCCGAGCCGGGCCTGATAGGTGGCGAGATCCTTTCGATGATCGTCGCTCGGCTCCTTCCAGAACCGAGTGCCTTTTAGGCTTTTCGGCGCGGCTACAAGGATTCGGCTCAGCAGACCCTGATTACGCACCGCGGGGTTGCCGAGCAGCCTGGTAGAGATGTCCGGCTGCACCATCAGGTGCACGCACAGGCGACGGCCATAGAGGATTTGCGTGCCGTTCTCCTTGTCGGCCCGAACGCGCTTGATCGCTGATCCGTCCCACAGTTTCGACAGCATGCCGCCCGTTGCCGCTTGGTTCTCTTCCTGCATCGACCAGCCGCCGAGGAACGTCGCGCCCTCGTCCGAGAACAGGCCGAGTGCCGGCATGGCTTCGGCGAATAGGCGCTGGATGCCGGGACCCGTCGGCTCATCCACCGTCAGCAGCGGCTGCACAGGCGGAATCGGCGGTTTGCCGCAAGCCTCAAGCTGATTTCGGATATCGTCGCGGCTCTTGTTCGATCCGTTCTTCGCCTTCGTCGTCGCCGCCTTGAAGGCAGCGTCGTCGATGGCGTACTCGTGCTTGCGCTGCTCGAAGTTGACGGCGAGCTGTTCCTCGCGCTCTTTGACCGGGGCGATAGCCAGATTGTCGGACGTCGACTTCCGATCACCCGATGCGGCGATCGTGAAGAAGAACAGCGACGTCGGCACGATGCGCTCGGTGATTGTCTCAACGTTGACGAAGCCCTGCGTCGCCAAAGACGCCGCCGATAGGACCGACTGCGCCGCGAGCGACACTGGCACCTGCGCGATTGCTTCA
Organism: Sphingomonas tagetis; assembly: GCF_024211275.1. Classification (GTDB taxonomy): domain Bacteria; phylum Pseudomonadota; class Alphaproteobacteria; order Sphingomonadales; family Sphingomonadaceae; genus Sphingomonas; species Sphingomonas tagetis. Next base: position 78,507 of record NZ_JAMLDX010000014.1, read on the forward strand.
ATCGCCAATATCGCATTGCGGAGGGTTGGGCTGAGCGCGCCGATGGGGTATTCGACGGCGTCGGCCGTGGCGCCGCGCAGATCGAGCGGCTGTGATGCGACCGGAGCGGCGTCGGCGAATTGCTGGGCGAAACCGTCAGCCATCGTTGGCGACCCCGCGCAGCTGGTCGTTCCAATCGTCAAACCGTGATGACGGCCACACGAAACTCACCTCAAGGCCGAGATCCGCCAGCGCGATTGCCGCCTTATTCGCAGCCACGCGACCGGGCGTGTTGTTCTGCCCCGCGATGATGACCTTCCTCACCTGCGGTGGATATTGCACCTGCGGCATCATGCTTGTGCCAAACGGCACCCATACGGGGAGTCCTGGCCCCTCTTGCATGATCGACAGACCGTCTTCCGGCCCCTCTGCCATGACGATGCAGGGTCCGGCTGGAGCCAGGCGCAAGGCTGACCCGCGAATCGTGCCGAGGCTGAGTTTGCAGTCCTTGCGACCGCGGCGAGGATCGTCCTTCTCGAAGAAGATACGCTGGATGCCGACCACGGCGCCAGTCGCGTCCTGCGCGCCGCAAATGATCGCAGGGCGCTTCCGTCCCCAGTCGCCGCTTTCGGGATCGCGCCAGCTCGGCACCATGCCGAACCGGACAACGTCGGGGGGCTGGATCGTGATGCCGCGCGCGCGCAGATAGACCTCGCCCGGCGTGCCCGCGATCGGCACGGACACCTTGTAGAATTGGCGAGCATCCTGCTCTTTCGCCAAATCCTCGAGCCGTTGCTCCGCTATCGCCTTCGCCCGCTCGGCGGGCGCCCATGTCGGCAGGTCGTCGTTCGCCAGCCGATTATAGGCTTCACGGAAATCGCAGCCTTGGCGATCCATTACGAACCGGACGATGTCGCCGTGCCAGCCGCAGCCGAAGCAGTGCGCGAACCCTTTTGCGTCGTTCACATAGAAGCTCGCCGACTTCTCAACGTGGAATGGGCAGCAGCATTTCCACTCCCGTCCGGCGCGGATCAACTTGTCCCCGCGCCCCACCACCGCGGACATCGGCACCGCTGCTTTGAGGTCGTCGACCAGCCGCCGAAAGCTGGCATCGTCAAGCCGCTGGCGGGCGCGCCGCCCCGCCGCTCTTGCGCCTCCGACCATCAGATCACTTCCCGGCCGAGGAGGAGGTGCCCGTTACCGGGTCGAAAGTGCGCATGAACTGCCGCACCCGATCTTTGGTGTCGTCGAAGACGCGACGGCCGAGGCGCAACTTTCGCACAAAATGGCGGTCGCGGGTCGCCAGGGCGCTGAAGCGGGTCGGCTTCATGCTCGTGAGGCGGAGGAAAGCCTCGACCTCGTCTCGGAATGGGTCAGTCATTAACCGCACTCTAGCGTGTGCCGTAACACATTTTCAAGGCATATAGTGTTTTACATCACCACCTATCGCAAAAGGATGTGAAATGGCACACCGCAGCATGGCATCCGACGCACTCGACACCCTGCGAACGCGCCTTGCGCAGGCAATGAACCAGCGCAACGTGACCGCAAAGTCCCTCGCTAAATCCGCTGGCCTCGGCGAGACGGTGGTTCGCGACATCACCCGGGGATTAACGCAGGACGTGAAGCTCGGCACGATCGAGAAGCTCGCTGCAGAGCTGAGGATACCGCTCGCGTCGCTGCTGCCTGGATCGGGCTCGATTGTGCACTCCGATCAACCGACAACCCTAACCGCAGATGGCGGCGAGGGCGTGCCCGTCATGCGCATGGACCTGTCTTACGCCATGGGCGACGGCACAAACATTGATGAGAGCTACATCGAAGGCGAGCCGGTTGTGTTCGACTTGGGATTTCTGCGACGTCTGACCCCTTCCAGTCCAAACCTGCTACGCGTGGTCAACGGCATTGGCGATTCGATGCAGGGCACCATCAACGATAACGAGGAACTGATTCTCGATCTCGGGCAGCGCGTGCTGAACATGCAGGACCGCATATGGGCAATTTCGCTGTTCGGCGTCGGCGCCGTAAAGCGCCTGCAGGTGGTCGGGAAAGAGAAGATCCTTGTGATCAGCGACAACCCGGACGTCCCGAACGTGGAGGTCACTACGGATGACCTCGCGATCGTCGGCCGCATCGTCGGGTCCTTCCGGAGGCACTGAATGCCAGATTTCCGCGGGTGTGCTAAAAAACACTTAGCCGCTTGACAGTGTGCCACGACACACCCCATAGTTAACGCATCAGCCGAGCTGGTGCGCACGACTCGCACGACGCCCTGGCAGAGCTGATCCGCAGGGTTAGGAAAGGCGCGCTCGGTCACCGGCTATAGGGACCAGCCTCCACCGATCTGACCTGCATCACTTTGAGCAGGAGGTAGGCTTATGGCCGCCGTGGCAGAACGCGCACCCTCGGTGCGTGATGGGAAAGTTGCGTCCAAATTTCAGCGGACGCGTCGCACGAAGCAGGAAGTCGAAGATGGCCTCGCCTATGCCCGAGCATGGCGGGTTCGGACCCGTCCGTATTTCGACGAGCTTTACCCCGAAACCGTTTCGCCGGTCCGCTGCTCGCGGTGCGACCAGTTTGTGCCGGCGAGCCATGATCTCGCCAGCGCTGCGCAGGCGCAGGGAGGAATGGCATGAGCCATCTTCCCGGGCAGGGTGCTATCGCCAAGCGCATCCTCACGGCGCGCGACGAGCGAGAGGGTGGATTTCGCATCTTTCCCGCCATCCCGCCGCGGTTTGGCGTCATTGCCGTCAAATATTCCTCCACGATGTTCCGTGCCGGTGAAGTCGCCGTGTACGACGAGCTTTGGACGAGCGGTAAGCCGCAGGACGAGCCGCTCGTCGAAGATGGCGGCGTCTACGTCATCCAATATCAGCGCCCCACCGCTGCGATGACCTGGGACATGTGGTGGGCCGGTCGGGCGGGGTATTGTCCCAGCCTGCTCGACGTACAGTACGAACTCGTCGTCGCCAGTCGCAGTTCAATGCCCGGTCGCGAGGACAAGTGGCAAACGCGGCCTCTGCGCGATGCGCGGCCGGGTGTGTTCATCTGCACGGATGGTCCGCTCGACGAGATCCAGCTGACCAACAAGATCGTCGGCAAGGTGGTGGGCATCTACAACCCGGCCGCATTCGAGGGGAGCGCGAAATGAGCGACCTTCCTATTCACTGCGCGACCGCCGACGAGCCGATCCAGCCTCTCAACGGACGCGATTGGCAAGGCCCCGACATCGCCGTCGTCATGCCGATCGAGCAGATGCTCGACGTCTTACGCGAGCTTGATGACGACGAGGTTGGATATGTCGCACTGTGGCTGCGCATGGTCGACACCGTCGGCTGCAAGGTCCTGCTCGACTATGATCGGGACGCTACCCGCGGCCTCATGCACTGGACGCCGTGTGACCCTCAAATCCGTCACCGCTCGCGGTACATGCACTTCCTGTTCGAAGACCTCGCCCGCATCGATGGAAGGCAGGAACTGCTTGCCGACTATCTTGAAGAGCGGGGCTGCTATTCGGATCGGCGGCCACGCAATCCGCGGGAAACGACCGCAGCGCTGCGCAGCTTCATCCAGACCGGCGGTCGCCTCCTGCTCACCCCGGCGGGCCGGGTGTTCATCGGCGGCGGCGTACCCCGCGCCTTGATCGACGGCACCGACGAGGAAGTCGAGGCGTGCCGCGTGGCTACCATGACCTTCATCGATGTCCGCAAGCGCTACCGCGCAGATCCTCAACTCAAGCGCGCCCTGCGGATGCTCGGCACGCCCACCAACAATGGCTGGCGAGTTCTGGAGGCAGCAGCATGACCCGTGACGACACCCATGCCGCAGCGATCCGGCTCTACGAAGTTGGCTCGCGCATCCGCTCGCTTTGCGAAGGACTGAAGCTGGTTTCGGACGAAGGCCCGCAGTGCAACTCTGGCCTGGTCCTCGACTTCGCGGACGTTATTCAAACGCTCGCCAGTGAGGTTTCATCGGTCGGGGAGACCATCGAGAAGGCCGGCCAGGTCACCGCGCCGCCTGCTACGGCGGCGACCGCATGGCTGGAGGCAATTGCCGCCTACATCGTCGCACGGACGATTTCCGAGGCGACGCCCGACGATGCTCCGAATGTGGACGAGCTGACCGATGTCTGGTGCGTCGCAATGGACAAGCTGATCGACCTGCCGGCGCCTCGCCATGCGGATATCCTTTATAAGCTGGCGCTGATCGAGGACCGCTTTGAGGGCGGTATGATCCCTGACGACTACATGGCCGCGATCAAGGCCGACATTCGCCGACTGGGCAAATTGGGGGCTGAGGCATGACCCAGCCCCTGAACTACACGCCGAAAGCCATCGCTGATCTTAGCGCCATGGCCGCCGTCGCCGAGCACACGGCGCCCATGACCGCCATCGGGCTCCGCTATCTCGTCGATAAGCTGAGGTCGGCGCAGGTCTTCGTTCTTTTCGATTCGGGCCAACTTCTGGATCGGTCTAAGCCGCGCCCAGAGTTGCCCGGCCTTGTTCTGCGACCGCCATTCCCCGTCGTTGCGCTCGAATATGCATCGGCAAGCCATGAGTGGGGGGACTCGGTTTACACAATGTCGAAGTGCTCGAAGCGCATTTCGCTCGCCTGGGATCACAAGGACGACCTTCCGCCATTCGCAGAACGAATCATGGGAGGTCCGTTGCCCCCAGGCGTGATCATCGCGTCGATTCCATTCTACGACAGCGAGGGGGCGTGGATGCCCACCGCCGTTGCGATGCATGTCGAGTATGATGGCGACTGGATAGCTCAACAGCGAGACAGCAATTTCCGCCGCGAAATGATGGCGGCCGGGCGAATGACAAAGGCCGTTGCCGAGAGCCGCACCCTGCCAGGAACCGCCGTTCCGATGTCCCCCGAGACGTGCATCGCCGCGATCTCAACCGTGGGCGGCGCGCAGGCCATGGACATGCTGGCGGCCGACGTGATGGACGAGGCCGCCGCGTACATGGACCTGTGCTGGGCGCTTGCATGCAAAAATATATCAGCGAGCGAGCATCCAGCCCCGGCCAACCTGAACCGGGCGCGGGTCAGGAAGGGCAAGGAGCCGCTTAAGCCGTTCCATGTGCTCGAGCTGGCCGGAAATGCTGTCGGCACTGGCGACGGCACCGGCAGCATCTCCAGTCGGCGCGCCCACTTACGGCGAGGCCATATCCGCCGCCTTGGTCCAGACCGGGTGACATGGGTCAATCAGACGATGGTCCACGGTCGCGGCGCCGGCTTCGTCGAAAAAATCTATTCGATTGGCGGGAGGCGCGCATGACCGGCATTCGCCTCGCCGCCAGCAATGACCCGGTAGACGCCGCCTGGGCTGCATTCGACGCTGCCGCCATCCGCTTCAAGCGCATGTACGACCGGGTCGAACGGCTATCGATCGATCACGAGCGTGCAGCGCGCATGGAGGCCGCGCAGGAAGTCGCGCGCCTATGGGACGAATGGCGCGCGCTGTACCTCGCGGCGAGTGGCGACGACGAGCCGAGGCCGGCGGCATGACCGAACCGCTCGGCGTCCGTTCGTGGCTCAACAAGGGCCAGCCGAAATCGACCTGGCCGGGCTGGCTGCTGGCGCACACCGTCGGCCGGCCTGATCCGAACGGGTCGTTCCTGCTCAAGACCATGATCGACGATCGCCAGATGCAGGCGCGCGTCCTCAAGGGCTACATCGTGGTGGAACGCAAGGGCGTCGCCTACACCCGCCACCCGGAGGAGATGCGCGCCTTCCTCGCCGAGCTGGACGAGAAGGAAAGCGGAGCATACGGCCTGCTGCCCAAGGGCACCGCGGCTGATGGCCGGGCGGTCGCCGATGTCGCCGATTTGACCGACGATACCGATGATATCTCGCTGCGGATGCGCGGGGTCGAGCCGCCGGTGCAGATGAGCGAATCGTTTAGGGCCAGCACCACCCAAAAACCGCAGAAATCCGCCGCAAAACCCTGCGAATCGCTTGCGATGGTCACCACCCCCAACCGCCGCAAGTTCGCGCCGCCGAAGGGCATGCCGCCATCGATCGAGATGCGCCACCCGGGCGAGTTGAAGATCGACGACAGCTACCAGCGGTCGATCGACACAGGCCCCAGCCGCGCGCTGATCAGCAAGATCGCGAACGAATGGGATTGGCGGATGTGTTTGCCGCTGGTCGTGTCGAAGCGCGCCGACGGCTTCTATGTGATTGACGGTCAGCACCGGCTCGCGGCGACCAAGCTGCGCGGTGATATCCCCTATCTGCCCTGCTGCGTCTTCGTGTTCGACAGCGTCGCCGAGGAAGCCGCGATGTTCGTGGCGATGAACCGTTCGCGCCGAGCCATAAACCGGCTCGACGACTTCCATGCGGCGCAGGCCGGCGGCGACGCGGACGTGCTGGCGATCACCGCCATGATCGAGGGCGTCGGCTTCACGGTGAGCCGGAAAACAGGTTCGGGCGCGTGGGCGCCCGGCGAGGTGGCCTTCACCAGTGCGATCGCGAAGGCCCGCCGTCGGTACGGCGACGATGTCGCTCGCGGCGCGCTGGAGATTATGTCCGAGGCCTTCGCCGGGCAGAGGCTCGTCGTCGGCTCCCCAGTCTTCACAGCGGTTGCCAGCGTCCTCGCTGATAAAAGCTTCGGCGCTGACAAGTCCCGTCTGCTCGCGGCCGTGCGCACGTTCGACATGGCTGGATGGGCCAGTCTGATTGGGGAGTGCAAGGGCGGCACCGATCGAAACCGGCACCTGCGCGACTTCCTCGTCACCGCCTACAGCGAAGCGGGTGCGGCATGATATCGATCGCGCGCATTCACCCTCCCCATCGGAGTCACGCGCGATCGGAAGATCGCCGGCGTCGCATTGTGCGAGCAGCGATCAACCGCATCCAGCCGATACCGTTCAGCAAAGGGCCGAACCTCTGGACCGTCGGAGTTCGAGGATGGTTGTTAAGCGCGCCCACCAAGCGCGAACTCGCCCTGATGCTGTGGCATTGGCATGCGCCCGAAACCGAGGCTTCGGCATGACCAGCTTCGTCGTATCGCTGCACGCCGCCGAGCGCTGGTGCGAGCGGGTCAATCCGTCCCTTACGCCGGTGCAGGCGATCGGCGTGATCGAGCAGCACGCCCGCATCATCGAAGCCGCCATCCAGTTCGGCTGCACCTATGTGAAGATCAACCGGAAGACGCGGCTGGTCCTGCAGGGCGCCGTAGTGGTCACCGTTTATGGCTTTGAGCAGCGCCCGCGCAGCACGCGGTGGGACGTGCCGGAATGAGCGATCTATTCTCATATCCGCACCAGCCCGGTGCGCAGGACCGCGACACGTCGAGGGACGCCGCGACCGCAGCCGCCGAGTCCGCGCCGCTGCTGCGCGCCAAGGCGCTGGCGGTGCTGGAGCGCTCGAACGGGCTCACCGCCGATGAGGTGGCCGGCCGGCTCGGCCTGTCGATCCTTTCGATCCGCCCGCGCATCACCGAACTCTCACGGCTCGGCAAGGTCCGCGACAGCGGCCAGCGCCGGCGCAACGCCAGCGGCCGGAACGCCATCGTCTGGACCCCAATCTATCCCGCCCGTCTTGCGGGCCAGCGGAGAACAGCATGACCATTGAGACGGCGAGAGTCGCCGGACCGTTCCGCGTCCATAAGGCAGACCGCGCTCGGCCACGCCGGGCGCACCCGACATTCGAGGCCGCCGAAGCCGAGGCGCATCGGCTAGCAACACTCCAGCCCCGCGACGCCTTCGTGATCGCACAAGAGGTCGCGCACGTCGGCCAGGCAGGAGACCGCCATGAATGATGATGCATTGGTCGCGCTGGTCGAGAGCACGGCGCGCGAGGTTGCAGGAAATTTTGTGACCGGAGATCCAATGGCGCCCTTCACCCTGATCCAGGCGGCATCGGCGATACTTGTGACGACCATGCCGCCGAAGCTGGCGGCGAAAATGATGCGAGACCTCGCCGAACTCGCCGCCGAAACCATCGAAGAACGATTCATGCCTCCGGCTGGTCGTCCGTCATGATAGCGCCGATTATCGTATCTGTAATCGCCGCCCTCGCGTTCTATGGCGACGTGGTCGGCCAGCTGATCGCGTGCGCTTGGCTGACCGTCGGCGCCTATTTCGTCACGCAGACGGAGAGCCGCGGCCTCTACGCCGATATCGTGTTCCTGTTCACTTGGCCGATCCATGTCTGGTTGGAGTGGGACGAGTGACCAGGTTCGAACGCGGCTATCGCGCTGCACTCGCCGACGTGACGAAGCTGCTCAAGCTCTACGGGGACGAGAACATGACGATCTGCGGCGATAATATCCTCATGGACCCGCTGCTCCACGGCGAGGCTTGGACCGAGGAGAACGTCAAGCGGTCTGCGGACTGCAGCGTCCGCAGCACCATCCATTCCTCACAGTATCACGCCAGCGAACACCTGCTCGCTGCTATCGCCAAGATGCCCCGGAGGGCCGCATGACTGACCGTTTGATCCGCCTCAAGGAGGTGCTGACCCTCGTACCGCTGAGCCGCTCGACGATTTACGAGCGGATGTCGGGCGGCACGTTCCCGCGCGCACGCAACCTCGGCGGCGGTGTTGTAGCGTGGCGCGAAAGTGATATCCGGGAGTGGATCGAGCAGTGTCCAGAAACGGAGCAGCAATCGCCCGAAAAATAATTTGGGGGTAGCTTTGGGGGTATCGTAGCCCGAAAGCTCCTGAATTAGGTGTGGGAACGTGATGGAAGTCCCTTCCACCACCCCCCGCCCAGCGCGGCGGCCAGGCCCAGCCTCAATCCCCGCGCTTGCTATCCGTCGCATCGGCGGCAAGCGACTGCCGCATCTGGCCGTCCCATTCGCGTTGGTAGGCGATGTTGCGCTCGTGCCGCAGCCGCCGCCGCACGAGCTTTGCCTGCGCGCGGTGGCGGACATAAACCCAGCCGGCCACGGCCACCGCCGCGGCAAGGATCAAAATCAGCGTCAACGACCCAGGCATGCGCAATCCTCCGGACTCGCAGCACCCTCTCCGATTCGCATCTATTAACCAAAGTTATGCCGCATATGCCGGTGAAGGCAATTGCGAAGAGGTCAATGTTGCGGGCGAGGGGACCGGTGGAGCGGGTAGCGGGAATCGAACCCGCGTATTCAGCTTGGAAGGCTGCTGCACTACCATTGTGCTATACCCGCGCTCCGGGACGGGCGAGTTGCCACAGGGGGCGAAGCGGGTCAACCACGGCATCGGCCCACTCCCCCTTGACGCGGCGCGCCCACCCGGCCAAACGCGCCCGGCATTTCTGAAAAGCCCGGCCGCCGAGTCCTGTCGAAGGGCGGCCCTGGTTCGCCCGGCAGGCGGAGACGTGTATCCATGGCAAATGTCGCAGTGATCGGCGCCCAATGGGGCGACGAGGGCAAGGGCAAGATCGTCGACTGGCTCGCCAGCCGCGCCGATCTCGTCGTGCGCTTCCAGGGCGGCCATAATGCGGGGCACACGCTCGTCGTCGGCGAGAAGGTGTACAAGCTCTCGCTACTGCCCTCGGGCCTCGTCCGCGGCACCCTGTCGGCGATCGGCAATGGCGTGGTGTTCGACCCCTGGCACTTCCGCGACGAGATCGAGCGGCTGCGCGCGCAGGGCGTCGAGATCACGCCGCAGAATCTGCAGGTCGCCGAGACCGCGCCGCTGATCCTGCCCTTCCACCGCGACCTCGACGCGCTGCGCGAGGATGCGTCGGGCGCGGGCAAGATCGGCACCACGCGCCGCGGCATCGGTCCGGCCTATGAGGACAAGGTCGGCCGCCGTGCGATTCGGGTGTGCGACCTCGCCCATCTCGACGATCTCGACGCGCAGCTCGACCGTGTCTGCGCCCATCACGACGCGTTGCGCGCGGGCTTTGGCCAGCCGCCGATCGACCGCGCCAAGCTGCTCGACGACCTGCGCGAGATCGCCGGTTCGGTGCTGCCCTATGCGGCGCCGGTGTGGCTGACGCTCAAGGACGCCAAGGAACGCGGCCGCCGCATCCTGTTCGAGGGCGCGCAGGGCGTGCTGCTCGACGTCGATCACGGCACCTATCCGTTCGTCACCTCGTCCAACACGGTGAGCGGCTCCGCCGCCTCGGGCTCCGGCCTCGGCCCGGGCTCGGTCGGCTTCGTGCTCGGCATCGTCAAGGCCTATACCACGCGCGTCGGCTCGGGTCCGTTCCCGACCGAACAGGATAACGAGATCGGCGAACTGCTCGGCACCAAGGGGCATGAGTTCGGCGTCGTCACCGGGCGCAAGCGCCGCTGCGGCTGGTTCGACGCGGTGCTGGTGCGACAGTCGGTCGCGGTCAGCGGCATCACCGGCATCGCCCTGACCAAGCTCGACATCCTCGACGGGATCGAGAAGCTGCGTATCTGCACCGGCTACAAGGTCGGCGACAAGCATTACGACTATCTGCCCCCCGCCCCGCAGGATCAGGCGCGCGCCGAAGCGATCTATGAGGAATTCGACGGCTGGACGGAGTCGACCGCCGGTGCGCGCAGCTGGGCGCAGCTGCCGGGTCAGGCGATCAAATATATCCGCCGCATCGAGGAGCTGATCGGTTGCCCGGTCGCGCTGGTCTCCACCAGCCCCGAGCGCGAGGACACAATTCTGGTCCGCGATCCGTTCGCGGACTGATTGCAAACGGCCCCGCGTCTGCGTGACGCGGGGCCGGCTTCGGCATTCGCCGCCCCGGACGTGGCGGGGGGATCAGGGGCCACGTCCGGAACGACGAAACTCGGTTCACCAGGTCGCGTTGGGCGGCGCCTCGGTGCCGTTGTCGGTGGGATCGGCGCTGGGCTCGACATCGGTCCGGTTCGACTGCGTCTCGGGCGCGGTGGTGTCCGGTGCCGGCACGCCCTCATTCGTCAGCTGATTCTGCAATGGCGAATCCTGCGCCGCCGGCAGGTTGGCGAGCGCGGCGGTCGAACCGCACAGGACGAGAAGACTGAACAGCGTCTTGGTTCGCATAAGCTACTCCTGGTTACGTGGCACCGGAGTAACGGCAAAGCGGCGCAAAAGTCTCGGAACCGGGCCTCGCTCCATCCGGTGCCCGATACGGCTCGCCCCCGAAACGAGCCGATTCAGGGACCGGGCGATTTCAGCCGATCTGCGCGCGGTGCAGGAGCTTCTGATCGGCCAGCACGAGCGCCATCATCGCCTCGACCACCGGCACACCGCGGATGCCGACGCACGGGTCGTGCCGCCCCTTGGTGCGAATCTCGGTCGCTTCGCCGTCGCGCCCGATCGTCTCGACCGGGGTCAGGATCGAGCTGGTCGGCTTGAACGCGACACGCACCCGCACCGGCTGGCCGGTCGAGATGCCGCCCGCGATCCCGCCGGCATGGTTGGCCAGAAACTCGGGGCCATCTTCGCCCGGCCGCATCGGATCGGCATTGCCCTCGCCGGTCGCCAGCGCGGCAGCGAAGCCGTCGCCGATCTCGACGCCCTTCACGGCATTGATGCTCATCATCGCCGCGGCCAGCTCGCTGTCGAGCTTGGCATAAAGCGGGGCGCCCCAGCCGGCGGGCACGCCATAGGCCTCGCACACCACGACCGCGCCCAGCGACGAGCCGTCCTTGCGCGCGGCATCGACCAGCCGCTCCCACTCCGTAGCCGCGGTCGCGTCGGGCGAGAAGAAGGCGTTGTTGTCGATCTCGGTTTCGTCGAAGCGCGAATAGAGGATCGGGGAGTGGCCGATCTGCTCGACCCAGGCGCGGATCCGCACCTCCGGGATCACTAGCCGCGCGACCGCCCCCGCCGCGACCCGGCTCGCCGTCTCGCGCGCCGACGAGCGGCCGCCGCCGCGATAGTCGCGAAAGCCGTACTTCGCGTCATAGGCATAGTCGGCATGGCCGGGCCGATAGGCGTTGGCGACCTCCGAATAGTCCTTCGAACGCTGGTCGACATTCTCGATCATCAGGCTGATCGGCGTGCCGGTCGTCTTGCCGTCGAATACGCCCGAAAGGATGCGGACCTGGTCCGGCTCCTGCCGCTGCGTGGTGAAGCGCGACTGGCCCGGACGGCGCTTGTCGAGGAAGGGCTGCACCTCGGTTTCCGAGAGCGCCAGCCCCGGCGGGCACCCGTCGACGACCGCGCCGATCGCCGGCCCGTGGCTCTCTCCCCAGGTGGTGAAGCGGAACACGCGTCCGAAGGTGTTGTAGCTCAAACTTCCTGCCCCAGCATCGCGAACGCCGCCGCATGTTCGGCCCTGCCCCGCGCCCCGCACGCCAGCTTGCCGCCCTGCAATGGCACCGCCATGAAATATTCGCCCGCATAAGGCGACTCGAAACCGTCGGCATGTTCCGCGGAAAACCCGAACCGCCCGTAATAAGACGGCTCGCCCAGCACGAAGCACACCGCCGCGCCAGCATCGCCGAGATGGTCGAGCCCGGCTTGTACCAGCGCCTCTGCCACGCCCTGCCGGCGATAGCTTGGCCCGACGGCCACCGGCGCCAGCGCGACGCCCGGGATCGCGTTGCCGCCCGCCTCGATGCTTATCCGGCTGAACGCGACCATCCCAGCCAGCTCGCCGGTCTCCTCGTCGTCCGCCACCAAGGTCAGCACCATGTCGCCGTCGACGCACAGCCGCTGCACGAGCAATGCCTCGTCGGCGGCCGGAAAGCTCCGCCGCAGCAACGCATCGATCGCCGCCACGTCGCCGCCGGTCGCCGGGCGGATCGCGATGGTCACTCGGTTTTGCCCTGCAGAGCACGGGTCAAGCGGGCATCAAGGTCGCCATACTCCAAAGCCAGCTTATCGCATGCCACCCGGTCGGCATCGCACCTGAGATCACGTTTCATAGAAAGCGAGCCATCCGCAGTTCGCATCACTTCACGACACGAGGCCGACGGAAATGCCGCCTCACCCGGTTTGGCAAACGTCCATTGGATCATCTGATCGGGCGTCGCGAACAGCTCGAACCGTGACCCGCCGTCACCAACGATGAACCGGGAGTCCGCCTCCACCATGGCACGCAATCCCTTCGCGTCTGCCGCGGTAATTCCGCACATTGTAGAGGGGCCGGCACCTTCGCGGTGAGAACGCGGCAAATCCTGCGTAGCGGGAGACGCCGCCTGCAACATCAGGAGAAAGGCCAGTCCGATCATCAAACCAGCGCGATATCCGGCGCGTCCTCGGCCTTCATGCCGATGACGTGATAGCCGGCGTCGACATGGTGCGTCTCGCCGGTGGTGCCGCTCGACAGGTCGGACAGGAAATACAGCCCCGCGCCGCCGACATCCTCGATCGTGACGTTGCGCTTGAGCGGCGAGTTGAGCTCGTTCCACTTGAGGATCAGGCGGAAGTCGCCGATCCCGCTCGCCGCCAGCGTCTTGATCGGTCCGGCGCTGATCGCGTTGACGCGGATCTTCTGCCCACCCAGATCGACCGCGAGATACTGCACGCTCGTCTCCAGCGCCGCCTTGGCCACGCCCATGACGTTATAGTGCGGGATCACCTTCTCCGCGCCATAATAGCTCAGCGTCAGCAGCGAGCCGCCGTCGGGCATCATCGCCGCGGCGCGCTTGCACACCGCGACGAACGAATAGACGCTGATGTTCATCGTCATCAGGAAATTGTCGAGGCTGGTGTCGACATAGCCGCCGCGCAGTTCGTTCTTGTCGGAAAAGCCGATCGCATGGACCACGAAGTCGATCGTCGGCCAGCGCGCCCCAAGCGTCGCGAACGCGGTATCGAGCGCCGCCATGTCGCTGACGTCGCAGTCGATCAGGAAATCGCTGCCCAGTTCCTCCGCCAGCGGCCGCACGCGCCGCTCCAGCGCCTCGCCCTGATAGCTGAACGCCAGTTCGGCGCCATGCTCGCGCAGCTTCTTGGCAATCCCCCAGGCGAGCGAGCGGTCGTTGGCCAGCCCCATGATCAGCCCGCGCTTGCCCTGCATCAATCCGGTCACATTAACCCTCCGGTTCCTTCCCCGGCTCCTCTAGACTGGAAGAAGGCACTTCCGCCAGAGCCGCGTTGAGTTCGGCGCCGATCACCACCCCGAAACCGATCAGAAAGAAGAAGATCAGCGCCACCATCACCCCGGCCAGACTGCCATAGGTGAGGCCATAGCCGCCGAACGATCCGATCACCCATGGCAGCGCCGCGGTGCACGCCATCCACCACAGGGTCACGAACACCGGCCCCGGCCATTTCGGGCATTTGGCCATGCGGTAGCGCTTGGGCGTCAACGTGTAGAACAGGATGTAGAGCGCGCCGAACAGCGCGATCGCGGGTGCGACCTTGGTCACCGAGATGATCCGCTGCGCATCCGATGCGAACGGGATCACACGCCAGATGAACTGCTCCGCACCGATCAGCACGACCTGAAAGCTGAATGCCATCATCGCCAGCACCACCGATGCGATCACCATGCCGATCGCGCCGAGCTTGAGTCGCCAGAACGGCGTGCCCGACTGCACGCCATAGGCCTGACGCAGGATCGCGCGAACCGTCTCGATGAAGCCCGAGGTGGTCCACAGCCCGACGATCGCGCCGAGCCACAGCAGCGAGCCCGAGCGCGCCTCCAGCACTTCGAGGATCGCCGGACGCAGCAACTCCGCCACCTCCGGCGGCACCGTGCGCAGGAACGCTGCAACCGCCTGCAAGCCATCGCCGGTGCGCCCGACCAACCGCGCGATGGCGGTCGCCACGATGAAGAACGGAAACAAGGTGACGAGGCTGAGATAGGCGAGGTTCCCGGCATGGGTGAACCCCTCATTATAGGCGCCGAGCAGCACGCGCTTGGCGACCTCGATCGCGCGCTCGGTGACGCCGAGGTCGGTCAGCCGTTTGTGGAACCCGTGCCGCCGCGCCTCCGGCGATTCCGGGGAGATTGCGGGGATGGATTCGGTTTCGTTCACCCGCGTCAGACGCCCAGCCGCGCCCGTGGGTTCCCGTTGTCCTCCCAACCACTTACGAACTCGGCGAGCTTCGTGTCGCCCGCCGGAATCTCGATCATCAGCGTCACCAGCAGGTCGCCGCGGCCGCCCTTGCCGTGAAAGCCGCGTTCCTTGAGCCGCAGCGTCTTGCCCGAGCTCGATCCAGCCGGCACCTTGAGGCTCACCGCGCCTTCGGGCGTCGGTACGCGCACCGCCGCACCCTCGACCGCTTCCTTGAGCGTTACCGGCAGGTCGAGCCGGATGTTGTCGCCATCGCGCGCGTAGAAGCGGTGCGGCTCCACCTCGATCGTCACGATCGCGTCGCCATTGCCGCCCGGCCCCGCGTCGCCCTTGCCTGACAGTCGCATCTGCGTGCCGGTCTCGACGCCCTTGGGCAGCTTCAGGTCGATCGTCGCGCCGTCGCGCAGCTGGATGCGCTGCGGCTTGAGCGCCGCCGCATCCTCGAACGGCACGCGCAGGCGATAGGCGACATTGGCGCCCCTGGCCGGCGGCGGGCGCCGCCCGAAACCGCTGGAAAAGCCGCCCGGCTGTCCGCCCATGCCGCCGGCGCGGCCTCCAAACAGGCCTTCGAAGATATCGCCCAGATCGGACTCGCCGCCGCCGAAATCGAACCCGCCGCCGCCCGGCCGGAACCCGCCTTGCGGCCCGCCGCGCGCGCCGCCGAACCCGCCGCCGAACGGCGACGTCGGATTGCCCTCGGCATCGATCTCGCCGCGGTCGAAACGCGCGCGCTTGTCCTTGTCCATCAGCAGGTCATAGGCCTGCGTCACCGTGCCGAAGCGCTCGGCGGCCTTGGGATTGTCCTGGTTGCGGTCGGGGTGCAGCTCCTTGGCGAGCTTGCGGTAC
The DNA here is from genome assembly GCF_024211275.1 of Sphingomonas tagetis. Taxonomy (GTDB): domain Bacteria; phylum Pseudomonadota; class Alphaproteobacteria; order Sphingomonadales; family Sphingomonadaceae; genus Sphingomonas; species Sphingomonas tagetis. The sequence goes on from NZ_JAMLDX010000014.1 coordinate 94,211, forward strand.
GCCTTCTTGACCTCGTCCTCGCTCGCGCCGCGCGACACGCCTAGCGTCGTGTAAGGATCAGCCACGTTCTTCCCCGTTGAATTTCCACCGTCTTACGCGGCTACATCGGCGCGGACGCCGCCGGTTGCAAGTCAGACAACCGTCTCGAGCGGCTCGACATCCACCGAAACCTTCATCGCCTGCGCGCCATAGCCCAGGATCACCCCATCGACCGGCGCGATATCGGCATAGTCGCGGCCGATCGCGACGATCACATGGTCGCTCGCCATCCAGATGCCGTTGGTCGGATCGACGCCGACCCAGCCGCGCGCCGGGCCGCACCACAGCAGTACCCAGGCATGAGTCGCGTCCGCGCCGACCAGCCGCGGCTGCCCCGGCGGCGGCAAGGTGCGCAGATAGCCCGAGGCATAGGCGGCCGGCAGTCCCGCCGCGCGCAGCCCGGAGATCATGATCTGCGCGAAGTCCTGGCATACCCCGCCGCGCTTCACGAACGCCTCATGCGGCGTGGTATCGACCAGCGTCGCGGTCGGATCGAACGCGAACTCGCGCTGGATGCGCTGCGCCAGCGTAATCGCCGCCTCCAGCGCGCCGCGCGACGGATCGAGATCCTCGGCACACCAAGCCGCGATGTCGGCATCGAGCGGCAGCAGCGGCGAGGGAAAGAGATAAGCCGCCGGGCTCGCCGGCCCGGCGTCACGGCTCTCGCGCGCCCATTTCGCAACCTCGGCCAGCGTCGGGTCGCTGGCGTCGGGCACCGGCACCGGCCGGTCGACGGTGATGCGGCAGCGGCTCTCGATCGTCAGGCTGGTCGACGCCTGCTCGACAACCAGCCGCACGACATTGGCCAGCCCCGCCTCGGCCCGCGCCGGCGAGGTACGCCCGCCCGGCTCGATCGTCAGGCCATAATCGTGCAGTTCCTGCCCCGACCAGGCGATTGGCTTGAGCCGCAAATTGCAGCGCGCGAACGCCACCGGCTCCGCGTAATCGAACCGCGTCACATGCCGGATATTATACAGCATCAGGCGAACACGAGGCTCGCCGCGCGCAACGGCTCCGCCCCTTGCAGGAAATATCGCCGCGCGATCGCGTCGGACAGCGATGCCAGCCGGTTGCCGATGTCGTTGAGCCTGGCCTCGTCGAGCGACGCCGCCTGCGCCGTCGCGATGATCGCCGCCAGTTCCGCCGCCTGCGCCTGCTGCGCCTCGGCAAGGCCATCGTCGGACAGCACGGGCAGCTTGGCGAGATGCTCGGTGATCGCCGCCACCTGAAAGGCGATGCCACGCGGATTGCCGGGATCGAGCGCGACCAGATCGAGCACGGGCACGCGCGCAATGCCGGTCAGGTAACGCTGGCGATAGCTGATCTGGCTGTCGGCGAGGTCGAGTAGCGTCGACAAATCGTCGCTCGTCGCATTCGCGTGGCCGAAGCCGCGGATCGCCCGGATCGCCGCGACCGCACGCTCGATCCGGCGGCCGAGGTCGTGGAACCGCCAGGCATCGGTCCGGCCGAGATGCTCCGCGCCCAGCCCAGCCAGTGCATAATAGCGTCGCTGCAGCGAGCCTGCGCGGTCGAGCTGGCCGCCCTTGGTCGGAAACGGCGCTTCGAGCAGCCGGATCATGTCGGCAGACAGCCGGTCGCGGCTCACCGCGCCGATGCCGCACGCCTGACGGTTGATCGCGCGCACGCTCGTCCAGCCGTCAGCGCCGTCCATCGCCGCCGCCGCGAAGCGGGTGAGGTCGGCGCGCTTGAGGCTCGGCGGTGCCGCCGCGGCGCCCGACATCGCGAGGATCGAGACCAGCTCGCGCACCGTCTCGACCGACAGCGCCGCGCCGGTATCCGCACTGATCGAATGGCCGAGCAGCGAGCGAACGAGGCCAAGCAGCGCTTCGCCCCGCTCGAGATAACGTCCGAGCCAGAACAGATTGTCCGCCACCCGGCTCGGCAGCGTGCCGGGATTGCGGCGCAGCTGCGTGGTGTCGTCGCTCGGCAGCAGCGTTACCGGCTGCACCGGGTCCGGCCCGTGGATCACGACATCCGCCGACCAGCTGCCCTCGCCCATCACCGCAGCGCGCTCGTCGGGATGCTCGCCGATCTGCGCGAAGCCGCCGGGCAGGACATGCCAGCCCCCGTCCGGCCCGCGCGCCGCGAACACGCGCAGCGTGAAGGGCCGCGCCGCCAGCCCCTGCTCGGTCACCACCGGCATGGTCGACAGCCGCACCACCTCGCGCCCGACATAATCCTGCGGCCGCCGCTCGAAATCGGCGATCAGCGCCGCGCGCTGTTCGGGCGGCATATTCGCGCCCAGCACCGCGGCGCCGTCGCTCAGCACATTGGTGCCAACGCCGAACGCCGGCGCGATCAGCATATTGTCGAGATCGGCCGCGACCTCGGCCGCCTCGCGCGCCTGCCCGCACCACCAGGTCGCGATATTGGCGAGCTTGAGATTCTCGCCGGTCAGCCGCGTGCTCAGCTTGGGCAGGAACGCGGCAAAGGCCGGCGCCTCCAGCAGTCCGGCGCCCGGCGTGTTGGCGATCACCACCTCGCCCGCCGCCATCGCGTCGACCAGTCCGGCCACGCCGATCTGCGAATGCGAGTCGAACGCCAGCGGATCGACCATGCGCGGATCGACGCGATGCCACAGCGCATCGACTCGCTTGAGGCCCGCAATCGTGCGCAGATAGACGCGGTCGTCGAGCACCGCGAGATCGCCGCCCTCGACCAGCAACAGCCCGAGATAACGGGCGAGATGCGCCTGCTCGGCATAGCTCGGGTTGAACCGCCCCGGCGTCAGCAGCCCGATCCGCGGATCGATCCGGCGGCAGCGCGCCGCCAGCCCCTCGCGGAACGCCGCGAAGAAGGGCGCATGCCGCTCGATATTGAGCCGCGACTGCAAACCGCCGACCAGCCGCGACATCGCGAGGCGATTCTCCAGCGCGTAGCCCGCCCCGACCGGCGCGCGCAGCTGATCGGCGAGCACGCGCCACTCGCCGGTCGGCCCGCGGCACAGATCGACCGCGACGAAGTTGAGGTGGTAGCCGCCGGGTGGCGTCAGCGCCATCATCGGCCGCAGGAAGAACGGGCTGCCCGTCACCAATGCGGCGGGCAGGTAACCGCCCGACACCAGCCGTTGCTCGCCATAGCAATCGGCGATCACCGCTTCGAGCAGGTCGGCGCGCTGCGCCACCCCCGCCGCGATCCCCTGCCATTCGTCCCTGGCGATCAGCAGCGGCACCGGCGACAGCGGCCAGGGCCGTTCCTCGCCCTCGCCGACGATGCGAAAGCCGGTGCCGATATCCTCGGCATGGCGCTGCGCCCGGTCGCGGGCATGGCCAAGATCATCGCCCGAACGCCCGGCCAGTTCCTCGAACGCCGCGTTCCAGGCGGGATCGTCGAGCCCGGCGGCATAGAGAACATCGGTCGCGGGGGTCGCGGCGCGATAGTCGGCGACCCAGCGCGCGGCGATGGTCGCTGCATCGAATAAGGATGTCGCCGCAGCGCTTGCCAAATCAAACCCTTTCGCCGGGGCGTTCTGGTCGCAATCAGGGTGCAGCGCAACAAAGATCAGATGTCGGGCAGCACCTGCTCCGCTTGCCCCCATCCCTTGAGCGCGCGCGAGGTCGACCGTTCGATCAGCGCGTCGGCGTCGCGCACGCTGAACAGCTGCGGTGTCGCGATGTCGCGCAGTTCGGTCCATCCGACCGGCACCGCCACCGGCGCCCCCGGCCGCGCCCGCGCGACATAGGGCAGCACCGCGGTGCTGCCGCGCTGGTTGCGCAGATAATCGATGAAGATCTTGCCCTTGCGGTCGATCTTTTTGAGGTTCGCCGTGAACCGATCCGGCTCGGCCTGCGCCAGCGCGCGCGCGAAGCGGTCGGCGAACGACTTGACCGCCGGCCATTCCGCCTGTGGGACCAGCGGCACCACAACGTGCACACCCTTGCCGCCCGACAGCATCGCAAAGCTGGTCAGCCCAAGGTCGGCGAGATGGCGCTTCAGATCCGCCGCCGCCGACTTGACCCGCTCGAAATCGAGGCCCTCGTCGGGATCGAGGTCGAACACCACGCGGTCCGCCTTCTCGACATCCTCGACCCGGCTGCCCCAGCCGTGAAATTCGATCGTCCCCATCTGCACACAGGTCAGCACGCCGTCGATGTCGTCGACCCACAGATAGGGCTCGACCGACCCGTCCTTCTCCTTGATGTCGACCTGTTTGACGTGCTCGCCCAAGCTGCCGGCGTCATGTTTCTGGAAGAAGCAATGCTTGGCCCGCCCCTGCGGGCAGCGCACGAGGCTGATCGGCCGATGCGTCACCCACGGCAGCAGGATCGGCGCAACCGCGGCATAATAGTCGGCGAGATCCCCCTTGGTGACGTTCGAATCGGGAAAGATCACGCGGTCGCGGTTGCTGATCTTCACGTCGCTCTCGGGCGCGTCCGGCGCCTTCGCCGCATTCTCGACGACGACCTGCTCCGCCGGCTTGTCTTCGCGCAGCCCGAGGAAGCTCGCATGGCGCACGACATTTTCCGCGGTGAACTCGGCGAAGGCAACTTCCGCCACCAATTTGGGCGTCACCCAATGCGCGCCGCGCGCCGCCTCGCGCGGCACATCGACCGGCGGCGACTTGCGCGCCAGCTTGTCGAGCTTCGCCCGCAAGGCATGGCTCGTCGCCGTGTCGAACCCGGTGCCGACCTTGCCGGCGTAACGCAGCTCGCCACCCTCGTTCAGCCCCAGCAGCAGCGAGCGGAACCCGCGTCCCGCCGCACTGCTCGCCGACCAGCCGATGATGACGAATTCCTGCCGCCGCGTGCATTTGACCTTGAGCCAGCTCTTGGTCCGCGTGCCGCGATAGGGCGCATCGGCGCGCTTCGACACGATCCCCTCATGCCCCTCGCGGCACATCGCCTCGAACAGTTTCTCGCCCGCGCCCAGCACATGCTCCGAGAAGATCAGCCGTGGGTCCGCTCCCGCCAGCACTGCCCGCAACCGCTCCTTGCGCTCGAGCTGCGGCAGCTTGCTCAAATCCTCGCCATCCTGCTCCAGCAGATCGAACCCGAAGAAGCTCAGCTCGCCGCGCCCTGCCGACAGCGCCTCCTGCAAGGTCGAAAAGTCGGGCTTGCCGTCCTTGAAGGCCACCACCTCGCCATCGATCAGCGCCGACCCCACCGCCAGCCCCGCCGCCGCCTTGGCGATCCCGGCGAACTTTTCGGTCCAGTCGAGCCCGGTGCGCGTGAACACCTTCGCGCCGCCTTTCCCCACCGCGATCAGCGCGCGATAGCCGTCATATTTCATCTCGTGCAGCCAGCCATTGCCCGACGGCACCGCGTCCACCAGCGTCGCCAGTTGCGGCTCGCGGAACTTCGGCGCGGCCTTCATCGCCGGCCGGGGTGAGGTCTTGCGCCGGGCCGCCGGCTTGCCCGGCTTCACCCCCTCGGCGATCTCCTGCATCGTCCGCCCGGTCCTGATGCTGGTCAGCCCGGTCTCGACCAGCGCGTCGGTCGCGCCCGCGGCATCGTCCTCGATCTTGCGCAACAGCCAGTTCTCGCGCTTCTCCTTCCCGCGCGGGCGCAGCCGGATCAGCAGCCATTCCCCGCGCATCCGTTCGCCCTGCAGCACGAAATGGAGATGGCCTTTCTCCAGATCCTTCGCGCTCTTGCCCGGCACCGGCGCCCATTCGCCTTCGTCCCACAGCATCACCGTGCCGCCGCCATATTCGCCAGGGGGAATCGTCCCTTCGAAGCTGGCATAGGACATCGGGTGATCCTCGGTCCGCACCGCGAGGCGCTTCTCGGCGGGGTCGAGGCTCGGCCCGCGCGTCACTGCCCAGCTCTTGAGCACGCCGTCCACCTCGATGCGAAAGTCCCAGTGCAGCCGCGTCGCGTCATGCTTCTGCACGATGAACTTGCGGCCCTCGCCCCGCGCGATCTCGCCTTTCGGCTCCGCGGTCTTCGCGAAGTCCCGCATCGAATTATATTTGTCGAGCGGATCAATCTTTCCCATCGCGCCCGTCCGTCTCGTCGAACGCCTCTTTTTCGATGCGCTGGAACACGGTGAGCAGCACCACCGACACCACCGTCCCGATCACCGCGATCGGATACAGCCCCGCGCCGAACGCGATCCCGATCACCGCCGCCAGCCAGATATGCGCAGCGGTCGTCAGGTTCTTGATCTCGCCGCGGGAAAACACGATCAGCGCCCCCGCGATCACCCCCGCCATCGCCGCGGTTCCCTCGATCACGCGCAGCGGATCGGCCTGCGACTGCGTGCCGCCGAGCTGATAATAGAGCGCCAGCGCCGACACCGTCACCAGCGACGCCGCGAAGCACAGGATCGCGTGCGTGCGCATCCCCGGTCCGTGCCCCTTGGCTTCGCGATCGATCCCGATCAGCAGCCCCGCCACCGCCGCGCCGAGCAGCCGCAGCACCACGTCCCAATGCAACGCGCCAAAGCCGGTCGGCGGGTTCAGCTCCATCGTCAGGCCCGCTTCTTTGCCGGGGGCTTGGCGGGCGGCTTCCTCGCCGGCGCCTTCTTCGCTGCCGGTTTCGCCACGGCCCCGCCGCCCGGCTTCTCGAGCGACTTTTTGAGCGCCGCCATCAAATCGACAACGTTCGACCCGCGCGGATCGGCGCCGTCGTCCTTGTCCTCGATGATCTTGCGGTTCGATTTCTGCTTCTTCTTCCGCTCGATCAGGTCCTTCAGCGCATCGACATAGCGGTCGTGGAAGGTGGCCGGATCGAACTTGCCCGCCTTCTTCTCGATCAGCGATTCGGCGAGGCCAAGCAGCTCGGCATCGGGCTCGATATCGGGGATGTCGCGGAAATAGCCCTGCGCCTTGTTGACCTCGTCGGCATAGCGCAGCGTCTCGAGCACCATCCCGCGGCCGCACGGCTTGAGGCTGACGACATATTCGCGCCCGCGCATCGCGAGCTGCCCCAGCCCCACCTTGCGCGAGCGCCGCAGCGCCTCGCGCAGCACGACGAACGCCTCCTCGGCCAGATCGTCGGCCGGCACCACGAAATAGGGCTTTTCATAATAAAGCACGTCGATCTCGTCGGCATCGACGAATTGAGTCAGCTCCAGCGTCTTCTTGGACTCGAGCTTCACCGCATCGATCTCGTCCTGCTCGAGCAGGACATAATGGCCCTTCTCATATTCGAAGCCCTTGACGATCTCGTCGACATCGATCGGCCCGACGCCGGGCACGACCTTCTCATATTTGATCCGCTTGCCCGAGGGTTCGTGCACTTGATGGAAGGCGATCTGCGCGCCCGATTTGGTCGCGGAATAAATCTCCACCGGGATCGAGACCAGCGCGAGGCGAATCTGCCCCTGCCAATATGCGCGCGCTGCCATGTCCGGACTCCCAGTTGCTACAAGCCGTCGTTGCGAAGCCGATTCAAAGCTTGGGATGCCGACTCGTTCCGCCTATTTGGTGCGGCATGACCGCAACTCCCTATGGCGACCCCTTCGCGCTGTTCGATTCCTGGTATGCCGAGGCGCGACAAACCGAGCCCAACGACTCCAATGCGATGGCGCTCGCCACGGTCGATGCGGACGGCCAGCCCTCGGTGCGGATGGTGCTGCTCAAGGGCCACGGCCCCGATGGCTTCGTCTTCTACACCAACCGCGAGGGACGAAAGGCCGCCGACCTCGCCGCGGTGCCCAAGGCCGCCTTGCTGTTCCACTGGAAGTCGCTGCGCCGCCAGATCCGCATCGAAGGCCCGGTCAGCCTCGCCACCGACGCCGAATCCAACGCCTATTTCGCCAGCCGCAGCCGCGATTCGCAGCTCGGCGCCTGGGCCAGCGACCAGTCGCGCCCGCTTGCCGACCGCGCCACCTTCGAGGCGCGCTTTGCCGAGATGCAGGCGCGGTTCGAGGGCGGCGACGTCCCGCGCCCGCCGCATTGGGGCGGCTATCGCGTTACCCCTGAGCGAATCGAATTCTGGCAGGACCGCGAGCACCGCCTCCACGAGCGCCGATTGTTCGTGCGCACCGATGACGGCTGGTCGGAAGGCCTGCTTTACCCATGACCGTCACCCCCACCCGCGCCGCGCTCGCCAGCGTCGCCACCGCGCTCTTGCTCGGCGCGCTCAAGGGCTATGCCGCCTGGCAGACTGGGTCGGTGGCGATGCTCGCCAGCCTTGCCGACAGCCTGCTCGATCTTGTCGCCAGTCTCGTCACGCTGGCCGGCGTGCGCATCGCCGCGCAGCCCGCCGACGCAAAGCATCGCTTCGGTCACGGCAAGGCCGAAGCGCTCGCCGCCTTGGTCCAGGTCGCGTTGATCTCGGTCTCGGCCAGCTTCATCGCGGTGCGCGCGGTCGAGCGCTTCTTCTCGGGCGAGGTCGCCGCGCAGGCCGAATCCGGCATCATCGTGTCGCTGATCGCGATCCTCGCCACCTTCGCGCTGACGGCGTACCAGCGCCACGCGATCGACGCGAGCGGATCGATCGCGATCCGCACCGACCGGCTCCATTATCAGTCCGACCTGCTGCTCAATACCGGCGTGATCGCAGCGCTGGTGCTCGAGCAATTTCTGGCGCTGCGCGGCGCCGATCCGGTGTTCGGCATCGCCATCGCGCTGTGGCTGCTGTGGGGCGCGTGGACCGGGGCGAGCGAGGCGATGGGCCAGTTGATGGACCGCGAATGGCCCGAGGAGAAGCGCCGCGCCTTTGTCGAGGTCGCCGCGACCGAGCCGCGCCTCGAAAGCCTGCACGACCTGCGCACCCGCACCAGCGGCGCACAGGATTTCGCGCAATTCCACATCCACCTGCCCGGCGAGCTGAGCGTCGCGCAGGCGCATGACGTTACCGACGAGCTCGAAGCCAAGCTCGAAGCCGCCTTCCCCGGCACCGAAATCCTCATCCATGTCGATCCCGTCGGTCAGATCGACCAGCCCGGCGACCCGCTGCGCGAGGCCGACGAGATCGAGCAGTTGAAAGACGCCGAATGAAGCTCGCCTTCGCCCAGATCGACGCGTTCGCCGACCGCCCATTCTCCGGCAATCAGGCCGCGGTGATGCCGCTCGACGCCTGGCTCGACGATGCAGTGCTGCAAGCCATCGCCGAGGAGAACAACCTCGCCGAGACCGCCTTCATCGTCCCCGATGCGAGCGGCGCGGCCGATTACGAACTGCGCTGGTTCACCCCGGCGGTCGAGATCGCGCTGTGCGGCCACGCGACGCTGGCGAGCGGTCACTATCTGCTGAGTCGCGACACCGCGCTCGACCGCGTGACCTTCCGCACGCGCAAGGCCGGCATCCTGTCGGTGGCGCGCGACGGGTACAGCTATGCGATGGCGCTGCCGGCCTATCCGCCCGCCCCTGCCGAAATTCCCGGCCTGCTCGATGCGCTCGGCGTGACCAGCGGCAAGACGCTGCACCATCCCAACGGCTACGACCTCACATTGCTCGACAGCGCCGAGGCGGTGCTGGCGCTCCAGCCCGATTTCCGCGCATTGGCCGCGCTCGGCGACACGCTCAACATCGTCACCGCGCCGGGCACGGAGACCGACGTCGTCAGCCGCGTCTTCGCCCCCGCCGCGGGGATCGACGAAGACCCCGTCACCGGTTCGGCGCACAGCGTCCTCACCCCCTATTGGGCCGCCCGGCTCGGCCGCGCGCGCTTCACGGCGTATCAGGCGAGCAAGCGCGGCGGCCATGTCGATTGCGAACTTACCGGCGATCAGGCCATCCTCCGCGGCCAGTGCGTGACGGTGATCGAAGGAATTTTTACCCTGTGAATCACCCGCTCGACCGTCCCGTCTGGACCGCGCTGACCGGGCGCCAGCAGGCGTTCGCGGCGGGCGACGCGGCAACAGCGCTGCGCTTCAGCCCCGAGATCAACATCCTTGCCGCTTCTGCCGATGCCTCGTCCGAAAGTCTTGCCGCGCTGGCCGCACTCGCCCCGCCCGGCGGCGCGCTCGTCACGGTCGAGGGCGAGTCGATGCCAGTCCCGCCCGGCCTGACGGTCACCAAGCAGGCGATGCTCGTCCAGATGCTCGCCGAACATCCCGCCGCGCCCGAGCCGTTCGACCATCTCGCCCTCTCCGACGCAGACGCCCCCGAGATGCTCGAACTCGCCACCCTGACCCGCCCCGGCCCGTTCGTCTCCCACACCCACCGCCTCGGCAGCTTCATCGGCGTGCGCGTCGATGGCCGGCTCGTCGCGATGGCGGGCGAGCGCATGCGTGCACCCGGCCTGACCGAAGTCAGCGCCGTCTGCACTCACCCAGACTTCCGCGGCAGAGGCTATGCCGGCCGGCTGATGCGGATCGTGATGGCGCACATCGTCGCGGCGGGCGAGACCCCGTTCCTGCACAGCTATGCCGACAATCACGGCGCGATCGCGCTCTACGAGACGATCGGCTTTCGCATCCGGCGAGAGGTCATCGCGACCTTTTTCCAACGCGGCAAAGCTTGATATTATTCGTTACCGCCCAGAAACATTCAGGTTCATAACCCGCTGGCGATTTGACTGCCCGGCAGTCGCCGGACTGCCGTAAATCGTCGATCGGACAACGGTCCGAGCAGGGGAATGTCCATGAAAAAGCTGATGCTGACCGCGCTGGGCGCGATGACGATCGCTATTGCGGCGCCGGTGGCCGCGCAGGATTACCCATTGAAGGGCGGAAACTTCTGGACGGTTTCGGAAATAACCGTCGAGGACGGCCATGCCGGCGACTATGCCGATCACCTTGCCGGCGTTTACCGCAAGAGCCTCGATTTCCAGAAGAAGAAGGGCTGGGTGAAGGAGTCGTTCATCCTCGCCAACATCAACAAACGTGCCGGCGAGCCCGACCTGTACCTCGTCACCATCGCCGACCGCGTCACCACGCCGGCCGAGGACGAGATGCGCGAGAAGGAGATGAACGCCTATCTCGCCACCACCACGCGCGATCAGGACAAGCAGAGCGGCATGCGCGCCAAATACCGCAAGCTCGGCGGCAACATGCTGCTGCAGGAGCTGATCTACAAGCGTTAGGCCGTTGGTCCGGGCTGGCGATGCCGGCCCGGACGCCTCCCGCCGCGCTCAGGCCGCCGCCAGTTCGGCGCGCTCGGTTTCCTTGATCCAGCCGCCGCCCAGTACGCGCTCGCCGGCATAGAGCACCGCAGCCTGCCCCGGCGCGACGCCATATTCGGGCGTCTCGAACACCACACGATCGCCCTCCAGCCGCGCCGACACCGGCTTGGCCAGCGAGCGCACCTTCGCCGTCATCGGTCCCTGATGGCCATCGCCGAGCCAGTTCAGCCCCTCGATCCGCGCCGCGCGCACCGCGAGCGCCGCCTTGCACCCCACCACCACCTCGCGCCGCGCCGCGTCGAGCCGGATCACATAGAGCGGCTCGGGACTGCCCCCGATCTCCAGCCCGCGCCGCTGCCCGACGGTGAAGTGGATCAGCCCGCGATGCTCGCCGAGCTTGTTGCCCGCTTCATCGACGATGTCCCCGGCGGTATCCGCCTCGGGCCGCAGCTTCTTGACCAGCCCGGCATAGTCGCGGTCGGGGACGAAACAGATGTCCTGGCTGTCGGGCTTGCCCGCCACGCCCAGCCCCAGCTCCGCGGCGATCTCGCGCACCTGAGCCTTGGGCATGCCGCCCAATGGAAAGCGCAGGTAGTCGAGCTGCGCCGCAGTCGTCGCGAACAGGAAATAGCTCTGGTCGCGCGCCGGGTCCGCACCCCGGTGCAGCTCCGGTCCTTCGCCGACCACGCGCTGCACATAATGGCCGGTCGCAAGGCAATCGGCGCCGAGATCGCGCGCCAGCGCGAACAGATCGGTGAATTTCGGACCCATATTGCACTTCACGCACGGAATCGGCGTGCGCCCCGCGAGATATTCGTCGGCGAAATCGTCGATCACCGTCTCGCGAAAGCTGCTGGCATGATCGAACACATAATGCGCGATTCCCAGCCGGTCGCAGACAGCACGCGCGTCGCGGATGTCGCGCCCGGCGCAGCACGAACCCGCGCGCCCGACCGCCTCGCCATGATCATAGAGCTGCAGCGTCACGCCGATCGTCTCGGCGCCGGTGCGTGCGGCGAGCGCGGCCACGACCGAACTGTCGACCCCGCCCGACATGGCGACGACGATCCGCCGCGCGTTCAGCGGCTCGGCAAGCTGGAAATCGCCGGAAAGCATGGGCGCGCACATAGTGCAGCCGCGCCCCGGATGCAAAAATCGCACGGCATTTACCGGGCCTTCAACCTTCGCCGCTACCCATAACGGATGTTTTCGACTCAAGGTGAGTGGCGTTCGTGGACCTGAGCTATCGATTCGACCGGGATGTGATGGACCGCGCCGCGGTCACCGCGATCCCCACCGAACTGGCCATATTGATGGTCGGCGTCGCCGCGCGCCAGGCCGCCAGCCCGACGGCGCGGGCGCAGTCCGATCTCGACTGGACCGCGCCTGCCGCCGGCCTGTTCGCGCCGGCGCACGGCGCGTTCAACCATGAGGTCGAGCTGGTGCTGAACGGCGACGAACCGATGCTGCTAACCGGCCGGAAAGAGGCATGAACGCGCTGTTTACCGTGCCGCTTAGCCGATGCTCAAGCCGCGCCGGATATGGTCGTTACAGAACAAAGACGGGGACCCCCCGCCCTGATCGAGGTAGGCGATGATTGAAAACCAGAAGATCCGTCCGGCAAAGGTGATCGGGCCGCTCGGCGAGCCGTTGACGCTCGACACGCTGCCGCCGCCCGAAACCACGCGCTGGGTGGTCCGCCGCAAGGCGGAGGTGGTCGCGGCCGTCAATGGCGGCCTGCTCACCGTCGATGAAGTCTGTGACCGTTACAGCCTGACCGTCGAGGAATTCGCCGGCTGGCAGCGTGCGATCGACCGTTCGGGCATGCCGGGGCTGCGCGTGACGCGCATCCAGCATTACCGCTCGCTCTACGAGCGCCAGCACAAATACTGACCGCAATTACCGAGGGGTGTTCCTCCTTCCCCCTCACACCTGTCCGCCCGCGCCTCGAAACGCGGGCGGAACCATTTTCGGCCTTCGCGCGTCCTGCCCCCACACGGTCCGCAAGCATGCGGGCATCAAGGTGGAGGAAGAAATGGACCTCGTGGGACTCATCGTCTGGCTCGTCATCGGCGGCGTGGTCGGCTGGCTCGCCAGCATGGTCATGCGCACCGACGCGCAGCAGGGCGTATTGCTCAACATCGTCGTCGGCATCGTCGGCGCATTCATCGGCGGATTGCTGTTCGGCGGCTCGATCAACAGCGCAGTCACCGTGATGACCTTCGTGTCGTCGCTGGTCGGCGCGATCATCCTGCTGGCGATCGTCAACCTCGTTCGCCGCGGTTCGCTGCGCTAAGCGCCAGCGCGATCGCTGCAAAGACAAAGGGCCGCCCCATCCGGGCGGCCCTTTTCGTTATTTGAGCAGGAACCGCACGCGCAGGTTGATCCCGACCTGCTGCTCGCCCGGCACGACCTGAGTCGCGTCCTTGGCCTGCGCCCGCACCATCATCACCGGCACCGGTCCCGGCATGCCGCCATCGCCTTCGCTCAGCGACACCAGCCGCTCGACGCGCATCCCCAGCGCTTTGGCATAAAGCTCGGCCCGCGCCCGCGCGCGCTTCACCGCATCGGTGCGCGCCTCGTCCTGCGCGGACTCGAGTTGATCGATCGACAGGTTCGGCCCGTCGATCTGGTTGGCGCCCTGCCGCACCAGCGCATCGAGGATCGCGCCGCTGCGCGCGATGTCGCGGAACTTCACCGCCACGCTGTTCGATGCCTGATAGCCGGTGATCACCGGCGGCTGGTTCTCGGCATAGCGATATTGCGGACTCAGCGAGATCGTCGCGGTCTGCACGTCACGCTCGGCCACGCCCGCCGCCTTGAGCGCCGCCAGCACCCGCGTCATCTGCGCGGCATTGGCCGACAGCGCACCCGCCGCGGTCGCCGCCTGGGTCACCACGCCCGCCCGGATCGTCGCGATATCGGGCACGCGGCTCGCCTGCCCTTCGGCGACGACATCGAGCAAGGTGCCATCGACGATGGCGACCGGCACCGCCTCCTGCGCCGCGGCGGCGATCGGGACCGCCGCGATCATCGCGGCGGCGGCAAGCATTCGAACCATATTGGGGCCTTTCAGCGGTTGATCCACCGCGCCTAACGCACGAAGGGCAACGCGGGCTGAACGACCCCGAAATGAAAGCGTCAGGTTCGCCGCGACATGATCAAGCGATACACCGCCAGCAGCACGATCGCGCCCACCGTGGCGGCGGCATAGCTGCGGAAGGTGGTGCTGAGGTCGATTCCCAGCGACGGCGCGACAAAACCTGCCAGCAGTGCGCCCGCAATGCCGATCAGGATGGTGACGATGATGCCGCCCGGATCCTTTCCGGGCATGATGAGCTTGCCGAGTACGCCGGCCACCAGGCCGATCAGGATCCAGCCGAGAATACCGTCGGGCATATCATTCTCCTGTCTGCAGCCCTCTGCGGGACCGGACGGCAGAGTGCCCCAGGATGAATGCGCTGCAAACCCTGATTCGGGTATGCCCGGTGACTCATCGCGGCACGCTTTCGCTTGCGGAACAAGACGAAAACAGGCAATGGCCCGGTCACGATTGAGACGGCTATTGAGGCCGGTGACTTATTCATCTAATACAGCGCGACGGGGATGGCCCGCTATGCCCGAAATGGGCCGAGTGGCAGGGGTTGCGCATGAATTATGAGGCAGGGATGTTGGGCAGGGACGAACCGCTGGCGTTGACGGACGAGACCGAGGTGCGCTCGCGCCGCAAGTGGCTGATCATCATCGCGGCACTGGTCGTGATTGCCGCAGCGGTCGCATGGTTCGCGCTGTCCTCGGGCGATAGCGACGGCCAGAAGACCGCCGGTGCCGCCGCCAAGGGTGCGCAGGCCGGCGGCGGCCGCCAGCTTTCCACCGTCACCGTCGCGATCCCGGGCCGCCAGAGCATCGAGCGCGCGATCACCGGCACCGGCTCGCTCGCCGCGCGGCGCGAGATGCCGGTCGGCGTCGCCGGCGAAGGCGGCATGGTCACGCGCGTGCTGGTCGAGCCGGGCGCCTGGGTGGGCGCGGGACAGGTGCTCGCCACCGTCGACCGCTCGGTCCAGTCGCAGACCGCCCAGTCGCAGGCGGCGAACATCCGCGTCGCGCAGGCCGATCTCGGCATCGCCCAGGCCGAACTCGACCGAGCGAAGCAGCTGGTCGCACGCGGCTTCGTGTCGAAGGCCGACATCGACCGCAAGACCGCGACGCGCGATTCGGCGGCCGCGCGGGTTCGCGTGGCGCAGGCGCAGTTCGCCGAGATCTCGGCGCGCAACCGCCGCCTCGACATCCGCGCGCCCGCCGCCGGCCTCGTCCTGACTCGTCAGGTCGAGCCGGGCCAGATCATCAGCTCGGGTTCGGGCACGCTGTTCCGCATCGCGCAGGGCGGGCAGATGGAGATGCGTGCGCAGCTTTCCGAAGCCGATCTCCAGCGCATCGGCGCCGGCGTCCGCGCCGAGGTCACCCCGGTCGGCACGACTCAGGTGTTCACCGGTCAGGTGTGGCAGGTCTCGCCGGTGATCGACCCGCAGACGCGTCAGGGCATCGCCCGCATCGCGTTGAGCTACGACAAGGCGCTTCGTCCCGGCGGCTTCGCCTCGGCGCGCATCATCGCAGGCGGCCAGGTCGCGCCGCTGCTGCCGCAATCGGCGGTGCAGAGCGACGCCAAGGGCAATTTCGTCTTTGTGCTGAATGCGAAGGACGAGGCCGAGCGCCGCGCCATCACCACCGGCGACGTGTCCGATGCGGGCGTCGCGATCACCAGCGGCCTGACGGGCACCGAACGCGTCGTGCTGACCGCGGGCGCGTTCCTCAATCCGGGCCAGAAGGTTATTCCCAACCTGACGACGCTCAAGCGGTAAGGACACAGCCATGGGCTTCCGCAACATCTCGGCCTGGTCGATCCGTAATCCGGTTCCGCCCATCGTGCTGTTCATTGCGCTGACGATTGCGGGGGTCGTCAGCTTCATGCGGATGGACGTCAACAATCAGCCGGACATCGACTTTCCGATCGCGATCGTCGTCATCAGCCAGCCGGGTGCCGCGCCGACCGAGCTCGAGACGCAGGTCACGCAGCGCGTCGAGTCCGCGGTGCGCGCGCTACAGGGCATCGACCAGATCGAATCGACCGTTCAGGAAGGCAGCTCGCAGACCGTCATCCAGCTCGCGATCGGCACCCCGATCGACCGCGCGGTCAACGACGTTCGCGAAGCGGTCAACCAGATCCGCGGCGACTTGCCCGACGGCATTCTCGAACCGCAGGTGTTCCGCGCCAACACCACGGACGACGATATCGCCAGCTTCACCGCCATCGCCACCGACATGACGATGGAAGAGCTGTCCTGGTATGTCGACAACAGCGTGTCGAAGGAGCTGCTGTCGGTGCCCGGCCTCACCGCGGTCGAGCGGGTCGGCGGCGTCAACCGCGAAATCCGCGTCATCCTCGATCCCGCCAAGATCCAGTCCTATGGCCTGACCGCTTCGCAGGTGAACCAGCAGCTGCGGCAGGTGAACCTCAACGCCGCCGGCGGTCGTGCGGAGATTTCGGGCACCGAACAATCGGTCCGCGTGCTCGGCAACGCGACCAACGCCTATACGCTCGGCCAGACCCAGATCGCGATCGGCGGCGGCCGGACGGTGCGGCTGGCCGATATCGCGCAGGTCAGGGATCTTTACGCCGAACTGCGCAATTCGGCCGAATGGAACGGCAAGCCGGTGCTTGCCTTCGACATCAAGCGCGGCAAGGGCGCGTCGGATGTCGAGGTGTTCCACGATGCCGAGGCGAAACTGGCGCAGCTGACCGAGCGCAATCCCAAGGTGCGTTTCGAGCTGCTGTTTGCCGGCAACACCAAATATGCCAAATCGCAATATCATTCCGCGATCGAGGCGCTGCTCGAAGGCGCAGCGCTCGCCGTGGTCGTGGTGTTCCTGTTCCTGCGCGACTGGCGCGCGACCCTGATCTCGGCGCTGGCGATCCCGCTCTCGGCGATCCCGACCTTCTTCTTCATGGAGCTGATGGGGTTCAACCTCAATCAGATGACCTTGCTCGCGCTCAGCCTGGTGGCCGGCGTGCTGGTCGATGACGCGATCGTTGAGATCGAGAACATCGTCCGCCACATGCGCATGGGCAAGACCGCTTATCAGGCATCGATCGACGCCGCCGACGAGATCGGCGTGGCGGTGTTCGCCACCACCATGTCGATCGTCGCGGTGTTCCTGCCAGTCGGCATGATGCCCGGCGTGTCGGGGCAATTCTTCAAGAATTTCGGCCTCACCGTGGTCGCGGCGGTGCTGATGAGCCTCGTCGTCGCGCGCATGCTCACCCCGATGATCGCCGCCTATTTCCTGAAGGCCAAGGGGCACGCCACGCATGGCGAAGGCTGGATGATGGATCAGTATATGAAGATCCTCAACTGGACGCTGCGCCATCGCTGGTCGGCGATCGTCGGCGGCGCGGTGTCGCTCGCACTCACCGTCGTCTGCTTCATGATGCTGCCGATGACCTTCCAGCCGCAGATGGATCAGGACGCGGTCACCGCGAGCATCGAGATGGTGCCCGGCACCACGCTCGCCCAGACCGAAGTCGTGGTCGACCGCGTGCGCGATCTGCTGGCGAAGCAGGATGGGGTCGACAACACCTATTCGCGCACCGCCGTCGGCAATGGCCGCGTCGTCGCCCTGCTGTCCGAGGACCGCAAATTCACCAGCGACGAATTCCAGCGCAAGCTCACGCCCGATCTGGCCAAGATCCCTGACGCGCGAGTCTCGTTCCGCAATCAGCAGGGCTTTGGCGGCAGCGGCCGCGCGCTCACCATCACGCTCGGCGGCGAGGACCCGGCGCTGCTCCAGCAGACCGCCCAGAAGATCGTCGAGGAGATGGAAGGCCTCAAGACCATCGTCGCGCCGCGCGTGCAGGGCGACCTGCAGCGGCCGGAGATCGTGATCCGGCCGCGCATGGACCTCGCCGCCAGTCTCGGCGTGACCACCCAGTCACTGTCGTCGGCGATCCGCATCGCGACGCTGGGCGATATCGACCAGAACAGCGCGCGCTTCTCGCTCTCCGACCGTCAGATCCCGATCCGCGTCGCGCTCGACGAGGATGCGCGCGCGCGCCTCTCGACCATCCAGAACCTGCCCGTCTCCACCCAGGCCGGCGGCTCGGTGCCCTTGAGCCTCGTCGCCGATATCGGCTTCGGCGCCGGCCCGACGCGCATCGACCGCATCAACAAGCAGCGCCGCATCATGATCGGCGCCGACCTCTCGCCGGGTATCGTCAGCGGCGAGGCGATGAAGCAGATCAAGGCGCTGCCGACGATGAAGAACCTGCCGATCGGCGTCGGCGAACTGGTCGTCGGCCAGGCCAAATGGCAGGGCGAGATGATCAACAACTTCATCATCGCCGTGATCGCGGGCATCTTCCTCGTCTTCGCGGTGCTGGTGCTGCTCTACCGCCGCTTCGTCTCGCCGCTGGTCAACATGGGCTCGCTGCTGCTCGCGCCGCTTGGCGGGCTACTGGCGCTGATGATCACCGGCAACCCGATCTCGATGCCCGTGTTCATCGGCCTGCTGATGCTGCTCGGCATCGTCGCGAAGAACTCGATCCTGCTGATCGACTTCGCGATCGAGGAGATGGAGAAGGGCGTCGACAAGCTCACCGCCATTGCCGACGCCGGTCACAAGCGCGCCCAGCCGATCATCATGACGACGGTCGCGATGATCGCCGGCATGGTACCGACCGCGCTGTCGCTCAACGGCGACGGCTCGTGGCGTGCGCCGATGGGCATCACCGTGATCGGCGGCCTCGCGCTCTCGACGCTGCTCACGCTGCTGATCGTGCCCGCCAGCTTCAGCCTCGCGATCGGCGTGGAAAAGTGGATGGGTCCGCGCCTGCGCCGCCGTTTGCTCACCTACAAGCCCGGCGACGAGCATGGCCCGCAGGACGGCCCGGTGATCGAGCAGCTGCCCGGTGGCCGGATCGGGCACCGCGGCGAGGATGGAACGCAACCTGCCGAATGAACCAAAGCCGCGCGGAGGGATTGTTACGGGCATGACCCGATCCCCCCGCGCGCTGTCCGGTCGCCTGCTCGGCGCGCGCGAGCCCGCCCCGCCCGGCCTAAGGCGCATGCGCGTGATCGCCACCGGCCTGCTGGTGGCGATGGCGCTCGTCTATCTGGCGGCGCGTCACTTCGAACCGGCCTGGCCCGCCGCCGGCTTCGTCCGCGCCTTTGCCGAGGCGGCGATGGTCGGCGGCCTCGCCGACTGGTTCGCGGTCACCGCGCTGTTCCGCCACCCGCTCGGCCTGCCGATCCCGCACACCGCGATCATCCCGCGCAACAAGGATCGTATCGCCACCGCGCTCGCAAGCTTCCTGCGCGACAATTTCCTGATCCCGCGCGTCGTCGCGCGGCGCATGCAGCAGGTCGACGTCGCCGGCGCCGCCGGCCGTTGGCTCGCCCTGCCGCCCGAAAGCTCGGGCCGCCTGCGCCGCGGCGCGTCGCGCATGGCCGCGAGCCTGCTCGAATCGCTCGATCAGGAGCAATTGGGCGGCATGATCAAGGGCGCGGTCGCCACCCGCCTGCGCCAGACCGACATCGCCCCCTTGCTCGGGCAAGCGCTCGGCGCTGCGATGGCCGAGGGCCGCCACACGCCGCTGATGGATTCGATGCTGCGCTGGCTGGCGAAGATCATCGAGCAGAACGAAGGCCTGATCCGCAAGATGGTCCACGAGCGCGCCGGCACGATCCTGCGCTGGACCGGCCTCGACGAGACGCTGGCGAACGCGATCATCGACGGTCTGACGAAGCTCGTCTCCGACGTCGCCGACGATCCCGGCCACCCGCTGCGCGCCAAGGTCGAGGAAGGTCTCGAAAAGCTCGCCTTCGACCTCCAGTTCGACATCCCCACGCGGATCAAGGTCGAGGAATTCAAGGCCGGCATGCTCGACAATCCCGCGCTCGCCCGCTGGATCGAGGGGATGTGGGAACAGGCCCGCGCCGCACTGCTGCGTGTCGCGCGCGACCCCGATGCCGCGCTCACCGGCAAGCTCGGCGAAGCGCTGCGCCAGCTTGGCCAGACGCTCCAGAACGACCCGCGCCTCGCGCACATGATCAACCGCTTCGTCCGCCGCGCCGCGGTCGGCACCGCCGCCGACTATGGCGACGGCATCGTCCGCCTCGTCTCCGACACGGTGCGCAGCTGGGACACGCAGACCATCACTGGCCGGCTCGAAAACACCGTCGGGCAGGACCTCCAGTATATCCGCATCAACGGCACGCTGGTCGGCGGGCTGGTCGGTCTCGCGATCCACACGCTGCACGTGCTGCTGTAGAGGCCGGCGCGCGGGAAGACTCAGCCGTCATCCCCGGGCGCCAGCCCGCTATCCCGCCCAATCCAGCACCGTCCACCCCTTCGCGGCCGCCAGCTTGCGCAACGGCCCATGCGCATTCACCGCATAGGCCTCGTCCGCCCAGTCCAGCGCCGGCGCGTCCGATACGTGGTCGCTGTAGAAGCGCACCCGCACCTCCCCTCGCGTCAGTCCCTCGCGCGCCAGCCACGCCTCGATCAGCCGCAGCTTGGCGGGGCCGTAGCAATTCTCGCCCTCCAGCCCCGCCAGCACATTCCCATCGGCGTCGCGCCGCGCCTCGGTCGCGATCACATGGCGCACGCCCAGCCGCGCCGCGATCGCGCGCGCATAATAGCCGTGGCTCGCCGTCGCCAGTACCGGCTCCCAGCCCGCCACCCGATCTGCTTCGACCCGCGCCCGCGCATCGGCGAACAGCCCCGCGGCCGCCACACTGTCGGCGAACGCCTCCGCCACCGCCGCCAGATCGCCCGGCGGGATCGAGCGCCCCAGCATCAGCCGATGCGTGATCTCCTTGAGCCGCGCGCGCGAAATCCGCTTCGCCAGATACGCCGCCGACGCCACGCCCGCGAGCGGCCACAGCGCCAGCCGCCACCTCGCCCGCGCCATCGCGGCATGAATCAGGAACGGCATCCACGTCGCCTTGCGCGTGATCGTCTTGTCCATGTCGTAAATTGCGAGTTGCCGCATCTGCGCCTTACTTCACTGCTCATAATTGGGTTTCAACGGAAATATCTGTAAACGCGGGCGCTTGCCGATCCAGCCCGAATGAACCAAGGATGAAAGGGGCCAAACTCGGTCAGGGCGTGGAGCATGATGGCGATCTGCAGGTTCGTGGCAAGGAGCGCGGGTGAAGGCGGGCCGGTTGGCCCGTCGAACCCTCGCGACGCGGCCACGGGCCTGCAGATCGCCACCCCGGAGGGGCAGGGCGAAAATGTCCGCCGGACAGCGTTGGCCGCTCGCCAAGTAGGCACCGCTACCCGGCTTCGCGGCCGCCTTGCCGACGGACATTTTCGCCTCTGTCATGCCCACGCCCTGACCGAGTTTGGCCCCCAAGGATGAGCGCGCCAGCCGATTTTCAGCACGACGCGGCCAATGGAGGGACACTGCGGTTCAGCGGTGACCTGTCGCTGCGCTCGGTCGGCGACTTGCCCGAGCGGCTGGCGGCAGCGCCCGCCCCCATCGCCACGCTCGACCTTTCAGGCATCCAGCGGATCGACACGGTCGGCGCCTGGCTCGTCCACCGCTACGCCCGCGACAACAACGCCGCGGTAACCGGCCTAGACGAGAATGGCCGGCATCTGTTCGAACAGGTCGCCGAATCCGATCACCCGATCGAAGCGCCCCCGCCCCCGCCCGGCACCTTCGTCCGCCTGCTCGGCGAAGTCGGCGAGGCGGTCATTCAGGCGTTCCGCACGCTCTATGGCCTGCTCGGCTTCATGGGCGCGACGGCGCTGGCGCTCGGCGCGGTGATCGTCAATCCGCGCCGCTTCCGCTTCAACGCCACCGTCCACCGGTTCGAGGTCGTCGGCGTGCAATCGCTCGGCATCATCGGGCTGATGAGCTTCCTGATCGGCATCGTCATCGCCCAGCAGGGCGCGGTGCAGCTGCGCCAGTTCGGCGCGGAGGTGTTCACGATCAACCTCGTCGGCCGCATCACGCTGCGCGAGCTCGGCGTGCTGATGACGGCGATCATGGTCGCGGGACGCTCGGGCAGCGCCTTCGCCGCGCAGATCGGCACGATGAAGCTGACCGAAGAGATCGACGCGATGCGCACGATCGGCGTCAACCCGATGGAGGCGCTGGTGCTACCGCGCGTGCTGGCGGCGATCCTGATGATGCCGCTGCTCGCTTTCTACGCCTCGCTCGTCGCGATCATCGGCGGCGGCCTGCTCTGCTGGATCGCGCTCGACATCCCGCCGATCACCTTCATCCAGCGGCTGCGCGAGGTCGTGCCGATGAGCGACCTTTATGTCTGCCTTGTCAAAGCCCCGGTGTTCGGCGCGATCATCGCCATCGCCGGCTGCTTCCAGGGGATGCAGGTCGAGGCCGACGCCGAACAGGTCGGTATGCGCACCACCACCGCCGTCGTGCAGGCGATCTTCCTCGTCATCGTGCTCGACGCCTTCTTCGCGGTGTTCTTCACCGAGGTCGGCTGGACATGACCGCGCCAGCCATTGGGCCGACCTTCGACGGCGAAGCGATCATTCGCGTCCGCGGACTGCGCAACAGCTTCGGCGAGCAGGTCATCCACGACGATCTCGATCTCGACGTCAAGCGCGGCGAGATCATCGGCGTGGTCGGCGGGTCGGGGACCGGCAAGTCGGTGCTGATGCGCTCGATCATTGGGCTGCAACAGCCCGACACCGGCACGATCGAGGTGTTCGGCGAGTCCGTGCTCGATGCCGATGTCGATGATTCGGTCGACATCCGCCGCCGCTGGGGCGTGTTGTTCCAGGGCGGCGCGCTGTTCTCGACGCTGACCGTGGCCGAGAATGTTCAGGTTCCGCTGCGCGAATTCTACCCCAATCTCGACCAGCGCCTGCTCGACGAGATTTCGGCGTACAAGGTCGTGATGACCGGCCTGCCGCCCGATGCCGGCCCCAAATATCCCGCCGAGCTGTCGGGCGGCATGAAGAAGCGCGCCGGACTCGCGCGCAGCCTCGCGCTCGATCCCGAACTGCTGTTCCTCGACGAGCCGACCGCCGGCCTCGACCCGATCGGTGCGGCCGCGTTCGACGAGCTGACCCGCTCGCTCCAGCGCACGCTTGGCCTGACCGTGTTTCTGATCACGCACGACCTCGACTCGCTCTATGCGATCTGCGACCGCGTCGCGGTGCTCGCCGACAAGCGCGTGATCGCGGTCGGCACGATCGACGAACTTCTCGCGCTGGATCACCCGTGGATTCAGGAATATTTCAACGGCCCGCGCGGACGCGCGGCGGTGACCAGCGCCGAGCGCGCGGCCACGATCTCGGGGGCTTAGGGACAACGCATGGAAACCCGGTCAAATCATGTGCTGGTCGGCGCGGTCGTGCTGATCCTGCTCGCCGTGCTGGCGCTGTTCACCGTCTGGCTCGCGCGCATCAACACCGCGGCCGAGAAGGAATATGACATCTTCTTCAAGCAATCGGTCGAGGGCGTGAACAAGGGCTCGGCCGTGTCCTTCTCCGGCGTTCCCGCGGGACAGGTCAAGGAGATCGCGCTGTTCAAGCCCGATCCCAGCCTGGTGCGCGTGCGGATCAGCGTGAACAACGACATTCCGGTGCTTCAGGGCACCACCGCGACGATTCAGGGCGTCGGCTTCACCGGGGTCAGCCAGATCCAGCTCGACGGCGCGGTCAAGGGCGCGCCGCCGATCGCCTGCCCCGAAACCAATCCGCGCAGCGTCTGCCCGATGGGCGTGCCGGTGATCCCGACCAAACAGGGCGGGCTGGGCGCGCTGTTGTCCTCCGCGCCGCGCCTGCTCGAGCGCCTCTCGACGCTGACCGAGCGGCTCACCGAATTGCTCTCGGACAAGAATCAGGCGTCGATCGCCGGCATCCTCCAGAATACCGACCGGCTGACCGGCGAGCTCGCCAAGGGCGCGCCCGACATGCGCCTCGCGATCGCGGAGCTGCGCAATACGGTCAAGCAGGCCGGGTTCGCCGCCGAACAGATCGGTAACCTCTCGCGCACCACCGACGGCGTCCTGTCGCAGGACGTCGCCCCGGCGATGAAGGACCTAAAGACCGCGATCGGCTCGGCCGACCGCAGCATGAAGGCGCTCGAACGCACGCTCGGCAAGGCCGATGTCGGGATCGACGAATTCTCGACGCGCACGATGCCCGAGGTCAGCCAGCTGATCCAGGACCTGCGCGAAATGGCCGGAGCGCTGCAATCGGTCGCCGAAAAGGTCGACAAGGGCGGCGCCGGATCGCTGATCGGCGGTCAGAAGCTCCCCGACTACGAACCCAGGAAGAAGTGAGCCGCATGATGAAGAAGCTCGCCCTTATTGCTCTCGCCCTGCCCGTCTCGCTTGGCGGCTGCATCAAGTTTGGCGCCGAACCGCCGCCCTCGCTGCTCAGCCTCACGCCCACCGCGGCGGTCGCGGTCGGCGCGACCAGCAGCTCGGCCAGCGCCAAGACGATCACCATCGCCGTGCCCGTCGTCCCGCAGGAGCTCGCCGTCGCACGCGTGCCGGTGCGTTCGAGCGACACCAGCGTCGCGTATCTCAAGGATGCGCAATGGGTCGAGGCGCCCAACCGCCTGTTCGCGCGCGTGCTGGCCGACACCATCACGACACGCACCGGCCGCGTCGTGCTGAGCCTGCGGCAGTCGCTGGCCGATCCCGGCGCACGGCTCGGCGGCGAGCTGCGCCATTTCGGTCTCGACGCGCTGACCAACGAAGCGGTCGTCACCTATGACGCCACGCTGTCGCGCGACCGTCCCGACCGCGGCGCGAAGCTGACCTTCGAGAAGCGCCGCTTCGAGGCCCGCGTCCCCGTCACCGCGATCGAGCCCGCCGCCGCCGGCATCGCGCTCAACACCGCCGCCAACCAGGTCGCCGGCGAAGTCGCCGACTGGGTGGGTCGCTGACGCGACCTGACTCCCCTCCCTGCAAGGGAGGGGCTGGGGTGGGTGCGCGCGTTAGCGCGCTCGACTTGCAATGTAGGATTTCATTTGAGAGCGTCAGCGCCGCTCTTTGACATCCTCAAACCCACGCCACCGCTCGCGATAGCTGTCGAGACCTTTGTGACTTTCCGGCATCCAGATACGCGCCAGCTCAAGGCGCGCGCCGCACCGGCGGCATCACGTTGCAGATATCCGCCCCGCCCGCCGGCAGCTCGAAGAAGGGCGGCTCGCGGTTCTCACGCGACTTCACCCACGCCGCGAACCGCGCATTGTCCGCCGCGCGATATTCGAAGCGCGGCCGCTCGGCTTCGGGCAGGTCGCTCGCCAGCCGCACGCTGACGATCGGCACGCGCTGGCTCGCTTCCTTGTAGAGTCCCAGCCCGCCTTCGGTCCCGCGCGGGAGCGACGAGAGATGCTCGATCCCCTCCAGCACGCGTCCGACGATCGCGATGTTGCGGTCGAGATGCCGCGGCGCATGCCCGATCACCGCATAGAGATCGCCGCCGCTTCCCGTGCTCGGCGCCAGATCGCGCGCCACGCCGACCATGCCATAGCAATGCGGCAGCCACGCTACCGTCCCGTTCGTCGCCACCGGCCAGCCGTCCGCACTGTGCCCGGCCGCAGTCGAATAAGGATCGGTCCGCATCAGCCGCGTCACCGCGTCATAGCGCGGCCAGTCATATTCGGCCGGCGGCTGCGCGATCACGCCGTCAGGCAGCGCCTTCTTCTCGCTGGCATCGCCCCATTGCACGACATAATTGTCATGCACGCGGTAGATCGTCTCACCGTCCCACCAGCGCGCCGTAGCGAGCTTGCGGATGTTGGCGACATGCACCGGCGTATAGCGCGCGGCCAGCCGGATCACGACCCGCCGCTCGCCCGCCCCCTTTCCTGCCAGCGTCATCACCAGCAGCTCATCGGCGGGGATCTCGATCCAGTCGGCGGGGAGCGGATCGGAGGGTTTCGGTGCGGCCGGCACAGCGGCGGCCTGAAGCGCGATGGCAAGGAGCGAAGTCAGCATGGCGACACGCTGACACGCTTGCGGTCCCCGCCGCAAGCCACTAGGGCAGCGCCTTCCTGGCATGCGGAGCGGTGGCCGAGTGGTCGAAGGCGCTCGCCTGGAAAGTGAGTATACGTCAAAAGCGTATCGAGGGTTCGAATCCCTCCCGCTCCGCCACCCAGTCCCTCGATCGGTGTTTATTTGGGTCTGCCGCCCAGAAGGCGCGCAGTTCTGCGCCCTTTGTGGGTGCGAACGGTACTGCGGAGAGGCGCCCCGCCAGAGAATTTACGGCAAAATCGGTCCTTTTCTCTGAGGCCACGGCCCGCAGTACGGTTCTGGAAAAGCCCGGAATCGCAAAAGTTCGCTGTTTTTCCACGAATCCGGTCGGCGTGCCGACTCCGTCAACATCGGCCGTAGCAGAGAAAGTGACGCAAAAGCAGATACTTGTGCCGCGAATTGTCGCTGATCACTTCGAGGAAACGTGGCGATAATGCGTGATAATTCGTGATAACTCGCGATAATCGGCTGCAAAACGACGCAGATCCGTCGGCAGTCCGCAGAGGCGCTCCGATTTCTACAAAACTGCTGTGGCACCAGGCGCTCAGTAAGATTCCCGATTGCATCCCGGCCGCGGTTTGAATACAAAGTCATGTCCCACCACGGATCCACACTAGATGGATTCCGTTTGATGGACGTTCCCAATACCCATTCGATCGAAGCGCTGCCGCCGGAGCAAATCAAGCTCGGCAAACGCTGGCGCAAAAATCCGCCTGAACAGATCGCGGAAGCCGCCCGGCAGCTCGAACTCACCGGCACGGTCGTCGAGCCTCCCCTGCTCGACGCCAACGACTATGTCGTGTGCGGCGGCGCCATCGTGCAGGCCGCCCAGCGACTGAAATGGCCCACCATCCCGGTCCTGCGGGTCAACAACATGTCGCCGGAAGAACTCCGGCTTTACGCGATCAATGCGCACAAGCTCTCGGACATGGGCGGGTACGACAATGCCATGCTGGCCGAGGAGCTTCGGGAACTCGCCAAGCTCCTCGGCGACGACGTGCTCTCCAGGCTGGCGATCCCGGAAGGCGAACTCACCCAGCTCCTGGGTCTGGCGGGCGGCACGGCAGATGACGATGTCGACGCCGCGCTCGAGCGCGAGGGAATCGCGCCGATCACACGGCCGGGAGATCTGTGGAAGCTGGGACAACACCGGTTGCTCTGCGGCACCGCGCTCGAGGGGTGGAGCTACGAAGCGGTGATGAAGGACGAGCTGGCGCAGTTCGTCCTGACGGATATGCCATATAACATTTCCATGCGCACGATCTCGAGCCAGCCCGACCGTGAGGAATTCGCGTTCGGGCACGGCGAGATGTCGCCCAACGAGTTCGCCCGCTTCATCACGACCGCGATGCGACACATGAAGGAAGCGAGCGAACCGGGCAGCCTCCATGCCTTCTTCATGAGCTACCACTTCCTGCTCGAATTGCTCCGCGCCGGCACGATCGTCTTCGGCCGGCCCAAGGCGTTGTGCACCTGGGTCAAGAGTCTGCCGGGCCAGGGGAGCCTGTTTCGCTCCCAGACCGAGCAGATCGCGTACTTCCGCAACGGCGACAGCCCCCATCGCAACAACGTGCAGCTCGGCAAGCACCAGCGCAGCCGCTCGACGGCGTGGCATTATGACGGGATGACGACCGCCTCGGCCGAGCGGGACGAAACGCTCAAGTTCCACGCGACGCCGAAGCCGGTTTTGCTCCTGAAGGACGCAATTCTGGACGTCACCTCGCGCACCGGTATCGTTCTCGATCCGTTCGCGGGGATCGGCAGCATCATTCTGGCCGCCCATTCGGCCGAACGCCGGGCGTTCGCGATCGAGATCGAGCCCGGGTTTGTCGATGTTGCAATCCGCCGGATGCGCAACGCCCACGGGATCGATGCCATCCGCGAATCCGACGGGATGTCGTTCAGCGAGCTGGAAACGCTCCAGTCCGAGGGGGCCTGACCATGGCCCGACGTCACAAGCGGCGCTTCCCTCCATCGGACCCGCCGACTGGATCCGTGAGACCGGAATTCGAGAATGCCGACCGCAAGGTCGGGTACTGCAGCCCACCATTCGAGCACCAGTGGCCGCCGGGATATTGCCCCAACCCGAGTGGCCGTCCTCGCAAAAAGGA
Organism: Sphingomonas tagetis; assembly: GCF_024211275.1. GTDB lineage: Bacteria > Pseudomonadota > Alphaproteobacteria > Sphingomonadales > Sphingomonadaceae > Sphingomonas > Sphingomonas tagetis. Next base: position 122,366 of record NZ_JAMLDX010000014.1, read on the forward strand.
AATCAAAATGAAACTGCCGACTTTTCCCAGCGATGTTGAGCGCGCAATCCTCGACTACGGCAAGCAGATTGCCGGTGAGGTGAACGGCAAGACCTACACCAATATCGACAAGTCGTTGCTGACCCTCAATGCCCATCAGGCCGAGAAGCCGGAATTCGCGAAAGCCCTCCTTCAAATGTTCCAGGATGCGAGCAAGCGCGAACAGGAATTCAATCTCGCCCTCATCGCCGACGTTTATGCTTACAAGAACGAATGGGGTCCCAAATTCGCTGCGGCGAGGTTGGCCGGCAAACCGCTCCCTCGCCAATATCCCGATCCGGACGATATCGTGATCTGCGACAATCTGACCGTGAAGTTTTTGGGGCCCGTCACCGCCGATGATGCGGCCAAGTGGGAGTTCTTCAAACGGGGGCGCGAGGTGTATTTCTCACTCGCCCGTGAAATCATCGAGATGACGAATTGCACCTGTTCCCTCGAAGAGGGGCGCGAGCGCTATCTCAAACTTCGCCGGCAGTTCTATCGGGTCAACCGCCACCTGCCCAAAGATTTCAAGCGAAAGCACCCCGCGAAGTTCCCGCCGTTCAACCCGACACCGGGGTGCCCGCCCGACTGGGACGATGAGGATGATGAGAATCCCATCGCGTAATACTTTTGTGACGGGCCGGGCACGTGGCGCGTGCCCGGCAGAACACTACGTTGAGCGCCATTTCCGATGCTCGCGCCTGACCGTGTTGATGAGGGAACCGACGAGCAGAATGGCGGGAAGGATATCGAATTCGACTGGAACTCGATGATGATCCGCAGGGACCGATCGATTGGTTAGCTGACCTGCCGTCACCGAATACCCATGCGTGGATGCGGCGGTGACAAAACAGGCCATCGGAACGCCGGCATGGTGCTGAGCGTGGCGGAGTAAAATCCGGCCGTTGGTAAGGCTGCTTCTTTTGGGAGCGGCCGGGGATGTTTGCCGTGGA